>NZ_JANUEY010000002.1:0-1881653 GCF_024806975.1 Achromobacter sp. JUb104 | reverse complement strand
ACGGCCCGCATCTTTTCACGCGTCAATCTGGGCAGCGCCCAGGCGCTGAACGTAGGATGGGTGAAGCGCGGGTGAAACGATAGAAGAACGCTGCCGTTTAACGCGCGCAACCCATCATTCAGTGGTTGCTATGTGGCTGCTCTTCAGAAGAACTCGGCGTTGCTTGATGGGTTTCGCGCGATCTACGTTGGCGTTTTTTTTTTGAATCTCTCGCGCTACACCCATCCTACGGTGCGTCGCAAAGCTTCTGTTGCCGCGCCGCCACGGCGTGGTCCGCATCTTTTCACGGGTTGATACACGTCAATCGGGACGGGCGCCAGGTCTGAGAACCTGTGGCCTCACCCTCATGGAAAGATCGGAGAAGAAAAATGTTTTCGCTGAACGGGCGTATCCGCGCCACCGCCATCGCCGGACTGATCGCCGCCGGCGGGCTTGCCGCCCCGGCGCACGCGCATGAAGCGGGCGACGTGCTGTTCCGGGTGGGCGTCACGCAGGTTCGCCCCTCGTCCAACAACGGCACCGTACTGGATGGCAGCGTCAAGCTGGACGTCAACAACAACGTGCGCCCCAGCTTCACGCTGGGCTACATGGTGACGCGCAACATTGGCATCGAACTGCTGGGCGCCTGGCCATTCCAGCATGACGTCAGCGGCAGCGGCCTGGGCAAGATCGGGTCCAGCAAGCAATTGCCCCCTACGCTGAGCCTGCAATGGCATATCTTGCCGGACAGCATGATCCAGCCCTACATCGGCGTCGGCATCAACTACACGCACTTCTTCGACACCCAGGCCGAAGGCGCGCTGAAGGGATCGGACTTGAAGTTGGGAGATTCCTGGGGCGTGGCCGCGCAACTGGGCGCGGACTTCAAGATCAATGAACGCTGGTTCATGAACGCGGACATCCGCTACATCGACATCAAGTCGAAGGTGAAGCTGGACGGCCAGCACATCGGCACCGCGCGCATCGACCCGTGGGTGGCGACGCTGGGCGTGGGCTACCGCTTCTGATCAATGGCAGGACCGGTTGCGCGCGACATGCCGCGCAACCCACATCCAGATCAATTGCCTTCAGGCTGCAACTGCCGACGCAGCGCCTGCAACGCAGGCGTGTCGTCATCCGCGCGCCAGACCAACTGCGTGCGCGCCTGCCCATACGGGCCGCGCAGCGCGCTGACGCGCACGGAATGCTCCGCCCCCAACACCGCCAACACCGAACGCGGCACGATGGCCACGCCTGAGCCCGCGGCCACGCACGCCACGATGGCGTGATACGACGCAAACTCCATCACGCGCGCGGGCGCCACGCCTTCGTGGTTCAGCCAGGATTCCAGGATGCGCCGATACGAGCACCCCGCCGCAAACGCGATCACCGTGCGGCCGCCCACGTCGCGGGCGCCATCGATGTCGCCCCAGGCCAGCGGCGAGATCAACGCCAGGTCTTCATCGAAGGCATCCATGGCCGCCAGGCCCTCGTCGGGAAACGGCTGGGCCACAAAGGCGGCTTCGATCTCGTAGTTGCGCACCTTGGCCGCCAGCGCGCCCGACGTGCCGGTGACAAGTTCAATGCCCACTTGCGGCCAGGCCGCGTGATAGGCCGCCAGAATCGGCGGCAAGCGCGCGGCCGCCGTGCTTTCCATGGTGCCGATGCGCAGCACGCCTTGCGGCGCGCCATCGCGCACGGCGGCCTGGGCTTCGTCGGACAGGCGCAAAAGGCGATCAGCGTATGACAGCAGCACGCGCCCCTGGTCTGACAGCACCAGCCGACGATTCTGGCGTCTGAAAAGCGGGGCGTTCAGCGAGGCCTCCAACTGCTTCAGGCGCGTCGACACGTTGGACTGCACCCGGTTCAGGTGCGCGGCGGCGCGCGCCACGCCGCCCTGGTCGGCCACCGCTTTGAAAATCTGCAAGGCGTCGAGATCCAAGTTTCTCATTTCAAGAACCTGTGTTCTTAATAATTCACTATTCAAGATATAAGTACAGCCGTAGAGTGGGCGCATGTCAACGCCTGCTTACCCTTCCAGTTTCGATTCCCGCAGCGCGGCCAGCCTGGCTTGGCCGGCGGCGCTGGCGCTGGCCGCCGCCATGGGCATCGGCCGATTCGCCTTTACGCCGGTGTGGCCGCTGATGGCGCAGGAAGGCGGGTTGTCTTTGGCCCAGGGAAGCTGGATGGCATCGGCCAACTACGCCGGCTACCTATTAGGCGCGCTGGCCGCCGTGGCCTGGCCGGTGCGCCACGCCCGCGCGCAGCTTGCCATCAGCCTGCTGGCCGTGGCGCTTTTGACCCTGGCCATGCCGCTTACGCATAACGTGGCGGTCTGGTGCGCGCTGCGGCTGGCCGCCGGTTACGCCAGCGCCAGCGCCTTCATCTGCGTGGCCTCCAGCCGCGTCGTACCCCAAGGAGACCCGCGCGAACCCGCCACGGCGGCGCTGACCTACGCCGGGGTAGGCGCCGGTATCGCGCTGACGGGGCTGGCTTGCCTGGGTTTGATGGCCTGGAAGGTGGGGGCCGACGGCACTTGGCTGATACTGGGCGCGCTGACATTAGCGCTGTCCGCCATGGCTTGGCCGGGCCTGAACCGGCCGGCGCCAGCGGCGGCGCCGACCGCGCCGGCCGCGCCAAGCGCTGCGAACTCCCCAAACGCCGCAATCGCTGCAAACACCTCAAACACCGCTACCGCCCCAAACACACCGCCCCCCGCACCGACCGCCCGCTTGCCCCGCGTCATCCCCCGCCTGGCGCTGCACTACGGCGTCTTCGGCGTGGGCTACATCATCCCCGCAACATTCCTGCCCGCCATGGCCAAGCAGGTTATCCCCAACCCCGCGATCTTCGGCTGGGCCTGGCCGCTGTTCGGCCTGGCAGCGGCAGTGTCTTGCCTGCTGGTGCCCCGCCTGGCGCGCCGTCGCGACGAAAAGCGCGTCTGGCAGGCCGCGCAGGCCCTCATGGCCGCCGGCATGCTGGCGGTGGCGCTGTGGCAGCACATTGCCGCCGTGATCGTGGCCGCGCTGCTGGTGGGCGGCACCTTCATGGTGATTACCCAGGCCGGCATATTGACGGCCCGGCGCATGGCGGGCGCTGCCGCCCCGCGTGCCGCCGCCCTCATGACCGCCGCCTTCGCGGCCGGCCAGATCCTGGGGCCGCTCTTGGCATCGTGGGCCGCCCACTGGGGCGCGGGCCTGGCGCAGGTGCTGGGTGGCGGCGCGGCACTGCTGGCGCTGTCGGCATGGCGGTTGGGAAAAATCACGACAGAAGGCGAAGGCGCTGGGCATAATGCGATCGGCCCCCAGGGCTGTACACATTAGAGAAAAGAACGAGGAGTCACCCAGCATGAAAGCACTGCGCCCCCTGATTGCCGCGCTGTCGGCCGTTGCCGCCTTCAGCGGCGCCGCCCACGCCCAAACTGGCGACTGGCCCGCCAAGCCCATCACCATGATCGTGCCCTACGCACCGGGCGGCTTTGCCGACACGCGCGTGCGCCTGCTGGCACGCAAGCTGGGCGAATCGCTGGGGCAACCCATCGTGGTTGAAAACAAGGCGGGCGCGGGCGGCGTGGTCGGCACCAGCCTGATCGCCAAGGCCGCGCCTGACGGCTACACCATCGGCACGGGCAACCTGGCGCCGATGGCCGTCAACCCGACGCTGATGAAGGACATGCCCTACAACCCGCAAAAGGACCTGGCGCCGATCATCCTGATCGAGAACAGCCCGCTGGTGCTGAGCGTGAACAACGAGCTGCCGGTCAAGACGCTGGACGACCTGATCGCGCTGGCCAAGAAGCAACCCGGCAAGCTGTCGTTCGGTTCGTCCGGCGTGGGCGGCGCGCATCACCTGTCGGGCGAAATGTTCCGGGAACAAGCCAAGATCGACATCGTGCACGTGCCCTACAAGGGCGGCAGCCTGGCCGCCACCGATTTGATGGGCGGCCATATCTCGATGATGTTCGAAATGGGCTATTCCGCGCTGCCGGCCATCCAGGGCGCCAAGATCCACCCCATTGCCGTCACGTCCGCCAAGCGCTTGGCCGTGTTGCCCAATGTGCCGACGATGGCCGAATCGGGCCTGACCGGCTTCGAGTCCTACAACTGGCAAGGCATCGTCGCCCCGGCCGGCACTCCCGCGCCGATCATCGCCAAGCTGAACGCCGAGTTCAATCGCATCCTGAAAGAGCCGGACGTGCAAAAGGCCATTGCCGACACGGGCAGCCAGGCCGGCGGCGGCACGCCCGAGGAATTCGCGGCTTTCATCAAGAGCGAAACCGAGAAGTGGGCCCACGTCATCAAGGCTGGAAACATCCAGCTTCAATAACCCAAAGGAGTCATCCCATGTCCCCCCGTCTGCTTGACCTGCTGAAGCTGGACCATCCCATCATCCAGGCGCCCATGGCTGGCGGCGCCACGACGGTGGAGCTGGTGTCCGAGGCATCCAAGGCGGGGGTCCTGGGATCGCTTGGGGCGGCTTACATGAGCCCGGCGCAGATTGAAGCCGCGGTGGACGGCATCCGCGCCCGAACGGACCGGCCGTTCGCGATCAACCTGTTCGCCACCGTGCCGGACCAGCCCATGCAGGGCGATGCCGACCGGATGCTGGCCTTGATGGCCCGCTACCACGCCCAGTTGGGCCTGCCGGCCCCGACCATGCCGGGCCCGCAGGCGGATCCGCTGCCCGGCCAGATTGACGCCATCCTGCGCCTGCGCCCCGCCGTCTTCAGCTTCACGTTCGGCCGCATCGCCCCCGATGTCCTGGCGCGCTGCCGCGAGTTGGGCATCCTGACGGTGGGCACCGCCACCACGGTGCGCGAAGCGGTCACGCTGGAGCAGGACGGGGTGGACGCCGTGGTGGCCCAGGGCGCGGAAGCGGGCGGGCATCGCGGCACGTTCCTGGACGGCTTCGAGCAATCGCTGATCGGCACCATGGCGCTGGTGCCCCAGATGGCGGACGCGGTTTCGCTGCCGGTGATTGCGTCCGGCGGCATCATGGATGGCCGTGGCATCGCCGCCTCGCTGGCGCTGGGCGCCCAGGCCGCACAAATGGGGACAGCCTTTCTGACGACCGATGAATCCGGCATCAGCGACGCCTACAAGGCCGTGCTGCCGGCATCGCGCTCGGAACAATCGCGCCTGACCCGGGCGTTTTCCGGCCGCCCCGCGCGCGGCATCGCCAACGCCTTCATGCAGGACGCGGACGCCATCGCTGCCGACATCCTGCCGTATCCCCTTCAGAACGCCCTGACCCGCCCGATGCGCACCGAAGGCGGCAAGGCGGGCAACATCAATGTTCTGTCCCTGTGGGCGGGGCAGGCCGCGCCGCTGGCCCGGCGCGAGTCCACGGCTGACCTCGTCCGCCGCCTGGCGCAGGAACTTGCCGCCGCGCAAGCGCGCCACTGACGCGACACCAATTCCCGCTTACCGCGAGGCGACCGCCAGCCAGGGCGGTGCCCCCGGCCCGCCGCCCTGGCCGCGGGCGCCCGTGCGGCATTCGGGCCGGATTGTCCCCCATGCCGAAAACACTGTTCCATGGGCGGCCCCTTACATTGTGATTACAAAGCGTCGAGCTACAATGGCGCCTCGCCGCTGGGAGCCATCGCCTGTCTTGGCCCCCGCACCTGAGTAACCGGGCGCTTCCCGCCACCGCTTGTCTCGCCCCGCGCAGCCTCGGCTATCGGCCCTGCGTATCGACAAGCCGACAGGGCAAGCTCCGCCACCGAAACACCCTTTCGTTGCCCATGCCCGCTCAATCAAGCAGCACCCCGGAATTCGCCCTGCGCCTGGACGGTGTGGCGCTAGGCTATGGTGATTTCACCGTCTTGCGCGACATCTCCATGGACGTGCGCGCGGGCGAAGTGGTCGCCATCATGGGCGGCTCGGGCTCGGGCAAGACCACGCTGTTGCGCGCGGCCACCGGCCAGCTCATCGCCCGGCAAGGCCAGGTGCATGCGTTCGGCCAGGACATCAGCCGCGCCAACCCCGACGAATTGCAGGCCCTGCGCAAGCGCATGGGCGTGCTGTTCCAGCAAGGCGCCCTGTTCACCGATCTGAACGTGTTCGAAAACGTCGCTTTCCCGCTGCGCGAACACACCCGCCTGTCCGAGGCCGACGTTACCGAGCGGGCGCTGGACAAACTCGACGCCGTCGGCCTGCGCGCCGCCGCGCATCTGAAGGTTGCCGAAGTCTCCGGCGGCATGGCGCGGCGCGTGGCCTTGGCGCGCGCCGTGGTGCTGGAACCTGAACTCATCCTGTACGACGAGCCCTTTGCCGGGCTGGACCCGATATCGCTGGGCATTACCGCCCGACTGATCCGCCACCTGGCCGACCGGCTGGGCTGCGCCTCGGTGCTGATCACCCACGACGTTCAAGAATCCTTTTCCATCGCCGACCACGTGTACCTGGTCGGCCAGGGCAAGCTGGCCGCGGCCGGCACGCCTGAAACGCTGTCGGCGTCGCAAGACCCCTATGTCCAGCAATTCCTGAAAGGCGAACCCGACGGCCCGGTCGCGTTCCAGTACCCCGAGACGCCCGCTTTCCAAAAGTGGCTGTCCCAACAGAAAGGGCGCAAAGCATGAGCGGTTCCAACAACGCGGTCGACGCGGTGGGCGGCTGGGTGCGCAAGCAGGTCTCCGGCATCGGCTTTTTCACCCGCTTTTTCGGCGGCATGCTGGCGCGCAGCGGCATCGTGTTCTCGCGCCCCCGCCTGGTGTCGCAGCAAGTCCATTTCATCGGCAACTATTCGCTGCTGATCATCGCCGTGTCGGGCATGTTCGTGGGCTTTGTGCTGGGGCTGCAAGGCTATTACACGCTGAACCGCTACGGCTCTGAAGAAGCGCTGGGCTTGCTGGTGGCGCTGTCCCTGGTGCGCGAACTGGGGCCTGTCGTCACGGCGCTGCTGTTCGCCGGGCGGGCGGGCACGTCGCTCACCGCCGAGATCGGCCTGATGAAGGCGGGCGAACAACTGGCCGCCATGGAAGTCATGGCCGTCGACCCCATCCGCCGCGTGCTGGTGCCGCGCCTGTGGGGCGGCATCATCGCCATGCCTATCTTGGCGGCGGTGTTTTCCATGGTGGGCATCCTGGGCGGCTGGGTCGTCGGCGTCGTGATGATCGGCGTGGACGCGGGCGCTTTCTGGTCGCAAATGCAAAGCGGCGTCGACGTCTGGAAAGACGTGGCCAACGGCGTCATCAAGAGCGTGGTGTTCGGCATCACGGTCACGCTGGTCGCGCTGTATGAAGGCTGGCAGGCCAAGCCCACCCCGGAAGGCGTTGCGCGCGCCACCACGCGCACCGTGGTCGTGGGTTCCCTGGCGGTACTTGGGCTGGACTTCCTGCTCACCGCCTTGATGTTTGGAAATTGAAACGGATTGATCATGTCACGCGAAAAAACCGACTTCTGGGTAGGCCTGTTCGTATTGCTGGGCGCGGTCGCGCTGGTGTTCCTGGCGTTGCGGGCCGGCAACCTCAGCACCTTTTCCTTCGCCCCCACCTATACGCTTTCAGCCAATTTCGATAACGTAGGCGGCCTCAAGCCGCGCGCGGCCGTCAAGAGCGCGGGCGTTGTGGTGGGCCGCGTGTCCAGCATCACCTTCGACGACAAGACCTTCCAGGCGGTCGTGTCGGTGAACCTGGAAAAGGCCTATCAGTTTCCCAAAGACTCGTCAGCATCGATCCTCACGTCCGGCTTGCTGGGCGAGCAGTACCTGGGCTTGACGGCGGGTAGCGAGGAAGAGAACTTTACCGACGGCGGAAAAATCCGCTATACACAGAGCGCGGTTGTGCTGGAGCAGTTGATCAGCCAGTTCCTGTACGGGTCCGCCGAAAAAGAAGGCACCACTTCGCCTGAACCTGCCGCGAAAGCGCCAAATTAAAGACGATGCGCAACGGGCCGTAACGGGCCGCGCCTCGACATCGCCGTAACATAAGCATCGTTGATAGGGATCTCCTGATCATGAACAAGAACGCACTTTCCCGAATTGCCACCATCGCGGCGGCGGGTGCCCTGATGGCCGGCTGCGCCGCGCCGCAGAACCCGGACCCGCGCGATCCGTGGGAAGGCTTCAATCGGGGCGTTTACAAGTTCAATGACACGGTCGACCGCGCGGTATTCAAGCCGGTGGCCCAGGCCTATACCTTCGTCACGCCGCAGCCTGTGCGCAGTTGCGTGCACAACATCTTCAGCAACATGACCGACCTCTGGTCGGGCACGAACAGCTTCCTGCAAGGTCGTGGCCACGACTTCGTGAACACGCTGGGCCGCTTCCTGTTCAACACCACCATGGGCGTGGGCGGCTGCTTTGACGTGGCCTCGGCCAATGGCGCCCGCAAGATCCCGAACGACTTCGGCACCACGCTGGGCGTGTGGGGCTTTGGCCAGGGTCCGTACCTGGTGCTGCCCATCTTTGGTTCGTCCACCGTGCGAGACGGCGCGGGCCTGGTCGGCGATTTCGCCGGCACCACCTATGGCTACATGGGCATCGACTCCATCGACAACGTGCGCCTGCGCAACTCGTTGTGGGGTCTGCGTCTGGTCGACACGCGCGCCAGCCTGCTGGACGCCACCGACACCGTCGACCGCGTTGCCCTGGACCCGTACAGCTTCATCCGCGACGCCTATCTGCAACGCCGCAACGCCATGGTGCTGGGCCACCGCGTTGACGACGAAAGCTCGTTGCCCAACTACGAAGACGACGAGGACGATGCCCCTGCCGCCGGCAAGGCCGCCCCGGCGCCGGCGCCCGCAACCAAGTAAGCTGTGGCCTTGCGTTCATCGGTACAGTAAGGAGTTTTGATGCGATTTGCTTTTGTTTCCCTGTTGCAACGCCTGGCCTTCGCGGGCCTTGTCGGCCTGGCCGCGGCCGGCGCTGCCCAGGCCAAACCCGATCCCAATGGTCCGCCCGACCAATTCGTCATCGCCACGGCCAATGAGGCCCTGGACGTGCTGAAGGCCGACGGTGCCGTCAAAGCCGGCAACACCGCGCGCATCAACGAAGTGGTCAACCAGCACATCCTGCCGTACGTCAACTTCCAGAAGACCACGCGCCTGGCCGCCGGCCGCTTCTGGCGCCAGGCTTCCGAGCAGCAGAAGACCGAACTGGCCGATGCGTTCCGTGGCACGCTGGTGCGCACGTACAGCGGCGCGCTGACGCGCGTCACGCCCGACACCTCGGTCAAGGCACTGCCGTTCCGTGGCGATCCCAAGGCCGACGACGTGGTCGTGCGCACCCTGATCAGCCAGTCAAACGGCCAGCCCACCGGCGTGGACTACCGCCTGGAAAAGACCCCGCAAGGCTGGAAAATCTACGACATGAACGTCGAAGGCATCTGGCTGATTGAAAACTACCGCAACCAGTTTGCGCAGCAGATCAAC
This sequence comes from Achromobacter sp. JUb104, assembly GCF_024806975.1. Taxonomy (NCBI): domain Bacteria; kingdom Pseudomonadati; phylum Pseudomonadota; class Betaproteobacteria; order Burkholderiales; family Alcaligenaceae; genus Achromobacter; species Achromobacter sp. JUb104. Next base: position 1,872,300 of record NZ_JANUEY010000002.1, on the reverse strand, counting down.
CAGAGCGGCATCGACGGCCTGATCCAGGCGCTGAACAAGCGCAACCAGTAAGCACAAGGTTCCGGCTGCTTTCGGCCCGGCGCGCCCTCAGTGGCCCGCCGGGCCGATTATTTCGGGGACGCATAACCTACGCATTCCCCACGCTTGCCGGGGCCATAGGCGCTTGCCGTCACGGCGCGCTTATATAATGATCAATTCGCTCTTTTCCGGGCACCACCCGCCGTCATGTCAGCCGTCAGTCTCGAAAACGTCTCCAAGATCTACTCGCCGCGCCAGCGCGGCTGGCAAAAGCTGCTTGGGCGCAAGCCCGCCCCCGGCTTCCAGGCGCTGGACGATGTCAGCCTGAACATCGAACACGGCGAATTCTTCGGCCTGCTGGGGCCCAATGGCGCGGGCAAGACCACACTGATTTCGATTCTTGCCGGCTTGGCGCACGCCACTTCCGGCCGGGCCAGCGTCTGTGGCTATGACGTCGTCACCGACTACAAGGCGGCGCGGCGTTCGCTGGGCGTCGTGCCCCAAGAACTGGTCTACGACCCGTTCTTCACCGTGCGCGAAACGCTGCGCATCCAGTCCGGCTACTTCGGCCTGCGCAACAACGACGACTGGATCGACGAAATCCTGTTCAACCTGGGCCTGGCCGACAAGGCCGACAACAACATGCGCGCGCTGTCCGGCGGCATGAAGCGTCGCGTGCTGGTGGCGCAGGCGCTGGTGCACCGTCCGCCGGTCATCGTGCTGGACGAGCCCACGGCGGGCGTTGACGTCGACCTGCGCCGCACCCTGTGGGAATTCATTTCGCGCCTGAACAAGGCCGGCCACACCATCATGCTGACCACGCATTACCTGGAAGAAGCGGAAGCCCTGTGCGGCCGCATCGCCATGCTCAAGCGCGGCCGCATCGTCGCGCTGGACACCACGCAGGCGCTGATGGCGCGCGTGGGCGGCGTCGACCTGGAAGACGCTTTCGTGCGCATCATGCACCAAGGCGACGAACCCGCCGCGCCCGCCCTGCAACCTGAAGAGATCTCGTCATGACGCAGTCCAACGCGACCGCCAGCCAGCCGCTGGTGCAGCCCCGCCTGGATGCGGGTTCCGGCTTTCCCACCCTGCTGCGCAAGGAATTGCTGCGCTTCTGGAAGGTGGGTTTCCAGACCATCGCCGCGCCCGTCATCACGGCGCTGCTGTATCTGCTGGTTTTTGCGCACGTGCTGGAAGGGCGCCTGATGGTGTATGGCACCGTGCCCTACACCGCGTTCCTGATCCCCGGGCTCATGATGATGAGCATGCTGCAGAACGCCTTCGCCAACCCGTCCTCGTCTCTGATCCAAAGCCGCATCACGGGCAACCTGGTGTTCATGCTGCTGCCGCCGCTGTCGCACCGCGACATCTTCGGCGCCTTCGTGCTGGCGGCCATCGTGCGCGGCCTGACGGTGGGCGTGTTCGTCTGGTTCGTGGCGCTGTGCTTTGTGTCGCTGGTGCCGGCCAACCCGCTGTGGCTGCTGGTGTTCGCGGTGCTGTCCTGCGGCATCATGGCGGTGCTGGGCGTGGTTGCGGGCCTGTGGTCTGAAAAATTCGACCAGCTGGCTGCCTTCCAGAACTTTTTGATCATGCCCGCGACGTTCCTGTCCGGCGTGTTCTATTCCATCCACACCCTGCCGCCGTTCTGGCAGGCCGTGTCCCACTGGAACCCCATCTTCTACGCCATCGACGGTTTCCGCTACGGATTCTTCTCGGTGTCGGACGTCTCGCCCTGGCGCAGCCTGGCGGTGGTGACGGGGGTATTCCTGGCGCTCTCGCTTTACGCGCTGCGGCTTCTGGCCAGCGGCTACAAACTCAGGAACTGACGTCCATGCTTCCCACTCCCGCGCAAGTCCGCCAATACATTGCGGACGGCCTGTCCTGTGAACATCTTGACGTGCAAGGCGACGGCTCGCATTTCGACGCCGTCATCGTCAGCGCGGCCTTCGAAGGCAAGCGCCTGATCCAGCGTCATCAAATGGTCTACGCCGCCCTGGGCGACCGCATGAAGGCCGAGATCCACGCCCTGTCGATGCGCACACTGACCCCTGACGAATACCAGCAAGCAGGCAAGTAATGGATAAGCTGCGCATCACCGGCGGTACGCCCCTGCACGGCGAGATCTCGATTTCCGGCGCCAAGAATTCGGCCCTGCCGATCCTTTGCGCCGGCCTCTTGACCGCCGACGCGCTGACGCTGACCAACGTGCCGCACCTGAATGACACGGCCACGATGCTGCGCCTGCTGGCGCGCATGGGCATGCAAGCCACGCGCGGCACCGACGGCGTGGTGACGTTGCAAGCCGACCGCGTCGACAAGCTGGAGGCGCCGTACGAGCTGGTCAAGACGATGCGCGCGTCGATCCTGGTGCTGGGCCCGCTGCTGGCCCGCTTCGGCGAAGCCCGCGTCAGCCTGCCGGGCGGTTGCACCATCGGCCAGCGGCCAGTGGACCAGCACATCAAGGGCCTGGCCGCGCTGGGCGCGGAGATCAGCATTGAGCACGGCTTCGTCGTGGCGCGCGCCAAGCGCTTGAAGGGCGCGTCCGTACGCACCGACATGGTCACCGTCACCGGCACCGAGAACCTGCTGATGGCCGCCGTGCTGGCCGAGGGCCAGACCGTGCTGGAAAACGCGGCTTGCGAACCGGAAGTGGTGGACCTGGCCGAACTGCTTATCAAGATGGGCGCCCGCATTCAGGGCCACGGCACCGGCCGCATCGTGATCGACGGCGTTGAGCGCCTGCATGGCGCCGAGCACCGCGTCATCTCCGACCGCATCGAAGCCGGCACCTTCCTGTGTGCCGTGGGCGCGGCGGGTGGCGACATCCGCCTGACCAACACCGACCCCGCCATCCTGGGCGCCACGCTGGACAAGCTGGCCGACGCCGGCCTGACCATCGAAACCGGCCCCGACTGGATCCGGGGCGCGATGTCCACCCGCCCCAAGGCCGTGGGTTTTCGCACGCATGAATACCCCGGCTTCGCCACCGACATGCAGGCCCAGCTCATGGCGCTGAACGCCGTGGCCGAAGGCACGTCCGTCATCGTCGAAACGATCTTCGAAAACCGCTACATGCACGTGCAGGAACTGCGCCGCATGGGCGCCGACATCGACATCGACGGCCACACCGCCGTGGTGCGTGGCGTGAAGCGCCTGTCGGGCGCCACCGTCATGGCCACCGATTTGCGCGCGTCCGCCAGCCTGGTCATTGCCGGCCTGGCCGCCGATGGCGACACGCTGGTCGACCGCATCTACCACCTGGATCGTGGCTACGACCAGATGGAAGTCAAACTGCGCGCCCTGGGCGCGAACATCCAACGCGTGACCGGCAAGGAACAGGCATGAAATGTAGTAGCCCCCACGCTGCGCCTTCGGCTTGCTGCCCCCCGAGTGGGTCCGTTCATTTTGAGGCTGCCCGGCAATGAACAATGCCACCACGATGAAGCCCCTGACCCTGGCGCTGTCCAAGGGTCGGATTTTTGAAGAAACCATGCCGTTGCTGGCCGAAGCCGGCATCGAAGTCACGGAAAGCCCGGAAAGCTCGCGCAAGCTGATCCTGCCGACCAGCGACCCCGGCCTGCGCCTGATCATCGTGCGCGCCTCCGACGTGCCCACCTACGTGCAGTACGGCGCGGCGGACCTGGGCATCGCGGGCAAAGACGTGCTGATCGAGCACGCCAAGGAGCAGCCCGGCGGCCTGTACCAACCCATCGACCTGAACATCGCCAAGTGCCGCCTGGCCGTGGCCGTGCGCAATGGCTTTGACTACGAAGGCGCCGTGCACCAGGGCGCGCGCCTGCGCGTGGCCACCAAATACGTGCACTCAGCCCGTGAACACTTCGCGGCCAAGGGTGTGTACGTGGACATCATCAAGCTGTATGGTTCGATGGAATTGGCGCCGCTGGTTGGCTTGGCCGACTGCATCGTGGACCTGGTGTCCACCGGCGGCACGCTACGCGCCAACGACCTGGTCGCGGTGGAAGACGTCATGCCGATTTCGTCGCGCCTGATCGTCAACCAGGCCGCGCTGAAGACCCGCGGCGCCCGCCTGCAACCCTTGCTGGACGCCTTCGAAAGAGCCGCCTCCCGCAACGCCTGACCCCCGCCCGCCGCGACCTCGCGGCGGCCGCTTTCCGCTTTGCTCCATGACGCCATGGCCCTGATCAATCGTCTCGACTCCCGCGATCCCGGATTCAAATCCGCCCTGTCCAAGCTGCTGGCTTTCGAGGCCACCGAGGACGAGTCCATCGACCGCGCCGCCGCCGGCATCCTGGCTGACGTGCGCGCGCGTGGCGACGCCGCGCTGGTGGAATACACGCAGCGCTTTGACCGCATGCCGGCCGCCTCGGCCGACACGCTTGAAATTCCGAAAGCCGACTGGCACGCCGCGCTGGCCACCTTGCCCACCGCGCAGCGCAACGCGCTGGAAGCCGCCGCCGACCGCGTGCGCAGCTACCACGAGCGCCAGCTTGCCCATACCTGGACCTACACCGAAGCCGACGGCACGATGCTGGGCCAACAGGTGACGCCGCTGGACCGCGTGGGCCTGTATGTGCCGGGCGGCAAGGCCGCCTACCCGTCGTCGGTGCTGATGAATGCCATTCCCGCCAAGGTCGCGGGCGTGCAGGAACTGGTCATGGTGACGCCCACGCCCGACGGCGTGCGCAACCCCATCGTGCTGGCGGCAGCCGCCATCGGCGGCGTGGACCGCGTGTTCGCCATCGGTGGCGCGCAAGCCGTGGGCGCGCTGGCCTACGGCACCGCCACCGTGCCCGCCGTGGACAAGATCGTCGGCCCGGGCAACGCCTATGTGGCCGCCGCCAAGCGCCGCGTGTTCGGCGTGGTCGGCATCGACATGATTGCCGGCCCCAGCGAAATCCTGGTCATCTGCGACGGCAAGACGCCGGCCGACTGGATCGCCATGGATCTGTTCTCGCAAGCCGAGCACGACGAATTGGCGCAATCCATCCTGCTCTGTCCGGATGCGGCCTTCATCGAAGAAGTCGAAGCCGCCATCGCGCGCCTCTTGCCGACGATGCCGCGCGCCGACATTCTGCGCGTCAGCCTGGCCAATCGCGGTGCGCTGATCCAGGTGCAAAGCCTGGAAGAAGCCTGCCAGATCGCCAACGACATCGCGCCCGAGCACTTGGAAATTTCCACCGAGCAGCCTGAGATCTGGACCGCCAAGATCCGCCATGCCGGCGCCATCTTCATGGGCCGTTTCAGCTCGGAAGCGCTGGGCGACTACTGCGCCGGCCCCAACCACGTGCTGCCCACGTCGCGCACCGCGCGCTTTTCGTCGCCGCTGGGCGTGTACGACTTCCAGAAGCGTTCCAGCCTGATCCAGGTGTCGCATCAAGGCGCGCAAACGCTGGGCCGCATCGCCGCCGAACTGGCGCTGGGCGAAGGCCTGCAAGCGCACGCCGCCAGCGCCCAGTACCGGATCGACAAGCCATGAGCGCGGCCCCGGCGGCAAGCGTCGCTGGCCGCATCCAAGGCACCTTGCGCGCGGACGTCCTCGCACTGGCCGCGTACCCGGTCGCCCACGCGGATGGCTGCATCAAGCTGGACGCGATGGAATGCCCGTATGAACTGCCCGACGAGGTGCGCGACGACATCGCCCGCGCCGTGCGCGACACGCCGCTGAACCGCTATCCCGCTGCCGATCTGTCCGCCTTGCAGCAGGCGGTGAAGGCCGGGTTCGGCGTGCCCGACGCGGCCGACGTGCTGTTTGGCAACGGCTCGGACGAACTCATCCACATCATCGTCCAGGCCTGTTGCAACCCGAGCGACGTGGTGCTGTCGCCGTGGCCGTCGTTCGTTTACTTCGACATGGCGGCGCGCTTTGACCACGCCCGCTTTGTCGGCGTGCCGCTGACCGAGGATCTGACCCTGGATCTGCCGGCAATGCTGGCCGCCATCCGCGAACATCAGCCCAAGGTGGTGTTCCTGGCCGTGCCCAACAACCCCACCGGCGGCCTCTGGTCCGACGAAGACGTGCAGGCCATCATCGCCGCCGCCCCCGGGCTGGTGGTGCTGGACGAGGCCTATCAGCCCTTCGCCGACCGTACCTGGATGCCGCAAGTGCTGGACGCCCCCAACGTGGTCGTCATGCGCACGGTGTCCAAGATCGGCCTGGCCGGCCTGCGTTTCGGTTACCTGGCCGGCCATCCCGACTGGATCGCCGAACTGAACAAGCTGCGCCCGCCCTACAACCTGGACGTGCTGACGCAGGCCACGTTGATGGCGGTGCTGCGCCACAAGCCCGTACTGGACGAACAGGCCGCGCGCCTGCGCGCCGACCGCGGCCCGCTGGCCGACGCGCTGGCCGCCTTGCCCGGCGTCAGGGTATTCCCTTCCGCCGGCAACTTTGTGCTTGCCCGCTTTTCCGGCAAGCTGGATGGCAACGCCGTGCATCTTGCGCTGAAAACGCGCAAAATATTGATTCGCAACTTTTCCAACGCCCATCCGCTCCTGGCAAACTGCCTGCGCATCTCGGTGGGCGCCCCGGCCGAGAACGCCGCCTTGCTGGCTGCCCTGCAAGAGATTTTGAGTGCTTAACATGCGTACCGCAGAGATCACCCGCAACACCAACGAAACCCGCATCCGCGTGGCCATCAATATCGACGGCACCGGCAAGCAGACGATCGACACGGGCGTGCCGTTCCTGGACCACATGCTGGACCAGATCGCGCGCCACGGCCTGATCGACCTGGACATCAAGGCCGAGGGCGACCTGCACATCGACGCGCACCACACCGTGGAAGACGTGGGCATCACGCTGGGCATGGCGATTGCCAAGGCCGTCGGCACCAAGGCCGGCCTGCGCCGCTACGGCCACGCCTACGTGCCGCTGGACGAAGCGCTGTCGCGCGTCGTGGTCGACTTCTCGGGCCGCCCGGGCCTGGAATATCACATCCCGTTCACGCGCGCCCACATCGGCAATTTTGATGTAGACCTGACGCGCGAGTTCTTCCAGGGCCTGGTCAACCACGCCCTCATCACCCTGCATATCGACAACCTGCGCGGCTTCAACGCCCACCATCAGGCTGAAACCGTGTTCAAGGCCTGTGGCCGCGCCCTGCGCATGGCCATGGAAGTCGATCCGCGCATGGGCGACGTCGTGCCCTCCACCAAGGGCGTGCTGTAACGTTCGCCAACCCCAACGCAGCAGGCAAAAGAAGTGACCACTATCGCCATCGTTGACTACGGAATGGGCAATTTCCACTCCGTCGCCCGCGCCCTGAAGTTCGCCGCGCCCGACGCGGACATCCGCATCTGCAACCAGCCCCAAGACATTGACGCGGCCGACCGCGTGGTGTTTCCCGGGCAGGGCGCCATGGCGGACTGCATGCGCACCCTGAATGAATCCGGCCTGCGCGAAGCCGTCGTGCGCGCTGCTCGCAACAAGCCCTTGCTGGGCGTGTGCGTGGGCGAACAGATGCTGTTTGACTCCAGCGAAGAAGGCGGCACGTCGTGCCTGGGCCTGTTCCCCGGCGTGGTGCGCCGTTTTTCGGGCCCGCGCTTTGCCGACCTGATCCCCGCCGATGACGAAGCCTGCCTGGCCGACACCGGCGACGCGGGTCTGGCCGACACCCGCCCCGAACGGCTCAAAGTGCCGCACATGGGATGGAACAAAGTCCGCCAGACGCGCTCTCATCCCATCTGGGCCGGTATTCCGGACGACACGCACTTCTATTTCGTCCATAGTTACTACGCCGATCCGGATGATTCCAGCCTGACAGTTGGTGAAACCGATTACGGAGTCGCCTTTACCTGCGCGGTGGCGGCGGCTAACATTTTCGCGGTGCAGTTCCACCCCGAGAAGAGCGCCGAACACGGTTTGCGCCTGTATCGCAATTTTGTAGACTGGCAGCCGTAGGTCACGGACCTGCATGCGCCAGCCCATTCAACCCCTCTTTCTTTTTTGCTGCCCACCATGCTGCTGATCCCCGCCATCGATCTCAAAGACGGGCGCTGCGTGCGCCTGCGCCAGGGTGACCTGGACGATGCAACGGTGTTCTCCGAAGACCCCGCCGCCATGGCCACTCGTTGGCTAGACCAGGGCGCGCGCCGCCTGCATCTGGTCGACCTGAACGGCGCCGTTGCCGGCAAGCCGAAGAACGAAGCGCCCATCAAGGCCATTCTGGAGGCCGTCGGCGACGACATCCCCGTCCAGATCGGCGGCGGCATTCGCGACCTCGACACCATCGAACGCTACCTTGACGCCGGCATTTCGTACGTCATCATCGGCACCGCCGCGGTCAAGAACCCGGGCTTCCTGCAAGACGCCTGCGGCGCTTTCCCCGGCCAGATCATCGTTGGCCTGGACGCCCGCGACGGCAAGATCGCCACCGACGGCTGGAGCAAGCTGACCCGCCACGACGTGCTGGACCTGGCCAAGAAGTTCGAAGACTACGGCTGCGAGGCCATCATCTACACCGACATCGGCCGTGACGGCATGCTGTCGGGCGTCAACGTCGAAGCCACGGTCCGCCTGGCCCAACACGTGCGCATTCCCGTGTACGCCTCGGGCGGCATCGCCGGCATCCAGGACATCGAAGCCCTGTGCGCCGTCGAAGAAGAGGGCGTCGAAGGCGCCATCCTGGGCCGCAGCATCTACGAAGGCACGCTTGATTTCCAGGCAGCCCAGGCTCGCGCCGACGAATTGGCAAAATGACCATCTCTCCCAGCAGCACCGAGGCCGGCGCGCCTGTACCAAGCGCGCTGACCCGCCGCATCATCCCCTGCCTTGACGTTACCGCCGGCCGCGTCGTCAAGGGCGTGAACTTCGTCAACCTGCTGGACGCGGGCGACCCCGTCGAGATCGCCCGCCGTTACAACGAGCAGGGCGCCGACGAGCTCACCTTCCTGGACATCACCGCCACCAGCGATGGCCGCGACCTGATCCTGCCCATCATCGAGCAGGTGGCCTCGCAGGTGTTCATCCCGCTGACGGTGGGCGGCGGCGTGCGCCAGGTGTCTGACATCCAGCGCCTGCTGAACGCTGGCGCCGACAAGATCAGCATCAACAGCGCCGCCGTGGCCAACCCCGAGCTGGTTCGGGCCGCGTCCGACTACCACGGCTCGCAATGCGTGGTGGTCGCCATCGACGCGCGGCGCGTATCGGCGGCGGGCGAACCGGCGCGCTGGGAAGTCTTCACGCACGGCGGCCGCAAGGCCACCGGACTGGACGCCGTGGCTTGGGCGCGCCGCATGGCCGCCTACGGCGCGGGCGAAATCCTGTTGACCAGCATGGACCGCGACGGCACCAAGTCCGGCTTCGACCTGGAACTGACGCGCGCCGTGTCCGACGCCGTGCCGGTGCCCGTCATCGCCTCGGGCGGCGTCGGCAACCTGCAACACCTGGCCGATGGTGTCACCACCGGCCGCGCCAGCGCCGTGCTGGCCGCCAGCATCTTCCACTTCGGCCAGCACACCGTTGGCGAGTGCAAGCGCTTCATGGCCGAACAAGGCATTTCCGTACGCTTGGATTAACTATGAGCACCGAACCCGCCTGGATGGCTGACGTCGTTTTCGACGAAAACGGCCTGATTCCCGCCATCGCCCAAGACGCCGAAAACGGCCAGATCATGATGGTCGCCTGGATGAACCGCGAATCGCTGGCCGAAACGGCCGCCACCGGCCGCGCCGTGTACTGGTCGCGTTCGCGCCAACGCCTGTGGCGCAAGGGCGAGGAATCCGGACACGTACAGGAAGTGCACGAATTGCGCCTGGATTGCGACGGCGACGTCATCCTGCTAAAGGTCCACCAGGAAGGCGGCATTGCCTGCCACACGGGCCGCGCAAGCTGCTTTTTCCGCCGCCTGGAAGGGCCGACGGACCACGCCTCCTGGGTCACGGTCGACCCCGTGCTCAAAGACCCCGAACTGATCTACAAATGACCGATCAAACGCTAAGCGCCGCCGACATCCTGGCGCGCATCGCCGACACGCTGGAAACCCGCCGCCCAGAAAACGGCGGCGACCCGACCGCGTCCTATTCCGCCAAGCTGCTGGCCAAGGGCCCCGATTCCTTCCTGAAGAAAATCGGCGAAGAAGCCACGGAACTGGTCATGGCCGCGAAAGACGGCATGCCGGAACGCATCGTCAGCGAAACGGCAGACCTGTGGTTTCACTGCCTGGTCGCGCTGACGCATTTCAAGCTGCGGCCGGAAGACGTGCTGGCCGAATTGGCCCGCCGCGAAGGCCTGTCGGGCCTGGCCGAAAAAGCCAGCCGCCCCAAAGACTGACCCCGGAGCCCGGAAACATGAGCGACAACTGTCTTTTCTGCAAGATCGCCGCTGGCGAGATCCCGTCCAAGAAGGTCTATGAGGACGAGGACTTTGTTGCATTTCACGATATCAATCCGGCAGCACCGGTGCATTTGCTGCTGATCCCTCGACGTCATGTCACATCCATGCAGGATATTACGGGCGAGGACGCAGGTTGGTTGGGTAGAATGATGTCGTTGGCGCCGCGGCTAGCAGCCGAAAACGGTTGCCGTCCGGGCCCTGATGGCGGATTTCGCATCATGATCAACTCTGGCGTCGAAGGCGGCCAGGAAGTCCCGCATTTGCATTTCCACATCATTGGCGGCTCGCGACCCTGGAAAGGACGCGTGGCCCCCACCGCGTAATTCGGAGAAACATCATGGGTAGTTTCAGCATTTGGCATTGGTTGGTTGTTCTGGTCATCGTGGCGCTGATCTTCGGCACCAAGAAGCTGCGCAACATCGGTTCGGATCTGGGCGGCGCGGTCAAGGGCTTCAAGGAAGGCATGAAGGACGCCAACGGCGACAAGCCGGCGGACCCGATCGCGCAGCAGCGCGTGTCCGATGACACCATCGACGTGCAGGCCAAGGAAAAGACCAACTCCTGAGCCACGGCTCTTATCCCGGGCCCGCCCTGAAAGGGCCGGCCCTTATTGCTTCATTTCCCGAGCGGCCGTCGCATGTTTGATGTCAGTTTCACTGAACTGATGGTGGTCGGCGTCATCGCCTTGATCGTCATCGGTCCCGAACGCCTGCCCAAGGTTGCCCGCACCATCGGCCACCTGTTGGGTCGCGCGCAGCGTTACGTCAACGACGTTAAGTCCGATATCCAACGCGAAATCGAAATCGACGAGCTGCGCAAATTCAAAAGCGAAATGGAAGACGCCGCGCAAGGCGTGCAACAGTCGCTGAATGAAACGCACGCTTCCTTGCAAGAGCCGGTTCAGCAATTCCGTGCCGAACTCGACGAAGTGGCTCGTGAAGCCAATGGCAAGGTCGCACCCGTGATCGTGGGCGATGCCCCGGCCCCCGCTGCCAGCGCCCCGGCCGAACCCGCGCCCGAACCCGCACGCACCATCGCGCCCCCCGGGCAAAGTCACAACCTGGATCTGGATCTGCCGCCCGCGGCCGAATCCAGCCCGGCTGCGCCCCCCGCCTCTCAACAACCTGCCCCGGCGCCCCGCGCGCCCAAGGCTGACGACGCCGCGCCCGCCGCCAAGCCCGTCCCGCCCTCCGGAACACCGACGTGACCCAGGACGCTTCCCAAGAAGAAGGCCAGCAAGAGACCTTCATCTCTCACCTGGTTGAATTGCGCACCCGCCTGATGCGCGCCGTCGGCGCGGTAGTGGCCGTGTTCATCGTGCTGTTCATCTATCCCGGCGCATCAGCCATTTACGACGTGCTGGCGGCCCCCATGCTGGCATCGCTGCCCCAAGGCACGCGCATGATTGCCACGGGCGTCATCACGCCGTTCATGGTGCCGGTCAAGGTCACGATGATGGCCGCGTTCATCGTGGCGCTGCCCGTCGTGCTCTACCAGGCCTGGGCCTTTGTGGCGCCCGGTCTGTACCGCCACGAAAAGCGCCTGGCGCTGCCGCTGATCGTCTCCAGCACGTTCCTGTTCATCGCGGGCATGGCGTTCTGCTACTTCGTGGTGTTCCGCACGGTGTTCCATTTCATTGCCACGTTCGCGCCGCAGTCCATCACGCCGGCCCCGGACATCGAGGCCTACCTGAGCTTCGTCATGACGATGTTCATGGCGTTCGGGATCACCTTCGAAGTGCCCGTGGCCGTGGTGCTGCTGGTGAAGATGGGCGTCGTCGAACTGTCCAAGCTGCGGGCCGCGCGCGGCTACGTGGTGGTGGGCGCCTTCATCATCGCCGCCGTGGTCACGCCGCCCGACGTGGTCAGCCAGTTCATGCTGGCGGTGCCGTTGTGCCTGCTGTATGAAGTTGGGCTGATCTGCGCCCGCATGGTCACGCCCAAGCCCGGCGCGGCCGACGACGCTGTCTCTGATTCACTGACCGAACGCCACTGACAGAGCTCCGCTGAGCCTGCGTTGCGTGGGGCCGCCTTCGGGCGGCCCTATTCACATCCGCCGCTTGTATCTGCCGCCCGTACTGCGCAATACATGGCGCAAGAAGCGGCGCAAGACTCCATGCAGACGCGGCACAGTATCGGACTCTTTCACTCTTGTCGGCGCTCGGCCGCCACCCTACATTGATGGCATGTCGCCTGCTCAAAGGCTGCGCGCCCTGATGCGGTGGCGCGGCATCCACAGCCAAAACCAATTGGCGCGCCTTTCCGGCGTGCCGCAATCCTGCATCCACCGAATTCTTACCCGCGATGAGCACTACGCCCCCTCGCGCGCCACCTTGTTGCGGCTGGCGAAAGCGTTGGACACCACCGTCCCGTGGTTGAGCGACGGCGTGGTGAGCGTGACGGAATTCGGCTCAAGCTGCTTGCCAGCGACCGCTACGCCGGATGCGCCGGCAGCCGCCCCGGACAGCTACTGCGCCGAGATCGGCGCATTGCTGCAGAGCCAACCCGACAGCACGAAAAAAGCCGTGTTGTCGATGGTGCGCCTGCTGGCCGAACGGCAACCGCCCGATGCCTAGCGATCTGCCAGGCAGGGCGCACCGCAGCCCGCTAGCGCGGCTTGCCGGGACGCGTCCCCACCACCACGGCCACCTCGACCGGCTTGCCTGCGCGCAAGACGCCCAGCGTGGTGCGCTGGCCAGGCGGCAACTGCGCAATCTCGGCCAGCAATTGGGTGGTATCGGTCATGCGCTTGCCATTGACCGTCTGCACGATATCGCCCACGCGAAGGCCGGCGCGCGCGGCCGGGCCGTCGCGCATCACGCCGGCGATGATCACGCCGCGCGTGTCGTTCTTGAGTTCAAACGCACGGGCAAGCTCCGGCGTCACGTCCTGCGGTTCCACGCCCAGCCAGCCGCGCTTGACCGAGCCCGTCTTGACGATGTCGTCCATCACCTTGCGCGCAATCTCGATCGGCGTGGCAAAGCCGATGCCCATCGACCCGCCCGATTCGGAATAGATAGCGGTGTTGATGCCCACCAGATTGCCCTCGGCGTCCACCAGCGCGCCGCCGGAGTTGCCCGGGTTGATGGCAGCGTCGGTCTGGATGAAGCTTTCGTAGGTGTTCAGCCCCAGCCCATTGCGCCCCAACGCCGACACGATGCCCTGGGTGGTGGTCTGGCCCACGCCAAACGGGTTGCCTATCGCCAGCACCACATCACCCACCCGCAGGCCACGATCGGCGGCCAACGTGGCGGCCGGAAGCGTCCTCAAGGAACTCAGCTTCAGCACGGCCAGATCCGTATCCGGGTCCGCGCCCACCACTTTCGCGGTGTCGCGCCGACCGTCGGTCAGCGCCACCTCGATGGCGTCAGCCGCCTGCACAACGTGATAGTTGGTCAACACATGGCCGTCCTGGCTCACGATGACGCCAGAGCCCAGGCTGGTCGTTGCCTGACGCCGGCTCATGCCCGGCACCTGCCCGAATAACTGGCGCAGCACCGGATCGTCGGGCAGCGGCACCAGCGGCACATTGACGTGCTTGGTCGTGTAAACGTTCACCACCGACGGCGCCGCGCGCGCCACGCCGTCCGCATACGATACCGGCCCCACGCCGCTGCCGGCGGTTGGGCGCGTGGCCGCCGCGGCGGCAGGCTGCGCGGCCCCCGGCCCGGCAAGGCGCAGCAGGTCGGGCCGCAAGGTGGTGACCACGAATAGAATAGCCAGGCAGACCGTGACGGCCTGAGCAAATATCAGCCAATATCGGCGCATGATTCTGATAGGACGAGCAATGAAAAAAGTGGACTCTCACGTGCTGGCCAGTTGGCTGGACGACACCCTGCAAGCCGCCCGCTTCAAGGACTATTGCCCCAACGGCTTGCAAGTGGAGGGCCGATCCGAAGTCGCACACATTATCACCGGTGTCACCGCCAGCGAAGCGTTACTGCGCGCGGCAGTTGAACGGGGCGCCGACGCGGTGCTCGTGCACCACGGCTGGATGTGGCGCAACGAAGACCGGCGCGTGATCGGCACGCGCCGCACGCGCATGGCGCTGGCGCTGAAGAATGACCTGAATCTATACGCTTACCACTTGCCGCTGGATGCGCATCCCACGCTGGGCAACAACGCGCAACTGGCCCGCGTGCTGGGCCTGACTCCCGCGCGGCGCGACGATGGGTCGCCGCGCACCTGTGGGCAAGACAATCTGGTGTGGCTGGGCGAGGCCGCCGGCCTGAAGACGCTGGGCCAACTGGGCGCGCGCGTGGCCGAACGGCTGGGCCGGCAGCCGCTGGTAGTGGGCGACCCGGATCAACCCTTATCAAGCGTGGCGTGGTGCACCGGTGGTGCGCAGGGCATGCTGGCCGACGCCGTGGATGCCGGCGCCAGCGCTTACATCACAGGCGAAGTGTCTGAATCCACCGTGCACCTTGCACGCGAGACCGGCGTCGGCTTTATCGCGGCCGGCCACCACGCCACCGAGCGCTATGGCGCCCAGGCGCTGGGCCAGGCCGTCGCCGAGCAGTTCGGCATCAAGGTCGAATTCATCGACCTTGATAACCCGGCATAACGCAGTGGCGCCCGCTGCGGTTCAGTACCCAGCGGGCAGCAAGCCCGTGGCGCGCGCGCCACGCAGCGCTTGCCGTGTCTTATTTCTTGAGCAGGTCGCGGATTTCGCGCAGCAGCGCCACGTCTTCGGGCGTTGCGGCCGGCGCGGCCGGTGCTTCCTCGGCCTTGGTGCGGGCCTTGTAGATGGCTTTGACCATCCAGAAAATCACGAACGCCAACAACACGAAGTTGATGAGGATCGTCACGAAATTACCCCAGGCGAACACAGAAGCGCCCGCTTTGGTCAGGTCGGCATACGTCATCGGGCCGTTGTAGCCGGCAGGCATCGACAGCACAAAGAACTTGTTCGAAAAATCGACTGCGCCACCCAAGATGAAATTGACCAAGGGCATGATGATGTCTTTCACCATCGAATCGACGATCCTGCCGAAGGCAGCGCCGATAATCACACCCACCGCCAAGTCAACCGCGTTGCCTTTTACAGCGAAATCTCGGAATTCTTTGATGAAACCAGTCTTTTTGCTCATAAAAGCACTCCCATCGTGATACGCCCTTGAGTGGGCTGGCGCTATAATACGCGGTTGCTATGTTGTTACATATTCCCGCGAACCCGATGCCGCAGAAATGATGCTACTCGTAGAGCGGGCGCATCAACAAGGATAGGAAGATGAGTCAGGATACGCTGGTGCACGATGATGACGGTGCGGTTGATCCCAACCTGCCACCCGATCCTTCGCGACGTTTCTGGGTTACCACCGCCTGTGCTGTGGGTGGCGTAGCAGGTGTCGCAACGGCAGTGCCGCTTGTGAGCACATTTTCTCCCTCTGAAAAGGCCCGCGCGGCCGGGGCCCCCGTTGAAGTGGATATCGGCGATATACCCGTCGGCTCCATGAAAACCGTGGAATGGCGTGGGAAACCGGTGTGGATCATGCACCGTTCTCCCGAACAGCTCGCCGCCCTCAAGACGCTGGACCCCTTGCTGGCCGATCCCGAATCCGAGCGGCCAGGCTTCACTCCCGAATATGCCAAGAACGAAGTTCGCTCGCGCAAGCCCGAGATCTTCGTTTGCGTCGGCATCTGTACTCACTTGGGCTGCTCGCCCACCTCGCACTTCGAAACAGGCGGCGGTGGCGGCATGGGCGCCAATTGGCAAGGCGGATTTCTCTGCCCCTGCCACGGCTCCACGTTCGACCTGGCTGGCCGGGTCTACAAGAACAAGCCTGCTCCCGATAATCTCGAAGTTCCGCCGTACCAGTATCTGAGCGATACCCGCATCATTGTGGGCGTCGATGAAGACAACAAGGCCTGACGCTCGCGTCGCGCTTTTTTCCCGATTACGTAAGTAAAACAAATACGCCACGTATTAGAGAAGGAGCCGTTACATGGCTGGCGAGAAAACCGTCGAGACAACAGGCCTGTTGGGGTGGCTGGACCGGCGTTTTCCGGTGACATCCACCTGGAAAGCCCATCTGTCCGAATACTACGCACCAAAGAATTTCAACTTCTGGTATTTCTTTGGCTCTCTGGCCTTATTGGTCCTGGTGCTGCAGATCGTGACCGGCATTTTCCTGGTCATGCATTACAAGCCGGACGCCGAACGCGCGTTCCAATCCGTTGAATACATCATGCGCGAGGTCCCCTGGGGCTGGCTCGTGCGCTACATGCATTCAACCGGCGCATCGATGTTCTTCGTCGTCGTCTACCTGCACATGCTGCGCGGGCTGCTTTACGGTTCCTACCGCAAGCCGCGCGAACTCGTGTGGATCTTCGGCGTGGCGATCTTCCTCTGTCTGATGGCGGAAGCCTTCTTCGGTTACCTGCTGCCGTGGGGCCAGATGTCGTATTGGGGCGCCCAGGTGATCGTGAACCTGTTCGCCGCCATTCCGTTCATCGGCCCGGAACTGTCTATCTGGATCCGCGGTGACTACGTCGTGTCGGACGCCACCTTGAACCGCTTCTTCGCCTTCCACGTCATCGCGATTCCGCTGGTGCTCGTGGGCCTGGTCGCGGCTCACCTGGTGGCGCTGCACGAAGTCGGCTCGAACAACCCGGACGGCATCGAAATCAAGCAGGGCCCGAAAGACAAGTACGGCCGGCCCAAGGATGGCATCCCGTTCCACCCGTTCTATTCCGTGCATGACCTCATGGGCGTGGCGGGCTTCCTGCTCGTGTTCGCGTTCATCGTGTTCTTCGCGCCGGAAATGGGCGGCTACTTCCTCGAGTACAACAACTTCATTCCTGCTGACTCGCTGAAGACGCCTCCGCACATTGCGCCGGTCTGGTACTTCACGCCGTTCTACTCGATGCTGCGAGCCACCACCGACGAATTCACGTGGGTGCTGGCGGGCGCGTCGGTACTGGGCGCGCTGGCGTTGCTGATCAAGAGCAACCTGCGCGGCATCCTGCGCATTGCCATCCCCGGCATCCTGATCGTCGTGGCCGTGCTGCTGCGCGTGATCGACGCCAAGTTCTGGGGCGTGGTGGCCATGGGTGGTACGGTCGTCATCCTGTTCTTCCTGCCCTGGCTGGACCATTCCCCGGTCAAGTCGATCCGCTACCGGCCCACGTGGCACAAGTGGATCTACGGCATCTTCATGGTCAACTTCCTGGTGCTCGGCTACATCGGTACGCAGCCGCCCAGTCCGCCGTTGAACATCACGTCGCAAATCGGCACGCTGCTGTACCTGGCATTTTTCTTCCTGATGCCGGTCTGGAGCCGCCTTGGCACCTTCAAGCAAGTGCCCGAGCGCGTTACGTTCCACGCCCACTGAGCCCACCAGATAACGGATTAACCATGATCAAGAAGCTGATTGGTGCCGTGGCCTTGATGCTCACGTGTACCACCGCATTTGCCGCCGAAGGCGGTTTCCCCCTGGACAAGGCGCCGTACCGCGTCAACGACATGTCGTCGCTGCAAAACGGCGCCAAGCTGTTCGTCAACTACTGCCTGAACTGTCATAGCGCGTCCTCGATGCGCTACAACAAGCTCAAGGACATTGGCCTGACCGACCAGCAAATCAAGGAAAGCCTGCTGTTCACCGGCGAAAAGGTGGGCGACATGATGCATATCGCCATGACGCCCCAGGACGCCAAGAAGTGGTTTGGCACGACGCCCCCGGATTTATCCGTGATCGCCCGCGCCAAATCGGTCAACGCCGGCCCGTCCGGCGCCGACTACATCTACACCTACCTGCGCACCTTCTACCGCGACACGTCGCGCGCCACGGGGTGGAACAACCTGGTTTTCCCGTCCGTGGGCATGCCGCACGCCCTCTGGGAACGCCAGGGTCCGCGCGAGCTGACGACCGTGGCCATGCATGAAGTGGAAGTCAAGGATGCCAAGGAAGGCGCACCCAAAAACTGGGAACGCATCACGACGGTGTACGATGCTCAAGGTTTTTCCACGGTCAAGGCCGAACCGGTAGCTGATTACCACGGCCATGCCACCTTTGATGCCAAATTTAAGGCCGCCAACCCGGCCCAAGTCGCAACATACGACAACGACGTCGCAGACCTGACCGCATTCATGTCCTGGATGGCTGAGCCCGTCCAGACATTGCGCGTCCGTATCGGCGTCGGCGTCATGTTGTTCCTGCTGTTGTTCTTCCTGGTTACGTGGCGCTTGAACGCCTCGTACTGGAAACACGTGCGCTAACCGCAACGCCCCGCCAGGCATGCAAGCCGCTACCTCATTAATAAGGGACGGCAACGGAGGATAGGGCCGTACGCCTATCCCGCCTGGCAATCGGGGCCAGCGCCTGCTAGATTTAGGCGCTGGCCTTTCGTTTTTCATAAAGGACTTTCACCATGATGGTGCTCTATTCCGGAACCACGTGTCCGTTTTCGCAACGCTGCCGCTTCGTGTTGTTCGAAAAGGGTATGGACTTCGAGATCCGTGACATCGACCTGTACAACAAGCCCGAAGACATCGCGGTGATGAACCCGTACGGTCAAGTGCCCATCCTGGTCGAGCGCGACCTGATCCTGTACGAGTCCAACATCATCAACGAGTACATCGACGAGCGCTTCCCGCATCCGCAACTGATGCCGGCCGATCCCGTCATGCGTGCCCGTACCCGCCTGTTCCTGTACAACTTCGAGAAAGAACTGTTTGTTCACGTCTCGACGCTGGAAGACCGCAGCACCAAGCCCGACGAGAAGAAGCTGGCCAACGCGCGCCAGAACATTCGCGATCGCCTGGCCCAGTTGGCCCCGATGCTGCTGAAGAACAAGTACATGCTGGGCGAAGAGTTCTCGATGCTCGACGTGGCCGTGGCCCCGCTCCTGTGGCGCCTGGATCACTACGGCATCGAACTGCCCAAGAACGCGGCTCCGCTGCAAAAGTACGCCGAACGCATCTTCTCGCGCCCGGCCTACATCGAAGCGCTGACGCCTTCGGAAAAAGTAATGCGTCGTTAAGGCTGGCTGTGTGATGGGTGAAACTTCGACCAAACCGTATCTGATCCGCGCACTGCATGAATGGTGCACCGACAACGGCTACACGCCGTACATCACCGTGCAGGTCGATGAGCACACCATGGTGCCCGTCGCGCATGTACGTGACGGTCAGATCACACTGAACGTGGGCACGCTGGCCACCAACCGCTTGGTGCTGGGCAACGAATTCATTGAATTCCAAGCCCGCTTCAGCGGCGTGACCGAAAACGTCTACGTACCCGTCGGCGCCGTCAGCGCCATCTACGCGCGCGAAACCGGCGCGGGCATGGGCTTCGAAGTACAGCCCTATGAACCGCCGGAAGCAGGCGCCCAAGGCGCGGCGGAACCCGCTGCCCTGGAAGGCGTCGAGGCCCAGGCCGACGCCACGCCCAGCGACGACGGCGGCAACGACGACGAACCCAAGCGCCCGCGCCTGACTATCGTCAAGTAGTGTGCGTTACGCGGGGATGGCGTGCCCGGCACGCCCTCTCCGTGAACGCCGCTACCGCGCTGCTGTGGGATTCAAATTGAATGTTGGCGGCGTCCCGTGCCAGTCCGCACGCGGCGCCGCCGATTTTTCATTACAATGCAGTCCCTGCGCGTGCCCCGGCACGCCGTGCCGGTGTAGCTCAGTTGGTAGAGCAGCTCACTTGTAATGAGAAGGTCGAGGGTTCGATTCCTTTCACCGGCACCAATCCGCAGCCCAAAAAATCGCAAGATAGTCCAAAAGCCCGCACCCGATAAGGATGCGGGTTTTTTATTGCAGAGATCCCGTAGGCATTCAACGGACCTACAGCGGCCATGACATCGTCTGATTTCCAGGTTGCCCAGGCAGGGTAGCGGCTCATTGGCCATGCCCCGGTCTACACTCGTGCCCATTCCCTGGTTCGAAAAGGCTCGGCGGCGTGAATACCAATCATCTTCCGGGGGCCCAACAAAAACGCTTTTGGCAAAAAAAGTGGCCAAGAGAAGTTCTGTTTAACGGTCCCCCCATTATCGTTGCCGCTTCGGCTGCCGTAAAAAGCTGGCGCGAGCCCCTTTTCGATGAATGGATGTTTGGGCTTGCTACTGCCACCTGCGTCTGGCTGATAGTGGCAACGCTGGTGCGCGTCGCGAGCGCGCGCGCTGAGGATGAGAAGGATGGTCCGGCTGTCATTCACGAAGGGCTCTATGCAGCCGTTTCCACGGTCCACACCATGCTTTCCGAATGGTGCCAGAAACGCAATTTCGGGGCGGACATCCGCGCGACCTTTCACAGAGTCGTCCCACCCATTCGCGAACCCCGAGAAATCGAACAGATCATCAATTACGCGGGCTCGAGCGGCGAGGGCGTTGGCCGGACATTTCCTATCCACACAGGCATAACTGGTAGGGCCATCCGAAATAAGAAGCCGTTGGTGATGTCCAGTCAAAACGGCACGGAAGAACAGCTCCGCACCGAACTAGTGGGCGAATGGGGATACACGGAAGCAGAAGCCCGCAAGCTTGGGCCTGGTCGCTATTCTGCAATGGCCGTGCCGGTTTTGGACCGTTCTGGACGGCATCCGATTGGCGTGATCTACTTCGACTCGAGTGACCGCGCTCTATTTGAACGCGATGATGTTGTGGAGATCGTTGGCGTTGGTACCAAGGCCATTAGCGACTTTGTCACGAAAAGGTATTGATATGAATCCCATAACCGAACGACAAGCCGAGACTTTCGTCAAAGAGTCCAAGCTTATTTCGAAGCCGGGTGCGGTCATGAAAGTTCATGAACTGACGCTTACCGACTTTGGGGTGCGCGCGATCACGAGCGGAAGCGCGGGCATTCGGCAGGGCGCGCGGGAAGATGCCGGGCCGCCCTCGCCGTTGAAGACGTCGGCTTCCGCGTAAAGCCAGAAAAGGAAGCCTGCGGGCTTCCTTTTTTGTGCTGGGCAGATCTACCCCTGCAACACCCCGCCGCCCTCAACCCAAGGCCGGCAGCATGTTGAACAACAGCACCATGATCAAGCCTGCTACCGCCACGATCGATTGCACGACGGAAATCGTTTTGGTGGCCTCGCCCATCGTCATGCCGAACGACTCTTTCACCATCCAGAAGCCGGCGTGATTGGCGTAGTTGAAGAATAGCGAGCCGCAGCCGATCGACAGCGCCAGCAGCGGCAGGTTCAAGGTGGGGTCCGATCCCGCCAGCGGCGCCAACAGGCCCGCCGCGCCCACGATGCCGACGGTGGCCGACCCGGTGGACACCGATAACAGCATGGCGATCAGCCAGCCCAGGATCAATGGCGGGAACGCGAATTGATGCGTCAGGTGCACGATGGCGTCGCCCACCTTGGCGCTGGTCAGCACCTGCTGGAACGCGCCGCCGCCCGCGATGATCAGCATGATGCCGGCGATGGGCTTCAGGCTTTTGCCCAGGCCGTCTCGCAGCTTTTCGGCGTCGCCGCCGCGCATGAACACCAGCGTCACGGCGGCGAACAATACGCCCAGCAACATGGCGACCAGCGGGTTGCCCAGGAAGGCCGCCACGTGCATCAGGCTGGAATCCTTGGGCAGCAGCATCTCGGCCAGCGCGTGTACCAACATCAGCAGAGCGGGCAGTAAGGCCGCCAAGACACCCAGGCCGACGCTGGGTGCAGACGCGCCCGAACCGTGTTCCGTGGTGGCGGTGAACTGCTCCAGCAAGGCCTCGTCGGGGCGGGTCGTCATGCGCGGCGTGAGGAATGCACCGTACAACGGGCCACCCAGCACCATGGCGGGCAGGGCGGCCAGAAAGCCGTAGATCATCGTGGGGCCGACCGTGGTCTTCAAGGTGGCGATGGCGGTCAGCGGGCCGGGATGCGGCGGCACCATGCCGTGCATGGCGGCCAAGGCGGCAATGACCGGCACGCCCACGTAGATGTAGGCCGACCCTTTGAAGCGTTGCTGGCCTTCCAGCTTGCGCGCCACGCTGAAGATCAGCGGCAGCATGACCACCAGGCCCACTTCGAAGAACATGGGAATGCCGATGACGAACGCCACCAGCGTCATGGCCCACGGAATCATGCGGACGGACGTGCGCCGCAAAATGGCGTTGGCCAGGCGCTCGGTGGTGCCGGAATCCGCCAGGATCTTGCCCAGCATGGCGCCAAGCGCGATGACCACGCCGACCGCGCCCAGCGTTTTGCCCGCGCCGTCGGTCAGATTCTTCACGATGGCCGTGGGCGCCATGCCCGTGGCGAAACCGACGCCGATCGACACAATCAATAGCGCCAGCAGCGGATGCATGCGTATGCGGGAAACGATAAGGGCGACCAGCACCAAGACGCTCACCAGGGCGGTGAGCAGCAACTGAATGTCGAACGAAGACATGGAGTAATCCAGAAAAATCGAGAGAGGTCGCGAGCCTTCTGGTTGCCATGATAAGGGATCAGCCTGACGCGCTTCGGTCACGCCGGAACTGCCGGACGAATGGGCAAATTCCGGCATGTGCGCCAAGCGCTTTCAGCCGATCAATCCGGCTTGATTCCCGCCGCCTTGATGATGGCCACATTGCGCTCCAGTTCGCTCTGCACCTTGGCGCGGAACGCGGCGGGGTCCTGGTAGGTTGCATCAAAGCCCAGTTCCTGCAACCGGGCGCGCGTGTCGGGTTCGGCCATCACGGCCTGGATTTCCTTGGACATCTTGGTCACGACGGGCTCGGGCGTGCCTTTGGGCATGACCACGCCGAACCAGGTCTGGAAGTCGTAGCCCGCCACGCCGCCTTCGGCCACGGTGGGCACATCGGGCACCAAGGACGAGCGCTCGCCGCCGGTCAAGGCCACCGCGCGCACCTTGCCTGCCTTGATCTGCGGCAGGCCCGCCACCAGCGTGTCGATCGACAGCGGGATCTGGTTGCCGATCAGGTCCGTCATGGCGGGCGCGCTGCCGCGATAGGGCACGTGCAGCAGCTTGGCGCCGGTACGTTGGGCCAGCGATTCGCCGGCGATATGGGGCGTGGAGCCGTTGCCGAATGACCCGAAGCTAAGCGGCTGCGTGGCCGACTTGCTGGTGATGTCGGCCACCGTGCCGATGCCGGTCTGCGGATTGGTCAGGATCACGAACGGCGTGCTGCCCGCCACGGCAACGTACTCATAGCTCTTGAGCGGGTCGTAATTCAGATTCGAATACAGCAGCGGGTTCGACGTGAAGGTGGGCGCGCCGGTGATCATCAAGGTGTAGCCGTCAGGCGCCGCGCGCGCCACGGCCACCGCGCCGATGCTGGTGTTGGCGCCCGGCTTGTTCTCGATCACGACGGTCTGGCCCAGGCGCGCGCCCAGCTTGGCGGCAAACAGCCGGCCGATGACGTCGGTGGAGCCGCCAGGCGGGAACGGCACCACCATGGTGATCGGCTTGGACGGATACGTGTCGGCCGACGCCAGCAGCGGCGTGGCGGCCAGGACGCATAGCGCGAGGGCGCTCGAAATAGCTTTCTTCATGGATTTCCCCTTGTGTTGTGTTTGGAATGGTCAGTCGGGCAGCACGGGCGTGCGGCGCCAGTGCTGGGTGGCAAGCTCGAACGCATGCGCCAATTGCAGCAGCGCGTGTTCCTGCCGATAGCGGCCAACGATCTGGATGCCGACCGGCAAGCCCTCGTCGGTAAAGCCACAGGGCACGGAAATGGCGGGATGGCCGGTCAAGGACAGGTAATAGCCCGAGCGCATCCAGTCGATGTAGTTCTGCATCGACGTGTCTTCAATACGGCTGACGGTTTCCTCTTCCACCGGAAATGGCAGCACCTGGCTGACCGGGCCGATCAGGAATTCGTGGGTCTGCATGAAGGCATGCATGCGCGCGAACAGCGCCGCCCGGTCACGCTCGGCCTGCAAGACGGCAGCGGGGGACTGGGTCAGCCCCAGTTCGATATTCCAGATCACCGTGTCTTTCAGTTGATGGCGATGTTCGCGCAGCGCGGCCTCGTAGCCCACCGCGAAAACCTGGCCGCGCAGCGCGTGGAAGGCGTCGTTGGCGCCGGTGAAATCCGGGCACGCCGGCTCCACCCGTGCGCCCAGGTCCGTGAAGACCGGCAACTGACGCTCCAGCACCTGCCTCACCGCGCGCTGCACCGGCAGACCACCCCAGTCGGGCGCGTAGGCGATGCGCACGCCCTTGAAATCGCGCGACAGGCTGTCCAGGAAGCGCTCGGGGTCCTGTTCGATGGCCAGGGGGTCGCGCGCATCGGGGCCCGCCGTGGCGGCCAGCAGCAGCGCCACATCAGCCACGGTGCGCGCCATGGGGCCGGCAACCGTCAACGCGTTGTAGGGGCTGGCCGTTGGCCATTGCGGCACGCGGCCGGGCGAAGGGCGCAGGCCCACCACGTTGCAGAACGACGCCGGGTTGCGCAGCGAGCCGCCCATGTCCGTGCCGTCCGCCAGGGGCACCATGCGCGCGGCCAATGCCGCCGCCGCGCCGCCGCTGCTGCCGCCCGCGGTCATGCGCAGGTCGTACGGGTTGCGGGTGGCGCCGAAGACCGTGTTGAAGGTTTGCGAGCCCGCGCCGAATTCGGGCAGGTTGCTCTTGCCCAGCGTGATGGCGCCGGCCGCGCGTTCGCGGGTAACGATAAGGCTGTCGCGCTCGGGAACGAAGTCGCGATATAGCGGCGATCCGTAAGTCGTGCGCATGCCGGCCGTCAAGAATGAATCCTTGTGCACGATCGCCAGGCCATGCAGCAAGCCCAGCGGGTGGCCATTCGCTTGCCGCTCGTCGGCCAAGGCGGCGTGGGCCAGCGCACCTTCGGCGTCCAGGGTCACGACAGCGTTGACATGGGGATTGCAGGCGTCGATACGCGCCAGGTGCGCGGCGGTGACGTCGCGGGCGCTGAGGTGCCCGGCGGCGATCTCGGCGCGCATCGCCACGGCGCTAAGGTCGCAAAGGGAAGAGGTGTTGCTCATAAAACGGGGCTCATGCGGGGGCTCATACGGGGACTCATTCAGCGGTGTTGATGTATTGCTATGCGATACAAAGTATTGAATAATCAACTTTATAGTGCGTATTAGACGCCCGGACAATTCGGGGAAACTAGCCCCGGCAACGCCTTCGCGCCTCATCCACCCTTGCTTTCAGCCCCTTGCGCCCCCTAGGCTTCCCCTTCATGACGACTCGCAAAACCCCGCTTGCCGCCACCGCCACGCCCGACGCGGACGACGCCTTGTTTGTTGCCTCGCTGGAAAAAGGCATGCGGGTGCTGGATGCCTTTCGCGACGCCTCTGATTCACTGGGGCTCACCGACATCGCCACCCTGACCGGGCTGGGGAAAAGCGCCGCGCAGCGCTTCGTTCATACCTGGGAACGCCTGGGCTACCTGGTCAAGGACGCGGCTACGCGCCGCTACCGGCTGGGTCCGCGCGTGGTGGAGCTGGGATATTTCTTTTTACGCAACGACCGCCTGGTGTCCATGGCCGCGCCGCATCTGGTCGCCCTACGTGATCGCTGCGGCCTGGCCGTGCACATGAGCGTGCTGGCGGGCAGTGACATGATCTATCTGCTGCGCCTGCCCAGCCGTCAACTGACCCTGGCCGAAATGCTGCCGGGCCGGCGCATGCCCGCGTGGTGCAACAGCGGCGGCCGCATGCTGCTGACCCAGCAAGACGACGACGTCATCCGTCAGGCGCTGCTGCACGCGCCGCCACGCGCCTTCACGCCGCGCACGGTGGTTGAGCCCGACGCCTTGCTGGCACTGATCCGCCAAGCCCGCGACGACGGCTATGCGCTGACCGAAGACCAGGTGTTGCAGAACCAGGTGGGCGCGGCGGTGCTGTTGCGCGATGCGCGCGATGTGCCGCTGGCGGCCATCAGCGTCAGCGCGCCTCGGCATGATTACCCCAGCGATCGTTTGCTGCGCGATATCGTGCCGCAACTGTTCCGCACGGCCCACGCGATCCAGCACGCTTGAACAAAATTTTCAGGCCGCTTTGCATTCTTCCCATTTTTTGTGCATAATTCGGCCCCTCTACCTGTTCCCCGATAGCTCAGTCGGTAGAGCGACGGACTGTTAATCCGCAGGTCGCTGGTTCGAGCCCAGCTCGGGGAGCCAAGAATTCAGCAGTGCATGTAATGCTTGCAGCAAGACCGCAGCAAAACCCGCACCGCTAGCAGTACCCCTAAAAAAGCCCGCAACTTGTTTGCGGGCTTTTTGCATTGGTGCTTGGCATAAGTGCTTGCCACAAGCGTTTTGCACCCGTGCTTTGCTTCCCGGCATTCGAAGCGCGTAGCATGATGTGCATCCGTATCGACGTCACCCCGCGACGTCACCCCGCGACATCCCCGCGACGCCATCGAGCGAAATCACCGCGCAACACCACCGAGCCACACCACCGCCTTCCCCATGCGTTCCACGCGATCCCTGCCCGCCCTGGTCTCCCTGCGCGCTTTTGAAGCGGCAGCGCGGCGCCTTAGTTTTTCGCTGGCCGCGCAGGAGCTCTTCGTCACGCAAAGCGCCATCAGCCACCACATCCAGCGGCTGGAAAGCGAACTGGGCGTTGCGCTCTTTGAACGCCGAACGCGCGCGGTGGCGCTGACGCCCGCCGGGCAGGCCTACTACGACCATGTGCACGCGGCATTCGAACTGCTGCGCCAAGGCACCGACCAGATTCGTGCGCCCGCCGCCGCGCGCGTCACGCTGAAGGTGGGCTTGCTGGCCTCGTTCGCCACGCGCTGGCTGGCTCCTCGGCTACCCGCGTTTGCCGCCGCGCATCCCGGCATCGACCTGCAATTGCAGCCCGACATTGGTCTGGCCGACGTGGCGGGCGGCGAGGTGGACGTGGCCATACGCTATGGTCGCGGCGCATGGCCCGGCGTGAGCTCCCGGCTGCTAATGACGGAAACCCTGTCCGTGGTTTGCGCGCCGGCGCTTGGGCGGGGACGCAAGCGTGCCCGCACCCCGGACGATCTGCTGCGCCACCCCCTGTTGACCTCGCACGCCAGGCAACCCTTTGAATGGGATGCCTGGGCGCGGCGGTTCGGCATGGACCTGGGCCGCGCCCAAACGGTGCGCCTGCATGACTACAACATCGTGGTCGAAGCCGCCTTGGCGGGACAAGGGCTGGCCATGGGCCGGCACCGGCTGATTGCCCCGCATCTGGCCAGTGGCGCGCTGGTGCAGGCGCTGCCCGACGCCGTCCTGCAAGACCCCCGCATAGGCTGGTGGTTTGTGACGCCACGCGGAGCGCTGACGCCGGCGGCCCTCGCCTTGCGCGACTGGCTGGCCGAGGCTGCTCGGGCGGATGAGCCGGACGACGCCGGCACGCATTAGTTTGACTCATGCGTCGGGTGCAAGAATTGATTGGTCAGGCGGCGGCGCGGCCGATAGCATCAACAATTGCCTCCGTGCACTCGCCGTGCGACCCACGCACCGCATGCATCCTCAACTTATTCACAGGTGATCCACCATGACTCAAACGATTTCCGGCCGCGTCAGCGAACTGGGCTACACCCTGGAAGCGGCCGCCGCGCCCGCCGCAAACTACGTGCCCTTTGTGCTGGAAGGCAACCTGCTCACCATCTCGGGGCAGATCTCGCGCAAGGGCGGCAAACCCCAGTACCTGGGCCAGTTGGGCAACCAGATTTCCGATGCCGACGGCATTGAAGCGGCCCGCCTGTCCGCGCTGGGCCTGCTGGCGCAAATTGCCGCCGCCACCGGCGACCGCCTGGACCGCGTGGCGCGCGTGGTGCGCCTGGGCGTCTTTGTGGCCAGCACGCCCGACTTCAATCGCCAGAGCGCCATCGCCAACGGTGCTTCCGACCTGATGGTGGAGGTGTTCGGCGATGCCGGCCGCCATGCGCGCAGCGCCGTCGGCGTGGCGTCCTTGCCGCAAGGCGTGGCGGTGGAAATCGAAGCCGTCATCGCCCTGACCTCCGCCTGAGCCTCCCATAACCGCCACCATGTCCGCCGCCCCGAGTCCCGCCCCCCTCAGCCCCGCCGCCATCCAGGCCTTGCGCGCCCAGACGCCGGGCACGCAAACCAGCGTCCACTTCAATCACGCGGGTTCCTCGCTGCCGTCGTCCGGCACCGTGCAAGCCATCCAGGCGCATCTGCATCGCGAAGCCACCCAGGGCCCCATGGAAGCCGGCGTGGCCTCGCGCGCGTTGACGGAAAGCGCCCGCACGCTGGCCGCCCAACTGCTGAATGCACAGCCGGAAGAAATTGCCCTGACCAGCGGCAATTCCGCCGGCTGGGGCGCGGCCTTCGCGGCGCTTGCGCCGTGGCGGCCGGGCGACCGCATCCTGGTCGGGCGCCATGAATGGGGCGGCAACCTGGCCACCATGCGCTTTAGCGCCGAGCGCGCGGGCGCGGTGCTGGAGACCATTCCGTCGGACGCCAGCGGTTGCGTGGACGCCGACGCACTGGCCGCCATGCTGGACGAGCGCGTGCGGCTGATCACGCTGACATGGCTACCGGCCAACGGCGGCCTGATCAACCCGGCCGCCGCCATCGGCCGCGTCGCGCGCAAAGCCGGCATTCCCTATTTTGTGGATGCGGCGCAAGCGCTTGGCCAGTTGCCGATTGATGTGGCCGACATCGGCTGCGACGTGCTCAGCAGCGTGGGCCGCAAGGCCCTGCGCGGCCCGCGCGGCACCGGCCTGCTGTATGTGCGGCGCGGCTTCCTGGATCAGTTGACGCCCGCCTTCGTCGACACCCACTCCGCCCCCCTGGGCATGGACGGCCGGCCCATGCTGCGAGCGGACGCCGCGCGGTTGGAGCCGGCCGAAGCCTCGATGGCGCTGCGCTGTGGCTTGGCCCATGCCTTGCAAGAGGCGCTGGAACTTGGGGTGGATGCCATCCGCGCCACGCTGGACGCCACCGCCCAAACGCTGCGCGCCGAGCTCGCGGCCATTCCCGGCGTTACCGTGCTGGACCAGGGCCGTGAAAAATCCAGCCTGATCGCATTCAATCTGGAAGGCTGGAACGCCGCCGACGTGCAGCGCGCGCTGGCGGCGGACGGTATCACCATCGGCAGCAATGGCGTGCCCTACACGCCGCTGGACATGGAAGCGCGCGGCCTGTCGCAGATTGCGCGCGTGTCGGTCAGCCCCCTGACCAGCCGCGACGAGATCGACCGCCTGCTGGATGCGTTGGGGCAGTTGGCGCGATCAGCGCCGGGCTGAACTCGGAACTCGGAACTCGAAACTCTGGCCTCGCCTTGAGTCCGAGATCAATCTATCCCGCCACCCGCCGCACAAACGGCGACCACTTGGAAAACACCAGCAGGTTGCCGCCCATCACCAGCACCAGGCCCACCAGCGCGGGCGGCGTCCACTGGTAGCCCTCGGCCACCGTCGACACGCCCAGCGCCACCACCGGGAACAGCACCGTGCAGTAGGCGGCGCGCGCCGGCCCCATGCGCCCGACCAGCGTCAAATACGCCGTGAACGCAATCACCGACCCGGGAATGGCCAGATACAGCAGGGCGCCGACATACGGTGTCGACGTGTCGAACTGAAACGGCAGGCCGGCCACCAGGCAGCCCGCCAGCAGGATCGCCGCGCCGTAGAGCATGCTGTAGGCATTGCCGGTCAGAGGCCGCACACCCGCGCGCTGCTGCAAGGACGACAGCATGTTGCCGGTGGAAAAGCAGAACGTGCCCAGCAGGGCAAAGCCCAGTCCCAGCAAGGTTTCATGGCTGGCCTGCTGGCTGGCAAGCTCGGGCCAGAACAACAGCACCAGACCCGAAAAACCGACCGCCCCCGCCACCATCACGCGGGGTGCGATCCGGGTGCCGAACCACAGGCGGGCATTCAGCGCGTTCCACAGCGTGGCGGCCGAAAACACCACCGACACCAGACCGCTGGGGATCCATTGGGTGGCCGTGTAGAAGCACAGGAAATTCAAGCAAAAAAGACATAGCCCCTGGCCAACACAAAGCCAATGCCCGCGCCGGTCCAGCGTCTGCAGCTTGCGGGTCAAGCGCAGCACGGCGAACAAAACCAGGCCCGCCAGCGCAAAGCGATAAAAGATCGACACGGGAATGGCCACCACGCCCAGTTGCAGCTTGATGGCGATCCAGGTGGTGCCCCAGATGACGACAGTCAGGAAATACAGAAACAGGTTCACGATGCGATGCGCAAAAAAGGGGACATGACGGGGACATGAAGCCGCCGTGGCTAGGCCGCCCGCCGGAACGCCAGTGTGCGCCGGCCCCTTTCAAGGCGATTGCCGGATCTTGCTGTTTTTGCGCGACCAGGCGGCGCGGCGCGCGCAAGATCGCTTAGCATTTCGCCACTATGGGCACCGTTGCTTCGGCCCCGGCCGACTTCTCCGTCTTTCGCACTTTGTCGCGTTCCACCGCCACGCTGGAACGCGCGTCGCCCTTGGGCGAAGGCATGGCCATCTCGCAATGGCGGCGCAGCGCGCACGAAACGCTGGGCTACGACACGCCCGGCCATCACACGCTGTCGCTCTATCTGCACGGCGGCGACAAGTCGTTTCGCGTCGGCCGCGACACGCTGCATGGCGGCGCCGGAAAATTCTGCGTGCTGCCGGCCGAACACTATTCGCGCTGGTGCATGAACGACACCGTGCACTTCCTGCACCTGTACATCGCCCCCGAGCGGCTGGCCCGCGAAGCCGTCATGCGCCTGGACTGCGAGCCCCGCGCGCTGGAACTGCGGGACCGCACCTACATCCAGGACCCGTCGCTGATCGACGTGTGCCGGCAACTGTTGGGCACCGATTGGGCGCAACCCGCCGACCGCCTGGCCGCCAGCAGCGCCGCCGAAACCGTGCTGCATCATTTGCTGCAACAGGGCGTGGCGCGCAAGACGCCGCAACCCGCGCGCGGGGGCCTGGCGCCCGCCGTTCGCCGACGCGTCATGGACTATGTGGACGCGCACCTGCACGAGCCCTTGACGCTGGACCAACTGGCGGGCGTGGCGGCCCTGTCCACCTACCATTTCGCCCGCATGTTCCACACCTCGTTCGGCGAGCCGCCGCACGCCTGGGTACGCGCACGGCGCCTGGCGCATGCGCGCGGGCTGCTGGCGGCCGGCAAGGGCGACCTGGCCGGCATCGCGCAGGCCAGCGGCTTCGGCAACGCCAGCCACTTGTCGCGCGTGTTCCGCGAGGCCGTCGGTCTTACCCCCGGCCAATACCGCGCCGCGCGCCGCCAGCACTGATCTCGGCCACGCCTCGGTTCGCTGTCGGGTCCGATGTGTAGCCCGCTGTCAGCACGCGTTCCGCCCCCGTTGCCGAATCCGCCCGGTCTACAATGGCGCATCGCCCTTTGCGGCCTCACGCCGCGGTCCGACCGCGCTGCCTACCGACGCGATGCCGCCCTCGACCTCTCGCGCTTTTGATCCCCCGCCTGGCCCCGCCACCCCACGCCCCTTGCGCGCGCATTGGCTGGCCGAACTCATCCGCCTGCGTGAAACGCATTGGGGCCCGATGGACGACGCAGACGCGGTCCGGCGCGTGCGCCAGCTTGACACCGATCTGCCGTCGCGCATCCTGGCCCGCGCCGACTTGCTGGCGCAACGCGAAAACCTTTCCCCGCTAGTGGACGGCTGGCGCCGCAGCGCCCAGGCCATGCTGGCGGCGCTGTTCGTGCTGGCCCTGATGTCCGGCATTGCCGTGGCCCTGGGCGCGCTGGGCGACGGCTCCCGACCCGTGAACGTGCTGTGGGCGCTAGGCGCCTTGCTGGGTCTACACGCGCTGACCTTTCTGCTGTGGCTGGCCAGCTTTCTGTTCAAGCCCTCCGCCGCGACCGGACTGGGGCGGCTGTGGCTCTGGGCCACCCGCAAGCTGGCGCGCGGGCCCGACAGCGCGCTGGTGCCGCAAGCCTTTCTGAACCTGCTGGCCCGCGCGGGCGCCTTGCGCTGGCTGTTTGGCGCGGTCAGCCATCTGCTGTGGCTGACCGCGCTGTGCGCCGCGCTGGCGGCCTTGCTGGTGGCCTTGTCCACCGCCAGTTACCGCTTCGTCTGGGCCACCACGCTGCTGGCGCCCGACACCTTTGTCTGGCTGACCCAGGCCATCGGCTGGCTGCCCGCGCATCTGGGCTTTCCGATGCCGGATGCCGACGTCATCCGGGCCAGCGACGGCGCGCAGACGGTGGCGGCCAACGCACAGGTGCGATGGTCGTGGTGGCTGATCGGCGTGCTGGTGGTCTACGGCATCTTGCCGCGCCTGCTGGCCGGGGCCTTGTGCGTCGGCGCCACGCTGCGGGCGTTGCGCCGCTTGCGCATCGACCCCACGCTTGCCGGCTTCTCGCCGCTGCGCGACCGCCTGGAGCCGCCCGCGCAATCCACCGGCATCGACCGCCCGGTAGACGCGCTGCATCAGCCCCGCATGCAGTCCGCGCCCCTGTCCGGCCTGGCGGGTCAGCCCGTGCTGCTGGGGCTGGAACTGCCCGCCGACCTGGCCTGGCCACCCGCCGGCCTGCCCGCCAGCGTGCAAATGGCCGGCAACCTGGACACGCGCGAAGAACGCAACCGCGTGCTGGACGCCTTGGCCCAAGCCGCGGCGTCGCGCCTGCTGATCGCCTGCGACGCGCGCCAAACGCCAGACCGCGGCACCTTGTCGCTGATCGCTGAACTCTCCGCCCACGCGGGCCACACCGGCGTCTGGCTGATCGCTTCCCCCGATGACGGCGCGGCCACGCGCGCCGCGCTGTGGCGCGAACGCTTGCTGGCGCTGGGCTTGCCGGCCGACGCCATCCTGCAAACGCCCACGCTGCCGCTCACGTGGCTGGAGGCCGGCCATGGCTGAGGACATCATCAAGATCGCCCTGGTCGGCCACACCAATACCGGCAAGACCTCGCTGTTGCGCACCTTGACGCGCGACACCCGCTTTGGCGAGGTTGCCGACAGCCCCGGCACCACGCGCCACGTGGAAGGCGCGCGCCTGCGCCTGGACGGGCGCGCGGTGCTGGAATGGTTCGACACGCCGGGCATGGAAGACAGCATCGCGCTGCTGGAATACCTGGAACGGCTGGGCGCCACGGACGAGCGGCTGGACGGCCCCGCGCGCATCCGCCGCTTTCTGGATACGCCCGAAGCGCATGGCCGCTTCGAACAAGAAGCCCGCGTGCTGGCAAAAATGCTGGAGTGCGACGCGGCGCTGTACGTAATCGACGCGCGCGACCCCGTTCTGGGCAAGCACCGCGACGAACTCGCCATTCTTGCCGCCTGCGGCCGCCCCCTGCTGCCCGTGTTGAATTTCGTGAACGCACCCGCGCACCGCGCCGACGAATGGCGCGGCGCCATGGCGCGGCTGGGCCTGCACGCCGTGGTGGAATTCGACACCGTGGCGCCCCCGCTGGATGGCGAGCAGCAGCTCTACGCCAAGCTGGGCGTGCTGCTGGACCGCCACGCCGGCGCCCTGGCGCGCCTGGCCGACAGCCTGTCCGCGCAACGCCGCGAACGCCACGCCGCCGCCTACGAACTGCTGGCCGATCTGCTTATCGACGTGGCGGCGCTGCATCTCACCAGCCCCAACGATGACAGCGCGCTGGCCGCTGCGTCCAACCAGTTGCGCGACCACGTGCGGCAGCGCGAACAGGCCTGCGTGAACGCCTTGCTGGCGCTCTACAACTTCCGCGCGTCCGACTTCAGCGACGACGCGCTGCCGCTGCAAGGTGAACGCTGGGGCATGGACCTCTTCCATCCGCAGGCGCTCAAGGACATGGGCGTGCAAGTGGGCATGGGCGCCGCCGCCGGCGCCATGGCCGGCGCGGCGGTGGACCTGCTTAGCGCGGGCCTGAGCCTGGGCACGGGCATGCTGATCGGCGCGGCGGCGGGCGGCTTGTGGCAGGGCGTGGAAAAGCTGGGCAAGCGTGTCGCGGGCAAGCTGCGCGGCTGGCGCGAGATCAGTGTCGACGACGCCGTGCTGCGCTTGCTGGCCTTGCGCCAACGCCAATTGATCGACGCGCTGGAACGCCGCGGCCACGCCGCGCGTGAACCCTTGAAGCTTGCCCCGCCCGATGACGAGGCCTGGAAAAAAGGGCCTTTGCCCGACGCGCTGAAAGAAGCACGCAGCCGCCCGGAATGGTCAGCATTGGGCAAGCACCATGAAGACAGCGACCGCCGCAAACGTATCGTTCAAGACCTGGCGCGCTCCCTTGCCGCCGGCCCCGCCGACGCCACCTGAATGGCCACCAACCTGCACCATTCAAGGCAGACGGCAAGCACGGACTATCCCCAATCCAAACCGATTGACGCTTAAACGAATGCGTCTATAAGATTCGATCTGCATTGGCGCGGGCCCGTCCCGGTCATGACAATCAAAAGGGGTTGGGTCTATCGTGAAGTCGAAGTCTTCCGCAGTGATACCCGCAGTGATACCCGGCATCGCCCTCCACGGCCTGTGCGCAGTTCGCGCCACGCGCCGCTCGACCCCGCGCCGTCTTTCGCAGTAAGCAGCAACGCCATGCCCTGGACCCCGTCGGGGCCGGGGCTCTGTCACTTCTGTCGCGCGATCCGCGCACTACACGGAGCATGAGGGCTATGCGTACTTTTCCCCACCTAAAGCAAGCTGCGCTGGCGGCAACCATTGCCGCCTCGCTGGCGTTCAGCGCCGGCGCGGCCGCCAAGACCTTCCACTGGGCGTATCAAGGCGACGCCACGTCCATGGACCCGATGGCCTTGAACGAAACGTTCACGCTGGGCTTCCAGGGCAATATCTACGAAACACTGGCCGGCTATGACGGCGAACTGAAATTGACGCCGCTTCTGGCCGAAAGCTGGGAAAACCCCGAGCCCAACAAGTGGGTGTTCAAGCTGCGCAAAGGGGTCAAGTTCCACGACGGCTCGCCCTTCACCGCCGATGACGTCATCTTCTCCTGGAAGCGCAGCCTGACCCCCGGCTCCGACATGAAGGGCTATGGCGCCAAGGCTTCCGACATCAAGAAGATCGACGACTTCACCATCGAAGTCACGACCCCCACGCCCAACCCCATCCTGCCGCGCGAATGGGTGTTCCTGTACATCATGAGCAAGACGTGGGCAGAGAAGAACAAGACCACCGAAGCCACCAACGTCAAGGGCGACAACCAGGGTAATTACGCCAACCTGAACGCCAACGGCACCGGCCCCTTCATGCTGGTGTCGCGCCAGCCGGATGTGAAGACGGTGCTCAAGCGCTACGACGGCTACTGGAACAAGAACATCAAGACCAACGTCGACGAAGTCATCTTCCAGCCGATCACGCAGGAAGCCACGCGCGTGGCCGCCTTGATCTCCGGTGAAATGGACCTGGTGCAACCCGTGCCGGTGCAAGACTGGAAGCGCCTGGAAGACGCCAAGGGCGTCCGGCCGCTGACCGCCCCTGAAGCCCGCACGATCTTCATCGGCATGGACCAGAGCCGCGACGAACTGCTGTTCTCGGATGTAAAGGGCAAAAACCCGTTCAAGGACGCGAAGGTGCGCGAAGCCGTCGTGCTGGCCGTGGACACCAAGGCCATCAACGAAAAGATCATGCGCGGCGCGGCCAAGCCGCTGGGCTCGCTGGTGGCCACCGCCATCAACGGCTACTCGGACTCCTACGGCGCGCCGTTCAAGCCCGACACCGAACGCGCCAAGAAGCTTCTGGCCGAAGCGGGCTACCCGAAGGGCTTCACCGTCACCATGGACTGCCCGAACGACCGCTACGTCAACGACGAAAAGATCTGCCAGGCGGTCGCCGGCATGCTGGCGCGCGTGGGCATCAAGATCAACCTGCTGGCGCAAACCAAGTCCAAGTACTTCGGCAAGATCCTGCTGCAAGCGGGCAACCAGACCAGCATGTACATGCTGGGTTGGACGCCCAGCTCCACCGACGCGCACAACGTACTGCTGAACCTTGCCGCCTGCCGCGACGCGAAGACCGCCGCCGGCCAGTTCAACCTGGGCGGCTACTGCAACAAGAAGGTGGACGACCTCACCAACAAGATCGGCGTTGAAACCGATCAGACCAAGCGCAACGCCATGATCAAGGAAGCCTTCGAGATCGTGCGCACCGACTTCGGCTACCTGCCGCTGCACCAGCAGCCGATGTCCTGGGGCGTGAAGGACAACATCAAGGTCATCCAGCGCGCCGACGACGTGCTTGATCTGCGCGACGTGGTGTTGCCGTAAGCCCTCTTGTCGTAATCCTTTGACGACCTGAGCCCCGGATGGCGCAAGCCATCCGGGCGCGCCCGGCCCAGCCCCGCTTTTCGGCTTTTCATGGCAAGCGCGGCCCGGCGTTATCTGCAAACGAGGGCAACTGATAATGCTTTCTTTTATTGCGCAACGGCTTATCCAGTCGGTGCTGGTGATGTTGACGGTGGCGCTGATCGCGTTCTCCATGTTCCGCTACGTAGGCGACCCCATCGCCAGCATGGTCGGCCAGGACACCACGCCTGAACAACGCGCGGAATTGCGCGTGCGGCTCGGCCTGGACGACCCCTTCGTGGTGCAGTTCGCGCGCTTCGTCGGCAACGCGGTGCAGGGCGACTTCGGTATCTCGTACCGGCAGCGCCGGCCCGTCAGCGAGCTGCTTGAAGAACGCATGCCCGCCACGCTTGAACTGTCGTTCGTATCCGCCGTGATGGCCCTGGCGCTGGGCATTCCCATGGGCATCTACACGGCACTGCGGCGTCACGGCGTGGTGTCCAAGGCCTTCATGGCGCTGTCCCTGGCCGGCATTTCGCTGCCCACCTTCCTGATCGGCATCCTGCTTATCCTGGTGTTTGGCGTGCAGCTTCGATGGCTGCCCAGCTTCGGGCGCGGCGACGTCGTCAGCCTGGGATGGTGGACCACCGGGTTCCTGACCAAATCCGGATGGCTGGCGCTCATCATGCCCGCTATCACGCTGGCGCTATTCCAGATGACCTTGATCATGCGCCTGGTGCGCGCCGAGATGCTGGAAGTGCTGCGCGCCGACTTCATCAAGTTCGCGCGCGCCCGCGGCCTGCCGGAAAGGCTGATCAATTTCCGCCACGCGCTGAAGAACACGATGGTGCCCGTCATCACCATCACGGGCCTGCAACTGGGTTCCATCATCGCGTTCGCCATCATCACCGAAACCGTGTTCCAGTGGCCCGGCATGGGCCTCTTGTTCATCCAGGCGATCAGCATGGTCGACATCCCCGTCATGGCGGCCTACCTGGTGCTGATCGCCTTCATGTTCGTGGTCATCAACCTGGTCGTGGACCTGCTGTACTTCGCCGTGGACCCGCGTCTGCGCGTGCAGAGCAAGTAAAGGAATCAACATGATTGCTCGCATCGCTCCCATGTTTGCCCGCGCGGCCGACAGCGACATCTGGCACAGCTTCAAGCGGTCGCCCGGCGCCATCATCGCCGCCATCGTGACGCTGGCCATTCTGCTGGGCGCCTTGTTCGCGCCCATCATCGCGCCGCACAACCCCTTCGACCTGGCTTCCTTGAGCATCATGGACGCCAACACGCCGCCCGCCTGGGAAGAGGGCGGCAGCCCCGACTTCCTGCTGGGCACCGACGACCAGGGCCGCGACATACTTTCCGCCGTGCTGTATGGCTCGCGCGTGTCCTTGCTGGTGGGCTTCGCGTCGGTGTTGTTCTCGATGGTGCTGGGCGTCACGCTGGGCCTCATCAGCGGCTACGCCGGCGGCCGCATCGACAGCTTCATCATGCGTATCGCGGACGTGCAACTGTCGTTTCCCGCCATCCTGGTGGCGCTGCTGATCGACGGCGTGGCGCGCGGCCTGTTGCCACGCGACATGCACGATCAACTGGCGCTGTATGTGCTGATCTTCGCCATCGGCATTTCCGGCTGGGTGCAGTACGCGCGCACCGTGCGCGGCTCTACGCTGGTCGAGCGCAACAAGGAATACGTGCAGGCGGCAAGGCTGATCGGCATTGGCCCGATCACCATCCTGCGCCGCCACATCCTGCCCAACGTCATGGGGCCGGTACTGGTCATCGCCACCATCCACCTGGCGATTGCCATCATCACCGAGGCCACGCTGTCGTTCCTGGGCGTGGGCGTGCCGCCGACCGCGCCGTCGCTGGGCACGCTGATCCGCATCGGCAACAGCTATCTGTTCTCGGGCATGTGGTGGATTTCGATTTTCCCTGGCGTTGCACTGGTGGCG
Source organism: Achromobacter sp. JUb104 (assembly GCF_024806975.1). NCBI lineage: Bacteria > Pseudomonadati > Pseudomonadota > Betaproteobacteria > Burkholderiales > Alcaligenaceae > Achromobacter > Achromobacter sp. JUb104. The sequence goes on along the minus strand of NZ_JANUEY010000002.1, from coordinate 1,833,942 downwards.
CTGGTGCTATCGGTCAACCTGCTGGGCGACTGGCTGCGCGACGCGCTCAACCCCAAGCTGCGCTGAGGACGTCATGGCCCTGTTGAACATAGAAGACATCCGCATCGAATTCCCCAGCCGCCGCGGCACGCTGGTGGCGGTGGACGGCGTATCGCTGGCCCTGGAAAAGGGCGAGATCCTGGGAGTGGTGGGCGAGTCCGGCGCCGGCAAGTCCACCATCGGCAATGCGGTGATCGGCTTGCTGGAAGCGCCCGGGCGCTTGGCGGGCGGCTCGGTGCTGCTGAACGGCGAACGCATCGACACGCTGACGCCCGCGCAAAAGCGCAAGGTGCGCGGGCGCCGCATCGGCATGATCTTCCAGGATCCGCTGACCTCGCTGGACCCGCTGCAAACGGTGGAAAGCCAGTTGGTGGAAACCATGCAGGTCCACCTGAATCTGACACACGCCGAGGCCAAGACGCGCGCGGTGCAATTGCTGGTGCAAGTGGGCATCGACCAGCCGGAACTGCGCGTGAAGCAATACCCCCACCAGTTCTCGGGCGGCATGCGGCAGCGCGTGGTGATTGCGTTGGCGCTGTGCTGCGAGCCCGAAGTCATCATTGCCGACGAACCCACCACCGCGCTGGACGTCTCCATTCAGGCGCAGATTCTGGAACTGCTGAAGAAGCTGTGCCGCGAAGAGCAGGTGGGCATGATCATCATCACGCACGACATGGGCGTGATTGCGGACGTGACCGACCGCGTGGCGGTGCTGTATCGCGGCAAGCTTGTTGAGCAAGGCCCCACCGCCAAGATCCTGGGCGACCCCGACCATCCCTACACGCGCAGCCTGATCTCGGCCGTGCCGCGTCCGGACATCAAGCTCAAGCGCTTTCCGCTGGTCACCTACATCGAAGACGTCAAGACGCCGTCACAACCGCTGGACCTGGCCACGCACTGGCTGGGGCAACGGCGCGACTTCGGCGCGCAGACGAATGGCCCGCTGGTGCAGGTGCGTGATCTGTCCATGCGCTTCGTGTTGAAGAGCGCGCTGTTCAAGCGCAACCAGCGCACGCTGGACGCGGTCAAGCGCGTCAACTTTTCCATAGGCGAGGGCGAAGTGTTTGGGCTGGTGGGTGAATCCGGCTCAGGCAAGTCCACGGTGGCGCGGCTGATATCCGGCCTGTACACCCCGTCGGAAGGCTCGGTGACATTCGGCGGCACGGACCTGACCGCGCTGAAAGGCGAAAAGCAGCTGAATCCGTTCCGCCGGCAGATCCAGATGATTTTCCAGGATCCGTTCTCGTCGCTGAACCCGCGCATGCGCGTGCTGGACATCATTGCCGAACCGATTCGCTTTCATAAGCTGGCGGCATCCGAGGCCGAAGCGCGCCGTATCGTCGCCAACCTGCTTGATGTGGTGGGCCTGGGCGACCGCGCGGCCGAACGCTTTCCACATGAATTTTCAGGCGGCCAACGCCAACGCATCTGCATCGCCCGCGCGCTGGCCACCCGGCCGCGCTTCTTGATCTGCGACGAACCCACGTCGGCACTGGACGTATCGATTCAGGCGCAGATCCTGAACCTGCTGAAAGACCTGCAAGAAGAGCTGGGCCTGACCATGCTGTTCATCAGCCACGACCTGCCGGTGATACGCCAGATGTGCGACCGCGTCGGCGTGATGCGCTACGGCGAACTGCTCGAGGTAGCTGAAACCGAAAGCCTGTTCGAGCGTCCGCAACATCCGTACAGCCAGCACCTGCTTGGCTTGATGCCGCGCCTGCAATCCATGTCGCGCGACGGGCTGGACGTGGTGGAAGGCTAGGCTCAATCCAGACGACGCATCATGCCGCTGACATGGCCCAGGAACGTGTCGAACGGCATGAAGGCGCCGTTGGATTCCACCAGGCCATGGTCAGCGATGCGCACCCGGGCCCGCAGGGCGTCGCCGTCGATGCTGGCCAAGCCTCTATCCGCCAGCGCTGCCGCAATGGCTTCGGCCTGCCGCGCGGCGGCCATCTTTTGGGCGGCGCGCGCAACGGCAACGCCGGGCGGACCTTGCCGCATGACGATCACGTCGCGCAGCAACTGCTTGGACAGCGCCATGTTGAAGTCCAGCTTTTTCAACATGCCATGCAAGGGGGACTGAAGCGGTGATTGCGTGGGGTCGGGCGCGGTCAGGCCAAGGTCCAGCTTCATCGCCGATCGGCCTGACGCGGTGCGCACCGTCAGCGATGACGCCAGGGTGGGCTCGCCGACAAGAAACTGCTGCAAATGCAGCGCCATCGACGCCATCAACTGCTGCGCGTCGGCGCCATATTCCGTCGGGTAATCACGGTTAGCCAAAGCCGCCGAGGTACCAACCAGCGCGCGGGCGGCATTCAGATCCCAGTTCTTCATGGCGACGGCCAATTGCAGGCTGGTGTGCTCAAGGTCCGTACCAAAGCCCTTGCCCCAACCCCTGAACGCACCGATATCAACACCCCCCTCGGCCCCCCAGAGCCTGCCCGCTTGCGTCGTGCCGAAGGCCAATGATGTGTCTTCCAATATCCAGAAGGGCCGGTTGCGCGCGGCGAGCGTGCCTGTTTGGAACGCCAGTTTTTGTTGGGTGACACGCGCGCCATCGGGCGTGCGGCTCAGCTCGTAACGCCAGCTTGGCGCCACGAGCTCAATGCCGGCATGACGATTGCCTTGCGACAACACGGACAACTTGTCCGCCTGCCACTGCACAACGCCGCGCTGCCGGTCAGCGGAGTAAGCAACCTGGCCCGTCATGTTCCAGACGCGCAAGTGGGTCGCGCCGTGTTGCAACGCCATCGCCCGGACGTCGACGCGGGCGGAGTACTGCTGGCTGTAATCGATGGTGTATTCGCCCGCCACCGGAACCCTGCCATCGGTCTGGGCAAACCAATCCTTGACGGTCGCGGTGTCTTCCAACTGGAGGCGGCCCGCGACCATCGTTGGCGCATAGTTGCCTGCTTTCAGGCGTTGCAGGGGAAACGGGCCATGATCCAGGGTCTCGATAAACCGAATCTCTTGCGGCGCGGCCCCCGTCACGCCCTTGGGGGATATCAACGTCAATCGGTACCGCCGCGTGGTCGAGAATACGCTGCGCTTCGACTCCATCAGGTCGATGACAGGCACGGCGTCACCGTCCCATTCACGCAGTGCCTGCAATACGCCGTTGATCTGGCCAAGCGTCTGGTCCAGATGGCTTTCCGCCCGCTTCCCCGTGTACCAGGCTGCGCCAGTGACGCCCACGCCCAGAGCCAGCGCCAGGGACAGACCCAGCACGCCCGCGAATACTGATTGCTTCATGATGCCCCTACCCCATGCCCACACCCGATGACCAGAAGTCACAGTATGGGCAGCAACACGGGGCAAGGCACCCGCCGGGCATGAATGAACGTGACCCCACATGTCCGGCTCATACCGATTCCGAGATTTTTCTTATTTTGCTTGCCTGGGCATTCACAAAAAAAAACTGCCACGCCTTTACGGCGCAGCAGTCTTCATGCGACGGCGCCGATGTTTATCGGCGCCGTGGGGTCACAACACGCTTAACGCGCACCACCCATCGCGCCGCTCATGACCATCATCAGGAACTGTTCAACCGGCATCTTCTTGCCGTTGAAGTCGACCTGGCCGTCGGCGTAGTTCAGGTAGGTGACGATGTTGTCGTTCTCGACCTTGGCCATGCCCATCGCGGTGGCCATGGTGGCGACCATTTCGGCTTGGCCCTTGGCGGTTTGCGCGGCTTGTTCGGCCGGCACGCCACGCATCTGCGGTTCAACAGCCATCAGGTCGCCCAGGTTGCCCTTGGACAGCACCAGCTTGGCGTCCAGCTTGCGCACGGCTTGCGTCAGGGTATCGGCGATTTCACCGTCCATGGACGCGGGCTTGGCGAAGTCCAGATTCAGGTTGAACGTGGACGTGCCGTTGGCGGTACGCACTTCCAGCGGCGACACGGCCAGCGTGGGGTTGCCCGCCAGGATCTGTTCAACATTGGCCTTGATGACCTGCTGCTCTTCCGGCGTGAACTCAGGCAGTTGCTCTTCGCCGTTGCTTTGCATCATGCGGCGCGAGGCGGCTTCGTAGACGTCGTTCAGTGCCTTGAACGCCTTGGAGTCCAGCTTCTGCACGTCAATGCCCAGCTTCATGCCGGCCACATCCTTGGCCTGCACGTTGATCATGCCAAAGTCCAGAGCCATCTTCGCGCCCATGGCCGAACCGGCTTCGGTCATGTCGACGGCAATCGACGTGTCCTTGAACTGGACGGGCGGCTTTTCCTTGGACGTGATCGTCCAGTCCTTCAGCGTCAGCTTCTGGTTGCCCACGTACATGTCGTTGGACGCCGGCGTCATGTCGCTGGTCAGCGCAATGCCTTGCATGGTCATGTTGACCACGTCGCTGTTTTCGCTCTGGCCGGCCAGCACCAGCTTGTCGGTCTTCAAGTCGAAGATGCCGTGCTTGGTGTCGATCGTGTAGTCGAAGTTACCCGTCATGCCCGAAAACGACAGGCTGGTGCCGTCCTTCGCGACATCGGCGGGCGCCATGTTGAACTTGCCGGTGATGTCCTTGCCGTAGCTGACGCTGTAGTGGCCGGACAGCGGCGCCGCGCCCTTGGTGGCGGCAAACCATTCCTTGACGGTGGGGGTCTCTTCCAGCACGAAGTCGCTGGCCACCATGGCCGGCGCGAACGAACCCGACTTCAGGTTCGACATCGGCAGCGGGCCATGCGACAAATGCTCGACGAACACCACGTCGCGCTCTTCGGCGGGCTTGCCCTCGGCGGCCGGCAGGGTGAACTTGACGCGATAGCGCGCGGTGGACGAAAACACGCCGCGCTCGAAAGACATCAATTCCACGCTGGAAGCAATGCCCCACTGGTCGCTGAACTTCTTCAGTTCAACGTTGGCGTCGCCGATGGACTGGTTGACGAACGCCTCGGCCTTTTGGCCCGTGTACCAGGCCGTGCCGGTCCACACCGCGCCCAGAACAACCACGACGCCCACTAATGCCGATTTCTTCATAGCGACCCTTTATTTCTTTGAATGGATAGATGCGCAGCGATTATAGGGAGTGCGCCCTAGGGAAAACACGTATTTCGTTCTGATACGCTGCAATTTGTTACTTCGCAATACAGCACCGGTAAAGCAATCCGCTGCTGCACCGCCACATCAGCTACAATCGCCGAGTGTGCTTTGCCAATCTGCACACGTCCGCTATGGCCCTTCGCTGCCAAGCTTCGCCCATCAGGGCGCTTCCCTTTTCTCCTTATTCGTCCGCCTGGATTGGAGTCTCTCAACTTGAGCGACGGGCTGCCGCTGGAGTTGTTTTGACTACCTCTTCCCCTTTCGCCGACCTCGGGCTGGCTGATTCCCTGTTGCGCGCCATTGCCGATACCGGCTACACCGCACCCACGCCTATTCAAGCCCAGGCGATTCCCCAAGTTTTGAAAGGTGGCGATTTGCTCGCCGCCGCGCAAACCGGCACCGGCAAGACCGCCGGTTTCACGCTGCCCATCCTGCATTTGCTGATGCAGCAAAAGCCGGAAGCCCGCAAGCCCGGCCGCCCCCGTTGCCTGATTCTGACCCCGACGCGCGAACTGACCGCGCAGGTGGCCGAATCGGTACAAACCTACGGCAAATACACCTCGCTGACGTCCATGGTGATGTTTGGCGGCGTCAATATCAACCCCCAGATCTCCGCGCTGCGCAAGCCGCTGGACATCCTGGTGGCAACGCCGGGCCGTTTGCTCGACCATTGCGGCCAGAAGACGGTGGACTTGTCCGGCGTCGAAATCCTGGTGCTGGACGAAGCCGACCGCATGCTGGACATGGGCTTCATCCGCGACATCCGCAAGATTCTTGCCCTGTTGCCCAAGCAACGCCAGAACCTGCTGTTCTCGGCCACGTTCTCGGACGAAATCCGCACGCTGGCGCGTGGCGTGCTGAACAACCCGGGCGAAGTCTCGGTCACCCCGCGCAACACCGCCACCGAACTGGTCACCCAGACGGTGCACATGGTGGAACAGCATCACAAGCGCGACCTGATCAGCCACATCATCCGTGAAAGCGGCTGGCATCAGGTGCTGGTGTTCACGCGCACCAAGCACGGCGCCAACCGCCTGGCTGAAAAGCTGGTCAAGGACGGCCTGACCGCCGCCGCCATCCACGGCAACAAGAGCCAATCGGCCCGCACCCGCGCGCTGGCCGGCTTCAAGGACAGCACCGTGACGGTGCTGGTGGCGACCGACATCGCCGCCCGTGGCCTGGACATCGACCAACTTCCCCAGGTGGTGAACTTCGAACTGCCTAACGTGCCGGAAGACTATGTGCACCGTATCGGCCGTACCGGCCGCGCCGGCGCCACGGGCGCTGCCGTCTCGCTGGTCGACAACAGCGAAATCAAGCTGCTGAAAGACATCGAACGCCTGATCAAGAAGACGATCGAGCGCAAGCCGGTCGAAGGCTGGACCCCCTCGCCCACCAGCGCCGCCGCCTTCGAACGCCAGGAACGCGATGAAGACGCGCGCAGCCCGCGCGGCGGCAATCGCAACGGCGGTCGTGGCGGCAATGGCGGTAACGCCGGCCGCGGCGGCAACGCTGGCGCCGGTCGTTCGCGTCCGGCCCAGGGCCAGGCTCGCGCATCCACCGGTGGCCGCGCCCCCGCACCGGCTCGCGCCGGCGGCGAAGGTCGTGGCAATGGTGGCCAGCGCGACAGCAAGCCCGCTGACCGTCCGGCTCACGCCGGTCGCGGCGAAAGCCGTCCGCAGCAGGCCCCGCGCCGCGCCGAAGGCGCCCCGCGTCCGGCGGGCAATGGCGGTTCGGGTCGTCCGCGCGCGGCCTTGCTGGGCAAGTAAAGCCAAGCGAGTAATATCCCGGCACCTCTTTCCTGCGATCCAAGGACCCGCGCCATCATGCCCTTATCCACCTGGTTGACGTTCTTCCTGGCCTCCTGGGCCATTTCGTTCTCACCCGGGGCGGGCGCGATTTCCGCGATGTCCTCTGGATTGAAATACGGCTTTGCACGCGGCTACTGGAACACGGCCGGCCTCATCCTGGGCATCCTGTTCCAGTTCGTCGTCGTGGCCGTGGGCTTGGGCGCGGTGCTGGCGACGTCCGAAATGGCCTTCAATGTGGTCAAGTATCTGGGCGTGGCGTATTTGATCTACCTGGGCGTGCGTCAGATTCGTACCGACGCCGCGCCCGTTGCGGTGGATGCAGGCGACCCCAAGCAGGCCTCGATCCGTGAGCTCGTCATGCGCGGCTTCCTGATCAACACCATGAACCCGAAGGGCACGGTGTTCCTCTTGGCCGTGGTGCCGCAGTTCGTGGACCCCGCGTTGGCGCTGACGCCGCAATACATGGCGCTGGCCGGTACGCTGGCCTTCACCGACCTGGTCGCCATGGGTGTCTACACGTTGTTGGCGGCGCGCGTGCTGCGCCTGCTGCGCGACGCCAAGCACATCCGCTGGATGAACCGCACCTTTGGGTCGCTGTTCATTCTGGCTGGTGTATTCCTGGCGTCGTTCCGCCGCCATTCCTGAATTTTCGGGCCTTGCGGTGCTCGCTGGCGACAGCGCGTGCCCCAAGGCTTTTTCATGCACGATGCCGTACCGCGCCGGCTCCAAAAGCGGCGTTAAGTACAATCTCCCCGACCATGAATATCCCTCAAGAAGTTGCGCGGCGCCGAACGTTCGCGATCATTTCCCACCCCGACGCGGGTAAGACCACGCTGACCGAAAAGCTGTTGCTGTTCGCAGGCGCGATCCAGATCGCCGGTAGCGTAAAGGCGCGCAAAGCCTCGCGCCATGCCTCGTCCGACTGGATGGAAATCGAAAAGCAACGCGGCATTTCCGTGGCCTCGTCGGTCATGCAGATGGAATACCGCGACTGCGTCATCAACCTGCTCGACACCCCGGGCCACCAGGACTTCTCGGAAGATACCTACCGGGTGCTGACGGCGGTGGACGCCGCGCTGATGGTGATCGACGCCGCCAATGGCGTGGAACCGCAGACGATCCGCCTGCTGCAGGTTTGCCGCGCGCGCAACACGCCCATCATCACGTTCATCAACAAGATGGACCGCGAAGTGCGCGAGCCGCTGGAACTGCTGTCGGAAATCGAAGGCCACCTGGGCATGGACGCCGTGCCGTTCTCGTGGCCGGTCGGCATGGGCAAGGCGTTTGGCGGCGTGTTCGACATCCGCCGCGACCGCATGCGCGTGTTCCGCCCCGGGCAGGAACGCCGCTCGGACAATGACGACGTCATCGAAGGGCTGACCAACCCCGAAATCGCCCGCCGTTACGGCTCGGCGTTCGACCAGGCCAGCGGCGAGATCGAACTCATCAACGAAGCCGCGCCCCCGTTCGACCGCGACCAGTTCCTGGCCGGCAAGCAGACCCCGGTGTTCTTCGGGTCCGCCATCAATAACTTCGGCGTGCAGGAAGTGCTGGACGCGCTGGTCGACCACGCGCCGCCCCCCGGCCCGCGCATGGCGCTGCAACGCGAAGTGCTGCCGGAGGAACCCAAGTTCACCGGCGTGGTGTTCAAGGTGCAAGCCAACATGGACCCGGCCCACCGCGACCGCGTTGCATTCGTGCGCGTCAGCTCGGGCCGCTTTGAACGCGGCATGCGCTTGAAGGTGGCCCGCACCAACAAGGAAATGCGGCCCAATAACGTGGTGTCTTTCCTGTCGCAACGGCGCGAGCTGCTGGACGAGGCCTATGCCGGCGACGTGATCGGCATTCCGAACCACGGCGTGCTGCAACTGGGCGACGTGCTGACCGAAGGCGAAACGCTGCAGTTCACCGGCCTGCCGTTCTTCGCGCCTGAACTGTTCCAGGCGGTCGAAGTGAAGGATCCGCTACGCACCAAGCAACTGCGCACCGGCCTGACCCAACTGGGCGAAGAGGGCGCCATTCAGGTGTTCCGCCCCGAGGCCGCCGGCGGCTCGTTGCTGCTGGGCGCCATCGGCCAATTGCAGTTTGAAGTGGTCGCCCACCGCCTGAAAACCGAGTACGGCGCGGACGCTCGGATGCTGCCTTCGCGCTACACAATGGCACGTTGGATTACGTCTGAAAACCCGAAGGCGCTGCGCAAGTTCATGGATGCCAATGCCGCCCATATCGCCTATGATGTTGTCGATGCGGCGGCGTTTTTGATCAGTTCCCATGCGCAGTTGCGCGTAGCCGAGGATCTGTATCCCGAGGTTAAATTCCATGCCATGCGCGAGCATGGAGGCAAAGTTTTCGGGGACAAGGCGTAGGCCCGTTCGGGCTCCGCACGGCAGATGAGGGTAGCAATGTCTTGGCGCTTATTATTCGCAACGCTCCTGATCGCGCTTGGCGCGTCGGCCTGGGGCGGTATTCAACTGGGTGACTGGCTGGTAGCACACGCGCCGCCCGCTGCACCGGCTCCTGGACAGGACGCGGCGGCTTCGCAGCAGCCTGTGCTGGACGCCAACGGACGCCCTTATGTGGCGCAACCCCCGCAGCCCCGCATCGACGGCACGCTAGGCGTGCCGGACAAGCCCGCTGACCGGGAATGGCAGGTCAATACGGTGTCGCTATTCGACACCGTCAGCGATCCCTCCGTGAAGCTCTCGCGCGAACGCATCACGCCTGAGCAGGCCCGCGAAATCGCGGCGGCCTCGGAAGTGCCGCTGCCGTCCGGCTCGTCGGACGTCACCACGATGGATCTGCAAGTGCCTGGCACCTCCACCGCCATCAATGGTGGCCAAATGCAGGCCGGCGGCTACGGCACATCACAAATGGTCCAGGCGCCTCCTCCTCCGCCCAACACGTCGCCCGCGCCCGGTGTTCCCGGCTGGCAGGACGCGCTCAAGCGCGAGTTGGCCCAGTGCGCCACGCAGGGCTTCTTCGAGCGCCCTTCGTGCTCCTGGAACGCCCGCAACAAGTACTGTGCGCCCAACCGCGCCTGGGGCACGATGGCGGAATGCCCGGCCCGTCCGCAGTAACTCCGTATTTTTTACGCTGCACATGAAAATGGCGCCCCGAGGGGCGCCATTTCATTGCCTGGCTGTCGGACCGATTACTCGGGCACGGACATCTGGCTTTGCAGGTAGTTCTGGATACCGACCTTGTCGATCAGTTCAATCTGGGTTTCCAGATAATCGATGTGCTCTTCGGTGTCGTCCAGGATGTCCTGGAACAGATCGCGCGAAACGTAGTCACGCACCGATTCGCAATAGGCGATGGCTTCCACGACGGTGGTGTGCGCCGCTTGCTCCAGCTTCAGGTCACAGGCCAGCAGCTCGGGCACGTCTTCACCGATCAGCAGCTTGTGCAGGTCTTGCAGGTTGGGCAGGCCGTCCAGCATGAAGATGCGCGCGATCAGGCGATCCGCGTGCTTCATCTCACCAATGGATTCTTCGTACTCGTGCTTGCCCAGCTTGTCGAAGCCCCAGTGGTTCAGCATGCGGGCATGCAGGAAATATTGGTTGATGGCCGTCAGTTCGTTGGTCAGTTGCTTGTTCAAGAACTGGATGACGGTTTTGTCGCCTTTCATAATGGACTCCTTGCAGTCAGGCGCGACGCGAGTGCATCGCGACAAAGGAGCGCACGATGCCGCGCGTACGCAACCCCGGCAGACTACCACCTGGCGCGGGGCCGCGCCTAGCCTTGCTCTGCATTTGGTAAACCGCTTTAGGACCGCTACAAGAAAGCGACAAGCCAATGAGAATGAGTATGCGACCTTGATGCCTTGCTCATGCAAGGCAAGCGATATGCGGCCTTGCGCGCACCCATCCACGGCAAACGCTCGGCATATCGCGCGCAGGAGGTTGGGAAATCGGAGGAAGACGGGGTGTTTTCGGTGAGAAACGCGCTGATGCCGTCAGGTTGCGGTTTTGCAACCCAAAGCGGGCAAAAGGGGACGATAGAGAAAACGCGGGAAAAACAGCGGGAACGCGCGGCGGAAAAACCGGCAGGAAAAACAGCGCGGCCCGCTGGGAAACCTCAGCGAGCCGGAATGGGACGGCAATGCTCAGCCTGCGGCGACCAGCGGAATGGGGAAGCTGCTGTTGTTGGCAGCCGCGCCCGACTCAACCAGAGTGGCAGGAGCACTGACCGGAACGGCGATGGAGCGAACGTCGCACACGCTGGAGCAGCGGCCGCCCGGCAGGTATTCGGCGGCGGTTGCCGCGCAGCAGCCGCAGCACGTGGCTACGCCCAGCTCGAATTGCAGGTCGGACAGCGTCGTCGCGCCACCGTCCACGCTGGCGCGGACTTGGCGTTCGGTGATGGCATTACATACGCAAATGTACATGCGAATGATTATCGAAAATTATTCGGCGAATGACAAGCCCCGTCCACAAAAAAAGTTGTAGCGGAATTGTCACGCAAGCCCTTGAAACATAGGACGAATCCGCGCGGAATCGTCCCCTATTTCAACGCGCGCTGGCCTGCGCCTTGCGCAGCGTGGCGGGGGCAATCCGCAGTGCTTCGCGGTACTTTGCCACCGTCCGACGGGCGATGACTATCCCCTGATCGGCCAATTTCTGCATGATCTGGCTATCGGACAAGGGCTTGGCGCGGTTCTCTTCGGCCACCATTTGGCGGATGAAGGTCTGCACCGCCGTGGCGGAAGTCGCATCGCCGCCGTCGGTGGACACGCCCGTGCCGAAGAAGCGCTTGAGCTCCAGCGTGCCGAACGGAGTGAGCATGTACTTCTGTGTTGTGGCCCGTGAAATGGTCGATTCGTGCAAACCGAGTTCGCCAGCAATGTCTTTCAGGATCAACGGACGCATGGCTGACGGCCCCTGGCTGAAGAACGCGGTCTGGCGTTCCACGATCGCCTGGGCAACCCGCAGGATCGTGTCAAAGCGCTGCTCCACGTTGCGGATCATCCATCTGGCTTGCTGCAATTGGGTCTGCAGGCCCGCGTGCGCGGATTCCTTCTGATTGCCCAACATCTGCGCATACAGGCCGTTGATCTGCAACCGGGGCACCGCAGCGCTATTGAGGGTGACTTGCCAGCCGCGCCGGGTCTTGCGCACGATGACGTCCGGCACGGCGTAATCGGCTGCCGGCACCGTCCAGGCCCGCCCGGGGCGGGGTTCTAGCCGCAGAATCAGGGAATGGGCGGCGCGAAAGGTCGCCTCGTCACAGCCCACCGCAGCGCACAGACGCGCGGCGTTGCCCGTCGCCAGCACGGGTAGATGCTGTGCGCAGATTGCGCGAGCGCACGCCAGGACCGCCGGGTCAGCCGCTTCCGGCAACCGGGACAGGTCGGGGTGGCGCAACTGCAACACCAGGCAGTCGGCCATGTCGCGCGCACCGATGCCGGGGGGATCGAACGACTGCAATAAAGACAGCGCGGCGCGCAATTCGTCCAGGTCCGGCTCCATGTCGGCGGGCAGCCAGGTCAGGATTTCCTCAAGCGGCGACCCCAGGTATCCGTTTTCGTCCAGCTCGTCGATCAGCAGCGCGGCCAACGCAGCGTCGCGCGGGGCGGCCCGCGTCAACATCAATTGGCCCAGCAGGTGCTCACGCAGGGTGTCAGGGCGCGCCGCCTCGGGCAGGCCGGAGTCATCATCCGAATACACCCCGCCCGAGCCGGGCATTTCGTCCACGGGCGTCTCGCGCTCCACCGCGGGTTCATCGTCCTGCACGGAGGATTCGCGCTCGGATTCGGCTTGCGCCTCGGCGGCGGGGGTGTCGTCTTCCCGCTCCAGCAGGGGATTGTCCGCGAGCACTTGCGAGATCTCGGCCTCAAGGTCGAGCGTGGACAACTGCAACAATCGTATCGATTGTTGTAGCTGAGGGGTCAGCGTCAAATGCTGGCCAGGTCGCAGTTCTAAAATTGGACGGGTCATAGGTACAATATTTTGCATGATGAATCTGACTTCGCCCGCAAGCGTTCGCCAGGACAGCCGACTTATCGGCCAGACCCTGCTCAAACTGGCGCTACCCCGAATCGTTGTGCGCGCGATAGTCATCGCCGTCGCCGTCGTCCTCTGGTATCTGATTGCCTCGTGGATACTGGATTTCGGCAAGCGCATGAACTACGACTTCCTGCATACCCTGGGCCAACCCACCCAGGACATGGCGCAGAAGGTCAATCCTTACATCTGGTGGGTCGTCGCCGGTATCTGGACCCTGATCGTCTTCTTCTCCGTGCGGGCCTGGTTTTCGGCCAGCCTGGCCTCGGGCGCCGCGACGCCGGTAGGCCCCGACGTTCTGGCCGACCTGGCCCCCAATCTGACTGAAGAATCGCTGGGCGTGCTGCGCTGGACCTGGGGCGACCGCCAGGAACCCTTCACTGTAGGCGACTTGCGCCGCGCATTGTCTGAAATTCGCCACAATCGCATCGGCAAGATCGCCATGGTGGCGGAACAGGCGCAAATTCTGGACGGATCGGCCAGCCTGCCAGCCCGGGATCCGCGCGATGACGGCCGTCGCGAACCGCGCGGCGACGCGCGCACCGAACGCTACGTCGAACCGCGTATCGGCCCGGCGCGCTGACCCCCAACCTGGCAGTTTCTGTTTGCGCTTGTCGAAAAAGTATGTTTGACTAGCACCCTATGGCCGCTTACCGCACCCTCCCCGCGATTGCCACCGGACGCTTCGCCGCTCCGGTCGCCGGCCTGCGCGCTCGCTCCTCCTTCGCCGCCGCGCTATCGCTATACCTACCGATCGGTTGCCGGGCCTAGTGTCCCCGTGGTAGCTCGGCAGCCACGTTTGCCACACGCGATTTCCCCCATTTATTTGTGAATCCTGCCGGTTAATCACGGCAACCCCTGGCGCAAGACCGTCATCCGGTCACAGGCGCCGACGAGACTCAGTGCTCACGGGATTCAAAAGATACCGATCGAGGTGTAGTAATGATGCTTGCCAACCCCGCCACCAAATACGTCCCCTTCGCGCCCTTTACCCGCGACTTCTCCGAGCGCACCTGGCCCAGCCGCCGCATCACCAAGGCGCCGATCTGGATGAGCACCGACTTGCGCGACGGCAACCAGGCATTGATCGAACCGATGAGCGTCGAGCGCAAGCTCCGCTTCTTCGAACAACTGGTGAAGATCGGCTTCAAGGAAATTGAAGTGGGTTTCCCGTCCGCTTCGCAGACCGACTTCGATTTCGTGCGCAAGCTCATCGACGAAAAGCGCATCCCCGATGACGTCACCATCATCGTATTGACGCAGTCCCGTGAAGACCTGATCAGCCGCACCGTGGAAGCCGCCGCGGGCGCCAAGCAAGCCATCGTCCACATGTACAACGCCTGCGCGCCGGCCTTCCGCAAGGTCGTGTTCAACATGTCCAAGGACGAGATCAAGGGCATCGCCACCACCGGCACGCGCCTGATCAAGCAATACACCTCGCAGCGCCCCGAAACCAAATGGAGCTACGAGTATTCGCCCGAAGTGTTCAGCACCACCGAACCCGAATTCGCGTTGGAAGTCTCGGATGCCGTGGCCGATGTCTGGCAGCCCACGCCCGACCACAAGATGGTGTTGAACTTGCCCGCCACCATCGAAGCCACCAGCCCCAACCTGTACGCCGACCAGATCGAATGGATGCACAAGAACCTGGCGCGCCGCGACAGCATCGTCCTTAGCGTGCACCCGCACAACGATCGCGGCACGGCAGTCGCGGCCGCTGAATTTGCCGTGATGGCCGGCGCCGACCGTATCGAAGGCTGCCTGTTCGGCAGCGGCGAACGCACCGGCAACGTCGACCTCGTCACGCTTGCCTTGAACCTGTACACGCAAGGCGTGCATCCGGGCCTGGACTTCTCCGACATCGACGAAGTGCGCCGCTGCGCTGAATACTGCAACCAATTGCCGGTGCACCCGCGTCACCCGTACGCGGGTGATCTGGTCTTCACGGCGTTCTCGGGTTCGCACCAGGACGCCATCAAGAAGGGCTTTGCGCTGCAACAGGCCGACGCTGTCTGGGAAGTGCCGTACTTGCCGATCGACCCCGCCGACCTTGGCCGCAGCTACGACGCCGTGATCCGTGTGAACAGCCAGTCCGGCAAGGGTGGCGTGTCGTACCTGCTTGAACAGGAACACGGCCTGGTCTTGCCGCGCCGCCTGCAAATTGAATTCAGCCGCGCCATCCAGCGCGTCACGGATGAGACCGGCAGCGAAGTCACCGCCGACGATGTGCACACCATCTTCAACCGCGAATACCTTGAGCAAAAGACGCCGTGGAAGCTGATCCGCCACCGCATCGACGGCAACCCGTCGGCCGGCGAAGGCCAGCACTTCAGCATCGAAGCCGAACTTGAATACAACGGCGAACGCCGCATCGTGACGGGCAAGGGTGATGGCGCCA
This sequence comes from Achromobacter sp. JUb104, assembly GCF_024806975.1. NCBI lineage: Bacteria > Pseudomonadati > Pseudomonadota > Betaproteobacteria > Burkholderiales > Alcaligenaceae > Achromobacter > Achromobacter sp. JUb104. Next base: position 1,818,656 of record NZ_JANUEY010000002.1, on the reverse strand, counting down.
TCTCGGCCTTCGTTGCCGCGCTGGACGTGCCCGTGCGCATCATGGACTACCACGAGCACGCCATCGGCACCGGCACCGACACGCGCGCCGCTTCCTACGTGGAATTGCGCGTCGGCGAATCCAGCACTGGCTTTGGCGTGGGCATCGACCGCGACATCGTGACCGCTTCGTTCCAGGCCGTGCTGAGCGCCGTCAACCGCCACATCAACGCGGGCGCCGTGGCGTCCGCTGAGCAGGAAGCCGCAGAAGCCGAATCCGCGTGATCCGCGCATTCCGCTTGCGACGCGCACTCCGTTTGCGCAACCTGAACTGAACGCCCACAGCCAGCCCGAAACATGGGCTGGCCGCCACCCAAAGACACACCTCTCTTTGGCGCACCCGGCAAAACAAAAGCCCGCCTTATCGGCGGGCTTTCTGCTTTCTGCACAACGCTATCCCGATAGCGTTCAGCCACGCGGCCACATGTCGGAGGCGCCGATGTCGGTGTCATTGGCCTCAAGCAGCCGCTCATGGACCCAGGCGCCAATTGCCAGCGCGCGGTAGTCGTCGTAGCGTTGCCCGATCAACTGCAACCCCACGGGCAGGCCTTGCGGGCCTGTGGCGAAGGGCAGGTTCAAGCAGGGCAGGCCGAACAGGGTCCAGGGCCGCGAGAACTGCGGGTCACCGGTGCCCAGGTCGGCAAACGGCGCTTCACCGGCAGCGCTGGGCGCCAGCACCACGTCGTAGTCCTCGAACCAACCATTCACACGGGCACGCGACTCTTCAGCCCGAGCCAGATTCTTGATGTGTTGTTCCGCCGTAATCTGCGACCCCGCCTCAAGCACCGCCTGAATCTTGGGGCTGAGCTGGCCGGCATGTTGCAGGCGTTCGTAAGCCAGCGACTGCGAGGCCTCAAACGCCATGATGTCGGCGTGAAGTTGCACCAGCATGCAATCCTGCGCGGGCAGCGGCACCTCTTGCACCACGGCGCCCGCGCGCGACAGCGTGGCCGCGGCCTGCGCAAAGGCTTCCTTGGTTTCGGCCTGCGCATGCCGCCATTGCAGCGTGCGGCACATGCCGATGCGCGGCTTGGCGTCGTAGGACAGGTTCAGCATGCGCGCATCGCGCATCATGACCGAGGCGAACAGCGCCACGTCCGGCACCGAGCGCGCGAACCCGCCGACGGTGTCCAGCGATTCGGCCAGGCTTTTCACCCCCGCGCGCGGAATCGCCCCGAACGTGGGCTTGAAGCCCACGATGCCGCAGTACGAGGCCGGACGGATGATCGAGCCCGCCGTTTGCGACCCCAGCGCGAAGGGCACCATGTCGTCGGCGACGGCGGCCGCCGAACCGCTGGACGAGCCGCCCGGCGTATAGGCTTCGTTGCGCGGGTTGCGCGTGGGGCCAGCCTGGTAGGTGGCGAATTCCGTGGTGACGGTCTTGCCCACAACAACAGCGCCCGCGCCACGGCAAAGCGCCACTGACGCGGCGTCAAGGCCGGGGCGGTGGCGTTCGTAAATGGGCGAACCATAGCGGGTGGGCAGGTCGACGGTGTCGAACAAGTCTTTCACACCGATGGGCAGGCCGTGCAGCGGGCCGCGCAGGGCGCCTTCATCCAGGGCCTGGGCGTGGTCCAGCGCCGCCTGCTTTTGCAGCGCCGTCCAGGCATGAATGATGTTCTCACGCTGCTCGATACGGGCAAAGCACGCCCGCACCAGTTGCACCGCGGTTAACTCGCGCCGTTGCAGCTTGCGCGCGGCTTCAAGCGCGCCAAGTCTGTTCAAGGCAATAGACATTTTCTTTTTCCTCTATCCCGGCGCCACGCATTGCGTGGCGGCTGAAGCGCACCCGGTCCCCTTGACCGAGGGGTCAGTCCTTGCTTGCCGCGCGGCATTATCGCCACGCGGATTCAGCGGACCGATCCCAGCCATTGTGCGCGCCGCGTCAATTGGGAAAAACCCAAAAACACCGAAAAAACACCGTGTTTTCCCGAGTCATTCGTCTGCGCCGCGCCCTGGCTTTATGTTGTTGCGTTCGCACCAGCATAGCGCAAACCCGTGCAACACAAAGGTCATATTTGTCTTGTAAGATGAAATCGTTTTCAGCAAATTGACAGTCATCAAGATATGGCCACGCGCCCGTCGCCCCGCTTTTCCATTATTGAAGTGGCCCGCAAGGCAGGCGTTTCGCCGGCGACGGTTTCGCGCGCGTTCAACCAGCCCGAGATCGTGCATCCCGACACGCTGGCCCATATCCGCAACGTGGCCAAGCGCGCCGGCTTCAGGCCCAACCGCGTGGGCCGCAGCCTGCGGTCGGGCAGCACCCGCACCATCGGCTTGATTCTGCCCACCTTGTCCAACCCCGTCTTTGCCGAATGCTTCGAAGGCGCGGAACGGCGGGCGCGCGAATCCGGCTACAGCGTCATGCTGACCGCCACCGGCTATGACCCCGCCGTTGAATCGGCAGCGGTGCAAGGCTTGATGGATCACCAGGTGGATGGCTTGATTCTGACCGTTGCCGACGTAAACAAAAGCGCCACACTGGACGATCTGGACAGCGCGGGCATGCCCTATGTGCTGGTCTACAACGAGTCGTCCACCCACCCGTTCGCTTCTGTCGACAATCGCGCCGCTGCCAGCGACATGGTGGCGCACCTGGCCGCGCTGGGGCACCGCCGCATTGCGCTGGTGACTGGCCCCTTGACGGCGTCCGACCGCGCACGACGCCGCCTGATGGGCGCGCGCGCCTGCGCCAAGAAACTGAATCTGGACACCGTGCAGCACATCGCCATGAGCTCGCATACCGGCAGCGACGCCGACGTGCTCAAGGCGGCGCTGCGCGGCAAGCAGGCGCCCACCGCGCTGTTCTGCTCGAACGATTTGCTGGCCACCGCCGTCATCGCCGACTTGGTTGCGCTGGGGTTGCGCGTACCCACGGACATTTCGGTTTGCGGCTTTGACGGCATGCGCTTTGGCGCCTTGTTGACCCCACCGCTGACCACCGTGGCGCAACCCAGCGATGGCATCGGGCAGACGGCGTGCTCGAACCTGCTGGCGCAGATTCACGGCCAGCCCCCGCAATCGAATCGCCTGCCGCATTGCATCGTGGTCGGTGGTACCGCGGCGTCCGTGCGTCGTTGACCGCGGACCGTATTCCGCTGCTTTCATCCAACTCCAACATTCCGTACGCATCATGCTCATCGCACAAATCACCGACCTGCACATGCGCACCCCGGGCGACAAGGCCTACGGCGTCATCGACCCGGCGGCGTTCCTGGCGCCCGCCGTGCGCGCGCTGAACGCGCTGACGCCGCGCCCCGATTGCGTGCTGATCACAGGCGACCTGACCGACCTGGGCCGCCCGCATGAATACCAGGTGCTGCGCGACCACTTGAGCGCGCTGGAGATTCCGTATTTTCTGCTGCCGGGCAACCATGACGATCGTGCGGAGCTGCGCGCTGCGTTTCCCGATCATCACTATCTGCAAGGCGGCGGCCCGTTCATCCAGTACGCGATCGAAACGTATCCGCTGCGCTTGCTGGCGCTGGACACCGTGGTGCCGATGAAAAGCCATGGCGAGCTTTGCCAGGACCGCCTGGACTGGCTGGCGGCGCGCCTGGCGGAACAACCCGACCGCCCCACGCTGGTGTTGATGCACCATCCGCCGTTCCTGACCGGCATTGAGCACATGGACGCCATCGGCTTGCTGGCGGGCGCCCCGGAACTGGAACGCATCGTGTCGCGCTTTCCCAAGGTAGAGCGCGTGCTGTGCGGCCATTTGCACCGCACGATCTTCCAGCGCTTCGGCGGCACGATCGCCTCAACCTGCCCCGGCACCGCGCATCAGTTGGCGCTGGAGCTTGGTCCCCGCCCGACACTGCAATACATCATGGAACCGCCGGGCTACCAATTGCATTGGTGGCAGGGCGCGAACCTGGTCACGCATCACGCCGTTATCGGGGAATACCCCGGCCCGTATCCCTTTGCATGAGCGCTGCGCCCGACACGCAAAGCGCAGTTTGAAGCCGTAGAGCTTGCCACGAATCCGTCATGTTTGCGCTGCACAATGAAAAGGTTTTCATAACAGGCAACAATGCGGATCTAACAATTAGATCTTCGAGACAGCATGTCATCCATCGTTCTGGATAACCTCACCAAACAGTACGGCAACGCCGCCGCCATCCACGGCGTGAGCTTCACGGTGCCGGCAGGCAGCTTCACCGTGCTGCTGGGCCCGTCGGGCTGCGGCAAGTCGACCACCTTGCGCATGATTGCCGGGCTGGACACGCCCACGTCGGGCACCATCCGCATCGGCGACCGCGACGTGACGCAACTGCCGCCCGCCAAGCGCCGCATCTCGATGGTGTTTCAGTCATACGCGCTGTTTCCGCACTTGTCCGTGCGCGAGAACATCCTGTTCGGCTTGAAGGTGCGCAAGGAACCCGCGCGCGATTTCGATCGCCGCTTGCAGCGCGTGGCCGCGTTGCTGGGCCTGGCCCATCTGCTGGACCGCAAGCCGTCGCAGTTGTCGGGAGGGCAGCAACAGCGCGTGGCGCTGGGGCGTGCCGTGATTTCCGAAGCGCCCGTGTGCCTGATGGACGAACCGCTGTCCAACCTGGACGCGCAACTGCGCCACGAGATGCGCCGCGAGATCCGCGCGTTGCAGCAGAACCTGGGCATCACCATGGTGTACGTGACGCACGACCAGACCGAGGCCATGAGCATGGCCGACCAGGTGGTGCTGTTGCGCGGCGGCCAGATCGAACAACACGACACGCCTGACGGCCTGTACGCGCGCCCGGCCAGCGAATTCGCGGCCCGCTTCATCGGCACCCCGCCCATGAACCTGATCGCGCTGACCAGCCAGCAGGGTTCGACGGTGATCGCCGGCACGCAGGGCCCAGCCATCGCGAACGCGCCAGCGGGCGCGGTCAAGCTGGGCGTGCGCCCGGAACACATCCGCATCGACAGCGCGGGCATACCCGCCATTGTCGAAAGCGTCGAGTACTTCGGCGCGGACTCCATCGTGGTGTGCCGCGTTGGAGACACCAGTGGCGTGGCCGTGCGGGTTGGCGGCCATCTGCGCGCCCGCGCCGGCGAGGCCTTGGGCCTGAGCTGGCCGAACGAGCAACAGCATTTCTTTGCCGCCGACTCGGCGGTCATCAACACCGTCGGGCGCTGAAAGACGCCCAATCCACAGGAAAGGAAACGCACCATGCGACGCATCGTACTGAAGACCCTGGCCGCCAGCCTGGCCGCCGCCTGCCTGTCCCTGCCGGCACAGGCGCAGAACAAGCCTGTTGAAGTCGAGTTCTACTATCCGGTGGCCGTGGGCGGCCCCATCACCAAGATCGTCGACGACATGGTGGCGGACTTCCAGAAGGAAAACCCCGACATCAAGATCAAGCCCATCTACGCCGGCTCGTACCAGGATTCCATCGCCAAGGCGCTGACGGCGCTCAAGGGCGGCACGCCGCCGCAACTGGCCGTGCTGTTGTCGACCGACATGTTCACCCTGATCGACGAAGACGCCATCGTGCCGATCGATTCGCTGGCCAAGTCCGATGCCGACAAGAAGTGGCTGGGCAGCTTCTATGACGCCTTCATGCAGAACAGCCGCACGGGCGGCCACACCTGGGGCGTGCCGTTCCAGCGTTCGACCATCGTCATGTACTACAACAAGGACCTGTTCAAGGCCGCCGGGCTGGATCCCGAACGCGCGCCGGCCACCTGGGCCGAACTGGTTGAGTACGGCAAGAAACTGACCAAGCAGGACGCCTCGGGCAACACCACGCAGTGGGGCATCGAAATTCCGTCGGGCGGCGCGTTCGCCTACTGGCTGTTCCAGGCGCTGACCACGCCCAACGGCGCCATCCTGATGAACGAGGCCGGCAACGAGGTCTACCTGGACAAGCCGGCGGTGGTGGAAGCCGCCCAGTTCTGGCGCGACCTGTCCGCCAAGCACAAGATCATGCCCACGGGCACGATCGACTGGGGCACCACGCCGAAGGACTTCCTGGAGAAGAAGGCGGCCATGGTCTGGACCACCACCGGCAACCTCACCAACATCCGCAAGAATGCCGATTTCCCGTTCGGCGTGGCCATGATGCCGAAGCAAAAGCGCGGCGGCAGCCCGACGGGCGGCGGCAACTTCTACATCTTCAAGAGCGGTACACCGGCGCAGCAACAAGCCGCGCTGAAGTTCGCGCAGTGGGTCACCACGCCGGAACGCGCGGCTGACTGGAGCATCGCCACGGGCTACGTCGCCGTGACGCCGGCCGCCTGGCAGACCGAGAAGATGAAGAAGTACGCACAGGAAGTGCCGGCCGCGGCGGTCGCGCGCGACCAGTTGGAAGTCAGCGTGGCGGAATTCTCCACGCATGAGAACCAGCGCGTTACCAAGACCCTGAACGATGCCTTGCAAGCCGCGCTGATTGGGTCGAAGACGCCGCAGCAGGCGCTGACCGACGCACAGCGCGAGGCCGATCGCATCCTGCGTTCCTACAAGTAAACCGACAAGCACGATGAGCCGCTCTTTACATGCGCTTTATGGCTGGCTGCTGTTGCTGCCAGCCATCGTGCTGCTCGCCGCCTTCACGCATTACCCGGCGGTGGCGACGCTTTGGCACAGCTTTTTCTCTACCCCCAAGGGCGCGCGTCCGGCGCGCTTCGTGGGGCTGGAGAACTACGCCGTCATGCGCGACGATCCGGTGTTCTGGCAGTCGCTATGGAACAACCTGTGGTTTGCGCTGGGCACGATCCCCACGTCCATCGGCATTGCGCTGATCATGGCGCTGTGGGTAAACCGCAATCTGAGCGGCCGCGGCTTTCTGCGCATGGCCTACTTCACGCCGACGGTGCTGCCGATGGTGGCGGTGGCCAACATCTGGCTGTTCTTCTACACGCCGCAATACGGCTTGATTGCGCAGGTGATGGGCTGGTTCGGTGCGCCCGGCCCCAACTGGCTGGGTAGCAGCGCAACCGCCTTGCCGGCGCTGATGCTGGTGACGGTGTGGAAAGAGGCCGGCTTCTTCATGATCTTCTACCTGGCCGCCTTGCAGACCGTGTCACCGTCGCTGCGCGAGGCCGCCATGCTGGAAGGTGCATCGCGCTGGCAGTATTTCCGCCGCATCCTGTGGCCGCTCTTGATGCCCACCACGCTGTTCGTGCTGATCAATGCGCTGATCAACGCTTTCCGTCTGGTGGACCATGTTGTGGTCATGACGCGCGGCGGGCCGGACAACGCCAGCACCTTGCTGCTGTACTACATCTACCAGGTGGGGTTCAGTTTCTGGGACACGGCTTACGCCGCCACGCTGACCGTCGTGTTGCTGGTGGTACTGGCGCTGACCGCGCTGTTCAAGTTCCGCTGGCTGGATCGCAGGACGCACTATCAATGAAAGACAAGCTAGATACCCTGGGCGCCTGGGCGCTAGGCCTGTTGTGGATTCTGCCGCTGGCCTACGCGATGTGGGCGGCCTTCCACCCGCCCGCCTACGCGACCCGCTTCGAGCTGTTCGCGCCGTTGACGCTGGATAACTTCGTGCGCGCCTGGCATGCGGCGCCGTTTCCGCGCTACTTCCTGAACACCTTCATGCTGGTCACGATGGTGCTGGCGGCCCAACTGGTGCTGTCCACGCTGGCGGGCTACGCCTTCGCGCGCTTCGAATTTCGCGGCCGCGATTTCGTCTTCATGCTGGTGCTGTTGCAGTTGATGATCATGCCGGACGTGCTGCTGGTGGAGAACTACCGTTCGATGAGCCAACTGGGCATCCGCGACACGGTGTTCGCCATCGGGTTGCCGTACTTCGCGTCGGCATTCGGCATCTTCCTGCTACGCCAGACCTTCAAGACCGTGCCGCGCGAACTGGAGGAAGCGGCGCGCATGGAAGGCGCCAACGCCATGCAGATTCTGTGGAAGGTGTACGTGCCGCTGGCCAAGCCGATCTATGTGGCCTATGGGCTGGTGTCGGTCAGCCACCACTGGAACAACTTCCTGTGGCCGCTGATCATCACCAATTCGGTCGAGTCCCGGCCGCTGACCGTGGGCTTGCAGGTGTTCTCGTCCACCGACCAGGGCATCGACTGGTCGGTCATTACCGCCGCCACCCTGATGTCCGCCGCGCCGCTGCTGATCGCTTTCCTGCTGTTCCAGCGGCAGTTCGTGCAGTCGTTCATGCGGGCGGGGATTCGCTAGGTTTTCCTGCTGCCGCGTTACGCGCGGACGCCGCCCAAAACAAATCCCCGCCTTGCGAGCGGGGATTTTCACGTGTGCCGCGCCGGTGCCGTCAGTAGCCGACGGTCAAACCCGGCAGGTCAACGGTGATGCGCGGACGCTCCAGCGCCATGGCCAGGTGCTCCGCGAACTCGCGGGCTTCCTTGGCGTCGCTGGACAGGGTGTCGTAGCCCAGGGCATCGGCCACGCCCAGCACCTTGTCCAGCAGCAGCACTTTGCCGCTGGGGCGCAACGGTTCGCAGCCCAGGGTTTCCCAGGCGCCGTCGAACCAGTCGCGCGCATCGCTCTGGCGTTGCGGAGACGTTTCCACCGTGGCGTTCAGGTCCAGCGACCGGCGGGTGTCGAAAACAATGGTGATGTCGCAGCGCATAAAGGGTTCCTTGAAAGGGCGTCAGGCGGCAAGGGTAGGCAAAAAACGCCGGGCAGATTGTCCGCCGGGCGACATTGCCTACCAGCCGCGCGACGCTTCCCAGGTGACTTCAACGCCCGCGGCCTGGGATTGCCGCATCATGTCCAGCAGCGGATATGCGCGTTCTTTCATGCCCACCGCGCGCGCCATGGCCGAGCGCGGGGCCTTGTCTTCGTCGTCTTCGTCCTCGTCGGGACGCTCAGCGCTTTCAATGGCGCGCTCGATGCCGTTGATGGCGGGGCCCAGTTGCTCGGCGGTGAAGACACCGCGTTCGGGGATTTTGTCGCCGATGGGCTTTCCCGCCGCCTGCAGGATGGGCATGGCGTGGTCGGACACCATCAGAACTTCGGCCACGACCTTGGAGTGAAAGGTAATCAGCATGTTGCGGTCTCCCTCAATGAATACGTTACATACACTACCCCAACGCCCCAGGGATGCCAACTGGCGCTACGGGGCGGGTGCAGGGGCCGCTACCGCCGGCACGTCCCCGGAAACCTAGGCGATTGATTTTATTGAGAGTTCCGCCGCCCGCGCGAACGCTTGCCGGACAGTTTGCGCCCCCGTGCCCGCCGGTTGGACCGCCAAATCAACTATCATTCCGGATGATTCCCGTGACATCGCCGGCCCGGACACCGTCCGCTTGATCCCCGCCTTGGTCACTCACCCAGAACTTCTTCAGACGCCCATGCTCCCCGAGCAACAAAAACAGCTTATCTCCCTGATCCAGGCCGCCGTTGCGCAGAGCCTTCCCGACGCCCAGGCCAATGTGCTGCTCGAGCGCCCCAAGGTCGCCGCCCACGGCGACGTTGCCACCAACGTAGCCATGCAACTGGCCAAGCCGGCCCGCCGCAACCCGCGCGAACTGGCCCAAGCCATCGTGGACGCGCTGCTCGCCAACCCCGAGGCCCGAGATCTGGTCGATAGCGCCGAAGTCGCCGGCCCCGGCTTCATCAACTTGCGCATTACCGCTGCGGCGCGCCAGGCAGTCATCGCCACGGTGGCCGAGCAGGGCGCAAGCTTTGGCCGCGCCCCGCGCAGCGGCGAGAAGATCCTGGTTGAATTCGTGTCGGCCAACCCCACCGGCCCGCTGCACGTGGGCCATGCCCGCCAGGCCGCGCTGGGCGACGCCCTGTGCCGCCTGTACGACGCCATCGGCTGGGACGTCACCCGCGAGTTCTACTACAACGACGCCGGCAACCAGATCCACAACCTGGCCATCAGCGTGCAGGCGCGCGCCCGTGGCCTGACGACCGAATCCCCCGACTGGCCGGAAGACGGCTACAAGGGCGACTACATCGCCGACATCGCGCGCGACTTCCAGGCCGGCAAGACCATCCAGCCGTCCGACGGCGAGCCCGTCACCGCCACCGGCAACATCGACAACCTGGACGACATCCGCGTCTTCGCCGTGGCCTACCTGCGCCGCGAACAAGATCTGGACTTGCAGGCGTTCGGCCTGGCGTTCGACAACTACTACCTGGAAAGCTCGCTGTACACCTCGGGCCGCGTCGATGCCACCGTCAAGGCGCTGGTTGCCGGCGGCCATACCTATGAAGAGGGCGGCGCGCTCTGGCTGCGCACCACCGAGCTGGGCACGGGCGACGACAAAGACCGCGTCATGCGCAAAAGCGAAGGCGGCTACACGTACTTCGTGCCGGACGTGGCGTATCACAAGGCCAAGTGGGAACGCGGCTTTCACCGCGCCGTGAACATCCAGGGCAGCGACCACCACGGCACCGTGGCCCGCGTGCGCGCCGGCCTGCAAGCGTTGAACGAAGGCATCCCGAAGGATTACCCGTCGTACGTGCTGCACAAGATGGTCAAGGTGATGCGCGGCGGCGAAGAGGTCAAGATCTCCAAGCGCGCCGGCAGCTACGTCACCATGCGCGACCTGATCGACTGGGTGGGCCGCGATGCCGTGCGCTACTTCCTCATCCAGCGCCGCGCCGACACCGAATTCGTGTTCGACGTAGATCTGGCCTTGTCGAAAAGCGACGAGAACCCGGTCTATTACATCCAGTACGCCCACGCGCGCATCTGCACGATGATCAACAACGCCGGCATGCCCGCCGCCGACGTGGCCGCCGCCGATACGTCCTTGCTGACCGCGCCGTCTGAATTCGCGCTGATGCAACGCCTGGCCGAATTCCCCAACGTGGTGGCGCTGGCCGCCCAGGACCTGTCGCCGCACCACATTGCTTTCTGGCTGCGCGATTGCGCGTCGGACTTCCACGCCTGGTACAGCGCCGAACGCGTGCTGGTGGACGACGCGGCCTTGAAGCTGGCGCGCCTGCGCCTGGCCGCCACCACGCGCCAGGTACTGGCCAATGGCTTGGCGCTGATGGGCGTGTCCGCGCCCGAGCGGATGTAACATCGGTTCATGGCAACCAAGCGCAAAACCACCCGCCGTTCCTCTGGCGAAAGCGGCAGCACTCTTTACGGGGCGCTCGCCGGCCTGCTCCTCGGCCTGATCGTGGCCGCCGTCGTGGCCTTTTACGTCACCAAGGCTCCCGTGCCCTTCGTGGACCGGGCCACCCGCCAGGGCGACACGGGCAAGCTGCCCGACCCGCGCCAGGCGCCGGACCCGAACGCGGGCTTGTACGGCCGCGACGGGGCGGCGGGCGCACCGCCCACCGGCCCCACCGCCACCGCGCCGATGCCGCTGCCGGGTGCGGGCACTGCGTCCAAGCCCGACGAAACGCCATCCCGGCTGGATGACCTGGGTGCGCTGATCGCCACCTTGCCGTCCACCAACAAGCCGCAGGCCGCCGCGCCGGGTCAAACGCCGGCTCAAACGCAAAATCCAAGCCCGACACCGCTGTCCAAGCCCGCCCCCACCCCAGCCCCAGCCGCCAAGGCCGCGCCGGCGGCAACGGGCACGTACTACTTGCAGGCGGGTGCGTTTCGCGGTGAAAGCGACGCTGAATCGCTAAGGGCCCGCATCATCCTGCTGGGCCTGCCGGTGGCGGTGCAAAAGGCCGAAGTCAACGGCAAGCCGCTCAACCGTGTGCGGGTGGGCCCGTTTGCGCGGTTGGACGACATGAATCGCGCGCGTGGCCGCCTGGGCGAAAATAAGATCGAAACCGCCGTGGTGCGCCAGTAAACCTATCCGGCGCTATTTTTTGCATTGAACTTATCCGGCCCCGAGCCTGTCTGTAACTTTTTACTCAGGAACCTCTCATCCATGTTGTCCCCCAAGATTATTCGCATCATGGCCGCGGCCGCGCTGAGCGCCTCGGCGTTCTTCAGCCCGGTAAGCCACGCTCAAGGCACGCAAGCCTATGTGGCAATCAACCCGCCGCTGCCGTCGGACACCCCGGGCAAAGTGGAAGTGCTGGAATTCTTCGCCTACACCTGCCCGCACTGCGCCGCCATGGAACCCATGGTTGAAGAGTGGGCCAAGACGGTTCCTTCGGACGTCGTCCTCAAGCAAGTCCCCATCGCGTTCAACGCCGGCATGAAGCCGCTGCAACAGGTCTACTACACGTTCCTGGCCCTGGAACGCCCCGACCTGCATGCCAAGTTCTTCACCGCCATCCACGGTGAACACAAGCGCCTGTTCGACAAGAAGTCCATGGGCGACTGGGTTGCCACGCAAGGCGTGGACCGCGCCAAGTTCGATTCCGTGTTCGATTCGTTCAGCGTGCAAACCCAGGTGCAGCGCGCCACCCAGCTGGCCGACGCCTACCGCATCGACGGCACGCCGTCGTTTGCCGTCGGGGGCAAGTTCATGACCTCGCCGGTCATGGCGGGCAACAGCTACGAAGGCGCCCTGAAGGAAGTCAACCAACTGATCCCGATGGCGCGCAACAAGTAATTCGGTTTGCGCAGGGATTGCAGAGCGCCCCGGCCACATGGCTGGGGCGCTTTCTTTTGGAAAATCGTTGAGACATTGCGCCGCCCTTTTGCACCCACGGCGCTACACTTTCGCCACAAGAATTCGCCGCAAAGACGGCATCACATGGGTGGAAGACAAATGAAACAGCAATTCCTGCGCAAACGCGCCGCATGGTGTCTGGGCCTGTGCCTGGCGTTCAGTGCCAACGCCACGCACGCCAGTGCGGCTGACGGCGTGAAAATCGGGGTGCTTACCGACATGGCGGGCGTGACTGCCGATGCCACAGGCAAGGGCTCGGTCGAGGCCGCCCGGCTGGCCATCGAAGAGATGGGCGGCACCGTACTGGGCAAACCGATTTCGCTGGTCTCGGGCGACCATCAACATCGCCCCGACATCGGCAGCAGCATGGTCCGCAAGTGGTATGACACCGACGGCGTGGACGTGGTGGTGGACGTGCCTAATTCGTCAGTCGCACTGGCGGTGCAGGGCATCGCACGCGAAAAGAAGAAGCTGGTGTTGTTCTCCAGCCCCGGCACTACCGCGCTGTCACAAGCGCAGTGCTCGCCCTACGGCGTGCAATGGACGTACACGACCTACGCCCTGTCGCGCGGCACGGCAACCGCCGTGGTCAACGAAGGCAACAAGCGCTGGTTCATCCTGGCGTCGGACTACGCCTTCGGCAAGCAACTGGCGGCCGACACCGAAACCGTCGTCAAAGCCAACGGCGGCGAAGTCGTCGGCACGGTCTTCCATCCGCTGAACGCATCGGACTTTGCGTCCTTCCTGCTTCAGGCTCAAGGGACCAAGGCGCAAATCATCGCTATCGCCAACGCGGGTGGCGATACGATCTCGGCCATCAAGCAGGCAGCGGAATTCGGTATCGGCGGCGGGCAGCAACTTGCGGCCATGCTGCTGCTGATCACGGACGTACACAGCCTGGGCCTGCAGGCGGCACAAAAGACTTATCTGACCGTGCCGTCGTACTGGGACATGAATGATGGCGCGCGCGCCTTTAGCAAGAAGTTCGAAGCGCGCGTCGGCCGGCCACCGACCTTCCTGCAGGCAGGCGTCTACGGCTCGGTGCGCCACTACCTGCAAGCCGTGAAGGCGGCCGGCACGGTGGACGCTGATGCGGTCATGGCGAAAATGAAATCGCTGCCCATTGACGACCCCTTCAGCATGAACGCCCACATCCGCGAGGACGGCCTGGTGGTGCGCGACATGATGCTGGCGCAGGTGAAGACGCCCGCGCAATCCAAGGGGCCCTGGGACTACTACAACATCGTGCGCAGTATCCCCGGCGACACGCTGGCATGGCCGCTGTCGGATAGTCAATGCCCGTTGGTCAAGCGATGACGCAGGCCCAGGTCCAGGTCCAACCCGTCACGCTGGCCGACTTCGGCAGCTTCTATGCCGGCGGCAGGCCAGTGAATATCACCGGCCTGCCGCAGCGCGAGATCGCGTTCACCAAAAGCGCGTCACTGGCTTATGACCCCAACGGCCTGTACCACTTTGAACAGGCCTACGTGCAGTACTTCATTCCGGCGCAATTAGTGCATCCGCTGCCCATCGTGCTGCTGCACGGCGGCGGCATGACTGGCGCGATGTGGGAGCAGACGCCAGACGGACGCGCGGGCTGGATGCAGCATTTTCTGCGCCAGGGGCATGCGGTGTACGTGGTGGATAACGTCGAGCGTGGGCGCGCGGGTTGGGCGCCGTTCGAACAGGTGTGGCCCGAACAGCCCATCATCCGAAACGCGCAGGAAAGCTGGTCGTTGTTCCGGCTTGGCCGCGCCGAGGATTTCGACGCGCGCCATGCCTTCGCGGGACAACGCTTTCCCGTCAGCGCGTTCGACGACTTCATCCGGCACGCGGTGCCGCGCTGGCTGGGCAACAACGACGCGGCGCTGCAAGGCTTCTGTGCTGTGCTCGACCGCGTCGGCCCCTGCCTGGTGGTGGCGCACAGCCATGGCGGCGAAGTGGCCTACCGGGCGCTGCACGCGCGGCCCGATCTGGTGCGCGGCGTCATCGGTATTGAGCCGTCGGGATTTTCCGGCGACGTCGCGGCCGCCGCCGTGGCGGATAAACCGTTTCTGTTCGTCTATGGCGACTATCTGGACGCCACACCGCTGTGGCAGCGCCTATGCATCAGCGGCCGGGACTATGCCGATACGCTCGCGCGCCACGGCGCGAGGGTCGACACCTGGCGGCTCGCCGAAATGGGCATCGCCGGTAATTCCCACATGCCGATGATGGACGACAACAGCGACGACATCGCCGCCCGCATCGGCACGTGGATACGCGCCGCGTCGGTGTGAAGCCGTCGCGGCGCCGTCAGCGTTATGCGTTGACCGTGGCGGCCTTCTCCAGCGCCTGGGTCAGGTCGGCGATGATGTCGTCCGGCGACTCCAGGCCGATGTGCAAGCGCACCAGCGAGTTGTCGCCTTCGCCCCAATAGCGGTGCTTGGACAGGTCCTTGGGCGACACCAGTTGCACCAGGCTTTCGTAGCCGCCCCACGAAAAACCAATGCCGAACAAGGCCAGCGCGTCTACAAAGGCACCCGCCGCCGCGGGCGATAGACGCAGTTCGACGGACAGCATGCCGTTGGAACCGGTGCAATCGCGCTGCCACAACGCATGGCCCGGATCTTCGGGCCAGGCCGGATGGAACAGGCGCACGGTTTCGGGGCGACTCTTGAAGAATTCGCACACTTGCATGGCATGGCGCGCGTGCTGCGCCATGCGGATCGGCATCGTGCGCACACCGCGCAGCGCCAGCCAGGCGTCGTCGGCGCTGATGGAATACCCCATCGCGTACTGCGTGCGGTTCAGCTTTTTGGCGATGGCCTCGTCGTTCGTCACCACCGCGCCCAGCATCAGGTCGGAGTGACCGCCCACGTACTTCGTGCCGGCAATGACGGACACCTGCGCCCCCAGCGTCAGCGGGCGGTAGATGTAGCCGGAGCCCCAGGTGTTGTCAGTGGCAAGCACCAGGCCGTGGCGGTTGGCGACGGCCGCCATGGCGCCCATGTCCAGCATTTCAAACAGCAGCGAGCCCGGCGATTCCACGTACAGCAGCTTGGTGTTGGGCTGCACCAAGGCGTCCAGGTCTTCGCCCGCCGCGAAGTAGGTGATGCTGATGTTCATGCGCTTGAGCACCGCGTCGTCCAGCTCGCGCATCGGGCCGTAGACGCAATCGGAAATCAGCGCATGGTCGCCCGCCGAGCACAGCGCCATCATCACCATCGTCATCGCCGATAGCCCCGACGATGCCAGATAGCACTGCGTGCCGCCTTCCAGGTGTGTGAAGACCTCTTCCAGCGCGGCGTGGGTATCCATGCCCATGCGGCCGTAAGTGGTGGCACGGTCGCCAGCGGCCTTGCTGCGCTGTGCCTGCTCCAACGCAGCCAGGTTCTGGAACCGCACGGTGCTGGCGCGCATGGGCGGCAGCGGCACGGGCGCCGTGCCGGTTTCGGGGTCGAACGGGGCGGTGCCCGCGTGCTGCAATACCGTATCGATGTGTTTGGAGGTCATCTTCAAGGGGAATGCTGGAGAAATGAACAGGGCCGGACGGGGCCAACGGCGCCTGCCTGATGGAGTCGGGCTAGCGGCAAACAGGATGAACCATATCAGGCGTAGGGACGCCTGTCCCGGGCCGTATTGTTGGCCAGTCGCTTTAGCCAGAAATCCAGCTTACGACTTCCGGCAATTCGGCGCGCCGCGTGCGGTAGCTGTTGGCCGGATGCGCGGCGTCGGCGTAGCCGAAGGAAATGCCGCAGACCACGCGCCGGTCGGGGCCGATGCCAAGCACCTCGCGCAGCACTTCCGGATACATCGCGAGCGAAGCCTGCGCCACCGTGGCTACGCCATTGGCCTGGGCCGCCAGCAGGAAGTTGGCGACGTAGCCGCCGCAGTCCATCGCGCCGTATTCGCCAAGCGCCTCATCGGTGGTGATGATGGCCACGTGCGGCGCGTCGAACAACTGGAAATTGCGCATCTCTTGCCGGCGGTAGGCCTCGCGGTCACCGCGCGCCACGCCCACCGCGCCGTACAACTGGAAGCCCGATTCCCGGCGGCGCGCCAGATATTCGTTGCGGTATTCGCGGGGGAAAGGGAAGTCAGGGGTGAAGCCGGGGCCAGCATCGGCGGATTGCGCCCGCGCTTGCAGCGCCGCGCGCAGGCGCTCGGTGCCCGCGCCTTCGGTAATGGCCACCTGCCAGGGCTGGCAGTTGCACCAGGACGCCGTGCGCTGCGCCAGCGTCAGGATGCGTTCGATGACATTGCGCGGCACCGGCGCGGGCAGGAAAGCGCGACAGCTATGACGGGCAAGCAGCAGGGCTTGCAGCGCGGCGTCGGGGTTCGCGTCGGCATTCGCGTCGGCATTCGTGTCGGCGTTCGTGTCGGGGTTCAAGACCGAGGGCGAGTCGGGGATCGCGCCGGGATTCCCGTCATCATCCTCGGGGACTTGCTGGCTTTGCGCGGCGTGTGTCGTCATGGCGTGTCTCTGTGTCCTTTGTGTCCCGTGCCGGGGGCTGAACGGTGTGGTTTTGCCCTTATGATGCCATTCTCCGGCTGACCGGCGCCCACCCCCAACCAGGCCACACCCATGCTGCCCCTAGACACCCTGACCGCCTTTTTCGGCATTGCCGTTCTGCTCGCGCTGACGCCGGGGCCGGACAACGTATTCGTGCTGATGCAATCGGCCATCTGGGGACGCAAGGCAGGCATGCTAGTGGTGCTGGGGCTGTGCACGGGGCTGCTGGGCCACACGGCCGCTGTCGCCCTGGGGCTAGCCGCCGTGTTTGCCGCGTCGCCCATGGCGTTTACGGCATTGAAGCTGGCGGGCGCCGCGTACCTGGCCTATCTGGCCTGGCAGATCCTGCGCGCGCCGGTGGAATCAGAAGCAGGCAAGGCGCCCGAGCCCTTGAAGCCCGGCGCGCTGTACCGGCGCGGCATCGTCATGAACCTGACCAACCCCAAGGTGCTGCTGTTCTTCTTTGCCTTCCTGCCGCAATTCACCACGCCGGCGCTGGGCCCGGTGGGCTTGCAGGTCATGCAGTTGGGCGCCGTGTTCATCGTGTCGACGCTGTTGGTGTTCGGCGCCATCGCCTTCTTTTCGGGCGCGTTTGGCGAACTGCTGCAACGCTCGGTGACGGCCAAGCGCTGGCTGAACCGCATCGCCGCCTTGGTGTTCGTGGGCCTGGCCGTCAGGCTGGCCACCGCCACGCGCTGACAGTGACGGGTTCCGCCTGGAACCCGTCTTGCTTGCCGCGTATTGCTTGCAGATCAAGCGGCCGTGAACCGCACAATGCCATCCGCGCCGGTCGCGCGCTTGAGCTTGCCTTCGAAATAAAGCGCATGCAGGTGCGCCAGCGCCTCGCCCATGGCGAAGGTCAGTTGGTGCAGGTCCAGCTTGCGCTTGAACAGCACGGGCACGATGTCGGACGTTGACTGCGGCTGCGCCGCGCACGCCTCCAGCACTTCGGCCAGGCGGTCGCGGTGGTGCTCGTGCTGCTGTGCAATACGTTCGTGCAGGCCCTTGAACGGGCGGCCGTGCGACGGCAGCACCAGCGTGTCGCGGGGCAGGCCGGCATAGCCGTCCAGCGACCGCAGGTACAGGGGCAGGGGGTTGGCATCGGGTTCGTAGTCGAACACGCTGACGTTGGTGGAGATGCGCGGCAAGACCATGTCGCCGGAGATCAGCACGTTCAGGTCGGGCGAAAACAGCGACGCATGCTCGGGCGCATGGCCATAGCCCACGATGACGCGCCAGTCGTGGCCGCCAATGCGGACCTGATCGCCGTGCATGATGCGCGTGTAGCGCGCGGGTACGGCGGGCACCAGGTTCGGGAAGTAGTTGGCGCGCTGGCGGATCTGCTCTTGCGCGTCGGGGTCGGTCAAGCCATGGCGGGCGAAGTGCTCCACCGCCGACTGGCCACCGGGGCCGGCGCCCGCATCGTTGCGGCGCGACGACCACAACGACGCCACCATGAAGTCCGTCATCGTCATCCACAGACGCGCATTCCAGCGCTCGCACAGCCAATAGGCCAGGCCGATGTGGTCGGGATGCATGTGCGTGACCAGCACGCGCAGCACGGGCAGGCCTTCCAGCTCGTTCTTGAATACGTCTTCCCACAGCGACTTCACTTCGTCGCGCGAGATGCCACAGTCAACGATGGTCCAGCCATCCTGGCCATCGATGTTGTCGCGCAGCAGCCAGAGGTTGATATGATCCAGCGCGAACGGCAGTGGCATCCGTATCCACTTGACGCCTTCGGCCACCACCTGGGCCCGGCCGGCTTCGGGCTGGAAGTCTGCCCAGGGGTACTGCAATTTCTGTTCGTTGGGGTTCATTGCCTCGCGCTCCACGCTTGACGTTCACGTCAAGTCATCATAATTTACGTTTACGTAAACTGCCACACGTCGCATGCCCTCGTCAACCTGGACCATCTCTGAACTCGCCCGCGAGTTCGACGTCACGCCCCGCACGATCCGCTTCTACGAAGACCAGGGAATCGTCAGCCCGGCGCGCGAGGGACGCAACCGCATCTTCGGCCCGCGCGACCGCACGCGCTTGAAACTGGCGCTGCGCGGCAAGCGCCTGGGGCTGCAACTGTCTGAAATCCTGACGCTGATCGATATGTACGACAGCCCGGGCGACACCGAGGTGCAACTGCGCCAGTACCTGAGCGTACTGGAACAACATCGCGCCACGCTGGAACAACAGCGCCGCGACATCGAAGACACCCTGCAAGAAATCGAGCAGCAGGAACGCGAGTGCCGCGCGCTGCTCGCGAAAAAGCCTTAAAGGGCAGGGCCGGCGGATCAGACGGTTCCGCCCAAAAATAAGATTTATCCAATATCTTTGCTCCCCACAGGAAGGCAAGATCGGCGATCGCCATACCCGGCGCGTCGCGCTTGCGATTGTCCGGAGCACGTCGTGCCCGTTGCCTGCACCTGTCCTGTTTCCCAAGCGGTGTTCGGTGGCTGCGCGCACGACAGTCATGGCGGTGTCTTTGGCAACAGGATTCCTCATGCACAAGAGTCGTCGTCACCCCATCCTTGACCGCCAACCCCAGCTACGCGCCGCCGCGGACGCCGCCGGTTTCGACTGCCTGGACACCGATTGGCGCGGTTTATCGGCGATGTATCGCTTTCAATGCCGAGAAGGGCATTTGTTCCAACGCACGCTGCAAACCTTTGGCCGCGCGCTTGAGGTCAAGTGCCCGCTGTGTGCCGCGGCGTCGAATTTCGGACGCTTGCGCGAGCTGTCGCGACAGAATGGCGTGACCTGCCTGGAACCGCACTGGCTGGGATGGGACGCGCCGCATCGCTTCCAGTGCGACGCCGGGCACGCCTGGAACCGCAAGGGCAACAAGGCACTGCAACGGATAGGCTGCGCCGTCTGCGGCCGCGACGCGGGCTACCGGCGCAGGCGCGACGATCTCTTGCTGCGCATCCACCAAACAGCGGCGTCGCGCGGCGGGCAATGCCTGGACACCTCTAGCCCCCGTGGCCAAAGAACATTCCTGTTTCGCTGCGGCGCGGGCCATGAATGGGAAGCGGCTGGTGTCGACGTGTTGCGGCGCACCTGGTGCCCGGAATGCGCGCGGCTGCGCAAAGTCGAAGGCTATCGGCATCCCGACGGCCTGGAGCGCTTGCAGCGCAAGGCCGCCGAACGCGGCGGCTCATGTCTGGCGGACGCTTATGGCGGGCTTGGGGTGCGCTACCGCTTCCGCTGCGCCGACGGCCACGAATGGCTCACCACGGGCGGCAAGGTCATGCTGGGCAGTTGGTGCGGCGTGTGCGCCAACCTGAACAAGCGCCTGGGCATCGAAGCGGCGCATCAGGCGGCGCGAGAGCGGGGCGGTGAATGCCTGACCTCCGTCTACCAGAACACCACCAAGAAAATGCACTGGCTGTGCCATCGCGGGCACGATTGGCATGCGCCGTTCGCGTCGATCAGGGCGGGCCACTGGTGCGCGCAGTGCGCACACATGGCGCGGATCACCAACCCCAAGTCCCTGGCGGTCATGCGGTATCGGGTGATGGACTTGCCCGTGGACGACCGCGGCGTGCCGCACAAACCGCGCAGGCGCGCCACCCAGCCAGCCGTCAAAACATAAGCAGATCTTCTTGCCGGGGAATTTTCATTCCCTAGGGATAACCCGACTCCAATTTACGTTTACGTAAACGTAATATTTGCGGTGCATCATTGCATAGCGGTGCGTGATCGGCGCATGATGAGCCACACGACGGCGGCGCGGCGCCGGCAACAGGCGCCCATAAGAATGTAAGTACCCACTATCACGGAGACATCGATGAACCTTCCCGGCCTGAACTTCGACCTGGGCGAAGACCTGGACATGCTGCGCGACGCCGTGCGCAATTTCGCACAAGCCGAGATCGCGCCGCGCGCGGCCGAGGTAGACCGCAGCGACCAGTTCCCCATGGATCTCTGGCGCAAATTCGGTGAACTCGGTGTGCTGGGCATGACGGCCGACGAGGAATACGGCGGCGCCAACATGGGCTATCTGGCCCATATGGTGGTGATGGAAGAAATCTCGCGCGCCAGCGCCTCGGTGGGCCTGTCGTATGGCGCGCATTCCAACCTGTGCGTGAACCAGATCAACCGCAACGGCACGGCGGCGCAAAAAGCCAAGTACCTGCCCAAGCTCATTTCCGGCGAACACGTGGGCGCGCTGGCCATGAGCGAACCCGGCGCCGGCTCGGACGTGGTCAGCATGAAGCTGCGCGCCGACAAGAAGGGCGACCGCTACGTACTGAACGGCACCAAGATGTGGATCACCAACGGCCCGGACGCCGACACGCTGGTGGTCTACGCCAAGACCGACCCCGAAGCGCACCAACGCGGCATCACCGCGTTCCTGGTTGAGAAGGGCTACAAGGGTTTCTCGGTGGCGCAAAAGCTCGACAAGCTGGGCATGCGCGGCAGCCACACGGGCGAGCTCGTATTCCAGGACTGCGAAATTCCCGAAGAAAACGTATTGGGCCAGGTCAACGGCGGCGTCAAGGTCCTGATGAGCGGCCTGGACTACGAACGCGCCGTGCTGTCCGGCGGACCGCTGGGCATCATGCAAGCCGTGATGGACGTGGTGGTGCCCTACATCCATGACCGCAAGCAGTTCGGCCAGGCCATCGGCGAATTCCAGCTGATCCAGGGCAAGGTGGCCGACCTTTACACCACGCTGCAAGCCAGCCGCGCGTTTTGCTACCAGGTGGGCAAGAACCTGGACAAGCTGGGCGCCGAACACGTGCGCCAGGTGCGCAAGGACTGCGCCGCGCTGATCCTGTACACGGCCGAGAAAGCCACCTGGATGGCGGGCGAGGGCGTGCAGATCCTGGGCGGCAACGGCTATATCAATGAATACCCGGTGGGCCGCCTGTGGCGCGACGCCAAGCTGTACGAGATCGGCGCCGGCACCAGCGAAATCCGCCGCATGCTGATCGGCCGCGAACTCTTCAACGAAACCGCCTGATCCTTCGGCCGAGCGCCACGCCATGATCCGCATGTCCGACGTCCAGCACATCGAACAGGCCCCCGCCCCGGGGCCCTCTCCGCTGGACGTGGCGCGGCTGATCCTGGCCGGCTTCGACCGCCACTACGCCCTGTTTCGCTACAGCGCGCAGCGCGCCAAGGCGCTGTTTGAATCGGGCGACTGGCACGGCATCCAGCACCTGTCGCGGGAACGTATCGAGTACTACGACATGCGCGTGCGCGAATGCGCCACGCAGTTGGAAAGCGTGCTGCGCGGCCGCCCGGAAGGCGCGCTGGACGACATCCCAAGCCACACCGGCAACGGCAACGGCAGCGGCAGCGGAAATGGCAACGGCAAGGGCGCGGCCGTACCCACCCTGACCGACGCCCAGACCGCCTACTGGCAACAGATCAAACAGGAATTCGTGGGCCTGCTGGGCGCACACAAGCAGCCCGAATGCGCCGAGACCTTCTTCAATTCGGTCACGTGCCGCCTGCTGCACCGCGACTATTTCCACAACGATTTCCTCTTCGTGCGGCCCGCCGTTGCCACCGACTACCTGGACAGCAGCATGCCGTCGTACCGGGTGTACTACCCGGCGACAGACGGCCTGGAAAAGAGCCTGATCCGCATGGTGGCCGACTTCGGCCTGGCGCTGCCCTTTGAAGATCTGCCGCGCGATACCCGCATGCTGGCGCGCGCGGCGGTTGCGCAGTTGCGCACGCTGCTGCCGCGCCACGTGGGCCGGCGCATCGCCAGCGACTGCCAGGTCCACGCGCTGGGCTCGCTGTTCTTTCGCAACAAGGGCGCCTATATCGTCGGCCGGCTGATCAACCAGACCACCGTCTACCCCTTCGCCGTGGCGCTCACGCGCAACCCGGCCGGGCAAGTGACGCTGGACGCGCTGTTGCTGGGCGCTGACGACCTGAGCACGCTGTTCAGCTTCACGCGCGCGTATTTCCTGGTGGACATGGAAACGCCCGCCGCCGTCGTCAACTTCCTGGCGACGCTGCTGCCCCGCAAGCCCAAGGCCGAGCTCTACACCATGATCGGCCTGCAAAAGCAGGGCAAGACGCTGTTCTACCGCGACTTCCTGCATCACCTGGCCCATTCGCGCGACGCCTTCGACATCGCGCCCGGCATCAAGGGCATGGTGATGTGCGTGTTCACGCTGCCGTCCTACCCCTACGTGTTCAAGCTCATCAAGGACCGCATCGACAAAGACGGCATGGACCACGCCACCGTGCGCCGCAAGTACCAGATGGTGAAACTGCACGACCGCGTGGGCCGCATGGCGGACACCTGGGAATATTCACAGGTGGCGCTGCCGCGCAGCCGCTTCGCCCCCGCCTTGCTGGACGAACTACGCCGCCTGGTGCCCAGCCTGATCGAAGAAACCAGTGACACCGTCGTCATCCGCCACGTCTACATCGAACGGCGGATGACGCCGCTGAACATCTATCTGCGCCAGGCCTCCGACGCCTTGCTGGACCCCGCCGTGCGCGAATACGGTGACGCCATCCGCCAGCTTGCCGCCGCCAACATCTTCCCCGGCGACATGCTTTACAAGAACTTCGGCGTCACGCGCCTGGGCCGCGTCGTCTTTTATGACTACGACGAAATCCAGCGCATGACCGAAATGAATTTCCGGCGCATCCCGCCGGCGCCGAACGAAGAAGCGGAAATGGCCTCCGAACCCTGGTACGCCATCGGACCGAACGACGTATTTCCCGAAGAATTCGGCCGCTTTCTGCTAGGCGACCCGCGCGTGCGCGGCGCCTTCATGCGTCACCATGCCGACTTGCTGGAACCGGACTGGTGGCAGGCCTGCCGCGCCCACGTGGCGCAGGGCCGGATTGAAGAATTTTTCCCTTACGATACAGACAGACGCCTGCGTCCGGCACGCCTTCCTGGCGACCGCGCAGTGCCGACACCCAGACGCTGTCCCGACCCTCACAGGAGTTAGTCATGTCAGATCCCATCGTTATCGTTTCCATCGCCCGCACGCCCATGGGCGGCATGCTTGGCAGCCTGTCCGGCCTGGCCGCGCATGAGCTGGGCTCGGTGGCCATCAAGGCCGCCATCGAACGCGCCGGAATCAAGCCGGACCAAGTCGACGAAGTCATCATGGGCAACGTGCTGCAAGCCGGCCAGGGCCAAGCCCCGGCTCGCCAGGCCGCACTTGGCGCCGGCCTGCCTTTGGGCGTGGCTTGCACCACGATCCACAAGGTGTGCGGTTCGGGCCTGAAGGCCGCCATGTTCGGCCACGACCTGCTGGCGGCCGGCAGCGCCGAAGTCGTGGTGGCCGGCGGCCAGGAAAGCATGAGCAACGCGCCGTACCTGCTGTTGAAGGCGCGCCAGGGCTACCGCTTCGGCCACAACACCGTGTATGACCACATGGCGCTGGACGGTCTGGAAGACGCCTACGACAAGGGCAAGGCCATGGGCGTATTCGCCGAAGACTGCGCCGCCAAATATGAATTCACGCGCGAACAGCAGGACGAGTTCTCGCTGGAATCGTTGCGCCGCGCCCGTGCCGCCACGGAAGACGGCAGCTTCAAGTGGGAAATCGCCCCCGTGACCGTGGCCGGCCGCAAGGGCGACACCGTAATCGACACCGACGAAGCCCCCACCAAGGCCATGCCGGAAAAGATTCCGACGCTCAAGCCCGCCTTCAAGAAGGACGGCACCATCACCGCCGCGAACTCGTCGTCGATCTCCGACGGCGCCGCCGCCATGGTGCTGATGCGCGCGTCCACCGCCGAGAAACTTGGCGTGAAGCCGCTGGCCCGCATCGTGGCCCACAGCCAGCACTCGCAAGAGCCCGGCTGGTTCACCACCGCCCCCGTCGGCGCGCTGAAGAACCTGTTCGCCAAGACCGGCTGGAAGGCCGAGGACGTGGACCTGTACGAAATCAACGAAGCCTTCGCGGTGGTCACCATGGCCGCCATGACCGACTTCAAGTTGCCGCATGACAAGGTCAACGTCCACGGCGGCGCCACCGCCCTGGGCCACCCCATCGGCGCATCGGGCGCCCGCCTGATGGCCACGCTGGTCGGCGCGCTGCGCAAGACCGGCGGCAAGCGCGGCGTGGCCACGCTGTGCATCGGCGGCGGCGAAGCCGTGGCAATGGCCATCGAGATGGTGTGAGGATTGGGCGGGACAACGTCCCGCCCAATTCGCAGGATGGGTGAAGCGCGTGGGATGGGTGAAGTGCGTAGGATGGGTGAAGCCGTAGGATGGGTGAAGCGCGAGAGACCGATGGCAAAAACCCAGAAGCCTCAACGCGCGCAACCCATCAAGCAGCGCCAAATTCCTAGACAACCTAGGCCAGAAAACGATGGCCCCCACACCCCATCATCGCTACACCCCGGTTCTTTTGATCTTCTGCCACAACTTAACGTCTGTTTGATGGGTTGCGCGCGTTGAGACCTTGGCGTTCTTGCCTTTGGTCTCTCGCGCTTCACCCATCCTACGCCTTCAAATCCCCATTTCGCAGGACGGGTGGTACCCCATGCCCATCATCGAATCCCGCATCAATCCGCGGTCGCAAGATTTCACCGACAACGCGCGTGCCATGCAGGCGCAGCTGGATGATCTGAATCAGAAGCTGGCGCAGACCGCGCTGGGCGGCAGTGAAGCCGCGCGCGCCAAGCATGTGGCGCGCGGCAAGCTGCTGCCTCGCGACCGCGTTGAAAACCTGATCGATCCGGGCACCCCGTTCCTGGAACTGTCGCCCATGGCGGCACACGATATGTACGATGGCGACGCGCCCGGCGCGGGCGTCATCACCGGCATCGGCCGCGTGTCCGGCACCGAATGCGTCATCGTTTGCAACGACGCTACCGTCAAGGGCGGCACGTACTACCCGATGACGGTCAAGAAGCATTTGCGCGCGCAGGAAATCGCCGCGCAAAACCATCTGCCCTGCGTCTACCTGGTGGATTCTGGCGGCGCCAACCTGCCGCAGCAAGACGAAGTCTTCCCCGACCGCGAACACTTCGGCCGCATCTTCTACAACCAGGCGCAGATGTCCGCGCAAGGCATTTCGCAGATCGCCGTGGTGATGGGTTCGTGCACCGCGGGCGGCGCGTACGTGCCGGCCATGAGCGATGAATCCATCATCGTAAAGAACCAGGGCACGATCTTCCTGGGCGGCCCGCCGCTGGTGAAGGCCGCCACGGGCGAAGAAGTCAGCGCCGAAGACCTGGGCGGCGGCGACGTGCACACGCGCCTGTCGGGCGTGGTGGACCACCTGGCCGCCAACGACATGCATGCGCTGCAACTGGCGCGCAACGCCGTCGCGCGCCTGAATCGCAAGAAGCCCGCGCAACTGGCCACCATCGCCCCGCGCGAACCGCGCTACGACCCCAACGAACTGAACGGCATCATTCCCGCCGACACCCGCAAGCCTTATGACGTGCGCGAAGTCATCGCGCGCATCGTCGACGGCTCGGAGTTCGATGAATTCAAGGCCCGCTTCGGCCCCACGCTGATCACGGGCTTTGCGCACATTCAGGGCATGCCCGTGGGCATCGTCGCCAACAACGGCATCCTGTTTTCCGAATCGGCGCAAAAGGGCGCGCACTTTATCGAGCTGTGCGCGCAGCGCAAGATTCCGCTGGTATTCCTGCAGAACATCACCGGCTTCATGGTGGGCCGCAAGTACGAAAACGAAGGCATCGCGCGCCACGGCGCCAAGATGGTGACGGCCGTGGCCACCGCCGCCGTGCCCAAGTTCACCGTGCTGATCGGCGGCTCGTTCGGCGCCGGCAACTACGGCATGTGCGGCCGCGCGTATTCGCCGCGCATGCTGTTCATGTGGCCCAACGCCCGCATCTCGGTGATGGGTGGCGAACAGGCCGCAAGCGTGTTGGCCACCGTCAAGCGCGACGGCATCGAAGCGCGCGGCGGCCAATGGTCGGCGGACGAGGAAGCCGCGTTCAAGGCGCCCATCCGCGACCAATACGAGCACGAAGGCCACCCGTACTACGCCACCGCGCGGCTCTGGGACGACGGCATCATCGCGCCCGCCGACACGCGCCGCGTGCTGGGCCTGGCCTTGTCCGCCGCATTGAACGCCCCCATCGAAGACACCAAGTTCGGCGTCTTCCGCATGTAGCGCCATCGCGCTATTGCCGTGCCCGCAGTTCAAGAAGAATTACAGCCAGGATGACATTCATGTTCGACACTTTGCTGATTGCCAATCGCGGCGAAATTGCCTGCCGCGTCGCCGCCACCGCCCGCCGCATGGGCATCCGCACCGTGGCCGTGTACTCGGACGCGGACGCCAACGCGCGCCACGTGGCCGCCTGCGATCAAGCCGTGTACATCGGCGGATCGGAACCGCGCGCCAGCTACCTGCGCGCCGACGCCATCCTGCAAGCCGCGCGGGATACCGGCGCGGGCGCCATCCACCCCGGCTACGGTTTCCTGTCTGAAAACGAAGCCTTTGCCGAAGCCGCTGAGAAAGCCGGCATTGCCTTCGTGGGCCCACCGGCGTCCGCCATTGCCGCCATGGGCAGCAAATCGGCCGCCAAGTCGCTGATGGATAAAGCCGGCGTGCCGCTGGTGCCCGGCTACCACGGCGACAACCAGGACCCGCAATTCCTGAAGACCCAGGCCGACGGCATCGGCTACCCCGTGCTGATCAAGGCCAGCGCGGGCGGCGGCGGCAAGGGCATGCGCGTGGTGGAATCGTCGGGCGCGTTCCTGGACGCGCTGGCCTCGTGCCAACGCGAAGCCGCATCCAGCTTTGGCGATGACCGCGTGCTGATCGAACGCTATCTGCAAAAGCCCCGCCACATTGAAATCCAGGTATTCGCGGACACACATGGCAATTGCGTCTACCTGTTCGAACGCGATTGCTCGGTGCAGCGCCGCCACCAGAAGGTGATCGAAGAAGCCCCCGCCCCCGGCATGACCGAAGAGCGCCGCCGCGCCATGGGCGAAGCCGCCGTGGCGGCCGCGCGCGCCGTGGGCTACGTGGGCGCGGGCACGGTGGAGTTCATTGCCGAGCCGGACGGCCGCTTCTACTTCATGGAAATGAACACGCGCCTGCAGGTCGAACACCCCGTCACCGAAATGATCACGGGCCACGACCTGGTGGAATGGCAGTTGCGCGTGGCCGCCGGCCAGCCGCTGCCGGCGCGCCAGGAAGACCTGCGCATCAACGGCCACGCCATCGAAGCCCGCATCTACGCCGAGAACCCCGAGAAAGGCTTTCTGCCGTCGATCGGCACCCTGGCGTACCTGGGCCTGCCCCCGCACAGCGCGTTCACCAATGCCGACATCCGCGTGGATGGCGGCGTGCGCACGGGCGACACGATCACGCCGTTCTATGACCCCATGATCGCCAAGCTGATCGTGCACGGCGCCGACCGCGATCAGGCGCGTGCCCGCATGCTGCAAGCGCTGGCGCAAACGCAGGCAGTGGGTGTGCAGACCAACGTGGCGTTCCTGTCGCGTTTGATGAAAGACACCGCCTTTGCCGCCGCCGACCTCGACACCGGCCTGATCGAACGCCAGCGCGCCACCTTGCTGCCCGAACCGCAAGCGGCCAACGCCGCCACGCTGGCGCTGGCCTCGGCCGCCGTGCTGGTGCGACAGGGTCTGGCGCAGCCCGGCGCGCAATCCCCGGGCAAAGCCCCCGCCGACCCCTGGGATGCACGCGACGGCTGGCGCCTGGGCGGGCAGCACCAGCGTCACCTGCAATGGGTGGACAACGGCGAAACGCGCCGCGTTACCGTGGCCCGCCAAGGCGGCGCGTGGACGCTGGACGCAGGCGCCGGTGCGCAACCGTTCCTGTGGCGCTCGCATGCCAGCGCCAACCCCAACCTGGCCTACGGCCTGCGCGTCACGCTGGCCGGCCATGAGCACGCCGGCACCGTCGTGCTGCATGCCGACCGCGCCCACGTCTTCGGCGACGACGGCGTGCACGTGCTGGAACTGTACGACCCCTTGGCGCATGCCCAGGACACCCAGGGCGAGCACGGCGGCGGCCTGACGGCCCCGATGCCGGGCAAGATCATCTCGATCTCGGTCAAGGCGGGCGACACCGTCGAGAAAGGGCAGCCGCTTTTGGTGATGGAAGCCATGAAGATGGAGCACACGATTTCGGCGCCCGCCGATGGCAAGGTCGAAGAAGTGTTCTATGGCGTGGGCGACCAGGTGACCGAAGGCGCGGAACTGGTGTCGATCGGGGGCTAGCCCGCTGGGCATCACTGATCGGGGCATCGTCGATGTGGAACATGGACCCTTGGGGCGCTGTGGATGCCGTCAGCGCGCTAAGGACCTTGCAGGGGCGCAACCCTGCAAAAGAGTAGACTGACCGCCTCTTTCCTTTGTTTGAGTTGAACATCCATGTTTGTCAAAGCCTTGCGTGTCGGCCTGGGTCAATTGATCGTTCTTGGCGACGCGCTGACCCGTCCGCGCCCGCAACAACGTTCAGCACAAGGCCAGGCTACGGTGAATGCGGAAGCCGCCGCGCTGTCGCTGTATCAATTCCATGCCTGCCCGTTCTGCGTGAAGACGCGGCGTGCAATGCATCGTTTGAACGTGCCGGTGACGTTGCACGACGCCAAGAACGACCCGCAGGCCCGTGAACAACTGCTGGCTGGCGGCGGCAAGGTCAAGGTGCCTTGCCTGCGTATTGAAGAGGCCGGCGGCACGCGCTGGATGTATGAATCCAGCGAGATCATTGCGTACCTGGACAAGCGCTTCGCGGGCGTGGCTTGAGGCGGGGGTGGTGATGGGTTGCGCGCGTTGGACATCACGTTCTAGCGACGAACTTGCCGCGCTTCACCCATCCTACGAATGAAGATGTTGCCCCGTCGCACGAATGACGGTGCTGCGCATTGACCCACGGCCTCGGCAGCGCCCATGTTGTTGCGGCTATGCCCGTAGGATGGGTGTAGCGCGCGCGGACCGACGCAAAAAGCGCTACCGCATGCCGCGCGAAACCCATCTGCCGACCTCCCCTCTGTCTCCTTCCCCTCTGTCTCCTTCCCCTCTGTCTCCTCCCCCTCTGTCTCCTTCCCCTCTGTCCCCCTCCCATCCGCCTCCCTCCCATCTGCCTCACCCCCTTCGGCATGCCACTTGCTGCACCTTGGCTTCGGCGAGCACGCCCCGGCCCGCCGCGCATCGCTTGCACGGGGCCAAGCACAGGGAGCAATCATGGCAACACTCCAAGATATGACCATCGCCATTCTGGCGGTCGACGGATTCGAACAGGTAGAACTGACCGGTCCACGTGATCGTCTTCACGCCGAAGGCGCACGCACGGTACTGGTATCGGCGCGCAATGATCCGATCCTGGGCATGCATCACGACAAACCCGGTGATCGCTTTCCCGTGGACCTGATATTCGCGCAAGCCGAAGCCGAACCTTCGGTGTTCGACGGGCTGCTATTGCCCGGCGGCGTCGTCAACAGCGATGAAATCCGCATGCACCCCAAGGCGCAGGCGTTCGTGCGCGCCATGTTCGACGCCGGCAAGCCCGTGGCGGTCATCTGCCACGGCGCGTGGCTGCTGGTGTCCTCAGGCGTGGTGCGCGATCGCACCATGACCAGTTGGCCGTCGCTGCAGGACGACCTGCGCAACGCCGGGGCCAACTGGGTGGATCAGGAAGTCGTGGTCGATGGCGCGCTGGTGTCCAGCCGCAAGCCCGACGACATTCCTGCGTTCAGCACGGCATTCATCGAGGTCTTGCAGGCGTCCAAGCGCTGACGCGCGAGCTTGACCAGGGCTCGGCTAGTTCAACCAAGGCGCGGCTAGCGCAGATCGCCCACGTTAAGCGTGCGCGCGTTGCAGGCCTGCACCAGCTCGGGGTCGTGACTGGCGAACAGCACGACGCGGTCTCGCGCCCAGGTCGTGAAAACCTCGGCCAACACCCCGCGCGCCTGGGCGTCCAGGCCACTGCTGGGGCCATCCGCAATGACGACTGCCGGCGCGCCCAGCGCGGCGGCGGTCAGGTAGACCTTGCGCCGCGTGCCCGTGGACATTTGCTCAAAGCGCTTGTCCAGATGCGGCTCCAGCCCCAGGCGAAAAGCCAGATCCAGGACGTTATCGTCCAGACTCACGTTTTTCTCGGCCGCGGCGTTCAGCAGGAATTCGCGCCCGGTCTGCGTGGGGAACGCCAGGCAGTTATCCGGCACGTAAGCCAGGCGGGCACGGGCTTGTTGCGGCGCGTTGGCCAGCGAATGCCCGTCGATCCATACCTCACCGCCATCCGGCGCGATCACGCCCGCGATGATGCCCAGCAAACTGGATTTGCCGGTGCTGTCTTCTTCGCACAGCGCCATGCAACCAGGCGGGAACGTGTGAGTCAGCCCCTGGAATACAAGGTGGTCGCCATAGCGCTTGCTGAGATTGTCGATGCGTAGCATGGCGGAAAGTTTAATCGATGCGCCGGCTTGCGTGACGTCGCCCGTGGCCGCCAGTTCAAACGCGCGCCACTTCCACCCATAGCCGCGTCATGACAACGTGCTTGACCAGATCAAACAGATGCGCGGGTGCGCTCGCGGGTACCAGGACACGCCGGATCAGGGCCTGCAAGTCGACGCGCAGGCACGCTTGCGACACCCCCTGCCGCGTTGACAGGGTGCGCAGGCGGACGCGACTTTGCGTCGGCATATCGATCTTCAGTTCGGCATGTTCTGGCGCCAGGACGGCGTCATGGAGTGCATCCAGCGTGGTGCAGACGTAGACCGCGCCAGGGTCGCTGGATTCGCCTTCAATGCGGCGCAGCCATTCCTGCGTGCCGACCCACGGGGTGCCTGCCCCTTGTATCGGGGCGTCCAAGCGCAGGTGGCTGAATTCAAGCAATTCGATGAGTTCAACAAAGGCCAGCTCACGTATCACCATCAGCGGCCCCCTTGGCTCATCGCCGCGTGGACCGCGCGCCCATTGCTTCACGACACCCTCCTGTTAATCGAAAGGGGGCTCACGAATGGCCCCCGTTCAGTCCTGCCTGTGTTGCGCGATCAGGCTTGAGCCTGCGCCTCCTCCAGCGCGCGCACCTTCTTCCTGTTGCGCACCGTCGAAAACACCAGCCAGATGGCCAGCGCAGCAATCGCGTAGATGAAGCCCGCGCTGATCGGGCGGTCAACGAACACGCTCATGCTGCCCCGCGACAGCAACAGCGCGCGGCGGAAGTTCTCTTCAACCATGGGGCCCAGCACGAAACCCAACAGCAGCGGAGCGGGAGAAAAGCGCAGCTTCAGGAACAGGTAGCCCACCAGGCCAAGCGCCAGCACCATGCCCACGTCGAACAGGTTGTTGTTGGTGCTGTACACGCCGACGCAAACAAAGAACAGCGCGGACGGGAACAGGTACTTGTAGGGCACTTTCAAGAGCCTTGCCCACATGCCGATCAAGGGCAGGTTCATCACCACCAGCATGATGTTGCCGATCCAGAAGCTGGCGATCAGCCCCCAGAACAAATCCGCATGCTCGGTCACCATCTGCGGGCCGGGCTGGATGCCGTGAATGATCAGCGCGCCCAGCATCAAGGCCATGACGGAGTCACCGGGAATGCCCAGGCTCATCGTGGGAATGAAGCTTGTCTGCGCGGCGGAATTGTTCGCCGCTTCGGGGCCCGCCACGCCTTCGATGGCGCCATTGCCAAAGCGCTTGGGCGTCTTCGACACGCGCTTCTCAACCGCATACGACATGAACGAGGCGATGGTCGCGCCCGTTCCCGGCAGGATGCCCAACACCGCGCCAATGGCGCTGCCACGCGCAATCGGCATGGCCGATTTCTTGATGTCGCCCGGTTCCGGCCGTACCGACATCTTGGGGCCGGCGCCCACGGTTGTGGCCTTGCCGATGCGATTGACGTTGGCAAAGAAGTCCGCCAAGCCGAACAGGCCCATCGCCAGCGCCACCAAGGGCACGCCATCGCTGAGCTCGATCACGCCGAAGGCATAGCGAATGGTGCCGGTGTTGACGTCGGTGCCCACCACGCCCAGCAGCAGCCCCAGAAACACCATGGCGATGCCCTTGATGGCCGAACCCTTGGCCAAGGTGGCCCCGGCGAACAGGCCCAGCATCATCATGGAAAAGTACTCGGCCGGGCCGAACTGAAACGCCACTTCAACCAGCAAGGGCGAGAACAGGATCATGATGACGATGCCCACGCTGGCGCCCACGAAAGACGACATCACCAGCATGAACAACGCGGACCCGGACTTGCCTTGCCGCGCCAGCGGATTGCCGTCCAGGCAGGTCACCGCATGGGAAGGCGTGCCCGGCAGGTTGAGCAGAATGCAGGTGATGCCGCCGCCGTACTGGGCGCCGTAGTAAATGCCGGCCAGCATCATCAGGGCGGCCACCGGCGTCATGGCGTAGGTAAGCGGAAGCAGGATGGAAATGGCGGCCAGCACGCCCATGCCCGGCAGCACGCCGATCATGTTGCCCATGAAGACGCCAAACAGCGACCACAGCAGGTTCTCCCACTGCAGCGCCACGGAAAAGCCGTGCAATACGTTATCGAACAGATCCATGGCTTACCCCCAGCGCAACATCGGGAACTGCAATTGCAGCGCCCACGAGAACACAACCGCGCCGAACACCGTCATCGCAATGGCGAGAATGGCGGCGGATTTAATGGAATTCGACGTATCGCCCAGCGCCGACACAAACACCAGCGCAAAGGTCGCGGGCAGGAATCCCACGAAGCTGCCCAGGATGATGAAGAGCGCGATGCCCGCCGCAATGCAGGCCATGCCACGGATGCGATCGCGGCGCGACGGCTGCGGCAGATGCTCTTCGACGAGTTCCTCCTGCACCTCGTCGGGGTCCGGGCTAAGCGGAATCAGAATGCCCAGCGCCACCAGGAAACAACCCACCATCAGGGGGAAGTAGCCTGGCCCCATCCGGGCCAGTTCTCCAATGTTGTATGACGTCGCTTCAAGTATGGTGAGCGCGCCGCAGAGTGCTATGAACGCACCTCCCCACAGATCGCGCTTTCTAGAGAATATGGTGCTGCCCACGGCTTGCTCCCCGGTTTGTTGTTGACTTGCTCCGGGCATGCAACCGTTGCATGCCGGAGGAGCGGGCACTTTAAGGAGAGGGGCTTGCAAACTGCTTTCACGCTTTGCCGGCGACTATGCGGGATAACCATGGCGCGGGCATGAGGGCGGCAGTCCGAGTGAACAAGTGTGAACAGCGGTTCAATGTCGATGTTCACAAAAGTGAACATCGCCGCGTGCTATCGCGCTGAAATCCCGCTTGGCACGGATTTTTCCGAAGCGTCACGTACTTGCCAAATATTGCAAATCCGAAGCAGGTAGAACGCGAGGCATAATTTCGTTTTCGAGGTCCAGAAGCGCCGCCATGCTCCGCCTGTCTCTTACCGCGCGAATTCCGCTTGCGGTCGCTTTGCTATTTCTTGTGATCTCCACCGCGCTCATTTCCCTGGCGCTGCATGGCGTATCACGGCAGTTCGACCGGCAGATCACCAACCTGGGCCAGGTATATCTGGACGGGCTCTCCGCTGCGATTCTTCCGGCCGTGCGCGCCCACGACGCCGAGCAAATGGTGGAGGTGCTGAATCGGGCGCTGGACACCCATCTGGGCGTGGTTGATCGCACGCTTGCCGTGGTGGGCGCCGATCAGCGTCTGCTGGCGCACGTTGCGCGCTATCCCGAGGTAGAGCCGGTTCCGCTCGCGCGGCTTTCGGACACGTCCGGCACGCTGATCAGCGCACGCTCGGAAGGCGTGTGGACGTGGCGTCTGTTGGACACCAACCAGCCCCAGCTTGGCACCTTGGTGGCCAACCTGGACGTCAGCGACTTCCATCGGCAACGCCAGGAACTGGCCCTTGAGCTTGGCCTGGTCGGCCTGGCGATCAGCCTGCTTGGCGCCGTGCTGTGCTTCGGGATGGCTCGGCGCCTACAACGCCCGATCATCTCGCTGACCGAAGCACTGCGCGCGGGGCCGGAAGAACGGCTGCGCC
Source organism: Achromobacter sp. JUb104 (assembly GCF_024806975.1). NCBI lineage: Bacteria > Pseudomonadati > Pseudomonadota > Betaproteobacteria > Burkholderiales > Alcaligenaceae > Achromobacter > Achromobacter sp. JUb104. The sequence continues at coordinate 1,783,737 of NZ_JANUEY010000002.1, read as the reverse complement.
CCATGCGCGTTGACACCACAGACCCGGAACTCCGGGAACTGCTCTCTGCCTACAACTGGATGGCGGAAGGCGCCCTGCAACGCGAGGCGCTTGCCGAACGCAACGCGCGCATCGAACGCGAAGCGGTACTGGGCCGCATGTCGGCGGCTCTAGCGCACGAGGTACGCAATCCATTGGGCGGCCTACGCACCGCCGTGCAAACCTTGCGGCAGTTCGGTGAACGCCCAGAGGTCAGAGCCGAATCGCTGGATTTCATCGAACGCGGTGTGCAGGCGTTGCAGGCCGTTGTCGATGCAAGCCTACGTACCTTTCGCCCCGGCAACGCGTGGTTGCGCCAGGAAGATATCGCCGACATCCGCCTGATGGTGGATGCTCAAGCCGGCAAGGCAGGCGTACGCGTGCAACTCGATAGCGAGGGCATGCTCCACGACCAGGCCTTGGCCCTGCCCGCCGGCGCTGTCCGCCAGGTTCTGCTGAACCTGGTCCTGAACGCGATCCAGGCATCGCCGCCCGGTGCATGGGTGCGGATCTTTGCGCGCGCCAAGCGCGATGCCTTGACGCTGCACGTGGCGGACAGCGGCTCTGGTTTGCCGATCGCGGCGCGACGCGCGCTGGCGGGCCATCCGTCCGACGGCGACGGCATGGGCTTGCGCATCGTTGCGGACCTGATCACCACCCTGAACGGCCGTCTGCGCGTGACGCGCTTTGGAAGCGGCACGCGCATCTCGGTGCGCCTACCCTTCGCCACAGAGGAACCCTCACCGTGAACGATATCCAGGTGCTGCTCATCGAAGATGATGCCTTGCTGGGCGGGGCGCTCTTGCAGCGCTTGCGGCTGGAGGGTATCTCGGCGCAATGGGTGCAAAGCTGCGCGCAGGCCGTCGAGCTGTTTCGCAGGACGCGCATGCGGCCCGCCTTCCTGCTTGCCGATATCCGGCTTCCAGACGGCTCGGGCGAAGAGCTGTATCGCCGCCTGATTCCGCATCTGGCGCGCACCACCGTGGTCTTTGCCACCGCCTATGGGGAAATTGCCCAGGCGGTGCGCCTGGTATCAGCGGGCGCGAACGACTACCTGACCAAGCCCTATGACACCGACGCGCTGGTTGCACGCATCCGCTCCGTCATCGCCGCCCAGCCCGCAGGCAGCAACGCTGCCGTCCAGGACAATCCGTTCGTGCTTGACGCCGCCACGCACGCTGTCGCGCAAGAGCTGGAACGGTTTGCGGTCAGCGCGTTGCCGGTGCTCTTTGAAGGGGAAACCGGAACGGGCAAAGACCGTGCCGCACGATACGTCCACGCGCGCTCGGCGTTTGCGTCCGGCCCCTTCGTCGCGGTCAACTGCGCCACGCTGGCCACCGACCTGGTCGAGAGCCTGTTGTTTGGCCATGCCAAGGGCGCCTTCAGCGGCGCCGGCGCGGCGCGGGATGGCCTGTTTGCCCAAGCGGCGGGTGGCACCCTGTATCTGGATGAAGTGGCCGAGCTGACACCCAGAGCGCAAGCCGCCCTGTTGCGTGTGCTGGAAAATGGAGAGTATCGACCCTTGGGCGAGTCTTCCAGCCGCCAGACGAATTGCCGAATACTTGCCAGCACCTGCGCGAACCTGGAAGCGGCGATGGCGCAGGGAACGTTTCGCGCCGACCTCTTCTATCGGCTTGCCGTGGCAAGGGTTGCGACCTTGCCGCTCAGAAACCGGCCGGCGGCGATCGACGTGCTGGCCAGCGCCTTGTTGGAAGAACAACACACGGCGGGCGTCACGTTTTCGGCGAACGCCATGCAGGCGATGTATGACCATGCCTGGCCCGGCAATATCCGGGAGATGAAGAACCGGATCGCGCGCGCCCTCGTCATGATGGAGGGCGCCACGCTACATGCCAGCGACCTGTTCCCTGAAAGGCGGCTTACGGAACAACCAGACCTGGCCGCCACGCGCCTGGACGCCGAACAACGCGCCATCCAGCAAGCCATTTCCGAATCCGGCGGCCATATGGGGTTGGCGGCAAAGCGGCTAGGAATTTCTCGAACGACACTATGGAAAAAGCTGCGCGCCGGCCGTCAGGAAAGCACCGATTCCGAGCCATCCTGACTAGCGCTTGTGCCGTCCAAAGGAATTTCAATTAGCAGGTAATCAGTGGCGTCGCGGCGTTCGATGCGCCATTCGACGTCGAGCATGCCTCGCACCCGCTCAAGCGCCGATAGGCGATTGTTGAAACGCTTGAAGGCGTCGCCATCATCCAGCGGGGACTGCGCCACGGCTTGCGCAATCGCGAACAAGCTGCGCGTGCGGCGTTGCAGATCCGCGATCAGCACGCGGTGGCGCCGCTCGACCTTGATGATGTCGGTGATGTCGATGAACGTGACGACGACACCGTCCACGCTGCTATCGGCGCCACTGTGCGGCACCATCCGCAGCAGGTAGTGCTTTCCGTCCAGGGGGCTGGCGATGCGGCGTTCAACGGGCCGAAAGTCGGTATAGACGTGCTCGATATCGTTCGCAAACGCGGGCAGGTCGAAGCGGCTGGCCAAATCGGTAATGGGTCGGCCGCAGTCGCTGGGCAGGATGTTGAACACATCGCTTATTGCCGGCGTGAAGCTGCGGATGATCAAGTTGCGGTCGAGGAACAAGGTTGCGATGGCCGCCTTATCGAACAGCACGTTCAGATCGTTGTTGCAGCGGTCCAGCTCGTCGACCTTGCCGTGAAGTTCGTCGTTGACGGTGTGCAGCTCTTCGTTAAGCGAAACCAGTTCTTCCTTGGAGGCTTCCAGTTCTTCGTTGGCGGATTGCAGTTCTTCGTTGACGGACAGCAGCTCTTCGTTGGACGCGCTCAATTCCTCCAGCGCGGCCTCGTATTCCTCAGCCATGGACTGCAAGCGTTCACGCGCTTGCAGCAGTTCGATTTCCACATGGCGGGCTGCGCCGTCTTGCGGTGCATGGGCGGGGGAATGGGCGCCCTCCGCGCTCTCCATGCCGCGCTGAAAGAACAAGACCAGATATCGCGTTTCCGTGTCTCGCTGCCAGCATAAGGGCTCGACCTCTAGCGAGACCCGCTGCAAGCGTCCTTCGTCGTCTTCAAAGGCCACGCCCTCCCGTCGCGCGCGCTTGCCGGTCTCGGCCGCCTCGTGCAGCAAGGCACGCAGATCCGGCCGCAGGCCCTTGCGAGCCAAGGCCAGCACCTGATGGCTGGGTACGCCCATCTCGGCCTGCAAGAACTTGCCCGTGCCGTTCGAGTAATACAGCACGTCGCCGTTGGCATTGATCACGACATGCGCGGGGGCATGCCGAGTCAGCACCTGGCGTTCGATCGCCGCGTGCAGCGTCGCGCCGACCGCATCACCTGGGCGGTGCGTGAAACTGGGCAGGCTGGCAGCCTGCAAGGGCCACGATGAAAACGCCAGGCGGGGCGCAGCCGTTTGCCCGGTACGCCGTTGAAAGATCCGATGCTTGCGTTCAATGGTCTTGAACAGGCTGCCGACCTCGCCCGCGTCTTCTGCCGCGCCAAGCAACAGAAAGCCATTGGGCTGCAACGAATAATGGAACGTCGGGATGATCTGTTGTTGTACCTGGCGATCAGAACAAATAAGCAGGTTGCGGCACGAGATCAGATCGATTCGGGCGAAGGGCGGATCACGCAGCACGCTATGGGGCGCGAAGACGCACATGTCGCGCAGGTGCTTGTTCACGACATAGCCGTCGCCGTCCGCAAGAAAGTGCCGATCGCGCCGTTCTCGCGACATCCCATCCAGCGACTGGCCAGGGTATCTTGCCGCGCGCGCGGCAAGCAGCGCCCAGTCGTCCACATCGGTGGCGAACAAACGCACACGAGGCGGCGCCGCCATGGTGTCCATGTATTCGCGCAATAGCATGGCCAGCGAATAGGCCTCTTCGCCCGTGGCGCAGCCGGGCACCCATACGCGCACGGTATCCGTCGCCCCCCGGCTTTGCAGCAGTTCCGGAATGACCAGCCGGTTCAGCACGTCGAACGCCTCGGCGTCCTTGAAGAAGTTCGTGATGCCGACCGATAGATCTCGGAACAGCGCAATGGCCTCTTGGGGTTCTTGATTCAGATGGTCGATGTAGGCATCAACGGCGCCAAGCTGTTTGACCTGCATGCGGCGCCGCACACGGCGCATGAAATCCTGATCGCTGTAGCCACTGGAATCGTGGCCGATGCTGGCGCGCAGCAACTCCCGGATTTTCATGCCCGAAGCGACCAAGCCGTCCGGTTCACCCCCTTCTTGCGTGTCGGGACTCGCCTCGCCCCGCAGCGATACGCCCACGCCAAGCTCGGCCAGCTTGCGCGCCATTTCGCTCGCGGGCAGCGCAAAATCGACCCACCCACTGGCGATGGCGCTGGCCGGCATTTCAGGATTGACCGGGCCGTCTTCGTCCGTGGCCTGCGCCATGGTTAACCCGCCATACTCTTTGATGGCCTTGATGCCAAGCGTGCCGTCTGAATTCCCGCCGGACAACACCACGCCCGCCGCATAATCCAGGCAATCCTGCGCCAAGGCGGAAAAGAATAAATCAACAGGGCGGCGAACCGACAGATTCGCCGGACGCTTAATCACGCGCAAGCGCCGCTGGCCAATAGACATGAGGGCGTCGCGCGGCAGCAGATATACACAATTTGGTTCAAGCTGCTGATTATCAACGCCGATCATCACCGCCAGCGAGGTGTGGCGCGCGATGGCGTCAAGCAGGTGTTGTTCGTGGCCAGAACTTAAATGGGAAACCACCACGAAGGCCATGCCGGGATTCAGGGGCACGCCACGGAAAAACGCTTCCAATGCCTGGATTCCGCCGCCGGACGCGCCGAGACCCACGATGGGAAATTCCGTTCGCAGCATCATGTCCCTCTGGCCAAGCCGGCCTGGCAAACAGCATATTGGGTGTTACATGCACGGCAAGGAATACGCATCACCGCTGGCGTCAACATTACCATGGGCGATTACGCTTTGATACGGGTTAATCCATATGGCGCGGGTGAGTCCTAATACCCTTTTCAGGCAAACAAAAAAACCCGAAATAAATAATCCCTGATAACCCTACTGGCGTTTTGCAGTGCCGGGCGGCACCAGGCCGCGGCGCTCGATGGGGGTAGAGAAAATAATGGAAGTCCGTGTTTCTCCGTATCCGTTGATGGTCCCGATAAAACGCTCAAGATCCATCAAGCCCGTTGCCACCACGGTCATCAGGTAGGAATCGGCCCCGGCCACATGGTGGCACTCAAGCACTTCGGGTGCGTGGCGCAGCCGGTCAAGCAGGGCTTTCTTGCCGGGCTGTGTCGCGGTGATCCCCACAATCGCCTTTACGGGGTAGCCCACTTGCGCCGCATCCACCTCAAGGGTGAATCGCTGCGCAATGCCGGCATCCTGCAACCGCTTGAGCCGTTCCGCCGTTGCCGCAACCGACAAGCCGGCGGCCTCGGCAAGGGTCTTCAGTGGCGCGCGCGCGTCAACCTGAAGGGCGCGCAGCAAGCGCCACGCCACGTCATCCAGTTCATTTTTATCCGTTCTTGCCATGGCCCGTTTCTACCAGAAAACCGACGGCTAAATTTAGCATTCACCGGAATAATGCGCTGTATCTGGCAATGGGACCGACGGGATAATCGATTCTTCTTAATGCGAATCCTGATGCGGCATGCTCGACATCCAGCACTACGGCAGCTTTATCCTCGCCATCCTGGTATTCCAGGCCATTCCCGGCGCGGGCACCATCGCCATCCTGGACGCCACGGCGCGCCATGGCAAAAGCGCCGGCATGGCCGCGGTGTTGGGCACCATCGCGGGCGACTTTCTGTTCATGGTCGCGGCGGCGGCGGGCCTGGCCGCGCTCATGCGGACGCATCCGCTGGTCTTTCAAGGCCTGCAATGGGCCGGGGTCGCGTATCTGCTATGGCTGGGCGCGCAACTTATCCGCACACGTCTCAGTGCGCAGGATCAGGAACGCGAACGCGACCGATCACCCTGGGTGTACTTTCGTCGGGCGTTCATGGTGAGCCTGACCAACCCCAAGGTGATCCTGTTCTTCGTCGCGTTCTTTCCCCTGTTTCTTAAACCGGCGGCATCCCCGGTAACGCTGGCGGTGATGATGCTGCATGTGACCGTGCTAAGCCTGCTCTATCAAAGCGCATTGGTGCTGATCGGAAACGCCCTGGCCTTGCGCCTTGCGACGTTTCCAAGCGCCAGGCTGCTGGCCACCCGGTGTGCCGGCCTGGCGCTGGTCGGCCTGAGTATCCAACTGGCTGCTGGCGTCGCTTAGGCGCCACGGCAGGTGAACAGGGGCCGGGAAGCTAGCCCGCCTGGATCATCTTCCACCCATTGCCGGCCGGGTCGCGGAAACCGGCATCGACGCTGCCGTAACGGTCCGTTGGCTCTTGGGTGAACTCAACGCCCAGCGCCTGCAATCTGGCATGGCTGGCGCGGCAGTCAGCCACCGACAACACCAGCGGCGGCATGGCGCCCTTGGCAACCATCGCGTGCAGCGTTTGCGCGGTGGCGTCGTCATGGATGGGCGGGCCGGGCTTGAACAGGCCAAGCTGAAACGAGGGCTGGTCCGGATGTTGGATGGTCAGCCAGCGGTAGTCGCCATTGCGCACATCCGTGTGAACGCGAAAGCCCAATTTTTCGACGTAGAACGCCAGCGCTTCGTCCTGATCGTTCACGTACAAGCCGACAACATTGATTCCTTCGTTCATGACTCCTCCTTGGTGGATTCACGCAATGTAGCGGCGGCGGCGCGACGGCGCTTCTCCAAAACTGCGCTGTCCAGGTCGGGGCGTTGCGCGGCCTTGACCACACAGGCCGGGACACGGGCAAGTTCCTCGGGATGGGCTTGAAGCTGGGCGCGCATCCCCCCTGGGCTAAGCCCTGTAACGTCATGGAAGATGCGGCCGAAGGTACCCAAACTCTGCCAGCCGGTCTCGAACGCGATCTCCGTAATGCTCATGTCGGTATCCCGCAACAGGGCGATAGCGCGCTCGATCCGGCGTGTCAGCAAGTAGCGGTGCGGTGGAAGCCCGAAGGCGCGCTTGAACGAGCGCGCGAAATAGGCTTGTGAAACCCCGCTGACTTCGGCCAGACGGCTGACCGGCCAAGCCTCGCTGGACGCCGCGTCCATGCGGTCCTTGGCACGCAGCAGGCGGCGCAGCAGCGCCGCATCCTCCAACGGACGGGATGAGTCCGTTACCGAGGCGGCGGCAAGCGGCTGCGAATCACTGGCTGCGCGGATGGTCATGGGTGCCTGGCGATTCCGAATCCAGCTCCGCTTCCTCGCGCGCCTCCAGCTCGTTGCCCAGAACCTCGGCGGCATCGTCGCCGCTGGTTTCCGGCGTCAGGCGGCGGCGCGTGTGGCCCGCGGCGCGGGCGTCTTCGCCCTCGTCGAGGCGCTCGGTTTGCAACGCCACGTTCGCCGCAGGCGCATAGCCCCGCTTGTCCTGGCCGAAGTAAACCACCGTGTGCGGATAGGGCAGCTCGATGCCGGCGGCGTCGAAGTGCTTTTTAAGCAGCCGGTTGTAGCCGCGCTGCACGGCCCATTGCATGCCGGGCGTGGTCTTGATCAGGATGCGGATGGTCACGCCCTTGTCGTTGACCGCCGTGACGCCGGCAATGGTGATCTCTTCAAGAATCTCCGGCCCCAGCACCGAATCCGTCATCAGCTCGGCAAAGGCCGCGCGCAGATGCTCGATGGCGTCGTCCACGCTTTCGCGATGCGCGATCGTGTATTCGCCCAGGTGGTACGAGAAGTCACGCATGTGGTTGGCCACCACGTCCACCGACGAGAACGGCACCAGGTGATAGCCGCCGTCCAGCGTGCGGATGCCCACCGAACGTATCGTCATCTTCTCGACCGTGCCGAACACGCCCGCCACCTGCACCACGTCGTTCTCGTTCATGCCGTTTTCAAGCTGGATAAAAACGCCGGTGATGATGTCCTGCACCAGCTTCTGCGCGCCAAAACCGATCGCCAGGCCCACCACCCCGGCACCGGCGATCAGCGGGCCCACGTCGATTCCGATCTGCGACAGCAGCACCATCAGCGTCATCGTCACAATGACGATCAACGCGGCGTTGCGAAACAGCGCCAGCAGGGTACGTTCCCGCGCGGTGGGCATGCCGCGCCCCTCGCTCTGGCTCAGGCGGTGTTCGATGACGCTGGCGATAACCGTCCAGACCAGCGCCGCGATCAGCAGCACGATGACGATGTTAAGCACCACCTTGATGGCCGCGCCTCCGGCATCCGAGGCCAGCCAGCTAGACAGGTCAAACGCCTGCCAGGCGTCAAGAATAAGCAGCACCGCGACGATGCGGATGATCCATCCCAGCACTTTCAGCAGGGCCGGCACATAGGCGTTGACGCGCGTCTCCAGCATCGGCAGGCGCCGCCGCAGGTCGTCTGACAACACGATGGGCTTGGCCAGTACGGTGTTCACCAACAGCACCAACAGGCTGCTCACGCCGATCACCAGCAAGGTCTGCGCGGTGGCGCGGGCCATGAAGGGCAGCGCATTGGTGGGGTCGATCTGGCTGACCACCAGCAGGACGGTGAAGTATCCGATACCCAGCACGTGCCACACGCGCGACAGAAAGTGCAGCCGCGACCCCATGAAGGTGGCGGCATTGGCGGCGCGTCGGCTAAGGCGTTCGCGCACCGACTGGCGGTTCTGCCAGATGACACGCACCGCATACACGTACACCGCCAGCATGATGACCATGTTGGCCAGCCGACCCAGGGCGGGCGACAGCGTGGCCGAGATCACGGGGTCTATCAGCAACGTGCCATAGCCCGCCGCCGCCACCACGCGCACCAGCCAGCCGTTCCAGTACTTGGCCAGTTCGTCGGACATGGGCAGAAGGCGCAAGTGCGGATGCCGCACGGCGAACACGGTGCGGATCAGCACCTTGACGATCTCCACCGCCACGAAGGCTTGCAGAAACACGGCCGCCAAGGGGTCCAGCGTGCCGCGCCCCGGCGTGCCCCACAGGGCAGCCGCGCCGCCCGCCATGGCCGCCAGCAGGACGACGCCCGCGTCGATCGCCACCGCGCCCACGATGGCCCCGCCACGCCGATACAGCACACGCATGGAGGCGGGCACGCCGCGCTTGGGCGGCGTGACGGGCTCGCCCGCACCCTGATGCGCCACCCAGCGATCGATGCGGGTGTAGATGCGCATGGCGATCATCCGCAACAGCAGGAAGGCAATGATGGTGGCCACGGCGGCCAGCGTCAGGGGCAGCAAGGCCTGGCCCGCCGTGCCGCTGTCCATGCGCAGGCTGCGCCCCGAGGCCAGCACGCGCAGATCGTCGACGCCCTGGCCCATGTCGGCGGCAACGCCGGTCAGGAAACGCTGCACGCCGTCTGCCATGCGTGCCTGCAAGCCGGGTACGGCGGGTTCGGCTGGCTCGGCCGCGCCTGCGGGGCGGGAGGCCGCCGGTTTGGTTCCGGACGCCTGCGCGCGCAGCTCGTCCACCAGCGCTTTGCGCGCCTCGGGATTCTCTAACAGGTCGGCCAGCGCGGCGGGAGTCAGCGCCGAGGGGGACGCAGCGGCTTCCTTGGCTGGCAGGGGCAACGCGGCCATGGCGGGGGCTTGCCAGAGCAACGACAGGCAACTCAGCATCGCCGCCAGCAGCAGGGCCGCCAGCCAGGGTCTTTCTCGTCGGCGCCGCCAGAGACTGGCGGCATGGTTGCGGAACAGGGAAGACGCGGATGCTGTCGTTGCGGATAGAACCACTAATAAATCTCCTAGGCGATCAGGGCAGAAAATCGCGGCGCGCGATCGCGGTGGGGACGCCGGCAATTTCCAAATGATATCGCCCATGGAGCCGTCCGCTTGTTCGGCCTCCCCGGTTCCCCGCTCCGCAACGTCAAGTTTCAGCCTGCATCACGGCATCAGGAATTGCAGTCTGACGCCCTATCAATTGCCATCCCTACCGGCATCCGACATCGTCAGAATGATTTTCCCAACGTTCTGAGACGACTCCATTCGGCGATGCGCGTCCGCTGCGCGTTCAAGCGGATAGGTGCTGTCAACCACGGGCACCAGACCCGCGCCGCTGGAAAAGCGGTCCAGCCAATGCTCGCGAAAGCGTTGCACCATCGCGTGCTTTTCAGTCTGCTGACGTGATTTCATGACAGTGCCGAAAATTTGCAGATGGCGATACAGGATGTCTTCCAACGCAATACTGACCTGGCCGCCGCCACCCAGGATACCCACCTGAACCAGCCGCCCGCCGTTGGCCAGCGAGGCAATGTTGCGCGCAAAGTTGGGTGCGCCAATAAAGTCGATCACCACGTCCACGCCACGCTTCGATGTCCGCTCGGCCACGACCTGCGCATAGTCCTGCGTGCGATAGTCGATGACGCAATCGGCACCCAGCCGCTGAACCTGCTCAAGCTTGCTGGCCTCGGCCGTGGCGTACACGGTGGCGCCCGTTGCCCGAGCAAGCTGCACCGCCGCCGACCCCACGCCGCCCGCTGCCGCGTGAATCAGCACGGAATCTCCGGCTTTCAGACGGCCCAGGTGCAGCATGGCTTCGTGCGCGGTGACGAACACTTCGGGGATGGCTGCCGCGTGTACGTAGTCCAGCGCCTGGGGAATGGGCAAGGCCATGCGCCAGTCCAACCGGGCGACCTCCGCATACGCACCGCCACCCACCACGCCCATTACGCGGTCGCCCGCCTTGAAGCCGCGTACGGCGCTGCCGGCTTGCAGCACTTCGCCCGCGATCTCCAGACCCATGATGGTGGAGTCACCAAAATTCGGCCGGCCATAGCCGCCACGGCGGTGGGTCAGGTCGGCACGATTCACACCCGCTGCATGGACGCGCACGATAAGGTCATCGGGCCGCATGTCGGGCTGGGCCACGTCGGCCACCTGGAGCACATCCGCCTCGCCAAACTGTTCAAAAATAATCGCTTTCATTGCTTATCCTTCAGGGCGCTTTCGTGTGACACGGCCAATGTGGCTTGCGCAATCGCCGAGGCGGTGATCGCGGCGGGAAATCCGACGTAGAACGCCAGGTGCGTGATGGCGGCCGACAGCTCATTCTGCGTCAGCCCATTGCCGACCGCGCGGCGCAGGTGCGCCGGCAACTCATCCGTGTGGCCCGCGGCAATCAAGACGGCCACGGTAATCAGGCTGCGGTCTCGCGGCGCCAACGCGGGGTCGCTCCAGATATCGGGGTAAAGCGTGTTGTCGACAAAGGCCGACAGCGCCGGGGTGAAGGCACGCGCGGCTTCGCGCGGACGGCTGAAATCGATATTCGACATGGTGTGCTCCTGGTTCAAGCCTGGCTGATGAATTTGTGCGTGAGGTAGTACTCGATGCCTTCCACGCCGCCCTCCGAACCGTGTCCGCTTTCCTTCATGCCGCCGAACGGCAGTTCCGTGGCCACGATGCGGTATTGATTGATGCCGATCATTCCGGCTTCCAGGCCGTCGGCCACGTCTATCGCCGTGCGAGCATTGCTGGTGAACGCATAGGCCGACAGGCCATAAGGCAGCCGGTTGGCTTCCTGCAAACCGTCCGCCAATTCATCAAAGGGCATCAGTACCGCGATCGGGCCAAAGGGCTCTTCGTGCATGATCTTGGCATGCATCGGCACATCGGCCAGCACCGTCGGTTCGAAGAAGTAGCCCGCGCCGTCGATGGGCTTGCCCCCGGCCAATACCGTGGCGCCGCATGCCACCGCGTCAGCAATCAACGCCTGCATCTTCTCCAACTGGCGCGGGTTCGCCAACGGCCCAACTTGCGTATCGGGATCAAGCCCGTTTCCGACCTTCAGGGCGCGGGTAGCCTTGACGAAATGTTCACGGAATTCGTCATAGGCGCCGCGCTGAACCAGAAAGCGCGTGGACGAAATGCAGACCTGGCCGGTGCCACGGAAGCGGTTGGCGGCACCCTCGACCGCGGCGCGCTGGACGTCGGCATCGTCGAACACCAGAACCGGCCCATGCCCGCCAAGTTCCAGCGTGATGGGTTTCACGCCTTCGGCGGCACGCGCCGACAACAAGCGGCCGATCGGTACGGAGCCCGTGAAGGTCACCTTGCGGATCACCGGCGACGCAATCAGATGCCGCGACACATCGTCCGGCACGCCGAAGACAACTTGCAGCACCCCTTTGGGCAAGCCTGCATCGTCCAGGGCGCGGGCCAGCGCCAGCGCGGTTGCCGGGCTCTCTTCACCGGGTTTGATGATGACGCTGCAACCGGCTGCAAGGGCGGCGGCAAGTTTGCGCGCCGGCGTGATCGCGGGAAAATTCCAGGGCGTGAACGCGGCCACCGGACCGATCGCCTGCCGCTTGACCAGTTGCTGCACACCGGGGCGGTTGGCGGGCACGACGCGGCCGTCAATCCGCTTGGCTTCTTCGGCAAACCATTCGAAATACTCGGCGGCGCGCAACACTTCATCACGGCTTTCAGCCAAGGGCTTGCCCTCTTCAAGCGTCATCAGCGTGGCAATGTGCTCGGCACGTTCGCGCATCAATTCCGCCCCGCGCTTGAGAACACGAGCGCGCTCGTTGGGCACAGTCGTGCGCCAGGCATTGAAGGCCGGCTGCGTCGCGGCAAGCGCGCGATCCAGATCCGCCGTCGTCGCAAGCGGCACACGGCCCAGTTCCTGACGTGTGGCGGGATTCACCACGCCGGCCGTGTCGCGCTCGCCAGCGCCGATCCATTCGCCGTTGATGAAGAGGTAAAGCGGTTCATAGTTGCCGTTCATGGTTGCAAACTCCGATAAGATTGTTGGTGACCTCGGAATGGAGTCTAGGCGTGAGCGGCGCGCGGATTTAGCCCCTTGCGGAAGAATGACTTTCCCTTCCAGAGGAAAAGTCGCACGAACACAATGGGCCCACGATGGACAAGCTATACAACATGTCGGTTTTTGCGAAAGTGGTGGAGATGGGCAGTTTCACTGCCGTGGCCAACCATCTTTCCACCACGGTCGGCAACATTTCACGCGCCGTCACGGTGCTGGAAGAAGGCCTGAATGCCCGGCTGATTCAGCGCTCCACCCGCCGCCTGGTCGTCACCGATGTGGGGCATCGCTTCTATGACCGCTGTATTGCGATCCTGGGCGACGTCGAGCAAGCCGAAGCCGAGGCGGGGCATGCAACGGTGTCGCCACGCGGCGTATTGCGCGTTCACGCCGTACCCGGCTTGGGGCGTACGCTGGTCGCCCGCACAGCCTTGGCGTATAGAAAGACCTACCCCGACGTCTCGGTGGACCTGCTTCTGTCGCAGCGCATGCCGAATCTGCTTGAAGAACAGCTCGATGTCGGCATCGTGATCGCGCGCGCCTTGCCGGATTCGACCTACGTCAGCCAGAAGATTGGCGTCAGCCACTGCATCTTGGCGGCATCGCCAGAGTACCTGGCGCAGCATCCCCCGGTGCACACCCCCGAGGACCTTGCCCAGCACGCTTGCGTCTTGTTGACCACGGTGGACTATGCCCCGGACGAATGGCATCTGGAAGGCGAGGGCGGCACTTTCACCCATCGGCCGGCGGGCGGCCACCTTGGCGTGAACGACATGGACGCCATGGCCACCGCGCTGCGCGATGGGGCCGGCATCGGCCTGCTGGCGGGTTTCTCGGCGATCGACGATCTGCGCCGAGGCACGCTGGTACGCGTACTGCCCGGGCACTACACGAACCAGCGCAACGTGTATGCGCTGTACCCATCGCGTCAGTTTGTCGACGCCAAGATCAAGCTGTTCGTGGACGCGCTGAAGCTGCATGTGGGCGAGCAGCTTGCGGGCTATGCCGCTGAGCTGGGCATCACGGCGAAAGAGACGGGCTGAAGGGATCGACGGGTGAATTAACGTGTCAGACTGCATTATGAATTAGCGTGTCAGACTACGTTGCCGTGGCAGCAGAATTAACGTGTCAGACTACGTTGCCGTGCCAGCATGCCTGACGCCTCAACCCTCATCCTTATCCCCATGACCAAACCAAGCATCAAGCCGCCTGCCCCGTACGAAGACGCCGTGACGTTTCAATTCGGCGATTCGCCCGAACTCGCCGACGAATTGCTCGCGCTGGTTCTGGCGGGCACGAAGACAGCCACCTGCGGCGCGCTGCATCACTTCGACGACGAAGAACCCGTGCCGCAAGCGGGCCGGCGCGATGTCGTGCTGGATGGCCAGGGCCGACCCGCCTGCGTCATCGAAACCACCGGCGTGTTGATACAGCGCTTCGACCAGGTGGATGAGGCCTTTGCGCTGGCAGAAGGCGAGGGCCCGTACCCCGTTTGGCGCGATGCGCACATTGCCTACTTTGAACGCAACGGCGGATATGCGCCAGACATGATGCTGGTGTGCGAGCGCTTCCGCGTCGTAGAGGTCTTTGCGCGATAGCGGCTATGTGACTGCTGGCGCACGCCGCCTGGCGATGGCGTCCTACCGTTTCAGGACATACGGAATAGGGTGCGCGAGTACAAGGCTTGGCGAATGGACGCTTATTCAGTGGCCTCAAAAGCCGCGTGGTACTGAACGCAGCCTGCCGGCGGTTCTCCTGAGAAAGCCCTGGCCTGAAAATACTCCTGTGGAACTCCCGGCAACTCAAGCCCCGGACAGGCACTGAAGCCAAAGCGGCCATAAAAGCCCGGGTCTCCCAGCACCACGCAACCCGCAGCGCCGCGCTCTTGCAGCGCGGTCAACGCACCGTTCATCAAGCGCGAGCCGATACCCTGGCCTTGCCGCCCGGGCTGCACGGAGATGGGCCCCAGCCCGAACCAGCCTGTCGCCCCCGACGACACCGTGACGGGCGATATGGCAACATGCCCGACGATATCCTTGCCCTCTGCCGCCACCAGCGAAATCGTCAATTGCCCGCTACGCCGCAGCGCATCCACGATGAATTGCTCGGTATGGCTGGAATGTTCTTCATGTTCGAACGCCTCGCGGGTCAGCTTGGAAATACCGGCGATGTCTTCGGCGTTCTCGGGGCGCAGGGTCAAGGTCATGGGATTGTGCCTATTGGATAGTAGTGTGACCGGTATAGCGGCCATTAATGGATCAGAAGCTTCGACCAAGTGGCAAATCTGTTGCTCATAGCGCCACCACGCACTCAGTCCGGCTTCCCATCATGGTCCCCAAGCGGCCTGGCGGGCCAGTCTGCCCAGCGGTTCACGCGGGTACTCTCATACGCTTCGTTGAGCGGGAAGCGCACAAGGTTGTCGGCGCGTGTCGGTTCGCCGACCACCATCAACCTGACTTCGTCCTGCGTGTTGTTGATGAAGGTGTGACAGATGCCGGTGCCGGCGGGAAACGCAACGGAGTCGCCTTCGACGATGGGATGCAACACGCCGTCGATCCAGACATCGGGCTTGCCTTGAAGCACGAAGACGAATTCCTGCTCGGTGCTTTCGGCGTGCGGATATGAGGTACGTCGACCGGGCAACAGCCTGACGTGATGAATGCCGATGCGTGTGATGCCGAGTGCCGCGGAAAGCGGTGCGTCCAGCGCCATGGGTTCGGTATCGCCCTGGTAGGAATGCGCATCGGGGGTTTCGAGTTCGGTCCAGTGCTTGATGAATTCCGGTCGGCTCATCGGCGGTTCTCCAGGTTGTTCCTACGAAGGGATGTGTGGATTGCAGTCTGACACTCGAACGCCGCGCCGCCAAATTCCATTGCCAATCCGCCTTCACCCATCCGTCGATACCGTAGTCGCCTCCCACGCTTGAAACTCGTCTTCCAACGCAGCAAGCTTGGCTCGCACCAGCATCAACGCGTCGCTGCCCAGCAATAGATGTGCCGGAGGATCTTCAGCCTCGATCGCTGCAAGCATCGCACGGGCGGCCTTCACCGGGTCGCCAAGCTGCTTGCCGCTTTTCTCTTCACGCGCCTGCCGGATAGGATCGAAGATGACGTCGTAGTCCGGGATGGAACGCGGGGTGCGCGTCATGGAACGGCCGGCCCAGTCCGTACGGAACGAGCCCGGCGCCACGGCGGTGACGGCGATGCCCAAGGGCTTGACCTCTTTGCCTAGGCTTTCCGAAATGCCTTCCAGCGCGAATTTGCTGCCGCAGTAATAGGCGATTCCCGGCATGGTGAGGTGTCCGCCCATCGATGTGATGTTCAGGATGTGGCCGCGTCGTCGCGCGCGCATGAAGGGCAGCACGGCCTTCATCATGGCGACGGCGCCGAACACGTTCACGTCGAACTGCCGGCGCATTTCCGAGAGCGACGACTCTTCCAGCACGCCCTCGTGCCCATAGCCCGCGTTGTTGACCAGGACGTCGATGGGTCCCACGCTGGTTTCGATTTCGGATACGGCGTCGTCAATGCGGTCGAAGTGGGTGACGTCCAGGACGCGTCCATGGGCCGCTTCGGAAAGCGATTCGAAATCGCGCTTTGCCTCTGCGCTTCTTACCGTGCCCACCACCGTGTGACCGGCGGCCAGCGCTTCTTGTGCCAGCGCGCGGCCGAATCCGCTGCTGACTCCGGTGATCAGAAATATCTTGCTCAACGCCATGATGCGTCTCCAGAATACGAAAGAGAGACTGCATACTATTCTTGCGGTGGACGACTTATCAGCCCGAATTCGCTGAATTTCTTGCATAAAGCTATGAGCCATGACTACACCCCGAATCAGGATTCGGCCACACTGCCCGATACGCGAAAGCGCACGGTCGCGCTGCTGCGCGACTTGGCGCCCACGGAAGGCTATAACCTGACCGCGCTGCCCAGCGTACGTATCCTGCGTTCCGACCGTGCGCTTTCGCGCACCCCGGTTTTGTATGACCCAGGCATCGTGATCGTGTGCCAAGGGCGTAAGCGCGGGTACTTTGGCGGGCAGCTGTACCAGTACGACGCGGATCATTATCTTGCCGTCTCGGTGCCGGTTCCGTTCAGCATGGAAACCGATGCCACGCCGGACCGCCCGTTGCTAGCGCTGTATCTGCATCTTGATTTCACGGTGGCTGCCGAGCTGGCCGCGCAGATCGGCAACGCCGGCATGGCTGATGGCGCAGACCTGCCTCAGAGCATGATGTCGACGCGGATGGATGACAGGATGCATGCCTCCGTTCTGCGTTTTCTTGAAGCCATGCACCAGCCAATCGAAGCCGCCGTGCTGGGACCGGGCCTGCTGCGCGAACTGTACTTCCGCGTGCTGACCGGTCCACAAGGCGGGGCGATGCGCGAGGCACTGGCGATGCGAGGACAGTTTGGCAGGATAGGGATGTCGCTACGGCAGATTCATGCCGACTACGCCAAGCCGCTTGATGTGACGCAGCTTGCCCAGAAGGCGGGCATGAGCGTGCCCAGCTTCCACAGCCATTTCAAGGCGGTTACGCAGGTGTCGCCGATGCAGTACGTGAAGTCGACGCGGCTGCATCAGGCCAGGTTGTTGATGGTGCGCCAGGACTTGACGGCGGAAGCGGCGGGCCATGCCGTGGGCTACACGAGCCCATCGCAATTCAGCCGCGAGTTCAAGCGGCTTTTCGGGTTGACGCCGGCAGCCGAAGCGAAACGCATGCGCGAGAGTTTCGCGATACCGGCGTCGTTTGCCGACGCCACGTATGTGTCGTCGCACTGACGCTGGCGCTACAGCTTATCCAGACGCTTGGGGTTGAACGCCCATTGGTGGGTGTTGTTCGCCGTGCATTGGATGACGGTTTTGACCGTTCGGCTCGGCCCAACGTCCTTCAACTTGATCTCGCCATCACATACCGGGCAGTCTCCACTCAAGGTGGTGAGATAGACGCGCCCCGCCTTATCGGCTTCGACGTTGAACAGGCCCAATAAGCGAACGAAGCCCTTGCGCATCAGGCCACGGCCGACAAGGAACGCGATGCCGCTTGGAATGATCAGCCAAAACCACCAGACGCCCCATCTAAAGGCCATTTCGCCGATTGTCATCAGCACGCCGGCCGCGCCAAGCGCGGTGAGCCAACCGCGCTTGATTGGGCGACCGCCCAGGGCCAGGGGAATGACGTCGGTTCGAACCAGTTGCGGCTCATCCCAGCCGCCTTCCTTGGATAGCGGCTTTTTCGGCTCGTTCCAGCCGTCTTCGTTCGGTGGCGGCTGTTGCGGCTGCGGCGCGGGAAACGTTTGATCGGTATTGAAGTCGCCAAGGGGCGGAAGTCTGTTGGGCTCGGAAAAGCCGGACAAGGTCTTGGTGCATTCGTCGCAAAGACGGCCACGGCCGCGATACGCGGCCCCACAAGTTTCGCAATGCACGCGCTTCCTCGCGAATGATGACAACGGCCAAAAGAATACAACTGATTTGGGGGGCCTATCTGAGGCAGGCGGCGGAGCGCTTGGACGGCGTGTTCGTCCGGCAAGCATTTCCGTACACTTTACGTTCCACATCACGGGTAGCCGCGCATGCCACCAAGCCCCCTGGAAGGCCAGCTTGCCTTCCTAAGAGAAATCGACAGGCTCAAGACCGTTGTGCGGCAGTCTCCGCTGCTTGATCGCAGCAGAAAGGAAAACTCGGCCGAGCATTCCTGGCATCTGGCGATGTATGCCCTGATCCTGAACGCGTACGCCAGCGGCGCCGTGAATACGGATCGGGTTATGCGGATGCTCTTGCTGCATGACATCGTGGAGATAGATGTCGGCGATTTTCCGATTCATGGTGGATCGTCAGGCGAACTACAGGCAGAGCTGGAGCAGAAGGCAGCCGAGCGTTTGTTCGGCTTATTGCCGCCGCCGCAACGCGATGAATTCCTTGGCTTGTGGCAGGAGTTCGAGCGGGCGGAAACAGAGGATGCCAGGTTTGCGAAAGCGCTTGATCGCTTTCAGCCGCTGCTGATCAATATCTACACGGGTGGGGGCACGTGGACGGAGAGCGGCGTGTCTCTTGAACAGGTGCTGGCGCGGTATGGACCTGCCATCCAACGGGGTGCGCCCCGACTATGGGAAGAATGCGAGGGCTGGGTGAGGCGGCATTTTCAGCTGCGAATGGATGCGGGCGGCGACATAGGCTAACAGCACTAGAGCAAACGTGAATGCTCGTTGATCGCCCCGCATGTTCGTACACCGATAAGAACAAGGGCCGCAAATCCGCGGCCCTTGCTCATTTCCTACCTACCTGCACCAATCAAGCCTTGCGCACCTGCGCGATCAGCGCGTCCAGTTGCGTCAGCATCAGGTCGATTTCTTCGGCCGTGACGTTCAGCGCCGGCATGAAGCGCAGCAGGTTCGGGCGCGGGGCGTTCAGCAGCAGGCCTTGGGGGTTTTGGTTGCGGGCGGCTTCGACGATGGCGGGGCCGTCGTCGCGGTCCATGATCAAGGCGCGCAGCAGGCCTTGGCCGCGCTCGCCCTTCATGCCGTACTTGGCCGACAGGGCCAGCAGGCCTTCGGACAACTGCTTGGAACGCGCGTTGACGGCGTCCATGAAGCCCGGGGCGGCCAGTGCGTCGAACACGGCCACGCCCACGGCGGTGGTCAGCGGGTTGCCGTTGTACGTGCCGCCCTGGTCGCCGTGCGAGAACACGCAGGCGTCCTGGCGGGCCAGCAGCGCAGCCAGCGGTACGCCGCCGCCGATGCCCTTGGCCAGCGTCATGATGTCGGGCGTGACGTCGGAATGCTGGTAGGCGAACATCTTGCCGGTGCGGCCCATGCCGGTCTGGACTTCGTCCACGATCAGCAGCAGTTGGTTCTCGTCGGCCAGCTTGCGCAGGCCTTGCATGAACTCTTTGGTGGCGGGGATGACGCCGCCTTCGCCCTGCACCGGTTCCAGCATGATGGCGACGGTCTTGTCGTCGATCAGCTTCTTCACGGATTCCAGGTCGTTCAGTTCAGCCTTGGGGAAGCCTTCGACTTGCGGGGCGAACATCTTGTCCCAGCCCGGCTTGCCCGATGCGGACATCGTGGCCAGCGTGCGGCCGTGAAAGCCGTGGTTCATGGTGATGATCTTGTAGGCGCCGTTCTTCTTGACCTGGCCCCACTTGCGCGCCAGCTTGATGGCGCCTTCGTTGGCTTCGCCGCCGCTGTTGGCGAAGAAGACGCGGTCAAAGCAGGACGCGCCGGTCAGGCGTTGGGCCAACTCGATCGAGGGGATGTTGTAGAACGCCGGCGACGGGTTCATCAGCTTTTGCGACTGTTCAACCAGCGCGCGCTGCATTTCCGGGGCCGAATGGCCCAGCGTGTTCACGGCCCAGCCCTGCACGAAATCCAGATATCGCTTGCCCGCGTGATCCTCCAGCCAGGATCCCTTGCCGCTGACGAACACGAGGTCCGGGCGGGAAGTGATATCCATGAGGGTGTTGACGTTGAACTGGCTGAATTCCATGGCGGTTCCTGCGGGGGGTAAGGACAGCGGTGAAGGAAGAAGTTCGCGGCGGAAAGCGCGAAAAGGCAAATGTAGCACCGACAGAGGGATGCTATCGTGACGCACCCCCCGCCGAATCGCCCCGGGCCGCCTCACAAGGGCCGCCTGATCGGGCGCTCTATTTTATGAGCAGTGGCGCGCCCCGCGCGCGCACTCCGTTGTCGCTTTTTACTGACCAATCATGAAACGTATCCTTTCCAGTCTTGCCGCTGGCCTGACGCTGGCGGCGGCCAGCGCCACGGCGCACGCCGAGTTTCCCGACCGCCCCATCCGCCTGGTGGTGCCTTTCCCGCCCGGGCAGGCCACCGACATCTTTGCCCGCGCCCTGGCTGAAAAGCTGGGCGCCGCCGTCAAGCAGCCGATCGTGGTGGAAAACCGCGCGGGCGCCGGCAGCAACATCGGCATGGAGCAGGCCGCCCGCGCCACGCCGGACGGCTACACGCTGGTCATCGCAGGCAGCGCGGCGGCGGTCAACCAGACGCTCTACAAGAACATCAAGTACAGCTTGACGCAGGATTTCGCGCCGGTCTCGGGCGTGTTCTCGGTGCCGCTGATGTTCCTGGCCACGCCGGCCTCGGGCATTACCTCGCTTAAGCAACTGGTGACGCAGGCGCGCGCCAATCCGGGCGAACTGGCCTATGCCAGCGCCGGCATCGGCGGCACGCAGCACTTGTCGGCCGAGATGTTCAAAGCGGCTGCCGATATCGATATCCGCCACATTCCGTACAAGGGCAGTGGCCCGGCGCAGGCGGACTTCCTGGGGCACCAGGTGCCGCTGATGGTGGATTCGGTCACGGCCGGCCTGCCGCACGTGCAAAGCAAGAAGGCCGTGGCGCTGGCGGTCACCACCGCCAAGCGCCTGCCGCAATTGCCGGACGTGCCGACGGTGGCGGAATCCGGCTACCCGGGTTTCGAGGCCATCGGCTGGGCCGCCGTGCTGGCCCCGCGCGACACGCCGCCCGAGGTGACCAACTACCTGAGCAAGCAGATCAGCGCAGCACTCAACACGCCGGAAATGCAGAAGTTCCTGCGTGACCGAGGCGCCGAGCCGATGCCGCTCACGCCTGACGCCACCGGCAAGTTCATTGCCGCTGAAGTGGACAAGTGGGGCCGCGCGGTGAAGCAGTCCGGCGCGCAGGTGGACTAAGCGTCCAGGCGTCTCCAGGAAGCCGTCCCGGGTTTTACCCCGGGGCGGCTTTTTTTATTGCCGCGCATTGAGCACGGCGCCCTCGGATTGGGCGGTTTTTCTGGATGATGCATCTCGCGCCAGCGGGTTTATCGGTGGCGTGCGCTTGCCTAAGCTCGAAGCTCCATCGATTCAAGAAAGAGGCATTCCATGGCAGACCATTCCATCAAGGGCAAAGTCGCGCTGATTGCGGGCGGGGCAAAGAATCTGGGCGGGCTGATTGCGCGCGACCTGGCAGCGCACGGCGCCCGCGCCATTGCCATCCACTACAACAGCGCCGCGTCCAAGGCGGATGCCGATGCCACGGTGGCCGCCATCGAAGCGGCGGGCGCCAAAGCCGTGGCCCTGCAAGGCGATCTGACCACCGCGACGGCCGTCGAGAAGCTGTTTGCCGATGCGATCGCCGCCGTCGGCAAGCCCGACATCGCCATCAACACCGTCGGCAAGGTCATGAAGAAATCATTCACCGAGATCAGCGAGGCCGACTACGACGAGATGACGGCGGTGAACTCCAAGGCGGCGTTCTTCTTCCTGCGCGAAGCGGGCCGCCACGTCAACGACAACGGCAAGATCTGCACGCTGGTGACATCGCTGCTGGGCGCCTTCACGCCGTTCTACGCGGCCTATGCCGGCACCAAGGCGCCGGTGGAGCACTACACCCGCGCCGCGTCCAAGGAGTTCGGCGCGCGCGGCATCTCGGTCACCGCCGTGGGCCCTGGCCCCATGGACACGCCGTTTTTCTACCCGGCCGAAGGCGCCGACGCGGTGGCGTATCACAAGACCGCCGCCGCGCTGTCGCCGTTCAGCAAGACGGGGTTGACCGACATTGAAGACGTGGTGCCCTTCATTCGCCACCTGGTCAGCGACGGCTGGTGGATCACCGGCCAGACGATCTTGATCAACGGCGGCTACACCACGAAGTAAGCGGCTAATCTGTCACGCATGGACAGATTCGACCAGTACCGCGTATTCGCCCAAGTCGCCGAGATGGGCAGCTTCATCAAGGCCGCCAACGCCCTGGACGCGCCGCGGGCGTCGGTGTCCGCGGCGATCCAGCAATTGGAATCGCAGCTGGGCGTGCGCCTGCTGCACCGGACCACCCGGCAGGTGCGCCTGACGGCCGACGGCGAACAATTGCTGGCGCGCGTGCGCCCGCTGTTGGCCGAAGTGGAAGACATAGACCAGTTGTTCCACGCCAGCCAGCGGCAGGTGTCGGGCAGGTTGAGTGTTGACGTGCCCAGCCGCATTGCCCGCCGGCTGATCGCCCCGGCGCTGCCCAGTCTGTTGCGCCGGCATCCCCGGCTTGAACTGGCGCTACGGTCCACGGACCGCGCCATCGACCTGGTGCACGAAGGCGTGGACTGCGCGGTGCGGATCGGCGCGTTGGCCGACAGCAGCCTGGTGGTGCGGCCGCTGGGGCGTATTGCGCTGATCAACTGCGCCAGCCCCGCTTACCTGCGCGACCATGGCGAACCCCGTCAGCCCGCGGACTTGTCCGACGGACACTGGAGCGTGGGGTATGCGTCGCCGAAGACGGGCCGGGAACTGCCTTGGGAAGTGGGCCCCGGTGACGCGGGCACAGCGCCCGCGGCCCTACCCAGCCGCGTGGTCGTGGACAACGCCGAGAACTACATCGCCTGCTGTCTCGCGGGACTGGGGCTGATTCAGATTCCGCGTTTCGATGTCCAGCACCTGCTGGACGCTGGCGAGCTCATGGAAGTCATGCCCGGGTTCCGGGCGGAGGCGATGCCGGTGTCCTTGATCTACCCACACCGCCGCCAACGCACGCGCCGACTGACCGTCTTTCAAGAGTGGTTTGAAGCCCTGATGCGGCCCCATCTGGACGTTTGAAGCCCGCTTGGCGCTTCCGTCCCCCACCGCCCCCAAACCGGTGCCGTCCGTGCCCGAATTCAGCGCACGGCGCGCACCAAATCGGGGCAGGGCGTGGGCCCTATAGGGTCGGCTCCCGGCGCACGCAAAATGGCACGGAACTTGCTTTTCCAGCTTTGTATACCGAATTGGTGTGCAACGCATTGGCCCGCCCTGGGCGATGCGCGCCCTGGAGAGTCCCCTCATGAACCGCAGAACCCTGTTGTTGTCCCTTTGCACCGCCGCCAGCCTGCTGGCCGCGCCGCTGACGCATGCCGACACGCTGGACGATATCGTCAAAGCCGGCACCATCAAGATCGCCGTGCCGCAGGATTTTCCGCCCTTCGGTTCGGTGGGCGCCGACATGAAGCCGCTGGGCTATGACATCGATACGGCAGCACTGATCGCCAAGCAACTGGGCGTGAAGCTGGAGCTGGTGCCGGTCACCAGCGCCAACCGGGTGCCGTACTTGCAGACCCGCAAGGTGGACCTGGTGATTTCCAGCCTGGGCAAGAACGCGGAACGCGAGAAGGCCATCGACTTTTCGGATGCCTACGCGCCATTCTTCAACGGCGTGTTCGGTCCGGCGGACCTGAAGGTCTCGTCGGCCGCCGACCTGGCCGGCAAGACCATCGGTGTGACGCGCGGCGCGGTGGAAGACATCGAGCTGTCGAAGATTGCACCGGCAACCGCCACCCTCAAGCGCTATGAAGACAACAACGGCACCATCACCGCCTTCCTGTCGGGCCAGGT
This sequence comes from Achromobacter sp. JUb104, assembly GCF_024806975.1. Lineage (NCBI taxonomy): Bacteria > Pseudomonadati > Pseudomonadota > Betaproteobacteria > Burkholderiales > Alcaligenaceae > Achromobacter > Achromobacter sp. JUb104. The sequence continues at coordinate 1,759,652 of NZ_JANUEY010000002.1, read as the reverse complement.
GCCGATGATCGCCACCGGCAACGTGGTCGCCGCCGCCATCCTGGCGCGCAACCCGGCCAAGAAGCCCGAAACGAAATTCCTGATCAAGAACTCGCCTTGCTACATCGGCATGAACAAGGACGAGCCCAAGCTGCGCGCCAAGGTCAACGACATCCTGGCCGCCGCCAAGCGCGACGGCTCGCTGTCGGCGATCTCGCAGAAGTGGCTGGGGGCCGAGCTGCCCAAGGATCTGTAAGTCCGGAAGGCGGCCATCATGGCTTATCAATACGACTTCGCGTCGGTGTTCGACTACACGCCGGTGCTCATCAAGGGCATCGGCGTCACGATCGAACTGATTGCCTTCGGCGCGGTGGCGGGCGTGGCGCTGGGCATCGCCTGCGCCTGGGTCCGCACGCAGGGGCCGCGCGCGCTGCGCGCCCCCGTGACGGCCTATGTCGAGGTCATACGCAACACGCCGTTCCTGATCCAGTTGTTCTTCGTCTTCTTCGGCTTGCCGTCGCTGGGCATACAACTGGGCGAAATGCAGGCCGCCTGCCTGGCGATGGCCTTGAACCTGGGCGCCTACAGCACCGAGATCATCCGCGCCGGTATCGATGCCACGCCCAAAGGGCAGTACGAGGCCGGCGCCAGCCTGGCGATGACGCGCTTTCAGGTATTCCGGCACGTGGTGCTGAAACCCGCGTTGCAACGCATCTGGCCCGCGCTGTCGTCGCAGATCGTGATCGTGATGCTGGGCTCGGCGGTGTGTTCGCAGATTGCCGCTGAAGACCTGACCTTTGCCGCCAACTTCATCCAGTCGCGCAACTTCCGCGCGTTCGAGGTGTACCTGGTCACCACCGGCATCTATCTGGCCCTGGCCATCGTCTTGCGCCAATTGCTGCGCATGACGGGCCGGCGTCTGTTTCGCAAGGCGGCGCGATGATTGAATTTTCAATGTGGGACATCGTCCGCAACCTGCTGTTGGCCGCGCGCTGGACGGTGCTGCTGTCGCTGGTGGCGTTCGCGGGTGGCGCGCTGATGGGCGTGCTGGCGCTGATGATGCGCACGTCTCGCGTGGCGCTGATGCGGCGAGCCAGTTGGGCGTATATCGAACTGTTCCAGGGCACGCCGCTGCTGATGCAACTGTTCCTGGCGTTCTTCGGCCTGTCGTTGCTGGGCCTGGAAGTGCCGCCGTGGCTGGCCGCGGGCGCGGCGCTGACGCTGTGGTCGGGCGCGTTCCTGGCCGAGATCTGGCGCGGCTGCGTGGAAGCGATTCCGAAAGGCCAGTGGGAAGCGTCCGCCAGCCTGGCGCTGGGCTACGTGCAGCAGATGCGCTACGTGGTGCTGCCGCAGGCGCTGCGCATCGCTATTGCGCCCACCGTCGGCTTCGCCGTGCAGATCGTCAAGAGCACCGCGCTGACCTCCATCATCGGGTTCACCGAGCTGTCCAAGGCCAGCACGGTGATCACCAACGCCACGTTCAGTCCCTTCACCGTCTATGCCTGCGCCGCGCTGATCTACTTCGCGCTGTGCTGGCCCCTGTCGCGCCTTAGCCTCCGGCTGGAAAGGAAGTTGCATGCCCCTCATCGCCCTTGAAGACGTCCGCAAGAAATTCGGCGACAACGAAGTCCTGAAGGGGGTGACGCTGCGCGTCGAACCCGGTGAGGTCATCGCCATCATCGGCAAGAGCGGCTCGGGCAAGAGCACGCTTTTGCGCTGCGTGAACGGGCTGGAACAGATTGACGGCGGCGCCATCATGGTGGCCGACGCGCAACTGGGCGACGACGAACTGCGGCTGCGCGCGCTGCGGCTCAAGGTGGGTATGATCTTTCAGCAGTTCAACCTGTTCCCGCACCTGACGGTGGGGCGCAACGTGATGCTGTCGCCCATGGTGGCCAAGCGCATGCCGGAAGCGGAAGCGGCCGACATGGCGCGCGCCATGCTGACGCGCGTGGGGCTGGCGCACAAGTTCGATGCGTGGCCCGAGGAACTGTCGGGCGGGCAGCAGCAGCGCGTGGCGATTGCCCGCGCGCTGGCGATGCAGCCCTTGGCGTTGTTGTGCGATGAGATCACGTCGGCGCTGGACCCGGAGCTGGTCAACGAGGTGCTGGCGGTGGTGCGCGAGCTAGCCGCCGACGGCATGACGCTGCTGATGGTCACGCACGAAATGCGCTTTGCGCGCGAAGTCTGCAACCGCGTCGTCTTCATGCATCAGGGCCGCGTGCATGAGATTGGCCCGCCGGAGGAATTGTTCACGGCGCCCGCCACCCCCGAATTGCGCCAGTTCCTGGGGATGACGAACCTTTGAATTGCCGTGCGGCGGTGAAGGTTGAACGTTGAACGTTATACGTCGACCTTCGTGCGGTGGCGATCAGCGCGAAAAGCCGCGCGCCGCGATCTCCCAGATGTCTTGCACCACGCCGTCGCGCACCACCACCAGGCCGTCATGCAAATTGAATGTCGGGTCCACATGCGAGGGCACCAGCCGCAGCACATCGCCCAGCGCGGGCGCCTGCGCGCCGGGGGCCACGCTCACCACGCCGTGTTCGTCGTTGATGGCGGCATAGGTCAGGCCGTCCACGCCGAAGACCGCGGGCGGACCGCATTCGGCGGTGGTGGATTTCAGGCCTGCATCCAGGATCACGCGTTCGGGCGCCGGCACGCTCATCACGGTGGCCAGCACGAACAGACTGTTCTGGAAGCGGAGCGGTCCGTCCCATTCGTTGGCGCCGTAGTCGCCGTCCATGAAGGCATAGGACCCCGCTTGCAGTTCCGTGTAGACGCCGCTTGCCGCGTCGAATTCCGCGCTGCCCGTGCCGCCGCCGGTGATGACGTCGCAGGCGATGCCGCTTTCACGCAGCAGTTGCGCGTAGGACGCCGCAATGCGCGCCGCCTGGCGGCAGACCTGGGCGCGTTCGTCGCGCGTGCGGGCGTGCTGCACCGAGCCGTGATAAGCCTGCAAGCCCACGAAATTCACGCCAGGCAGGTCGCGCGCCTGCTGCGCCAGGGCCAGCACCAAGGCGTCGTCCGACACGCCGCAGCGGCCTTGCCCGACGTCAACTTCCACCAGCACGTCGATCTCGGCCCCGGCATGCACCATGGCTTGGGAAATGTCCGCCAGATTCTTGGCGTTGTCCACGCAAACGCTCATCTTGGCGATGCGCGCCAGTTGGCCCAGCAAGGCCAGCTTGGACGGCCCCACAACTTCGTTGCTGATGTGAATGTCATGGATGCCGGCGGCCACGAAGGGCAAGGCTTCGCTGACTTTCTGGCAGCAGATGCCGCGCGCGCCCAGGGCCAGTTGGCGCAGGGCAATCTCGGGGCATTTGTGCGCCTTGGCGTGCGGGCGCAACGCGACGTCGTGGCGGTCGGCCCAGGCCTGCATGGCGCGCAGGTTGGCTTCGAACGGCACCAGATCCAGCACTAGGCTAGGGGTGTCGACGCGGGCCAAGGGATCGCCGGGTTGCGCGGCCGGGGGCAGCGCTATGCCGCGTATGACTTCCTGGGACATCGGGGTAACTCCGTTATCTACAGCGCGTGGGATGTAACCGTGGGGCAGGACGCCATAACCAAAGCACGACCATCCATAACCAAAGGGTTCATTGACCCCCAGGTAAACGATAGCTCCGTAACCATTGGCTACGCATGCCCCGCATGCCAGAATTTCAACATGAAAACGGCCCCCAAGGGGAGGCCCATTTTTGCGCCGTGGCGGCGCTTTTCTTGAACCGCCCGATGCAGGAATGACAAGACGATTTTCGTCACACGAACCCTACCCAACAACACCCGGAGAAGCACGCATGAAACTCAAACACTGGATCACCGCCCTGACCGTCGCGGTTGCCGCGGTCGGCACCGTGGGCTCCGCACAGGCCCAGCAGTTCTTCCGCATTGGCACGGGCGGCACGGCTGGCACGTACTACCCCATCGGCGGCATCATCGCCAACGCCGTGTCGCAGCCGGGCAAGCTCGTCGCCACGGCCGTGGCCTCGAACGGTTCGGTGGCCAACATCAACGGCATCCTGGGCGGCTCGTTCGAAGCCGGCTTCACGCAGTCGGACGTGGCGTTCTGGGCCTACAGCGGCACCGGCACCTTCGAAGGCAAGCCCAAGGCGCAAGACCTGCGCCTGATTGCAACCCTGTACCCGGAAAGCATCCACCTGGTGACGCGCAAGGGCGCGGGCATCAAGAGCGTGGCCGACCTGAAGGGCAAGCGCGTGTCGATGGACGAACCGGGCTCGGGCACGCTGGTTGACGTGCGCCTGATCCTGGGCGCCTACGGCATGACCGACAAGGACATCAAGGCCGAATACCTGAAGCCCAACCAAGCGGGCGACAAGCTCAAGGACGGCGGCCTGGATGCGTTCTTCTTCGTGGGCGGGGCGCCTGCCGGCGCCATCGCCGAACTGGCCTCCAGCGGCGGCGGTATCGAAATCGTGCCGCTGGTCGGCCCGGAAATCGATGCGCTGCGCGCCAAGCAGGAGTTCTTCACGCCTGACACCATCGCCGCCAACACCTATCAGAACGTGGGCGAAGTGAAGACCATCTCGGTCAACGCGCAAATGGTCACGTCGGCCAAGCAGTCCGAACAGGTCGTGTACGACGTCACCAAGGCGCTGTACAGCGACGCCACGCGCAAGACGCTGGACAACGGCCACGCCAAGGGCAAGCTCATCACGCGCGAAAACGCGATCAAGGGCGCGGGCATCCCGTTCCACCCGGGCGCCGAGAAGTTCTACAAGGAAATCGGCCTGCTGAAGTAAGCCCAAGCCGTCCTCCCGACGGCGATACGCCAGCGCGCCGGGCCACTCCGGTGTCGCCCCGGCATTGCGCAGGGCCGCCTAGTGCGGCCCTGTTTGCGGATTCACCTGAGAAATACGTCGATGGAAATAGACCACGAAAAGACCCAGCAACTAGCGGAAAAGTACGATTCCGAAATCCGCTTCCGGCCCCTGGACAAGACCGCCACCTGGATCGTTTCCGGCCTGCTGGTGACGCTCTCGATCTTTCACTACTACACCGCCGGCTTCGGCCTCTTGCGCGAAGCCACCCATCGCGGCGTGCACCTGGCCTTTGTGCTGAGCCTGATTTTCCTGGTGTTCGGCTTTTCAAAGTCGCACTACCAGCGCGAGCCGAAGTCCACGTGGTGGGCGCCGGGCGGCATCCCGCTGTATGACTGGATCATCGCCGTGGCGCTGGCGCTGTCGGTGATGTACATCCCGTACATCTTCGAAGACCTGGCGTTCCGCGTGGGCAATCCGCTGCCCATCGACGTGTTCATGGGGTCGATCCTCCTGATCGGCCTGCTGGAAGCCACGCGCCGCGCCATGGGCTGGCCGTTGCCGATCATCGCCATCGTGTTCATGGCCTACGCCATGTTCGGGCCTTACTTCCCCGGGCTGCTGCAGCACGCCGGCAACACCTGGTCCCAGATCGTCAACCACATGTACCTGACCAGCCAGGGCGTGTATGGCGTGGCGGTCGGCGTGGTGGCCACCTACGTGTTCCACTTCGTGCTGTTCGGCGTGCTGGCCACCCGTATCGGCTTGGGCCAGTTGTTCCTGGACGTGGCCTCGACCGTAGCCGGCCGCTACGCGGGCGGACCCGCCAAGGTGTCGGTGTTCGGCTCGGCCATGTTCGGCATGCTGTCGGGTTCGTCAGTGGCCAACGCGGTCACGGTCGGGTCGCTGACCATTCCCGCCATGATCCGCGTCGGCTACCCCCGGCATTTCGCGGCGGGCGTCGAAGCCGCCAGCAGCACGGGCGGACAGATCACGCCCCCCATCATGGGCGCGGCCGCGTTCCTGATGATCGAGTTCCTGGGCATCCCGTACCAGCAGATCGCGATTGCCGGCGTTTTCCCGGCCTTCCTGTATTTCTTCGGCCTGTTCATGCAGGTGCACTTCGAGGCCAAGCGTGAAGGGCTGCGCGGCCTGACGCCCGAAGAAATGCCGAAGCTGAAGCAGTCGATCAAGATGCGTTGGCCCACGTTGATCCCGCTGGTCCTGCTGATCGGCGTGCTGGCCAGCGGCCGCACGCCTTATCTGGCGGCGTTCGCGGGCATTACGGGATGCATCCTGGTGGGCTTGCTGAATCCGTATCAGCGCTTGCGCCTGCGCGACCTGTACGAAGCCTTCGAGACCGGCGCCAAGTACGCGCTGGCCGTGGGCGCCGCCGCCGGCACCGTGGGCATCGTCATCGGCGTGGTCACGCTGACCGGCGTGGGCTTCAAGGTGTCGTACATCGTGATCTCGGCGGCGCAGTCCATCGCCGGCGTCGCATCGGTGGTGATCCCGGAAGCCATCGCCAACACGCAGTCGCTGACGCTGGTGGCCGCGCTGATCATGACGGGCATCGTCTGCATCCTGATGGGCTGCGGCATTCCCACCACGGCCAACTACCTGATCATGGTGGCGGTGGCCGCCCCCACGCTGGTGCAGTTGGGCGTGCAGCCGATCGCGGCGCACTTCTTCGTGTTCTATTTCGGCATCCTGGCAGACATCACGCCACCGGTGGCACTCGCCGCCTATGCGGCGGCCGGCATGGCGGGCAGCGACCCGTTCAAGACCGGCAACACGGCGTTCAGGCTGGGCATCACCAAGCTCATCGTGCCGTTCGTGTTCGTGTTTTCGCCATCGCTGCTGATATCGGTGCAGGGCTTTACCTGGTACGACTTCTTCGTGACGCTGATCGGTTGCATGGTGGGCCTGGTGCTGCTGTCGGCCGCGTTCTCGCGCTACATGCTGGTCGGCATGAAGAGCTGGGAACGGTGGGTGTGCACGGTGGGAGCGTTGCTGACGATCGTGCCGGGCGTGGCTAGCGGCTTGATCGGGCTAGCCATCTGCATCCCGGTGTTCATCCGCCAGCTTGCCGGACTGAAGCTGGAGAATGCAGCCAAGGCGGCCTAGCGCGGCACGCCAAAAGCAATCTGGCAACGAAGCAATCTGCCAAAAGATTAAACAGGGGCGGACTTAGGTGTCCGCCCCTGTTTTTCTTTCGGCCAATCACGCATTTTGTCAGCAAATAAGGGCAGAATGGGGGCCGTCAAACGACAGGGTGACGTCATACAACATTCCGCCTTTTCGCCGGTTGCCCGGCTAAATAAATCAGCGTAAAGTAAAATTCATGTTTGCTGGTCTGCCGATATGCGGGCCGACTGTGCAAACAGGCACAAACTGCGCCATATGTTCGATATCCTGGTTTATCTGTTCGAGAATTACTACACGCCGCAAGCCTGTCCTGCGGCCGATGTGCTCGCTAAGCGGCTTGCCGCTGCCGGTTTCGAGCACGAAGACATCGACGACGCTCTCGGTTGGCTGTATGGCCTTGCCGAGACTACCGAACGATGTGTCGACCTCGCTCAGGCGCCCAACACCGGAACCCGGATCTACACCGACAACGAATACAGCCAGCTCGGCACCGAATCCATCGGCTTCATCGCCTTCCTGGAATCGGCCGGCGTGCTGCCGGCGCCCCTGCGTGAGATCGTCATCGACCGAGGCTTGGCTTCGCCCGAAACGCCCGTGCCGCTATCCAAGATCAAGATCATCGCCCTCATGGTTCTCTGGAGCCAGGAAGCCGAGATCGACAACCTGGTCCTGGAAGAGCTGCTGGACGAAGAAGGCGTGCGGCTGTTGCACTGACCCGACGCGCAGGCCCTTGCTTTTGCTGTGACCTACGTAGGCCGATTCGCCCCCAGCCCTAGCGGCCCGCTGCACGCGGGTTCGCTTGTGGCCGCGCTGGCCAGTTGGCTGGACGCGTGCGCCCACGGCGGGCGCTGGCTGCTGCGCATGGAAGACGTGGATACGCCCCGCACCGTCGCGGGCGCCGCCGACACCATCATGGCGCAGTTGAATGCGCTGGGCCTGCATTGGGACGGCGACGTCATGTGGCAGTCGCAACGCAACGCCGCTTACCAATCCGCTTTTGACGCCCTGGCCGCACGTGGCCTGATCTACGGCTGCGGCTGCACGCGGCGCGAAATCGCCGATTCCGCACTGCGCGGCCAGACCGCGCCAGGCGCCGACGGAGAGCGTCCCTACCCAGGCACCTGCCGTCACGGCTTGCCGCCCGGCCGGCAAGCGCGCGCTTGGCGCTTGCGCGTGCCCGACGGCATCGAACGCTTTGAAGACCGCTGGCTGGGTCCGCAGGAGCAGGACGTGGCAACCGCCGTCGGTGACTTCGCCTTGCGGCGCGCGGACGGCTTGTGGGCGTATCAACTGGCGGTGGTGGTGGACGACGCCGAGCAGGGCGTGACGGATGTGGTGCGGGGCGCGGACTTGCTCAGTTCCACGGCGCGCCAGCGCGTGCTGGGCCGCCTGCTTGGCTTGCCGCCGCTGCGCTATCTGCACGTGCCGCTGATCCTGGACGCCGCCAGCGGGCTGAAGCTGTCCAAGCAGAATGGCGCCGCCGCCATCGATGTCGACACGCCGCAAGACGCGTTAGCCGCGCTGGCAGACGCCTGGCGTGCCTTGGGGTTCGCCCCCATCGCCGCCTCAGACCGTGCCGACTTTCTGCGGACGGCCACCGCGCAGTGGGCGCGGCGCTTTCCGATGCCTTAGCCGCTGATTCGCTACAGCGGCTGCAAGTCCTCACCCAGCATCCGCACCAGCAAGGCTTCGCCGTTCTCGGCCACGCGCAGTTCGCCATAACGCGCGACCTCGTAGCGCTTGGCCTGGCCTTCCGGGAAGAAGTACGCATTGGTCACAATGCGCACGCCCCGGTCGCGCAGGCGATAGCGCAACGGCACCTCATCGGCCGCATGTGGCTGCGCGTCGGGCTGGATGCGCAAGGGCGTGGCGACCCCGCGCGCATCGGCTTGCAGCATCACATAGCCGTCGGGCTCGAAACCCAGGACGGCGTCATCGTCCGCCGTGCGATCAGCGCTTAGCCGCAAGCGCGTGATATCCCGGCTGGCCGCGAAGTTCAGCGCCATGTAGTCGCCTTGCATCAACGACCGGGGGTCGACCGGGGCCAATTCCAGAATCACCACCTTGCCCGTGGCCAGCAGCTTCTCGCGCTGCCAGATGCCGCCGTTGGCCACCACCAGCACCAGCGCCAGGCCGCCCAGAATGGCCAGCGTGCGCCAGCGCAACAGCGCCGACACCGGCGGCAGCGGCACGCGCCGTTGGGGGGCTTGCGTGCGCATCAGCCTGGGCACCAGCCACACCAGGCCGCGCAGCACGAACAGCAGCAGCGCCCCGCCGCCCAGCCACAAGGCTTTTTGCAGCAAGGGCACGTCCAACTGGTAGTAATAGACGCCCAGATAGGCCAGCAGGCTCAAGACCCCGAAAATGACCAGGCGCAATTGGTTCAGCCCAAAACCCAGCAACAGCCAGGCCAGCGCAAAGCCCACGCCCGGGCTGGGCAGCCAGAACAGCGCCAGGACCAGCAGGGCGATCGGCACGCCCCAGGTCACGCCAGCCGTCAGCACATGGCGGCGTGGCCATAGCACCGCCATTGCCGCCGCCGCCGGCAGCAGCGCGCCCGCCACGAGCAGCAAGGCGCCCTGGGGGTTCAGTTGCCACATGGCGGGCAGATGCAGGGCCGAAATGCCGCCCGCCAGCCACACCATGCCTTGCACGGACAGCAGGAAGGCCCACGCCAGCGGCTCCAGCGCATGACCGCGCTTGCCGCCCACGTGGTGGCTCCAGGTGAGGATGACGGCGGTAGCCCAGGCGCCGATGACGGCGATCGGCAGCCAGACAAAGCCGGCGCGTCCCGCGTCGAAATAAAGCCAGGCGTCCAGCAGGTCGTCCCGCATCAACTCCGGCGACAAGCCGCGCCAGATCAAGGCGGCGCCTGCCGCCGCGATCATCAGGCCCGACAGAAAACGCAGGATGACGTCAGGCCCCAGCGCGTAGATCACCGCCGCCAGCAGCAGCACAAAGAAGCAGGCGCTGGTGAACGAGGTCGAGCTGGACAGGCCGTAGATGATGAGGATCTGGCCCGTGAACGCCATCGCCGTGCCGCATTGCCGCCAGAACGGCCCGGCGTCGCTGCGCAGCACCGCCACGCCCGCGCCGCACAACACCAGCCCGGCCACCAGCGCGCCTTCGTCCGACGTCACAATTCCGGAGAACGCCACGAACACCAACAGCAGCAAGGTCGCCAGCCAGGCGCTCAGGCCCAGCAGGCATTGCACATACCAGGGGGGTTCGGCATGCGGCGTGGCAACGGGCGCCAGTTGCGCCACGGCGGCGCCGGAATCGCCCGGCTCGACGGCATTGCCCGCCGAGGCCGCGGCCGGTTCCGCATCCGCGGCGGCCACGGCGGCCTTGGGGCCAGCCGCCAACCCGCGCAGCCAGCGCGCCGCCAGCACCGCTTCGGCCATCAGCAAGGCGGCCAGGGGCAGGGCGGCCCACACGCCGGGCTCCAGCCGCAGCAGCCATTCGCCCACCACCCGCAGCGATACGCAGATGACGCCGGCGGCCAGCATGGCCAGAATGACCAGGTCCAGCCGGCCGCGCTGATAGTAAAAGCCCAGCCCCAGGGTTGCCGCCAGCCAGGCGATGCCGTTCAGCGACCCCACGCCGCGCACGAGGAAGTCGCCGAACATCAGCGATAGCACCAAGGCACTGATGGCGATGGCCGCCAGCACGCGCGGGCCGATCATCGTGCTGGCGCGCCAGCGGCGTGCGGCCAGCTCCCAGCCCAGCAGCAAGGTCAGGTTCAGCGCCGCCATGATCAGGTTGGGCAGCCCCGTGCCGTCAAGGATGGCGAACCAGGTGAAGACGCGCTCGCCCAGCCACAGGGCAACCGCCATATTCAGCACCAGGGCCCACAATAGCCACACGGCCTGGCTGGCCGAGGCCAGCGCCCAGGGCAGCAGCAGAACCGCCCACCAGGCGAACAATTCCCAGGTATCGGCGCCAGTCTGGTAAGTTTGACCCAATAACGCGAGCAAGGCGCCCAGCAAGATGCCGGCCAAAGCCAGAAGCGCGCCGGGGACGCTGCGCCGCACGCCAGGCTTGCCGCGTAGGCGCAATCCGGCCCAGGCAGCAGCCAGCGCGGAAATGGCCAGCAAGCCTTGCGTGCCGGCAAAGCGTTGCACTTTTGTCATGTCCTGCCAGTTGGCGGCGACCCAGCAAATCGCAGCGCTGCCCAGCAGCAAAACGCCTAGCCACAAGGTGCTTCGCGCCAAGAATTGACGCCAAGCGTGCAGTTCGGATCCCGCTTGCCTTTCAGTGCCGACTTGCATCTGGCGAATCTCCGATCTTATTATCCGCGCTACTAAGGCGGGACTACCGCCACTGGATACACATGAATAAAACGCTGATTATTGCCGAGAAGCCCTCGGTGGCCCTTGATATATCACGCGCCTTGGGAGGCTTTGCGCGCGAGGGCGACTATTTTGAAAGCGAACGTTACGTACTCGCGTCCAGCATCGGCCACCTGCTGAGCTTGGTCGCGCCCAATGATCCGGTCAAGGGAAAGTGGAGCTTCACGCACCTGCCCGTGATTCCGCCGGAATTCGAACTGGGCCCCACCGACAAGAAGTCGGCAGAACGCCTGAAGCTGCTGGTCCGCCTGGCCAAGCGCAAGGACGTGGATTCGATCATCAACGCCTGTGACGCGGGTCGCGAAGGCGAACTGATCTTCCGCTACATCATTCAGTATGCGGGCGTGAAAAAGCCGATTCAGCGCCTGTGGCTGCAATCGATGACGCAGGCCGCCATCCGCGAAGCCTTCGCCAACCTGCGCGACGACTCCCAGTTGAAGCCGCTGGAAGCGGCCGCCCGCTCGCGCGCCGAAGCCGACTGGCTGGTCGGCATCAACGGCACGCGCGCCATGACCGCCTTCAACAGCAAGGACGGCGGCTTCTTCAAGACGCCGGTCGGCCGCGTGCAGACGCCCACGCTGGCCATCGTGGCCGAGCGCGAAGAGCGCATCCGCCGCTTCGTGCCCCGCGACTACTGGGAAGTGCGCGCCACCTTCATCGCCGCCGCCGGCCTGTACGAAGGCCGCTGGATCGACCCCCAGTTCAAGAAAGACGACCGTGACCCGGAAAAGCGCGAATCGCGCCTGTGGTCGGCCGCCGCCGCGCAAAGCGTGGTGGCCGCCTGCCGCGACCAGCCGGGCAACGTCACCGAGGAATCCAAGCCGTCGACCCAGATGTCGCCGGCCCTGTACGACCTGACGTCGTTGCAGCGCGAGGCCAACGGCCGGTTCGGCTTTTCGGCCAAGACCACGCTGTCGCTGGCCCAGACCCTGTACGAACGCCACAAGGCGCTGACCTATCCGCGTACCGATTCGCGCTACCTGCCCGAGGACTACATCACCACGGTGCAGGAAACGATGCGCGCGCTGGCCAAGGGCGGCTCGAATGCCGTGGGCGGCCTGTCGCGCCACGCGGACACCGTCGTCAGCCAGCAGTGGGTGAAGCCCAACCGCCGCATCTTCGACAACAAGAAGGTGTCGGATCACTTTGCCATCATCCCCACGCTGCAAATCCCGCATGACCTGAGCGAAGCCGAGGCCAAGCTGTACGACCTGGTGCTCAAGCGCTTCCTGGCCGTGTTCTTCCCGGCCGCCGAATACCGCGTTACCACCCGCCTGACCGAAGTGCAGGGGCACCGCTTCCGCACCGACGGCAAGGTGCTGGTCACCCCGGGCTGGCTGGCCGTGTACGGCAAGGAAGCCCAGGGCGAAGACGCCAACCTGGTGCCGGTTGCCGACGGCGAAACGGTGCGCACGGAAGACGTCGAAGCCGTCGGCCTGTCGACCAAGCCGCCCGCCCGCTTCAACGAAGGCACCTTGCTGTCCGCCATGGAAGGCGCGGGCAAGCTGGTGGACGACGAAGAACTGCGCGAAGCCATGTCCGAGCGCGGCCTGGGCACGCCGGCCACGCGCGCCGCCATCATCGAAGGCCTGCTCAACGAGGTTTACCTGCGCCGCGAGGGCCGCGACCTGGTGCCCACCGCCAAGGCGCGCCAGCTGATGACGCTGCTGTCGGGCCTGGACGTCACCGAACTGACCTCGCCCGAACTGACGGGCGAGTGGGAACACAAGCTCAAGCAGATCGAGCAGGGCGGCCTGGGCCGCGAAGCCTTCATGCGCGAAATCGCGCAGATGACGCAAGTGATCGTCAAGCGCGCCAAGGAATACGAGCGCGACACGGTGCCGGGCGACTACGCCACGCTGCAAACGCCGTGCCCCAAGTGCGGCGCGGTGGTCAAGGAAAACTACCGCCGCTTCGCCTGCACCGCCTGCGACTTTTCAATCGGCAAGCACCCGGGCGGCCGCACGTTTGAGCTGCCGGAAGTGGAAGAGCTGCTGGCCAAGCGCGAGATCGGTCCGCTGCAAGGCTTCATCAGCAAGATGGGCCGGCCGTTTGCCGCCATCCTGCGCATCAGCGATGAATACAAGCTGGAATTCGACTTCGGCCAGAACGACGAAGACGATGCCGAAGCGGTGGACTTCTCCGGCCACACGCCGGTGGGGGCCTGCCCCAAGTGCCAGTCGCGCGTGTTCGAGCACGGCATGAGCTACGTGTGCGAAAAGTCCGTCGGCCCCGAAAAGACCTGCGACTTCCGTTCGGGCAAGGTCATCCTGCAGCAAGAGATCTCAGCCGAACAGATGGGCAAGCTGCTGGGTAACGGCCGCACCGACCTGCTGGAAGGCTTCGTGTCCAGCCGCACCAACCGCAAGTTCAAGGCCTTCCTGGTGCGTCAGCCCGACGGCAAGATCGGCTTCGAGTTCGAGCCGCGTCCTGAAAAGCCCGGCCGTGCCCCGTCCAAGACCGCGACCAAAACGGCGGCAAAAACGGCAACCAAAACGGCCGCGAAAAAGGCCCCGGCCAAGAAAGCCGCGGTAAAGAAAACGGCAGTCAAAAAAGCCGCCGTAAAAAAAACCGCCGCCAAAAAAGCCGCCCCTAAAAAAGCCACGTAGGATGGGTGAAGCGCGAAAATCCGGAAAGAAGAACCCAACCGCAGAACGCGCGTAACCCATCACCACCCCCAGAACGCCCGGCCCCGCCGGGCGTTTTCCATTGTTGCCCCCACACCCCTGCGTTATCGTCTACCCCAAAACAGCAACACCCAAACTCAATCCGAGGACGACATGACCCACAGCCCCCGCTTCACCACCCGCCGCCGCATGCTGACCGCCGCCGGGGCCTTGGCCGGCGTCAGCCTGCTTGATGGGCGCATCGCCTTCGCCCAGCCCAAGCTGGGCCGCGTGGCCTACGGGCAAGGCAGCATCGACCCCTTCTTCGCGGCGGGCTACGTGGCCTTGAAAAAGGGCTACTTTGGCGAAGGCGGCCTGGACGTTGAATACCTGAATTCGCAAAGCGGCCCGCGCACTAACCAGTTGCTGGCGGCGGGCCAGATCGTGTTCGGCGCCACGGCGGCCACCGCCGCCCCCGCGCTGACCATCGCCGGCAAGGCCGCCACGCTGGTGTTCGGCTTTGACCGCAAGCTGACCTACGCCAACATCATCGTGCGCCGCGAAGACTTCGACAGCGGCAAGATCAAGTCGCTGAAGGACCTGGCCGGCAAGCGCGTGGGCGCCACGCAGCCGCAGTCCAGCACCTGGCTGATGGCGCTGTACCTGATGCAGAAGGCCGGCGTGGCCGACAAGGTCGACATCCGTCCGCTGGGCGATCTGGCCACGATGCTGGGCGCGCTGAAGACCGGTTCGGTGTCCGCCAGCATGGCCACCATGTCCATGATGGAACAGGCCCGCCAGGAAGGCTGGGGCGTGCCGATATTCGACGCCACCACCGAAAGTTCATGGAACGAATTCATGGGCGGCGACGTGCCGGGCATTGCCGCGCTGACCTTGGAAGACACCATCCAGAAGCGGCCGGAAGTGGTGCAGGCCTTCGTCACCGCCATGGTCAAGGCGCAAGACTTCATCACCGCCAACAGCGCCGCGGGCGTCACCGACGCGATCTACGACGACTATCTCAGCGCCTTTCCGCGCGCCGCCATCGAGAAGACGCTGGGCGTCTACAAAGACACGGTGTTTCTGAAAGACAACATCATCACCGAAGACGCCTACAACCGCATGACGGCCATCATGGGCGACGGCCGCCAGTTCTCGAACGACGAGATCAAGACCGTGCCTTACACCAAGTGCGTGAATATGAGCTTCGTGCGCAAAGCGCGGGGCCTTTGATGATTACGCTGGACAAGGTCGGCAAGGCGTACCAATCCCGCCAGGGTACGACGCATGCGGTGGGCGAGGTCAGCCTGACGATCGAGGCAGGCGAATTCGTGTCCATCGTGGGCCCCTCGGGCTGCGGCAAGAGCACGCTCTTGAACATGATCGCGGGCTTTCTGCGCCCCACCACGGGCACGATCCAAGTAGACGGCCGGGTCGTGGACGGGCAGGTGCCGCCCGCCTTGGGCTACATCTTTCAGAAAGACACGCTGTTGCCGTGGTTCAGCGTCAAAAAGAACGTGGCGCTGGGGCTGAAGTTCCAGGGCGTGGCCGCCGACAAGATCGAACGCCGCGTGGCCGAACTGCTTGAACTGGGCCACCTGAGCGCCTTCGCCGACGCCTTTCCGCATCAGCTATCGGGCGGCATGCGGCGGCGCGTGGCGCTCTTGATGAGCCTGGCCGTCGAACCGCGCATCCTGTTGCTGGACGAGCCCTTCGGCGCGCTGGACACGCACACCAAGACGCACCTGCATCGCGAACTGATGGAGATCTGGCGCAAGCTGGGCCAGACCATCGTGATGGTCACGCACGACCTGGACGAAGCCATCCTGCTGTCGGACCGCGTGGTGGTGCTGTCCGGCCCGCCCAGCCGCGTGCTGCTGGACGAGCGCATCCGCATTCCGCATCCGCGCGACGTCTTCACCTTGCGCGAAACACCGCAGTTCGTCTCTCACGTGCAAAGCCTCTGGAGCGTGCTGGGCCAGCAGTTCCGCGCCGCCGCCTGACCCGATTCGCACCATGATTTCGACTGACACTTCCGATTCCCTGCAAGACCAGCTACGGCTGGACCGCCGCACCTCCGTCAAGCGCCGCGTCCGCATCACCTTGTGGCAAGTGCTGATTCTTGCCGTCATCCTGGGTTCGTGGGAAACGCTGACGCGCATTCCATGGTTCACGCAGAACACGCTATTCGACCCCTTCTTCATCAGCCAGCCGTCGCGCGTGGCAGTGCGGCTTTGGGAATGGCTGCAACCCGGCCCGCGCTCGGTCTGGCCGCATCTGTGGCTGACCTTGCAGGCCACGATGGTGGGGCTGGTGGTGGGCGTGGGCAGCGGCTTCATCGTCGGCATGACGCTTAGCCGCAGCCGCTTTCTGGCCGACGTGTTCAACCCCTTCATCGTGGCGTTCAATTCCATGCCGCGCATCGCCTTCGTGCCGCTCATCACCATGTTCTTCGGCCTGGGGCTGGCGTCCAAGGTGGTTACCTCGTGGTTCGTGGTGTTCTTCCTGGTGTTCTTCAACACCTACAAGGGCGGGCGCAGCGTGGAACGTGAATTGGTCGACTTCTGCCGCACGCTAGGCGGCTCGCCGCGCCAGATCCTGTGGCGCGTGCGTATTCCGACCGCGGCGGCATGGACGTTCGCCGCTTTGCCCAACGCCATCAGCTTCGCGCTGATCGGCGTGGTGCTGGCCGAGTTCGTCGGGTCCACCACGGGCATGGGGTATTTGATGATCACCGCGCTGGCCACGCTGAACGCCACCGACATGTTCGCGGCCGTGACGCTGCTGTCCATCGTGGGCATTGTGTTGGTTTATTGTGTGACCTGGCTGGAACGGCGGCTTTTGCATTGGGCGCCGGAGTTCAGGGAATGACTATGGAACAAGGCGGGGCATCATCGATGAGCACACTTCCGTACCTGCGCAACTTCGACTTGACCGGGCAGGTCGCGCTGGTGACCGGGTCCGCGCGCGGGCTGGGCTTTTGCATTGCGCGGGCCTTGGCCGGTTGCGGCGCGCGCGTCTTGATCAACGGCCGCAACAGCGGGTCCGTGGACGCGGCCGTGGCCGAGCTGACCGACGCGGGTTTGGACGCGCACGCCTTGCCGTTCGATGTCAGCGACGATGCCGACATGGAACGCGCGTTCCAGCGCATTGACGACGAACATGGCCGGCTGGACGTGTTGGTGAACAACGTGGGCGCGCGCAACCGCAAGACGCTGCGCGACACCAGCCCCGCCGAGATTCGCGAGTTGATCGATACGGATCTGGTGGCCGGCATGCTGTTGGCCAAGTTCGCCGCCGAGCGCATGATGCGCCAGGGCGGCGGCCGGTTGATCGCCATCACGTCGGTGGTGGGCGAGTTGGCGCGCGCGGGCGACGCCGTCTATCCCGCCGCCAAGCAGGGCCTGACGGGCATGGTGCGGGCATTGGCGGCGGAGTTCGGCGGCCACCACATCACCAGCAACGCGATCGCGCCGGGCACGTTCGCCACCGAGACGAACGCGGCCATGGTGGCGGACCCGAATTTCGGTCCGCGCATCGCGGCGCGCAACCCGACGGGGCGTTGGGGTGAGCCCGAGGAAATCGCCGGAGCGGCGGTGTTTTTGGCATCACCGGCGGCGTCGTATGTGAACGGGCACGTGTTGGTGGTGGATGGGGGGTTGTCGATTCAGTTTTGAGGTGAATCGACGTTTGAGGTGATGGGCGTTTTTGTGGCGATGATGGGTTGCGCGCGAACCCGGTTGATGGGTTGCGCGCGAACGCCGGTGATGGGTTGCGCGCGAACGCGGGCATCTTGGAACAGGTAGACCAGTGCGCGCTTCACCCATCCTACGAAGTAGCGGGGGTCATTCATCACACACGGCGAATGCCGTGCGCCACCACTGTAGGATGGGTGAAGCGCGGAAAATATCGCCCCGCGCACGGCCACGCCCATCGCGCGCAACCCATCACCCCCCGCAAAAACTCAGGTCGTCTCGTCCTGATACCAAACCCCTTCCGCCAGCATCATCTTCTGATGCCCGTGCCCGGCAGGCATCATCGGAAAGCAGTTTTCCTGCGCCGTCACCGCCACGTCCAAAAAGTAAGGACCGTCGTGCGCCAAACATTCGGCCAGCGCCGCGTCCAGCTTTGCCGGATCGTCCACGCGCGCCGCGCCCCAGCCGAACGCCCGCGCCAGCGCCACGAAATCCGGCAATGACGCGTTATAGCTGTGGCTATAGCGCCCGCCATGGATCAGCTCTTGCCATTGGCGCACCATGCCCATGTAGCCGTTGTTGCACAACACGACCTTCACGGGCGTCTCGTGCTGCATGGCGGTGGACAGTTCCTGGATGTTCATCAACACCGATGCATCGCCGCTGACGCAAACCACCGTCTTGTCCGGATGCGCCACCTGCGCGCCAATCGCGGCCGGCACGCCGTAGCCCATCGTGCCCGCGCCGCCGGACGTCAGCCAACGGTTCGGCTTGTCGAAACGCAGGTATTGCGCGGCCCACATCTGATGCTGGCCCACGTCGGTGGAGACGATCGCATCGCGGTCGGCCAGCGCGGCGTTCAGGCTTGCCATCAGGTGCTGCGGCAGGATCGCATCGGCGGCGGGCGTGAAGCCCAGGCAGTCCTGCGCGCGCCACGCCTCGATGCGCTTGAACCAGGGCGCCAGCCGCGCGGCGTCCAACGGCGCATCGCCCATTTCGGCGCGCAGCGCGCGCACCAGCGGCAGGCAGTCGCCCACCAGCGCCACGTCCACGCGCACCACCTTGTTGATGGAAGCGGGGTCGATGTCGATATGGATCTTGCGCGCATGCGGGCAGAACTCGGACAGCTTGCCGGTGATGCGGTCATCGAAACGGGCGCCGATGCACACCACCAGATCTGAGTTGTGCATGGCCAGGTTGGCCTCGACCGTGCCGTGCATGCCCAGCATGCCGACAAACTGCGGGTCGGACGCGGGGAAGGCGCCCAGCCCCATCAGCGTCAAGGTGCAGGGTGCGCCGGTGTGTCGGACCAGGTCGGTGAAGGCCTGGCAGGCTTCCGGGCCAGCATTGATCAGGCCGCCCCCGCCGTAAAAGATGGGCCGCTTGGCCTGGGCGATCAGCGCGGCGGCACGCCGCACGGCCGACTGCGGCAGCTTGGCCGCCAGCTTGCCGGACTGCCGGCGCGCCCGCAGCGCGGCCAGCTTTTGCTGCGACGGCAAACCCGGCACATCATCGTCCGCGTCGCGCGGCACGGCCAGTTGCACGTCCTTCGGAAAGTCCACCAGCACCGGGCCGGGGCGGCCCTGGCGGGTCAATTCAAACGCACGCGCCACCACATTGGCTACGTCGTCCACGGCGCGGATCTGGGTATTCCACTTGGTGACGGAACGCGAAATGCCGATGGCGTCGCACTCCTGGAACGCATCGGTGCCGATGGCGGCCGTGGCCACCTGGCCGCTGATGCACAGCACCGGAATCGAATCGCACATGGCGTCCAGCAGGCCCGATGTGGTGTTGGCCATGCCGGGGCCCGACGTCACGAACACCACGCCCGTGCGGCCCGTGGTGCGGGCATAGCCTTCGGCGGCATGCACGGCGGCCTGTTCGTGGCGCACCAGCACGTGGCGCAAGCGCGGCTCGGCATAAAGGGCGTCGTACAGCGGCAGGACCGCGCCGCCCGGGTAGCCAAAGACCGTGTCGACCCCGTTCGCAATCAAGGTGTCCAGCAGAATCTTGGCCCCGTTCGCAGGGGGGGTTTCAGTGGCGGCAAGCGCGGCGGCGGCGGTGGGGTGCAGGCGATCGTTCATGCTATCTATCTTATTCGGAGCGCCGAAGAATTTTTATCTTCTTTTCTACGAATCAGGGCCATCCAGAGTAAATTCATCTTTGATTTGGAGGAATCAAAGAAAATGAACCTGGACAAGTTTGATCTAGCCATTTTGAAGGTCTTGCAAGACAACGCGCGCGCCAGCCTGAACGAGATCGGCGCGGCGGTGGGGCTGTCGTCCACCCCGTGTTGGAATCGCATCAAGCGCATGGAGGGCGCCGGGGTCATACGGGGCTATACCGTGGACATCGATCCGGCCAGCCTGGGTTTCATGGACACGGTCATCGTCCACGTCACGCTGGAAAGCCACAGCGAGGAAACACTCTACGAGTTCGGCCGCGCGCTGGCGGCCATACCCGAGGTGCTGGAAGCGTTCCTGGTGTCGGGCGACTACGACTATTACATCCGCATCGCCGTGCGTGACACCCGCGACTACGAGCGCCTGCTGCGCGAGCAGCTCTACCGCATCCCCGGCATACGCCACAGCAAATCGTGCTTTGTGCTGCGCCGCCTGAAAGAAACCATGCTGCCGTTGACCGGGCCGGTGGGCTAAGACGGCGTCAGCGCAGGATGAAGTCTTCAGGCACCGCGGCGTCCGGCAACGGGCGTACGCCCAGGCCTTCCAGCAGGTCGATCTCGATCACGCGCGCCAGGGCCGACAGCGGCAGGTCGTTTTCCTCCAGGCCGAACGGGTCTTCGAGCTCGTCGCCCAAGGCATCCAGCCCGAAGAAGGTGTAGGCGATGATGGTGACCGCCACGGGCGTCAGATATTCCAGCGTGCCCACCAGGCCGAACGGCAGCAGCAGGCAGAACAGCCAGGCCGTGCGATGCAGCAGCAGCGAATAGGCGAACGGACAGGGCGTGAACTTGATGCGTTCACAGGCGGCCTGGATGGCGGCGCACTGCGCCACGCGCTGGGTCAGCGCCTGGTAAAGAATGTCGCTGAGTTCGCCGCGCCGCAGGCAGCCGGCCAGGTCGCGGTTGATGGCCATGAGCAGCGCGTCCGGCACGTTGCGGCAACCGGCAAGCGTGTCCAGCTCGTCCTGCTGCACCCAGGGGCGCACGGCCTGCACCATGTCCTGCCCGCGCAGCCGCGCCGCCAGCCCGTAGCCGAATCCGATGCAGCGCCGCACCAGTCGTTCCTGAATCGGGTTGGCCGTGCTGGCGGCCAGCAGCACCGCGCTTTCGCGGGCCAGGCTGCGCGCCTGCACGATCAGGTCGCCCCATTGCTTGCGGGCTTCCCACCAGCGGTCATAGCAGACGTTGTTGCGAAAGCCCATGAAGACCGACAAGGCCAGGCCGAACAGCGAGAAGGGCACCGCCGTCAGGTGCGCGGGCGAGAACCATAGTCGGTGGTACATCCACACCACCACGCACGACAACAGCGTGATGACGAGGATCTTGCCGAAGATGCGCGGGATGATGGAACCGCGCATCACAAAGAACAGAGCCAGCGCGGAGGGACGCGGACGGACGATCATGATGAATATCAAGTAAGGACAAGGCGGCGCCAACTATACGCCTGTGCTCGCGTCACAAGCGCGTCGATATAATTCTGTTTCGTCTCGCGCGCCCCGACGCCTCCTTCAACGCCTTCCCCAACGCCTACATGACCACCGAAGCCACCCCGATCAAGCCCTGGCATGTTGTCCGCCGCTCGAAGCTGCATGGCACCGGCGTCTTCGCCGCCCGCAAGATTCCCGCCGGCACGCGCATCATCGAATACGGCGGCGCGCGCATCAGCGCCAAGGAAGCCGACCGGCGCCACCCGACCAACCCCGACGACCCCTTCCACACCTTCTTCTTCGCGCTCAGCTCCGGCCGAGTGATCGACGGTGGCGACGAAGGCAATGACGCCCGCTGGATCAACCACTCCTGTGAGCCCAACTGCGAGGCCCAGGAAGGCAAGCACGGCAAGCGCGTGTACATCGTCGCCTTGCAGGACATCGCGCGCGGCACAGAACTGTCTTATGACTACGGCCTGGTCCTGGACGGCCGCATCACCAAGGCGCTGAAGGAAGGCTACCGCTGCCTGTGCGGCACGCCGCCGTGCCGGGGCACGATGCTGGCGCTGCCGAAAAAGAAGACGGCAAAGAAAGCGACCAAGGTGGCGGCTGAGAAGGCGTCGGAGCCGGTGACCGATAAGGTGTCGCAGCCGGAGAGGAAGCCGCCCACCAAGAAGGCGGCGACCAAGAAGCCGGCGACCAAATCCGCCCGGGCCGACAAATCCGTCCCCTGAAAATCCGCGCTCACGTCCCGCCCGGCCAGTTCCGCCATCCGCGCAGACAGGCGTACAATCGCCGATGTCGTTAACACGACATGCAGTACGTCTTCAGGGCGGGGTGCAATTCCCCACCGGCGGTATGCCATGCAATGTGGCGAGCCCGCGAGCGCCCGGCGTCCTTCACGGACATCGGGGTCAGCAGATCTGGTGAGATGCCAGAGCCGACGGTCATAGTCCGGATGAGAGAAGATGTGCCGGCACAACACCCGTCATCCAGGCGCCCATGCGCCTGGAACGTCGTATTGCGTTCGGCTGTCGATTAGCCCTGAAACGTTTTTCGCCCACTTTATTTTGCGAGAGCGTTTCAATGTCCACCCTCAATACCCCGCAGTCCCTTCCCAGCCTGGCTTCGCAACCCTTCGCCGCCCGCTTGCAGCGCGCGCTGCATCATCTGCGCCTGGGCCGTCCGGTCATCCTCATGGACGACTTCGACCGTGAAAACGAAGCCGACCTGATCGTCGCCGCCGACAAGCTCACCGTGCCCGTCATGGCGCAGTTGATCCGCGACGGCAGCGGCATCGTCTGCCTGTGCCTGCCCGGCGAAACCCTGGACCGGCTGGAATTGCCGCCTATGGTCACGCGTAACCAAAGCCGCTTCGCCACCGCCTTCACCGTGTCCATCGAAGCGCGCGAAGGCGTCAGCACCGGCGTGTCGGCGGTTGACCGCGTCACCACCATCCGCGCCGCCATCTCGCCGTCGGCCCAAAGCGAAGACATCGTCAGCCCCGGCCACGTGTTCCCGCTGCGCGCCCAACCCGGCGGCGTGCTGACGCGCCGTGGCCACACCGAAGGCTCGGTGGACCTGGCCGTGCTGGCCGGCCTGCGCCCCGCCGGCGTGCTGTGCGAACTGATGAACGCAGACGGCACCATGATGCGCGGCGCCTCGCTGGAACGTTATGCGGCCCAGCACGGCCTGGTTGCGCTGACCATTGCCGAACTGGCCGACCACCTGCAAAAGCTGAAAGACGGCAACGCCGAAACCGTGGACGACGAAGTCCTGGAAATGGCCGCCACCGTCTAAGGTGAACCGCATCCCGTCGGGACCGCCGCAATATGCGGCCCCGATGGCTTATTGCCCTGCCGGACGTCGCAGCGCCAGGGCCACGAACACCGCGGCCAACGCGCACGCGCCGCCCATCGCATACACGGCGCCAACTCCTTGCTCGCCGGCCAGCCCGCCCGCCACCGGGCCGCTGATACCCAGCGCCACGTCCAGAAACGCCACATACGCCCCCATGGCCGCGCCACGGCTTGCCGCCGGCACGCGCCGCACGGCTTCGACACCGAACGCCGGGAACGCCAGCGAATAGCCCGCGCCGGTCAGGCATGCGCCGGCATACGCCCACATCGGCGTGACGCTTTGCCAGATCAAGCTCTGGCCCACCGCCTCGATCAGCACGCACACCAGTGCCACGCGCGCACCGCCCAACTTGTCAGGCAGACCCGCGAAGAAGACGCGGGCAAGAATGAACCCCACGCCGAACGCGCTGAACATCCATCCCGCGCCGTCCCAGCCGCGTTGCACAAACAGCAGGCTGACAAACGCGGTGATGACGCCGAACCCCACACTGGTCAGGGCCAGCCCCAGACCGGGCAACAGCACCATGCCCAGCACCCGGTAGAAGGGCGTGCGCACTCCACCCAGCGCAGGCGCGGCGCGTTGCGGCACCACCAGCGCCAGCGCCACCAACGGAATCACGACCGTTGCCCACGCCAGGCCCGTGAAGCCTGCATAGGCATACAGCCGCATGCCGGCGGGTGCGCCCAAGGCATAGGCGGCGTAGATGGCGACGCCCACCCAGGCCATGACGCGGCCCGCGTTCTGCGGCCCCACGCGGCCCACGCCCCAGCTCAACGCACCGGTGACGATCAGGCTTTCGGCGCATCCCATCAGCGCACGGCCCGCCAACAGCGCCGTCAGCGCCCCTTGCGGCCGCGCCGACAAGATGTCGGCCAGCACATACAGCACACCCGCCGCCGCCCCCAGCAGGCAGCCGATCACCACCGCCCGCTTGGCGCCCTGGCGATCGGCCAGCGCGCCGGCGTAGGCGCGCGACAGCAGGGCGGCGGCAAACTGCAGGCCGGCCACCACGCCCACCACCAGCGCGCTCATCATCAGCGTGCCGGTCACGTAGAGCGGCAAGACCGGCATCGGCAGGCCGACCATGAAAAATGCAATGAATACCACCACAACCAACGGCGACAACTGCACAAAAACAGAGCGCACGGGTTCGCGGGCCGCGGGCGCGGCCCCAGCCGTCGATACATTCGACATGAGAAATCCTTGATAGGGTTGTGGCAATCTGAAACCATCGCGGAGAATTCGTCGATGGCATAATCCGCGCTTGCGGGTAAACAATCAGATTGCCTGCCATGAATTTTATGAGCCATTGCTCAGGTTTGATACTCGCCTTTCCACGCATCCATGACTGCTATCCCTCAGCCCCGAAAATCGCCGCGCCAGCTCAGGTCCCAGCACACCGTCGACACGATCCTGCAAGCCACGGCTCGCATTTTGGCCACGCATGGCTATGCCGGCACCAACACCAACCTGATCGCCGAAACGGCTGGGGTCAGCGTCGGGTCGCTGTACCAGTATTTTCCGAACAAGAATGCGCTGATCGCCGCGCTGCATCAGCGCCACGACAACGACATGCTGGATGTCATCGACGAGGTGTTGAACACCAACCCCGCCGCGACGCTGAAGCAGCGCGTGGCGGCCATCGTGCAGGCCATGCTGCATGCGCATCTGCTGGAACCCGCCTTGCACCGGGTGCTTGAACGCGAGTTTCCGCTGTTCGACACGCCGCGCGACCACAGCCTGGCCGACCAGGACATCCACCGCCGCATGCGGCATTTGCTGGAACTGCATCGGGCCGAGATCGCGCAACAGGACCGCGACCTGGCCACCTATGTGGTGCTGCGCATCATGGAATCGTTGGTGCATGCGGCGGCGTTGGAGCCGCCCGTGGGCTTTTCCACCGAGCAGCTTGAGCAAGCCGTGGTGGACGCGGTGATGGGATATCTGGGTACGCCTACGGCCAAGAAGCCGGCGCGCAAAAAGGCGGCGAAATAGCGGCTAGGGATTACCGCTTGGCAATCACCGGCTGGCCTCTGCCGCCATCAGGGCCAGGCAGTCCGAGGCCTTGCCCACCACGATGCGCGCGCTGCACGCCAGCATAAGGTTCAAGTTCAGGCCGAAGTCTTCCACCGTATACCCCTCGGCATCCACCATGCGCGACGCGCCGTCGTCCGCCGCCGCCCCCACCGCCACCTGATCAATCAAAGACCCGGCCTGGCTGGTGTAGCCCCAGACCGGCTTGCCGCAGGCGATGGCGTAGCCCACTTCAAAAGCCGTGCCCGAATCCGGCTCGGCGCCGCGAAAGGTGTTCAGGTTGGCCATCACCATGTCGGCGCGGCGGATCAACGCGACGTTTTCGCGATAGATCCACTGCGCCAGCGCGGGCCCCGACAAGTCCTGGGGCGCCGTATTGTCCAAGGGAAACAGGCCGTCGAACCCGTAGGTGGCGCATAGCGCCTTCAGGCGCTGGCCATGCGCCACGGCATCGGGAAGGAATACGTCGAACCCCGCGAGATACACGCTGCGCATCAGGGCTGCTCCGGTTCTGAAACGGGTTCTGAAACATTGAACGGCTGGCCGGTGGTAAAGAACGAACCGCCCGCCAGGTAGTGGATTGAACGCCGCTCGTCCGCCGGAAAGTGCCAGCGGTTTTGCGAGAACACATCCGGCGCGGCCCAGGCGGCAACCACTTCGCCAATGAACAGATCATAAGCCTGTTGGTTGTGCGGCTCGGGCACCACCTTGCATTCCAGCCAACCCAGGCAGTCGCTGACGAGCGGCGCGCCGATCTTGCTGGCCGCGAACGTGCTCAAGCCGCAAGCCGCGAACTTGTCTTCGTCGCGGCCCGTTTCCGAACCCACTTTCAGCGTGGCGGCGGCCTGCGCGCGTGAAGGAATGCACAGCGCGAACTCGCCGGAGGCCTCGATCAGTTCGCGCGTGTAGGTGTTCTTGTCCACCACCACCAGCATCTTGGGCGGATTGAAATCCAGGGGCATCGCCCAGGCGGCGGCCATGACATTGCGGGCCGCGCCGTGGGCGCTGGTGACGAGCACCGTCGGGCCATGGTTTAAAAGCAGATAAGAGCGAGGCAGTTCGACGGGTTCGATGTTGGACATGGACGTTGCAAGATGGGGTTGCAGGGCGGGTTGCCGGCTTCAGGTTGCCGGCTTCAATACCCGACCGTGAAGCGGCGGCGGGAATGTTTGGGGGATTCGATTTCGTCGGCCAACGCAATCGCATAGTCTTCCATCGAGATCCAGCTTTTGCCTTCCTCGTCGGCCAAGAGGGTGTCATCGCCGACCCGGAATGCCCCGGTACGCTCGCCGGGTTCGAACATGGCCGATGGCGACAGGAAGGTCCAGTTCAGCACTTTTTCCTGACGCAGCGTGTCCAGGAAGACGACGCCCGCGCGGGCCTCGGGCTTGTAGGCGTCCGGAAATTCAGGGGTGTCGATAAGCAGCGTGCCGGGCGCCACTTGCAGGCTGCCCGCGCCGCCCACGACCAGCAGGCGCGGCACGCCCGCGTTCTTCACGGCGGCCAGCAAGGGCTTGGCGTCGGTGGATACAAAGCGCGTGGCGCTGACCACGGCATCGTGGCCGGTCAGCAGGGGCGTCAGGGTTTCAGGGTCGGTAGCGTCGCCCTGTTGCACGGTCAAGCCTGGCTGGGTGTTGACGTCGGCCGGATTGCGGGCGATGCCCGTCACCTGGTGGCCGCGCTTGAGCAGTTCGTCCGCCACGCGCGAACCCACCCGGCCTGAAATGCCGATCAATGCGATTTTCATGGTCTTGCTCCTTAAGCGGGAACCGGGGCGGCTGGCGGCGCACCACGCGCCTTTGCCCTGCGCCGCCCCGAATTCGGCAATCCATACTATTCGGTCAAATCCGAACAAAAAACCCAATAGATCAGACGAGTTTTTTGCAATCCATGCATCAATACATCAATGCCTCAATCCTCAATCCGTGGCTCAAGCCGCCGCGCGCTGCGCTTGATAGACCTGCAAGTGCGAATAGGCCACCCGCAGATACGTCGCATCCACGCCCAGCGTACGTGCACGGTTGACCATGTCGCCCACGATGTGATCGGCCTCGACCGGCAGGCCCTGGCGCAGATCGCGGAACATGGAGGCCGTCATGGGCTGCTTGCGGTCACTGATCAGGTTCTGCACAAACGCATCGGCTTCAGGGCGCACGGCATGGCCGGACGCCGCCGCCACGGACTGCGATTCCTGCAACAGGCTTTTCAGGATATCGATGCCGTCATCGGTGGACGCGATCTGACCGATCGAGCCGCGCATCAGACACGTGGCGGCCGCCAGCGTAGTCAGCATGACGTACTTTTCCCACATGTCCTGATGGATGTCTTCGCTTAGGCGACTGACGTATTCGCCCCCGGCCAGCGCCTGCTCCAACGCCACGCAACGCTCGCTACGGGCAGGGCCGGCGCGTTCACCGAAGACAATATTCGCGTGCTTGCCCAAGTGCACCACTTCACCTTCCGGGCCCATCGTGGCGTTGATCTGGCACAGGCCACCCAGCACGCGATGCGGCTCGAACTCGCGGTCCAGCACGTCGTATTGCAGCACGCCGTTCATGATGGGCAGCACCGCCGTATCGGGCCCGACCGCGGGGCGGATGGCGTCGATGGCGCTGGCCAGGTCATATGCCTTGCAACTGAGCACGACCACGTCATACGCGCCCTGCAAGGTCTTTTCAGTGACCAGCTTCGGCTGCAACGTGACATCACCCAGCGGGCTCTGGATGTGCAGCCCTTGTTCACGCAGACGCGCCGCGCGCGGCTCGCGCACCAGAAAGGTCACATCCGCGCCAGCCTGCGCCGCGCGTCCACCAAAATATCCACCGGTGCCGCCAGCACCCAAGAACAACAACCGCATTCGTCTCTCCTGTAGCCGCCCGCCTGTTTTGCGGGCTGATACGGAATTATGCGCTTGGCGCGGAACATCGCCCAGCCCGGCCGAGCGGGTCAGTCCAGCGCGCGGCCGGGCCACGCCGACCCCGGCGTCACGGCTGAGGGTCGCCAGTGGCCTGCTGCTATTTCAAGAACCTCACCAACACCCAGGTCACGTCCTGGCCGTTGACTTGCGGCAAGATCACCTGATGCATGAAGGTCTGGGGACCGGTGGGAAATTCTTCGCACGTCCACGTTCCGGGGTAAGGGCAGGGCGCGCCAGACCGCACACGCACAGCGCTCGCGGGGGCCACAGCGGCGTCGTGCATCCAGTGCCACGTTACCGATTCGCCGCGATACGCCGGCAAGGGTTCGTGCTTGGACACGACGCAGAGGATTTCGCCCTTCTCATCGGCCCGCCACTGGCCGGCGCGGGGCGCAAGCTGGCCGCTCTCGGCGCGACGCGCCGGCTCGGGCTCCGGCGCGCGCTGGTCTACGTCCCGCTGCCAGATGACACGCCCGCGCGACGTATCTTGCGATATCGGCGGCGCCAGCTCGCCCGCCTTGAAGTAGCGGCGTGAATGGGTTTTCGCCAGGGTGTACCAATAGCCTTCCGACGGAATCGTTTCGCCCACAACGACGTGGGTCGGCGTGGGTTCGACCGCCGGGACGCCCGGCATGCCAGGCACACGGCCACGGATCTCCGGTGTGGGCCAATCGCTGTCGTCATCGAACCGGCCCAGCCAACGCTGCGTATCGCGGCGGTCAAAGCGTTCGTTGGGATCGCCATCCCATTCACCGAATCCGATCAGGTCCAGTTGCGGATGACGGATGCGGCGCAGCACTCGGTTCAGCAACACGGGAAGTTCGGGCACGCCGTCTTCGACGGGGTAGAGCTCGGGCTGAGGGCCGAGTTCTACCCATTGCCCGCAACTCAAGGTGTCGACGCGAATGCGCGGGTCAGCAAGCTGCGTGGCGACGTCGTCGCGGGATAGAGAGAGCTTTTCACGCCAGATGTCGGACAGGAAGAAGCCCCAGGTGGGCGGGCGGATGCCTGAAGGCAGTTGCGGCGTAAGAGACATGCCGAACGGGTAATCGGTATCCAGGCCGTAGAAGTGCGGGGTCAGCGCACGGTCCCACACCGCCGCTTCGGCGCGCATGCCGAATTCCAGCGGGTTGCCCATCGAGAATCCGCTATAGACTTGCGCGGGCTTCAGGCGTCCGATCGTATCGAGCACGAATCGGCGCCAGGCATCCTTGTTATCCAGCCACCATTGCCAGCGGTAGTAGAACTGGATTGATGAGTAGTTCTGTTCACGGTCACCCCGCAAATTGTGCCGCCACAGATAAGCGGAATGCGTTGGCGAACTTTGATGGTTCTTTTCGTCAGTGAACTTCACGACGAAGGCCTTTTCCAAAGGAGTTCGCCTTGCCCAATCACGTAGATCGCCAAGACGCTTTGAACCATAGGGATGTGGGCGCTCGGAATCCGGATGCGTGGCGACAGAAAAGGGGCGGCCAAGCAGCTTCTCAAATGACTCTTTCACATCGATCATCGCGAGCGTTGTCTGGAGATAATGCGTGGGCTCGTAGGTAAAGTAGAACGTCGAAAACAAGGTCGTCGACATTTCAAACATGCCGTTGTCAATTGCTGTGTGGGGCCAATTTTTTAGGTCGGTGATCATGCCGGACAGATCATCGTCGTCGATCAAAGGATGGCTGGTGCTCATCGTCCTCTCCTTGGCTTTCGATCGCTATCGCCCGCCTTTTTGGGCTGATAGCCAGTGCAATCCTCCGGCACCCGCAGGAGTGCAACTTTCCGGGAATCTCGACCCATGAGATCGAGGTAATCCTGCATCTGCGCGTCCCGCACCCAATCATTCGGAAACTTGATCTCCACCGCCGCGAACACGTTGCTAACTTCAAACGGCTGCTGCCGGTATTCCACGATCACGAGATCCGGCGCCAGGCTGCCCTTAGGCCTTGGCCAGAAGGGAAAAACCTCACTGATACGCATCGGTTTCGTCGCGGGCTCTCCCAGCATCGCCGCCCCCGTCGTTGCGTTGTAGTTCGGTTCCGCCTTCAAGGGACTCTGCCACGACAGCAAGTCATCCACCGCTTCAAATACCAGCGATGCCGTGGTCTGCTTCAGCGCAATATCGATCGTGGTTTCGATGACCTCGCCGGGGATTTTCTTGCGTATCCGCCTGGGCACGACCAGCGGCGACTTCAACGCCCACTGGCACACCCTGCTGATGACGGGCCGGAATGGAATCTTGCGTTCGATGTACTGCTGGTACGTCACGTTTTCGCGACGGCCGCGCGACACCGTGACGTTGCCGCCAGTGAGCACGAACGTCGAGCTCTTGATGTCGATTTCTTCTTTCATGCCGCCAATGACATCCTTCAGGATGGTCTCGACGTCCCTTCTGCGCTGGCTGATCTGCGCCAGCGTCTCGGCCGTCTCGATGGCGGTTTGCGCGGTTTCGTACGCCGCATAAGCACGATAGGCGCGATATCCCCAGATAAGCGCGCCGACAGCGGGGGCTGCCATGGAAGACCTCCTTGCGACGGGGAAACGGGAAGTCGTCCATGCGTGATGGCGCGGTGCTCCCCAGAACTCAACCGAAGCCAAGATCTTGCGCAAGGGGCGCAGGGGGCGTCTATAGGATCTGTACGATTCCGCGTGTCAGAGGGCCAGGCGTCCGCCAGACGCGCGCGTCGATAGCAGTGCCTTCCGAGCGCGGCGGCTCACGCCTCGTGATTGCGTTCCGTCCACGCTTCAAAGCCGCCCCGCAACGCCCAGGTCTTCGGATACCCCGCCGCGCGCAGGCGCGAGGCCAGCAGCGCGGCCGAGACCTCGTTGGGGCAGGCGCAATAGACCACGATGTCGGACTCCAGCGCTTGCGGGTCCAGCGCGGGTAGGGGCGCCTTCAGGTCCACGGCGATCGCGCCGGGTATGCGCGCGGCGTCGCGCTGCGCCTCGGGCCGCACGTCGAAGACCAGCGTGTTGCGGCCGTCCTGGCGCCATTGCATGAGCTCGTCGACAGACACGCGGGGAATGACGCGCAGGCTGCGCAACAGAAGCCGACGACGCAGGAAGCGCGCCAGGATGTAAATCGCCAGCACCGCCGCCAGCACGCCCAGCCCGGTCGGGCCGTAGGTGCCCAGCACGTCGAGCACATCGTTGATCACGCTGTGGAACAGCCCGCCCAGCAACAAGGCGGAACCCGCCCAGATCATGGACCCTGCCAGGTCATAAAGCAGGAAGCGACGATAGGCCGTGCCGGTCAGGCCCGCCATGACGGTGGACAGCGCGCCCGCGCCGGGCAGGAACTTGCAGACCAGCAAGGCTCGCACGCCAATGCGCAAATACAGCCGCTGCGTCTGGCGGATGCAGGAGTCCTGCGACAAGGACATCTTGCACACCACGCCCAGCAACCGTGCGCCATAGCGCCGCCCCGCCACGTACCAAAGCGTGTCGGCCAACAGACAGGCCACGGTGGCCGCCAGCCAGGGCGTCAGCCAACCCGCCGCGCCGCCCAACGCGCCCGCCGCAATCAGCATGGGATAGGCAGGCACGGGCAGGCCCGCTTGTTCTACCAGGACGTTGGCGAACACCAGCCACCCGCCGTACTGCTCGAGCAGCAATTGAATGTCTTGCATGGATCTTCCAGCATGCCGCGCCACGCGCGACCGAAGCGGCGATTTTAAGGGCGTGGCCGCCCGCGCAGCGGTTTGTCGGAGTGGCCAATAGGGGTACACCGCGTTTTGCCCCCGCGTGTCCATCCCATGAAACGACGGGCACCAAATTGGTGCCACGGATCCCAGCCGGGGTGCCTATAATCCTGCCCGTCCATCAGGTTTCCCCGACTTGTCGCGAGGAATGCCGCATGGCATACAACTTGCTTCGCCAGGATGGGCCGTGATGCCGATCCTGCCGCCGCATCGCTGCCATCCCATCACGTTTCCATCCCCCGCGAAGGAGTCACCCGCATGAAATCCCTGTCCACCCTGTCCACAGGCGGCATCGCTCGCCGTGGGCTGCTCAAGCTGGCCGCGGCCGCCGCGACCGGCGCGCTGCTGTTCTCGGGCGCAGTGCAAGCCCAGGCGCCCGCCAAGACCAAGGTTGCCGCCATCTATACGGTGCCGGTCGAACAGCAATGGGTGTCGCGCATCCACAAGGCGCTGACGGCCGCGCGCGACCGTGGCGAGATTGACTACACGTTCTCGGAAAACGTCACCAACGCCGACTACGAGCGCGTCATGCGCCAGTACGCCGAGCAGGGCAACAAGCTGGTGGTGGGCGAAGCCTTCGCGGTGGAATCCGCCGCCCGCAAGGTGGCCAAGGACTATCCGCAAACCGCCTTCCTGATGGGCTCGTCGGGCAAGCCGCAGCAGCCCAACTTCTCGGTGTTCGACAACTACATCCAGGAACCCGCCTACCTGACCGGCATGATCGCCGGCGGCATGAGCCAGAGCGGCAAGATCGGCCTGGTTGGCGGCTACCCCATTCCGGAAGTGAACCGCCTGATGCACGCCTTCATCGAAGGCGCCAAGGAAGTGAACCCGAAGGCCGAATTCACCGTGACCTTCATCGGTTCGTGGTTTGATCCCCCGAAGGCCAAGGAAGCCGCCTTCGCCATGATCGACAAGGGCGCCGACGTGCTGTACGCCGAGCGCTTCGGCGTGTCGGATGCCGCCAAGGAACGCGGCAAGCTGGCCATCGGCAACGTGATCGACACGCAGCCGCAGTACCCCGAAACCGTGGTGGCCTCGGCCCTGTGGAGCATGGAGCCCACCATCGACGAAGCACTCAAGCAGGTCAAGGCCGGCACGTTCAAGGCCGACGACTACGGCCAGTACTCGCTGATGAAGTACAAGGGCTCGTCGCTGGCGCCGCTGGGCACCTTCGAAAAGAAGATTCCCGCCGAGCTCGTCGCCAAGGTCGAAGCCAAGCAGAAGGCCATTCTGGACGGCAGCTTCACCGTCAAGGTCAACGACAAAGAACCCAAGTCCTCGGCACGATGAACCAAGCGCCTCTCGCCCTGCAACTGACGGGGATCACCAAACGCTTCGGCAGCCTGACGGCCAACGACGATATCTCGCTGACGCTGCGGCAGGGCGAGGTCTTGGCACTGCTGGGCGAGAACGGCGCCGGCAAATCGACGCTGGTGTCGATTCTGTTCGGCCACTATCTGGCCGACGCCGGCAGCATCGACGTGTTCGGCAAGCCCTTGCCGCCCGGCCGGCCCGACGCCGCGCTGGCGGCGGGCGTGGGCATGGTGCACCAGCACTTCACCCTGGCCGACAACCTGACCGTGCTGGACAACATCATGGTCGGCACGGAATCGCTGTGGAAGCTGGCGTCCGGCCGGAGCAAGGCGCGCCGCCGCCTGGTTGAACTGGGCCAACGCTTTGGCCTGGGCGTGGACCCGGACGCGCGCGTGGGCGGCTTGTCCGTCGGCGAAAAGCAGCGCGTTGAAATCCTGAAGGCGCTGTATCGCGGCGCGCGCGTGCTGATCCTGGACGAACCCACCGCGGTGCTGACGCCGCAGGAAGTGCAGGACCTGTTCGCCACGCTGCGCGGCTTTGTCGCCGACGGCCTGGCCGTCATCTTCATCTCGCACAAGCTGGACGAAGTGATGGCCGTGTCGCGCCGCGTGGCGGTGCTGCGCCAGGGCAAGCTGGTGGCCGAACGCGACACCGCCGCCACCAGCCCCGCCGAACTGGCTGAATTGATGGTCGGGCGCAAGGTGGTCATGCCACGCGCCGAAGCGGTGGCCGCCGCCGAACAGGCGGCGCCCGTGGTGACGCTGTCTCAAGTCACCGTGCGCGACAGCCGCGCCGGCGCGCCGCGCCTGGACAGCCTGGACCTGACCGTCCACAAACATGAAATCGTGGCGATCGCGGGCGTGGCCGGCAACGGCCAGCAGGCGCTGGTATCGGTCTTGACCGGCTTGGCGCAACCGTCCGACGGCACGATCCGGCTGGGCGCCGAGCACGCGCCCGCGCCCACGTCGCCCGCCGGCTGGACCGCCGCCCGCGTCGGCCGCATCCCCGAAGACCGCCACGGCGAAGGCATGATCGGCGACAGCCCGCTTTGGGAAAACGCCATCGTCGAAGACCTGAAGGACAAGCGCTTCGCGCGCTACGGCCTGATCCGCGCGCGCGCGGGCCGGGCCTACGCCGCATCGCTGGCCAAGCAGTTCGACGTGCGCGCGGCGTCGCTGGACGTACGCACGCGCAGCCTGTCGGGCGGCAATATGCAGAAGCTGATCCTGGGACGCACGCTGGCGCGCGAACCGCGCTTTATCGTGGCCGACCAGCCCACCTGGGGCCTGGACATCGGCGCCGTGGCCTATGTGCGCGAGCAGTTGCTGGCCGCCCGTGCACGCGGCGCCGGCGTGCTGCTGGTGTCGGAAGACCTGGAAGAAATCTTCGCCCTGGCCGACCGCATCGCCGTGCTGTGCGGCGGCAAGCTCGTCGCCATCAAGCCGGTGGCCGACTGGACGCCCGCGACCGTCGGCCTGGCCATGACAGGAACCCGCGCGTGACGGTTCACGCCGCCCCGCGCCGCTTCCTTTTCTATTGAGCAATCTTCGCATGAAACTGATCCTGGAACGTCGCCCCGAGCCCAGCCGCATGGCGCTGGCCTTGGCCCCGATCGCGGCCATCCTTTTCACCCTGGCGATCTGCACCTTGCTGGTCGCCTGGGCCGGCGCGCCCGTGGGCCGCACCTACGCGCTGCTGTTCGAAGGCGCCTTCGGCTCGCGCTTCGCGCTGTCTGAAACGCTGACCCGCGCCACCCCGTTGATGCTGACGGGCCTGGCCTGTGCCGTGGCGTTTCGCGCGCGCTTCTACAACATCGGCGCCGAAGGCCAGCTGTATCTGGGCGCGCTGGCGGCGGTGGCCATCGGCGGGCTGCACGACGGCACGGGGTTCGACCTGCCCGTGCCCGTGCTGTTCGGCGGCATGATGCTGGCGGCCGCGCTGGCCGGCGCCTTGCTGCTGCTGATTCCCGCGCTGCTCAAGACCCGCCTGGGCGTGGACGAAGTGGTGACCACCTTGCTGGGCAACTTCATCGTGCTGCTGTTCGTGTCCATGATGCTGGACGGCCCCATGAAGGACCCGATGGCGATGGGCTGGCCGCAGTCCGTGGCGCTTAACGGCGACCTGGAATTGGGCAAGCTGATCGAGCGCACGCGCGCACATACCGGGCTGCTGTGGGCGGCGGGGCTGGCGCTGGGCTTGTGGCTGCTGAACCGCTACACGGTGTTTGGTTTCCAGATGCGCGCCGTGGGCGCCAACGCGCATGCGTCGCGCTTTCTGGGCCTGCCGGTCAACCGCGTGATGCTGGGCACCGCGATGTTGTCCGGCGCGCTGGCCGGCCTGGCGGGCGCTATTGAAGTGGCGGGCCGCACCGGCTACGTCACGCTGGATATGTCGCCGGGCTACGGCTACACCGGCGTGGTCGTCGCCATGCTGGCCGGCCTGCATCCGCTGGGGGTGATCCTGGCCAGCATCTTCGTGGCCGGCATGCTGGTGGGCGCCGACAGCATGAGCCGCGCCATTGCCGTGCCGAACTACATCGCCGACGTCATCGTCGCCACTTCGTTGCTTGCCATGCTGGTCGCGACGCTATTCGCGCAGTACCGCCTGCGCCGCAACCAGGCTTGAGGAACACGCCATGGAATGGATGGATCTATTGAGCACCTCGGCCTTCTGGGTGGCCGTGCTGCGCCTGGCAACGCCGTTGATTCTGGGTACGCTGGGCGTGCTGCTGTGCGAACGCGCCGGCGTGCTGAACCTGGGCATCGAAGGCATCATGGCCGCCGGCGCCTTCACCGGCTGGCTGGTTGTGTACCTGGGCGCGCCGCTGTATGTGGGCGTGCTGGCGGCGGCGTTCGCCGGGGCCGTGTTCGGCCTGTTGCACGCCGTGCTGACGGTGCCATTGGGGCTGTCGCAACACGTGTCGGGGCTGGGGGTGACCTTGCTGGCAACCAGCCTGTCGTACTTTGCGTACCGCGTGACGTTTCCCAGCGTGAACACGCCGCCCACGATCACGCCGTTTGCTGAAATGAAATACCTGGACGGCATTCCGTTGATCGGGCCCGTGCTGGCCGGGCAGACGCCCATGACGCTGATCGCGCTGGCCGCCGTGCCGATTCTTGCGTGGGTGCTGAACCGCACGCCGGTCGGGTTGGCGATCCGCATGGTGGGCGAAAACCCCGCCGCCGCCGAAGGGCAGGGCCTGTCGGTCACGCGCCTGCGCATGGGCGCCATCGTGGCCGGGTCGGCGCTGATGGGGGTTGCCGGCAGCTTCCTGACGCTGGCCGCGTTCAATGCCTTCTTTTTCAACATGGTCAACGGCCGTGGCTGGGTGTGTGTGGCGCTGGTCGTGTTCGCGTCCTGGCGTCCCGGCAAGGCCTTGCTGGGCGCGCTGATCTTCGCCTTCTTCGACGCGCTGCAACTGCGCCTGCAACAAGGCGGCGCGGCCTTGCCCGGATTGCCTGAGCTACCGTATCAGGTGTATTTGATGCTGCCCTACATCCTGTCCATCCTGGCCCTGGTGGTGATGGCGCGCCGCGCCGCCTACCCTCAAGCTCTGATGAAGCCCTACCGCAAGGGCGAACGCTAAGGTGGGCCCACCCCCGAAGCGCTACGCGCTTCCCCCTCAAGGGGGCGTCGCGACGGACCGGCGGAGCCGGCTCCGTGCGACCTGGCGGGGCCGGAGACCATTGCAGCGTTATAACTATTGAGAATTTTCGCTAGGACCTAACCATGCTCGATCTCATCATCAAGAACTGCACGCTGCCCGATGGCCGCACGAACATCGACATTGGTGTGGCGCAAGGTCGCATCACTGCCGTGGAACCGGCGTTGAAGGCTGACGCTGGCCAGAGCATCGATGCGGCCGGTCAACTGGTGTCGTCGCCTTTTGTCGACGCGCACTTTCATATGGACTCCACGCTGTCGTTTGGGCTGCCGCGCGTGAACCAGTCCGGCACGCTGCTGGAAGGCATCGCGCTGTGGGGCGAACTGAAGCCACTATTGACGCAGGAAGCGCTGGTGGAACGCGCGCTGGCGTATTGCGACTGGGCCGTCGCCCGTGGCCTGCTGGCCATTCGCTCGCACGTGGACGTCTGTGACCCGCGCCTCTTGGCCACCGAAGCGCTGCTGCACGTACGCGAGAAGGTCAAACCGTACCTGGACCTGCAACTGGTCGCCTTCCCGCAAGACGGCGTGCTGCGCGCACCCGGCGCGCTGGACAACCTGAAGCGCGCGCTCGACATGGGCGTGGACGTGGTGGGCGGCATTCCGCACTTTGAACGCACCATGCAGGACGGCGCCGAATCCGTGCGCATCCTGTGCGAACTGGCCGCCGAGCGCGGCCTGCGCGTGGACATGCACTGCGACGAAAGCGATGACCCGCTGTCGCGCCACATCGAAACGCTGGCCTATCACACGCAGCGCCTGGGCCTGCATGGGCGCGTGACCGGTTCGCACCTGACGTCCATGCATTCGATGGACAACTACTACGTGTCCAAGCTGATCCCGCTGATCCGCGAAGCGGGCGTGGCCGCCATCGCCAACCCGCTGATCAACATCACGCTGCAAGGGCGCCACGACACCTATCCCAAGCGCCGCGGCATGACGCGCGTGCCCGAACTGCTGGCGGCCGGCGTGCCGGTGGCCTTCGGCCATGACTGCGTGATGGACCCCTGGTACAGCCTGGGTTCGGGCGACATGCTGGAAGTGGCGCACATGGGTCTGCATGTGGCCCAGATGACGGGCCAGGACGCCATGCGCGCCTGTTTCGAGGCCGTGACGACCACGCCCGCCAAGATCCTGGGGCTGGACGACACGGGCATCGCGGTCGGCAAGCGTGCCGACCTGGTACTGCTGCAAGCGCGCGACCCCGTCGAAGCGCTACGCCTGCGCGCGACCCGGCTGATGGTGCTGCGCGCCGGCCAGGTCATCGCGACCACGCCGCCCGCCACGGCCACGCTGAATCTGCCGAGCCGCCCCGGTCAGGTCAGCTTTCAGACACCGGCCCGCTGACATAACCCGGCCGCTTGGCGGCCGTCACGATGATCTCCACCAGCAGCTCCGGCGCGGCCAGCTTGGCCTCGCAGGTGGCGCGGGTGGGCATCGCCTCGGGCAGCGCCCACTCGGCCCACACGCTGTTCATGCCCGCAAAGTCGCGGTCGATATCCTTCAACCAGATCTGCACCGACAACAGCCTCGACTTATCGGTGCCGGCCTGCGCCAGATAGCCGTCGATCTTCGCCAGCACGTCGCGCGTCTGCGGCACGATGCCGCCTTCGGCCGTTGACGTGACGCCGGCCACATAGACCGTATCGCCATGGATCACGATGCGGCTCAAGCGCTGGTTGGTGTCTTTGCGCACGATATCGTTGTTCATACGTCCTGCTCCTTTTCTGATGGGGTGGACGCCATCGTGGCGTCCGAAAAACGTTCAATCCGGAATGGCTCGATCGGCATGTCCGTCGCGCCGGTGGTGATCAGGTCGGCCATGATGCGGCCCACGATCGGGCCCAGTTCGAAACCATGCGCCGAAAAGCCGAAGGCATGGAAGGCCGTCTCGTGGCGGCTGCTGCGGCCAATGACCGGAATCTCGTCCGGCATGGCCGCTTCAATTCCCGCCCAGCCTCGGTTCACGATGGCGTCGCGCATGTGCGGAAACAGGTCGCAGACCGTGCGCGCGCCCTCGGCCAGGGAACGAAAGTCCAGCTCGGTCCATTCCGCGTCGCGGTCCACCCAGGCGCGCCGGCCGCCGCCGATCAGCACGGTGCCGTTCGTGCGTTGCTTGAACGATAGCGCGCGTCCCGTGCCCAGCACCACCGGGTCCAGGAAATGGTCCATGCGCAAGGTCACCAGCATCATGGGGCTGATGGCAAGCAGCGGCACGGGCTCGCCCCATTGCGCCGCGATACGGTCGGCCCAGGCGCCCGCGCAATTCAAGACTTGCGGCGCGGTGTACGTGCCCGCATCGGTCTCCACGCGCCACTGTCCACCATCTTGCGCCACGCGGTCCACGCGCACGCCTTCCAGAAAGCGCGCGCCCAGGCTGGCGGCCTTGGTGCGAAACGCCAGCGTCGTGCGGTAGGGGTCGGCCGCCGCGTCTTCGCGCGCGATCAAGCCGCCCTGGATGGTCGGCGCAATCATCGGGATCATGTCCAGCAGCTCTTCAGCGCTGATCCATTGTTCATGCGTGTAGCCGTGATCGGTCATCGTGCGCAAGCGAGTTTGCAGCGCCTGGACGTCGGCGGCGTTCTCGGCCACGCGCACCTGGCCGTGCTGCTCGAAGCCGCAGTCGTCATCCACCAGCTCGCCGATGCGATACCAAAGTTCACGCGAGGCCAGCGCCAGCGGCACCTCGGCCAGGTGCCGCGACAAGGTGCGCACGCCGCCCGCGTTCACGCCCGAGGCATGCCGCCCCACGTAGTTCTTTTCGATCACCAGGGCCGACACGCCCGCGCGCGCCAGATGCAGCGCCGCCGAGCTGCCATGCAGGCCCCCGCCGATGATGATGACTTGCGCCGACCGCGTTGCATCGGTCATGGCATTACTTCTTCAAGCGGACCACGGCCTGGCGGGAATCATCCGTCTGCGGCAGCGACGCGAGTTCTCCCAAGGTCAGCGGCTTGGTCGGGAAGCGCAGCCGGTAATAGCCCACTTCCTGTGTCGGCACGCCGCGTTCCTCGGCAATGATCTCGGCCACGGTCAGCCCGCAGAAGCGCCCTTGGCACGGCCCCATGCCGCAGCGCAGAAAGGCCTTCATCTGGTTCGGACCGGTGCAGCCCAGCTTGACCGTCTCGCGCACTTGCGCGGCGGTGACTTCCTCGCAGCGGCACACGATGGTGTCGCCGGTGGGCCGCCGGAAGGCGTCAGGCGCCTTGTACAGCGCATCGAAGAACTCGCGGCCCCTGACGGCGCGAGCCAGCGCGTCGCGCGGCGCCACGGCCTCGCTATCGCGTTTGCGGGCATCGATGCGGCCCAGCAGATGCGCGGCCTGCAACGCGGCCAGCCGGCCCCGGTGTTCCGCCGCCAGCGCGCCCGCGATCCCCGCGCCATCGCCCGCCATGCCGATGCCGTCCACCGTCGTCAGCCCCCACTCATCAACCTGCGGCTCCCAACAGTCCAGCGCGTCATTCCAGCGGTGCTCCGCGCCCACGGCGCGCGACAGGTTCACGTTGGGCACCACGCCTTGATGCAGCATCAGTTGCGCGGCGGGCAAGGTCTTGGTGACGCCGCCCGCCGTGTAGCGCACGCTTTCCAGCTTGCCGTTGCCCAACGCTTCCAAGGCAGTGACACCGCGCGTGATCGGCACGGCCGCCTTGACGGCGCGCAGCAGCTTCAGGCCCTTGCCCAGGTAAGGCGAGCGCAAGAACCCCCACACCTTGGGCAGCGCCTGGCCCATGCGTCCGGGCGGCGTGGTTTCAAGCAGCGCGTCGATCTTCACGCCGGCATTCAGGTACTGCCAGGCCACCAGATAAAGCAGGGGGCCGCTGCCCGCCAGCACCGTGCGGTCGGCTGGCACCACACCCGCCGACTTCAGCAGAATCTGCGCCGCGCCCGCCGTGATGACACCGGGCAGCGTCCAGCCCGGAATCGGAAAGGGCCGCTCTTGCGCTCCCGTGGCCAGCAGCAGTCGGCGCGCGTGCACGATGCGCGCT
The DNA here is from genome assembly GCF_024806975.1 of Achromobacter sp. JUb104. Taxonomy (NCBI): domain Bacteria; kingdom Pseudomonadati; phylum Pseudomonadota; class Betaproteobacteria; order Burkholderiales; family Alcaligenaceae; genus Achromobacter; species Achromobacter sp. JUb104. The sequence goes on along the minus strand of NZ_JANUEY010000002.1, from coordinate 1,719,010 downwards.
TCGCCCGCCACCGAATACGCCACCTCGAAGCCTTTGTCGGGTTCCGGCGCGGTGCGTTCGGCCACGGCCCAGACGGTGGCGCCCGGCACGTAGCGCGCGCCCGATTGCTTGAACGGCGCCACCAGCGACGCGCCATGCCAATAGTCTTCGCCCAGGATGCCCCGGTCAGTGACCGGGGTCGTGGTGATGGCACGGTAGATCTGGCCGCCCGGCGCCGGCTGTTCATCCAGCAGCACCGTGTCCACGCCCAAGGTGGCCGCCAGCGTCGCCGCCGCCAGGCCCGCCGGGCCCGCGCCCACCACCAGCAAATCGCATTGCGTTGTTTCGATCATGCCTGCACCTTGCGCGCGCCCAACTGGCGCTCGATCTTCATGCCCTCGCGCACGGCCGTCATGCAGCCCTGCTGGTTCGCCTGGCCATCAATGGTGACCAGGCAGTCGTAGCACACGCCCATCATGCAATAGGGGCCGCGCGGCACTTCGTTCACCGCCGTGTCGCGACAGGCCGATACACCGCCCGCGAACAACGCCGCCGCCACCGTATCACCCGGCCGGCATTGCAGTTCGGCCCCATTGACCGTCACGCGCACGGGCGCGCTTTGCGTCTGGCGCTGCGCCTCGTCAAGCCTCTTGAACATGAAACCTCCGGGTCGAGAAGGGCGCCATGTCGTCGGCAAGCTTGCCGGCCACGATCATGGGAGCCAGATTGAGCGCATGCGCGGCGGCCAGCGTCACACCGCTATGACAGGTGGCGACGAAGGCGCCGGGGCACGTTTCGGATTGCTGATAAATGGGAAAACCGTCCTTGGACATCACGCGCAGCGCTGCCCAACTGCGCACCACGCGCACGTCGCGCAAAGCCGGCAGCGTGCGCACGGCACGATCGGCCAGCGTACCCAGGATGGGCAGGCCCACCAGGTTATCCACATAGCCGGCTTCTTCCTGCGAATCGCCGATCAGCCAGGTGCCTTCATCGGTCTGGCGCAAGGTGGATAGCGGCGTCTCCAGCATGCGGCGCGTGCGTTCCAGCACCACGATCTGGCCACGCTGCGGGCGCACCGGCACGTCCAGGCCAACTTGCGCGCCCAGATCCTTGTTGGACAGGCCCGAGGCCAGCACCACCTTGTGTGCACGCACCGTGCCGCCTGGCGTCCCGATCTCGAACACGCCGTCGCGCTGCTTGACGCTTTGTGCCGGACGGCGCGGCAAGTAATCCACAACCCGCTGTGCAAAACTCGCATGCAGCGCGCGCAGCAGCTTGAGCGGGTTGGCAATGCCATCCACCGGTGTCCACGTCGCGCCACGCACGTCGGGGCCGATGCCCGGCACCAGGTCGGCGACTTCGGCGCGGTCCAGCAGCTTCCAGTCGTACTGCGCCATGCCGGGCTGCGCGAGCAGGGTCTTCATGAACTGGCCGCGCGCTTCCACTTCTTCATCACTCAGCAGCGCGTGCAGACCGCCGCGCTGCTCCAGATGCACGTCCACGCCGGTCTCATCCAGCAGTTGCGCGGCCAGCCGGGGCCAGCCGGACGCGGACGTCATCGTCCACACGCCGTAGCGCGGCAGACCCATGCCCTTGCTCTGCACCCACACCAGCCCGAAGTTGCCGCGTGACGCGCGGTAAGCCACGTCGCCTTCGTCCAGCACGGCCACGTGGTCCAGTTCGCGCCGCAAGCCATAAGCGATTGCTGAACCCACCAAGCCCCCGCCAATCACCACGGCGTCATAAATGCCGCGATGCACGGGCGCGCGGGGCGCCAGTTCTTTCTCGTCCGTCATTAGCGTCCCTTTCCTACAAACAGCTTTTCCAGGCCGACCACGCGGTCCAGGATGAAGATGGCGATGATGGTCACGTAGATCAGCACGGCCGACACGGCGGTGACCAGCGGGTCGATCGTGTCTTCGATGTGCAGGAAGATGCGCACCGGCAACGTCGTCGTGGACGGCGAGGCAATGAAGATCGACATGGTCAATTCGTCAAAGCTCGTGATGAAGGCGATCACCCAGCCACTGACCACCCCCGGCAGCAGCAGCGGCAGCACCACGCGCCGAAACGCCGTCCAGTTGGATGCGCCCAACGACTGCGCGGCGCGTTCCAGAGCGGGGTCGATGCCGGTGGCCGACGCCAGCACCAGGCGCAGCGCATACGGCATCACCAATATCACGTGCGCGACCACCAAACCCACATAAGTGCCGGCCAGATCCACCGTGGTGAAGAACTTCAGGAAGGCCAGCCCCAGCACCACATGCGGAATCATCAGCGGCGACATGAAGAAGGCCACCAACGCCTCGCGGCCACGGAAACGGTTACGGGCCAGGGCCAGCGCGCTGGGCACGGCCAGGCCGATCGCCAAGGTGGCCGACAGCGTGCCCAGGCCCAGGCTGAACCAGAACGCCTCGACAAAGCGCGGGTTGTCCAGAATGGCGCGGAACCAGCGCAGCGACAGCCCGGTGGTGGGCAGCGAGATAAAGCCTTCGGAGGTGAACGCCACCGCGCACACCATGACGATGGGCGCCAGGATGAAGAGGATGAACAGCGTGTGGAAGATCAGCCCGATGGGGCCGTTTCGAAATTGCATCTCAGCCTCCGGCCTGGTTGAAGACGGCGCCGTACTTGCGTTCGATGATGCGGTTGGCCGACAGCAACACCACCACGGTCGCCAGCAGCAGCACCACCGCCAGGGCCGCGCCCAAAGGCCAGTTCAGCGTGTTCAGGAATTCGTCGTAGGCGGCGGTCGCCACGTTCTTCAGCCGCCGTCCGCCGATGATGGCCGGCGTGGCGAACGAACTGGCCGCCATCGCAAACACCATGATGGCGCCCGACAGAATGCCCGGCATCACCTGCGGCACGATCACGCGGCGAATCACGGTGAACTGCGACGCGCCCAGCGACAGCGCGGCGGCCTCCGTAGCCGGGTTGATCCGTTGCAGGGAAGCCCACACCGAAATCACCATGAAGGGCACCAGCACGTGCGTCAGCGCGATGCCCACGCCCAGGTTGCTGTACATCAGGTCCACGGGAGTCGAGGTCAGGCCGATACCCATCAGCACCTTGCTGATCAGGCCGGTGGAGCCGAACAGCAGCGCCCAGCCCAGCGTGCGTACCACCACCGAAATCAAGAGCGGCCCCAGCACCACCATCAGGAACAAGCCTTTCCACGGGTTGGCCATGCGCGACAGCACATACGCTTCGGCCGTGCCCAGAATCAGGCAGGCCACGGTCACGGCGGCGGCCACGCCGAACGTGCGCGCGTAGATCTCGTAGTAATAGCCGTCGCTGAAAATCTCGAAGTAGTTCTTCCAGGTAAACGTGGCCTGCATGCCGCCGTAGAACTGGAAGTCAAAAAAGCTGATCAGGAATACCAGCGCCATCGGCACCACCAGAAAGGTGGCGTACACCACCAGCGCCGGCGCGCTCAGTACCCAGGGGTTGGTGCGCGTGCTCATGACGCGCTGCCCCGCGGCGCGGACGCCACCTCGCACATGTCTTGCGCGCGCCAGCGCAAGTGCACGGTCTCGCCCTCGGCGGGCACCGGCACGCCGTCGTTCTGGCGGATCACCATCACTTCGCCCACCGACGTATCCACCTGGCATAGCCAGTGGTTGCCCTGGAAGACGCGGGTCTTCATGCGGCCGGGCAGGGCACAGGCGGCGGGTTCGGAAAACAGGATTTTTTCGGGCCGCACGATCACCGAGCCATGCGGCACGGCCGCGCCGGCCATCGGGATATGCGCCTCGCCGATGCGGGCGCGCGTTTCGTTTTCGTACTGCTCGGCCTGGGGCGTGAACACATTGGCCTTGCCCAGGAAGCCGCCCACGAAATGGCTGGCCGGCCCTTCGTAGGCCTGGAAGGGTTCGGCCACCTGTTCCACGCGGCCCTGGTTCATGACTACGATGCGGTCCGACAGCGCCAGCGCCTCGGACTGGTCGTGCGTGACCAGGATGGTGGTGGTGCCGATGGTGCGCTGAATGCTGCGCAGTTCCAACTGCATTTCCTCGCGCAGCTTGGCGTCCAGGTTCGACAGCGGTTCGTCCAGCAGCAACACGCTGGGCCGGATGACCAGCGCGCGGGCCAAGGCCACCCGCTGCTGCTGCCCGCCCGACATCTGTGCGGGATGGCGGTCTGCCAGGTGCGACAGCCCCACCAGCTTCAACGCATCGGCCACGCGCGCTTCGCGTTCGTCCTTCTTGACCCGCTGCATCTCCAGACCAAACGACACGTTCTCGGCCACCGTCATATGCGGGAACAGCGCGTAGTTCTGGAACACCAGGCCCAGGCCGCGCTTGTTGGCCGGCACGCGGCTGACGTCACGGCCGTCCAGCACGATGCTGCCGCCCGTGGGTTCGACAAAGCCCGCAATCATTTGCAGCGTGGTCGTCTTGCCGCAACCCGAGGGCCCCAGCAGCGAAATGAATTCGCCCCGATTCACGGATAGGCTCAGCTCTTGCACGGCGGTGGTCTCGCCATAGCGCTTGCTAAGGCGGTTCAACACTAGATAGGTCATGAAGGCTCCCGTGGGCGACGCGCCGCGCCGCCCCGTATTGCACTACCGGCGATTGCGCGTCAACGCTCGACTTCGCGCGTCCAGCGCTTGTTCCATTCGTCGCGGTTCTGGTTGACGGTGTCCCAGTCGATCACGATGAGGTCGGCGGCGCGCTTGCCGATCGGCAGCGGCACGCGCGGGTCGTCGGTGACCTTGGCCTTCTTGTTGACCGGGCCGTAGCCATAGGCAGAGGCCAGCTTTTCCTGCACCTCGGGCGACACCAGGTACTGCACGAACGCCTGCGCGGCCGGGTTGGCGTTCGGCTTGGCCACCGGGCACACGGACGACAGCAAGGCGTAGGCGCCTTCCTGCGGGTAGACGAAGCCCACCGGGAAGCCGGTGTCGGCGAAGGACTTGGCGCGGCCGCTGCCCCAGACCGAGATCAGCGCCTGGCCGCTGGAGAACAGCTCGGTCATCTTGCCCGGTGAAGGCTCGTAGACCAGCACGTTGGGGCCGATTTCATTCTTGAAGGTGGCAAAGCCGGCGTCGATATTCTTTTCACCGCCGCCACCCTCGCGGGCGTACTCCACCACGGCGTGCAGGCCATAGGTGTTGTTCAGCGGCGGCACCACCAACAGCTTCTTGTACTTGGGGTCCTTCAGGTCTTTCCAGGACGTGGGCGGGGCCCACTTCTTCTCTTCGAAAGCCTTCTTGTTGTACATGATGCCGGTGGCCACGATGCCGATGGCCACTGCCTTGTCGTCCTTGTAGCGCGCGGTGCTGTAGAGGTCGTCGGCGGGCAGGCCCTTGATGGGAGCACAAAAGCCCAGGGCGATGGCTTGATACATGGGGCCGTCATCAATGATGGCCACGTCTATCTGCTGGTTGCTTTTCTGCGCTTGCAGGCGCGCCACCGTGTTGGTGGAATTGCCGGCCACATAGTCCAGTTCAATGCCGTGCTGCTTGGCGAAGGGCGGGAAGATGTCCTTGCGCATGATGTCTTCGAACGAGCCGCCATAACCTGCCACCACCAACTTCTGCTGCGCCATGGCGTTGGCGCTGAGCCCTGCGGCTACCGTTGCCGCTGCGAGTACTGCAAGTACCTTGCTCATGAGAACCCCCGATTTGTTGGTACACTTTGTCCGTACATGAATGTCCGGACAAATAATGAATCCGACCGGACATCGTTGTCAATCGGGTTATCGTCCGTACAAACCCCATATAACAATTCAAGGAGCCTCCTCATGACCCGATCCTCCGAGCGCGCAACCGGCCCCGGCGGAGCACGGCAAGCGCGTGGCAAGCCCGAATCGCAAGCGCCGGACGTTGACACCGGCGGCCCCCGCTACAAGAGCATTTTTCAAACCTTGTCGCAGGACATCAGCGCCGGCCGCTATCCCGTAATGACGCTGCTGCCCACCGAGCACGAGCTTTGCGACCAGTTCGACGCCAGCCGCCACACCATCCGTGAAGCCATCCGCATGCTGACCGTGGCGGGCATGGTGTCGCGCCGCCCCGGCGTGGGCACCCGCGTTGAAACGGCTCGCGCCAGCACGCGCTTCACGCAACGCATCTCGCAATTCCCCGACCTGCTCCAGTACGCGCGCAACGCCGCGCTGCTGGTGCAGGACGTGCGCACCATCAAGCTGCCCAAGCGGCTGGCCGAATCGCTGGGCTGCCCCGCTGACAAGTCCTGGCTGCATATCAACTCCATCAAAACGCTCGACGACCAGGGCACCGCCGCGGCCAGCACGCTGATCTACGCGGACCCCGAGCATTCGGACGTGCGCGTGGACGTCAAATCACGCATCTCGCTACTGCGCCTGATCGAAGACCATTTCGGCGACCGCATCACCGAGGTCAACCAGGAGTTCTCGGCCACGCCCATCAACGCCACCATCGCCAAGCAGCTCAAGGTGGAACCCAAGACGGCGGGCTTCGTCATCACCCGCCGCTACTACGGCGATGGCGGCTTGCTGCTGCTGGCCACCATCACCACCTTCCCGCACGACAAGATGAAGTACTCCATGACCCTCAACGTGGGGTAGTTGCCCCTGCGCCGTCGGCCGCGCGCACGCCTCGCATACCGTAGGCCGTGCGTGCCGCATCCAAGCTGATCTTGCCGTCGGCCAGGTCTTGGGCGATGCGTGCCCGGGTGCGTTCGGCGGGCGGCCCATAGCCGCCGCCGCCGGGCGTTTCGATACGCACGCTTTCGCCGGCCCCCAGCGCAATGTTGGCGGTCTTGGAAAACAGCTCTTCCTCTTGCGGCGTGCCGAAGTTGCGCACCAGCCGGGCACGCCGCCCCTCGCCGCCACCATCCACACCCGCCGCCACACCCACCGTATGGCTATCCGACCGCGCCGAGAACACGATGCCTGGGCCTACCGCGCGAATCTGCTTGGCAATCGCCATGCCGCCGCGCGTGCGGCCGGGGCCGCCCGAGTCCTGGATCATGGCGTACTCGTCCATCAGCAGGGGGTATTCGTTCTCCAGCGCTTCCACGGGCAGGTTCGAGGTGTTGGTCATGTGCACATGCACGGCGTCCATGCCGTCCGCATCAAAGCGCGCACCCGCGCCGCCGCCCAAGGTTTCCAAGTACACGAAGTGGCCCGCCCGCTCGCGCCAGCGGCCTGAAAACACGATGGCCGGGCAGCAGTCATTGCTGGAGGCCATGGTCTTTTCCGGCGGCAGCAGGCCACGGAACGCACCGAAGATGGCGCCCGCGACTTTCTGCGCGGTGATGGACCGCGCGCCCACGGCGGCCGGGTGCTCGGGGTTGGTGATGGTGCCCACCGGGGCCGACAGCGTGATGGGATCGAACAAGCCGGCGTTGGGTGCAAGGTCAGGGTCCAGCAGCGCTTTCACGGCGTAATACACGCAGGCGCGCAGGGCATTGATCGGCAGGTTCATCGCGCCGCGCGCCTGCTTGCCGGAGCCTTCGAAATCAAAGTGCAGGTTGTCGTGGCTGACGGTAAGCGTCACCTGGATGGGCACGGGATCGCCGCCCATGCCGTCGTCGTCCAGATCGCTACGAAAGGTGTAGCTGCCCGCTTGCAGTTCGGCGATTCGGTTGAGCAGGCGGCGGCGCGTGTAGGCGATGACGTCGTCCACCGAGCGCAGCACGGCGTCCAGCCCCATCTGGCGAATCAGGCCTTGCACGGCGGCCGCGCCACGGCGGTTGGTGGCCATCTGCACACGCAGGTCCAGCACGCGCTCTTCGGGGTCGCGGGTGTTGGCGCAGATCAGGCGCAGCATGTCTTCATCGTTCTGGCCGTGGCGCGCGATGCGGCAGGCGGGGATGCGAATGCCTTCCTCGAAGATCGACTTCAAGCCGCCCGCGATGGACCCTGGCACCGCGCCGCCCACGTCCGAATGGTGCGCGATGTTGGCGGCGAAGAAGCGCAGCACGCCGTCCCAGAATACGGGGGTGACGATGTTGATGTCGGGCAGGTGGCTGCCATCGGCAAGATAGGGGTCGTTGCAGATGAACACGTCGCCCTCGCGGATGTCCTCGACGGAGTAGGTGCGCAAGATCGCGCCCATGGCCCCGTCCAGCGAACCCAGGTGCAGCGGAATCTGCGTGCCCTGCGCAACCAGCCTGCCGGCCGCGTCGAACAAGGCCACCGAGCAATCCTTGCGTTCCTTGATGTTGGTGGAGAACGACGCACGCACCAGCGTGTTGTTCATGTCCTCGGTAATGGAGAGCAGGCGGTTGCAGAAGACCTCCATGCCGATGGGGTCGGCCAGCGCCACGGCGGTATTGGAATGGTCGGGCGTGGCGTTGTCGGGCTTAGCGTTGTCGGGCTTATTCATGCAAGCCTCCTTGCAAACGGATGATCAGGTTGCCGTACTCGTCCACGCTGGCTGCGTGGCCCACGCCCACCACCGTGGTCGAGCTCATTTCCTCAAGCAGGGCGGGGCCGGTGAAGCATGCGCCGGTGGGCACACGGTCGCGGTCGTACACGGGCGTCTCCCGCCAGCCGTGCTCGGCGCCGAAGTAGGCCTTGCGCCGTCCCAGGCTGGCGTCTTCCAGCACGCCACCGATGTAGCGCGGCGCAAGCGGCGCCTTCACCACCTGGCCCACGGCCTGCATGCGGCAATTGATGATCTGCACTTTGCGGTCATCCACCGTGTAGCCATATTCGCGTTCATGCGCCTCGGCAAAACGGCGGGCGAATTCCGCATGGCCGCCCGCGCCCATGTCGACGCCATCCAGGCTGACCTGCACTTCAAAGTTCTGGCCTTCATAGCGCGCATCGATGGCGCTATGGCACACGCGTAGTGCCGGGTCCACGCGCTCCGTTTCAAGCCAGCGCTCGGCCTGCTGGCGCAAGCCGTCGAAGATGGCGGCGATGGCGGGCCAGGTGTCATCGGACGCGAGCGAGATTTCGCTTTGCACGAAGTCGAACGAGATGTCGCTCAACAAGATGCCGCGCGCACACATGGTGCCCGGTTCCTGCGGCACGATGACGACGGGGATGCCGCATTCCTCGGCCACTTCCACCGCATGCAAGGGCCCCGCGCCGCCATAGGCGTAGAGCGCGAAGCAGGACAGGTCGTAGCCGCGTTCGGTGGATACCGCGCGAATGGCGCGGCTCATGTTGGCTGCCGCGATGCGCAGGATGCCTTCGGCCGCGGCCTCGGGTTGCAGGCCCAGCGGCTGCGCCACGCGCTGCTCGATCACGTCGCGCGCGGCCTGGGCGTGCACGGGCATGCGTCCGTTCAGCAATGCGATGGGGTTCAGGCGCTGTAGCGCGATTTCGGCATCGGTAATGGTGGGCTCCTGCCCGCCACGGCCATAGCCCACCGGCCCGGGCACCGCGCCCGCGCTGTGCGGGCCCACTTTCAAGGCGCCCGCGTCGTCCAGCCAGGCGATGCTGCCGCCGCCCGCGCCGATCACGTGGATGTCGACCATGGGCGTCTTGACGGGGTAGCCCGCCACCTGCCGATGCGAGGTAAACAGCGGACGCCCGTCGCACACCAGCGACACGTCGGTACTGGTGCCGCCGACGTCGAAGGTGACGAGGTTCAGGCTGCCGATGGCGCGCCCCACCGCCGCCGCACCCACCACGCCGGCCGCCGGCCCCGACAGGCAGGTACGCACGGGGTATTGGCGCACGGTGCCGATCGACATCAGGCCGCCGTTGGAGTGGATGGTGTGCGGCTCGTGACTGATGTCCAGGTCGCGCACCCGTTGCAGGAAGCGTTCCAGATAGCGCGCCATCTTCGGCCCCACCGCCGCGTTCAGCACCGTAGTGGACAGGCGCTCGTATTCGCGAAATTCTGGCAGCACATCGGACGACATGCTGATGTAGGCGCCGGGCATGACCTCGGCCACGATCTGCGCGGCGCGGCGCTCGTGCGCGGGGTTGCGGTAGGCGTGCAGAAAGCAAATGGTGACGGCTTCGATACCGGCTTCGGCGAATTGCCGCGCGGCGGCCTGCACCTGGGCTTCATCCAGCGGCGTGAGCACGTCTCCCGACGCGCTCACGCGCTCGCTCACTTCAACACGGAACTCACGCGGCACGGCCACGGGCGGCTTGCCGACGCTGTAGTCGTACAGGTGGGGCCGCGTCTGGCGGCCAATTTCCAGCACGTCGCGAAAGCCGCGCGTGGTGATCAGGCCAACACGCGCGCCCTTGCGCTCGATGATGAGGTTGGTGGCAACGGTGGTGCCGTGGCCCACGTGCGACACCTGCGAGGGCGCCACGTCATGGTCCGCCAACATCTGGCCAATGCCGGTGGCGATGGCCTCGGACGGATCGTGCGGGGTGGAGGGCACTTTGTGGAAGTGCACCACGCCCGCGTCCTCGTCGATCATCGTGAAGTCGGTGAACGTGCCGCCGACGTCTATCCCTATGCGATACATATCGTGTGTTCCAAAGAAAAGGTCGAGCCGGGGAAGATCAGTCCAGGCGGATGCCGGCTTGCTTGACCACCCCGCACCATTTGCTGATCTCGCTTTTGATCATCGTGGCGAACGCGGGGCCCGCCACGTCCGACACCTGCGCGCCCTGTTGTTCCAGGTACGTCTTCATGGCGGGCGCGTGTAGGGTCTGCACCAGGCCGTCCGTGAGCTGCTGGCGCAGCGGCTCGGGCATGTTGGCGGGCGCCAGCATGCCGAACCACACCATGGCCTCGTAGCCGGGGTAACCGGATTCGGCGACGGTGGGCACATCGGGCAACAGGGAAGAACGTTCGGGCGAGGTCACGGCCAGCGCCTTGATCTTGCCGTCCTTGATGTAGGGGTACGACGTCATCACCACGTCCATCATCATGTTGACCTGGCCGCCCACCAGATCAATGAGCGCGGGGCCGGAGCCGCGATACGGCACGTGCACCATGGAGACGCCGGCGGTGGACTTGAACAGTTCGGCCGCAAGGTGGTTGGACGTGCCCTGGCCGTTGGAGGCGAAGGAGTACTTCTCGGGTTCCTTTTTCAGCAGCGCCACGAACTCTTTCAAGCTGTTGGCGGGCACCGATTGGTTCACCGACATGACGTTGGGAATGGTGGCCACCACGGTCAGGGGCGTGAAGTCCTTGACGGCGTCGTAGGGCAGCTTGGAGTAGATGCACGGGGCGCTGCCGTGTGTGCTGACCGAGCCCATCAGAATGGTGTAGCCGTCGGCCGGTTGGCGGGCCACGTATTCGGTGCCGACGGTGCCGCCGGCGCCGGGCCGGTTTTCAACGATAACGTTGGCGGACAAGCGCTGGCCCAATCCGTCGGCGATCTTGCGTGCGATGAGGTCGGTGGACCCACCCGCGGCAAACGGCACGACGATGCGGATCACCTTGTCCGGCCACGCGGCGGTGGCGGTGCCGGCAGCGGCAAACAACGCGACCCCGGCGGCAATGCGGAAGCAACTGCGTATCAGCCCTTGGTTCATGGCTTGGTTTCCCCTTGTTGATAGAACTTCGTGGTGGCCGGATCATGCGTGTCCGGTCCTGGTTCGCTGCAACAACAGGGCCATCCTAGGCTTCTGACTTCAATGACAGCAGTCCTACAGGTTTATATTTGTATAGATGCCATTTATAGGTGCGCGGCCGTGAAAAACCCGGACTTGAATCTGCTGATGCATTTCGACGCCTTGATGGCGTGCCGTAACGTGTCGCGCGCGGCGGACACACTGAACATCAGCCAGCCGGCAATGAGCGCGGCGATGAATCGGCTGCGGCAATTGTTTGGCGACCCGTTGCTGGTGCGCGAGGGGGGCACGTGGCAGCCGACGCCGCGCGCGCTGGAGCTGCATCAGAACTTCAAGCCTTTGCTGGAAAGCTGGCATCGCGCAACGCGCACGCGCGAGGCATTCGACCCGGCACATTCATCGCGCACGCTGTCGCTGTATGCCACGGACTATGTTCAATACACCTTGCTGCCGAAGCTGATCCCGCGTCTGGCGGTGGATGCTCCGCATTTCCAGTTGCAGATCGTGCCGGCGCGGCCGCAGCATGGTTTGAGCATGCTGGACACGAATCATGTGGAGTTGATTGCGGGTTATTTCCCGGACCCGGCGCCGGATCTACGCACGCGGTTCTTGTATCAGGAGCCGGCGGTGTGCATCGTGCGCGAAGGCCATCCGTGTTTGCGCAAGCGTTGGAATCTGGATGCGTACCTGCGTTATGGCCATCTGGATTTGGCGGCGCATACGCGCTATTTCAGTACGGCGATTGACCGCATTCTGTTGGGGCAGAACCGCAGCCGCAAGATCGTGGCGACGCTGTCGAGTTATCTGGTTTGCCCGTTCATTGTGGAAGGGTCGGATCTGATTGCGACGATGCCGGCGAGCATCGCGCGGGCGATGGCGGGCGCGGCACGCATCGTGACGCAGAAGGTGCCGCTGACGTTGCCGCCGATTGCGGTGTCGCTGTACTGGCACGAGCGCTATCAGGATGACCCCGCACACGCCTGGCTCAGGCAGTACCTGGCCGGCGTGCTGGGGTAGCGTGGGGTGCTATTTCAGCGGCAGGCAGATGCGGGTTTGCAGCTGGGCGGGCGGGGTGGTGCGAGGGTCGTTCAGGTATTGCTCGAACATGGGGATGTCGGCGGGGACCAAGCCGCTGGCGGGCAGCCATTCCGAGAACATCCATTGGTAGGGCTTGGCCATTTCGTTGTAGGGGCCGGTGTAGGTGAGGATGGCGCAGCGGGTGGCGGGGATGTCGAAGCGTTCGAGTTCGTCGCCCAGGTCGGCGTCGGGTTGGACGACCATGCCTGCCAATGAACGCAGTTGGCTGACCGGTACTTGTTCGGGATCGTCAAAGTAGATGCCGAAGCCGGTGGCCTCGGGGTTGGCGATGCCACGGCCCAAGGCAAGCAGGAAGGCGCGGGTGAAGACGGGTCCGATGTCCTGGTAGTTGCCTTGGTGCGGCAGGACGGCCAAGGTGGCGCCGGGAAAGTTTTCGATGACGATGGGGTACATGGCAATCTCCTGGGAGGCTAGGGGTAGGGAGCGCGCGGCGCGATACCGGCCCGGCGGGATGCCGAATAAAGCACCGAAGGCCCGGTTGAACGCAGCGTCGGAGTCGTAGCCGGCGCGTTGTGCAACATCCCTGAGCGAGGCCTGCGAATCCGCCAATGCCGCCGCGGCACGATGCATGCGGAGGCGCTGGACGGTGGCGTTGACCGTTTCGCCGATCATGGCGCGGTAGACCCGGTGAAAGTGATACGGCGACAGGCAAGCCAGGTCGGCAAGCTGGTGCAGATCGGGGTCGGCGTCAGGGTGGGCGGCAAGCCAACGCAAAACGGGGTCGAGGCGTTCGATGTAAAGGGTTCGGGTTTCGGGCTTCATGCTTGCTCCTTGGAGGGCAATGTAGCTTTGGGCGATTTGCGGATTTTGCGGTTTTTTTGGAAGGGGTGCGGGGATTTTTGACGGGGGGGGCTGGTGGCGTTCTTGTGAGGCGCGACGTGGCGGCATTCTGGTGGCGCACAGCATGGTGGGGTTCTCGTTACGCACGGCGTGGCGCATTCTGGTGGCGCACGGCGGGGCGGCGGCTGGTGGGAGCGGGTCAACGATTGCGGTCCGGAGCCTTCGCTCCGGACTGCCCCGTCGTCATCCTCGTACGCCTACGGCTCCCTACGGATTCCCTCGGGCTGATCGACTCCCCGCCCCCCACCAGCCACCACCCCACCATGCTCGAATTGCGGCAATCTGGCGTCAGCGGGGGAGAGCTGCGTGCTTGGCATTTTTGCGTACGATGTCGGCGGCATGAAAGATCTTGCAGGGCCCGCCCCAGGCCGGCCGCGCGGGCGGCCTTTTGGGGCTTACGCAACGTGCCAATCTTCGGACTTATGCATCGCACCACATTTTCGCGCCTACGTAATGCGCCAACTATTGGGCTACGCCATGCGCCAATTTCTGGGCTCTGCTCTGCATCGTAGGATGGGTGAAGCGCGTCCGGGTCTGTGCAAGGGCGACGACGACTAACGCGCGTAACCCATCACCTCACCACTCAATACCCCCGCCCCGGATCAAAAATATTCGGCAACGCTTCCCCACGCTCATTCGCCGCAATCAACCACGACGTATGACGGGCGCGTTCCTTGCGGTCCGGAATCGCCGCGCAATGCGGCGTAATGATGATCCCCGGATGCGACCACAACGGTGACTCCACCGGCAACGGCTCGGCTTCAAACACATCCAACACCGCCTGATGCAACTGGCCACTATCCAACGCGGCAATCACATCTTTCTCCACCATGTGCGCGCCTCGCCCCGCATTGATAAGGCTGGCGCCGCGCGGCAATTGCGACAAGGTGGTGGTGTTCAATATGCCCTTCGTCGCTTCCGTCGCCGGCAACAAGCAGACCAACAAATCGGTATTGCCCAGGAATTCGCCAAACTGCTCCTGCCCCGCATAGGACGGCAAACCTTCCAGCTTGCTGGCCCCGCGTGACCAGCCGCTGACTTGAAAGCCCACGCGCGACAGCAATTGGGCTGCCGCCACGCCCAGATGCCCCAGCCCCATGATGCCCACGCGCACATCGGCGGCCACGCGCAGGGAATCAAAAAGCTCCCAATGGCGGCGTGCCTGGTTATCCACAACGCGTTTGATATCGCGAGTCAGCATCAGCGCAGAGGTCAGCACGAACTCGGCCATTTCGGTCTGGGTGCGGGCGGTGACCATGCGCGCGATGGGCAGGTGGCGTGGCAGGTGCGGGTCGGCCAGGATGTGGTCGACGCCGGCGCCGGCGCTGATGATCAGTTTCAGGTTGGGAAAGGTGGCCAGGCGGCCGGCGTCGGGCGCCCAGACCAACGCGTAGTCCACGCTGGCGGGCTCGACGTCTTCATGCCAGCCCACCACGTCCAGGCCGGGCGCAAAGGTGTGGAACTGCGCGCGCCAGGCGTCGATTGCCTGGGGGCCGCCGGAGTTGATGATGAGCCGCATGGGTCTCTTTCCTTGTGTCGAACGCTTCGGGCGCGTCGGGCGTGGCGCACCGTCGGTTTGCGCGCGGCGCCGGTGGTTTATCCACAGGTGCCGCGCCGCAAGATCTTATCAACGTTCGACGGTGCGGTTCCAGCGGGCGTTGAAGGCGGGGCGCGCCTTGTTGACGTCGTCCCAGTCCAGGATCTCGGCGTTTTCCATGTAGCCCTGGAAGCGCTTGAGCGCATCGACGTTGTCGGCCGGCGCTTTCACGTTTTTGTTCGACGGAAAGTGGCCGCCCATTTCCAGCGCCTTGGCCTGCGCGCTGGCGGACAACAGGTACAGCGCCAGCTTCTGCGACAGTTCGGGCTCGCTGTTCTTGGCGATGACGCATTCACCCACCATCAGGATCACCGAGCCTTCCTTGGGCTGCGCGTATTCCACCGGAATGTCGCGCTTCTTCAGGCGCGCGATGGCGGTGGGCGTCAGCGGGAAGATGGCGGCTTCGTTGGACTGGATCATCTCGGCAAGCTTGGCCGAGTTGGGGATGTATTCCAGAACGTTGGGGCCGATGGTGTCGGGCCACTTCTTGAAGCCGGGCTCGTAGTTCTTGTCGTCGCCGCCCTGGATGCGGTTGAACATCAGGAAGCCATGCAGGCCGAAGGTGCTGCTGGAGGCCGACTGGAACACAACCTTGCCCTTGTACTTGGGGTCGGCCAGGTCCATCCACGACGTGGGCGGCGCCCAGCCCTTTTCGGCGAACATCTTGGTGTTGTAGCCCAGGCCGGTCATGCCGATGTCGATGCCGGCCGCCATGCGGTCTTTCATCACGGCGGTGGGGTAGAGCTCTTTCAGAACGGGGTCGTCGTTAAGCTGCTGGCACAGGCCCATGGAAATGGCGCGCGCCATGATGCCGTCGTCCAGGAACATGACGTGCATCTGCGGGTTGTCTTTGTAGGCTTGGGCCTTGGCCAGCACGTCCGTCGAGGTGCCGGGCACGACGACGATCTTCACGTTGTTGGCTTTTTCAAAGGGAGGGAATACGTACTGCGTGAACGCGCGCTCCATGTCGCCGCCGTTCATGCCGACGTACAAGGTTTTCTGATCCGCCATCGCGCCTGCCGACAGCATCATCAACATCGCCGCGCCCAACAACCGCTTCCCCTTGCTCAGGCGCGATGCGCCCTGTTTCTTATCCATCATGGTGACTCCAGCGTTTGCTCACGAACAGGTCCGGGCCGAGCCACGGCGGCGTGAGCGGCCACCGCGTATCGTTCGATGCGAAACGCATCGATAGGAATGGAGGACTGGCCGCGCACGACCAGTTCGGACAACACTTCACCCACGGCGGGGCCAATCTGAAAGCCCGCGCCCGACAGGCCGAAGGCATGGAACAGGCCAGGCGTGGTGGCGCTGGGTCCCAGCACCGGATTGTGGTCGGGCATGTTGCCTTCCACGCCCGTCCAGAAACGGATGACCTGCGCACCGCGCAGCACCGGCAGCAGCTTCATGGCGTTGGCCATCAGCGCCCCCAGGCCAGCGCGGCCGGGGCGTGCGTAGTCCGCGCCGGACGACACGCCGCGCCCGCCTCCGATCACGCAATTGCCACGCGCGACCTGGCGCGCATAGATGCCGCCACCTTGCACGCCCAGGCTGACGTCCATGAAGACGGGCAGCGGTTCGGTGACCATCATCAAGGGATGGATGGCGGTTTCAGGCACGGCTTCGCCAAAGCTTTGGGCGAACTGTCCGGCCCAGGCACCCGCGCAATTCAGCAGGTAGCGCGAGCGCACTTCCAGGCCGTCCGCGCGCACGATGAAGCGCGAGCCATCATGTTCAGCGGTGGTGACGCGCACGCCTTCGCGCACGTCGGCACCCAGCGCGGCGGCGGCTCGCGCGAAGGCGGGCGACACCAACCTGGGGTTGGCATGGCCGTCTTCCGGGCAGAGCGATCCGCCCACCACGTCTTGCCCCAGCCAGCCGAAGCGGTCGGCAAGGTCGTGGCGGCCAAGCAGCCGCAGGTTCATGCCGAAGCCGCGCGTGCGGTCGCGATACGCCTCAAGCAGCGCCATGTCGGCGTCAGACGCCGCCAGTTTCAAATGGCCAGAGCGCACGTATTCGCCGTCGATGCCGATCAGCGCGGGCAACTGGCCCCAGAGTTCGTGCGCGCGCCGCGTCAGGGGCATCTGTTCCAGGCCGCGTCCCTGGCGGCGCACGCCGCCGTAGTTCACGCCGCTTGCGCGCGCGCCGCACAGCGCGGACTCCAACAGCACGACGGGCACGCCCGCGCGGCGCAGGAACAGCGCGGCGCTGCCACCCACGATGCCGCCGCCGATGATGGCCACCTCGGTGTCGATGCGCTGCGTCATGCCGACACCTTTTCCTGGCGCTCCAGGCACACCACGCGCACCGGCACGGGCTTGACCGGCGGCTGGTTGCGCAGGCGCCCGACTTCGGCGGGTGTGCGGCCGCAGGCCTGCGCCAGCACCTCGGCTGTGGCCGCGCCGCACATGCGGCCTTGGCAGCGGCCCATGCCCACGCGCGTCAGCGCCTTCACTCGGTTCATCTCTTGTGCCGCCGTGTCGTGCACCGCGCGCCGCACCGTGCCGGCGGTGACCTCTTCGCAGCGGCAGATGACGGTGTCATCGGCGATGCTTGCCGCCCAATCTTCCGGAAAGGGAAAGGCGCGTTCCAGCGCTGTCCGGATTCGGCTGTTGGCGGCAAGGTGGCTTTCCAACTCTCTCGCGCGCTGGGCATCCACGGGCTGCCCGATGTCTTCCAGTAGCGCCAACGCGGCGCGCTCGCCCGCCAGTTCCGCGGCATCGGCGCCTGCGATTGCTGCGCCGTCGCCGGCCACGTAGACGCCCGGCACGCTGCCGCGCCCGGCGGCGTCACGCCGAGGCGTCCAGTTACGGTCGCGCGCGTTGAATTCGAATTCGCAGCCAACCAGGCTGGCCAGTTGGGTTTCGGAACGCAGAGCCAGGCCATAGGCCAGCGCATCGCATTCCACGCTGTATTCGCGGCCGCCCTGGCGGTAGCTCAGGCCCGTGACGCGCGCCTGGCCCTGCACGGCTATCGGCCGCACGCCGCTACGCAGCGGCACGCCATGCGCGCGCAACCACGCCATGTAGTACAGCCCCTTGGCCAACAGGCCGGGCGCGCGCAGCATGCCGGGTAGCGCCGCCAGGCGGTCGGTAAAGCGCGACGTGTCCAGCACGGCCGCCACCTGCGCGCCGGCGCGGGCGTATTGGTAGGCCACCAAATACAGCAGCGGCCCGGTGCCCATGAACACCACGCGCGACCCGATGGCGCAGCCCTGGAACTTCAAGGCCACTTGCGATCCGCCCAAGGTGTAGACGCCGGGTGTCAGCCAACCGGGAAAGGGCAGCACGCGGTCGGTGGCGCCCGTGGCCAGGATCAGATGCGTGTAGGGCACGGCGGTGCTGACGCCGTCTTGCAGCACGTCCAGCGTCTTGCCTTCCACGTTCCACACCAGGCTGCCGGGGCGGTAGTCCACCTGCGCCAGCATGTCGTTCATGGCGCGGTGCACGGCATCGGCCTTGCGGTGTTCGAATCCATACAACGCGGGCTTTGCGCGTTGGAATCCCGGCGGCGGCTGGCGGTAGATCTGGCCGCCCGCACGGGGGGCCTCATCCAGGATTACGGGCCGCAGGCCCTGTGCCACAAGCGCCTGGGCGGCGCGCACACCGGCAGGGCCTGCGCCGACGATAACGGGCATCACGATGCTCATGCGATGTCGTCCTCGGGCCAGGCGGCCACCGCCAAGGTGCCCGGCACGGCGGCGGGCGGCAGGGGCGTGCTTTGCAGGCGCATGCCGGGTTCGATGAAGGTGGAGCACGCGCGCAGACGCGAACCGTCTTCCAGCTGCATCCAGCAGTCCTGGCACGCGCCCATCATGCAAAAGCCGGCGCGCGGCGCGCCGCTGAATTCGGAATGGCGCAGGCGTTCGGCTTGCGTCAGCACGGCGGTCAGCACGGTGTCGCCCGCCAGGGCCTGGCAGGCTTGACCGTCCAGCATGAAGGGCACGGCGGGCCGGGCCGTTTCGGCCAGGCGTTTCAGTATTGCCATGATGCCGGCGCCTCTCTTTTCGCCATCGGCAAGGGTTTCATTTCTGCCCCACCAGCACGCGGTCCAGGCCATACACGCGGTCCAGCAGCAGCATGGTGACGGCGGTTAGCGCGATGACCAGCGCGGACACGGCCGCCATCATCGGGTCGATGGATTCGGTGGCGTACATGTACATGCGCACGGGCAGGGTGATGGTGGACGGCGCGGTGATGAACACCGACATCGTCAGTTCATCGAAGCTGTTGATGAAGGCCAGCAGCCAGCCGCCCGACACGCCGGGAATGATGAGCGGCAAGGTCATCTGGAAGAACACCGTGGCGCGGCTGGCGCCCAGCGACAGGGCGGCGTGTTCAATCGAGCGGTCAAAGCCGACCAGCGCGCCGATCACCAGCCGCATCACGTAAGGCGTGATGACGACGACGTGCGCGGCGACCAGCCAGGGAAAGCTGCCCGCCATGCCCATCAGCGCGAAGAATCGAAGCAGCGCCACGCCCAGCACCAGATGCGGAATCATCAGCGGCGACAGGAACAAGCCGTTCAACACGTCGCGCCCCGGAAAGCGGTAGCGCGTGATGGCGATGGCGGCGGGCACGGCCAGGCAGACGGCGATGGTGGCCGACAGAAAGGCCAGCCACAGGCTGTTCTGGAATGCCTGCATGAAGTTGGGGTGCTCGAACACGGCGCGGAACCAGCGCAGCGAAAAGCGGGTGGTGGGCACCGTCAGGGTGGTGTCGGGCGTGAATGCCACCAGGCACACGATGGCAAGCGGCGCCAGCACGAACACCACCACCAGGAAGTTGAACGCCAGCGCGAAGGGGCCATTTTTTTGCATGTTGGTTCCTTGGCGCCTTAGCCCAGACTGCGGCGGTAAGAGCGTTCAACAACGCGGTTGTAGGCCATCATGATCACGACGTTGACCACCAGCAGGATGATGGCGATGGCCGCGCCCAGCGGCCAGTTCAGCTCGGTCAGGAACTCGTCGTACACCACGGTGGCCACCATCTTCAGGCGGCGTCCACCCAGCAGGGCGGGAATGGCGAACGAGCTTGCCGACAGGCCGAACACGATCAGGCTGCCCGACAGAATGCCCGGCATGGCCTGCGGCAGCACGATGCGCGTCAGCGTCTGAAAGCGCGAGGCGTTCAGCGATAGCGCGGCGTGCTCGACGGTGGGGTCCAGTTTTTGCAGCGAGGTCCAAACGGGGATCACCATGAAGGGCAGCATCACGTGCACCAGGCCGATGATGACGGCGGTGGGCGTGTACAGCAGCGGCCCCAGCCCCAAGGCGTCGGCGGCGCGGCCGACGACACCGTGCGGGCCCAGCAGCATGCTCCAGCCAAAGGCGCGCACCACCAGCGAGATCAACAGCGGCGACAGCACCACCAAGAGAAAGATGGAGCGCCAGGGCTTGCCCATGCGCGACAGGATGTAGGCCTCGGGCGCGCCGATCAGCACGCAGATCAGCGTGGTCACGCCGGCGATCCAGAAGGTGCGCCAGAAGATTTCGACGAAGTAGCTGTCGGTGACCACCGCCAGATAGTGTTCGAACGTATGGCCCGGCAGGATGCCCGCGCTGTAGTCGAACGGACGGAAGGACAGCACCAGCGTCAGCCCCAGCGGCGTCAGCACCAGGGTCAAAAATACGATGGTCAGCGGGATGGAACCCAGGATGGCAAGCAGGCCGTCGTTGCGGGGCTTGGGGCCGGCCGCGGCGTGAGTCAGCGTTGCCATGTCAGGCGGCCTCTTGCACGGCCGGGGCGGCCGGGGCGCGCAGCACGCGCAACACGCCCTCGGCCCAGTCCAGCCCGATGGCCTCGCCATCGTCATGCGGGCGGCGGCCGTCGTTGGGCGTGAGGATGGTCAGCGTGCCCACCGGCGAATCCAGGTCGTACATCCACTGGCTGCCCAGGAAGTAGCGCGTGCTGACCACACAGGCCAGCTTGCCCTGGCCTGGGGGCACCGGCACCAGCTTTTCCGGGCGCAGCGACAACTGCACGTTGTCGCCATGACGCAAGCCTTCGCCATCGACCAGGACACGCAGCGCGCCGGTCTCGATTTCGGCTTGCTCGCCGCAGCGGGTGACGCGGCCGGGCAGCAGGTTGGTCTTGCCCACAAAGCGCGAAATGAATTCACTTTGCGGATGTTCGTACATGCGGAATGGGGCGTCGACCTGCGTGGCGCGGCCGTCCTGCATGACCACCACGCGATCGCTGATGGACAAGGCTTCGGCCTGGTCATGCGTGACCATCACGGTGGTCGTACCGATCTTTTTCTGGATGCCGCGCAGTTCAAACTGCATGTCTTCGCGCAGCTTGGCATCCAGGTTGGACAGGGGCTCGTCCAGCAGCAGCACGGGCGGGCGGATGACCAGCGCGCGGGCCAGCGCCACGCGTTGCCGCTGGCCGCCGGACAGCTCGCGCGGGTAGCGGTCGGCATGCTTGTCCAGCTTCACCAGCGCCAGCGCTTCGCGCACGCGGTCCTGGCGTTCGGCGCGTTCGACCTTGCGCATCTTCAAGCCGAAGGCCACGTTGTCGGTCACGGTCAGGTGCGGGAACAGCGCATAGCTTTGGAACACGATGCCCAGCCCGCGCGTATTGGGCTTGGCGTGGGTGATGTCGCGCCCGTCCAGCGTGATGACGCCCTGCGTCACGTCCGCAAAGCCGGCAATCATCTGCAAGGTGGTGGTCTTGCCGCAGCCCGACGGCCCCAGCAGCGAGACGAATTCCCCTTTTTCAACGGTCAGGTTCAGATCGGAAACGACGCGCAGGTCGCCGTAGTTCTTCGAGACGTTGTCCAGCCGCAGAAATGACATTTTCCAAACCCCGTCGCCCGGTGCGGGCGTTGTGCCGCCCGTTGATCCGGTTTCCCGGTGCGGCGGCTTATTGATGGGGCAGTCTAGGATTCGCGAAAAGGCAGGGTCAATTAGGGTTTTCCGAAGAATCGAATTTTTTGTTGATACTTTCCATCTGACTGAATTTACTGATAAAAATACGGTTAAATATTTTGATTATCGGAATTCAATAATGAAGAAATCAGAGACAGCGGATGATTCGGGCGGCCAGGGTGTGTTGCAACGGGCGTTCGCCGTGCTGCGCGTGCTGGCCGACGCCAAGGGGGAAAAGCTGCGCCTGACCGACATCGCGGCGCGTACCGGGCAGGCGCAAGCCACGGTGCACCGCGTGCTTCAGGGCTTAATGCAGGAAGGCGTGGTGGAGCAGCCCGCGCAAAGCAAGGGGTATCAACTGAGCGTGGCGTTCTTTGCGCTGGCGGCGGCGGCCGGCACGCACCAGTCCAGCCTGCGCTCGCTATACCGCCCGGCCATGCTGCGCCTGTCGGGCATGTTGAACGACACCATCTTTCTGCTGGTGCGCAGCGGCTTTGACGCGGTCTGCGTGGACCGCGTGGATGGCGCATTCCCAGTGCGTTCGCATACCGGCGATATCGGCGGGCGCGTGCCCCTGGGCATGGGCCAGGGCGGCCTGGTGCTGCTGGCCAGCCTGCCGGAAGCCGAACGCGAAGAAGTCATCCGCTTCAACATCCCGCGCTTGCACCATCTGGGGTTTGTGGACGAGATTTCGATGCGGGTACGCATCAAGGAATGCCTGGAACGGCGATACGCGCGCAGCCAGGGGCAGGGCGTGTTTCCGAACATTGCGGGGCTGGCGGTGCCGGTCTACGACCCCAACGGCGTTACGGTGGCAGCGCTAAGCGTGGCCGCCCCCATTGAACGCATCGACGACGAACGCCTGCCGCTGATCGTTGAAATGCTGCGCCGCGAGGCCGACGCGGTAGGCGCGCAGATCAACCCCTTCGACCCCGCGCTGCGCCGCCCCAGCCAGTACCTGGGCGCGGGCAACGGGGGGTGATGTTGGGGGGTGGGCGTCGGTGGAACCCGAAATGATCCGGCTATATCTTGGCGGGGGGGTGATGGGTTACGCGCGATTGGCGATGGGGTTCTTGTGCAAAGCATCGCGCGCTTCACCCATCCTACGAAGCTCGTAGGATGGGTGAAGCGCGCAAGATTCGCGGCAAGAATGCAGATGACGATCGCGCGCAACCCATCAAGCAACGCCAGAACCCGAAACAACCCGGCCACATTGCCGGGCCTACCGCATCACGTCGGATACGTGCCCGGAAGCAAAATACTGCGATCGCCCACCTCGATATTGCGGCGGCCGCACAGCGCCATCGTGGTATCCATTTCCTTGTACAGCAGCTCCAGCACGCGGGTGACGCCCGCCTGGCCATACGCGCCCAGGCCATACAAAAATGCGCGGCCTATCATCGTGCCGCGCGCACCCAGCGACACCGCCTTCAGGATGTCCTGGCCGGAACGGATGCCGCCGTCCATCCAGACTTCAATCTTCGAACCCACCGCATCCGCAATCGCCGGCAGCGCGGCGATCGACGACATGGCGCCGTCCAGTTGGCGGCCGCCGTGGTTGCTGACGATCAACGCGTCGGCGCCGCTGTTGGCGGCCAATTGCGCGTCTTCCACATCCAGGATGCCCTTGATGATGAGCTTGCCGCCCCAGCGCTGCTTGATCCATTCCACGTCGTCCCAGCTCAGGCGCGGGTCGAATTGTTCGGCCGTCCAGGCCGACAGCGACGACAGGTCGCTGACGCCCTTGGCGTGCCCGACGATGTTGCCGAACGTGCGGCGCTTGGTGCCCAGCATGCCCATGCACCAGCGCGGCTTGGTCGCCAGGTTGATCAGGTTGCGCAACGTGGGCTTGGGCGGCGTCGACAGACCGTTCTTGATGTCCTTGTGGCGCTGGCCCAGGATCTGCAAGTCCAGCGTCAGCACCAGCGCCGTGCAGCCGGCGGCCTTGGCGCGGTCGATCAGGTTGGCCACGAACTCGCGGTCGCGCATCACGTAGAGCTGGAACCAGAACGGCTTCCTGGTGGCTTCGGCCACGTCTTCCAACGAGCAGATGCTCATGGTGGACAAGGTAAACGGCACGCCGAAATCCGCCGCGGCCTTGGCCGCCAGGATCTCGCCGTCGGCATGCTGCATGCCGGTCAGGCCGGTGGGCGAAATCGCTAGCGGCATCACCACGTCATGGCCCACCATCGTGGTGCGCAGCGACCGGCCTTCCATGTTCACCGCCACGCGCTGGCGCAGCTTGATCTTGTGGAAATCGCTTTCATTGGCGCGGTAGGTGCCTTCGGTCCAGGCGCCGGAATCGGCGTAGTCGTAGAACATGCGCGGCACGCGCTTTTGCGCGACGACTCGCAGATCTTCGATGCAGGTGATCGTAGAAAGGTTAGCGGTCATGAGAGGTCTGAGGAGTGAGAGAGGGGCGCCAGCTACGTTTTGTATTCTTGGAATCTGGAGCCGCCGGCTGCGGGCGGCTGCGCCGCAACGCTTGGGCGACAGGCCCTGCGGCGCCGCCCAGTATACGCGCCGAGGCCGGCAAGCGTCGCTTGCCGGCCTCGTTCGCCCCCCCTCTGACTGGGGCTCTACGGCCCCGTCGCCCGAGCTATCGCGGCCAGACCTTGCTGACCGCGCGTATGGTTGCCCACGCCACCCAACGCGGGCTGGTCAGCCGCGCGCCAGGCAAGCGGCGCATCACGTCCACGGCCAGCCCGCCGCGCTTGTGCCACTGCTTCTTGCGCGTCTGGCTATCGGTCCAGCGGCCTTCCAGCCACGGAAATTCGCGACGCCCCGGTTTGTAGACCGGCGGCGTGTTGTAGATCAGGATGTACGCCAGCCGCGGTGACGGCGACGTGTTCGGCCCGGTGAAGTGCAGCGTGCGGGCGTCGTGGACGGTGATGCCGCCCGGATCCAGCGGTTCGGCCACCGCCTGGTCGCGCCGGAAGTCGCCGCAGCATTCCAGCGGATGCAGGCTCTTGTCGCCGCCGGGCGAACGGTGCTCCAGCACGTCCCATTTGTTGGACCCGGGGATGAACTGCATGCAGCCGTTTTCCACGGTGGCGGGTTGCAGCGCCAGCCAGATGCTCAGCTCGTTGTAGACGAAGTCGGGCGAGCGGAACGCCTCGTCCTGGTGCCACGGCGTTTCCGGGCCGAACGGGCCAGGCTTGAGCAGTGCGTGCTCGCCATAAAGCGCCGCCTCTTCGCCCAGCAACTGCCGCGCCAGGTCCAGCGTACGCTCGTGGTAAGTCGTCTTCAGCAGACCAGGGGCATAATGACGCGGATCGTGCAGGCTTGGAAACTTCGCGGGCTTGGACGGGTCGTCGCGGCTGACGAAGTCATACTGCGCACCCTCGTTGTATCCCGTTTTATTCGCGAACAAGTCCAGCAGGGTGCGGCGGATGTAGCCCACCTCATCCTGCGGGCACATGTCCTTCAGGGCCAGGTAGCCCTGATCCCTGTAGCGCGCTGTCTCAGCTTCCGACAACAAACTGGTCTCTTCCATAATGGCTTCTCCAAGCTCTAGTAGCGGGTGTTCCCGTTGGCACGTTTTGACATGAGCACTAACGTATCGCTTCGATGCCCACCGGGCCTATAGACCATCCGCTGTAGCCTTATCCGCCTACTCATCCCATTGGCGGCGCATCATCCGAAGGAAAAATCCATGCAAGACCCTAAAACCGACTCCCCTATCGAAACCGTCCTCGTGTCCGTCAGCGGCACGGTGCAAGGCGTGGGGTATCGCCACGCCACTGTGCGGCGCGCCCACATGCTGGGTGTGACGGGCTGGGTGCAGAATCTGCTGGACGGCACGGTCGAAGCCCTGGTGCAGGGCACGCCCGACCAGGTGGATCACATGCTTGAGTGGTTGCGGCGCGGCCCGCCGGGCGCGTCCGTGCAGGAAATCACGACCCGCCGCGAATACACCGACAAGCGTTACATCCGCTTTGAACAGGTGTAGGCAGGGAGTAGGCGACCCAGCGCCTCGGCGTTAAGCCGTAGTCCGGTCGGCCGAGGAGTTGAGGCCGGGTTGAGACAGTAGTTACGGCGGGGCTGCGACGAGCTTGGTAACCCGGTTCGACGGGAAAATCAGCGGCTGCGCAGCCAGCGCCCGCCGACCTGATTGATGATCAGGCCCGCCAGCACGCCGGCCGCGCCCAGCCACTGCAAGGGCTGCAACTGTTCGCCAAACGCCATGGACGCCGCCCACAGGCCCACCACCGGCACCAGCAACGAGAACGGCGCGATCTTGGCCGCTGGGTGGCGCGTCAGCAAGCGTGTCCACAGCGTGTAGGCCACCAGCGTCGCCAGGACCGCCAGGTACAGCACCGACAGCGCCTCGCCCCAGCCGATGCCGGTGATCATGCCCACCACGGGCTCCCAGCCATCGATCAGCACGGCCAGCAGCAGGAACGGCAGCACCGGCGCGGCGCTGCTCCAGGCAATGAAGGCAAACGGGTCGTAGCCGGGCGCCTTGCGGCTGGCCCGCCGCACGATCATGTTGGACGCTGCCCACATGAATGCGGCGCCCAGCGTCAGCGCAAAGCCCAGCATGGTCATCTGGCCCGGCCCTTCGCCCCGGCCACCCGCAATCACCGCCAGCCCCAGCGCGGCCACGCCCAGGCCGATCCAGTGATGCCGCCGCGCGCGTTCGCCCAGCACGGGCGCCGCCAGCAGCAAGGTGAAGAATGCCTGGGTCTGGATAACCAACGAAGCCATGCCCGCCGGCATGCCGAATTTCAGCGCGGTGAACAGCAGGCCGAATTGGCCCAGCCCCTGCACCAGCCCGTAGGCCGCGATCCACTGCCACGGCAGTTGCGGCCGGCGCACGAAAAGAATCAGGGGAAAGGCAGCCAGCGCAAATCGCAGCGCGCCCAGCATCATGGGCGACAAGCCCCGCATGCCGACCTTCATGACTACAAAATTAAGGCCCCATATGACCACAACCGCCAGCGCGCAGAAATAGTCTTTTCGGGTGAGGTGAGTCGTGGACATGCGGCATTATCGCACCGCCGGAACCAGCCGGCGGCGTCGATGAACACGGGGTTTCAGGGCCAGTTTTCAGCGCTGGCTTTCAGCGATTCTTCAGTGACTTTCAGCGCTTTTCCAGCACCGCCGCGAAGGCCTGGACAGCGCTGTCGATGTCCTCGTCCTCGATGTGGCGATGGGTGACGCAACGCAGGCGCGTGCGGCCCCAGGGGCGCGTTAGCAGGCCTTCGGCTTGCAAGGCCGCCACCCACTGCGTGTTGGTCATGCCGGAGTCGGCGGTCTCGACCTGCACGATATTGGTCTGCGGCACCGTGGCCGACAAGGCCGGCGCCAGACGGTTGATGCCATCGCTCAAGCGGCGCGCGCGCACGTGGTCTTCGACCAGCCGGTCGGTCATCGTCTGCACGCCTTCCAGGCCGGCCGCCGCCATGATGCCCGACTGGCGCTGCGTGCCGCCCAGCATGCGGCGCAGCGTGCGCGAGCGGGCCATCACGGCCTTGCTGCCCACCAGCACCGCGCCCACGGGTGCGCTCAAGCCCTTGGACAGGCATAGCGACACCGTGTCGGCGTACTGCGTGATGTCGGCCGCCGGCACGCCCAGCGCCACGGCCGCGTTGAACAAGCGCGCCCCGTCCAGGTGCACGGGGATGCCGCCGGCGTTGGCCATGCCGTACACCGCGCGCATGTGCTCCAGCGGCAGGACGGCGCCCCCGGCGTTGTTGTGCGACGTTTCCATCGCCACCAGCGCCGTCTTCAGCCGGTGCCCACCGGACAACAGCGCCTCTTCAAGCCGGTTCAGGTCCATCGCGCCATCGGTGCCGGACACGCCCTGGTAGAACAGCCCGGTAAAGGTAGCCGCGCCGCGTTCCGAGGTGTACATGTGGGCGGACGACTCCAGCACCACCTGCTCGTTACGCTGCGTTTGCGCCAATACGGCAAGCAGGTTGGCCATCGTGCAACTGGGCACGAACAGCCCGGCTTCCTTGCCCAGCAGCGTCGCCACGTGGGCTTCCAGCGCGCGCACGGAAGGGTCGCCATCCAGGCCGTCGTCGCCGATCGGGGCGGTGCGCATGCGTTCGTACATGGCCGCCGTCGGATGGGTCACCGTGTCGCTGCGCAGGTCGACGGGAAGGGCGGGATTGTCGGCGGGAGTCCGCTGGGTCATGGGTATCAATGCTGCAAAATCTTGGAAAGAAACTGGCGCGTGCGCGGGGCACGCTCCTCGACATTGCCGAAGAATTCGTCCTTGACGCAGTCTTCGACAATCTTGCCGCCGTCCATGAAGATCACACGGTCGGCAACGCGGCGGGCAAACCCCATTTCGTGGGTCACCACCATCATCGTCATGCCTTCGCTGGCCAGGTCGGTCATAACGTCCAGCACCTCGTTGACCATCTCGGGGTCCAGCGCCGAGGTGGGCTCGTCAAACAACATCACCACGGGGTCCATCGACAGCGCGCGCGCAATCGCCACGCGCTGCTGCTGGCCGCCCGAGAGTTCACCGGGGTGCTTATCCTTGTGCGCCGACAGGCCCACGCGCTCAAGCAGCGTCAGCGCCCGGGCGCGGGCCTCTTCCTTGCCACGGCCCAGCACCTTGGTCTGGCCCAGGCACAGGTTTTCGGTCACCGACAAATGCGGGAACAGTTCAAAGTGCTGGAACACCATTCCGGCCACCGAACGCAGCTTCGGCAGGTTGGTGCGCGGGTCGCCCACCGAGATACCGTTGACCACGATGTTGCCCTTTTGAAAGGGCTCCAGCGCGTTCACGGTCTTGATCAGCGTGGACTTGCCGGAACCCGACGGCCCGCACACCACCACGACTTCACCCTTGCCGACTGTCGTCGTGCATTCATCCAGCACCTGAAAGGCGCCGTACCACTTGCTGACCTGCGAGATCTCGATCATCGGAGGCGTCGAAGATAGTTGCATCGCTAAACCCTATCGCAGCACACGGGTGCGCTTTTCCAGTAGTTTGACCAGGCGGGACGCCGTGAAGCAGATCACGAAATACACCACCGCCACGAATAGATAAAGCTCCACCAGCCGGCCATCGCGCTGGCCGATCTTGGACGCCGCGCCCAGGAAGTCGGTCAACGACAGCACATAGACCAGCGACGTGTCCTGGAACAGGATGATCACGCGGGTCAACAGCGCGGGAACCATGTTGCGAAACGCCTGCGGCAGCACCACGTAGCGCATGCCCTGCCACGGCGTCAGGCCGATCGCCATGCTGGCCGACACCTGGCCGCGCGCAATCGACTGAATCCCGGCCCGCATGATTTCGCAAAAGTACGCGGCCTCGAACAAGGTGAAAGTGATGACCGCCGAATTGAACGCCCCCACGCGCAAGGGCGTGGCCGAGCCCACCACCCAGGCCGCGATGTACGGCATCAGGAAGTAGAACCAGAAGATCACCAGCAGCAGCGGAATCGAGCGCATCACGTTCACGTAGATGCCCGCCGGCACCGACAGAATCTTGAAACGCGACAGCCGCATCATGGCCAGCAGCGTGCCCAGCGCCAGGCCCATCACGGCGGCCAGCACCGTCAGCGTCAGGGTGAACGTCATGCCCGTCTGGAACAGATAGGGCAGCGCGGTCGAAATAACGTCGAAATCAAATTTACCCATCGCGATCCCCTATCGGCTCAGGGCGGCGGTCTTGACCGCGGCCGGACCGGCTTTGCTGGCCGCGCCGATCAAGCCGGGCACCGCGATATGCCGTTCAAGCAGGCGCATGCCCAGCACGACGATACCGTTGAGGATCAGGTAGATCACCGTCGCGGCGGAGAACGCCTCGAAGATGTGAAAGCTGAATTCCTGCATCGAACGCGCCTGGCCGGTGAGCTCCAGCAGGCCGATCGTCAGCGCCACCGAGGAATACTTGATGGTGCCCATGAACTCGGACGTCAGCGGCGGCAGCACGATGCGAAACGCCTCGGGCAGGATGATGTAGCGGTACACCTGCACCTCGGTCAGCCCCAGGGCGGTCCCCGCCTGGAACTGGCCACGCGGCAAGGACTGGATGCCGGCGCGCAATTGCTCGGCCACGCGCGCCGAACCATAAAACCCCAGGCACAGCACGGCAGGCACGAATTGCCCCCACGGCTGCGGCATCTGCTTCATCGCCAGGCCCCAGGCATGCGGCAGCAATTCAGGCAGCACGAAATACCACAGGAACATCTGCACCAGCAGCGGTATGTTGCGAAACAGCTCGACGTAGGTCGCCCCCAGCACGTTCATCACGCGCGACTGCGCCGTGCGCATCACGCCCAGCCAAGACCCCAGCAACAGCGAAAAGACCCACGCCGTCAGCGCCAGCGCCAGCGTCCAGCCCACGCCGATCAGCAGCGTTTCCAGGAAGGTGTGCACGCCGTCCGGCGACATCTCCAGGAAGACGCTCCAACTCCAGTTGTAATTCATGCCCGTGCCCTAGATGGCGGCGCCGTGCGTGGCGCCTTGCCCCAAAACCGCCGCGGGACGCCTGGGCGTCCCGCGGACAACTTGCTGGTTACTCGTATGCCTTCGGGTCACCCGAGTCGGTCGGGTTGGCCAGCGCGCGCTTGAGCGCATCGCTCATCGGATACTTCAGGTTGATCTGCTTCGGGGGAATCGGCGAATTGAAGTACTTGTTGTAGATCGCCGCGACCTTGCCGGTCTTCATCAGGTCCACCACGGCGTCGTCCACCACCTTCTTGAATGCGGGGTCGTCCTTGGGTTCCATGATGCCGTAGGGCGCCATTTCCAGGCCCTTGGTGCCGATCACGAACGCATCCGGATTCTTCGACGAGGCCACGGCGCCATAGGCGATGCCGTCGTCGTTGGCCGACCCGGCGGCACGGCCCGATTCCACCATCAGGATGGTCTCGGCGGTGTCCTTGGTGGGCGCCATCGTGATGCCCAGGTTACCCTTGGCGTTCAATTCCGAGATCAGGCGGAAAGTCTGGCCGCCGGCTTGTGCGGCGATGGTCTTGCCCCGGAACGATTCCAGGTTGTTGGGATCCACACCGCCGTCCTTGCGCGCCACCAGCACCACCTGCGCCACGAAGGTCGTGGGCGCGAACGACACCAGCTTGTGGCGTGCCAGGTTGTTGGTGGTGTTGCCGCATTCCAGGTCGATGGTGCCATTGGCCAGCAGCGGGATGCGCGTGGCGGAAGTCGTCGGGTTGTAGCGCACTTCCAGCTTGGGCAGCTTCAGCGCGGTCTTGATGTGTTGCACCACTTCCTGGCAGATCTCGACCGAGTAGCCGATGGGCTTCTGGTTGCCGTCGAGATAGGCGAAGGGTACCGAGGTCTCGGGGTGGCCGAGCGTGATCACGCCGGTTTCGCGGATCTTGTCCAGGCGGCTGGTGCCTTCGGCGTGGGCGGTGGCCGTGCTGCCCAGCAGGGCGGCAGCAACGGAGATCGCGGCAAATGCTTTCATCTGATTCCCTTGGCGCCGTGCGATCGGCGCGTGTTTGTAGTCACGATCGGCGGCGCCGGTTTGTCCGGCGTCCGCCACGTCCCGCGATGAGCCCCGCGGCTGGCAAAAAGTATCAACTAGCAGTATGGTTTTATCCAGTTCCAATCAGGTATTCCTCTATACGGATTTGATATGGCCATTCCACGGATGGGCTTAAGACACATCGAGGCCTTCCGAGCCGTCATGATGACCGGCTCGATGACGGCCGCCGCGCGACGCGTGCACACCTCGCAGCCGCACGTTAGCCGCTTAATTGCGCAATTGGAAGCCATCACCCAGTTTCCCTTGTTCGATCGCAATGGCAGCCGCCTGAGCCCCACACAGGACGGTTCGCGCTTCTTTCAAGAGGTGGAAAAAACCTTTATAGGCCTGGCCGGCCTGGAGTCGGCGGCGGCCAGCATCCGCTCGTTCAGCGCCAGCCGCCTGAGCGTGGCGGCCATGCCACGGCTGGCGGGCGGCATGCTGGCGCGCATCGTCGCGGCCTTCAAGACCGAGTACCCCGACGTGATGGTGTCCATCCATTCGGGCAACGCCAGCGCGGTGCACAACTGGATCAGTTCGGGCTTTTGCGACACGGGGCTGGCCATGCTGTCGGGCGACAGCCCGGGCATTCAAGTCGAACCTGTGATGACGATGAACTGCGTGGCGGTACTGCCCAGGGGGCACCGCCTGACCAAGCTGAAAAAGCTCAAGCCCGCTGACTTCGCGGGCGAGCCCTTCATCGCCTTTCCCAGCGCCACGCCGCTGCGCGAAAAGATCGACGCCGTCTTCAAGTCGGCCAAGGTGGAACGGCAGACGGTGGCCGAAGCGGGCCTGGGTTCATCCGTATGCGCGCTGGTGGGCGCGGGCCTGGGCGTGGCGCTGATCAACCCCTTGGCCGCGCGCGAAGAGTACGAGGCCAACGGCGTTGAAGTCCGCCCGTTCAGCCCGGCGGTGCCGGTGACGGTGGCCTTGCTGTATCCGCCGTATCACACGCGCACGCGGCTGGTCAGCGTGTTTTCGCGCTACGCGCATCAGCTGATGAATGAAGAGATGGCGGATCTGAAGGCGCGGCCGCCCCGGTGAAGGGGCCGGCCTTTCCCGCCTGCTAGATGAAGGACCGTTCCAGATAGTCGGCCGCTTCGCCAGACCGCTTCAGCGCCTGCCATTGCGCCAGGTTCAACTGCGGCATCTGGAACGCCGGCTGCGGGCGGCCATACCAGCCCGGGTTGTGCAGCCGGGCCAGCAGGTCCATTTTTCCGCCGTCCAGATAGAGGTGTTGGCGGTCGGCCACGAATTCATCCTGCACATGCATGGCCACCACGTCGGCCACCACCAGGCTGCGGCCGTCGATGCGCAGCAGCTCATGCACCCGGCACTCAAACGCGACGGGCGACTGCATCACGCGCGGCACGCCGATGCGTTCGGACGGCGCCAGCACCAGCCCCGCTTCCTGTGATTCATCCACGCCGGCCGGGAAGTCCACCGCCGTCACGTTCATCCTGGCGGCCAACCGGGTCGACACCAGGTTGACGGTGAATTCGCCGCGCTCGGCGATATTGCGCGCGGTGTCCTTGGGCGCGCCGTCGCGCATGCCGATGCCCACACAGATCAACGGCGGATCGCCCGACATCAGGTTGAAGAACGAGAAAGGCGCCACGTTGGTGGCCCCCGGGTCACCGCGCGACACGATCCAGGCGATGGGCCGAGGCACGATCGCCGCCGTCAGCAGCTTGTAGCGTTCGGGGCCCGCCAAGACGTTCAGGTCGATGAACATGACTTATCCCCAACTGCTCAGTCTTGCGCAGGCGTCGGCGCCGCGCCCTGGGCGGCCTTCGCATCCGCGAAGAGACGGTCGCTGCGTTTGCAGCGGCAGCGTCCCAACTGGTGCAGCTCGATCAGGTTGCCGACGGGGTCGCGCAGAAAAAGCTGCATGAGTTCCGGCGCCGCCACGTTGTTCAGCTTCCAGTAGTCCACCGCCATGCGTTGCAACTCCGCCTCGGCCTCGGCGATATCGTCCACCGCCAGCGCCACGTGGTTTTCCACAGGGTCGCGTCCCGGCCCCTGGGAATAGGGCGAGGGGCCATCGCTGCCCAGCAAATGGATCTGGCAATCGTTGCCCATGTCCAGGAAGTAGCCGGCGATGCCCGGTATCTCCCAGCGGCCTTCATCCGTGTCCAGCCCCAGCACGCCTCCATAGAACGCGCCCATGGCCGCCACTTTTCCCAGTGGCATGCGCACCGCGTGGTGGTGCAGTTCCAGAACCTTCAGCGCCATGTCTATCTCCTTCGTTTTCCGGCCGGCGCCCATGCACCGCCACGAACGGCATCATGGCGCCCGCGCGCACACCGGGGAATGCCGCCCATCGCAATCCACGATTGCATCGCGTGCAACGCTGCGCCCCAAGCCGCGCCCGGCGCGCACGCTATGCTTGGCGCCATGACGACGCCCGACCTCAACCTGCTGCTGGCCCTGGACGTGCTCGTCCAGGAGGGCAGCGTCGCCGGCGCGGCGCGTCGGCTCAACCTGAGCACGCCCGCCATGAGCCGCACGCTGGCCCGCATCCGCGACGCCGTGGGCGACCCGGTGCTGGTGCGTTCAGGACGCGGCCTGGCGCCCACCCCGCGCGCGCTGGAACTGCGGGATCAGGTGCGCGCGGCGGTGGAGCAGGCGCAATCCGTGTGGTCGGCATTCAGCCGCGACACGGACCTAGGCGCGCTGACCCGCATCTTCACGCTGCGCGCCAATGATGTGTTCGTCGGCGCTTTCGGTGGCCGCCTGCGCGAACATCTTTGCCGTCACGCCCCGCGCGCCGTGCTGCGCTTTGTCTCCGAAAGCGAAGACGACGAGGAAGCCTTGCGTGACGACGCCGACCTCTACATTGGTTCGTCGCAAAAGTTCGGCGCGGACATCAAGGTGCAAACGCTTTTCACCACGTCTTTCTGCGGCCTGGCGCGCGACGGGCACGCGATTTTCGATGGAGCCGTCACGCCACACCGCCTGGCGGACTACGACCACATCAGCGTGTCGCGCCGTGGCCGCGCGCAAGGCCCTATCGACCAGGCGCTGGCCAGCCTGGGCCTGACCCGGCGCGTCGCGTTGATCACCCCCACCTTCCACGCCGCGCTGTTTGCGCTGGCCGACTCAGACCTGATCCTGCCCACCATGCCGCAGCACCTGATGCCGGGCATTGAACGGTTGGGACTCGCCTTGCGCGGCTTTGCGATGCCAGTGGTGACGCCCGCGGTCAGGGTGGTGCAAGCCTGGCCGCCCCGGCTGGACAGCGACCCGGCGCACCGGTGGTTAAGGCAGACGATCAAGCAGGTGTGTGAGGGGGTGGATTAGAAGGTGCCCGCGCTATTGCGGCTCGGTCTGTACCCGTCCGTCCGCATGCAAGTAGCGCATGGCGCCGTCAACATGCATGGCCGGCACGGCCTGACCCTGGCTCCAGCAGTGCGCAATCGCCGATGGCACGCCGTGCACGCCATCCCCCGTGCGCAGCGACTCGGGTACGCCAATCCACGCATAGACCGGTTCGTGCAGCCACGCACCGTCCGCTTGTGCGATACCGATGTGCAGGTCATCCGGACTGTGGTCGCTGGCCTGTTCCGGCGTCACCGCGCAGAGCCAGCCGTGCGTGTCTTTCCACATCAGGCCGAACACCATGTGCTGCGTGCACGGCAGCGCCTCGCGGCGTTCGACCATGTCGTAGGCGCCTTGGAACCATTCGTCCCATTCCCCGTGCTCCACGCAGCGCAGCACGCGCACATAGCGGCCGGCCTGGCCCGCGGGCGGCGGCGTGATCTCTGCCGGGTCGGGCGCGGGTAGCCAGATGATGTCGGCCAGATCCGTATAGGCCACGGGCACGACGATTCCGCCCTGGGTGTCCACAATGCCGCGCTGATCGTCCTCGGTCAGCACCCGGATCCGCATCTGGCCGCTTATCCACAGGGTGGCGGGATCGGACTCCGACTCCACCGGCCCCAACGCGGCGTACAGGGCGTCCAGCACGAGTCGACCTTGCGCATCGATCAGGCCGCAACCGTCACCGCGTTGCGTCACATAGGCATGCAGCGCGTCGTCCCAATTGATGTCGTCCCATACCGGCGCGCTTGCCCAGGCACCGCGCCGGTCGATCAAGCCCCAGCGCCCGGCCTCGTAGGCGGGCGCCAAGCCGCCGGGGGAAAAATCGCCGGCCGATTCGAATGTGGGCGGAATCGCCCACGCCCCCGATCTATCCACAAAGCCGATCAGGTCACCTACGCGGGCCATCGCCAAACCCTGTGAATAACTCCACACTTCGTCTAGCTCGCACGGCATCAACTGACGGCCGTCGGTATCGATCAGCCCAAGCTTGTCGTCCTTGAGAACCGCCGCCACGCCGTCTTCAAAACGCCAGATGGAATCGAACTGCGGTGGCACCACCACGCGGCTGTTCTCGCCGCGTCCTGCACGCACGCCACACAGGTTGTCCACAACAAAGCGATGCAAGCCGTCGCCGAGGTGGGTGTCGTTGCCGTCGTCCTCATCTTCGTCCTCGTCCTCGCCCTGGTCTTCGTCCTCGTCGAAGTCTTCATAGCGCACCCGCCGGGCGGGTTCTTGCGGAAAGAAATACGGATGCGCCAGGCCGCCCAGCCCAACCCGCCACGCCCAACCGGATTCATCATCAGCGCCTTGCACGTCCAGCAAGCGCAACGCAGCCGCGATGTCGTCCTCGCGCATGCTGTCCTGCAAAGCGTTCCAGCGATCCGTGCACAGCGCGCGCGCGTGGGCAAGATACGCCTGCGCGCCATCCCCATGCAGCCACGCCAGTTCATCAAGATTGGCGCTTATCCACAAGCCGGCGGTATCGTCCCGCTCGCCCGACGCGTCCTGCGCATCCATCCGTTCGGCCAGGTAAGCCACCGCCGCATCCCACTGCACGCAATGCGGTGCGTCGCCGCTTGCCGCATGCGTCCGCAAGAATGCCGCCACCTGGCGCAAGCGATCGTGCGCGGCTTGCGCGGGGGCGGCCAGCGCCGCCGTACCCGCGTCTCCAAACACGCGCTGCGACGCATCGGCATCCCGCAAGCTGCCGTCGGCCAGCAACACCTGCCATAACGTCGGCAGGTTGCCATTGGCGGCGGCGATTTCTTCCGATGACAGCGTGCGGCCGTTCCGGTCCACCTGCAAAGACAACCACGCGCGATTACCCATCACTGCATCCTTGAAGCACGCTGGCCAACGCTCTATCTGTGCGCGACCAGCCGGAAAAAACAAAGGCCAGCCTTTTCAGGCTGGCCCGGGTCATGCGAGGCAAACGCTTACGCGTCGATGTTGCCCGCCGACAGCGCGTTGCGTTCGATGAACGCGCGGCGCGGTTCCACGTCGTCGCCCATCAGGGTCGTGAAGACTTCGTCCGCCGCGATGGCGTCTTCGATCTGCACGCGCAGCAGGCGGCGCACCTTCGGGTCCATCGTGGTTTCCCACAACTGTTCCGGGTTCATTTCACCCAGGCCCTTATAGCGCTGCTTGGAGATGCCGCGTTCGGCTTCGCTGCGCAGCCATTGCATGGCTTCGCGGAAGTCGGACACCGTCTGTTCCTTGCGCTTTTCGCCTTCGCCCCGCGCGGCCATCGAGCGCGTGCCCACCTTGCCCAGGAAGCTCTTGGCGGCCTTGGACAGGATGGCGTAATCGGAACCATTGACGAAGTCGGCGTCGATGATGCTGACGCGCACGTTGCCGTGGTGCATGCGCTGCACCGACAGGCGATGGCGTTCGGTGGCCTCATCAAACTGCGGCACCACGTCCACGCCGTTGCCGCTGATCGGGTCACGCATGGCCTCGGCCAGACGCTTGGCGGAATCCGCGGTCGACTCTGCCGTTTCCAGGTTGATTTCCACGCCTTCGGCCATGGCCGACAAGGCGCCCACGTCGAACACCTTCGACAGGCGCGCAATGACGCCGTCGGCCGCCACGTACTGGCTGGCCAGGTCGGTCAGTTCTTCGCCACGGATGATGTTGCCGCCCGAGATGATCTCGGCATCCTTCAGGGCCTGTTGCAGCATGAACTGCGCTTCTTCCTGGTCATCCTTCAGATAGCGCTCTTCGCGGCCAACCTTCACCTTGTACAGCGGCGGTTGGGCAATATACACATAGCCGCGCTGCACGAGTTCCGGCATCTGGCGATACAGAAGCGTCAGCAGCAGGGTGCGGATGTGCGCGCCGTCAACGTCCGCGTCAGTCATGATGATGAGGCGGTGGTAGCGCAGCTTTTCCACGTTGAAATCGGGGCCGATGCTGGTGCCCAGCGCCGTGATCAGCGTGGCGATCTGTTCGCTGGCGATCAGGCGGTCAAAACGCGCCTTCTCCACGTTCAGCACCTTGCCGCGCAGCGGCAGGATGGCCTGGAACTTGCGGTCGCGGCCTTGCTTGGCCGAGCCGCCTGCGGAGTCACCCTCGACGATGTACAGCTCGCACAGCGCCGGATCTTTTTCCTGGCAGTCGGCCAGCTTGCCGGGCAGGCCGGCGCCTTCCAGCACGCTCTTGCGCCGCGTCATTTCGCGGGCCTTGCGCGCGGCTTCACGCGCGCGGGCGGCTTCCACGATCTTGTTGCACAACGCCTTGGCGTCGTTCGGGTTTTCAAGCAGCCAGCTTTCCAGCGTGCGGGCCACAGCCTCTTCCACGGCCGGACGCACTTCGCTGGACACCAGCTTGTCCTTCGTCTGGCTGCTGAACTTGGGCTCGGGCACCTTCACCGACAGCACGCAGGCCAGGCCTTCGCGCATGTCGTCACCGGACGTTTCCACCTTGGCCTTCTTGGCCAGTTCGTTGTCGGCGATGTACTTGTTGATGATGCGGGTCATCGCCGCGCGCAGGCCGGTCAAGTGCGAGCCGCCGTCGCGCTGCGGAATGTTGTTGGTGAAGCACAGCACGCTTTCGCTGTAGCTGTCGTTCCACTGCATCGCCACTTCCACGCCCACCGACACGCCGCCGGCGGCCGATTCGGTGCTGACCGAAAACACGTTCGGGTGCAGCACGGTCTTGGCGCGGTTGATGTATTCAACAAAGCCCTTCACGCCGCCCGAGAACGCAAAGTTCTCTTCCTTGCCGTGGCGCTGGTCCACCAGGCGGATCTTCACGCCGTTGTTCAGGAACGAGAGCTCGCGCAAGCGCTTGGAGAGAATCTCGTAGTGGTATTCGATGTTGTTGAAGATGATCGGGTCGGCCAGGAAGCGCACTTCCGTGCCCCGCATGTCCGTCGTGCCCGTCACAGCCAGGGGCGCCACGCGCGCGCCTTGGCGGAATTCCATCTGGTGGACCTGGCCGTTGCGGCGGATGGTCAGGCGCAGCCATTCGGACAGGGCGTTCACGCAAGACACGCCCACGCCGTGCAGGCCGCCGGACACCTTGTACGAGTTCTGGTCGAACTTGCCGCCGGCGTGCAGTTCGGTCATCACGATTTCCGCCGCGCTGCGGTGGAATTCGTCGTCCTTGTGGATATCCGTGGGGATACCGCGGCCGTTGTCGGTGACCGAGATGGAGTTGTCGGTGTGGATGGTGACGACGATGTCGTCGCAATGGCCGGCCAGGGCTTCGTCGATGGCGTTATCCACGACTTCAAACACCATGTGGTGCAAGCCGGTGCCGTCGGATGTGTCGCCGATGTACATGCCGGGGCGCTTGCGCACGGCCTCCAGCCCCTTGAGCATCTTGATCGAGTCTGCGCCGTAGCCGCTGTTCTCGGGAGTGGTGTTCTGCTGATCTGACATGTCTGGTTCGATAACGCTTTAAAGAACGGCCTGGCGGCCGGACCGCCCGCGAGCCCTCAGGCCCGCAAGCGGCACAAACCCACAAACGTGTGGGGCGCGGATCAGATCCGCATGGGCATGACGACGTATTTGAACTGGTCGTCTTCGGGCAGGGTGATGAGCGCCGATGCGTTGGCATCGGGCATGACCGACCACTGGATGTTGTCGACTTTCACGTTGGCCAGCACATCAAGCAAATAGCCCACGTTAAAGCCCACGTCCAGGGCCTCATGGCCGTAGTCGATGTCGATTTCTTCCTGCGCCTCTTCCTGCTCGGCGTTGGAAGACGAGATCTTCATCTGGTTCTGCGCCAATTGCAGGCGCACGCCCTTGAACTTGTCGGTCGTCAAAATGGCGGCGCGCTGCAAGCTGCCTTGAAGCGCTTCGCGGCCCACCATGAAGTGGCGCGTGTAGTTCGTGGGAATCACACGCGTGAAATCGGGGAACTTGCCTTCGACCAGCTTGGACACCAGTTCGACATCGCCGAAGCGGAAACGGATCTGGCCCGGCGCCACATCAATGGAAACCACCTCGTCGGAGTCTTCCAGCAGGCGCTGCATTTCCAGCACGGTCTTGCGCGGCACGATCACTTCGTGGCGTTCGGCAATGCCGTCGGCTTCGGTGGAGCAATGCGCCAGGCGGTGACCATCGGTGGCGACGGCGCGCACACGACCCGGTTCAAACACCAGCAGCATGCCGTTCAGGTAGTAACGGATGTCTTGTTGCGCCATGGCGAAGTGCACCATGTTGAACAGGTGGCGCAGCGTGCGTTGCGGCATGGTCAGCGAGACGTCCCACTGCTCGGGCTGAGCGACGGTGGGGAACTCGCTGGCGGCCAGCGTCTGCAACGCGAAGCGGCTCTTGGCCGACTGCACCGACAGCTTGTTGCTGGCCAGGGCCAGGCGCACGTCGCCGGTATCCGGCAGCGCTTTCAGGATGTCGAGCAGCTTGCGCGCGGCAACCGTGGTGGACTCGTTGTCCTGGCCCACGCCGAAATCGGCATGGGTGGTGATCTGTACTTCCAGGTCGGTCGCAATAAAGGCAACCTTGTTGCCTTCCTTGCGCATCAGGATGTTCGCAAGAATGGGCAGGGTATGGCGTCTTTCGACGATGCCCGCCACAGTCGACAGCGGTTTCAGCAATGCATCGCGTGTGGTTTGTACGAGTTGCATGTTCATCCTTTTAGAGTTTGTTCCAACACGTGCAGGGTATGGTTGAGCTCCGCTTGTTTTGCGCGGGCGTCGGAAATCTTGCGTACGGCATGCAGTACGGTGGTGTGATCGCGCCCCCCGAACAGATCACCGATTTCCGGCAGGCTTTTCTGCGTCAGCTCTTTAGCCAGGTACATCGCGACCTGACGCGGCAAGGCGATATTGGCGGGCCGGCGTTTCGAGTACATGTCCGCGACCTTGATCTTGTAGAAATCCGCCACCGTCTTCTGGATGTTTTCCACCGTGATCTGGCC
The DNA here is from genome assembly GCF_024806975.1 of Achromobacter sp. JUb104. Taxonomy (NCBI): domain Bacteria; kingdom Pseudomonadati; phylum Pseudomonadota; class Betaproteobacteria; order Burkholderiales; family Alcaligenaceae; genus Achromobacter; species Achromobacter sp. JUb104. The sequence continues at coordinate 1,678,522 of NZ_JANUEY010000002.1, read as the reverse complement.
GTTGGACACGGACAGCAGATCCTTCAGGGCTTCCTTGCAGACATCCACCGTCAGCACATCGCGACCATGGAAGCGGGCGTAGGCCAGGACCTTGCGCAGCGCGCCTTCCAGTTCGCGCACGTTGCTGCGCAGATGCTTGGCAATGAAGAAGGCCACTTCCTCGGGCATGGGCACGCCTTCGGATTCCGCCTTGCGCAGCAAGATCGCCACGCGCATTTCCAGCTCCGGCGGCTCGATAGCCACCGTCAGGCCGGAGTCAAAGCGCGAAATCAGGCGGCTGTCGATGCCGGACAGTTCCTTCGGATACGTATCGCTGGTGATGATGATCTGCTTGCGCTGGGCCACCATCGCTTCGAACGCATAGAAGAACTCTTCCTGCGTGCGGTTCTTGCCCGAGAAGAACTGGATGTCATCGATCAGCAGCAAGTCCAGCGAATGGTAATAGCGCTTGAAGTCATCGAACGCCTTGCGCTGGTACGCCTTCACGACGTCGGACACGTATTGGTCGGCATGCACGTAGCGCACCCGCACGCCCGTGCCCGCCGCGACCATGGCGTTGCCGATGGCGTGGATCAAGTGAGTCTTGCCCAGGCCCACGCCGCCATACAGGAACAGCGGGTTGTAGGACGTGCCAGGGTTCTCGGCCACTTGCAATGCCGCGGCGCGCGCCAACTGGTTGGCCTTACCCGTCACGAAATTCTCGAAGGTAAGGTCCGTGTTCAGGCGCGAGCGCTCGTACACGATGTTGGCGGCATCCGCGTTCACCGCCTGCGCCGCGACCGTCGTGGCGGGCTGGGGTGGGGCGGCCGGAGCCGGGGCCTGCATGGGCGGCGCGCCGCCTGAGGGCTGTGCAGCGGACAGGTGCGATTGATCGGGCTGCGGCGCACGCACGGGCGCGACCGGCATACGCGGGGCGGCTCCATGCGAGGGCAACTCGAACAAGACCTGTACCGGTCGCTTGAACCACTCCGCGGCCAACGCTTCGATCTGGTGGGAAAAGTTCTTACGCACCCAATCCAGCTTGAAGCGGTTGGGCGCGGCAACGCGCAGCACCGCCTGCGTTTCGTCGTACGCAAGCGGGACCAGCGGTCGTATCCACGCGCTGATTTGTTGGGGGGGGAGTTCCTGCTCAAGACGACTGACGCAGGTCTGCCAGAATTCTTTCATGTCGCTCTTATTCAAACCTCGATTCTACCTTGCCTGGGCTGGGGTTATCCACAGGGCAGGACATAAGCGTCTACACTGCCCAGGCTTAACTGTTTGACAAGACAGGGAAAACTTGCTGAAATGGTGGGCTTTTCCGAATTCTGTCTGTCAGAAGGTTTCACAGAGAGCTTAGCCGGAGTTGTAGCAAGTACCCTCCTTTCATAGGTTTGGGCGCTTACTGCACTGTCCGGTTTTTAGCTTTGCTGAATAGGTCGCCTGGGGAGAAATCCCTTGTCCAGAGCCCCGTCTACGAGATGTTTTTTGCACCTGTTGCAAAAATGCCCACTAGATACCCGCTTCTGATTTTGCGTCCTGGAACCCTCCGGGCAGGTCCCTTCTGACTTTTGTTCTTTTTGTGGATCGTCCATGAAACGTACCTACCAACCTTCCGTCACCCGCCGCAAGCGCACCCATGGCTTTCGCGTGCGCATGAAAACCCGCGCTGGCCGCGCCATCCTGAACGCCCGCCGCGCCAAGGGCCGCAAGCGTCTGGCTGTCTAAGTCCGGGTTTTCCGGTTTTTCTTTCCGGAAGCCTGACTATTTGCACGGACCAGCCATATTGCAAGACCTCTCGCAATCTCGTTCTGGTTCCGCGCAAACGCCTGACCCGCAGTCCATGCCGCGCTCCACGCTTCCCCCGGAGGCGCGGTTGCATCGCCCCTCCGAGTTCGCCGCTGCCCTCAAAGGCCGGCGTCTTGCTCGAGGGGCGTTATTCATTGTGACGTCCGCTCCCAATGATCTGCCCCCCGGCCAGGATGCCTGTGCCCGGCTGGGTCTCATCATCGCCAAGCGGTTCGCCGCCCACGCCAGTACGCGCAACGCCATCAAGCGGGTCATCCGCGAAGCGTTCCGCCACCGGCGCCTGGCGCTGCCGGCCAAGGATTACGTCGTGCGCTTGCATAGCAAAGTCGCTCCCACCACGCTTACCTCGCTTAAACGCTTGGTCAGAGCCGAAGTGGACGCTCACTTTGATCGGATTGCGCGATGATTTTCAAAGCACTGCTTATTCTTCCGATCCGCTTCTACAGGTTTTTCCTGAGTCCCTGGATCGGCAGGCAGTGCCGCTTTACCCCCACATGCTCGGCGTACGCGATTGAAGCAATCGAACGTCACGGCGCCTGGCGCGGCTTCTGGTTGGCGGTCCGGCGAATTGGCCGTTGCCACCCGTGGTCGCCGGGCGGCTGGGATCCGGTTCCGCCGTCCAAGGGAACCAATGGCCCCTCGTGCTGTTCCCACAGCCACCGCATCGAGCACGATTGACGCTAAACTGGCGGGCTTTGCTGGCCCGTATTCACTTCAGTAGGCACCATGGATATCCGACGAACCGTCCTCTGGATGATTTTTTCCTTTTCGCTGTTGCTCCTATGGAACAACTGGCAAATCCATAACGGCAAGCCGTCCCTGTTCGGGGGCCCGACGCCCGCGGCCAGCACGGCTGAACCGCAGACCGGCGCCAATAACGCCACGCCTTCGGTGCCCAGCGCGCCCACCACCACGGCTACCGCGCCGTCGGCGGTTCCTGGCGCCACCGCGCCCGCTGCCGCCCGCTCGGAAGAAGTCGTTGTCACCACCGACGTGCTGCGCCTGACCTTCGACACCATGGGCGCCCAACTGGTGCGCGCCGAGCTGCTGAAGTACCCGGCAACCGGCCATGCCGACCAACCCACCGTGTTGCTGGACCGTTCGGCCGGCCTGACCTACGTCGTGCAGTCCGGCGTGGTCGGCGCGCCCAACGGCCAAAGCTTCCCCACGCACCAGACGCCTTTCCGCGTCACGTCCACCGAACGCCAACTCACTGGCGACAACCTGGTCGTGTCCTTTGAAGGCGAATCGGGTGGCGTGAAGGTCACCAAGACGTTCACCCTGCACAAGGGCCGCTACGACATTGACGTGCGCCACGACCTGGCCAACGTCGGCTCCGCCCCCGTATCGCCCGCGCTGTACCTGCAGCTTGAGCGCGACGGCAACGACCCCGCCGACACGTCCAGCTTCTATCACACGTTCACCGGTTTCGCCGTCTACTCTGAACAGGAAAAATTCCAGAAGAGCACGTTCAGCGACATCGAAAAGAAGAAGGCCACCTACGTCAAGCAGGCGGACAACGGCTGGATTGCCGTGGTGCAGCACTACTTCGCCACCGCCTGGGTGCCGCCGCAAGGCAAGCCGCGCACGAACGAACTGCTGGAAGTGCAGAAGAACCTGTACGCCGCCCGCAGCATCGAAGCCGTGGGTGAAATCGCCCCGGGTTCCGCCTCGCGCGTTGACTCGCACCTGTGGGTCGGTCCGCAAGACCAGAAGGCCATGGCGGCGCTCGCCCCCGGGCTGGAACTGGTGGTGGACTACGGTTTCCTGACCATCATCGCCAAGCCGCTGTTCACCCTGATGACCTGGCTGCATTCGCTGCTGGGCAACTGGGGCTGGACCATTGTTGCGCTGACCGTGCTGATCAAGGCCATCTTCTACCCGCTGGCCGCCGCGAGCTACCGCTCGATGGCCCGCATGAAGCAAGTGGCCCCGCGTCTGCAGGCGTTGAAGGAAAAGTACGGCGACGATAAGCAAAAGCTGAACGCCGCCATGATGGAGATGTACCGCACCGAAAAGATCAACCCGCTGGGCGGCTGCTTGCCGATGGTGGTGCAGATTCCGGTGTTCATCTCGCTGTACTGGGTGCTGCTGGCCAGCGTGGAAATGCGCGGCGCGCCGTGGATTCTGTGGGTCCATGACCTGTCGATCCGCGACCCGTTCTTCATTCTGCCCGCCATCATGATGGCCACCATGTTCCTGCAGATCAAACTGAACCCGACGCCGCCGGATCCCATCCAGGCCAAGGTCATGATGATCATGCCGCTGGTGTTCGGCGGGATGATGTTCTTCTTCCCGGCCGGCCTGGTGCTGTACTGGTGCGTGAACAATACGCTGTCCATCGCACAGCAGTGGTCCATCACCCGCGCCATGCAGCGCAAGGCGGAAGCGGCGGCAAACCGTTAATCCGATAAGCCTTGCGCTCGAGAGCGTCAAAAAGCCGGCCCTTGTGGCCGGTTTTTTTATGCGCGCGCGGTGTTCTGCCATCCCATCCTGTTCCTGAAGATGAGTCCATAGTCGATAGGTTTTAGTAATTGATTCTGGTAGTTCAATCAACTTCACAAACGCAACCTTGGCCCCTATGATGTGTCCCACATACCGCCCAGCGCCCGGCGCCAGGGGGTATCCACAACACAGCACGAGCCCGAAGCGGCTCGCGCCTTCCCAGAATTACGTACGGAGTGTGCTATGACCGACAAGAAGCCTTTGACCACCGCCTCGGGCGCGCCGGTGCCGGACAACAACAACACGTTGACCGCCGGCCCCCGTGGCCCGGCGCTGCTGCAAGACTTCTGGCTGATTGAAAAGCTGGCCCACTTCGACCGCGAACGCATTCCGGAACGGGTCGTCCACGCCAAGGGGTCCGGTGCCTACGGCACCTTCACCGTCACTCACGACATCTCGCGCTACACGCGCGCCAGCATCTTTTCGCAAGTTGGTAAGCAAACCCCGCTGTTCCTGCGCTTTTCCACCGTGGCCGGCGAACGCGGCGCGGCCGATGCCGAACGCGACGTGCGCGGCTTCGCCATCAAGTTCTACACCGACGAAGGCAACTGGGACCTGGTCGGCAACAACACCCCGGTCTTCTTCATTCGCGACCCGCTGAAGTTCCCCGATTTCATCCACACGCAAAAGCGCGACCCCAAGACAAACCTGCGCAGCGCCACCGCCGCCTGGGACTTCTGGTCGCTCAGCCCCGAATCGCTGCACCAGGTCACCATCCTGATGAGCGACCGCGGCATTCCCGCCAACCTGCGCCAGCAGCACGGTTTCGGTTCGCACACGTTCAGCTTCGTCAACAAGGACGGCGAACGCTTCTACGTGAAGTTCCACTTCAAGTCGCAGCAGGGCGTCGTCTGTATGAGCGACGAAGAAGCCGCCCAGGTGGTTGCGCACGACCGCGAAAGCTCGCAGCGTGATCTGTTCGAGAACATCGAACAAAAGAACTTCCCGAAGTGGACGCTGAAGGTGCAGATCATGCCCGAGGCCGAAGCCGAGACCTATCACATCAACCCGTTCGACCTGACCAAGGTCTGGCCTCATGGCGACTACCCGCTGATTGAAGTGGGCGTGCTGGAGCTGAACAAGAACCCGGAAAACTACTTTGCCGAAGTCGAGCAAGCCGCCTTCACCCCGGCGAACATCGTGCCCGGCATCGATTTTTCGCCGGACAAGATGCTGCAAGGGCGTTTGTTCTCGTACGGCGACACGCACCGGTATCGCTTGGGCATCAATCATCACCAGATCCCCGTGAACGCGCCGCGCTGCCCGTTCCACAGCTATCACCGCGACGGCGCGAGCCGTGTTGACGGCAACGTGGGCGGCACGCTGAACTACGAGCCCAATAGCGCGGGCGAGTGGAAGGAAACCCCGTCCGCCGGCGAACCCCCGCTGGCGCTGGACGGCCAGGCCGCCGCGCGCTGGAACCATCGCGTGGACGATGACTATTACTCACAGCCCGGCAACTTGTTCCGCTTGATGACGCCGGAAAAGCAGGAGCTGCTGTTCGGCAATATCGGCCGCCATATGGCGGGCGTGCCGGAAGAGATCCAGCGCCGTCAATTGGAACACTTCAAGAAGGCCGATCCGGCCTACGCGGCTGGCGTGGCCAAGGCGTTGGGGCTGACGCTCTGAGGGTGCCGGTAGTCTGAATAGCAAAAGGGCGGTTCCGTACAGGAACCGCCCTTTTTTTCATGGTTGCGGGCTAGGCGCAACGGTATTTTTGTACGGGATCCGTCGTGTTCTGTCGTGTGCCGTACGTGATTTCGAAGGTGATTTCGAAGGTGATTTCGTCCGTCAGCTTCGAACTTCACCTTATCCACAGCTCGTGGCAACGGCATGTTTTCAACGTTATCCACAGGACTGGCCATGGGGTGCAGCACTTTGGACCGCGCCACGGACGACGCTCAGGGCAGGTTCACCGACGCGGCGACGCACGCAGACAAGGTATCCATACCTTCAGCCAAAGCCGGAGTGGGCGAGGCCAGCGCCAATAGGGCCAGCACCAGCGCCAGGCCGGTGGCGGTAGCAGTTTGGACCAAGCGGTCCTGGAGTTCGGATGACATGCGCATGGTGTTCCTTGTGGATAAGTGTTTATCCGTGGGGTGTCCGCTTGCTGTGGATCGACCCATTATGGGAACCATGCCTGCTATCTCAAACGAAGTTATCGGCGTTTGATCAAAGCTCTACGTCATATAGAAAAAGCCGCGGGAGTACGCCCCGCGGCTTTATCAACAATGCTGATAAGCAAATAGCCTATCGGTCGTTGCCGGGCATTCAGGCAGCCGGCAAGAAAGCCTCGGCAAGCTTCACCCAATACGTGGCGCCCACCGGCAACAGGGCATCGTTGAAATCGTAGTTCGGGTTGTGCAACTGGCACGGACCCATACCGTGATAGCTTTCCATGCGGTGGTCGCCATCGCCGTTACCCAGGAACAGATACGCGCCCGGGATGGCTTCCAGGAAGAAGGAAAAATCTTCGGCGCCCATGAAGGGCGGCATATCGCGCAGCACGTTTTCGGCGCCGAAGGCCTCTTCGGCCACCTTCGCCGCGAAGGCCGTTTCCTTTTCCCAATTCACCAGCGGCGGATAGGCCCGCACGAAATCGAGTTCGCCCGTGCCCCCATACACCTGCGGCAAAGTGGTGGCGATACGGCGCATGTCGGCTTCGATCTTATCCAGCGTTTCCACCGAATACGTGCGCACCGTGCCGCGCAGCACGGCCTCGCCAGGAATCACGTTGTAGGCGTCGCCCGCATGGATCTGCGTGATCGACAGCACGGCTTGGTCCAGCGGATTCTTGCTGCGCGAAATCACGGTCTGCAAAGCGTGCACCATGTCGGCGGCCACGATGATGGGGTCGACCGAGGCATGAGGCTGCGCCGCATGGCCGCCCACGCCCTTGATGACGATGTCCCAGCGGTTGCTGGATGCCATCGTCGGGCCCGCTCGAAAGCCGAACTGGTTGACTGGCATGCCGGGCATGTTGTGGATGCCGAACACCGCATCGCAGGGAAATTTGTCGAACAGGCCGTCCTGCATCATGGCGCGCGCGCCGGCGTTGCCGCCTTCTTCGGCCGGCTGGAAAATGAACACCACCGTGCCATCAAAGTTGCGATGCGTGGACAAATACTGCGCCGCGCCCAGCAGCATGGCGGTATGGCCGTCATGGCCACAGCCGTGCATGCGGCCGCTGATGGTGGACTTGTGCGCAAAGCGGTTGTGCTCGGGCATGGGCAGCGCATCCATGTCGGCGCGCAGGCCGATCATCTTCTTGCCGCTACCCGCGCGCAACACCCCCACCACGCCGGTTTTCCCCAAGCCCGTATGCACTTCCAGGCCCCATTCGCGCAAGCGTTGCGCCACCAAGTTCGACGTGCGCGTTTCCTGGAAGGCCAGTTCCGGGTGCGCGTGGATGTCGCGACGCAAGGCGGTCAGTTCCGGGTGCGCGCGTTCGATTTCGGCAATGGTTTTCATGGCGTCAGAATTAAATTAGGTGAATTCATTGAGGCGATCGGCGGTTGCTTGATGGGTTGCGCGCGCTGGGTATCGGCATTCTTGTTCCAGGGATTCTCGCGCTTCACCCATCCTACGTCTAGTCAGGGCATGTCGTTCAGGTGGCAGGCGCTGAATTGGCCGGGCGCGATTTCCCGCAGCAAGGGCCGTTCCGCCTTGCAGCGTGCCATGGCGTGGGGACAACGTGGGTGGAATGCGCAGCCTGTGGGCGGGTCCAGTGGGGACGGCAGTTCGCCCTTGATCGGCTGATACGTGCGCCGACCGGGCGTCAACGTCGGCAACTCTTTCAACAGTGCCTGTGTATACGGATGGTTGGCGCGCTGGAAAACCGTGTCGGTCGGTGCAAGCTCCACCACGCGCCCAAGGTACATGATCGCCACGCGGTCCGATATGTGGCTGACCACGCTCAGGTTGTGACTGATGAACAGATACGTCAGGTCCAGGTCGTCGCGCAACTGTTCAAACAGGTTCAGCACCTGCGCCTGAATCGACACATCCAAGGCGGCCACGGCTTCATCGCAGACGATCACGGACGGCTTGAGCGCCAGCGCCCGCGCGATACCGATGCGCTGGCGCTGCCCGCCTGAAAACTGATGCGGATAACGTTGCACGAAAGACGGGTCCAGGCCCACTTGCCGCATCAGCCCCGCCACGTATTCCGCCTTGTCGCGCGCAGCGATAAGGCCGTGCGCCACGGGGGCCTCACCGATGATTTCGCGCACCCGCATGCGCGGGTTGAGCGAGGCGTAGGGGTCCTGGAAGATCATCTGCACGCCCAGCTCGTAGGCACGCCGCTCCGGCCCCGTCATCGTCCGCACGGCCTTGCCCTGGTAGTGCACATCGCCCGACGAGGGCGGCAGAATGCCGGACACGACGCGGCCCAGCGTGGATTTTCCACAGCCCGATTCACCCACGATGCCGATGACTTCGCCCGGCTGCACATCCAGGTCCACACCCGCCACGGCGTGCACCACCTGTGTCTTCAAGCCCGCCCCCAGCAAATTGGCAATGCGCCCGGCCAGGTCCACGGGCTGCACGAAGCGCAGTTCCACGTCGCGCAGGGACAGGATGGGGGTGGCGGCGTCGCGTTCTGCTGCGCTCATTTGGGGTCTGGGTCTCCGGCGTGCCAGCAGCGCACCCATTGCGCCGGGCGAACTTCCACAGGCTGCGGTTCGATCAGACAGGCGTCGGTCGCGCGCGGGCAGCGCCCACGGAACGCACAGCCTTGCGGCAGATTCAACAGCGAAGGCGTCATGCCAGGAATCGGCACCAGCGGCTTGCCGCGCGATTCTGGCGTGGGGATCGATGCAATCAACCCATGCGTGTAGGGATGCATGGGGTGCGTGATCACGTCATACGTGCTGCCGGTCTCGACCACACGGCCCGCATACATCACCGACACCCGGTCGGCCAAGCCAGCCACCACCGCCAGATCGTGCGTGATCCATATCAAGCCGGTACCGGTTTCGCGGCACAGCTTCTGCACTTCGAAAAGAATCTGCCCTTGAATCGTGACGTCGAGCGCCGTGGTGGGCTCGTCGGCAATGATCAGGCGCGGTGAATTCAAGAGCGCGATGGCGATTGCCACGCGCTGGCGCATGCCACCGGACAACTGGTGCGGATACGCGCGCAGGCGCTCCTGCGGCGACGGAATGCCCACCATCGTCAACGTCTGCAAGGCGCGCTGGCGCGCTTGTTCACGCGATACCTTATGGTGCGCCTGCACCGCCTCGATCATCTGCGTATCCACGCGCAGCACGGGATTCAGCGTCATCATCGGGTCCTGGAAGATCATCGCAATCTCCTGGCCCCGCAGTTGACGCCATCGGTTCGGCGTCGCACCGCGCAGGTCTTCACCGTTCAAGCGCAGGTGCCCTTCAACGATGCGGCCTGGCTCGTCCAGCAAACCCATCAGCGAAAAGCCAGTAATGCTCTTGCCTGACCCTGATTCGCCCACCAGACCCAGGATTTCGCCTTCGGCCAAGCTCAAATCCACGCCATCCACCGCCTTCACCACGCCATTGCGCGTGAAGAAGTGCGTCTTCAATCCTTGCACTTCAAGAACATTCGGGGGCGCGGCCAATGGCGTTTCCACAGCGTTTGTCTGCATCGCGTCCGCCTCTAGTTCGCGTGACGCGGGTTGAGCACATCGCGCAGGTGGTCGCCCACCAGGTTGATGGCGATGATGGCCAGCGCCAGCGCAATGCCGGGAAAGAACGATATCCAGTACTGACCCGACAACAGGTATTCGAAGCCGTTGTAGATCAGCATGCCCAAAGACGGCTCGGTCACCGGCACCCCCACGCCCAGGAACGACAGCGTGGCTTCCAGGGCAATGGCGTGCGCCAGGTCGATGGTGGCGATCACGATAAGCGGCGGCATACAGTTGGGAAGCACGTGGCGGAACAGCACGCGCCCCCAGGACAAGGACATGCAGCGCGCGGCCTCCACATATTCCTTGCCACGCTCCACCAGCGCGGCGCCGCGCGCGGCCCGCGCGAAATACGCCCACTGCACGACGATCAACGCGATGATCACCTTATCCACACCCTTGCCCAAAATCGCCAAGAGCATCAGCGCAACAAGAATGGCGGGGAACGACAACTGGATATCCACAATCCGCATCAGCAGCGCGTCGATACGGCCGCCAAAATAAGCCGCGATCAGGCCCACGGTGGCGCCGATGCCAAAGGCCGCCAGCACCGACACGGTAGCCACCATCAAACTGGTGCGCATGCCATAGAGAATGGCCGACAGCAGGTCGCGCGCCTGCCCGTCGGTGCCCAGCCAGTGGTGCATGGACCCATCACCACTTTCACTGCCGGGCTTCAGCTTGGAATCCATGATGTCCAGCGCCGCCAGGTCGTAGGGATTTTGCGGCGCAATCCAGGGCGCCAACAACGCAGCACCCACAATCACCACCAGCATCACCAAGCCCAAGGTAGCCAGCTTGCTGGCGAAGAAATCCTTCACGAAGCGGCGCCAGGGCGTCTCTTCCTTGCGCGTGGCGGCCGGTGCGACGGGAACATTGACGTTGGTGTTCATCGGCGGCTATCCAGACGTACGCGGGGGTCCAGCACCGTATAGATGATGTCCACCACCAGGTTCAACATGACCAAGAAAAACACGATCAAAAGCAGATACGCCACGACGACCGGACGATCAAGATTGATGATTGAGTCGATCAGCAGTTTGCCCATGCCCGGCCACGAAAACACGGTTTCAGTGACCACGGCGAACGCCATCACCTGGCCGAACTCCAGGCCCGCCACGGTCACGACCGGAATCAGGATGTTCTTCAACAGATGCACGCCCAGCACGCGCTTTTCCGACAGGCCCTTGGCACGCGCGAATTTGATGTAATCCATGGGCAGTGCTTCGCGCGTGGCCGCCCGCGTCACGCGGATGATCATCGCGCACTTGGCGATGGCGATCGTGGCGGCGGGCAAGGCCAGGCTCATCCAGCCGCTGAACGTCAGCACGCTCAACTCCAGCGAACCGATGCTGACTGTCTTTCCACGCCCCCCCGCCGGCACCCAGCCCAGCATCACGGCGAACACCATGATCAGCATCAGGCCGACCCAGAAATTAGGCAGCGAAAAGCCCAGCACGGACCCCGTCATGATGGCGCGCGAGCCCGGCGCCTGCGGCTTCAAGCCCGCCAGGATGCCCAGCGGCACGCCGATCAGCACCGACATCAGCATGGCCACACAGGCCAGTTCGACGGTGGCCGGCATGCGCTCCAGGATCAGGTGCATGGCCGGCTCGCCCGTCAGGAAGCTGTTGCCGAAATCACCTTGCACTGCCTGGCTCATGAAAATCAGATATTGCCGCCACAGCGGCTGGTCCAAACCCAGCGACGCGCTGATCGCGGCGCGCTGCGCCTCGGTTGCTTCCGGGCTGGCCAGCATCGAAACCGGATCGCCCACCATGTAGATGCCTGCAAAAACCAACGCCGACATGACAAGCATGACGACGATGGTTTGCAGCAGTCTTCTTACGATTGTTGCCAGCACTGGAAACCGCCCGCGTTGCGCGTTACTTCTTCAAGGTTGCAAACTGCGCAAGCGTGACCTGGTCAGGACGGCCCTGATAGCGAATGTCGTTCTTCATTGCCCAGACCGACAACTCGAAGTGAATCGGCAGCATGGCGTAGTCGTCCATCGCCATGTTGCTGGCTTTGGACAGCAGCTCGGCACGCTTGGCGTCGTCCATGGTGGACGATGCTTCCTTCACCAATTCGTCCATCTTCGGATTGGAATAACGGCTGCGGTTGGTGGTGCCCAGGCCGGCTTCCGGATTGCGCGTCACCAGCAGGGATGTCAGCGCGTTGGACATCTCGCCGCTAGTCACCGACCAGCCCGCCAGATAGGCCGAGAACGCATAGCTGTCGCGGTTCTTGAAGAACACCGGGGGCGCCATCGCGTCCACACTGGTCTTCACGCCGATGCGCGTCCACATCGATGCGATCGCTTGCGCCACCTTCGAATCATTCACGTAGCGACCAGAAGGCGAGCCCAGCGTGATCGAGAACCCGTTGGGATAACCGGCTTCCTTCAACAAGGCCTTCGCCTTTTCCACATCGGCCTTCGGCGCTTTGGAATGTTCCTTGCTGGACCCGAACATGGGGTAGGGCAGCATGTTGCCCGCGGGCAAGGCCACACCGCCCATCACGCGCTCAACCAGCGCATCGCGATTGATGGCAAGCGACAGCGCTTCCCGCACGCGCTTGTCCTTCATGGGGTTCTTGTCGGTGCCCTGGATACCAGGCGACGGCTCGGCGTGCTGGTCCAGCGCCACGTACACCACCCGCACCGACGGCGTCTCTTCCACAAAGAGCTTTTTATCGCTCTTCAGCTTGGGCAGGTCGTCGGTGGGGGGATCTTCAATCATGTCGACGTCACCGGCCAGCAGTGCGGCCACGCGCGCGGCGGCGTTGCTGATCGGGCGGTACACCACGCGGTCCCACTCAGGCTTTTTGCCCCAGTAGTTTTCATTGCGTGCCAATACGAATTCGGCGCCGCGTTTCCACGACACAAACTTGTAGGGGCCCGTGCCAATCAGGCCATCACCGCTGTTCAATTCAGTTGTCGTCTTGCCTTCCGGCGCTGGGCCGGAAGCGGCCTTTTTCGACAAGATGGGCAATTGCGCCAGGTTCACGAGCAGATTCGGCGCGGCCTGCTTGGTGGTGATGCGCACGGTCATCGGGTCGACCGCTTCGGTCTTCTCGACCGAACCCAAGTACAGCGTAAAGGGAGACGGGCTGTTGGGCACCTTGGGCACGCGGTCATACGTGAACACCACGTCTTCGGCGGTGAACGGCGTGCCATCCGAAAACTTCACGTTGGGACGTAGCTTGAACGTCCAGACCTTGCCATCCACCGTCCACGATTCCGCCAGCGCGGCCTTCGGTTTCAACTGGGCGTCGGTAGCAACCAGCGTATCGAAAATGGTTTGGGAGATCTGCGTGTTCGGCGTCAGCGCGTGATATTGCGGATCCATCGACGAGGGCTCGGTCTTCAGAGCGATCACCAGATCGCGAGCCATTGCGGAACTGAATGTGCCAAAGGCCAACATCACCGCGGCTGAGCCGCAGGCCAAGACACGCGAAAACCGAGATGCCATCGTGATCTCCCTGAGTTGATTCGGGTTTTGAACCTCGGGGCCACATTAACCAGCAAACAAGGGGCTGCGCAACAGTTATATTCCCCTATTGTTCTCGCTTCCGTCCCCTTCAGATATGTCCGCTTACGCCCCCATTGCCGCCATTGCCACCGCCCCCGGAAGAGGTGGCATCGGCGTCGTGCGCGTTTCTGGTGCGGACTTGTCCGAATTGGTGCGCCGCCTGTTCCAGCGCGAACTCACTCCGCGCCACGCGCACTATCTGCCGTTCAAATCCGTGGACGGCGAACTGCTGGATGAAGGCATCGCGATCTACTTCCGCGGCCCCCATTCCTATACCGGTGAAGACGTGCTGGAGTTGCAAGGCCACGGCGGTCCGGCCGTGTTGCGCCGTGTGCTGGAAAGCTGCCTGGCCGCTGGCCGCGACCTTGGCGTGCGCCTTGCCGAACCCGGCGAATTCACCCGCCGCGCCTTTCTTAACGACCGCATGGATCTGGCGCAAGCCGAGGCCGTTGCGGACCTGATCGATGCGTCATCGGTAGCCGCCGCGCGCGGCGCCATGGCCTCGCTGTCGGGCGAATTCTCGGCGCGCGTGAACGACCTATCCGACCGCATCATCCACTTGCGCATGCTGGTCGAGGCGACGCTGGATTTTCCCGAAGAAGAGATCGATTTTCTGGAAAAGTATCAGGCCCGGCCCACACTTGATGCACTTACCGCCGACCTGTCGCGGCTGATTGCGCAAGCACGCCAAGGCGTCATCCTGCGTGAGGGTTTGCACGTGGTGCTGGCCGGCCAACCCAACGTGGGTAAATCCAGCCTGCTGAACGCCTTGGCGGGCGACGACATCGCCATCGTCACCCCCATTGCGGGCACCACGCGCGACAAAGTGGTGCAGGAAATCCATATAGACGGCGTGCCATTGCACATTGTGGACACGGCCGGCCTGCGTGAAACGGAAGACACCGTAGAGAGCATCGGCATCGCCCGAACCTGGCAGGAAATCGAGCGCGCTGATGTTATTTTGCATCTGCAAGACGCCACCCAACCCGGCGACGAGCTGGACGCCCAGATCACCGCGCGACTCCCGCCGCGCACGCCGGTACTTAAGGTTTTCAACAAGGTGGACCTGTTATCCACAGGTTTCGTGGCGGGCGCCGGCGAATTGGGCATCTCCGCCAAGCGCGGCGCGGGCCTGGATGCGCTGCGCGCCGAACTCCTGAACATCGCCGGCTGGAACCCCGGCGCCGAATCCCCCTGGCTGGCGCGCGAACGCCATCTGCACGCCTTGCAGCAAGCGGCCGAGCATTTGGAGCTGGCGGGTGAACACGCGGGTCAGGACGACCGGGTACTGGATCTGTTTGCCGAGGAGCTACGGCTGGCGCATGACAGCCTGACGAGCATCACCGGCAAGTTCACCAGCGATGATTTGCTGGGCGAGATTTTTTCCAGTTTCTGTATTGGGAAGTAGCACTAGCGCTCAGCCGGCAGACGTCTTAACGCAGCTCGTACCAGGTTCCGCGGCCGCTGCCATGCAGAATAAGATGCCCCTGTTCCACCAACGTGCGGAAGTGCTGCTTGAGGGTATTGCGGTTGCTTCCGGTCAGGCGTATCGCTTCGGCCATGGTGATCCGACCATGGTCGCGCGTGAAGTCAACAATCTGTAGTGCCAAGTCTGGCAGCTTAGCCAATACCAGCTTCTCTCGCTCAACCTTGCGCTCCAACCGGCTGACTTGGCGGGACAGGGCGCGCAGGAAGAATAAGAGCCAAGGCTGCCAGTCCGGAACATCACTGCGTATGCTGCCTTGAGTCTGACGCAGCGCCAGATAGTAGGCTTCCTTGTTTTGCTCAATCACACTTTCGAGCGAACTGTAGGGTACGTAGGCATAGCCCGATTGCAGCAACAGCAGCGTAGTCAGGACCCGGCTCAATCGACCGTTTCCATCCTGAAAAGGATGGATCTCCAGAAACACGACAACCCAGATGCCAATCAGCAACAGGGGATGCAGACGCCCAACGCTGCGTTGCTCGTTGAACCAAGTCACGAGTTCGGATAACAGCCGCGGCGTATCGAAAGGGGCTGCGGTTTCGAATACCACGCCCAATGGGTTGCCGAGTTCGTCGAACGCGACCACGTTATTGCTGGTGGTCTTGTAGTTACCGCGATGCCAGGCGTCTTTGTCACTGTGGGTCAGTAGGTCACGGTGCAATTGCCGAATGTGGTTCTCTGTCAGCGCGATGTCCTGCCAAGACGAGAACACCAGTTCCATGACCTCGGCATACCCAGCCACTTCCTGTTCATCGCGAGTTTCAAACGACTTGATCTGCAGGTTGGACAGCAAGCGTTCGACTTCCCGATCCGACAGCCTGCTGCCCTCGATCCGAGTAGAAGAACCAATACTCTCAATAGTGGCAACACGACGTAGCGCTGATAACCGGTCAGGGGCTAATGTACCGAGCGCACGCCACGCGCCCTTGAACTCATCGATGCCGGAGATCAGGCTAAGAGTCTCAGGGGTGATCTGAAGGGAGTCTGTACGAATCATGCACCCAATAGTAAACCCATTTACACCCATTAATACCCAGAGCAGTTCACCAAATTCGCATCCATTTACACCCATTTCATAAAATGGGGTCATAACAATTTGATGGAGCGATGAGCACGATCTTGGCTCTGCATCCAAAAGCGCCATAAATAACGGCCGGAGTAGGATTCGGTTAATCCTTCGTCTCAGGAGGAGTTTCCGTTTACCTCGCGCTTCAGAAGACGCACACACCATGCCATCCGTGATCCGGCTTGCCACCCCAAACGACATCCCCGTCATTGAACGAATCGTCGCGGACGCCTACACCCCGTATATCGCGCGCATCGGAACCGTCCCGGGTCCGATGCGTGACGACTACGCAAAGCGTGTCGCCGAAGGGGTGGTCCACGTGCTGGAAGAGGCCGACGTTATCCAGGCGGTACTGGTCTTGATTCTCGAACCTGATTGCCTGTTATTGGACAACATTGCGGTGTCTCCGGACGCGCAAGGAAAAGGGCTTGGCCGCGTCCTCATGCACTTCGCGGAAACCAGCGCGCGCGAAGCGGGGCTAGCAAATATCCGTCTTTATACGCAGGAAAAAATGACGGAAAACATAGCGATCTACCTTCGCTATGGCTATGTTGAAACGCACCGCGCTGAAGAGCTTGGGTTGCGTCGCGTATTCATGCGCAAGAGCTTGCTTTCAATGTAGCGATCAACAAATATGAGCATTTACTCGTCTTTATCCGGCGATGTTTTTGCCGCGATTTTTTGCGCGCGGCGGTTGTTCGCAAGCGACTTCGCATACACCGATTCCGGCCGTATTTGGTGCGCAATCACGTAGCCGGTGATGCAAGCCAGCATCAACGGAAGCATCACTTCATAGCTCAAGGTCATCTCAAAAATCATCAAGATCGACATCAGCGGCGCATGCGTCGTGGCGGCCAGTAACGCGCCCATTCCTACGACGGCGTAGCTGGAAACCGGCGATAGACCATCCAACGGAATCAGGCTTTGCAAACCAGTGCCGTACAACGCGCCCAACGCCGCACCCACGAACAATGTGGGGGTAAAAACACCCCCTACCGCGCCCGAGCCCGCACTTGCTGCCGTGGCCAGGATCTTCATCAGCAAAATGGCCGCCACCGCCTGCCACGCCCATTGCGTGTGCAACATGCTGTTGACCACGCTGTAGCCGTTACCCCATACCTCGGGGTTGATGACCGATAGCGCCCCCACGATCAATCCGCCCAGCGCCATGCGTAGCCATAACGGAAAAGGCAGCCGGGAAAAGGTGGCGCGCGCCGTGTCCAACAAGCGCAGGAACTGGGGCGCGACCAAGCCCGCGAGCACACCCAGTCCCAGGTAATTGATCACTTCCCAGCCGGACACGAATTCAAAGTGCGGCATGTGGAACACCGCGTCGTAGTGCAGGATTTGGCGCGTGACGATATTGGCCACCACCGACGACACCACCAGCGGCACCAGGGTGGCGGACGAAATCACGCCGAAGACAATTTCAGAGATGAACAACGCGCCCGCAATCGGTGCGTTGTAGGCGGACGTGATGCCCGCAGTCGCCCCACAAGCGACCAATAGCCGCAAATGGCGGGGCGGCAACAGCAGAAATCGCCCGGTCAGCGACGAAAACATGGCCGCCAACTGCACCATCGGGCCCTCACGGCCGATGGAAGCCCCCGATCCGATGGAAAAAATGGACGACAGGCTGCGCGCGAGTGTCTGGCGCAAGCCGATGACGCCGCGGCCGATGGAAATGGCTTCCATGTAGTCGGCGGCGCCACGTTTTGGGAGCCATCGGGCCGCCATTTGCAGGATGACGCCGGCAATCGCGCCGCCAAGGGCTGGTGTCAAAAACCGTTGCCATGGGTCCAAGCCCCGAGCCAGCGACACCATGCCATGCGGCGCATCTTCGCCGCCCAGCACCATCTGCGCCCATCCCAATAGCTCACGAAACACCACCGTCGCGAGTGCGCCGAACAACCCCATCAACGCCGCCGCGAACAAGGTGGCGGGCAAATTGTCGGCAATAAAGCGGTCTCGCAGACCGTTCAGCCAACGCCATTTCCTGTTTTTTATCTCGATAGCCATGGCCGAATTCTACGGCTGAAATTGCTCACTTTTTGTTCAGTTAGCCGTCAAGAACGCGACAAGGTACCCCCTCGAATCGCCGCTTCAGCGAACGCGCCTGGAGCCGTTTTTGGGGTCTTGCAAGGCCTAAAAACCCGGTAGGCAAGGGCCGGTTTTTCGGGGTAAAAGTGCCGCTTTCCCACCCCGTTTGCAGAAACCAGCCTGTGGATAACTCCTAAGTAGCCAGGTTGTGCACATTGTGTGGAGGCAAGTTGAACAAGCCGGGGTTTTGAGGGGTGTCCGAAATGTTGTCCAACTTCAACTTTTTTCCCACACAGAGTTCTTGCACAGGCAAAAACGGCTGCAAGCTGATGAAAAGATTCAGGTTTTCAAGGTTAAGGTAGTTATCCACAGGCCTTATTAATCATTAGTCTTTATATAAAGAGAAATAAAGGAAAAGCCAAACATGCTTTCCCATTCCGCCCAGCCACTCCCCCCCGGACTCCGTCCATGCGCATCCTCCTGATAGAAGACGAAGCTGAACTTGCCCGTTGGCTTTCCCGAAGCCTGGCCAGGCACGCTGGCTTTGTCGTTGAGTGGGCTGACGACGGATTGGTCGCCGAAAGAAGGTTGGCAATCGAAGAATTCGACGCGGTCATCCTGGATCTGGGACTTCCCGGCATGGATGGCCATGCCTTGCTGGCAAAAATTCGCGCGCGAGACGACCGTACGCCGGTGTTGGTCTTGACCGCGCGCGATTCATTGGCCGAAAAAATCGGCACGCTGCACCTCGGTGCAGACGATTTCCTGCCAAAACCGTTTGTTGTGGAAGAGTTGGAAGCGCGTTTGATCGCACTGATTCGGCGCAGCCGTGGTCGCGAACATCCGCGGTTGGCTCTGGGAAACCTGGTTTTTGAGACGTCCGCTCAGAAATTCACGGTCTCTGGACAGACTTTGCAGTTATCCCCACGTGAAAACGCGGTACTACGGGTGCTGATCCAAAAAAGTGGCGAACCCATCAACAAGCAGCAGATCCTTGACCGCATCGTGTCGGACGATGCGGACATCAACCTGGAAGCCATCGAGGTACTTGTGCACCGCTTGCGCAAAAAATTGGCGGATACCGGTGTGCAGATCGTGACCATGCGTGGCATGGGGTACTGCCTGGAGAACCTTGTTGACAACTAGAAGTTCAAAAAAAACCGGGTTTTTCGCGTCAAAAAAACGCAACCGCACGCTCAAGACACAGTTGCTCTGGTGGCTGATTCCAACGCTGGTCTTTGTGATGATGGGCGCGTTGTGGCTGTCGAACCATCAACTGCGCAACCAGGTCGATGTTGCGTACGACCGTTCGCTTTCTGGAGCACTGCGCGCGATCGACCACAACATATCCACAGCCAGCGGTGGATTAGCCATGGAACAGCCTTACCTGATGCTGGAATTTTTTGAGCTGACGGCCAATGGCAACGTGTTCTACCGGGTGGCGACCGAGGATGGGCTGGCCGAAATAGGGCATCCAGACCTGCCCATGCCCGATCAAGCGCTGAAATCCGGCGAACCGCGTTTTTTCTACGCGACCTACCAAGGCAAGCCGGTGCGAGTTGCGGCGCTGGCGCGCCCCATGGACCCGCCGCTGTACGCAAATAATGGGGGACGGGTAATTGTCCAGGTCGCCGAGGGTCTGGAAGGCCGTCAGGCGTTCCTGCACCAGGTGCTGCTGCGGTCAGTGGAACGAGACCTGGCCGTGATCCTCATCAGCGTTTTAGTGATCATCCTGGGGGTTTTCATGGCGCTACGCCCCCTTGCCCGGCTCAGGCAAGAAGTGGAAGGGCGCTCTGGAGACGATTTAAGCCCCGTCAGCGACTCGGAGATGCCAGGTGAGGTCCTGCCCTTGGTTGCGGCTGTAAACCTCCACATGGCCCGTTTTGCGGCTCAGGGGAGGGTGCAGAGCCAGTTCCTGGACGACGCCTCCCATCAATTGCGCACTCCGCTGTCGGTTTTGCGGACCCAAACGGCCTATGCCTTGCGCGAAACAGACCCCCAGGAGGTCCGTACAGCCCTTCTGGCGATGCAGGAGGGCCTGGACAGGGCCGTACGCACCACCAACCAAATGCTCGCTCTGGCGCGCGCTAAGGACGCTTCCCTGGCCGAAAGCGGTTTCACGGTTGAATCCGTTGACCTGGTGGAGCTGGCCGACTCCGTCATCCGTACCCTGCTGCCCGCCGCGCGCGCCCGGCAATTGGACATAGGCCTGGAGGCCGCGCAACGCCCCCTGGCGGTCAACGGCAGTGAATGGTTGCTGCGCGAAGCGGTCACTAACCTGGTCGACAATGCGATCCGTTACGCGTCGCCGGCCGGAGAGGTCACCGTGACCATCCAGGCGAAGGGGAACGAGGCCAGGCTGGTAGTGGAAGATGACGGCCCCGGCATGTCCGCCGAGGACATTGCCCGCGCCTGCGTCCGCTTTCGCCGGGGCGCGGCGGGCAAGAACACATCGGGGGCAGGCCTGGGCCTGGCTATTGTGGGCACCATTGCCGAAATCCTTGGCGCCAAGCTGGTGCTGGAGAACCGCGCCCCGTTAGCCGGATTGCGCACGATCTTGGTGTTTTCCCTGGTACCCAAGGCGAATGTTGCGCCGCGTCATGAAAACGGGCCAATTTGAAAGGGTTTGGAAAGCTTCGATTTTGTACGGTAGGGTCCGCTGGGCTCGTGCAGGCGTGACATCGCCGGCGCGGTGCAACCAGCCATACCTAGACCTATAAATATCGGAGACGCAAGAATGCAGACCAGCCTGAAGCTGCGCCTGGCCGCCTTGGCGGCGCTTGGCGCGATGACCTTGTCCCTGGGCGTGGCCCAGGCCGCCGACGAGCCTCGCCGCCCCGAATGCATTGCGCCGGCCCAGCCCGGCGGCGGTTTCGACCTGACCTGCCGCTTGGCCACCGAAGGCTTGAAGCAAAGCGGCGCGCTCAAGAACACGATGCGCATCGTCTACATGCCGGGTGGCATCGGCGCCGTGGCCTACAACAACATCGTGGCGCAACACCCCAACGAACCCGGCACCATCGTCGCGTTCTCCGGCGGCTCGTTGCTGAACCTGGCCCAAGGCAAATTCGGCAAGTACAACGTCAACGACGTGCGCTGGCTGGCCGGCATCGGCACCGACTACGGCGTGGCCGTGGTCCGCAACGACTCGCCCTATACCGATCTGAAAAGCCTGATGGAGGCCTTCAAGCAGGATCCCACCAAGATCGTGCTGGGCGCGGGGGGCACGGTGGGCAGCCAGGATTGGATGAAGGCCGCCCTGACCGCGAAGGCGGCCGGCGTGGACTTCAAGAAAATGCGTTTCGTCGCCTTCGAAGGTGGTGGCGAAGCCGTCACCGCGCTGCGCGGTGGCCATATCCAGGCCTACATGGGCGATGCGGCCGAAGCGTTCACGATGCTGGAAGGCGGCGCGCCCATCCGCGTGCTGGCCGTGTTCAACGACCAGCGCCTGCCGGGCAAGCTGAATACGGTCCCGACAGCCAAAGAGCAGGGCTATGACATTGTCTGGCCCATCATCCGCGGCTTCTACGTGGGCCCGAAGGTGTCCGACAAGGACTACCAGTTCTGGGTCGATGCATTCAACAAGACCGCGGCGTCGCCCGAGTTCGAAAAGTTGCGCCAGCAACAGGGCCTGTTTCCCTTCAACAAGACGGGTCCTGAACTGGATGCCTACGTGAAGGAACGGGTCAAGGTCTACGCCGAACTCGCGGATTCATTCGGCCTCATCAAGAAGTAAGTCCAAGCAGTAAGCCCAAGAAATAAGCCGCGCCGCAAGGCGTCCGTTTCCATCGCGCGCTGCAAGGGTTTCCGCGCCGCCGGCCTGGCCGGTGGCGGCGGGGGCGGCTGCGCCCGCGCGTTCCCACACTACGGAAAAGTGGATCATGAATGATCGAATCCTGGGCATCGGCGCGCTGGCGCTGGCTGCCTTCATGACAGCGGCCGGATGGGGCATCGCCGCCCCGTTCGCCTACGAACCCGTTGGCCCGCGCGCCTTCCCCTTGCTGGTGGCCGCCATCATCGGCCTATGCGGATTGTGGCTGGTCTACAAGGGCGGCCACACCGTCGAGGGCAATCCGCCTGGGGCCAATGGGCGCATCGCGTTGATGATGGCGTTCACGGTGGCTTATGCCTTCTTGTTCCAATGGTTGGGCTTCATCATCGCAACCAGCCTGATGACCGTTTTTGTTGGCCGCTTGTTTAGCGGTGGCTGGGTCAAATGCGCCATCGGCGGCATCGTCATGAGCGTTCTGTTTTTCTTGCTGTTCGACAAAGTGCTGGACGTTGTCTTGCCCGGCGGCCTGCTGGAGACCTTGCTATGAGCGGCATTCTTGATCATCTTTCAATCGGCTTCGGCGTCGCGCTTACGCTCACCAATATTCTGGTGGCGATGATCGGTTCGTTCATCGGCACCCTGGTGGGCGTATTGCCCGGCCTGGGGCCGGTCAACGGCGTGGCGATGTTGATACCTATCGCCTTTGCCATGAACCTGCCGCCGGAGACCGCGTTGATCTTGCTGGCGGCCGTGTATGTGGGCGCGGAATATGGCGGCCGGATCACGGCGATTCTGCTGAACGTGCCGGGCGAAGCCAGCGCCATCATGACCACGCTGGACGGCTATCCGCTGGCGCGCCAGGGGATGGCCAACGTTGCGTTGTCGCTGTCGGCGTGGTCGGCATTTTTCGGCGCCATCGTGTCGGTCGTGGGCATCATCTTGCTGGCGCCGTTGTTGGCGAAATGGGCCTTGGCTTTCGGTCCCGCCGAGTACTTCGTGCTGATGATTTTTGCGTTCTGCTGCTTGACCAGCCTGCTGGGAAAACAACCCGTCAAGGGTGTGCTGGCCGCGATGATCGGCCTGTCGATTTCGGTGGTGGGCGTGGACGCGAACTCGGGTGTATACCGCTACACCTTTGAATCCGTGCACCTGGCGGACGGCATTGATTTCGTGGTGGTCGTGATTGCGCTGTTCGCGGTCAGCGAAATGCTGGAGATGCTGGAAAAGGTCGCGCGTGGACACAGCGTTGAGGTCAAACCCAGCGGCCGCAAGCTGTTCAACCTGAAAGAGTTGGCCTTCACGTGGTGGAGCGTGGTGCGCAGCGCCTTGGTGGGCTTTGGCGTGGGCGTGCTGCCGGGGGCAGGCGCGAGCGTGGCCGCGGCCGTTGCGTATTCACAGGAAAAACGGATCATCGAAGCCAAGGATCCTGACGCCAAATTCGGCAAGGGCGACATGCGGGGCCTGGTCGCGCCCGAAGCCGCCGCCACGGCGTCCGCCATTGGGTCGTTCGTGCCGATGTTGACGCTGGGCGTGCCGGGATCGGGAACTACGGCCGTCATGATGGGCGCGCTGACGCTCTACAACATCACGCCGGGACCGGTCCTGTTCGACACCAAGCCCGAGTTGGTATGGGGCTTGATTGCATCGCTGTTCGTGGCCAACGTGCTGTTGTTCGTCATGAACGTGCCGCTGGTGCGCTTGTTCTCGAAAGTGCTGTCGGTGCCGGGGTGGCTGATGGTTCCGGGCATTCTTTGCATCAGCTATATCGGCGTGTATGCGATCAACTCGGGCACGTTTGATCTCTTGCTGGTGGCGGGTATTGGCGCGTTGGGATACTTCCTGCGCAAGTTTGGCGTGCCAATGGCGCCGCTCGTGCTGGGGGTTGTGCTGGGCAACATGATGGAGCAAAACCTGCGTCGTGCCCTGTCGATGACGGATGGCGACGTGGTCGTGCTCTTTTCCAGCCCCGTGTCGCTGTCGCTGTGGGCGGCGGCGTTGGCTGTAGTGGTGGTGCCGCAAGTGCTGCGCCGGATTCGGCGCAACAGGAAAGCGGCGGCTGATGCTGCGTAAATAAAGGCGACAAGGCATGTAAAGCAAAGGGGCGCTTCGAAGCGCCCCTTTGCTTATTTTATAAATACGAGCAATTACTCGTATTTATAAAGAGGATCAAACGTGTGCCAGTCTTTCCAGCGCGGCATCCAGCGTTGCATCTTTCTTGGCAAAGCAGAAGCGCACGATGCGGTGGTTGGATTCAGCAGCATCGGGTTGGCGATAGAAGGCCGAAACAGGGATCACGGTCACGCCGTGGTTCACCGTCAGGTCGCGCGCAAAGTCGGCTTCATTCTGCTTGGAAATCTGGCTGTAATCCGCCAGCAGGAAGAACGTGCCCGGGCTCGGTAGCGGACGGAATCGCGTGTTGGCCAGGCCTTGCGACAGGCGATCACGCTTGGCCTGGTAGAACGCCGGCAAATCCAGGTAGGGCTTGGGATCGCGCATGAACTCGGCCAACGCGAACTGCATCGGCGAGGGCACCGTGAACACCATGAACTGGTGCACCTTGCGCAGCTCGGCGCTAAGCTGCCGCGGCGCGCAGCAATAGCCGATCTTCCAGCCGGTGGTGTGATAAGTCTTGCCGAACGACGAGATCACGAAAGCATGTTCGGCCAGCAACGGACGGCGCGCCACGCTGGCATGCGGCTTGCCATCGAACACGATGTGCTCGTAGACCTCGTCCGACACCAGCAGCACACCGGTATCGCGCACGATGGCTTCCAGCGCGTCCAGGTCGCTGTCGTCCAGCACGGCACCCGTGGGGTTGTGCGGGAAGTTCAGCATCAGCAAGCGCGTCTTGGACGTGATGGCGTCGCGTACACGCTGCCAGTCGATGCGGTAGTGGGGGTCGGCTTCGGTGGGGGCGCGCAGCGGCACCGGCACGGCTGTGCCGCCCGCCAGCCGGATCGCGGGCAGGTAGGAGTCGTAGCAGGGTTCGATGACGACGACTTCGTCGCCGCTGTTGACGGCGGCCAGCACCGTGGCCATCAGGGCTTCGGTGGCCCCGCTGGTCACCGTGATCTCGGTTTCCGGGTCGTAGGCGTGGCCATAGAGTTCGCGCGTCTTGGCCGCGATGGCTTCGCGCAAGGGCGCGACGCCAGGCATGTACGGATACTGGTTATGGCCATTGGCCATGGCCTGGGTCACCAACGCACACAGCGCGGGGTCGGGATCGAAGTCAGGAAAGCCCTGGCCCAGGTTGATGGCCTTGTGTTCGATGGCCAAGCGGCTCATGACGGTGAAGATGGTGGTGCCGACGTCGGGAAGTTTGGATCGGATCATGGTGAACGCGAAGGAGTGCGCAATGGGCGGAGAAAGTTCTCGTAAGTATCCCACTAACTCATAATTCGGTTTTCGCGTTCGCGATGCAGGTGGATGGAATGGTGGGTCAGAATGTGTTGTTGAGGGTGCTCGGGGGATTGGCGCTTGCGCTGGCTGGCGCGCTGTTGGCGGTGTGGATGCACATGCCCTTGCCGTGGATGCTGGGCGCGTTGTTCGTCACTGCCGCCACGCGGATCGCGGGTGTGGGCACGGTCTGTCCGCGGCCGGCGCGCAACGGGGGGCAATGGGTCATCGGCACGTCGCTCGGTTTGTACTTCACGCCGCAAGTCATCGGCCACATCGGCAGCAATGCCGGCCCTATCGTCGTCGGTATGTTGTTTGCGTTGGGGCTCGCGTTCATGGGGACGGCGATGCTGCGGCGCTACACCGATGCGGATCTCAAGACAGCGTGGTTTTCGTCGGCCATCGGCGGCGCAAGTGAAATGGCCAGCCTGGCGGAGCGCCATGGGGCGCGTATCGACCGCGTGGCAACGGCGCACAGTGTGCGGGTGTTGTTGGTCGTGGTGACGGTGCCATTCATATTCCAGTGGTGGGGCGTCGCCGGGCTCGACCCGACGGTGCCGGGCCCGACGGTTGTCGACGGCGTTGGCCTCGCCGCGCTGGTAGTGCTGACGTGTATGGGTGGCATGGCGTTCATGAAGCTGCGCTTGCCGAACCCTTGGGTGCTGGGGCCGATGTTGGTGGCGATGCTGTTGACGTCGTGGAGCATTGAACTGTCGGCATTGCCCGACTACGTGCCCAAGGCGGGGCAACTGCTTATCGGCTGGTCCTTGGGTGACCGTTACCGTCCGGATTTTTTTCGCGCGGCGCCACGCTTTATCGCGGTCGTGGCGGCGTTTACCCTGACCGCCCTGGGCCTGGCATTTGGCTTGGGGGCGTTGCTGTCCTACTGGTCGGTGGCGCCCGTGCCGACGCTGATCCTGGGCACGACACCTGGAGGCATCGCAGAGATGGCCATCACGGCCAAGGTGCTTCAACTGGGCGTGCCGGTGGTGACCGCCTTTCACGTCACGCGCATGGTGTTCGTGGTGATCGTGACGGGGCCTATTTATGCGCTTCTTGCACGCCGGCAGGCCTAATTCCGCAGGGCGGTACTTCGGCCGAGTCTGAAAAATGCGACATTGGGGTAAACAACAATATGAGGTGCCAATGCCGGATGAGTATGCTGATTCCGCAGTTGATTCAAGCAGCGCGCGGACTCGTTCTGTTGCTTGGCGACGAGCGGGAACATAGCAGCAACGCAGGGTTTTCCACTGGTTGTTCAGTTCTCACGGCGTCCTTGATTCATTGCATTTCGAGTTAATTACAGGACGCTAGAAAAAATGGCTCAGAAGGGCAAAGTTAAGTGGTTCAACGCCGACAAGGGTTACGGCTTCATCACCCCTGATGTTGGCGGAACCGAAGTTTTCGCACACTTTTCCGCCATCCAGGGCCGCGGCTATCGCAGCCTGAACGAAGGGCAGGAAGTCGAATTCGAAGTTAAGGATGGTCCGAAAGGACCTCAAGCGGCCGAAATTCGCCCGCTTTAAATCGGGAAATCCCCTTTTCCCGTCCGCCAGGTTCAACCTGGCTACAACGCCCCAAGATCTTCGGATCTGGGGCGTTGTTTCATTTTGGGAGCCGGTTACGGGCCACTGCCAGAAGGCTTGCCCGGCTCGTCCAATACACCGTTGTTAGTGTTCACTAACATATCCTCCAGCCTTGGATAACTCTGTGGATAATTATTTTTGAGCATCAGGAAATATGTGCTCATTAATGAAGCAGCGGCATTGGCTTCGACAGGGTTTTGCACAGTTTTATCGGTTTCATTATTGAGATTGCCGCAAGCGGCTTTTCGTACGCGTGCGCGCTGTCTGTACTTGCCTGCTTATTGTGAAACCTGATGTTTTCCCCATGAAAACGGGGGTTTGTGGCTCTTTCCCGTTCGGGCAATGCTGATTGGTGTTCCGGCGTTCAGCGCGTTTTGCTGTGCGTTTTATACCGGTTATTGAGCTTCTCTTCGTGGTTGTTCACAAAGATATCCCCATCCCGGTTATGCACAGAATTTGCGGCTGACGGGCCAAAAATGCTGCCCTTGGCCTGTGGATAGAAATGGGGATAGGGCAGGCCAGACGTGGCTTTATCTTGGGTTTTTGATGTGGCGGCAGGAATGCGAGAGGAGTTTTCGTACGCGTTGAGGCGCAGTATTCGTCGGCGCACAAGCACTTCAGTTTGACCCAGAATTTTTTCCCCACACCTTTTCCACAGGCTTCACATGAAGCCATGTCCTCCTCCATATGGATGATGGCGGGCTGGCTTTCTGCCGGGCAAGATAGTTGTGATGTCAAAGATCACGACCGGTGCTGCGGGAAGTACGCGAGATAAAAATGCGTGCCGCCGTACAACGGTGTGGATAAATGCTTAGCCTAAATCCGGGCCTGAATTTCGTCGCAATTTGACTATCCCGAAGCTATGGAGTTCCCGGTGGTGATCGGCAATTCTATTTGGGCATCCGCTGCATTCGCGAAGCTTAAGCGTGGTGATTTTCGGATCTTATCCACAAAGTTCTCCACGTGAAAAATGGCAGCGGATGGACGGTGGAGTCATTGCGATCGCCGGTCCGGGATTGAATACTCTCGGGTGCCTGAGAACGTGTTTTCTCCTATGAGAAGCACGGGACAATTACTTCGCTGGATGTCCCTTAGGCTATGACGTAACGCGCGGCCAATCTCGCGTTTCCGACTCCCATTCGGTCCAGCGTTTTAGAAGTTATCCCCAAAGTTATTCAGCGCAGTTTGCGACATCGTGGGCCGGGTTCGACGCCTCTTCGTTGTTGATAACTACGCGCAGCGTTGACGCCGAAGGTTTCGAAATTGCCCGCTTGAGATATCCACTGACGGATGTGAATAAGTAGTGTCCGCATTCGAAGCTTGAATCGGCAGGTTATGGTCGTCGAGACTTTGGATAATTTGGCAGCGCTTAAATGCGTTCGACATCAGAGACGAGAAAGCACGTCTATCCGTTGCGTTTGACGGCTCACCCTACGGCTTTAGCTCACCGTGTTTCACGTGAAACCTAAAAAAATTGGTTTTGTTTTGGGTAAGGGGTAGGGTAGGGGTCAAAAAAATGATTTTTTTCTTGGTCGATACGCGCTCGGTACATCTCATCGCTCCCGCTTGCAAAACCAGCTCGCCGTTGAATGGGGACAGATATTCCATCTGGTAGCTCGAACATAGCGACTCTTTTCGCGCCGGTGTTTCACGTGGAACATAACTATTTCACCTGAGCGCTGTGATTCGGAGTGGTTGCGAGGTGGAGATGAATGACTAGCGGTCCCGCCCGCGAAGATGTTCCACGTGAAACATCGAACTGGCGTACCCAGCATGGGCCTGGCTTTCGGTGTTAGCCATCTCCGCTATGTTTCACGTGGAACACTCCGGTCCGTCATCAGATTGCAGATGTTCCACGTGAAACATACGCGAGTTAAGCCTCGACGATCCCCGATACAGAGGGCCTCCTTCGATGTTTCACGTGGAACACGAACTCCAAGAAATCGGCAGATGCAGACATATTTCGCTCGCATCCTAGCTTGGCGTTGCCATTTGCCGACGGCAACCTAGCTCCAGGCGACGTGTCCAGACGCACACGAATGTTTCACGTGAAACATACAATCCCTGCCTCTATAATGAGCACCGAACGCCTTCTTATCTTTTCTCCCCACCATGGACTATCCCCGCGAATTCGATGTCATCGTCGTCGGTGGCGGCCACGCCGGCACTGAAGCGGCACTGGCTGCCGCGCGCGCTGGCGCCCGGACGCTGCTGCTGACGCACAACATCGAAACCCTAGGCCAAATGTCTTGCAACCCCTCCATCGGAGGGATCGGCAAGGGCCATCTGGTCAAAGAAGTCGACGCCCTGGGTGGCGCGATGGCTTTGGCTACGGACGAGGCGGGTATTCAGTTCCGCATCCTTAACGGTTCAAAGGGGCCGGCCGTACGTGCTACCCGCGCCCAAGCCGACCGGGTGCTGTATCGCCAAGCGATCCGTGGCCGGCTGGAGAACCAAGCCAACCTATGGCTGTTCCAGCAGGCAGTGGAAGACCTGATGGTGGAAGGGGATCGCGTAGTCGGTGCCGTGACGCAAGTTGGCTTGAAGTTCCGGGCCAAGACCGTCGTCCTGACTGCGGGTACCTTCTTGAACGGTCTGATTCACGTGGGCTTGCAGAACTATTCGGGCGGACGTGCGGGAGATCCCCCGGCTATTTCGCTGGGCCAGCGTTTGAAGGAACTCAAGCTTCCCCAGGGGCGCCTGAAGACCGGCACGCCACCGCGTATTGATGGGCGCTCCATCAACTACAGCATCTTGGAAGAGCAGCCGGGTGATTTGGATCCTATCCCCGTGTTCTCGTACATGGGCAATGTGGCCATGCACCCCCGGCAGTTACCTTGCTGGATCACCCACACCAACGCGCGCACGCATGACATCATTCGCGGCGGGCTAGACCGCTCGCCGATGTACAGCGGCGTGATCGAAGGCGTGGGCCCCCGGTATTGCCCTTCCATCGAAGACAAGATCCACCGCTTTGCAGACAAGGAATCGCACCAGGTCTTCCTGGAGCCGGAAGGTCTGGATACGCACGAGGTTTATCCCAATGGCGTGTCGACCAGCCTGCCGTTCGATGTCCAGCTTGATCTGATTCATTCCCTGCGTGGCCTGGAAAATGCGCACATCATGCGCCCCGGCTATGCCATCGAGTACGACTACTTTGATCCACGTGGATTGAAGAGCACGCTTGAGACCAAGGCGATCGGCGGGCTTTTCTTTGCCGGTCAGATCAACGGCACGACGGGCTACGAAGAAGCTGCGGCCCAAGGGCTGTTGGCGGGTGTGAACGCAGCGCTGCTTTCGCTGGGCCGCGACCAATGGACGCCGCGCCGCGACGAAGCCTATCTGGGCGTACTGGTAGACGACCTGGTCACGCGTGGCGTGACCGAACCCTATCGGATGTTCACCTCGCGCGCCGAGTACCGACTAAGCCTGCGTGAAGATAATGCGGATTTGCGTCTGACCGAGATCGGCCGCCAATTGGGTATTGTGGACGACGCGCGGTGGGATGCATTCAACCGCAAGCGCGATGCCGTGGCGGCCGAGGTCGAGCGCTTGAAATCATCCTGGGTGAATCCTCGCATCATGCCGGTGGAAATTGCCGAGCCTTTGCTGGGCAAGGCGATTGAACGTGAGTACTCACTAGCTGACCTGCTGAAACGTCCGAATGTTTCCTATGAAGCATTGATGGCCGCACGCAACGCCGACGGCTCCCTGCTGGCGGGTCCTGGCGTCGTCGCGGACGACATCCTGGCCGAACAGGTTGAGATCCAGGTGAAGTACGCCGGGTACATCGCTCGCCAGCAAGACGAAGTCCAGAAGCAGATCTCGCATGAACAACAGCCCATCCCGGCCGATGTCGACTACGACGCCGTGACTAGCCTGTCGTTCGAAGTGCGGCAGAAGCTGAAGACGCACCGTCCGGAAACCGTCGGCCAAGCCGCGCGCATTTCCGGTGTGACGCCCGCCGCAATTTCGTTGCTGCTTATCCACCTGAAGCGCCTGCACTACGGCTCGCGCAAGCAAGCCGCATGACCGCCAACACCAATCTGGCCGGCACGGACATGGCCGGCCGCCTCTCTCGTGCATGCGAGCAACTGGGGCTGCACGCCGACGCTGCGGCGCAAGCCAAGCTGCTGAACTATCTGGCGCAGATGCAGCGCTGGAACCGCACGTACAACCTCACCGCGATTCGCGACCCGCAGCAGATGTTGATCCAGCATCTGTTCGATAGTCTGTCCGCCGTCGCTCCATTCAGCCAGGCGCTGGGTGCAGCGGGTGCCGCGGCCAAGATCTTCGACGTGGGATCGGGTGGCGGCCTGCCTGGCGTCGTTCTTGCGATCATGCAGCCCGCATGGTCCGTGACGTGCATTGACGCCGTTGAAAAGAAAACCGCATTCGTGCGCCAGATGAGCGGCGCGCTGAGCTTGCCGAACCTGCACGCCCGCCATGCGCGTATCGAAACGCTGGACCCAGCCGAGTGCAACATCGTTACCTCGCGGGCCTTCGCGTCCCTGGACGATTTTGCGCAGCTCGCGGGTCGCCACGTGCGCAACGATGGTACCCTCGTCGCGATGAAGGGCAAGGTCCCCGAAGAGGAAATTCAGGCGTTGCATGCGCGCGGGGAATGGCAGGTCGACCACATCCAGCCGCTCCGCGTGCCGGAGTTGCAAGCAGAACGCTGTCTGATCTGGATGCGCCGCAATGAAGGCCGCAGCGAAGAACGCAGCGAAGGACGCAGTCAAGGAACCCTATGAAGAATTTACCCCCCAGCACAAATGCCCGCGTCTTCTGCATTGCCAATCAAAAGGGCGGTGTGGGCAAGACGACCACCGCCATCAATTTGGCGGCGGGCCTTGCCACGCATAATCAGCGCGTGTTGCTGGTGGACCTGGACCCGCAGGGCAATGCCACGATGGGCAGCGGTATCGACAAGAACGCACTGGAATCGAACCTGTACCAAGTGCTGATTGGCGAAGCCACGATCGAACAGGCCCGCGTGAAGTCGGAGTCCGGTGGCTACGATGTCTTGCCCGCCAACCGCGAACTCTCCGGCGCCGAGATTGATCTGGTGCAGATGGAAGAACGCGAGCGCCAGTTGAAGAGGGCGATCGACACCGTCTCAGGCCAGTACGATTTCGTATTGATCGATTGCCCGCCGACACTGTCGCTGCTGACACTCAACGGCTTGGCTGCCGCGCATGGCGTGATCATTCCGATGCAGTGTGAGTACTTCGCGCTGGAAGGCCTATCTGATCTGGTCAACACCATCAAGCGCGTGCATCGCAACATCAACGACGACCTGCGTGTCATCGGCTTGTTGCGCGTGATGTTCGATCCGCGCATGACCTTGCAACAGCAAGTGTCCGCGCAACTGGAAGCGCACTTCGGCGACAAGGTCTTCAAGACCGTCGTGCCGCGCAACGTGCGCTTGGCTGAAGCACCCAGTTACGGTATGCCGGGCGTGGTGTATGACCGCGCGTCACGGGGTGCGCAAGCGTATATCTCGTTTGGCGCGGAAATGATCGAGCGCGTCAGGAAAGACTTCCAGTAAGCCGTATTCATGTCCGCAGCCACGCTCTTTGTTCCCACCGCGCCACAGGCTTTTTGCACGCCGTCCATCGACGAGCGGGATCGCCTGCGCGTGCGCTTGGAAGAGGCGGCGCTGAACGCGACGGCCGTCAATGCACAGGTGCTCTATGATGGCTGGCTCGTGCGCTTTGCGCATTCGTCGGCCAAACGCGCGCGCAGTGTGAATGTGCTGGGGTTATCCACACGTCCGCTGGACGAGCGGCTGGCGTATTGTTCTTCGTTGTATGCGCGCCATGGCCTGCCCATGGTGCTGCGCATTACCTCCATCGGCCCCGATTTTTCCCTGGATGCCGAACTGGAGGCCCGTGGTTATACCTTCACCGGTGAGACCCGAGTCATGAGCATGTCGCTCGCCCCCACGCTCAGCGTCCGGGGCGGCCTGTCTTTCACGAACGTCGATACCGATCGCTTCGCGCAAGCGGTCGGCGCCATGCGTGGCTCGGCGTTCGAGCACATCGGTGAACACCAAGCGCGTCTGCAAGGATTGGCTGTGGATAAGCAGCCGGTGCTGGTTTTTGACGCGGCGGGGCAGTGTGTTGCCGCGGGCCTGGCCGTCCGCGACGATGAACTGCTGGGCCTGTTCGACATCGTTACCGACCCAGGGCAACGGCGTAAAGGCTACGCCGATGCCCTGATGCAACATCTATTGAGCGAGGGCGCCGCCGGCGGCGCCAAGACGGCATATTTGCAGGTCGAGCCGGAAAATACAGCCGCGCGGGCCTTGTATGGCCGCTACGGTTTCAAAGACTGTTACGCGTATTGGTACCGGCTGCCTGCCGAGCAGCCGGACACCTGAGCCTGGTCTCGGGATACAAAAACAGAAGGAAAGAGGATTTAACTATGGCCACCAAGAAACCCAAGGGATTGGGTCGCGGACTGGACGCCTTGCTGGGCGCGGATGCGCCTGCGATCGACAACATCGGCAAGGCCGCCGCGGCCAAGCCCGAGGGTCCGCCATCCACCTTGCCTCTCTCGAAGATGCGCGCGGGCAAGTATCAGCCGCGTACGCGCATGGACGAGGGCGCATTGGGCGAGCTGGCCGAATCAATCCGCACGCAAGGCATCATGCAACCCATTCTTGTGCGCGCTCTGGGCGAAACCGCGCCGGGCCATTACGAGATCATCGCGGGCGAACGCCGTTTCCGCGCCGCGCAACTGGCCGGCCTGAAAGAAGTACCGGTGCTTGTGCGCGAAGTGGCCGACGAAAATGCGGCGGTGATGGCGCTGATTGAAAATATCCAGCGCGAAGACCTGAACCCGCTGGAAGAAGCGCACGGCGTGCGCCGCCTGCTGGACGAATTCGGCTTGACGCACGAGCAGGCTGCGCAAGCAATCGGCCGGTCGCGGTCGGCTACCAGCAACCTGCTGCGCCTGCTGAACCTGGCCGCGCCCGTGCAGACGATGCTGCTGGCCGGCGATGTGGACATGGGCCATGCTCGCGCGCTGCTGGCCGTGGATGCGGCCACGCAAATCCAGTTGGCCAACCAGATCATTGCGCGCCGCCTGTCGGTGCGCGAAGCGGAAAAGCTGGTGGCCAAGACCGCCAAGGAAGCGGAGTCCGCCAGTTCGCCGCGCAAGAAGGCCAACGGGGTTTCGCGCGATTTGACGCGCTTGGAAGAGGCGCTGTCCGACCATTTGGGCACGCGCGTCGCCCTGAAGGTGGGCGCCAAGGAAAAGGGCCAGATCGTGATCGACTTTCACGGCTGGGAACACCTGAATTCGCTGCTTGAACGCCAAGGCCTGTCCGGAGTGGTCGATGCCTGAGCGCGCATTGCCGGTGATTGCGGTCCTGGCCACGGGCGGCACCATCGCGGGCGCCCAGGCAGATGCCACGTCGGCGGGATACAAGGCGGGGTCGTTCTCCGTCAATGATCTGTTGAGTGCCGTACCCCAATTGGCCCGCATTGCCGACATTCGCGCTGAACAGGTTGCCAACGTAGGCAGCCAGAACATGACGCATGAGGTCTGGCAGGCGCTGGCGGCGCGTGTCGAGACGCTTTGCCAGGACGCCTCGGTGGCCGGCATCGTCATTACGCATGGCACCGATACGCTTGAAGAAACCGCCTACTTCCTGAGCCTTGTTGTTCAGCACGACAAACCCGTCGTGCTGGTGGGGGCCATGCGGCCGGCGACGGCCCTGGGTGCCGAAGGCCCCGCCAATCTTTACAACGCGGTGGCGCTTGCCCGCCATCCCGACGCGCGCGGCCGAGGCCCGCTGGTCGTGATGAACGAAGACGTGCATTACGCGCGCGAGATCCAGAAGATCGCCAGCGCCGGGCTGTGCGCGTTCGCATCGCCCAACCGTGGCCGCGCCGGCGTCATGCATGGCGGCGTGCCGTGCTTCTATTCCCGCAACACAACAACGCATTCGACACAAAGCGAGTTTTCACTCGCATTATTGGAATCGGCGGGCTGGCCGCGTGTTGATATCGTGTATGCCCATGCGAACCTGCAGGGCGACGTGATCGACTTCCTGGCCGACACGGCCGAGGGCATCGTCTTGGCCGGCGTGGGCGACGGCAACGCCACTGACCTGGCCATTGACGCCTTGAGCCGCGCCGCCATGAATGGCGTGGCGGTGGTGCGTTCCAGCCGCACCGGTAGCGGCTTTGTCGCGCGCGACGTCGAACTGGATGATGGCGGCCTGGGTTTTATCGCAGCACGTGACCTGAACCCCCAGAAGGCGCGCATCCTGTTGATGCTGGCCTTGTCGGTCACACGCGATACGGATGCGGTACAGGCCATTTTCGACCGCTACTGAGCGCCAGGCGGTCCGGCCGCTGCATCGCCCTGCTGCGCCAGTCCCAGGTTGCTGCGCAACATGTCGTAGACCTGGCGCGTCAGCGGATTGATCAGATCGCGCCTTATCCACAGGAAGTAGGTGACGTCCGGCAAGGGCGGCAGCCCTTCCTTGTCCCCCAGCACACGCATTTCCGGCCCCAGCAGTTCCACGCTGCGCGCCGTCACGCCCAGCCCGGCGCGCAACGCGGCCTTGATCCCCACCAGATTCGGCGCCACGTAGTTGGTGTGCCAGCGCACGCGCGCTTGCTCCAGCGCGTTTAACGCCAGGCGGCGAAAGATGCTGGGCTCGTCCGCCAGCACCAGCGGCACGGGGGCGTGCGGGTCGTGGACATAGTCCGCAGATGCCAACCAAACGGTGGGCGAGGTGCGTAGCGCAACCCCCTCGAAATCCTGATCGAAGCGGGTGGAGATCGTCAGGTCAAGCTCGCCGGCGCGCAGGGCGTCCATCAAGAAAGGGCTGCGGTCCACGCGAATCTCGAGTTTCACGCGGGGGGCTGATCGCGCGATGTGCGTCAAGAGCGTCGGCAAGATGGTGTCGGCCACGTCCAAGGGCGCACCCAGACGCAAATCGCCTTCCAGCGGGCCGTCTTGCAGGGCGCGCAGCGCCTCGTCGTTGATGGCCAGCATATGACGCGCATATTCGACCAGCCGCCGCCCGTGCGACGACAGCACTTTGTTGCGCCCCTGCTTTTCGAATAGCGGCAAACCGATACTGGCTTCCAGCCGCTGCATCTGTTGCGTAATGGCCGACTGCGTCTTGTGCAGCCGATTGGCAGCTTCAGAGAACGTGTCGTGCCGTGCGATAGCCGTCAGTGTGCGAAGCAGGTCCAGGTCCAGGTTGCGCATGATGTGCCCAAAGTATTAGCGATGCTAATGGAATGTTAAGGCAATTTAAATTGTTGGCGCGACATCACGGCGATACATTAAGCCCAATAACTCGTGAAACAAGAGGGAAAATCATCGTGAGCACCGTACATCCGCATCAGGCCGGCATTGACAGCGCCATTGGAAATATTAAAAAAACTGTAGGAAATAAGGGGCTGAACCGAGACAGCCTCGACGAGGTGCTGCAAGAGCTTGTGCAGCTGGCCGCCCATACCGACTGGTGGACGGGCGATCGCTATGCACCGCCCGAAGAGGGCGAGCGCCAAGCCCGTTACCTGATTGCCGAAGACGACGACAAAAGCTACGCGCTCTACTTGAACGTCATGCGCCCCGGCAACAAGATCGTGCCGCACAACCACACCACCTGGGCCTGTATCGCGGCCGTGGAAGGCGTGGAATACAACTACGTCTACGACCGCCTCGACGACGGTTCCGTGCCGGGCGTGGGCCGCCTGCAAAAGACGGGCACCGTGGTGGTGGGGCCGGGCGCCGGCATCGCGTTGATGCCCGACGATATCCACGCCGTTGAAATCCAGGGCGACAGCGTCATCCGCCATCTGCACATGTATGGCCGCGCGCTGGAAACGCTGGACGAACGCCTGGGTTTCGACCTGGACGCCGGCACCTGCAAGATCATGCCGATTGGCGTGAAGACCCGCCGCTGATCATGAACAAGCCCTACCAGTCCGCAACGCGATTGCTGCGTGCGGGGCGCCCCCATCAAGGATGGGTGAACACCCCCGTTACGCGCGCCAGTACTTACGTGTTCGATAGCGTCGCGGCCTGGCGCGACACGCGCGAGCGTCGCGAACAAGAGCGCCTGCCGTCCTACGGCGCGCGCGGCACCGACAGCACGCATGCGCTGGAAGACGCCCTGGTGGAACTGGAACAGGGCTTTCGCGCCGCGCTGTATCCCACCGGCCAGGCTGCGATCACCACGGTGTTGCTGGCGTACCTGCGCGCGGGCGATCACGTCCTGATTACCGACGCGGTGTATGAACCGGTGCGCCGCTTTTGCACGGAGCATCTGACGCGGCTGGGTATCGAACATACGTTCTATCGCCCTGACGGACGCGGTATCGACGGCCTGATCCAGCCCAACACGCGAATGATCTACGCCGAAGCGCCGGGCTCGCTGACTTACGAGATGCCGGACCTTTGCGAGTTATCCACAGCCGCGAAAAAACACGGTTGCTGGCTGGCTGTGGATAACACGTGGGCGTCGGGCTTGATATACAAACCGCTGACGTTGGGCGCCGATATTTCCATTCTGGCCGCCACCAAATATCTCGGTGGACATGCCGACGTGATGATGGGCGCGGTAGTTGTCAATGCGCGCGCCTGGCGTCCGCTTGAGCGCGCCACCATCGACTTCGGCCAGACCGTGGGTGCCGACGACGCTTTCCTGGTGTTGCGTGGGATGCGCTCGCTGCCCCTGCGCATGGCGCAGCATGAGAAGAACGCTATGCGGGTTGCGCAATTTTTGCAGGGACGCCCCGAAGTGGCTCGTGTGCTGTGTCCGGCCTTGCCCGGCGACCCGTCGCACGCGGTGTGGTTGCGCCACTGCACCGGCGCCAATGGACTGCTGACGGTGGAACTGGATGGCGCCTATGGCGCCAAGGACGCCGAGCGGCTGATCGACAGCCTGCGCCTGTTCGGTATCGGCGCGTCGTGGGGCGGCTTTGAAAGTCTTGTGATTCCGGTGCAGCTTGCATCACGCGCGCTGCCGGACCCCACGCCACGCGGCGCGATGCTGCGCCTGCATATCGGCCTTGAAGACCCTGAAGACCTGATCGGCGACTTGGAACAAGGCCTGTCAGCACTGAGCTTATCTACCCGGATCCCTTTAAATTCCATGACGCATCCCACCTCCGCCCCTTCCATCGCAGCCGTTGATCCCCACACGCTCAAGCAGTGGCTGCACGATGGCCGCGAGATCGCCTTGCTGGATGTGCGCGAACACGGGCAGTACGGCGAGTCCCATCTGTTTTTCGCCGCACCTGTGCCGTATAGCCGGCTGGAGGTGGACATCGTGCGCCTGGCCCCGCGCCACGACGTGCGCGTGGTGGTGTACGACAACGGAGGCGATGACCATACGGCGGAACGCGCCGCCCGCGCCTTGGCCAGGCTTGGCTACGGCAACGTGCATCGTCTGGCCGGCGGCATTGCCCAATGGCAGCGCGACGGGTACGCCGCGTTCGCCGGCGTGAATGTGCCCAGCAAAACCTTCGGCGAATTGGCCGAAGAAGTTTTCCACACCCCCCGCATCGGCGCCCGCGAACTGGCCGAGCGCCAACGGCGTGGCGACGATCTGATTGTGCTGGACGGCAGGCCTTATGCCGAATACCAAAAAATGAGCATCCCCGGCGGCATCTGCTGCCCGAACGGTGAATTGGCGCTGCGCGCTCACACGCTGGTCAAGAATCCGGACACAACCATCGTCATCAACTGCGCCGGCCGCACACGCAGCATCATTGGCGCACAGACGCTGATCAACCTGGGAGTGCCCAACCCTGTCTACGCGCTTGAGAACGGCACGCAGGGCTGGTATCTGGAAGACCTGGAACTGGAACACGGCGCGCGTCGCCGCTATGACGACGGCGTGTCGCCGGAAGCGCTGCCCGCGCTGGCTGCGCGATCGGCACAACTCGCCAAGCGCCATGACGTGCCGGTGGTGGATGCCCGCACGGTGCAGGCATGGCTGCTGGACACGACCCGCACGACGTTCCTGTGCGACGTGCGCAGCGCCGAAGAGTTCGCGCAAGGCTCCTTGCCGGGGGCGCAGCACACGCCCGGCGGCCAACTGGTGCAGGCCACCGACCAGTACCTGGCCGTGCGTGGCGCGCGGATCGTGGTGTTCGACGCCGAAGGCGTGCGCGCGCCGGTCGTGGCGAGCTGGCTGCGGCAGATGGGCTGGGATGCTTGCGTGCTGGAAGAGGGCGTTCATGCCGCCTTGTCGCACGAGGCGCCGAGGTCGCGGACGCCACATCTCTCTGTCTTGACCGACGCGGCGCTGGCGGCAGCCTTGCCGCAGGGCGCGCAGGCTGTCGATATCCGCGCAGGCATGCGTTATCGCGCCGGGCATATCGCCGGCGCGCAGTGGTCCATTCGCCCGCGTCTGGACCGCTTGAACCTGGACCCCGCGCGTCCCGTCGTCCTGCTGGCCGACGACGCCGACTTGGCCGCATGGGCAGCAGAAGATTTGCGTGCCTTGGGTCTGCATGACATCAAGGTGAACACCGGCACGCCAGCCAGTTGGTCGGCAGCGGGCATCGCGCTTGAAGTCACGCCCGCCGTGCCTTCGGACGAAGCCTGCATCGACTACCTGTTCTTCGTGCATGACCGCCACGACGGCAACAAGGCCGCGGCGCGCCAATACCTGGCGTGGGAGACCAACCTGGTCAAGCAGATTGATGAACGCGAGTTGGCAACGTACCGCTTTCCGGCAAGCTGACGCGGACACGCCACAGCGTGCCGGATAGCACCAGATAGCGCCACCGCCGCAATGGTCCGCAGAGACCGCGCGGCACACCAGATGCATCAACCCGATTAATACGCCCCGGCGGCAGTTGCCGACGGGGTGCGGACGGTTCATGGCGAACCGGAATGCAAAGGATGGCCGGGTATCCGGCCACCACGACAAGGGGAAATCCAGATGAAGCACCACGCATTGCACACTTGCGGCGCCGTCGCGTTGGCCGTTGCCGCCTTGATGGGGGGCGCGAGCGTCCAGGCCCAAGCACAGAACCTACAGGCGCCGGCCGACTATCCAAAACAGGCCATTACGGTGGTGTCGCCGTTTCCGCCTGGGGGTGGCAACGACAATGTGGCCCGCTTGATCGCGCAAGAGTTGGGGGCCATCACGGGCCAAAGCGTCGTCGTGGAAAACCGCTCTGGCGCGGGCGGCAATGTCGGCACGGCGCAGGTCTCGCGTGCCAAGCCCGACGGCTACACCCTGGTGATGTCGCAGACGAGCGTCATGGCCGTCAATCCGCGTCTGTACAAGAACGTCGGCTTTGATCCCGTCAAGGATTTCATGCCCATCTCACAGATCACGTCCGCGCCGCTCGTGCTGGTGGCGCGCACCGAGAGCCCGTACAAGACCTTGGCCGACTACCTGGAGGCCGCGCGCAAGCAACCGGGCATCATCACCTACGCTACGCCGGGCAATGGCACCATGAGCCATCTGATGGGCGCGCTGGTGTCCAAGAAAGCGGGCGTGACCCTGGTGCACGTGCCGTACCGCGGCGCGGCGCCGGCCATCACTGACCTGATGGGCGGCACGGTCGACATGCTGATCACCTCGCCGGCGTCGGCCGAACCCATGGTGGCCGCCGGCAAGCTGCGCGTTCTGGCATTGAGCCATGAGAACAGCGTCGGCATCTTCAAGGGCGCGCCCACGCTGAAGCAAAGCGGCCTGGATGGCATCACGGCTGACGACTGGTACGGCCTGTTCGCCCCGGCGGGCACACCGGCCGAGCGCGTCGCCTATCTGGCGCAAGCGGTCAGCCAGGCGATGAAGTCGCCCAAGGTGATTGCAAAGATCAACAGCGGTGGAAGTTGGCCGGTGGGCAGCCAGCCTGATGCGTTCAAGACGCGCCTGCAGGAAGACACGGTTTATTGGGCCGACATGGTGAAGACGGCGGGCGTGTCGCTGGACTAAGTCTTGCTCGAGGTGTCAGCAACAGGCGGCCGTGTGCCGCCTGTTTTGCGTGGTGCGTTGGCCATGCACTGCGGGAATCGCTTGCGACCTACTTAGGGAAACTACTGCATGCCCAAGGCTGCAAATTCGCGGCAAGGTGTCTAGACTCGGAGAAACCCTGAGAGCACGCCACGCGATGTTCCCTTGTTCGGCAAGGAGCGCCGTGGCGTCTGCCCGCAGTCCAACGCAAGGCTTCAGCCACAAGGTGAACGAGCATGCATTCACTAGGGGTAGCAACGGTGGAAGACGCGGAACGGCTGGTGCAAGCCAGTCCGCTTTCGCATATCAAGGTGGGCTTGTCCGACGTGGACGGCGTCATGTTGGGCAAGTACCTGCGGCGCGACAAATTCCTGGCTGCGTTGCGCTCGGGCTTGGCGTTTTGCGACGTGGTGTTAGGTTGGGATCTGGATGACCAACTCTACGACAACACCAAGTACACCGGGTGGCACACTGCCTATCCCGATGCCAAGCTGCGCATCCTGCCCCACACCGGCCGCCGACTGCCACTCGAGCAGGGTCCTGGGGGCGAAGACATGCTGCTGTTCCTGGCCGAGTTCGAAGGCGATGCGGCCGCCATCTGCCCGCGCCGCTTGCTGCAACGTACGCTGGATCTTGCAGAGGGCATGGGCTACGAGGTCTACGCCGCGCTGGAATATGAGTTCTTCATGTTCCGTGAAACGCCGCACTCCGTGCGCGCGAAGCACTATCGCAATATGGAGAACTGGACGCCAGGCAACTTCGGCTATTCCATGCTGCGCAGCACGGTCGAAGGCGACTTCTACCGCAAGTTGCTGGACATGTGCGAACGCATGGACATGCCCATCGAAGGCTTGCATACGGAAACGGGGCCGGGCGTGCTGGAAGCGGCCATCGCCGTCGACAAGGCCGCGGCCGCGGGCGACAAGGCCTTTTTGTTCAAGACGTTCAC
Source organism: Achromobacter sp. JUb104 (assembly GCF_024806975.1). Lineage (NCBI taxonomy): Bacteria > Pseudomonadati > Pseudomonadota > Betaproteobacteria > Burkholderiales > Alcaligenaceae > Achromobacter > Achromobacter sp. JUb104. The sequence continues at coordinate 1,636,782 of NZ_JANUEY010000002.1, read as the reverse complement.
CAAGGCGTTAGCGCAGCAGAACGGCTTGATGGCGACGTTCATGGCGAAGTGGTCGCACGACCATCCCGGGCAGAGCGGCCACATTCATCTTTCCTTGCGTGACACAAAAAGTGGCCGCTCGGCCTTCTACGATGAATCGCAACCGCATGGCATGAGCGCGGTGCAGGTGTCGTTCATGGCGGGCGTGCAACGCTATCTGCCGGAATTCATGGCGCTCTATGCGCAGACCATCAACAGCTATTCGCGGCTGGTGCCGGGGTATTGGGCGCCGCTGGACGCCACCTGGGGCATGGAGAACCGCACCACCGCGTTGCGCCTCATCCCCGGTAGCGATAAGTCTCAGCGCGTGGAAGTGCGCATCGGTTCGGCGGATGCCAATCCGTATCTGGCGCTCTCCGCCGCATTGGCTTCCGGGTTGTACGGCATTCAGCTGGGCCTGGTGCCGGAACCAATGGTGCAGGGCAACGCCTACACCCAGCAATTCCCCGCGCATTTGCGCCTGCCCACCACGCTGTGGGAAGCCGCGCAACGCCTGCGCGAATCCGAGGCCGCGCGCCACTTGTTTGGCGACGCCTTCGTCGAACACTATGCGGCCACCCGGGAATGGGAAGAACGCCAATTCCGGCGCCATGTCACCGACTGGGAGCTTGCGCGCTATTTCGAGATCATCTGATCCGAATCCAACTGTTTGCATAGGGCCACCATGACCGAGGAACTCATCACCATCAGTCCCGTCAACGGACGCGAAGTCGTCCGGCGTGCTTACGCCAGTGACGCGCTGATCTCGCGCACGCTGGCACAGGCGCAGTCCGCGCAGCCGGCCTGGCAGGCGCTGGGCATCGCGCAGCGGGGGCGCATCGTATCGGCGGCGATTGATCAGGTTGTCGCGGCCCGCAACGAAATTGCCCGCGCGATCACGATTCAGATGGGCCGTCCTTTGCGCTACACGCCGGGCGAAGTGGATGGCTTCGAGGCTCGCGCCCGCCACATGATCTCGATTGCCGACGAAGCGCTGGCGCCCATACAGGTGCCCGAGCAGCCGGGTTTCACGCGCTTCATTCGTCGTGAGCCGATTGGCGTTGCATTGACCATCGCGCCCTGGAATTACCCGCTGCTGACCGCCGTGAACAGCATCGTGCCGGCCTTGATGGCCGGCAACACCGTGATTCTGAAGCACTCCGATCAGACGCCCTTGTGTGCGGAATTGCTTGACCGCGCATTCCGCGACGCCGGCGTGCCGCAGGGCGTGTTCCAGTACCTGCATGCGAATCATGACACGGTGCAAAGGCTGATCCGAGCGCCGGAGATCGGCTACGTGTCGTTCACGGGTTCGGTGCGCGGGGGGCGTGTTGTCGAGGAAAGCGCGGCGGGCCGGTTCATCGGGGTGGGCTTGGAGCTGGGGGGTAACGATCCCGCCTATGTGCGGGACGACGCCAATATGGAGCACGCGGTTGAATCCCTGGTCGACGGCGCGTTCTTCAATTCTGGCCAGTCCTGCTGCGGTATTCAACGCATCTACGTGGCGCAGGCGCGATACGACGACTTCGTCGAACGAGCCGTGGCCCTGACCAAGGCTTATGTGTTGGGCAACCCGCTTCACGAAACCACGACCTTGGGCCCAGTGGTTCGTGCCCGCGCCGCAGCGGAAATTCGTGATGTTGTTGGCGAAGCCATTTCGGCAGGCGCTCAAAACATGATGGATCCGTCGCATTTTAATAATGCGAGTGAAAGCTCGTGTTATGTTGCCCCGGCCATCCTTACGCGAGTAAACCATCGCATGCGCATCATGAGCGAAGAGTGCTTCGGGCCTGTCGTCGGCATCATGCCGGTCGCGGGTGATGATGAGGCCGTCGCATTGATGAACGACAGCCCCTATGGCCTGACGGCGGCGGTGTACACGCAAGATGAGGCAGCCGCGCTGGCGCTTGGTGCGCAAGTGCGCACCGGCACATTCTTCATGAATCGCTGCGACTACCTGGATCCGGCCCTGGCCTGGACGGGCGTGAAGAACACGGGCCGTGGCGTGTCCTTGTCAGCCATCGGCTACGAACAGCTTACCCAGGCCAAGTCCTTCCATCTGCGAACCGTCTGATCCAAGATGTCTTCAGGAACCGAACCATGACCGTGCCCAGCGTTAACTGGAACTATCCGACTGCAATCAAGGCCGGCCCGGGCCGGGCGGCGGAGCTGCCTCAATGGTGCCGCGAACTTGGCATGACGCGCCCGCTGCTCGTCACCGATCCGGGCCTGGCCCCCTTGCCGATGGTGGCAAACGCCGTGCAGGCGTGCAACAAAGCGGGCCTGGCGTGTGCGGTCTTTCATGGGATCAAGGGAAATCCCACCGGGCGCAATGTTGAAGACGGCGTGGCGGCCTACCAGCAAGGCGACCACGACGGCGTCATCGCCTTCGGTGGTGGTTCCGCGCTGGATGCGGCCAAGGCGATCGCGTTGATGGTGGGGCAGGATCGTCCCTTATGGGACTTCGAAGATATCGGCGACAACTATCAGCGCGTGAACGTCACCGGCATGGCGCCGGTGGTGGCCGTGCCGACTACGGCGGGTACCGGATCGGAAGTCGGGCGGGCATCCGTCATCACGGATGAAGTCGCGGAGGTCAAGCGCATCATCTTCCACGCGCGAATGTTGCCGGCCATCGTGATTCTGGACGCCGAGCTGACGCTCGGCCTGCCGCCCGGGATCACCGCCGCAACCGGCATGGACGCGTTGTCGCACAATCTCGAGGCGTATTGCTCGCCGTTCTTTCACCCGATGGCGGCGGGCATCGCCATCGAAGGCATGCGAATGATCAAGGAATACCTGCCCCAAGTGGTGGCGGACGGCTCGAATGTGCAGGCGCGCCAGCAAATGCTCGTGGCGTCCACCATGGGCGCCACCGCCTTCCAGCGCGGCCTGGGCGCCATGCACGCCCTGGCGCATCCTTTGGGGGCGCTGTACGACGCGCATCACGGCATGCTCAATGCCATCTTGATGCCTTATGTGCTCAAGGCGAACCAGCACGCGGTGGCGCCCAGGTTGGAAGCGCTGGCGCGTTACCTGGACCTGCCGGCCACGGGGCCGGGCGCGGTGCTTGATTGGGTATTGCGGCTGCGCCAGGCCGTCGGCATTCCCCACACGCTGGCCGAGATCGGCATCGACGAGGGCCAGGCCGAGCGGGTAGGGCGCATGGCCAGCGAAGATCCGTCAGGCGCAACCAATCCGGTAAATTTCACCGCCGAAGACTATTCGCAACTTTTGCGAGCATCAATTCGCGGAAACCTGTAAACTTCGCCCCCTCTGCGCGGAAACGCGAGTGGTCGAACAAAAGTTTTTGAATATTTTCAGCCGGAAGGTTTGACACCGGATTCGAAAGTGTTCATAATCTCAAGTTCTCCGCTGGAGGGGTGCCCGAGTGGTTAAAGGGGGCAGACTGTAAATCTGTTGGCCTTGCGCCTACATTGGTTCGAATCCAATCTCCTCCACCAGAGACCCAACTCTTAATCCAGGCGATGTCTGCCTGGATTTTAAAATTAGGCCTAGGGAACTGGGCGGCCTTCGCAAAGAAGGTTGTAAGGTTCCCCAGGCCTTGATTTTGAGAGTTTGGGAGATGAGATGGTGAATGGGTATGCCGCGGGTGTAGCTCAATGGTAGAGCAGAAGCCTTCCAAGCTTACGACGAGGGTTCGATTCCCTTCACCCGCTCCAAGATTTTTAAATGCCCATGTGGCTCAGTGGTAGAGCACTCCCTTGGTAAGGGAGAGGTCGCGCGTTCGATCCGCGCCATGGGCACCACAAATTTCCAAGTTCTTTTCTTCAGTCTGAAGCGCAATCCAGGTCAGGAGTCAGCCATGGCAAAAGGCAAGTTTGAACGTACCAAGCCGCACGTGAACGTGGGTACGATTGGTCACGTTGACCACGGCAAAACGACGTTGACGGCAGCTATCACGACCGTTCTGTCGAACAAGTTCGGTGGCGAAGCCAAGGGCTACGACCAGATCGATGCGACTCCTGAAGAAAAGGCTCGCGGCATCACGATCAACACCGCCCACGTCGAGTACGAAACGGAAGCGCGTCACTACGCTCACGTTGACTGCCCGGGCCACGCTGACTATGTGAAGAACATGATCACGGGCGCGGCGCAAATGGACGGCGCGATCCTGGTTGTGTCGGCCGCTGACGGCCCGATGCCGCAAACGCGTGAACACATCCTGCTGAGCCGCCAAGTTGGCGTGCCGTACATCATCGTCTTCCTGAACAAGGCTGACATGGTTGACGACGCCGAGCTGCTCGAGCTGGTGGAAATGGAAGTTCGCGAACTTCTGTCGAAGTACGACTTCCCAGGTGATGACACCCCGATCGTCAAGGGTTCGGCCAAGCTGGCGCTGGAAGGCGACAAGGGCGAACTGGGCGAGCAAGCCATCATGGCTTTGGCCGCTGCACTGGATTCGTACATCCCGACGCCCGAGCGCGCCGTGGACGGCACGTTCCTGATGCCGGTTGAAGACGTGTTCTCGATCTCGGGTCGCGGCACGGTGGTTACCGGCCGTATCGAACGCGGCATCGTGAAGGTCGGCGAAGAAATCGAAATCGTGGGCCTGGTGCCGACGGTCAAGACGACTTGCACGGGCGTTGAAATGTTCCGCAAGCTGCTCGACCAAGGTCAAGCCGGCGACAACGTGGGCATTCTGCTGCGCGGCACCAAGCGTGAAGACGTCCAGCGTGGCCAAGTGTTGGCCAAGCCGGGCTCGATCACGCCGCACACGGACTTCACGTCCGAGGTGTACATCCTGTCCAAGGAAGAAGGCGGCCGTCACACTCCGTTCTTCCAAGGCTATCGTCCCCAGTTCTACTTCCGCACGACGGACGTGACGGGCACGATCGAGCTGCCGGCCGACAAGGAAATGGTTCTGCCGGGCGACAACGTGGCCATGACGGTCAAGCTGTTGGCTCCGATCGCCATGGAAGAAGGCCTGCGTTTCGCCATCCGTGAAGGCGGTCGTACCGTCGGCGCCGGCGTCGTCGCCAAGATCCTGAAGTAAGCAATACCCAAGTGGGTAGAGAGGACGAAAAGTCCCTCTACCCATTTTTGCCGTAAAAGTGTTATGATGTTTGGCTCCGTAACCTTAAGCAGTGAATAGCCCAAGAGGCTGGTCATGCGAAGGCCGGGAAAGCCAGTGAATGTAGTGCAAGCCAGTAGTGTTTTAGGGGCATAGCTCAATTGGCAGAGCGTCGGTCTCCAAAACCGAAGGTTGTAGGTTCGATTCCTACTGCCCCTGCCACCGCCAGGATAAACCCGCGGGAGATCATCGCGAGTTACGCATTCACGGCGGCTCGCGTCGCAATATGTCTAATACCAGCGTAGAAACCGTAACCAGTACCGCCGACCGGCTCAAGCTCGGGCTGGCGGTTCTCGTCGTTATTGCTGGCATCGTCGGGTTTTCCGTGCTCAGCGCACAGCCGATGCCTGCTCGTATCGGCGTGTTCGTCGGCGGCCTTGTGATTGCAGCCGTAATCGCCTGGTTCAGCGAACCCGGCCGCCGCACCCTGAGCTTTGCCAGCGAGTCCTACAACGAAGTCAAGCGCGTCGCATGGCCCACCCGCAAGGAAACGACCCAGATGACGGGTATCGTTTTTGCGTTCGTGGCTGTCATGGGCATTTTCATGTGGGTGCTCGACAAGGGCATCGAATGGATTCTTTACGGCCTGTTGTTGGGCTGGAAATAAGGACGGCGAATGAGTAAGCGTTGGTATGTCGTCCATGTGTACTCCGGCATGGAAAAGAGTGTCCACAAGGCCCTGGTAGAGCGCATTGAGCGCGCGGCCTTGCAGACGTCTTTTGGCCGCATTCTTGTGCCCTCCGAGGAAGTCGTCGAGGTCAAGGGTGGTCAGAAATCGATCACCGAACGCCGCATTTTCCCTGGTTATGTCCTGGTTGAAATGGACCTGACCGACGAAACGTGGCATTTGGTCAAGAACACGAACCGCGTCACCGGCTTTTTGGGTGGCTCGGGCAACCGTCCGACCCCGATTTCCGAGAAGGAAGTCGAGAAGATCCTCTCCCAAATGGAAGAGGGTGTCGAGAAACCCCGTCCCAAGATTCTTTTCGAAGTGGGCGAGATGGTTCGGGTCAAGGAAGGTCCGTTTGCAGACTTCAACGGCAACGTCGAAGAAGTCAATTACGAAAAGAGCAAGGTGCGCGTGTCGGTCACCATTTTTGGTCGTGCCACACCCGTCGAACTCGATTTCAGCCAGGTCGAAAAGACCTGATTTCAACCCCCGGGGAGCCCAGGCTGAGAACGCCGGGGCGATATAACCCGCAAGGAGCAAAGCATGGCGAAAAAGATCGTCGGCTTTATCAAGCTGCAAGTACCGGCTGGTAAAGCTAACCCCTCCCCCCCGATTGGCCCGGCACTGGGTCAACGCGGCCTGAACATCATGGAATTCTGCAAGGCGTTCAACGCCAAGACCCAAGGCATGGAGCCTGGTCTGCCGATTCCGGTGGTGATCACCGCCTTCGCGGACAAGAGCTTCACCTTCATCATGAAGACCCCGCCCGCGACGGTCCTCATCAAGAAGGCTGCTGGCGTGCAAAAGGGTTCGCCCAAGCCGCATACCGACAAGGTCGGCACGCTGACCCGCGCGCAAGCTGAAGAAATCGCCAAGGCCAAGGGCCCCGATCTGACCGCCGCTGATCTGGACGCCGCTGTGCGCACGATCGCTGGCAGCGCCCGCAGCATGGGCATCACGGTTGAGGGGATCTAATCATGGCAAAACTGTCCAAGCGCGCAGCCGCTATTGCGCAAAAGATCGACCGCACCAAGCTGTACCCGGTCGCTGAAGCCCTGACCCTGGTCAAGGAAACCGCCGTCGCCAAGTTCAATGAATCCATTGACGTGGCCGTGCAGCTCGGCATCGACCCGAAGAAGTCGGACCAACTGGTTCGCGGTTCGGTCGTTCTGCCCGCCGGCACCGGCAAGTCGGTTCGCGTTGCCGTGTTCGCCCAAGGCGACAAGGCTGAAGCCGCCAAGGCCGCCGGCGCCGACATCGTTGGCCTGGACGACCTGGCTGACCAGATCAAGGCCGGTCAAATGGACTTTGACGTGGTCATCGCTTCGCCCGACACGATGCGTGTCGTGGGTGCCCTGGGCCAGATCCTGGGTCCCCGTGGCCTGATGCCGAACCCGAAGGTCGGCACCGTGACGCCTGACGTCGCGACCGCTGTCAAGAACGCCAAGGCCGGTCAGGTTCAGTACCGTACCGACAAGGCTGGCATCATCCACGCAACGATCGGCCGTGCGTCGTTCGGCGTGGAACAGCTGCAAACCAACCTGGCTGCTCTGGTCGACGCCCTGCAAAAGGCCCGTCCCGCAGCTGCCAAGGGCATTTACCTGCGCAAGCTGGCCGTTTCGTCCACGATGGGCGGCGGTGCTCGCGTTGAAATTGCCTCGCTGTCGGCTTCCAACTAAGCCAACAGCAGTAAACGTACTTTGGGCTGCATCCGGATTCCTCCGGATGTTGCTGTCAAAGACCGCTGGAGCAGGGTAGTGGATCGGTGTCTGACACCCCCGGTACCCCGCTTAATCCCGAAGCTCATCTAGTTCGGATCCAGCGTAGACGGCGTCCCCAGGAAGATTTCTTTACACGAAGAACTCGACCAGGCGCCGCATTCGGTTGACGCGCAAGGCTCAGGCCCCAGGCGTCTTTTGATGGAGTGTTCAAACCGTGAGTCTCAATCGTCAAGAGAAAGCGGTGGTAATCGAGGAAGTCTCGGCAGAAGTCGCCAAGGCACAATCGATTGTTATCGCTGAGTACCGTGGTCTGGACGTCGCCTCTGTCACCGTACTGCGCAAAACTGCGCGTGAATCGGGCGTGTATCTGCGAGTTCTGAAGAACTCGCTGGCCCGTCGTGCTGTTGCCGGCACGGCTTTCGAGCCGTTGGCTGAGCAACTGACCGGTCCGCTGATCTATGGCATCAGCACTGATCCGGTTTCGGCGGCCAAGGTTATCGCTGGTTTCGCGAAAAGCAACGACAAGCTGGTCATCAAGGCGGGCGCATTGCCCAACAGCCTGCTGACTCAAGATGGTGTGAAGGCCTTGGCCACCATGCCGTCCCGCGAAGAGTTGCTGTCGAAACTGCTTGGCACCATGCAAGCCCCGATCGCGCAATTCGTGCGTACGCTCAACGAAGTTCCGACCAAGTTCGCCCGTGGCCTCGCGGCTGTGCGCGACCAAAAGGCAGCGGCCTAATCGCCCTGCTGTCCGGAATTCGCTGAACGACGAAGCGACACCCAAACCCTGGCATTACCAAAATATTTGGAGTTCTTAAAAATGGCACTTAACAAAGCTGAAATCCTTGACGCCATCGCTGGCATGACCGTGCTCGAGCTGTCCGAGCTGATCAAGGAAATGGAAGAGAAGTTCGGCGTGTCGGCTGCTGCCGCCGCTGTCGCTGTTGCTGCTCCCGCCGCTGGTGGCGCTGCCGCCGCTGCTGAAGAGCAAACCGAGTTCAACGTCGTCCTGCTGGAAGCCGGCGCGAACAAGGTCAGCGTCATCAAGGCCGTGCGCGAGCTGACCGGTCTGGGTCTGAAGGAAGCCAAGGACCTGGTTGACGGCGCTCCGAAGCCCGTCAAGGAAGCTGTGGCCAAGGCTGACGCCGAAGCCGCCAAGAAGAAGCTGGAAGAAGCTGGCGCCAAGGTCGAAGTCAAGTAAGACCTGCGTCAACTGCCCGGGGACAGCACAGTTTGCAGTCCCCGGGCTTTTGCGTTTCCAGGAAACCCCTACTGGGGGTATGCCCTTTCAGGGGGGTTTCCTGGAGTCGTATCACCTAGGGCCGTGGTTGACGGCCCATGCAACCTCGAGTCGGAGTGCTCATGCCTTACTCGTACACCGAAAAAAAGCGCATCCGCAAAAGCTTCGCCAAGCGTGAAGACGTTCAAAACGTTCCTTTCCTTTTGGCGACACAGCTTCAATCCTACCTAACTTTCCTGCAGGCGGATACCGCCCCGTCCGATCGCGTAGCCGACGGTTTGCAGGCGGCGTTCTCGTCGATTTTCCCGATCGTTAGTCACAACGGTATGGCGCGCTTGGAGTTCGTGAGCTACGTGCTCGGCGAACCGGTGTTCGATGTCAAGGAATGTCAGCAACGTGGTCTGACCTATGCCTCGCCCCTGCGAGCCAAGGTCCGCCTGGTGCTGCTTGACCGCGAAGTCAGCAAGCCGACCGTGAAGGAAGTGAAGGAACAGGAAGTCTACATGGGCGAAATTCCGCTCATGACAGGCACGGGTTCCTTTGTCATCAATGGCACCGAGCGTGTCATCGTGTCGCAGCTGCACCGTTCGCCTGGCGTGTTCTTCGAACACGACCGCGGCAAAACGCACAGCTCCGGCAAGCTCCTGTTCTCGGCCCGCGTGATTCCTTACCGCGGCTCGTGGCTGGACTTCGAATTCGACCCGAAGGACGTCCTGTTCTTCCGCGTCGACCGTCGTCGCAAGATGCCTGTCACGATCCTGTGCAAGGCCATCGGCATGACGCCGGAATCCATCCTGGCCAACTTCTTCGACTTCGATAACTTCGAGTTGAAGAGCGAAGGCGCGATGATGGAATTCGTGCCCGAGCGTTGGAAGGGCGAAATGGCCCGCTTCGACATCTCGGATCGCGATGGCAAGGTCATCGTCGAAAAAGACAAGCGCATCAATGCCAAGCATTTGCGCGACCTGGCTGCCGGTGGCATCCAGCGCATCTCCGTGCCGGAAGATTTCCTGTACGGCCGCGTGCTGGCCAAGAACATCGTTGACGAAGATACCGGCGAAGTCATCGCCAACGCCAACGACGAGATCACGGAAAGCGTGCTGGGCGCCCTGCGCGCCTCGAACGTCTACGACATCCAGACGCTCTACACGAACGATCTGGACCGTGGTCCGTACATCTCGCAAACCCTGCGCACCGATGAAACCGCCGACCAGATGGCCGCGCGCGTTGCCATCTACCGCATGATGCGTCCTGGCGAGCCGCCCACCGAAGAAGCGGTGGAAGCGCTGTTCCAACGTCTGTTCTACAGCGAAGAGACGTACGACCTGTCGCGCGTGGGCCGCATGAAGGTCAACAGCCGTCTGGGCCGTGGTGAAGACATCACCGGCCCGATGACGCTGACCAACGAAGACATCCTTGAAACCATCAAGGTGCTGGTTGAGCTGCGTAACGGCCGTGGCCAGATCGATGACATCGATCACTTGGGCAACCGTCGCGTGCGTTGCGTTGGCGAACTGGCCGAAAACCAGTTCCGCGCCGGCCTGGTGCGTGTCGAGCGCGCGGTCAAGGAACGTCTGGGCCAAGCCGAGACCGAAAACCTGATGCCGCACGACCTGATCAACTCCAAGCCGATCTCGGCTGCCATCAAGGAGTTCTTCGGTTCGAGCCAGTTGTCGCAGTTCATGGACCAAACCAACCCGTTGTCGGAAATCACGCACAAGCGTCGCGTTTCCGCACTGGGCCCGGGCGGTCTGACCCGCGAGCGCGCCGGCTTTGAAGTCCGCGACGTGCACCCGACCCACTACGGCCGTGTCTGCCCGATCGAAACGCCGGAAGGCCCGAACATCGGTCTGATCAACTCCATGGCGCTGTACGCTCGCTTGAACGAGTACGGCTTCCTGGAAACGCCTTACCGCAAGATTATCGACGGCCGCGTCAGCGAGCAGATCGATTACCTGTCGGCCATCGAAGAAAGCCACTACGTCATTGCACAGGCTAACGCCGCGCTGGACGAGCAGGGCGCCTTCGTTGACGACCTGGTCGCTTGCCGTGAAGCAGGCGAAACGATGCTGACGTCGCCGGCCAACGTGCATTACATGGACGTTGCCCCGTCGCAGATCGTGTCGGTGGCTGCTTCGCTGATTCCGTTCCTTGAGCACGACGACGCGAACCGCGCACTGATGGGCGCCAACATGCAACGTCAGGCCGTGCCTTGCCTGCGTCCGGAAAAGCCGGTCGTGGGTACGGGTATCGAACGCACCGTGGCCGTTGACTCGGGCACGACCGTGCAAGCACTGCGTGGCGGCCTGGTCGACCACGTTGATGCCGAGCGCGTCGTGATTCGCGTGAACGACGAAGAAAACGTCGCCGGCGAAGTCGGTGTCGATATCTACAACCTGATCAAGTACACCCGTTCCAACCAGAACACGAACATCAACCAGCGTCCTATCGTCAAGCGTGGCGACAAGGTCGCCAAGGGCGACGTGCTGGCTGACGGCGCATCGACCGACCTGGGCGAACTCGCCCTGGGTCAGAACATGCTGATCGCGTTCATGCCGTGGAACGGCTACAACTTCGAAGACTCGATCTTGATCTCCGAGAAGGTTGTTGCCGATGACCGCTACACCTCGGTGCACATCGAGGAACTGACGGTTGTCGCCCGCGACACGAAGCTGGGTCCGGAAGAAATCACGCGCGACATCAGCAACCTGGCTGAGACGCAACTGAACCGTCTGGACGATTCGGGCATCACGTACATTGGCGCCGAAGTCAGCGCCGACGACGTGCTGGTCGGCAAGGTCACGCCGAAGGGCGAAACCCAGCTGACGCCGGAAGAAAAGCTGCTGCGCGCCATCTTCGGTGAGAAGGCGTCCGACGTTAAGGACACCTCGCTGCGCGTGCCTTCGGGCATGACCGGCACCGTGATCGACGTGCAAGTGTTCACGCGTGAAGGCATCGTGCGCGACAAGCGCGCCCAGTCCATCATTGACGATGAACTGCGCCGCTATCGCCAAGACCTGAACGACCAGCTGCGCATCGTTGAAAACGACCAGTTCGACCGTATCGAAAAGATGCTGGTCAACAAGACCGTCAACGGCGGCCCGCGCAAGCTGACCAAGGGCGCCACGATCACCAAGGCTTACCTGGCTGATCTGGACCGCTGGCAGTGGTTCGACATCCGTCTGGCCGATGAGCCGCACGCTGTCGTGCTGGAGCAAGCCAAGGAATCGCTGGAGCAGAAGCGTCACCAGTTCGATCTGGCCTTCGAAGAGAAGCGCAAGAAGCTGACGCAGGGCGACGAGCTGCCCCCGGGCGTGCTGAAGATGATCAAGGTCTACCTGGCCGTGAAGCGTCGTCTGCAACCTGGCGACAAGATGGCAGGCCGTCACGGTAACAAGGGTGTGGTTTCGCGTATCACCCCGGTGGAAGACATGCCGCACATGGCTGACGGCACGCCGGCCGACATCGTTCTGAACCCGCTGGGCGTGCCCTCGCGGATGAACGTCGGTCAGGTGCTGGAAGTGCACTTGGGCTGGGCTGCCAAGGGCGTGGGCCACCGCATTGCCGATCTGCTGCGCGACGAGCGCACCGCGCAGGTCAAGAACGTCCGTGCTTACCTGGACAAGGTCTACAACACGACCGGTTCCGGCGCCCGCATCGACGAGCTGACCGACGAAGAAGTCATGGAAATGGCCCAGAACCTCAAGAACGGCGTGCCGTTCGCGACGCCCGTCTTCGACGGCGCGACGGAAGAGGAAATCACCACGATGCTGGAGCTGGCCTATCCGGACGACGTCGCCGAGCGCATGGCACTGACGCCTTCGCGTACGCAGGCATGGCTGTTTGACGGCCGCACGGGCGAGAAATTCGAGCGCCCCGTGACTGTCGGCTACATGCACTACCTGAAGCTGCACCACTTGGTCGACGACAAGATGCACGCGCGTTCGACGGGTCCGTACTCGCTGGTCACGCAGCAGCCGCTGGGTGGTAAGGCGCAGTTCGGTGGTCAGCGTTTCGGGGAAATGGAAGTGTGGGCGCTGGAAGCATACGGCGCCGCGTACACCCTGCAAGAAATGCTGACGGTGAAGTCGGACGACATCACTGGCCGTACGAAGGTATACGAAAACATCGTCAAGGGCGACCACGTCATCGACGCCGGCATGCCGGAATCGTTCAACGTGCTGGTGAAGGAAATCCGCTCGTTGGCCCTGGACATGGATTTGGAGCGTAACTAATGAAAGCGCTACTCGACCTATTTAAGCAAGTCTCGCAAGACGAGCAATTCGATGCCATCAAGATCGGCATCGCCTCGCCCGAGAAGATCCGTTCGTGGTCTTACGGCGAAGTTCGCAAGCCCGAGACCATCAACTACCGCACGTTCAAGCCTGAACGTGACGGTTTGTTCTGCTCCAAGATCTTTGGCCCGATCAAAGACTACGAGTGCTTGTGCGGCAAGTACAAGCGCCTGAAGCATCGTGGCGTGATCTGCGAAAAGTGCGGCGTTGAAGTTACCGTTGCCAAGGTTCGCCGTGAACGCATGGGCCACATCGAGCTGGCCAGCCCCGTCGCGCACATCTGGTTCCTGAAGAGCCTGCCGTCGCGTCTGGGCATGGTGCTCGACATGACCCTGCGCGACATCGAACGCGTTCTGTACTTCGAAGCCTGGTGCGTGATCGAACCTGGCATGACGCCGCTCAAGCGCGGCCAGATCATGTCGGACGACGATTTCCTCGCCAAGACCGAAGAGTACGGCGACGATTTCCGTGCCCTGATGGGCGCGGAAGCCGTGCGCGAACTGTTGCGTACCATCGACATCGACCGCGAAGTGGAAACGCTGCGCGGCGAATTGAAGGCCACCAGCTCGGAAGCCAAGATCAAGAAGATTTCCAAGCGCCTGAAGGTGCTGGAAGGCTTCCAGAAGTCGGGCATCAAGGCCGAGTGGATGGTCATGGAAGTGCTGCCCGTGCTGCCGCCGGACCTGCGTCCGCTGGTGCCGCTGGACGGCGGCCGCTTCGCGACCTCCGACCTGAACGACCTGTACCGCCGCGTCATCAACCGCAACAACCGCTTGAAGCGCCTTCTGGAGCTCAAGGCGCCGGAAATCATCCTGCGCAACGAAAAGCGGATGCTGCAGGAAGCGGTTGACTCGCTGCTGGACAACGGCCGCCGTGGCAAGGCCATGACGGGCGCCAACAAGCGCCAGTTGAAGTCGCTGGCCGACATGATCAAGGGCAAGAGCGGTCGTTTCCGTCAGAACTTGCTGGGCAAGCGCGTCGACTACTCGGGCCGTTCGGTCATTGTGGTGGGTCCGCAGCTGAAACTGCACCAGTGCGGTCTGCCCAAGCTGATGGCCCTGGAACTGTTCAAGCCGTTCATCTTCAATCGTCTGGAGATGATGGGCCTGGCCACGACCATCAAGGCTGCCAAGAAGCTGGTGGAAAGCCAGGAACCCGTGGTTTGGGACATCCTGGAAGAAGTCATCCGCGAACACCCGGTCATGCTGAACCGTGCGCCCACGCTGCACCGTTTGGGCATCCAGGCGTTTGAACCGGTCCTGATCGAAGGCAAGGCCATCCAGCTGCACCCGCTGGTTTGCGCGGCGTTCAACGCCGACTTCGACGGTGACCAGATGGCTGTTCACGTGCCGCTGTCGCTGGAAGCCCAGCTGGAAGCGCGCACGCTGATGCTGGCGTCGAACAACGTGCTGTTCCCGGCCAACGGCGAACCGTCGATCGTGCCGTCCCAAGACATCGTGTTGGGTCTGTACTACACGACGCGCGAGCGCATCAACGGCCGCGGCGAAGGCATCTTCTTCACCGACGTCGCTGAAGTGCAACGTGCGTACGACAACGGCGAAGTCGAGCTGCAATCCCGCGTGACCGTGCGTCTGAAAGAGCACGAGCGCGACGAGGCTGGCGAATGGCAACCGGTTATCCGCCGTCACGAGACGACGGTCGGCCGCGCGCTGCTGTCCGAAATTCTGCCGAAGGGCCTGCCCTTCACGGTGCTGAACAAGGCACTGAAGAAGAAGGAAATCTCGCGCCTGATCAACCAGTCGTTCCGCCGTTGCGGCCTGCGCGACACGGTGATCTTCGCCGACAAGCTGATGCAGTCCGGCTTCAAGCTGGCCACGCGCGGCGGTATCTCGATCGCCATGGGCGACATGCTGATCCCGACCGCCAAGGAAGGCATCCTGGCTGAAGCCAGCCGCGAAGTGAAGGAAATCGACAAGCAGTACTCGTCGGGTCTGGTCACGTCCCAAGAGCGCTACAACAACGTTGTGGACATCTGGGGCAAGGCTGGCGACAAGGTCGGCAAGGCGATGATGGAACAACTGGCCACCGAGCCGGTTGTGAACCGTCACGGCGAAGAAGTGCGCCAGGAATCGTTCAACTCGATCTACATGATGGCTGACTCGGGCGCTCGCGGTTCGGCCGCCCAGATCCGTCAGTTGGCCGGTATGCGCGG
Source organism: Achromobacter sp. JUb104 (assembly GCF_024806975.1). Classification (NCBI taxonomy): domain Bacteria; kingdom Pseudomonadati; phylum Pseudomonadota; class Betaproteobacteria; order Burkholderiales; family Alcaligenaceae; genus Achromobacter; species Achromobacter sp. JUb104. The sequence goes on along the minus strand of NZ_JANUEY010000002.1, from coordinate 1,621,570 downwards.
CCTGATGGCCAAGCCGGACGGCTCGATTATCGAAACGCCCATTACCGCGAACTTCCGTGAAGGTCTGAACGTGCTTCAGTACTTCATCTCGACTCACGGCGCGCGTAAGGGTCTGGCTGATACGGCACTGAAGACGGCAAACTCGGGTTACCTGACTCGTCGTCTGGTCGACGTGACGCAAGACTTGGTGATCACCGAGGACGATTGCGGTACGTCGCTGGGCTACAACATGAAGGCCCTGGTGGAAGGTGGTGAAGTCATCGAACCGCTGCGCGACCGCATCCTGGGTCGTGTTGCCGCCGTGGACATCATCAACCCGGACACGCAGGAAACGGCCATCGTTGCCGGTACCCTGCTGGACGAAGATCTGGTCGACACCATCGACCGCATCGGCGTGGACGAAGTCAAGGTCCGCACCCCGCTGACGTGCGAAACGCGCCACGGTCTGTGCGCACACTGCTACGGCCGCGATCTGGGTCGTGGTTCGCCGGTCAACCAGGGCGAAGCAGTCGGCGTTATCGCTGCTCAGTCCATCGGTGAACCGGGCACGCAGCTCACGATGCGTACGTTCCACATCGGTGGCGCGGCGTCGCGTTCGGCTCTGGCCAGCGCGGTGGAAACCAAGTCCAGCGGTCAGGTCGGTTTTGCCAGCACGATGCGCTATGTCACGAACGCCAAGGGCGAGCGTGTGGCGATTTCGCGCTCGGGCGAATTGGCGATTTTCGACGACAACGGCCGCGAACGCGAACGCCACAAGATCCCGTACGGCGCGACCGTGCTGGTGGGCGATGGCGAAGCCGTGAAGGCTGGCGCGCGTCTGGCGACGTGGGACCCGCTGACCCGTCCGATCGTGTCGGAATACGGTGGCGCCGTCCGCTTCGAGAACATCGAAGAAGGCGTGACCGTTGCCAAGCAGGTGGACGAAGTCACCGGCCTGTCGACGCTCGTCGTCATCACGCCGAAGACCCGTGGCGGCAAGATCGTCATGCGTCCGCAGATCAAGCTGGTCAACGAAGCTGGCGAAGACGTCAAGATCGCCGGCACCGATCACTCGGTGAACATCTCGTTCCCGGTGGGTGCGCTGATTACCGTGCGCGACGGCCAGCAGGTTGCCGTGGGTGAAGTTCTGGCGCGTATTCCGCAAGAATCGCAAAAGACCCGCGACATTACCGGCGGTCTGCCGCGTGTGGCCGAACTGTTCGAAGCCCGTTCGCCGAAGGACGCCGGCATGCTCGCCGACGTTACCGGTACGGTGTCGTTCGGTAAGGACACGAAGGGCAAGCAGCGTCTGGTCATCACCGACCTGGAAGGCGTGAGCCACGAGTTCCTGATTCCGAAGGAAAAGCAGGTTCTGGTGCACGACGGCCAAGTGGTGAACAAGGGCGAAATGATCGTGGACGGCCCGGCCGATCCCCACGACATTCTGCGCCTGCAAGGCATCGAGAAGCTGGCGACGTACATCGTCGACGAAGTGCAAGACGTTTACCGTCTGCAGGGCGTGAAGATCAACGACAAGCACATCGAAGTGATTGTTCGTCAGATGCTGCGTCGTGTGAACATCGTTGATGCTGGCGATACCGAGTTCATCCCGGGCGAGCAAGTTGAGCGCTCCGAACTGCTGAACGCCAACGATCGCATGGCTGCCGAAGAGCGTATCCCGGCAACCTACGACAACGTGCTGCTGGGTATCACGAAGGCCTCGCTGTCGACCGACTCGTTCATCTCGGCCGCTTCGTTCCAGGAAACCACGCGTGTCCTGACCGAAGCCGCCATCATGGGCAAGCGCGACGACCTGCGTGGCCTGAAGGAAAACGTCATCGTCGGCCGCCTCATCCCGGCAGGTACCGGCTTGGCTTACCACCACGCACGCCGCGACAAGGAAGAGCTGGAAGCGGCGGAACGCGAAGCCGCTCGCCAGCAGGCCAACCCGTTCGAAGACTCGCCGGTCACGGTGGGTGCGGACGCAGAAGCCCCGGCTGCCGACGCCGGCACCGAGAATTCCGCCGAATAAGAGGAAACCCGGACAAGTCCCCGCGCGCAGGCTCGGCGCTGGGGCTGGAAGCAAAAAGGCCGCTGATGTGAATCAGCGGCCTTTTTTTTGCGCTTTTTTTTTTCGTCTTTTGTTTGCGCTTTTTTGTTTACGGTTTGTGCGTAGGTTTACTTCACCGCTTGGTTGCGGGCTCGCTGGAAGACGGGTCCCCAGGAAGGATGCCCGGCTTCATTCGGCGCTAGTTCAAATGCAGGATCCAGCGCCAGGATGCGGGCAAAGCTGTCTTCGCACAACTGAGCGTAGCGGCTCACGCAGTAACTGAACGCCTGCAGCTTATAGGCCTCGATGCGTACCGCCTTCGTCGATGAGGCCAAGGTATCAGAGGTGGCGACGGTGCGGATGACCTCCCCGTACCGGCCCGCGCCGTAGGTGTCGCGGACTTGTTGCAATTGAGCCAGTGCCTCGGCGCTGGGCGGGCTTTCGGGTTGCGACGAGATCCCGGCGCAGCCCGCCAGCAATACTGTCGCGCCGAGCAGGCTGCTCAGAAGGCGAATTTTCATAGCTTATAAGGGGGAGGAGGATTGGGCGAAGCGTAATCGTGCCACAGCCTGATGCGCTCGGACATCTTCGGCAATGTCCTGGTGTTGCGGATTGGATAATATTCACACTATTCCATCTTCGCATCACTCCGCGCATGAGCGCAATTTCCATCATGTCTTCCTCCACCGGCCTCTTGACGCCGCGTGGGCCGTTTTCAGGCGCCGCGCCGCTTGCCTTGCGTCCATTGAGCGCGATCGCCGCCAGCATGGCGGGAGGCGTGCCGGAATCTCGCATCAAGCGGCTTGTCTCCGACCTGTTGCCCTCGCTGATCGCCCTGCACGCGCAGGGTGAGATTTGTGGCGATATCTCGCTGGACACCGTGGGGATGGACGAGAACGCGCGCGCCCATTTGCTGCCCGAACTGGTTGTTGCGCGCTCGCGTCGTGCGAGCCGCAGTCCGACGCCCGGTTTTGCGCCGTTTGAGCTGTATACCGATTCCATGGAATGGCCCAGAGGCCCGTGGAGCGACATCTACGCGTTGTGCGCGGTGATGTATGCCTTGGTGACCGGGCATCGGCCGTCGCCCGCTCCAGAGCGGCGCGCCGAGGATGCCTACGAACCGTTGACGTCGCTGGGCCTGTCCAAATACAACCCGGAATTTCTGTCCGTCATTGATAGCGGCCTGGCAATGTTGCCGGCTGACCGGCCGCAGACCTTGGCTGAGCTGGCTGCCCTGTTGGGGGTGGCCGCGTATATCGAGCCATCTCCGGACGAGGCAGATCTCGTCGCCGGTGCCAGCAACACGCCACCGCCCGCGGCGGCGGCGGTGCGCAAGCCAAGCCGTAGTCGTCGTCCGTTACTGGGAATGCTGGCGCTTCTGGCCTTGATCGGCATCGGCGTGTATGGCTGGTTTCACTGGGGCAAGGGCGCGCCCAATGCGCTGATCACCCGTTCCGAAGTGGTCATGCCCAACCCGCCGGCCGTGCACCCGATGCCTCCAGCTGCCGTGCCGCCCGCGGTCGTGGCCACGCCTCCCGCCGCGCCCGCCGCGCCGCAACAAGTGCCGGCCACCCCCGCTGCGCCCGCTACGCCCGTCGAGCCGGCGACGGCCACACCATCCGGGGCGCAGAATGCGCCGGCAATAGCGTCCGAGCCATCCCAGCCCCCGTTGGCCGCGGCCACGCCGGGCGCCCAAGCCCCGGCACCTGCTGATGCGGCCACGGCTGCCGACGGTGTAGCCAACAAACCCAAGCCTATGGGTGTGCCTGTCCGGGTGCGCCTGGACATCCGCCCCTGGGGAGAAGTCTGGGTCAACGGTGTGGCGCGCGGCATCAGCCCGCCAGTCAAGGAAATACGCTTGATACCCGGCAAGTACCAGGTGGTGCTGCGCAATGCGGACCTGCCGCCGTACCGGGGAACGCTTGAAATCAAGGCCGGCAAGCCGGCGGTAATTTCCCACACCTTCCAGTGATGCGCCGGACTGGCCGGGCTACTTCCCGTCCTCGGCTTCCGGCGCGGCAGGCAAGCACAAGGTGAACACAGACCCCACGCCGATTGCGCTGCGGACTTCCACCGTGCCGCCATGGCGTTCGGCTACGGTGCGCACGAACGCCAGGCCCAGCCCGGCGCCGCCCACGTCATTCCGGGTCTCGACGCCCACACGCGAAAAGGGTTCGAACAGCCGTGCCAGATCGGATTCGGCGATTCCTTGTCCCTGGTCCTGGACGGTTACTCGCCAAAAATCCTGAGACTGTTCTATTGCGCATTCGACGCATGTCTGGGGTGGGCTGTACTTGATGGCGTTGTCGATCAGATTGCATAGGGCGCGCATCAGCAGCGTCTGATCACCCAGTGTGTAAGCAATCGGCAGCGGCGTGCGCAGGCGCAGCGTGATGCCGCGCTTGTGCGCGGATGCCCAGAACTCGTCCACGCCGTCTTGCAGCAGGCTACCCAGATCGAGTTCGACGGCACCGATCGTCATTGATTCCGCGCGCGTCAGGTGTACGAAGTCGTCAACCAGATGCAGGGTGCGGTTCGCAAGGGTGGCGATGCGGGCAAGCGTTTCACCCTGCCCATCCAGGGCGCCCGATTCCTGCTTCATCTCGACCAGCGCCAGGATGGAGCTTTGGGGGGCGCGCATGTCGTGCGAGATAAAGCGCAGCGTCTCTTCACGCTGGCGTTCGGCTTGGCGAATGCGCGAGATATCCGTCAACGTGGCGACGGTGCCCGCGAAATTGCCTTCGGCGGTGTGGATCGGCGCGCACTTCAAGATCAGGTCGCGCCCGGCGTAATCGCGCACTTCCAGATCGGCCGTCCATCGCGATGTGTCGTTGGTGGGAAGCTTGCCGCGCAGGGCGTCGGCCACGCGCTGCCGCGTCGTGTCGTCGGAAATCGTTTTCTCAAGCAGGTGCGTGGCGGGGTGGCCCACGCGGGGCGGGCGCATGCCCAGCCGTTGGAAGTACATGACCGCGGCCTGGTTGCGAAACTGCATGTGGCCTTCCTGGTCGAAGACGAGCGTCGCGTCGGGCATGCCGTCCAGTCCATCGGCCAGGAAGCGCCGCAGGTTACGCACGCGCTCCAGCGCGCGCTGCAATTCGCCAACTCGGCTTTCCAGCGATGCATTCGGGCCGGTCAACGGGGCGCGCGCTTCATTCAAGACGGGGGGATATTCGCGTTGCAGCCGGCGTAGTTCATGGTCCATGTAACGCAGCGCCGCCTCCTGGCTACGCCAACTCCATAGCGGATAGCAAAGCGCCACGCCCACAAGGGCCGCGGTCGGCGCGAACCACAGGCTGGCGTAGGCCAGCAGCAACCACGCTGTCAAAAGGATGCCGGCAACGAGCGCAACACTGACCAGTAATGCCCGCTTGGGCGATAGCCGCCACAGCGCCAGGCAGGCCAGCAGTACGGGAAGCGCGGAAAACAGCGCGTTCCAGGCAGCGGGCGGGCGATGGTAGGACACGCCGTCGCGGGCGGCCTGCATCAGGTTGGCGATGATCTCGACGCCCGACATGCCGCTCAAGTCGTGCGCGACCGGCGTGGGGTAAGCGTCGCCCAGGCCGGTCGCCCAGGCGCCTACCAGCACGTACTTGCCGCGCAAGGCCTCCGGGCTCAGGTCGCCTCGCAAGACAGACAGGTAGGAAACGGTGCGCATGTGGCCAGCGGGGCCTGTGTACGGGATCAGGATGTCGCCGCTGGGCCCTGCTCTTTGTAGAAACCGTTCCACCTCTTTGCCTTGGCCGCCCACCTCCAGCATGGAGAGAGCCAGGTGGTTGTGGCGCTTGCCCGCGAATCGGGTCGTCAACGTGGCTTCACGCACCATGCCGTCGGGATCAATGCGCGCGTTGATGATGCCTGTTGAAGCCGCGGCGTTCGCCAGCGCGGGGATTGGCGCAGACATCGCGGAAGGATTGTTCAAGCGGTCCAGGACAACCGGCAGCACCGTCCGGCCATTGCGCTGGATGCTCTGGGCAAGCAGCAAGTCGTCGTTGGGATTGACCGTGTCGCTTTCCGCGAAGATCAAATCCAGCCCAACCGCCCGGGCGCCTTGAAGACGGTCCAGCAACGCGGCATGGATCGCCCGCCGCCAGGGCCATCGCCCCAGCGTCTCGATGCTGGCGTCATCAATGGCGACGATCAGAATATCCGGGTCAGCCGCGCGGCCGCTCATGGTGATGGCGCGGTCGTACAGAATCTGATCGACCCGGCCCAGGCCATTCAACAAGCCCAGCAAGGCCGCCAGTGCCGCCAATATCACCGTCAGCCACAGCCCTGAGCGCGAGGTCCGGTCGAGGGCGTCGGGGGTGTCGGCCATCGGGCAGTGCCTAGTATTCAGTCAGCGTGATGAGTCCGCCTGTGCCGCTGCTGACCCCCAGGCCGAACGAGGTCATCAACTGGTTCGCGCCTTCAAACGTGGCGACCGCGTCTTGTCCGCTCAGGCCCAGATCGTCGACCGCGCGCACCGAAACGTAGAACGTGCCGGAACCCGGCGCGTTGAAGCTAATGCTGTTCGTGGCGAAGCTGGCCGACGATACCGGCAGCGCGCCTTCGGGATCGCGTGACACGCGCACCAGGTAGCTTTGCGCACCGGCCACGGGCGCGAAGGCGCTGGTCCAGGCGCCGCCGCCTGTGCGTTCGGGGGCGCTCAGTTGCGGCGCGGCCAGCAGTTCGCGCACACCGGACACGCTGCCGTCATTGCGCACGGCCGCGCCATAACCGCGCGCCACCGAGACGGGCTTGGCGGGCGCGGTTCCCGGCGCATGCGCCTGCAGCCGCACGCTGCCTTCCAGCACTTCACTGTGCACACCGCCTGCGCCGCTTTGCACGCGGAATCGCGTGCCCCGCACGCCCGTTACAGCGACAGGGGTCCGGACTTCAAAACGGCCGACGCCTTGGCCGGCGGGGGCGACGGTGGATTCGACGCTGCCGCGCTGAACATGGATGACGGAGTCGGTCAGCGCGGTGCCTTCGAACTGGCGCAGCCGGGTCAATTCGACCGAGCCACCAGCGGGCAACGTAAGCTTGGATCCGTCAGCCAATTCCAGGGTCACGAAGCCATTCGGTGAAGTCACCACCGTGCTGCCTTCCGCCACACTGGCGCCCGCTTGCAGGGCCTTGCCGTTCAGGTCGGCTTGCCCGCTGACGTGCACCACGCGCGCTTGGGCGGGACGTTCGGGAATCATCGATAGCGGAATCCGCAATTCGAGTCCGATGGGCAGCAATTCCGGCGTGACGACCTTGTTCAAGGTTTGCAGCTGCGTCCAGTTCGCCTGATTGCGCGTGTACTGCGTGGCCAGGTTGATCAGGGTGTCTCCCTGACGCACGCGATAGATGAAGTCGTCGCCCAATGCTCCTGCGGGCTGGCTGCGCACAGCCGTGGACACGGACAGGCAGGAAAGCAAGGCAAGCAAAGAAAGCGCGCGGCAGCGGCTCATAAGAATCAGTTCTCCAGGAGTGCGCGCGTCGTGTCTACGACGGGCTGGCCGGGTTGTCTTCCACGGCGCTGTTCAGTTCCAGCCGATAGCCAAGCGCATAGGACGAACTCAGGCGCACGCCGTGTTCGGGGCGCAGCTGGAGTTTCTGGCGGATGTTGGACAGGTGCGTATCCAGGGTGCGTGACGTTGCGGGAATCTCGCGGTTCCATACGCATTCGGCAATCACGTCGCGCGACATGAGCCGGCCCAGATTGCGAAAGAACAGCAGCGCAAGATCGAATTCCTTGGGCGCCAACGACACGGCGGTGCCGTTTAGCGAGATCGTGCGCGCTCCGGGCTCGATGCGGTAGTGCGCCACGTCGAAAGTGTCATCGGCAGGTTCGGCGATCTGGCTGCGTCGCAGCAGCGCGGCTACGCGGGCCAGTAATTCCAGGGGGCGCAGCGGTTTGACGATGTAATCGTCGGCGCCGGCGCGCAGCCCTTCCACCAGGTCGTCTTCAGAAGACCGATTGGTCAGGAAAATGACGGGGATGCGGGGGCCGATATTGGCGCGCAACCAGCGCACCACATCGTCGCCATCAATATCTGGCAGATGCCAATCCAGCAGCACCAGATCGAAAGTCTCCGAGCGCAACGCAGCCAACAGGTCCCGGCTCTGGTGATAGCTGGAGCAGGTGTATCCCGCGGCAGTCAACACTTGGTGGATGCGCCGGGCTTGGTCAAGGTCGTCTTCCAGCGACGCAATCTTCATCAGAAAAGTCTCGCGGAGGTTTGCTGCGCAAGTTCGCCGTCGGCGACCTACTGCAAAGGTGGGCGAATTTGTGTAAACGAATGATAACTCGCGCGGCGAGGCGTCTGGCTACGTTGTGGCAAGAACTGTCAAACATTGCAAAGTTAACGAATCTTGACTGGAGTTGTTGCGTAACAACGCGCCACACTGTCGCAACCGTCCTACGTGCAGCGTCACATGCGGTCGCGTGGGCGGTGTCGGTCAGGGGGTTGAAATTGCTATGAATCAATTACGCATACTTATGATGTCGCCGGACGAGGTCGCGCGAAACGCCGCCGTGTCGGCCTTGCTGCAAGCCGGAATCTCCGCTCGTGGCTGTTCGACCTCACTCGAGCTGTTCGGATTGCTCAATAGCGGTGTCTACGATGCCGTTGTCCTGGACGTTGGTACGTTGGGGGAAATCGGCTATGCGCTCGTCGCCCGGTTGCATGGGTCTTCGCCCATGGGAATCGTGGTGACAGGCAGGGGCATTTCCGTGGATAGCCGGCTGCGTTGCTTGCAAAGCGGCGCCGACGCCTGCTTGCCCGATCCCCAGGATCCGCGCGAACTCGCATGCATCCTGCTGGCGCTGGCGCGGCGCTTGCCGCCCAGTCAAGAGACCCCGGCGGCTGATGACGCGGTGACCGGTCAATGGGAACTGCGCGATCAGGGCTGGACACTGGTTGCCCCATCGGGGGCGACGATCTCGCTGTCGGCCAATGAGCGCCTGATCGTCCGGGCGCTGCTTGAGGTGGCGGGCAGGGCGGTCGGACGCTCTGAATTGGGCGATGAACTGCGGGTCGAAGGAGGCGGGGCGCGCGCCAGTGGGTCGCGCAGCATCGACGTCATCGTCAGCCGCCTGCGCCGCAAGGCCGAACTGGCGGGGGTGATGTTGCCGATCCGCACGGTGTACGGCAGCGGTTACTTGTTCGCCGACCGCTAAGCCGCCACCTGGCGCTACACTGCCGAATGCGCTGAACCCCATGGTTTACCCGCAGCTTGCCTCTTCGCAGGCAGGGTTTCCCGGCCTGTCGGTATGTCGAATCTCTCCGGCAACGCGGCCCCATTTTTCACAAGCACCGTCCAAGTCGCTGCCTTTTCGCCGGCTTTTCGCAATTTGCGCGCCGCGTCGCTCGACTTACAAAAAACTTTGACAGTACGCCTTGATCTCAGTTATGCTAAAGGGCTTACTGCTTTATTTCGCGCGCAAAATCTGTACGCTAAAGGCAAACAGTTCAAGAGCTTAGTCAGGGTCTGAAACCCGGTCTGAAACCAAGGTGCGTCACGAGCCTTTTGTTTCAGGGCCATCAGTTTCGGGTCCATCAGTTGCAACTACCTCTTGGCTGCCCGGCCGCTATCAGTTTTGTGCGTTTGTCATAGTTTGTTGGCAAGCCCGCTCTTTTACGTACATGAACGTTTGAGGCGGTTTTGCGCGAACTGCCTTCTCCGAAAGACACTCTTCTGGAGACGAGTACGTAAGTACTTACCAGTGGTACGTAAAAGGGATTTCAAAGGTCATGCCTACCATTAGCCAACTCGTGCGCAAGCCGCGCGAAGTCAGCATCATCAAAAGCAAGAGCCCCGCGCTCGAAAACTGCCCGCAACGTCGCGGCGTGTGCACTCGCGTGTACACCACCACCCCCAAGAAGCCGAACTCTGCTCTGCGCAAGGTTGCCAAAGTGCGTCTGACCAACGGTTACGAAGTCATTTCGTACATCGGCGGTGAAGGCCACAACCTGCAAGAGCACTCGGTGGTTCTGGTGCGTGGCGGTCGTGTGAAGGACTTGCCCGGTGTGCGTTATCACATCGTGCGCGGTTCCCTCGACCTGCAAGGCGTCAAGGATCGTAAGCAAGCCCGCTCGAAGTACGGCGCCAAGCGCCCGAAGAAGGCTTAATAACGAGTCAGCAGTACCCCCGTGTGGCGGAAGCCCGTCACTAGGGAAGTGCGACCGCGCCCTCCGGCTTTTGGGATGGAGCGCGGCACGTAAGGGGTCGTCCCAATGGGCGGCCATGGCCGTGTAATGAAACACGGTTCAACTGAACAGACACAAGGAAGCAACAATGCCCCGTCGTCGCGAAGTACCCAAGCGCGAGATTCTGCCCGATCCCAAGTTCGGTAGCGTCGAGCTCGCCAAGTTCATGAACGTCGTCATGCTGGACGGCAAGAAGGCCGTCGCCGAGCGCATCGTTTACGGTGCCCTCGAGCAAGTGCAAACCAAGACCGGCAAAGAGCCGATCGAAGTTTTCAGCCTGGCGATCAACAACATCAAGCCGATCGTCGAAGTGAAGAGCCGCCGCGTTGGCGGTGCCAACTACCAAGTGCCGGTTGAAGTGCGCCCCGTGCGCCGCCTGGCCCTGGCTATGCGTTGGCTCCGTGAAGCCGCCAAGAAGCGTGGCGAGAAGTCGATGGATCTGCGTCTTGCTGGCGAACTGATCGACGCCTCCGAAGGTCGTGGCGCCGCGATGAAGAAGCGCGAAGACACGCACAAGATGGCAGAGGCCAACAAGGCCTTCAGCCATTTCCGCTGGTAATTTAAGGACTAATCCACCATGGCCCGCAAAACCCCGATCGAGCGCTATCGCAACATTGGTATCTCTGCGCACATCGATGCAGGGAAAACCACCACGACCGAACGTATCCTGTTCTACACCGGCGTCAATCACAAGATTGGCGAAGTGCATGATGGCGCTGCCACCATGGACTGGATGGAACAAGAACAAGAGCGTGGCATCACCATTACGTCGGCAGCTACGACGGCGTTTTGGCGTGGCATGGCGAAGAACTATCCCGAACACCGCATCAACATCATCGACACCCCGGGTCACGTGGACTTCACCATTGAGGTGGAGCGTTCCATGCGCGTCCTGGACGGTGCTTGCATGGTCTATTGCGCGGTGGGTGGCGTTCAGCCCCAGTCCGAAACCGTGTGGCGCCAAGCCAACAAGTACGGCGTGCCGCGTCTGGCCTTCGTCAACAAGATGGACCGCACCGGCGCCAACTTCTTCAAGGTCTATGACCAGCTGAAGAACCGCCTGCGCGCCAATCCCGTGCCGATCGTGATCCCGATCGGCGCCGAAGACACGTTCCAAGGCGTGGTCGACCTGGTCAAGATGAAGGCGATCATTTGGGACGAAGCCAGCCAAGGCATCAAGTTCGACTACCACGATATTCCCGCCGAGCTGGAAGGCCTGGCCAACGAATGGCGTGAAAAGCTGGTTGAAGCCGCCGCTGAGTCGTCGGAAGAGCTGATGAACAAGTACCTGGAAACGGGTTCCTTGGACGAAGCCGAAATCAACCTGGCCATCCGCCAACGCACCATCGCTGGCGAAATCCAGCCGATGCTGTGCGGCACCGCCTTCAAGAACAAGGGCGTGCAGCGCATGCTGGACGCGGTCATCGACTACCTGCCTTCGCCCGTGGATATTCCCGCGGTTGACGGCCAGGACGACGATGGCAATCCCATCACGCGCGAAGCTGACGACGGCGAGAAGTTCTCGGCGCTGGCATTCAAGCTGATGAGCGATCCGTTCGTGGGTCAATTGACCTTCGTGCGCGTTTACTCGGGCGTCCTGAAGTCGGGCGATACGGTCTACAACCCCATCAAGGGCAAGAAGGAACGTATCGGTCGCATTCTGCAGATGCACGCGAACAACCGCGAAGAAATCAAGGAAGTGTTGGCAGGCGACATCGCCGCCGTGGTGGGTCTGAAAGACGTGACCACCGGCGAAACGCTGTGCGACACCGACTCCCACATCCTGCTCGAACGCATGATTTTCCCCGAGCCCGTGATTTCGCAGGCCGTGGAACCGAAGTCGAAGGCTGACCAGGAAAAGATGGGTCTGGCGCTGTCGCGTCTGGCTCAGGAAGATCCGTCGTTCCGCGTGCGCAGCGACGAAGAATCCGGCCAAACCATCATTTCCGGTATGGGCGAGCTTCACCTGGAAATTCTGGTCGACCGCATGAAGCGTGAGTTCGGCGTTGAAGCCAACGTCGGCAAGCCGCAAGTGGCCTACCGTGAAACCATCCGCAAGACCTGCGACGAAGTTGAAGGTAAGTTCGTCAAGCAGTCGGGCGGCCGTGGCCAGTACGGTCACGTGGTGCTGAAGGTCGAGCCGTTGCCTCCTGGCGGTGGCTACGAATTCGTGGACGCCATCAAGGGCGGTGTGGTTCCTCGCGAATACATCCCCGCGGTGGACAAGGGCATTCAGGAAACGCTGCCTTCGGGCGTGTTGGCTGGCTACCCGATCGTCGACGTCAAGTGCACGCTGTTCTTCGGTTCGTACCACGATGTGGACTCGAACGAAAACGCGTTCAAGATGGCCGGCTCCATGGCATTCAAGGAAGGTCTGCGCAAGGCTAGCCCCGTGCTGCTGGAACCGATGATGGCCGTTGAAGTCGAAACGCCGGAAGACTACGCTGGTACCGTGATGGGCGATCTGTCCTCGCGTCGCGGCATGGTCCAAGGCATGGATGACATGGTCGGTGGCGGCAAGACCATCAAGGCTGAAGTGCCCCTGGCCGAGATGTTCGGTTACGCCACGAACCTGCGTTCGTTGACGCAAGGTCGTGCCACGTACACGATGGAATTCAAGCATTACTCCGAGGCTCCCAAGAACGTCGCTGACGAAGTCATCGCCGCTCGGGCCAAGTAAATAACCCTAGCCAGGTCCGCCCATCCGGGTGGCCTGGCAGATTCAAGTTTCCTTGAAAGTTAAAGGATAGAGATCATGGCAAAAGGCAAGTTTGAACGTACCAAGCCGCACGTGAACGTGGGTACGATTGGTCACGTTGACCACGGCAAAACGACGTTGACGGCAGCTATCACGACCGTTCTGTCGAACAAGTTCGGTGGCGAAGCCAAGGGCTACGACCAGATCGATGCGACTCCTGAAGAAAAGGCTCGCGGCATCACGATCAACACCGCCCACGTCGAGTACGAAACGGAAGCGCGTCACTACGCTCACGTTGACTGCCCGGGCCACGCTGACTATGTGAAGAACATGATCACGGGCGCCGCGCAAATGGACGGCGCGATCCTGGTTGTGTCGGCCGCTGACGGCCCGATGCCGCAAACGCGTGAACACATCCTGCTGAGCCGCCAGGTTGGCGTGCCGTACATCATCGTCTTCCTGAACAAGGCTGACATGGTTGACGACGCCGAGCTGCTCGAGCTGGTGGAAATGGAAGTTCGCGAACTTCTGTCGAAGTACGACTTCCCGGGTGATGACACCCCGATCGTCAAGGGTTCGGCCAAGCTGGCGCTGGAAGGCGACAAGGGCGAACTGGGCGAGCAAGCCATCATGGCTTTGGCCGCTGCACTGGATTCGTACATCCCGACGCCCGAGCGCGCCGTGGACGGCACGTTCCTGATGCCGGTTGAAGACGTGTTCTCGATCTCGGGTCGTGGCACGGTGGTTACCGGCCGTATCGAACGCGGCATCGTGAAGGTCGGCGAAGAAATCGAAATCGTGGGCCTGGTGCCGACGGTCAAGACGACTTGCACGGGCGTTGAAATGTTCCGCAAGCTGCTGGACCAAGGTCAAGCCGGCGACAACGTGGGCATTCTGCTGCGCGGCACCAAGCGTGAAGACGTCCAGCGTGGCCAAGTGTTGGCCAAGCCGGGTTCGATCACGCCGCACACGGACTTCACGTCCGAGGTGTACATCCTGTCCAAGGAAGAAGGCGGCCGTCACACTCCGTTCTTCCAAGGCTATCGTCCCCAGTTCTACTTCCGCACGACGGACGTGACGGGCACGATCGAGCTGCCGGCCGACAAGGAAATGGTTCTGCCGGGCGACAACGTGGCCATGACGGTCAAGCTGTTGGCTCCGATCGCCATGGAAGAAGGCCTGCGTTTCGCCATCCGTGAAGGCGGTCGTACCGTCGGCGCCGGCGTCGTCGCCAAGATCCTGAAGTAATTCGGATCACTTAAGCAGCAAACAACCAGCGAGGGCGCCTCGTCGCCTTCGCCTCTCGTTCTTTAGGAAACGCCATGAAAAACCAAAAGATCCGTATCCGCTTGAAAGCTTTCGATTACAAGCTGATCGATCAATCGGCCGCTGAAATCGTCGACACCGCCAAGCGTACCGGCGCCGTTGTCCGCGGCCCGGTGCCGCTGCCCACGCGTATCCGTCGCTACGACGTCCTGCGTTCGCCGCACGTCAACAAGACGTCGCGCGACCAGTTCGAAATTCGTACGCACCAGCGCCTGATGGACATCGTTGATCCCACCGACAAGACCGTTGACGCCCTGATGCGTCTGGACCTGCCGGCCGGCGTCGACGTCGAAATCGCGCTGCAGTAAGGCGAACCGAGCCTGCTACCTTCGCCGGTAGGCTCGTAAAAAATGGCCGTATTCCCCAGGGAATGCGGCCATTTTGTTTTTGCGGCGTAGCCTGCGGCCGATGTGTTCAGATCACCACCGGCTCCACGGCATTGCAGATGGCTCGCACCAGGCTGTAGACGGTCAACGACGAGGTCTTTGGGTTTGCGGCCAACGGCTTGCCGCGCATCGTCAGTTCAAGCTCGCCGAACGCACCCTTGGCATGAACGTGATGCACGTTGTCCTGCACATCGGGGTCGGCCAACAGGCGCACACGTGTACGGTCCAACCCGAGGCCGGCTAGTGCCAGCGTGGCTGCCACGTTGGCGTTTTTCGGATAGGTGGCCGCGGCCTCGCGCGCGGTGCCTTCGAAAATGACCGTAGCGCCGTGGTCCAGCGCTGTCAGATCGAACTGCTTATCCGCTGGTGTGCCGCGCCAGGCAAGCGGCGGTTTGCGGCCGGTGTACACCACGTCGTCCAGACCGCCATGCCGTGCCGCAGCCAGCGCATCAATGGCGCCGATCGCACCTGACAGCAGTTGCACGCGCGTCTGGCCGGCGCGCGCGGCTTGTTCCAACGCTTCAATGAGCCCTGGCGCCGCCAAGGCGCCTACCGAGGCGACGACGCATGGGATTCCCGCGCGCAGGGCGGGCAACACATGCTCAATGATGGCGCTGTGGCCAGCGCATTCCACCAGCAAGTCCGGACGCGTGGGCGCCGCGTCAAGCGCGGCGTGAATGGTGGCCTGCGGCGCCCAGGGCTGGATTCGCTGGCGCGCATCGTCCAGATGCGATGCGGGCGCAAGCACCGTAGTCACCGCCAAGTCAGTACGGTTGGCAAGCAACTCAAGCGCGGCGACGCCGATTGCGCCGCAGCCCACCATGGCTATCTTCAACATCGGTACATCCTCAAATTGGTACGGGTTCAGGGTCAGGTCCTTCCGGAGACGACGTTGTGCTCTGCCACTGGCGGCACATAATCGAGCGAGACGGACAGTTCATGCGCAGCGGCGCATACCGCGTGGATGACGGAGGCTTCGTCGATCGTCGGTTTTTCAGGCCCTTGGGTGGGTATGGTGACGCCCAACGCCGCGACGACTCGGCCGCTGGCGTCGCGCACGGGCGCCGCAATGCTGCCGACGATAGCTTCATAGAAGCCGCGTTCGATCACATAGCCTCGCGCCAGATCTTCCTGAAGCAAGGCGTGCAGCGCCGGCACGCTGCGCGGCGTGTGCGCTGAGTGTGGCGGCAAGGGATCGGCGCCATAAAGATCAAGTAGTTCGGGCAGGGAAAGGTCGCACATGACCGCCCGGCCGAGCAGCGTTGCATGGGTCGGCAGGCGGGTGCCGACGAAGACCGTACTGACGAAGGGCGTAGGCGCGGAAACCTTGGCAACGACGACCGCGGAGCGGCGGTCGCGCACCACCAGATTGGTGGAATAGCCGGTAGCGTCACGCAGACGTTCCAACAACGGCCGGCCCAGGTCGGTGAGTTCCAGCGACGCCAGATACTCAAAGCCCAGGCGCAGCACGGCCATGTCCAGCCTGTACGCCGCGCCGCCGTCGGCCTTGCGGACGAAACCCAGGGTCTCGAGCGTGTTCAACATCCGGAACACGGTCGAGCGTGGAATGTTCAACCGGCGCGCCAATTCCGGGGCGCCCAGCACACGATCTTGACGGTTGAATTCGCCCAGCAGCCGCAAGCCTCGCTCAAGCGCCGGTACGGTGTAGCGCTTGTCTTCATTCACGTTGGTGTCTTCAAGCAAAAGGGGACTCCGTCTTGACGCCGCCGTCGTTCCTGGCCGAGCCGCGCACGATCTCGGCGACTTGTGCGGGGCGCTCGATATGGCAGGCATGGCCCGCGCCGTCGATCAGTGCAAACGAAGCGTGCCAGGCTTGTGCCACGGTTTGGCCTTGAGCGGCGGGCGTGATGACGTCGTGATTGCCCACCCGCACGTCCACCGGCATGGCGGGTGCTTGACGGGACAGGAGGTCGCTGTCGCACAAAACGCTGACCGCTTGGCGGTACCCGGCCGGCGAAATCTGGCGCATGTTCCAGCTCGCCCATTCCCGCATGGCTGGCGTCGCCGCATTCGATAGCAATGCAGCAGCCCGTTGCGCGGCGATGCCCTCGATGCCTTCTGCCTCTAATAAGGTCAAGCGGCGCGTGCGTACGGCCTCGCGTTGTGCCTCGTCATGGCTTGCATACCCTTGGGCGGGACTGAGCAGCACCAGTCGCCGAATCGCGACGTGCGCGTTGCCGGCCCCGCGCGCCGCATAAGCGCCCGCCACGATGGCGCCAAGGGAATGGCCCACAAGCACGCATTCCGACACCCCCGCGTGCGCCAGCAACTGATGCAAGGCGTCGGCGTAATCGTCGGCCGACGGATGCGCCTGGGGCAGCGGCGTGGAACCGGCATAGCCTGGCGCGTTCCAGGCGATGACGCGAAACCCGTCGCGCAACATCAGCGCGACATCCAGCCAGCAGCCGGCGGCAGACCCGATGCCGTGCAGCAAAACCACGGCGGGGCCGGTGCCCGCGCTTCGGTAGGTGAGGGTGCCGATCGCCGAGGGCGCCTGGTGCAAAGGGAAGCCTTCATCCAGGTCTTCAAGTCGGGCGGACAGGGCGCGCGTTGGGTCGGGCCCCAGGCCAGATCCCGTTGGCGACACGGAAGAAATGAGTGCAGTGGGCATACGGGTAATCCCGGGAATGGTTTTTGATGCAGCGCAATTATACTGCGTTCGTCTCATTTGCAAATCAACGTTTCACCAATAAAACGTACGCCACTCCGATGTCGCAACGGCCGGGCAGCAGCGCCAGCCGCCCGACCCTAACGCGTGGAAGTACAGACCCAGGGGAATACCAGCATGACCCAGTACTCGCCGCGCCGTGCGGTTTCCGTCGGCCTCGCCGTCGCCTTCGCCAGCCTGGCGCCCATCGTCACCCATACCGTGCACGCGACGCCGGCCGTGGAGGCATCGTCCATCACCCTCTACGGCCTGATTGACATGGGCTTCCGATCGGACACCAATGACCACGCCACCAAGCTCAGTGTCGACAGCGGTATTTCGAGCCAGTCGCGATGGGGCCTGCGCGGGGTCGAGGACCTGGGCAATGGCCTGGCGGCTACCTTTCAGCTGGAAAGCGGCTTCAACGGCGACAACGGCACCAACACACAAGGCCGGCTGTTCGGCCGCCAGGCCACGGTCGGATTGAAGGGCGGATTCGGCGAGGTACGGGTGGGACGCCAAGTGGTGTTCGGCTATGCATGGACACCGTTTGTCGCCAGCCCGTTCGGCGTGTCGTGGTCACGCAATTCGATCGGCAACACCTTTGGCTATAAATCCGGCGATTTCGGCGTCGACGGTCGCATCAGCAATTCCGTCCTGTACTTCACGCCAGCCTGGAATGGGCTCGAGGCCGGCATCGGCTACAGCTTTTCGCCCGATGCGGAGCAGGGCTTCCGGACGGCTGACAATGACCGCGTGGTGACGGCCGGCCTGCGCTACGGCCACGGCCCGCTGAAGCTGGCCGCCACCTACGAGCAACTGAACGCGTCGAACCTGACGCCAGCACGCCGCGACGCCAAGAATCTACAGTTGGCCGCCGCCTACGATTTCGAGATCTTGAAGCTGCACGCCGGCTACAACGAACAGCGCGACATCAATCTGAACCCCGCGCCCGGCTACGTCGCCGCCGGTGGCGACCGCGACCGCGTCTACACGTTCGGCGTCAGCGTTCCGGCGGGTCGCGGCCGCGTCATGGCCAGCTACCAGCACGCCGTACTGTCCCAGGCATCCGGCGTGGGGGTGGCCTACCAGCACTACCTGTCCAAGCGCACAAACCTGTACGTGCTCTTCAACGATACCGACACGCGCGACCACACCACTGGCGACGACATCAGCCGTCGCCAGTTTGGCGTCGGCATCCAGCACTCGTTCTGATCGCAATCCCCGTCTTTTCCCGCCAGGAATCGCCTGGCCGAACGTGACCAAAAGGAAACGCCATGAATGCTGCACCCCAAAACCACGAGATTCCCGTTCCCGATCAGGAGAACCCCCAATTCGCCAGTTGGAAGCGTCCCAAGGACAAGTCACTGGGCGAATGGATGGAGACTCGGGTCGCCCGCCGCGCGACGCGGTCCTACGACTGGAACGCGCTGGGCTGGCAGGCCGAAGTCGACCCCGTCTATCGCCGTGCGCAAACGCGCTACATCGGCACCGGCGCGGCTGGCGTGCGCGATGATCAGAACTCGATTCCGGCCGAGCACTTCACGTTCTCCACGATGGTGCTGCCCGCCGGCTGCGAAGGTCCCATGCACGTACACCCGGATGTCGAAGAGGCCTTTTTCATCCTGCGCGGCCACAACATCCGCTTGTACCTGGAATACCAGGGCGAGACCTTCGAAACCGTGCTGAGCGAACGCGACGTGATCTCGGTGCCGCCGGGCATCTATCGCGGGCTGCGCAACGAAGGCCAGGAAGAAGCGCTGATGTGCGTGATGCTGGGCGCGAACCGCCCGGACCTGCCGGACTATCCCGCCGACCATCCGATCGCCATCGCCAAGGCGGAGCGTAAACGCGCTGCGGCAGCGGCGAAGGCGTGATGCATGTGTCTTGCAGCATCTGCCGAAATGAGCCCCCGAATTTAGCCCCTGTATGAAGTCCCCGTTTGGAGACCCCTTGATGAATCGCAGATCTATCCTGAGGGCGGCCGCCGGCATGGCGGGCGCCCTGATGTTGCCCGCGGCGGGTGCGGTGCGTGCCGCACCGGGCGGCAAATTCACGTTCCTGACGCCGTTCACCTTGTCCTTGGCATTTGCGCCTGTGCTGTATGCATCGGCGTCCGGCAAGTTCAAGGCGCAAAGCCTGGACCTGCGCGTGGAAGTCGGCCGCGGCGCGGCGCAAGTCGTGCAACTGGCCGCGGCGGGCCAAGTCAGCGCCGGCCGCACGGGTGCCGCCAACTACATGTCCGCCCGCGCGCAAGGTAACTCCGACGTCGTCGCCTTCGGCACCATCGCCCAGATTTCGCCCTTCGTCGTGGTGTCCGCCGAGCGCGCGCCGATCGCGGACGCTCGCGAATTGGCCGGCAAGATCGTCGGGCTGGCCTCGTTTGGAGGCTCGATGGAAGCCACCTTGAACCTGATGCTGGCGCACGCCGGCGTCGACCCGAAGTCGGTGCGCCGGGAGCGGGTCGCTGATGGCCCCGCGTCGTTCGCGATGATCGAGGCAGGCCGCCTGCACGCATTCTTTGGCAATACCAGCACAGTGTCGCGTTTGCGGGCGCAAAAGCTGGCGATCTCGGTCATGCACGCCGACGATGGCGTGCCCGGCCAGGTCTATGTGGCGCGCGAAAGTGAACTGGCGGCAAACCGTGACGCCTATGTCGCCTTCATCCGTGGCGTGGTGCAAGCCGTGAGGGAGCTGGCCACGATGGATGACGCAGCCTTGATGCAAGCCATCGTGCTGATGGGGGGCGCGTTCGATATCCCCGGTATCGAGAAGACCGATATCGCGCTGCAAGACCTGCGCGGCAACCGCGAACTGTGGCTGAGCCATGGCGCGGACCAGGCGGTGCGCAACGATCCCAAGCAATGGCAGGAAGGCAGCAAGCTGCTGTTGGACGCCGGCCTGATGCGCGCAACCGATCGCAAGCTCTATACCAACGACATCTGGGAGAGCGCTGTTGCCTGAAGCCCTATCCATAGCGCCGGCGGTGGATGCGGGCACGGCGATCGTCCGCTTTATCGACGTCACCAAGAAATTCAAGACCGACTCAGGCGTGACCACCGCCTTGCAGGGGGTGAACCAACATATCGCGCCGGGCGAGTTCGTTGCCATCATCGGGCCGTCTGGCTGCGGCAAGTCCACCCTGCTGCGGCTGCTGTGCGGCCTGGAGTCGCCCAGCGAAGGCCAGATCGCCTGGCCGGGGCGGGGCGCTTCCAATCCGGTTCGCTTCGGCGTCGCCTTTCAAGAGCATCGTTTGCTGCCATGGCTGAACATCGAGCAGAACGTGGCCCTGCCCAAACTGATGACCACGGGGGCGACGTCCGCCGATCTGGAGCGCGCACGGCAGTTGTGCGCCATGGTGGGCCTTGGCGGATTCGAAAAGCGCAATCCGTCGGAGCTATCGGGCGGCATGCGCCAGCGGGCCTCGTTCGCACGGGCGCTGTTCTCAAACCCCGAGTTGCTGCTGCTGGACGAACCCTTCGGTGCGTTGGATGCACTGACTCGCGAGCAGATCATTGCGGACGCCGAACGCATCTGGATGCGCGAGGGCTTTGCGGCGTTCCTGATTACTCACTCGATCAGCGAGGCCGTACATCTGGCCGACCGCGTCATTGTCATGTCTGCCCGTCCGGGCCGCGTGGCGGCGGAGATCCGCGTGGATCTGCCGCGTCCGCGCACCGAGCAGCGCGAACACCCCGACTATGCGCGGCTGTGCGCCGAACTGCGCAAGCACCTGGAGATCTGAATGAAACGCTTCGCCATTCAACTCTGTTCCGTGGTGGTGTTCTTTGTTCTGTGGAAAAGCTATGTGACGCTTTTTGACGTGTCGCCGCTGGTGTTGCCGCCGCCCGAGGACGTGCTGGCCGCGCTGGTGCAGTTGATGCAGCGGCCCGATACCTATTTCCACATCTATACGACACTGGCCGAATGCCTGGGCGGGTTCGTGATCGCGGTGGTGACGGGTACGTTGATCGGCCAGGTGCTGGGCAGGGTCGAACTGCTGGACACGATCTTCAAGCCATTCGTCGTCGCCTTGCAACTGACGCCCAAGGTTGCGCTGATTCCGCTATTTATCCTCTGGTTCGGCTTTGGCATCGAATCCAAGATCGTGATCTCGGCGCTGATGGCGTTCTTTCCCGTGTTTGCCAATAGCTATCTGGGAGCGAAATCGGTCGACACCGGCCTGGTCGAGGTCTTTCAGGTGGGCAACGCGACCGGCCGCAAACGTTTCCGCCTGCTGGTGATACCGGCGTCGCTGCCCTATATATTGACGGGCATGGAAATGGCGATCGTGTTGTCCATCATCGGCGCGGTGGTGTCGGAGTTCGTGGCCGGCTCGCGAGGGCTGGGCTACCTGGCCACCGTCAAGTTGCAGGACATGGAGGTCGACACGCTATTCGCCGTGGTGCTGTTGCTGGCCATGATCGGCTTTGCGCTGTACTTCGCGGTGGGATCGCTTCGCAAGGTGCTGATCCCCTGGCACGAGTCGGGCAGGGCCAGGAAAACGGCTTGAATCGCGACCCTGAGGCGAGCGTCGTCGCCAGGTAAGCGGTCACTCACTATCCCAAGGGCGCCCTGTTCGCGGGGCCGCCTGTTGGGCAACCCAACCGGGAACCTGTTCGGTAACCGATTTTGCCCGTTTGAAGTGTGGCAAAACAGCCCACTTCCCCAGGCCCAAAGCGGGCTAAGTGCTTGTGCCGCCTGAAAAAATCATGCTAATATGCCAAGCTTGCCATTTTGTGGCGAGTCTAACTATGGGCGGATTGGCTTGAATTGCTCCTTTGCTGCAAGGCAAAGAAGTCGCTAGAGGCAACACCAACCAGGTTGAACATAGTCGTAGGGCAAAGGCCGTTACCTTTTGCCTGATTAGCCCTGACCAATCGCAGTCAGGAATGGAGAAAACGATGTCGAATTCGACACCCACGCCCGCCGCTCACCGGCTGGGGCTGGTGGGTCGCAAGGTCGGCATGACCCGCATTTTTACCGAGGAAGGTGAATCCATCCCGGTAACCGTGCTGGACGTGTCTAACAACCGCGTGACCCAAGTTAAGTCGCTGGAAACCGACGGCTACGCCGCGATCCAAGTGGCTTATGGCACTCGTCGTGCCTCGCGTGTGGCTCAGCCGCAAACGGGCCACTACGCCAAAGCCGGCACTGAAGCCGGTAGCATCCTCAAAGAATTCCGCCTTGATCCCGCTCGCGCTGCTGAATTTGCAGCCGGTGCCGTGATCGCCGTGGAATCCGTGTTCGAAGCCGGCCAACAGGTCGACGTGACGGGCACGACCATTGGTAAAGGCTTCGCCGGTACCATCAAGCGTCACCACTTCGGTTCGCAACGCGCGTCGCACGGTAACTCCCGTTCGCACCGCGTTCCCGGCTCGATTGGCCAAGCTCAAGATCCGGGCCGCGTGTTCCCGGGTAAGAAGATGGCTGGTCACCTGGGTGATGTCACCCGCACCGTTCAAAACCTCGACGTCGTTCGCGTTGACGTTGAGCGTGGCCTGCTGCTGGTCAAGGGCGCTGTCCCCGGCCACGCTGGCGCCGACATCGTCGTGCGCCCGGCCATCAAGGCCCCGGCCAAGAAGGGAGCGTAAGTAAATGGATCTCAAGCTCCTGAACGACCAAGGTCAGGCCGCTGCTACGTTCAGCGCGCCCGATACGATCTTCGGCCGTGACTTCAACGAAGCACTGATTCATCAGATCGTGGTGGCTTTCCAAGCCAATGCCCGTGCCGGCAACCGCGCTCAGAAGGATCGTGCCGAAGTTAAGCACTCGACCAAGAAGCCCTGGCGCCAGAAGGGTACCGGCCGCGCACGCGCTGGTATGACTTCGTCGCCGCTGTGGCGTGGCGGTGGTCGGATTTTCCCGAACTCGCCCGAAGAGAACTTCAGCCAGAAGGTCAACAAGAAGATGTACCGCGCCGGGATCCGTTCGATCTTGTCGCAACTGGCTCGCGAAGACCGTATCGCCGTTGTCGAATCCTTTGATCTGGAATCGCCCAAGACCAAGGCTGCTGCTGCAAAGCTGAAGAGCCTGGGCCTGGACTCGGTCCTGATCATCACCGACAGCGTTGATGAGAATGTTTACCTCGCCACCCGCAACCTGCCGCACGTTGCTGTTGTCGAGCCCCGTTATGCCGATCCGTTGTCGCTGGTCCACTACAAGAAAGTGCTGATCACCAAGCCGGCCATCGCTCAACTCGAGGAGATGCTGGGATGAACGCTGAACGCTTGATGCAAGTCATTCTGGCTCCGATCGTGACCGAAAAGGCCACGTTCGTCGCTGAGAAGAATCAGCAAGTCGCTTTCCGTGTCGTGGCTGACGCTACCAAGCCGGAAATCAAGGCTGCCGTCGAACTGCTCTTCAAGGTGCAGGTCGAGTCCGTGCAGGTCCTCAACCGTAAGGGCAAAGTCAAGCGCTTTGGCCGATTCGTTGGCCGTCGCCGTAATGAGCGCAAGGCTTACGTGTCGCTCAAGGACGGCCAGGAAATCGACTTTGCGGAGGTGAAGTAAATGGCCCTCGTAAAAGTTAAGCCGACTTCGGCTGGCCGCCGTGGCATGGTGAAGGTTGTTAGCCCGAACCTGCACAAGGGTGAGCCCTACGCGCCGCTGCTGGAAAAGAAGACCCGTGGTTCTGGCCGTAACAACAACGGTCACATCACGATCCGTCACCGTGGTGGTGGTCACAAGCAACACTACCGTGTCGTCGACTTCCGTCGCGACAAGGACGGTATCCCGGCAAAGGTCGAGCGTCTGGAATATGACCCCAACCGTACGGCGCACATTGCACTGCTGTGCTACGCCGACGGCGAACGTCGTTACATCATCGCTCCGCGTGGTCTGGAAGTGGGTGCTACCTTGCTGTCGGGCACCGATGCTCCGATCCGCGCTGGTAACACGCTGCCGATCCGCAACATCCCGGTGGGTACGACGATTCACTGCGTCGAAATGCTGCCTGGCAAGGGTGCTCAAATGGTCCGTTCGGCCGGCGCTTCCGCCGTCCTGCTGGCTCGCGAAGGCATCTACGCTCAGGTTCGTCTGCGCTCGGGTGAAGTTCGCCGTGTGCACATCGAATGCCGCGCCACCATTGGTGAAGTCGGTAACGAAGAACACAGCCTGCGCCAAATCGGCAAGGCCGGTGCAATGCGTTGGCGTGGTATCCGCCCGACGGTTCGTGGCGTTGCCATGAACCCGGTGGATCACCCGCACGGTGGCGGCGAAGGCCGTACCGGTGAAGCACGCGAGCCGGTCAGCCCGTGGGGCACCCCGGCGAAGGGTTTCAAGACCCGTCGCAACAAGCGGACGAACAATATGATCGTCCAACGGCGCAAGCGCAAGTAAGAGGCGAACACTATGTCACGTTCGATCAAGAAAGGCCCGTTTGTCGATGCTCACCTGATCAAAAAGGTGGACACGGCCGTCGCGGGCAAAGACAAGAAGCCGATCAAGACCTGGTCGCGTCGTTCCACGATCCTGCCCGAGTTCATCGGCCTGACGATCGCGGTTCACAACGGCAAGCAACATGTTCCCGTGTACATCAACGAGAACATGGTCGGTCACAAGCTGGGCGAGTTCGCGCTGACCCGTACGTTCAAGGGCCACGCTGCGGACAAGAAGGCGAAGAGGTAAGCGATGGAAACTACTGCCATTATCCGTGGGGTGCACATCTCGGCACAGAAGACCCGTCTGGTTGCGGACTTGATCCGTGGTCAGAAGGTCGGTCGTGCCCTGGAAATCCTCACCTTCTCGCCGAAGAAGGCTGCCGTCATCCTGAAGAAGGCTGTCGAGTCCGCCATCGCCAACGCCGAGCACAACGACGGCGCCGATATCGACGAACTGAAAGTCACCACGATTTTTGTGGACAAGGCTCAGTCGATGAAGCGCTTCTCCGCTCGCGCCAAGGGCCGCGGCAACCGTATCGAGAAGCAGACCTGCCATATCACGGTCAAGGTCGGAGCTTAAGGAGTCACGATGGGTCAGAAAATTCACCCCACTGGGTTCCGTCTCGCGGTCACCCGTAATTGGTCCTCGCGTTGGTTCGCCGACGACAAGGCCTTCGGCACGATGCTTGCCGAAGACATTCGCGTTCGCGAGTACCTGAAAAAGAAGCTCAAGAGCGCCTCCGTTGGTCGCGTGATCATCGAGCGTCCGGCCAAGAATGCCCGCATCACCGTCTACTCGGCTCGTCCGGGCGTGGTGATCGGCAAGCGCGGCGAGGACATCGAAAACCTGAAGGCTGATCTGCAGCGTCTGATGGGCGTGCCTGTGCACGTCAACATCGAGGAAATCCGCAAGCCGGAAACCGATGCTCAACTGATCGCCGACTCGATTTCGCAACAGCTCGAGAAGCGCATCATGTTCCGTCGCGCAATGAAGCGCGCGATGCAAAACGCGATGCGTCTGGGTGCCCAAGGCATCAAGATCATGAGCTCGGGCCGTTTGAACGGTATCGAAATTGCTCGCACCGAGTGGTATCGCGAAGGCCGTGTGCCGCTGCACACCCTCAAGGCCAACATTGACTACGGCACCTCCGAAGCCCACACCACGTATGGCGTGATCGGCATCAAGGTCTGGGTCTACAAGGGCGACATGCTGGCTAACGGCGAATTGCCGCCGGAAACCGCTGCCCCGCGCGAAGAAGAACGTCGTCCGCGCCGCGCTCCGCGTGGTGATCGTCCGGACGGTGCTCGCACCGGTCGTCCGGGTGGTCGTGGTCGTGGTGGTCCCCGCAAGGCGGACGCTGCTCCGGCGCCTGAAGGAGAATAACCATGCTGCAACCCTCTCGCAGAAAGTATCGCAAAGAGCAGAAGGGCCGCAACACCGGTCTGGCGACTCGTGGTACCCACGTGTCGTTTGGCGAATTCGGTCTGAAGGCCACCGGCCGTGGCCGTCTGACCGCTCGCCAGATCGAAGCCGCTCGTCGTGCTATCAATCGTCACATCAAGCGTGGCGGCCGTATCTGGATTCGCATTTTCCCGGATAAGCCCATCTCGCAAAAGCCCGCCGAAGTCCGCATGGGTAACGGTAAGGGTAATCCTGAGTACTGGGTCGCTGAAATTCAGCCCGGCAAAGTGCTCTACGAAATGGAAGGTGTGAGCGAAGAGATCGCGCGTGAAGCTTTCCGCCTGGCCGCTGCCAAGCTGCCGATTTCGACCACGTTCGTCGCGCGTCATATCGGTGCTTAAGGAGTACTAACATGAAAGCTAGCGAACTCCGTTCGAAAGACGCCGCCGAGCTCGGCAAAGAGCTCGAAAGCCTGCTGAAGGCACAATTCGGTCTGCGTATGCAGAAGGCCACGCAGCAACTGGCCAACACCAGCCAGCTGCGCAACGTGCGTCGCGACATTGCGCGCGTTCGTACCTTGCTGACCGAGAAGGCAGGGAAATAAACATGAGCGAAACTCAAAACACCCAAGTGGCCAAGCGCCAGCGTACGCTGGTTGGCAAGGTCGTCAGCAACAAGATGGACAAGACTGTCGTTGTGCTCGTTGAGCGCCGCGTCAAGCACCCCATCTTCGGCAAGATCATCATGCGTTCCGCGAAGTACAAGGCGCACGATGAATCGAACCAATACAACGAAGGCGATACGGTTGAAATCGCTGAAGGCCGTCCCATCTCGCGCTCGAAGTCGTGGCGTGTGGTGCGTCTGGTTGAAGCCGCACGTATCATCTAAGTAGAGCAGCCATCGGAACGGTTCGCCGTTCTGATATAAAACGGCAAGGGCTAAACCCCTTGCCGTTTTTTTTCGTCCTTGAGATCTATGCCGATGCGGGTCAGGAACATCATGCGCAGTACCGTACGGGCTAATGTGCTTGTCGCCGCCTTGTGCTTGGCTGGTACCGCCGCCGCGCAAGCGGTGGATGCGGGCGCAGGTAACGGCCCGGCGGCGCCACCCGATGACGCCCGTGCCGGTAAGAACGTCTTGAACGCCGGGCCCGAGCCTCGCGTGAAGCTGCCTCCCGGGTCCCGTGACCACGCCGCCATCTTCGGATCGGATGACGAGGACGAGCAAGCGCTGGCGTCGCAGGAACAGACCCTGGAGAATCAGCGCAATCAACTGCTATTGCTGGAGCGCCTGTTCACCCAGAAGCCGGCCAGCGCCGCTGGGGCTGCGCCCGCCATGATGCCGTTGAATACGGGTTCGACGATGCGGCCCTTGCAGCCTACGCCGGCTGGCTCGCAGCTTGACCGAGGCAAGATCGACGAGATGCAGCGGCGAGTCGACAGCCTGCGGCGCGAGGCGGACACGCTGCGCCAGAGCGGAAAGTGACCGTCGCCGCGGTTGCTGCCTGGTCCTTGCCGGCTTTGAAACGCAGCGTAGCCACTATTGGCGCCCGCGTTGTTACAACCCCCCATGACTCCTGATATAAATCCAGCCAGCGCACCCATTGCGCTGACAATTCTGACCACAGGAGTGGCAACATGATCAGGTCCGCGGGCAAGCTTGGCATAGCAGGTTTCATGGTGTTGGCGGGCGCGGGTTTCTCAACATTCGCAAGCGCACAGAACATCGTTTTCAAGGATGTGGAGATCTCTCGGCCCATCCACGACAGCGTGCTGGTCGTTGGGAGCGATAGCCGGGCGCGCGCCGGCATGGAAGTCAGGGAGTTGCAGAGGGCGATGGATCAGGTACGGGATCAAACGCGTACGTTGGACGATCTGAAGAACGAGAACCGCGCGCTGCAACGCAAGGTGGACGATCAGGACAAAAAGATTGCCTCACTGGAGCGCAAGCAAAGCGATAGCAACCGAAGTAGCAGTAGCAGCAACAACAGCGCGAACGAGCGGCAGTTCAGCGCGATGCAGCGCCAGATTGACCAGCTTAGCCGCGACCTGGATCGCGTACGCAGCAAGGTGAAATAAGGCGACAAGCCTAGCGCGCGGCATGGGCGCATGCCGGCGCGCGGAGGCACTTGAGGGCGTTAGCGCCGCCGCGCGAACTCCCTCAATCGCCCCGCGATTCCCGTCGGAAAGTAATACACCGACACCACGAATAGAATCCCCAGCCATAGCAGCCAGCGGTCAGGTTCGAACAGCAACGCCAATGGCGCAACGCCCGTCACCGCGTCGTGGATGACTTGCAAGCCGTCTTGCAGATAGCTTTGCGCGAATACGAACAGGCTGGCGCCCACCACCGCGCCATACATCGTGCCCATGCCGCCAATCACGAGCATCAGCAGGATATTCAGCATGATTTCGAACGACAGCGTGGTGTCCGGGCCGTTGTAGCGCAGCCAAAGCGCGTACAGCGCGCCGGCCAGCGTGGCGAACGCGGCGGCAAGCAGGTTCGACAGGCTGCGGTACAGCACGGTGCGGTAGCCGATGGCCTCGGCGCGGAAGGGGTTTTCGCGAATGGCCTGGAGCACGCGGCCGAACGGCGAATTGACGATGCGCAGCAGCATCAGGAACAACACCACGCAGACCGCGGCAATCAGGTAGTAAGCGATGATGCGGCCGTCGATCGTGACGCCAAACACCGGTTCGGAAAAGGGCCGGAACGCCGGCCGCAGCAGTTGCGGCACCTTGAAGTTCAGGCCGTCTTCGCCGCCTGTCAGGTCCGACAATTGCGACACCAATGTCTGGAACGCGGCTGCGACCGCCAGCGTGATCATCGCGTAGAAAATGGCGCGCACCCGCAGGCTGGCCAGGCCGATCAGCAATGCAAACGCCAGCGATACCGCGAGGCCCGCGCCCACCCCTGCGAACACCGCCGTCCACCCCGGTTCCATCCGGATGCTGGCGATTGCCACGCCATAGGCGCCGATGCCGAAGAACATGGTGTGCGCAAAACTCACGATGCCGGTGTAGCCCAGCAGCAAGTCATAGCTGGCGACCAGAATCACGAACACCAGGATCTTGGCCGCCACCGCCAGCGATTTGGGACCGGGAAAGAGGAAGGGCGCGGTAGCGAGCAAGGCGACGATTGCAATCAGCGCAAGCGCCAGCAGCGGGCTGCGAGGCGGGTCGCCGGAGAGCAGGCGAAATGACATGTCTGGGCTCCTAGCGGTTCGTGACCGGATACACGCCTTGCGGCCGCCACAACAGAATGGCGACCATCAACGCGATGTTCGAGAACAGGGCCGCCTTGGGAAGCAGGAAGCCGGTGTAGTTGGCCATCAAGCCGACCAGCAACGCACCGATCAGGCAGCCGACCGTCGAACCCAGGCCGCCGATCATGATGACGATGAAGATCAGCACGTTCACCTGCGCACCCAGTTGCGGCACGATCGACTGCTGGTACATGCCCCACAGCACGCCGCCCAGGCCCGCCAGCATCGACCCCGCGACGAAAACGCCCACGAACAGATGGCGGATGCGGTAGCCCAGGCATTCGACCATTTCGCGGTCTTCGACGCCCGCGCGGATCAGCAACCCCAGCTTGGTTCGGTTCAGCAGCCACAGCATGCCACCCAACACCAGCACGCCGACGGCCAAGGCAACGATACGGAATTTCTCGATGGCCGCATCGCCCAGCAGGAATGCGCCACGCAGCGCCTCGGGCAGCGGCAGTGACAGGGTTTGCGGCCCCCAGATCATCTTGATGATCTCTTCGCCGATGATCATGCCGCCCATCGTGATCAGGATCTGCTTCAAATGCTGCCCATACACGGGACGCACGATCACCCGTTCAAAGGCCAGGCCGACGGCGCCCGCGACCAGCATGCCCACGATCATGGCCGGCAGTACGGCGGCCAGGTTCATCCACAGGCTGCCTGTCTGGGTCCAGTCGGACATCGCGCCCAGCACGGTCGCCGCCATGTAGGCGCCAATGGCGATGAACAGGCCGTGGCCGAAGTTCAGGACGTCCATCAGCCCGAACACCAGCGTCATGCCTGACGCAACGATGAAGATGATCATGCCCATTGCCAGGCCCGCCAGCGTCAGCGTGATCCAGGTTGAGAACGAACCCACCAAGGGCAGCGCCAGCGCGGCCAGCGCCAGCACCAGCAGAACGGGGCGCAGATCCGCACGTACGCGCGGCAAGGGTGTATCGATATCCAGCGTGCTCATTGATGGCTTCCCAGCGACAGGCCCAGCAGCCGCGTCTGTAGTGCGTCGTCTTGCGCCAGCGCCTGCATGTCGCCCGCATGGACGACGCGGCCGTTATCCATGACGGCCACATGGTCGCCGACCAGCCGCGCGAAGTTGAAGTTCTGTTCGACCAGCAAAATGGTGGTGGACGCCTGCTTGAGTTCGATGAAGGCGTCGATCATGTTCTGGATGATGGCGGGCGCGAGGCCCTTGCTGGGTTCGTCGATCAGCAGCAGCCGGCGCGGTTCGATGATGGCGCGCGCCACTGCCAGCATCTGCTTTTGTCCGCCTGACAGCTTGCCCGCAGGGTGCAGCCAGAATTTACGTAGCGCGGGGAAGAACCCGAATATCCATTCCAGTCGGGCCGTGTCGAGCTGATCCGCGTTCTTGGCCTGGCGCGCGGCCAGCAGAATGTTCTCTTTCACGGACAGGTCCGCAAAGATCCCCATGTTCTCGGGCACGTACGCCATGCCCATGCGCGCCATGTCGGGCGGTGACTTGCGCGTTGCCGGCCCGCCGATGGGCGTGCCGTCGAACGTCACCTGGCCTTGCGACGCGCGCCACAGTCCCATGATGGTGCGCAGCGTGGTGGTCTTGCCGGCGCCATTGCGGCCCAGCAGCATGGTGACGGCCGCGGCCGGTACCGACAGGTCCACGCCGTGCAGGATGTGATAGGCGCCGATGTGCGTGTGCACGCCCTTGAGTTCAAGCAGCAGCGGCGCGCTCATGCCGGCTTCTCCGTGGGGGCGACGCCCAGGTACGCCTGTTGCACGATGGGCGACGCGATGACGGCTGCGGGTTCGCCATCGGCCATCAGTTGGCCGTTATGCAGCACGACGATGCGGTCGGCCAGTTCACGCACGACGTCCATCTTGTGTTCAACCAGCAGAATCGTTTTTGTCGGATCGTTCTTGAGCTCTCGGATCAGCTCCAGCACCACGGGCACGTCGTCCACGCTCATGCCCGCCGTGGGCTCGTCAAACATGAATACCCGCGGCTCCAGCGCGATCAGCATGGCGATTTCCAGTTTGCGCTGATCGCCGTGCGGCAGGTCGGCGGCGGCCTGGTCGCGGCGTGCCGACAAGCGGGTGCGTTCAAGCAACCCATCGGCGCGCGCCAGCAGATTTCGGTCGTCATCCCACGTCCGCCAGAAGCGGATCTGGCGCCAGCTCAAGCCTTGCTGCCGGGATTGCAGCGCCAGCCGTACGTTCTCGTGCACCGACAGACGCGGGAACAATTGCGTCAACTGAAACGCGCGGCCCAGTCCCGCATGCATGCGGGCGGGGGCCGATAGTGATGTCAGGTCGCGCCCATTCAAGCGCACCGAACCCGCGCTTGCGCGCAACTGGCCGGAGATCAGGTTGAAGTACGTGGTCTTGCCTGCGCCGTTCGGGCCGACAATGGCTGTCAGCGTGCCCGGCGCGTAGCGGCAACTGACGTCGTTGACGGCCACGTGCCCGCCGAACCGGATGGTGAGCGATTGGGTTTCCAGCATGTCGGCAACCGGCCTTCAGCGCTTGTTCTGGATGGGCACGTTCATCTGGTCGGGCGTGATCTCCTTGACCAGGTCCTGCACGGCCCACGGCACCGACGGATCGTTCTTGATGCGGAAGTGGTACATCGACTGCATGGCCTGGTGGTCTTCGGGGCGGAAGGTCATCTTGCCCTTGGGGGTATCAAAGCTCATGCCTTCCATGGCCTTGATCAGCGTGTCCGTGTCCGAATTGCCCGCGGTCTTGTTCAGCGCCGCCGCGATCGCGATACCGGCCGACATGCCGCCCGCTGTGAAGAAGTCAGGCGGTTGGCCGTAGCGCTTTTGGTGTTCGGCCACGAGCCAATCGTTGATGGGATTTTTCGGGATGCCGTAGTAGTAGTACGTGGCGCCTTCCATGCCGGCCAGGGACTTAAGCGGCGTCATTGCGGCCAGCGTGTTGCCGCCAGTGGCGATTTCGATGCCGAAGCGCTTGGGGTCCAGGTCGGCGATCTTGAACGGGTTGCCGGCGCCCGCCCACAGGATGAAGATGATCTTGCGCCCGGGCTTGTCCTTCAACGCATCGAACAGGCGTTGTGCGCCCGCGGTGAAGTCGGTGGCGTTGGCGGGCAGGTATTCCTCGTGAACGATCTTGGCGTTCTTCAGGGCGCCCTTGAAGGCTTTCACGCCATCCCGGCCAAAGGCGTAGTCTTGCGCCAGCATGGCGATCGAGGTGCCGGCCTGGTCGAATGCCACGGCGTTGGCGATGGCGTCCTGCGACGAATTACGGCCAGTGCGGAAGATGTACTTGTTCCACTTGGCTCCGGTGATGGAGTCGGCCACGGCGGGTTCGACCAGCAAGATCTTTTCGTATTCTTCAGCAATGGGCAGCATGGCCAGCGCCACGCCGGACGAGGTCGGGCCGACGGCAATGTCGGCGTTGTCGTCGGCATAGGCGGACGCCAACTGCGCGCGGGCGACATCCGGCTTTCCCTGGTTGTCTTTTTCGATGACGCGGATCTTGCGGCCAGCCACGGTCATCGTGCCTTGCGTGGCGTATTCCAAGCCCAGCATCAGGCCCGCTTGTGTCTGCTTGGCATAGGCTTCCAGCGGCCCGGTCTTGTCGTACACATGGGCTACGACAAATTCCTTCGCGGCCACCGCTGAGTTCATGCAAAGGGCCGCCAGGGTGGCCAGCAAAATGCGATTCATGGGAAGTCTCCTGTTATTGGGGCGCGCGCGCGCCCGCCATGGGGTCCGGCGTGGCAAGGAATTGGCGGATGACGTCGATCTGCGGCGCCACGTTCAATGCGGGGGCATGGCCGCAGTCGGGGAAGTCGATGCGCGTGGCGCGTGGGCCGCGCTGCGTCATGGCATGAGCGACTTCGGGCAGCAGCAGGTCGGAGTCGGCACCGCGCAAGAGCAGCAAGGGCATGCGCAGCGTGTCGTAGCCGCTCCAGCGGTTGTAGTCATCGGGATGGTGCTTGAATTGGCCCACGATGGCGGGGTCGTAATGCGCCGTGACGCGGCCATCGGGCAGGCGCCGGACCGAAGTCTCGGCCATGCGCCGCCATTGCGCGTCGCTCTGCCAGCCGTAAGGTTTGTAGGCCACACGCAGCCACGCTTCCAGTTCGGTGACGGTATCGAAGGCGGGCGGGTTGCCCGCGTAGGCAAGGATGCGGTCGACAGCGGGTTGGGGCAGTTCGGGTCCGATGTCGTTGACGACCATGTGCGAGATACGGTCGCGCAAGGTGGTGGCGGCGGCGTGCATGCCGGTTGCACCACCCATTGACGTGCCCACCCAACGCATGCGCGCAAGCGACAGGCCATCGGCCAGCGCGAGCGCCAGGCGCGCGTAGAAATCCAGCCGGTATTCGGACACCGGATCGGGGCTCCATTGCGATAGACCGCGGCCGATCGTATCCGGGCAAATGATGCGGTAGTCGTTTGCCAGCGCTTGCGCCAGATCGTCGAAATCACGACCGGTACGGGCCAGGCCGTGCCACATGACGACGGGGGGCGCATCCGGCGCGCCCCATTCCATGTAGTGCAGCTCGCGGCCCTCGCAGCGCAGATAGCGCGAAGCCGGCGTGTGGCGGTCGGCCATTGCGGGCGCGTTTGCCATGAGTCTCCTCCCGGGTTGTCCAGGTTGTGTGCTTATCGGGCTGACTATAGACTTGCGCCAGACGCATCCACAATGCGCCGCGCACCCCAAAGCAGGGTGAGTCAAGAGCTTGTAGACGCAAGATCAAATTGCGCTTGCCGCCGCGTTCAGGAGACCGAGACATGCCCGATACGGAATTCGCCATTTCGGCCGCTGCCGGCGCCGACGGGCGTGAGCAATGGCGCGCGGCCCTGGCGGACGCATTCGGCCCGTTCGAGGTACATCGCGGCAAGCCGGATCATTTCGCCGGGCATGTGCGCTACGCCCGCCGCGCCAGCCTGCAATTCAATGACCTGCACTATCAGGGACAGAAGCTGGAGCGCACGGCCGGCAACGTGTCGCGTCTGGACCAGGAGTTCTACACGTTCGGCCTGCCGCTGTCCGGCCCGCTTGCCGTACGCCAGCAAGGCCGTGAATTTCAGGTCGAGCCAGGCTGCGTGTACCTGATGAACCAGAGCTTGCCGTATCAGGCAACGGCGCTGGGCTCATCGGGCTATCGCAGCCTGAGCGTGTCGTTTCCGCGTAGCGCCCTGTCGCAGAGGGATTCGCGCATCGGCGCGTTTCACAAGCTGCGCATCGACGACGGCTCACCGCGCGGCGCGATGCTGGCCAGCTACATGGACCATCTATTCAAAGGCATGGGCGGCTGGTCGGACACCGAGGTGACCGAGCTTGGCGAACGCTTGATCGATTTGATCGTGCTGTTCCTGGTGCAGCCGGGGCAGGGGCATGCTTCGGAATCCGATAGCAGCGTTACGCTCGCGCACCGTCAGCGCGTGCTGGCGTATATCCGGCAGCACCTGGCGGACCCCGCGCTGTCGCCGCAGCAGGTGGCGCAGGGCTGCGGCGTGTCGGTGGCCTATCTGCACCGCATTCTGCGGGCAGGGGGCCTGTCGGTGGAGTCCTTCATCTTTGATCAGCGCCTGGACCGGTGCCGCGAGCTGTTGCTGGATTCGCGGCACCGCCATCGTGGCATCGGAGAACTGGCGTACCAGGTGGGCTTCACCCACCAGTCGCATTTCAGCCGCCTGTTCAAGAACCGCTTCGGCATGACGCCGCGCGATCTTCGAGCGCTTAAAACGGTGAAGGCTCGTTCGAAAGATTGACGATGCTGTTGCTGGTCAGGTCCAGCCGGATGTGTTCCGACGGGGCGCCCGCAGCCAGCTTCAACATGATTGCCATCAACGGCTTGAAGCGCGCCTTGAACAGGTCGGCCAGCGTGTTGGCGTTGCTGACGCTGTTGCCGTTCATCTGAACCGAAGCGTTGCTATTGGCAAGGGCCTGGGCCAACAGCTTGTACTGGTTGGCGCGTTGCGCCGGGATGTCGGCAAACGCCAGGTCGCCCGCGTTGGCGATGCGCACGAAGTCACCTGCCATGTCCAGTGCCTTCCACTGCGCAAAGTCAGACAACTGCATGCCGTTGGCTTGCGCCAGGGCTTGAGCGCGTGCTTGGGCATCCGCCACGTTGCCGGCATAGGCGGCGTTGCTGGCGCCGCTGCCACCGCCCTCCGCAAGGCAAGCGAAGAAGGCGGGAGTCAGATTGTTCTGATTGCCGGTGCTCGCCAGTTCCTTGAGCGTGACGGTGGTTTGCAGTTGCGACAGCGTCAGCAGGTCGGCGCCGGTGAGCGGGCTCTTGACCAGTTCACGCATTTCGCAGCGCCAGTCGTCGTTGAGCAGGCGCAGGCGCACCAATTCGCTCATGTAGCGATAGGTGAAGTCGCCGTAGTCCTTGGCGTCCAGGATCGACACGTCCCAGCGCGCCGGCGTCGTGTAGGCGTTCTCGGCGCGGTACAGGTCGAACAGCTCGTCAAAGCGCGGCACCTTGTCCAGGCGGATGGTTTGCACTTCGATCTCGTCCGCGCTGTGTAGCGTCATCAGTTTGTAGGCCGGCACGTAGGCCGCCATCGACGGCGCCTGGATGTTGAACAACGCCGTATCGGCCCCGTAGTTGCGCGCCGCCATGTCGTTGAAGTGCATGTGGCCGCCCACATGCACTTTCAAACCGGTTTCAGCCAGCGCCCGCGTGGTGTTCTCGGCCGGGCGGCGGATCATCTGCATCTTGTTGGCGCCCAACAGCGCCTCGATGTCGTCCGACGCGCCGTTGAAGAACTCCGACATCGGGAAGTGGCTGAACGCGATGACCTGTTTGCCCTGCGCCTTGCCGCGCGCGACCACGTCCGTCAGCCATTTGATGACGTGGGCCTTGTGCGTGAGCATCTTGTTGTAGCCTTGGTCGCCAGAGCCGGTGAAGTCATTCGCACCGATGCCGGTGGGCACATAGACGTTGGCGTCGATGCCAACCAACCAGACGCCCTTGACCGGTTCCACCACGTAGGACGTGTCCGGAACCATCTTGCATAGCGTGTAGTTCTGCGGCTTGTTCGGGCCGCCCGTGCCTTCCGCGCAGATCTCGTACTGGCGGTTGATCCAGTTGGCTTGATCGCGTGCGGTGGTGTAGTCGTAGTCTTCGTACTTGTAGGTGCTGTACGGTGTTTCGTAATAGACGTTTTGCGGCTGCGGCATGAAGCCGTGCTGCTTCAACGCGTCGGTGATGCCGGCGTATCCCATGTGCAGGACTTCTTCCGTGCAGTAGGTGCTGCCGATCAGTGCCCAGTCGCCGCTGTAGGGCGTGCTGCAAGCGGCATTGCCACCACGGCTGTAGATCGGTTGCGAGAAGCCGATGGCGCCGGTTACCGGGTCCAGGCCCAGGTAGTCGCTTTTTCCGGCGGCCTGGTTAAAGGGACGGTTGGGATCATGGTTGCCCGGGGCCGCGAAGAACTGAATGCCGTGCTTCTTCGAATAGTCGTCCATGATCTTGACCAGGCCGCGCATGTGCACGGGCTGGCCATCATCCGAAAAGTCACCTGGCAGCGCGATGTACTTCACGCCACGCGATACGGCGTTATCCAGCGCGGCCAGGAAAGCGAAGTAGTTTTCGTTGAACAGGCGGGTCGACGTCAGTTGCGCGTACATCGTGCGGATGGTGGCGTTGTCGCCATGCTTCGGGTTCGGGATGCCGGGGAACGAGCCATCCTTGAAGTCGGCGTAGACGTCGTGGAAGTGGATGTCGGGCATGAACGCGACTTGCACGGGGGCGGGCGGCGCGACCGGCGTTTCCGTGACAGGCGGGGGCGTCTCGGTGACCGGGGAGCTGCTGTCGTCATCGTCGCCGCCACAAGCGGCGAGCAGGGCCACGAGCGTGGCGGCGCCGGCAGTGCGGGCGAAGCGGGAGAGGGCATTCATTGCGCGTACATTTCCTGGAAAGAGGGGCAGACAGTTCCTTGTTCAAGGTCAGGTGCCTGTCAGCGAAGCGCAATATTCCCGGACACCCATGACAGCATCATGAAACGCATGGGGAGTGCTTGTCGCTTGGGGGCTGGTGCTGGGTGCTGGGCGCTGGGCGAAAAAAAAGCCCCTTGCGGGGCTTTTGGCTGACGGTCGAAACCGATCAGATGTGCGTGATGAATTTCGTGACGAGATAACCGTCGAACGTTTCCAGGCCGCCTTCACTGCCGATGCCGCTGTCCTTGATGCCGCCGAACGGCGTCTCGGCCAGCGCGCTGCCGAAGTGATTGATGTTGACCATGCCGGCTTCGAGGCCATTGGAGACCTTGGTGGCCGTCTTCAGCGAGTTCGTGAACACGTAGGACGACAGGCCAAACGGCAGGCTGTTGGCGCGGCGCAGGACTTCGTCGGTGTCCTTGAAGCGGACCACCGGCGCCACGGGGCCGAAGGGCTCTTCGGTCATCAGCATCGAGTCGTCCGGCAGTTCCGTCACGACCGTCGGGGCGAAGAAGAAGCCCTTGCGATCCAGCGGGCCGCCGCCGACCACGACCTTGCCGCCATGCTTCTTGGCGTCGTCGATGAAGGCGCTCATGGCGGGCACGCGGCGTTCGTGCGCCAGCGGGCCCATGTCGGTACCGGCTTCCAGGCCGTCGCCAACCTTGATGTTCTTCAGCACGTCGGAGAAGCGCGCCAGGAACTGTTCGTAGGCGCCTTCCTGCACGTAGAAGCGGGTGGGCGACACGCAGACCTGACCGGCGTTGCGGACCTTGAACTTGGCCAGCATTTCAGCGGCGCGGTCAATGTCGGCATCGTCGAACACCAGCACCGGCGAATGGCCGCCCAATTCCATGGTGACACGCTTCATGTGCGCGCCGGCCAGCGCGGCCAGCTGCTTGCCCACCGGCACGGAGCCGGTGAACGACACCTTGCGCACGATCGGCGAACGGATCAGGTAATCGGAAATCTTGGCGGGCTCGCCCCAGACGATGTTCAGGCAGCCCTTGGGCAGCCCGGCGTCGTGGAACATGCGGGCAATCGCCATGACGGCGCTGGGCGAATCTTCCGGGCCTTTCAGCACCACCGTGCAACCGGCGCCGAGCGCGGCGGCGATCTTGCGGATGGCCTGGTTGTACGGGAAGTTCCAGGGCGTGAACGCGGCGCACACGCCGATGGGTTCACGCACGACGAACTGGCGCACGTCCGGGTTGCGGGGCGGGACCACGCGGCCATAGATGCGGCGGCATTCTTCGGCGTGCCAGTCAGCGTGTTCGGCGCAGGAGGTAACTTCGCCCACGGCTTCGGCCAGCGGCTTGCCCTGGTCCAAGGTCATGTTGCGGCCGATTTCCTTGGCGCGCTCGCGCGACAGCGTGGCAACCTTGCGCAGGATGGCGGAGCGATCCATCGGAGAAGACTTCTTCCACGATTCGAACGCGCGCTGCGCGGCGGCTAGCGCACGGTCCAGATCCGCTTCCGTGGCGTGAGGCAACTGGCCAAGCACTTCCAGCGTGGCCGGGTTGATGACGTCCTGGGTGCGCCTACCCTCGCCGGAGATGAATTCGCCGTCGATATACAGCGCCAACTGTTCATACATGCCTGTCGTTCCTTGCGAAATGGGAGTGGAGTGCGATCGCGTATCGCCCACGCCAGTCTAAACCAGCTTGCGTGTGGCGGGGAGGTCCAATCCGCATTGCAAGATTGGAGCCAATCCACAGGCCGAGCCTTGCAAGGCCATGCGGGCTTGGACACAATGGGACCCTCTTATGCAGCCTGATCCCATTCCTATCGTGCAACCCGTTGATGCGCTTCCCGGCAGCAAACCCAGTCTGTATTCCCGGCTGCTGTTTCGCTTTATTGATTGGTTGCGCCACCGGATAGCACGGGCATCGCTGGTGGGCGACAAGCCGATCTTCCAGAACAGCCAGTTCCCGTGGATCCCCGAGCTTGAAGCTCGCACCCCTGCTATCCGTGCTGAACTTACGGAATTGTTGGCCGAACGCCAGCATCTGCCGGCGTTTCACGAGATCTCCCCGGATGTCGGCATGATCACGTCCGACGACCAATGGAAGACGTTCGTATTCATGGGCTACGGGCTGCGTTCCGAGCGCAACCTGGCGCGCTGTCCCGAGACTGCCCGCGCCCTGCAAGGCATACCCGGCATCCGAAGCGCGTTCTTTTCGATCCTGGAACCGGGCAAACGGATCCCGCTGCATACCGGCCCCTACAACGGCGTGCTGCGTCTGCACCTGGGCTTGGTTGTGCCGGAACCTGCCGAACGCTGCTGGATCGAGGTCGGGGGCGAGCGGTACCACTGGCAGGAAGGTCGGGCCGTGGTGTTTGACGACCTGTATCCCCATCAAGTCCACAACGACACGCCGGGCCTGCGGGCCGTGTTGTTTGTCGACTTTGAGCGCCCCTGCCGGGTTCCGGTAAAATGGTTGAATCGCCTGGTGCTCAGAGCGGCGCCGTTCACGGATGAAATCCGTCGCGGCAAGGCCAATCATGACGCCTGGGAGAAGGGCTACTACCGTCAGAAATAGGGGCGGATAGCTCGAAAACCGTTCCCCTTATAGGGGAGCGTGGTCTTTTGTGCGTCATTCCAACAAAGTGCTTGCGCTCAAAATTTAACCACGCTAGAATGATCAGCTTTCCCAGATTGTCGATTGAGTTAAGGGATGTTTAGCACTAAAAGCTAGCTTCTGAACTCGTCGTGTTGGGGGAATACCCGCAGGATTTCAACCCAGGGTCGTTGCGTTGCCAACCCGTTGCAGAGGTAGAGCGAAAGCTCTAGGTCTACAACACAAAAGCAGGGCGGCAGACCTGACGGGACCAAAACTGGCAGGAATTGCAGAGTTCCTCGGGGGGAAAACCCCGGGAAAACAGTATTTCCAGTTAAGTTGGAACAGGAAAAATCATGATCCAAATGCAGACCACGCTGGACGTGGCCGATAACACTGGTGCGCGTCATGTCATGTGCATTAAGGTGCTCGGTGGCTCCAAGCGCCGTTATGCCGGTATCGGCGACATCATCAAGGTGAGCGTCAAAGATGCGGCTCCGCGCGGACGCGTCAAGAAAGGCGAAATTTACAATGCCGTGGTGGTTCGTACCGCCAAGGGCGTGCGCCGTAAAGACGGTTCGCTGATTAAGTTCGGTGGCAATGCCGCCGTATTGCTCAACGCCAAGCTGGAGCCCATCGGCACCCGCATCTTCGGACCCGTTACGCGCGAGTTGCGTACCGAGAAGTTCATGAAGATCGTGTCGTTGGCCCCGGAAGTGCTGTAAGGAGCCCTACGATGAACAACATTCGTAAAGGCGACGAAGTCATCGTCCTGACCGGCCGCGACAAGAAGCGTCGCGGTACCGTGCTGGCCCGCGTCGATGCCGACCACGTCCTGGTCGAAGGCGTCAACGTTGCCAAGAAGCACGTGAAAGCCAACCCGATGGCTAACAACCCGGGCGGGATTGTCGAAAAGACCATGCCGATCCACATCTCGAATGTGGCGCTCTTCAACCCCGCAACCGGTCGTGGCGACCGCGTGGGCGTTCAAGAAGTCGAAGGTCGCAAGGTCCGCGTGTTCCGTTCCAATGGTGCCGTTGTCGGCGCCAAGGCGTAAGGGGCGATAGACATGTCTCGTTTGCAAGATTTCTACAAGAGCAAGGTCGCTGGCGACCTGCAGGCCAAGTTTGGCTACAAGAGCGTCATGGAAGTGCCGCGCATCACCAAGATCACCCTGAACATGGGTGTCTCGGAAGCCGTGTCCGATAAGAAGGTTATCGAACACGCGGTGTCGGACCTGACCAAGATCGCTGGCCAAAAGCCTGTCGTGACGAAGACCAAGAAGGCTATCGCCGGTTTCAAGATCCGCGAAAACTACCCGATTGGTTGCATGGTCACGTTGCGTGGTCAACGCATGTACGAATTCCTGGATCGCCTCGTTGCGGTCGCGCTGCCTCGCGTGCGCGACTTCCGTGGTATCTCGGGTCGTGCGTTCGACGGCCGTGGCAACTACAACATCGGGGTGAAAGAGCAAATCATTTTCCCCGAAATCGAGTACGACAAGATCGACGCGCTGCGTGGGCTGAACATCAGCATCACCACCTCCGCGAAGACCGACGAAGAAGCCAAGGCGCTGTTGACGGCCTTCAGCTTCCCGTTCCGTAACTAAGGGGCTGATGACGTGGCTAAACTTTCCCTCATCAATCGCGACATCAAGCGCGCCAAGCTGGCTGACAAGTTCGCTGCCAAGCGCGCTGAGTTGAAGGCGATCATCGACGACCAGTCGAAGACCGACGAAGAACGTTACCAAGCTCGGCTCAAGCTGCAACAGCTGCCGCGCAATGCCAATCCGACGCGCCAACGTAACCGTTGCGTGGTCACCGGTCGTCCGCGCGGTGTGTTCCGCAAGTTCGGCCTGACGCGTCACAAACTGCGTGAAATGGCGATGAAGGGCGAAATCCCCGGCATCACCAAGGCCAGCTGGTAGGAGATACATTATGAGCATGAGCGATCCCATCGCCGATATGCTGACCCGCATTCGCAATGCGCAGCAAGTGGACAAAGTTACGGTGAGCATGCCCTCCTCGAAGCTGAAGGCGGCTATTGCCGCTGTGCTGAAAGACGAAGGCTACATCGACAGCTTTGAAATCAAGGGCACCCAGGCCAAGCCTGAGCTCGAGATCACCCTGAAGTACTACGCTGGTCGTCCGGTTATCGAGCGCATTGAACGCGTTTCGCGCCCCGGTCTGCGTATCTACAAGGGCCGTACCAGCATTCCTCAGGTCATGAACGGCCTGGGCGTGGCTATCGTTTCGACCTCGCGCGGCGTCATGACCGACCGTAAGGCTCGCGCCAACGGCGTCGGCGGCGAAGTGCTGTGCTACGTGGCCTAAGGAGAAATTCGAATGTCACGTATCGCTAAGTATCCGGTCGAACTGCCCAAGGGTGTCGAAGCTGACATCAAGCAGGATCAGATCATCGTCAAGGGCCCGCTGGGCACCCTGACTCAAGCCCTGACTGGCGACGTTACGGTTGCGATGGACGAAGGCAAGCTCACGTTTGCCGCCGCCAACGAATCCCGTCACGCCAATGCCATGTCGGGTACCGTGCGCGCTCTGGTTGCCAATATGGTTACCGGCGTGAGCAAGGGCTTCGAGCGCAAGCTGACCCTGGTTGGCGTGGGTTACCGCGCCTCGATCCAAGGCGATGCCGTTAAGCTGCAGCTCGGTTTCTCGCACGACGTTTTGCATCAGTTGCCGGCCGGTATCAAGGCCGAATGCCCCACCCAGACGGAAATCGTCATCAAGGGCGCCAACAAGCAAGTCGTCGGTCAGATGGCCGCTGAAATCCGCTCGTACCGCGAACCCGAACCCTACAAGGGCAAGGGTGTGCGTTACTCGGACGAACGCGTCGTCATCAAAGAAACCAAGAAGAAATAACGGCGCACGCAAGGACGAATCATGGACAAAAAAGTTTCCCGTTTGCGTCGTGCGGTTCCGACCCGCCGGAAGATCAACGAGCTGCGCGTTCACCGCCTCTCGGTCTTCCGCTCGAACCAGCACATCTACGCCAACATCATTTCGCCGGAAGGCGATCGCGTTCTGGTCAGCGCCTCGACGGTGGAAGCCGAAGTGCGTGCGCAACTGGCTGGCCAAACCGGTCAAGGTGGCAACACTGCCGCTGCGACGCTGGTTGGCAAGCGCGTGGCCGAAAAGGCCAAGGCTGCCGGTATTGAACTGGTCGCTTTCGATCGCTCGGGCTTT
The DNA here is from genome assembly GCF_024806975.1 of Achromobacter sp. JUb104. Classification (NCBI taxonomy): domain Bacteria; kingdom Pseudomonadati; phylum Pseudomonadota; class Betaproteobacteria; order Burkholderiales; family Alcaligenaceae; genus Achromobacter; species Achromobacter sp. JUb104. The sequence goes on along the minus strand of NZ_JANUEY010000002.1, from coordinate 1,578,578 downwards.
CGTTACCATGGCCGCGTGAAAGCGCTGGCCGATGCCGCGCGTGAAGCCGGCCTGAAGTTCTAAGCGAGGATCTGTCAAATGGCTAAAGTACAAGGCAAGAACGCCGCGGAAAAAGAGAACGATGACGGCCTCCGCGAAAAGATGATCGCGGTCAACCGCGTGAGCAAAGTGGTCAAGGGTGGTCGCACCATGAGCTTTGCCGCGCTGACCGTGGTTGGCGATGGCGATGGTCGCGTCGGCATGGGTAAGGGCAAGGCGCGTGAAGTGCCGGTGTCCGTCCAGAAGGCAATGGAACAGGCCCGTCGCGGCATGTTCAAGGTTGCTCTGAAGAACGGCACGCTGCACCACACCGTGGTTGGCAAGCATGGCGCCGCTACCGTGCTGATCTCGCCGGCTGCTGAAGGTACTGGCGTTATCGCCGGCGGCCCGATGCGCGCTATTTTTGAAGTGATGGGTGTGCGTAACGTGGTTGCCAAGAGCCTGGGCTCGAGCAACCCCTACAACATGGTTCGCGCCACGTTGAATGGTCTGCGCGCTTCCCTGACCCCGGCCGATGTTGCTGCCAAGCGCGGCAAGTCGGTCGAAGAAATCCTGGGGTAAATCATGGCTCAGAAGCAGATCAAAGTGACCCTCGTGCGCTCCGTGATCGGTACCAAGCAATCGCACCGTGACACGGTTCGCGGTTTGGGCTTGGGCCGCATCAACAGCAGCCGCGTGTTGGTCGATACGCCCGAGGTGCGTGGGATGATCCGTAAGGTGGATTATCTCGTTTCCGTCTCGGAAGCCTAAGGAATCACCATGTCGGATATGCAACTTAATTCGCTGAAGCCCGCTGAGGGCAGCAAGCACGCCAAGCGCCGCGTCGGCCGTGGTATCGGTTCGGGTCTGGGTAAAACCGCCGGCCGTGGCCACAAAGGTCAGAAGTCGCGCTCGGGCGGTTTCCATAAGGTTGGCTTCGAAGGCGGTCAAATGCCGCTGCAGCGTCGTCTGCCCAAGCGTGGTTTCACCCCGCTCGGTCAGCACCTGTACGCCGAAGTCCGTCTGTCGGACCTGCAAGCCTTGCCCATCGACGAAGTCGACGTGCAAGTGCTCAAGGCGGCTGGCGTGATTGGTCAGGCGGTTCGTTACGCCAAGGTCATCAAGTCGGGTGAACTCTCGCGCAAGGTAGTGCTCAAGGGCATTACCGCGACGGCCGGCGCTCGCGCCGCCATCGAAGGCGCGGGCGGCTCGCTTGCTTGATCATGAGGTGACGAGTGGCTAACGCGCAGGCATTGGGCAAAACCGGAGCACGGTACGGTGATTTGAAGCGCCGTCTTGTGTTCCTGGTGCTCGCTCTGGTGGTTTACCGTTTGGGTACACACATCCCCGTACCGGGTATTAATCCGGATGCGCTGGCGGACTTGTTCCGTCAGAACCAGGGCGGGATCCTGGGCCTGTTCAACATGTTCTCGGGTGGGGCGCTCTCGCGTTTCTCGATTTTTGCCCTGGGGATCATGCCGTACATTTCGGCATCCATCATCATGCAGTTGATGTCGGTGGTGGTGCCGTCGCTGGAAGCGCTCAAGAAAGAGGGCGAATCCGGTCGTCGGAAGATTACCCAATACACCCGCTACGGCACAGTCGTGCTGGCGCTGGTGCAAGCAGTGGGCATTTCGGTAGCGTTGGAGTCCCAACAGGGACTGGTGATCGATCCGGGTATGCTGTTTCGCTTCACGACCATTGTGACTCTGGTCACCGGCACCATGTTCGTCATGTGGCTGGGTGAGCAGATCACTGAACGTGGTCTTGGCAACGGGATTTCCATCCTGATCTTCGCAGGTATCGTTGCGGGTCTGCCCGCGGCGCTGGCTGCACTGTTGGACCTGGTCCGCACCAACGCGATGTCCGTGCTTTCGGCACTGTTCATTGTGGCTCTGGTGGTGCTGGTTACCGCTTTTGTGGTGTTCGTGGAACGCGGACAGCGCAAGATCACGGTGAACTACGCCAAGCGTCAGGTCGGCAATAAGGTCTACGGTGGTCAAAGCTCGCATTTGCCGCTGAAGCTGAACATGGCAGGGGTGATTCCGCCGATTTTCGCATCGTCGATCATTCTGTTCCCGGCCACGATCACGAGCTGGTTCTCCAGCAGTGAGAACATGCGCTGGCTTAGTGACCTGGCTGCGGCCCTGTCGCCTCGTCAACCGCTCTACATCACGCTGTACTCCGTCGCGATTATTTTCTTCTGCTTTTTCTACACGGCTCTGGTGTTCAACAGCCGCGAAACGGCGGACAACCTGAAGAAGAGTGGTGCGTTTGTTCCGGGTATTCGTCCGGGCGAGCAAACGGCGCGCTACATCGACAAGATCCTGATGCGTCTGACGCTCGCAGGTGCCTTGTACATCACTTTGGTGTGCCTGTTGCCTGAATTCTTGGTGATGCGCTGGAACGTTCCCTTCTACTTCGGTGGTACGTCTCTGTTGATTATTGTGGTGGTGACGATGGATTTCATGGCACAGGTTCAGGCCTACATGATGTCTCACCAGTACGACTCGTTGCTCAAGAAGGCCAACTTCAAGGGCGCGGGTTTGCCGATGCGGTAAGCAAAAGAATGTCCAAGGACGACGTCATTCAGATGCAAGGCGAGGTTCTTGAGAACCTCCCGAACGCGACATTTCGCGTCAAGCTCGAAAACGGCCACGTGGTGTTGGGCCATATTTCCGGCAAGATGCGTATGCATTACATCCGGATCCTGCCGGGTGACAAGGTCACAGTGGAGCTCACGCCCTATGATCTGACGCGAGCCAGGATAGTTTTCCGCTCCAAATGAGCGGAACCGGATTACGGAAAATTAGGAGTCAACCATGAAAGTAATGGCATCGGTTAAGCGGATCTGCCGCAACTGCAAAGTTATCAAACGTCACGGCGTGGTGCGTGTTATCTGCACCGACCCGCGTCACAAGCAGCGTCAAGGCTAACTCGGGTTAGCGACTACGCAACAGATTTATTCAAGGAATAGTCATGGCCCGTATTGCTGGCATTAACATCCCGCCGCAACAGCACGCCGAGATCGGACTGACCGCCATTTTTGGCATTGGTCGTACGCGCGCTCGCAAAATCTGCGAAGCGGCAAACGTACCCTTTGACAAAAAGGTCAAGGATCTGAACGACGCTGAATTGGAACGCGTCCGCGAACATGTTGGTTTGTTCACGGTTGAAGGCGACCTGCGTCGTGAAGTACAGCTCTCGATCAAGCGTTTGATCGACCTGGGAACCTACCGCGGTATGCGTCACAAGCGCGGTTTGCCCGTGCGCGGCCAGCGCACTCGCACCAACGCCCGGACCCGTAAGGGCCCGCGTCGTGCTGCTGCGTCCCTGAAGAAATAATCGAGGAACTGGATTATGGCGAAAGCTTCCACCAGCGGCGCTTCGCGCGTGCGCAAAAAGGTTAAGAAGAACGTCTCGGACGGCATCGCGCACGTTCACGCTTCGTTCAACAACACCATCATCACCATCACCGACCGTCAGGGCAACGCTTTGTCGTGGGCCACTTCGGGTGGTGCTGGTTTCAAGGGTTCGCGTAAGTCGACCCCGTTTGCCGCGCAAGTCGCCGCTGAAACGGCTGGCCGCGTCGCGCTGGAATACGGCATCAAGACGCTGGAAGTGCGCATCAAGGGCCCCGGTCCTGGCCGCGAATCGTCTGTCCGCGCTCTGAACGCGCTGGGCATCAAGATTTCGTCCATCGCCGACATCACGCCCGTTCCGCACAACGGCTGCCGTCCGCCGAAGCGTCGTCGTATCTAAAGGGAATCCACATGGCACGTTATATTGGACCCAAATGCAAGCTCTCGCGCCGCGAGGGTACTGACCTGTTCCTGAAGAGCGCCCGTCGCTCGCTGGATTCCAAGTGCAAGCTGGATTCCAAGCCTGGCCAACACGGCCGCACTTCGGGTGCCCGCACTTCCGACTACGGCCTGCAGCTGCGCGAAAAGCAAAAGCTGAAGCGCATGTACGGCGTGCTGGAAAAGCAATTCCGCAAGTACTTCGCTGAAGCAGAGCGTCGCCGTGGCAACACCGGCGAAACCCTGATCCAGCTGCTGGAATCGCGCCTGGACAACGTCGTCTACCGCATGGGCTTCGGCTCGACGCGCGCCGAAGCTCGCCAGCTGGTGAGCCACCGCGCCATCGAACTGAACGGCCACACGGCTGACATCGCTTCGATGCTGGTCAAGGCCGGTGACGTCATCTCGATCCGCGAAAAGGCCAAGAAGCAAGGCCGTATCAAGGAATCGCTCGATCTGGCCACCAGCATCGGCATCCCCCAATGGGTGGAAGTCGACACGACCAAGCTGACCGGTACGTTCAAGTCGGCTCCCGATCGCGCTGACGTCGCTCGCGACATCAACGAATCGATGGTCGTCGAACTGTACTCGCGTTAATCAGGTCGGCCGGCGCCTCCTTCGCAGGTGTGCCGGCTACTGGTCCCGCGACCCGTTTGCACGTCTCGCAGCAGCCCGCTTTCCGCCTTTTGGTGGGGCGGGCTTTGCGGTAAGTATCGGCCGGCGTTTTTGCACCGCCCGAGTTTCATGTTTCACCCTGTCCATCAGCCTTATCGGTGTAACGAGCCGAGGGTATTGAAAAGGAACACAGTAAATGTCCACTCAAGGTTTTCTGAAGCCGCGCTCCATTGAAGTCGAACCGGTCGGCACGCACCATGCCAAGATCGTGATGGAGCCGTTCGAGCGTGGCTACGGTCATACTCTGGGCAACGCCCTGCGCCGCATCCTGCTGTCTTCGATGACCGGCTACGCGCCGACCGAAGTGCAAATGACGGGCGTGGTGCACGAATATTCGACCATCCCGGGCGTTCGCGAAGATGTCGTCGACATCCTGCTGAACCTGAAGGGCGTGGTTTTCAAGCTGCACAATCGCGACGAAGTGACCCTGGTTTTGCGCAAGACCGGCGCGGGCACCGTGCTGGCCAGCGACATCGAACTGCCGCACGACGTCGAGATCATCAACCCCGGCCATGCCATCTGCAACCTGACGGACGCAGGCAAGCTGGAAATGCAGATCAAGGTTGAGAAGGGCCGTGGCTACGTGCCGGGCAACGTGCGCGCGCTGTCGGAAGACCGCACCCACACCATCGGCCGCATCGTTCTGGACGCTTCGTTCAGCCCGGTTCGCCGCGTCAGCTACGCGGTGGAAAGCGCTCGTGTTGAACAGCGCACCGACCTGGACAAGCTGGTTCTGGACATCGAAACCAACGGCGTGATCTCGCCCGAGGAAGCGGTGCGCCAGTCGGCTCGCATCCTGATGGACCAGATCTCGGTCTTCGCCGCGCTGGAAGGCGCTGGCGATTCGTACGAAGCGCCGGTCCGCGGCACGCCGCAGATCGACCCGGTCTTGCTGCGTCCGGTCGACGACCTGGAACTGACCGTGCGTTCGGCCAACTGCCTGAAGGCCGAAAACATCTACTACATCGGCGACCTGATCCAGCGTACCGAAAACGAGCTGCTCAAGACCCCGAACCTGGGTCGCAAGTCGCTCAACGAAATCAAGGAAGTTCTGGCTGCACGTGGCTTGACCTTGGGCATGAAGCTCGAGAACTGGCCGCCCCTGGGCCTGGAGCGTCCCTAAGCTTTAAACGGGTGGCGCCCTGGCAACGGGGCGTCTCCTGCAACGCCCGGCAACCCCGTCGGGCGGTTTGCGAATTCGTCGTAAAATGCACCGTTTTCTACCGGACCGCAGCCTGATTGCAGGTTGATAGAAGAGCCGGCAACCCGATGGCGAACGCCATCTTTAGATTCAAAGGAAACTTATCATGCGTCACGGTAATGGCTTGCGTAAGCTCAACCGCACCAGCAGTCACCGTCTTGCCATGTTCCGCAACATGGCCGTTTCGTTGATCACTCACGAAGCTATCAAGACCACGCTGCCGAAGGCGAAAGAATTGCGCCGCGTCATCGAACCCCTGATCACGCTGGGCAAAGAGCCCACGCTGGCGAACAAGCGTCTGGCATTTGCCCGTCTGCGCGATCGCGATGCGGTGGTGAAGCTGTTTGCCGAAATCGGCCCGCGCTACGCGGCCCGTAACGGTGGCTACACCCGCGTGCTGAAGATGGGCTTCCGTCAAGGCGACAACGCTCCCATGGCTTTCATGGAACTGGTTGACCGTCCGGAAGTTGATGAAGCCGCTGAGGACAGCGCCGAATAAATTCGGTTGCTAGATAAGCGACAAGGGCGGGTCTTCGGACCCGCCCTTGTTTTATTTGCGCCGGGCATTTGCTTGCCCGGCGTTGGCGCATCCGGCTCGCGCTTTGAATCAGGACGCGTGCAGTTCCCCCCGCAATTGCGCGGCGGTGGCCGCCAGGGCCTCTTGAGGCGGTTGTGGCGGCATCTTGAACGTCAGGTTCTGCTGTTCGATGTACGCCGTGGACGTGACGTCCTGCGTGTGGTGCATGGGGATAACGTGCGCGTGCGAGTGCGCCACGTGTATGCCGGTGAAGGCGAAGCCCACCCGCTCCACGCCGTACAGGCGCTTCATGTGGCGGCCCAGCTTCTGTCCCAGGTTCACAATGTGCCCCGCCAGGTCAGCCGGCATGTCCTCGAAGTACGGGTAATGCTGCTTGGGAATGATCAGCGTGTGCCCCGGCCGCACGGGCTGGATGTCCAGGAAGGCCAGCAAACGCTCGTCTTCATGAATGATGTGGGCGGGAATCTCGTGCCGGGCGATCCGGCAGAACAGGCATTGGTCTGGCATGCGGGCCTCGTGAAAGCGGGTGGCATGGTGGGGGGGACGTCCGCGTTGATGGAACCGGAGCGTTCGCCGCAATATCGATAAAATACCCCGAGTTACATCCCACACGGGTATCCCAAGGAGGCTCCATGTTGCGCGATGACGACGTCGTGCTGGTCATCAGCAATGCACCCGATCTCTTGTTGGCCAAGCGCATTGCGCATGTGCTGGTGGAAGATGGCTTGGCCGCCTGTGTGAACCTTGGCGCGCCGGGCCTGTCCATCTATCTGTGGAACGGAGAGGTCGAGGGGACGGAAGAAGTCCCCATCCACATCAAGACCACCTACGCGCGTCATCAGGCCGTTGTTCAGGCCCTGGCGCAGATGCATCCCTACGATGTGCCCGAGATCATTGTGCTGCCCGTTATCGGCGGCGCCGCACCCTATCTGGACTGGGTTCGCGAACAGACGGCCGTCAAGCAAACCAAGAGAGAATAATGTTGCAACTTGCCGGTATCGTCGGTGCGCGCGGGCGCTCGATTCCTGCCATCCGCGCGGCGCGCGCCTTGATCGGGCGCAGCCTGGTGTTGCTGGCGACGGCGCTGTTGCTGCTGACCTGGCAGGCGGCCGCGCAGGCCGAAGCCGAATTCCTGGAACCCGAAAAGGCGTTCGTGTTCAGCGCGCAGATGGCCGCGCCCGACACCTTGGAACTGCATTACAAGGTCGCGCCCGGCTACTACATGTACCGCGAGCGCTTCGGCATCACGATCAGCCCGATCGGCGCCACCACGTTGGGCGAGGCGGTCTACCCCAAAGGCGAGGTCAAGTACGACCCGACCTTTGAGAAGGACATGGAGGTCTTTCACAAGGATGTGATGATCCGCGTGCCGGTGGGCGCGGGTGGGCAACCTTTCACCCTGACCTTGACCGGGCAGGGCTGCGCGGATGCCGGCCTGTGCTATCCGCCCATGGACAGCAGCGTCAAGCTCACGCCGGTTGCCGGCGGCTACGCGCTGGCGGATGGGGCAGGCGCGCAAGCCGCTCCCGCCGGGTCTTCTGGCGGCTTGAGCGCGCTGGTCAAGGCTGGCGATACCGGTCTGGCCGATGCGTTGGGCGGCCTGGGTTGGGCCAAGACCGCTGGCGTGTTCCTGGTTCTGGGCTTGCTGCTGGCATTCACGCCCTGCGTGTTGCCGATGATCCCCATCCTGTCTTCGATCGTGCTGGGCGGCGCAACGCAGGCCCGGCCCTCGCGCGGGCGTGGCCTGGCCCTGGCCGCAACGTATGTGCTGGGCATGTCGGTGGTGTACACCGCGCTGGGCGTCGCCGCCGGACTGAGCGGCGCGGGCCTGGCCGCATGGTTGCAAACCCCCTGGATCCTGACGCTGTTCGCCATCCTGCTGACCGTGTTGGCACTGGCGATGTTTGACGTCTTCACTTTCCAGATGCCGTCAGGCGTGCAGGCCAAATTGTCCGAGCGTTCGTCGCGCGTGCCGGGCGGCCGCTACACCGGCGCGCTGCTGATGGGCGCCTTGTCGGCGCTGATTGTCGGACCTTGCGTTGCCGCGCCGCTGGCGGGTGCGCTGTTGTATATCTCGCAGACGGGCGACGTGGTGCTGGGCGGTTCGGCCCTGTTCGCCATGGCCTGGGGCATGGGCGTGCCGCTGTTGATCGTGGGTGCATCGTCGGGCGCCTTGCTGCCCAAGGCCGGCCCCTGGATGGACGGCGTCAAGCGCCTGTTCGGCATGCTGCTGCTGGCGACGGCGTGGTGGATGCTGATACCCGTGGTGCCAACCTGGGTGCAGATGTCGGGCTGGGCCTTCCTGGCGGTTGTGTCGGCGGTGATGCTGCGTGCGTTTGATGCCTTGCCCGCGGGCGCCGGCGCCGCGCGCATGTTCGGCAAGGGGCTGGGGCTGTTGTTGGCGCTTGCCGCTGCTGCGTGGCTGCTGGGTGCGGCCAGCGGCGGGCGCGACGTATTGCAACCGTTGTCGCACCTGGCCGCGCGTGGCGACGCATCCGTGGGCACGGCCGTCACCAAAGGCGAGCTTCAGTTCACCCGCGTGCGCAACAACGCGGAACTGGACGCGCTGCTGGCGCAGAGCACCCAGCCGGTCATGCTGGATTTCTATGCCGACTGGTGCGTGTCGTGTCGCGAAATGGAGCGCTTCACGTTTACCGATCCGGGCGTAGCGCAGCGCATGTCCGGTATGTTGCTGGTGCAGGCCGACGTCACCGCGAACAACGCCGACGACCGGGCCCTGCTCAAGCGCTTCCGGCTGTTTGGGCCGCCGGGCATCATGTTCTTTGAACCGGGCGGCAAGGAATTGCCGGACGCGCGCGTCGTCGGTTTCCAGGACGCCAAGCGCTTCACGGAATCGTTGGACAAGGTGCTGGTGCGCTGACGACGGGCGATATACCATGGCGGCTGCGCCGCGTGGGCGGCGCATTCCACTCCCTCCAGGCCGGCGCCCGTGACGTCCACAACAGTTGATGCAAGCCAGGACCGTAACGGTCTTATCTATGTTCAATTGATGTTCGTCATGGCCACATGGGGCCTGAACATCGTCTCCATCAAGTACCTCACGCAGCACATGGACATCCAGGCGCTTGCCGCCGTGCGGATCGTCATTGCGTTCATCACCGTCACCCTGATCATCAAGGCCCGTCGAGGCCGCGTGCCCAAGCTGGGCCGCATGGAACTTGGCTGGGTGGCGCTGGCGGGCTTCTTGGTTGTGTACGCGCACCAGGTGGCGCTGGTGTCGGGGCTGCGGTTTTCATCGGCGGCCAACGGCACGCTGATCATGGCCACCAGCCCGCTGTTGTCGGCATTGCTGGCCGCGCTGTTCTATCGCGAAAAGCTGACTACGGTACGCATCTGCGGGGCCTTGCTCGGCCTGCTGGGCGTGGGCATGGTGGTGGCGGGCAGCGGGGCGCAGTTCGGGCTGACCGGCTGGGGCGATGCGGTGGTTTTCGTGGCCGTGCTGGTGTTCGTGTTTGGCGGGCTGGTGATCCAGCGCATGTCGCGCACGATGGATCCGTTGGGCATGCTTTGGTACATGTACCTGGCAGGCGGCCTGATGCTGGTGGTGCACGCGGCGGTGACGCCGTCTTCCTACCAGACCGATACCTGGCAGATGACGTGGTGGCCGTGGCTGGTGCTGCTGTTTTCAGCGGTGATTGCGTCAGGCGTCAGCAACATCATCTGGAATGCCGGCATCGCGCGGCTGGGCATCAGCCGCGCGGCCTTGTTCGTGAACTGGCTGCCGATATTCGGGTTGCTGTTCGCGTCCCTGTTCCTGGATGAACACGTCACGTTGACCCACGTGCTGGGCCTGGCTTGCGTGTTGGGTGGAACGTGGCTGGGGCTGCGCCGGACGAAGCCGGCGCCTAGCCGTAAAAGCGTTTAGCGCTGCGCCTTGAGCAGCGTGGCCGCTTCGATGGCGAAGTAGGTCAGGATGCCGTCGGCGCCAGCGCGCTTGAACGCCAGCAGCGCTTCCATCATGACCTTGTCGTGGTCCAGCCAGCCGTTGGCGGCGGCGGCCTTGATCATCGCGTATTCGCCGCTGACCTGATAGGCGAACGTGGGCACGCGGAACGTGTCTTTCACGCGGCGCAGCACGTCCAGATACGGCATGCCCGGCTTGACCATGACCATGTCGGCGCCTTCGTTCAGATCGGCGGCCACTTCGCGCAAGGCTTCATCGAGATTGCCCGGGTCCATCTGGTAAGCCATTTTGTTTGACTTGCCCAGGTTGGTGGCCGAGCCCACCGCGTCGCGGAACGGGCCGTAGAACGCGCTGGCGTACTTGGCCGAGTAAGCCATGATCTGCGTGTGGATGTGGCCGTTGGCTTCCAGCGCCTGGCGGATCGCGCCGATGCGGCCGTCCATCATGTCGCTGGGGGCGACCATATCGACACCGGCCGCGGCTTGAGTCAGCGCCTGCTTGACCAGGATCTCGACCGTGATTTCATTGATGACGTAGCCGTTCTCGTCGATGACACCGTCCTGGCCATGGCTGGTATAGGGGTCCAGCGCCACATCGCACAGAATGCCGAGTTCGGGAAAACGCTTTTTCAGCTCGCCCACCACGCGCGGAATCAGGCCGCGCGGGTTGGTGGCTTCGATGCCGTCGGGCGTTTTCAGCGCGGGGTCGATGACGGGGAACAGCGCCATCACCGGAATGCCCAGCTTCACGCATTGCTCGGCCACCGGCAGCAGCGTGTCCAGCGAATAGCGGACCACGCCGGGCAACGACGCCACGGCTTGCTGCACGCCCGTGCCGTCGGTCACGAAGACGGGGTAGATCAGGTCATTGACCGTCAGCGCATTTTCGCGCACCAGACGGCGGGTGAAGTCGTCGCGGCGCAGGCGGCGGGGGCGGGAAACCGGAAACTCAGGGGTGATGATCTGCGGGTTCATGATTCGACCTTGGGGGAAATCCAATTCTCAATGTGGGCGCCGGCTTCTTCCAGCCCGATGCGCTCGGGCGCAGAGAACGGGATGGTGTGCAGGGCGCCGATGTCGGCCAGGTCTTTGCGGACGGAGAACACCGTGCGCATGCGCTGTCCGTAAGGCAGTTTGTCGGCCTTGGTCAGCAGCGCCAGCACCGGGCGTCCGGTGGGGGCGATGAAGTTGGCCAGGCGGCGGTCAAGTTCGGTGACGCCGCGGCGGATGTCGATCAGCAGCACGATGCCTGCAAGCGACTCGCGGTCGCGCAGATAGCCGCCGAGGATGTCCGCCCATTTTTCTTTTTCGTTGCGCGCGACGGACGCATAGCCGTAGCCGGGCAAGTCAACGAGAAAACCGATGTGGCCTTCCGGATCCAGCGGGTCGGGCAAGCCGAACATGTTGATCAAGCGCGTGCGGCCCGGCGTCTTGCTGGAAAACGCAAGGCGGCGCTGGTTGCACAGCACGTTGATGGCCGTGGATTTGCCGGCGTTGGAGCGGCCGACAAAGCAGACCTCGGGAGCGCCGGCGGCCGGCAACTGGTCGAGGCGAGCTGCGGAGGTAAGGAAGGAGGCGCGATGTAGGAGGGACACGGATGGGCTTTGGATACGGTTGGTTTCGAGCCCTATTGTATAATCCGGCGTTTGCAACAGTGGTCCCCGTGCGCGGAGCCGTCTTTTTTGCTTACTGTTTAGGTGCCAGCGGCAACTTGGCAGGCAGATTGGGCAAATGAGGTTCGATACGGTTTTCCAGGGTGTGCGGGGCAGGCGTGGGCGCCTTTTTGCGCCTTGATCGATGTGATCGTCGAGGTCTTCATGAAGCGTGTGCTGTCCCGAATGTTGGTTGCGAGCGGGCTGTTGCTCGGCGCCTCCGCCTTCTCTACACCCAGTTTCGCCGCTGACGGCGCTGCGGGCCCGGCCAAGCCAGATGCCGCCAAGGGCGGTCAGCTGTTTGACCAGGGCGACGCCTCCAGAGGCATCATCGCCTGTGCGTCCTGTCACGGCGCGGCGGGCAACAGCACCATCCCGGTGAACCCCAACCTGGCCGCGCAACCCCACGAATACCTGGCCAAGCAATTGGCCGACTTCCAGATCAAGCAGGGCGCCAAGCTGCCTGTGCGCAACGGCGCGGGTGGCAACCCCACGCCGATGACCGCCATGGCGCAGAACCTGACGCCGGCCGATATGCAGAACATCGCGCTGTACCTGGCGCAACAGCCTCTCAAGGAACCCGCCACGGCAGGCCAAGAGAAGCTGGTGGATCTGGGCCAGAAGATCTGGCGCGGTGGCTTGCCCGAACGCAATGTGCCGGCCTGCGCGGCGTGCCACTCTGCCAATGGCGCGGGCATGCCCGCCCAGTACCCCCGCTTGTCGGGGCAGTTCCCCATGTACATTGAAGAGCAGCTCAAGCTGTTCCGCAGCGGCGACCGCAAGAACGACATCATGTTCGCGATTGCGGACCGCATGTCGGATGCCGATATCAAGGCGGTATCCGACTACGCGGCAGGCCTGCGGTAGGCGCCAGCCCGCAACACGCGCGGCTGGTCCGCGTTCATGCAACCTGAGCGTGACGGAACCCGATTCCGTTACGCGCTGTCTATGAGGGGGGTAGCCGATCGCGCGGCCCCCCTTTTTTCATGAATTCAACACGAACCCACACTCGCCCCTCTTTGCGCAGCCTGCCCGGTGACTTCTTCGAACTGCTCGGTTCGATGCGGTTCGCCGTCAGCCTGTTGATGTTCATCTGCGTGGCGAGCCTGGTGGGCACGGTGTTGCAGCAGAACCGCTCGTCCAGCAACTACATCGACCAGTTCGGCCCGTTCTGGTACGAGGTGTTCGACAAGTTTTCCATCTGGCACGTTTACAACAGTTGGTGGTTCTTGCTGATCATGGGTTTCCTGGTCGTGTCGACCTCGGTGTGCCTGACCCGCAACGCACCCAAGATGCTGCGCGAAGCGCGCTCATTCCGCGAGCACGTGCGCGCGAGCAGCCTGCGCGCGTTTCCGCATCGCGTTGAAACGGAAGAGCCCACCGATGTCGCGCAGACCTCGGCAGGGCTGAAGGCGCTGCTGGAACGGCTGGGTTACGCCGTGCGTGTACGGCAGGACAACGACGGCGTGCTGCTGGCCGCCAAGAAGGGCAGCGCCAACCGCCTGGGCTATGTGTTCGCGCACGCGGCCATGGTCATCATCTGCGTGGGCGGTCTGCTAGACAGCGAGCTGCCCGTGCGGCTGCAAGTCATGTTCGGCGGCAAGCAACCCATTGTCGACAACATGCTGATTTCGGAAGTGCCCGAAAGCGGCCGCCTGTCGGTCAATAACCCGAGTTTCCGCGCCAGCGTGCTGGTGCCCGAAGGCGGCCAGGCCAGTACGGCGGTCGTGATGGTGGGCGACGGCGCCTTGGTGCAGCCGATGCCCTTCACGCTGAAGCTGAAGAAGTTCGTGGTTGATTACTACTCGACCGGCATGCCCAGTCGTTTCGCCAGCGAAGTTGAAGTCACCGACCCGGATACGGGCAAGACCTTCGATTCCACCATCGAGGTCAACGAGCCGTTGCGTTTCAAGGGCATGACGGTGTACCAGTCCAGCTTTGACGATGGCGGCAGCACGGTGGTCTTGAAGGGTTATCCGCTAGTAGGTTCCCAGGATGCCACTTTCGCCGTTGACGGCACGGTGGGCAAGACAAGCGAAGTGACCGCTCACACGTCGGCCGGTCCGCGCAGCATGGGCGTAGAGATCACGGCCATGCGGCCGATCAATGTGGAAGACCTGACGCGCGGCGATCCCAAGGGCCCCAACCAGAGTTTTGCCGAGCACGTGGCATCGGTGTCGGGCAGCGCGGCGGGCAAGAAGAACGAGAACCTGCGCAACGTGGGTCCCAGCGTTGAATACAAGCTGATCGACGACGCGGGCCAGGCCCACGAATTCCAGAACTACATGCTGCCCATGGAACTGGACGGCGCCAGCGTGTTCCTGGCCGGGGTGCGCAACAATGCGTCCGAGCCTTTCCGCTACTTGCGCATTCCGGCTGACGACGACAGCTCGATCGCGGAATTCATGCGGCTGCGCGCCACGCTGGCCGACCCGGCCGCGCGCCGCGAAGCCGCCCGCCGTTTCGCCGAGCGCAACAGTCCGTCCGGCGCTGACCGCCAGCCCCTGCAAACCGCTGCCGAGCGCGCGCTGGAAACCTTTGCGTCGGGTGGCCTGCAAGCCGTTGCCGCCTTCCTGCAAGCCAACACGCCCGCCGCCGACCTGGAGCGGGCCGCCGATGTGGTGATCCGGCTGATCGGGGCCAGCATGAACGAGCTGCGCGCCATTGAACGCGAACGCGCCGGCTTGCCCCCCGTCGCGGTCGAAGGCCCCGACGGCGAGCGCGCTGCCGTGTGGTCGCGCCTGGCCGTGGCGGCGCTGTCCGACCTGACGGTCTATCCGGCGCCGGTGTTCCTGTCGCTGGCCGACTTCAACCATGTGCAGGCCAGCGTGTTCCAGGTCAGCCGCACGCCGGGCAAGAATACGGTCTACCTGGGCAGCCTGTTGCTGGTCCTGGGGGTGTTTTCGATGTTCTACATCCGCGACCGCCGCGTCTGGATCTGGGTCAAGCCGCAAGGCAGCGGCAGCAGCGTCCTGGCGGCCATGACGTCCCAGAAGCGTACACTCGACTTCAATCAGGAGTTTGAACGCTTCAAGCAGGCGCTGCTGCGCCAGAAAAGGTCTTAAGGTTTTTTTATGTCGACGACGACCACCCCGCATCCCTCCTCGCCGGACACGTTGAACGCGTCGCCCGATATCCTGTGGCAAGACAGCCTGTCGGAAACGGGCGACAACCGCGCCCGGCGCGGCAAGCCGGACTGGACCGACGTAGTCTTCTTCCTGTTGCTGTCGGTGGGCGCGGCCTTCGCGCTGACCCGTCACGGCAACGCGATGGATTATTACGAGAAGATCATCCTGTGCGGCACCGTGCCCGCGCTGACGTGGTTGGGCTGGTTGTGGCGGCCGCTGCGCCGTTTGATGGTCGCCTGTGCCATCGCGGCGGGCCTGGCCTTGATGCTGTACGGCAATGACCTGGCCCGCGCCGAGCAGGTGTTCTTCCTGAAGTACCTGTTCTCGTCCCAGTCCGCCATTTTGTGGATGTGCGCACTGTTCGCGCTGGCCATGGTCTGCTACTGGATCGGCGTATTCAGCCCCACCGCCGCGTGGCTGGGCACGGCGTTGACCTGGGGCGCGGTATTTGCCGGCGTCACCGGCCTGTTGGTGCGCTGGCGCGAAGGCCATCTGATGGGCCCGGACCTGGGCCATATCCCCGTCAGCAACCTGTATGAAGTATTCGTGCTGTTCTCGCTGATCACGGCGCTGTTCTACCTGTATTACGAACGCAAGTACGCCACGCGCGCGCTGGGCGGTTTCGTGCTGCTGGTGGTGACGTCCGCCGTCGTGTTCCTGCTTTGGTATTCCTTCACGCGCGATGCCGGCCAGATCCAACCGCTGGTGCCGGCGTTGAAAAGCTGGTGGATGAAGCTGCACGTGCCCGCCAACTTCATCGGCTACGGCACGTTCTCGCTGGCGGCGATGGTGGGCTTTGCCTACCTGGTCAAGCAGCACGGGCAGACCACGTCGTGGGCCAAGCTGGCGCCCTTGTTCATTCTGGGTGTGCTGCTGTGCGCCGAGCCGATGGTGTTCCGCACTGATGGCCTGTCCGCCACTTGGATGCTGTACTTCGGCGTGGGCGCGGTGATCGTGGGCGCCATCCTGCTGGGCCGCCGCCGCATCGCCGCCGCGCTGCCCTCGCTGGAAGTGCTGGACGACATCATGTATCGCGCCATCGCGATCGGGTTCGCCTTCTTCACGGTGGCGACCATTCTGGGCGCGCTGTGGGCGGCGGACGCCTGGGGCGCGTACTGGCAGTGGGATCCCAAGGAAACCTGGGCGCTGATCGTCTGGCTGAATTACGCGGCCTGGCTGCACATGCGCCTGATCAAGGGCCTGCGCGGCACCATGGCGGCCTACTGGGCGCTGATGGGGCTGTTGATCACCGGCTTTGCGTTCCTGGGCGTGAACATGTTCCTTTCGGGGCTGCACTCGTACGGTCAGCTGTAGCCGTCAGCCTTGATTCGGGCGGCTGCTGCCAGCCGCCCGAATGCGTCACGCCGCCAAGGCAAACATCGACTTCTGCGGCGTGGCCGCCTTGAAACCCGGCGCATTGATCGTGTTCTGCAAGGTAAGGCTGGTTACGCGCACCAGCGGCGCGGCACGCACCAGCACCGTGAACGCCCCGGTCATGTAGCGCGCCCGACCCATAAAGGTCTGCGAGATCAGGCCGCCGCCCACACCAGCCGTATCGCCGAGCGTCACCGGTATGGTCGTGACCATGTTGTGCATCGGCATGCAGCTTAGCCACACGTTCCACACCACCGGGATGCCCATGGACGACGTGGACACGTCAATGTGCGGCACCGGCGGCACCGGTGTCTTGCAGACATCGGGGAATCCCAACCCCACGCTGGGTAACTGGCAGAGCACTTGCATGGTTTCCACTCCTGTTGCGATGGGTCAAAGGCCGGCGCGTCCCGCCGACCACAGTTCGGCGTCGAGCAAGGGGGCGTCGTTGTCGATGATGCCGTGACGCTGCGACCAGCGCACCCCGCGCGTCAGCGCGCGATGCATGCGGGTGCGCAGGAACGTGGCGTCGCGCAGGTCGGCGCCGTCCAGGTCCGCCAGCGAGAAATCGGCGTCGACAAGAAGGGCGCCGCGAAAGTCCGTGTTGGCACAACGCGCGCGCTGAAAAATGCACAGGCCCAGGCTTGCGCCCTGGAAGGTGGCGCCGTCCAGTGTGGCCTCGGCCCAGATGGCGCCGTCAAAGCGGCCGCCTTGCAGGTCGGCTCCGCTTAAATCGGCCAGGGGAAACAGCGCCTGCGGCGCGCAAGCACCGGCAAAGCGCGCACCCCGCAACGACGAGCCCTTGAAGCCCGACTGGCGCAAATCGCATTGACGAAAGTCCGCCGCGTCCAGTTGGCAATCCGTGAAATGGCACAGCGCAAAGGCTTGCCCCGCGACGTTCTGCGCCGACAGATTGCATTCCGTGAACATGGTGCTGGCCGCGTTCACGCCGGTCAGCGTCACGCCGTGCAGGTCCAGTTGATGGAACAGGGTGTAGCTGAATTGCGCTTGCGTCAGATCGGCGTTCGCGAATGCTCCGCGCGAGAACACCGAGCGTTCCACACGAGCCGCCCGCAACGACGCGCCCGCCAGTGAGGTCGCGGTGAAAGACGCTTCATGAAGCGTGGCTTGATCCAGCCTGGCGCCCTCCAGATCACATTCGGTGAAGCTCGTGCCATGGAAGTTGCCGCCGCTGCACGTCGCGCCTGGCGCGCGACAGCGGAGCAGGCGCGCCGTATCCAGGTTGGCGCCGTCGGCTTCCCAGCGCGTCATGTCGCAACTGATGAACTGGCTGTCCTGCAACTGGCAGCCGCTCATTTTCGCACCCGTGAAGTCCACGTGATCGAAGAACGCGCCGGCCAGATCCTGCCCGCGCAGATCGGCACCCGCCAAACTGAGGTGTTGGATCGGCTCGCCATGGCGCACGCTGTCCAGCAGCTTGTCGAGGTTCATGCGGGGTGCTCCGGCTGTCTGGCGGGCCAGCGCTTCGCGCCTTGTGTGTAGGTGTGGTCCAGCCCGGTGCTGTCGTCCATCCGAGTCTGTGCGACATCGGCGCGGAAGAAATTCGCGCCCGTGAGATCGGCGCGCAGAAAGATGGCCTTGCCCAGCAAGCCGTTGATCAGGTTGGCGTCGCGCAGGCGGGCACCGGTGAAATCCGCGCGCACAAAGTGCGTGTCGGGGGCGGTCAGGCCGCTAAGATCGGCGTCTTGCAACAGGCACTCGGAAAAGTCGCAGGCGTTCAGGGTGGCGCCGCGCAGGTCGGCCCCCGTCAAGGTGGCGCCGCGTGCGCTGCCGTGCTTGAACTGCATGCCGCGCAACCGCGCGCCCGCTAGCTCGACGCGGCCCGCGAAGGCGCAGCCGTCCAGCGTGGCGGCCTCCATGCTGAAGCGGCCGGAAAAGCCAGCATCCATGAAGCTCACGCGCACCAGCGCCGCGCCGGTAAAGTCGGCGTTGGCGAGCGCACCTTGCATGAACACGCATTGATCCAGCCGCGCCTTGAAAAAGCGGCAGTCCTCGAACGTGGCGCTCATCGCTGCCCATTGGTGAAAGCTCGCGCGGCCGAAGTCGCAACGTATCAGCCGCGCCTGATGCAAGCGTCCCAACTGCCAGGCGCTATCAACAAAATTGCAGTCTTTGCAGTGGGCGTGGTCCCACGTGCACTCCTTGATCTGGGCCTTTGCAAAGTTCGTGTTCACGCATTGCGCGCGGCCCAGGTTGGTGCGCGTCAGGTTCGCGTCGGACAGGCTTGTGCGGGTCATGTCGGCGCCGGTCAGGACCGCATCCGTCAGGTCGCAGCCATCCAGCCGCGCATCCACGAGTTTCGCGCCCGCGAAAATCGCGCGTTGGAAGTTGGCGTTGGACAGGTCCATGCCTGAAAGATCCGCGCCGGTCAGATTCATGTCGCGACAGTCCCGGCTGGTTTTCAACTGCGCTTCCAGCTTGCGGCGCGTGCGCTGCGCGCGCAACGGCGGCATGGGCGGGGGCGGCGCGAAATGGTGCGCGGACTGCTGATACGCCTGGTGAACCTGCGGGCCCAGCGTGTCGGCCAATGGCGGCTGCGTTCCTTCGCTGTCCGCCGAGGTGCGTCCGGCCTGTGCATGCGGGCTGGCGTCGAATTCGGCGATGTGCCGTTTGATCTTGCGGGGATCGAAACCCGACGGTAGCTTGCCATCCGCGTCTTGCCGACGCAGCGCGTCCATGTCCACGCCGGCCACCTCGGCCATCTGCGGCAAGTTGGGATCAGCCAGCGCGCGCGCCCCTGGCCCGCCAGACAGGCGCTTGGCGGCTTCCAGCTCTTCCTGCATGCGCAGAATGGTCTGCGGCAGATCGGCAAGCCGGGGCGCCGTGGGCGGCGGGTCCAGCGGGACCATGTACCGATCCGGGTCCAGGCCCTGCGCCAATAGTGACTCACGTTCGCGCGCGTGGCGGCGTGCCAGCCCGGCGTGCACGTTCTTGTTGGTGGGACGCACGGCCACGGCTTGCGCATCGCCTTCCAGTTGCCCGCCGCAAAGATCTTCGGGCACGAGCTGCGAGTCCAGCAAGGCGTAGACGGAGCCTAACTCCGGGTTCAGGCGTTGCCGCGCCACGTCTTCATAATGGGCAAGCGCTTTCGGCTGATCCACGTGTTCCAGCGCGGGCATGATGAGGCGGATATCCGCCGCGTCATCTTCTTGCACATGAACTGCGCCATGCCACATCAACACCATCTTCGTGTGGTCGGGAAAAAACCACGCGGTGGTCAGGCGCAGCGACACGTCTTCAAGCGCGCTGCCGTCGGCGTGGCGGCTGACAAAACAGTGCGCGCGCCAGTGGGGAAGGTGGCCGCGCAGCACCGGCTGTTGCGGGTGCAGGTTCCACAGCGCGTAGTCCGTGCCGCCGGCAAGCTCGGCGTTGGCCGGCCCCCATTGGTCGGGTGGCGCGGCGTTGAAGAAGCGCCAGTCCATGTCGCGCGCGAAGCCGGGGAAGTCGTGCTCCAGCCATTCCTGCCCGTAGTCGCGGCCCATATGCGATGCCCGTTGCGGCCATTCCACGGGCAACGCGCCAAAGCCCGCGGGCGCCACACGCTGGCCGGGGGCACTGATGCGCTGCAAGGGATGTTCGATGTTCGGCAACCGGCGCGCGCGCACGCCATTGATGGTTTCGTCGTGCGCGCCGATGCCCAAGGGGTTTTCGGCAACGTCCGGGCCACCATAGGCGCGGCTCCAGTCCAGGCGCATGCGAGCGAAAGGCTGCGGCGCCGTCGCCTTGCCATCGATCCAGTAGCGGTCGCCAAAAACCAGCAATGACTTATCGATGGCGCCCACCTGCACGCGCACGCCGCACGCGCCGGGTTGCTTGGCGTCATGCGGGTAGGCATGGCCCGAGACCAGCACTTCCGGGTACTGCTTGGGCGTGGCCAGGTCCAGCGCGCCGATGCCTTCTTCAGCGGCAAGCTTCCACAGGTCCTGGTCGCTCAACAAGGTGGGGGATTGCGCGATGTCGACCAAGGCGAAGACGCACACGCCCAGCACGTCGCGGCGCTGACTACGATACGGCCGCGTAAGAATGCCCAGGCGGAAAGGCTTGATGGTCTTCATGCGTTATCCGGTGGGCTGATCAATGGCGACTTCATGCGTGGCCCCATCATCCTGAACGCGCACCTGCACGGTCTTGCCCACGCCGAACTCCGCCAGGTGCAGCGGCGATAGCGGCACGCGCACCGTGCGGATCAAGGCCGGCGTGGTGGCGGTGGCGGCCACGTCCAGATCCAGCTCGATGATGAAATACAGCGACTCGCCAATGCGGGTGCGCGTGTCGCGCGCAGCGGTCACGCGCGCGGTGCTGGCCACGCCGGTGGCGCGCACGGTGTCGAGGCGCTGCGCGTCCGCGCGCCCCGTTGCCCGGCGCTTGCGTTCGCGCCGAAGCATGAACATCGCCTGCGCGCCCGATAACAGCAAGCCCAGCACCACCCACTTTCCCCAATCCGGCCAGGCGGTCACGAAGTCGGACATGGGCGCCTCAGATGATGGTCCACAGGCCGACCATGGATGCGCCCAGGCCCACTTGTTCTGCCTTCTGCATATCAAAGGCGTAGCTGGACCCGGTTGTGCGGTACGACACCAACTGGCCGATGCTGCTGACCGCGGCGTAGTTCGTGAACGACAAATTCAACATGACCGTGGTGCGGAACAGCGCGACGCGATGCAGCCCGAATTCCGCCTTGGCCACCGCCAGGCCGATAGAAAACGGCGTGGCTTGCAGCCAGCTTTCTTTCGACAGGTCCTTGACGTTGGCGGCGTCCATCACGACATCCGCCGGGGTTTCCAGGGTGATGTTGCCCTTGGCCTTGACCGTCACCGTGGAACCTTCCGATTCCATGTGCGCCTTGCCTTTGGACTTGATGTCCATCGTGGCGGTTTCCGACTGCACCAGCATCGCGGTCTTGGCTTTCACGTCCATGTTCGCGTCGGTGGACAACACTTCAACCTTGCCCTTGGCCTTCTCGGTCAGCGTGCCTTCCTTGACGTGATGCAGCGAGTCGCCGCTGTTGACGTAGACCTGTTGGCCCGTCTTCAACGTTTCCTTGAACAGCCCCGTGACCTCGCGTTCTTCGCCCTTGGCGGCCACGGTGGTCTTCAAACCGTTGTCGAACTTCTCATCCATCAGGCCGTCTTTCACGTTGACCGTGCGCGATGCCTTGACGGTGTATTCCTCGTGTCCCGTGACGAAGACGTCGCGGCGCTTGCCGACTTTCAAGTTGTCGGTGCCGGTGATGTTGATGTCGCGAAAGCCGCCGATCTTGGTGGTGTCGTTCTCGCCGATCGTCGTGCTGCGGTTCAGGTCCGTCGTGTGCGTTTCGTTGGCTTCGACCTCGGTGCATAGCTCGCGCTCGGCGTGCAGCCAGATGCGTTCGCAGCCGCTCTTGTCTTCAAACATCAGCGCATTCGCGGTGGCGGGCGTGCCGCTTTTCGAGCGGCTCAAGAAACCGCTTTGCGTGGCGTTGTCGGGCAGGTCCCACGGCGGCAGGTTGTTCGCGTTGAAGACGCGCCCGATCACGATGGGACGGTCGGGCTGCCCGCCAATGAAATCCACGATCACTTCGTCGCGTATGCGCGGCAGTTGGATGCCGCCAAAGCCCCCGCCGGCCCATGGGCTGGACACACGCACCCAGCACGAACTGTTTTCGTCTTTCTTGCCGTAGCGGTCCCAATGAAACTGCACTTTGACGCGGCCCATCTTGTCGGTCCAGATTTCCTCGCCCTGCTTGCCCACCACCGTCGCAGTCTGTGGCCCGTGTGTGCGGGGAATCGGCGTGATGCGCGGCGCGCGAAACTGCGTGCTGGAGGGCAACACAACGAATTCTAGATCAAAGTCACCCGGATCGATCTGGCCGCTGGCGTAGCCCGTTTCACGGATGCGGTAGTAGATGCTGACGACGAGGTACTCGCGGTTCTCGGCTTGCCGCGGATGGTTGCGCAGCGTGAAAAGATGCCCGGTGGAAAGCCCGCGCGCGTTCGACGCCCCAGTGCTTTGTTCCTGCCGGCATTGCAGGTCTTGCAGACGCACGCGCGTGTAGTGTTCGGCGTCGTCGGGGTTGGTGTAGCCGCCCTGCCATTCGTACATTTCCAGATCGCCGTGGTCATAGGCGCCGGGATTGTTGCGCCGCGCTTCCAGGCTGGCGGCGGGCGTTAGCGGGTGGTAGTCGGTGGTGGCGAACGCGCCGGGGGTGATCTGCTCGGCCACTTCCCATTTGTGGATGTAGTCTTCGCGCGGAACGGTGATGCGGTCGGGGCCGTAATAGGGAATCTGCTCGTAGTCAGGCACGGGTTCGTGCTGCGTGATGTCGTCGGTCAGCACCAGCGTGTGCTTGCCCTTGTCGTGTTTGAACCAGAAGTAAATGCCTTCGTGTTCCATCAGGCGGCAGATGAAGGCGTAGTCGGTTTCCTGGTACTGCACGCAGTATTCCCAATTGCGATACGTCTCCGTCAGCTTGAACTCGACGGGGTAGCTGTAGTCCTTGAGCACCTCGCGGATCACGTCGGGCACGTTCTTGTTCTGGAAGATCTTGTTGTCCGACGTTTGCGTCAGGTACCAGAGCCACGGCCGCACCGTGGCGCGGTAGATGGTGTAGCGCGACGTGTTGTTCTCGCGGCCCACCAGCACGCAGCGGGTGATGTGTCCGCTGAGATAGCGCGGTGCGCCCGGCGTGGTCTCGATCTCGAGCGTCAGCGGTTTGCCAAGCAGCGATTTCATGTCCAGCGAATAAGACTCCGAGACCAGCTCGACTTCAAATTCAAATAGCTGCGACAGGCTCTCCGCGCCGTGCATGCCGCGAAACTTCAATTGCTCTGGCGGCAAGGGCGTATGCGCCTTGACGACGCGTTCGCTTGGCACGGTGCGGTCCATCTCATCGTCTCCTTATGAGAATTCAAAGCTGCTGCGCTTGCTGCTACGAGTGTTGCGCGAGCACGCAAATGGCGCGCGCCGCATTGACTGCAATGTGAGGGCCGGCCACGTCATGGACCGCTTGCAAAAGGGCGGGTGCCGCCGTGATGACGGGAGCACCGATGCCGGGGATATCTGTCTCTGTATCTACTGACGCGCCGGTCTGTCGCCAGCGTGAGCGCCGATTGTAGGCAGCGTGCAAAGCGGGCGAGAAGCGCAAACACATGCTTTTGTGTTTTTTACGGTTCGGTAACAACGCTTGCGCCGACACCCCTGTCGCGTAAGGAGTATGTCAAAACATCAGTACAGCAGGGCGAAAAGTGTGCATTTGTTTAGTGCTTGTTAGCTGGTTGTAAGAAAAATCTGAAGTTGTGAGTTGTTCGTTGCATGCGGAAAGACGTGCCTAGAATTCTCCCTTCCGTGAAGCAGCGCGGAGCGTAGTGGTTGGTTCCAGGCAGCATCCCCAGGCATCTAAGCAATGACTATGGACTTCGCCGATATCCTCAATACACTCGATTCACGTCTGCCCTGCGGGGAAGACCTTGAATACGACGCTGACTTCCTGCAGTTGCAGCGAGCCGCGGCCGGCCGGGACGAACAGCAGTTCGGCTCGACCATCATCGCCGCGCAGCCGCCTGACTGGCGCGAGGTCGAACGCCTGGCCCGCGCGCTGCTTGAACGCACGCGAGACCTGCGCGTGATCGGCCTGTTGACCTGTGCATGGACCGAGATCCGCGGCCTGCCGGGTTACGCAGACGGGCTGGCGCTGGCCGTCGACACCCTGGAACGCTATTGGGAACCCGTGCATCCGCGCCTGGATAGCGTGGGCGAAGACGATCCGATGCCGCGCATGAACGCGCTGGCGGCGTTTGGCGATATGCAGGGCTGCGCGCGCAGCGTGCGCTCGGCGAGCCTGGTCAATGGTGTGCATGGGCAACTGTCCTTGCGTGATACCGAGGCGCTGCTGGATGGCAGCCGCCAGGATGCCGATTGCTATCCGGGCGGGCGTCCCCGCGTGGTCGCGCGCCTGCGCGACGCCTGGGCGCAACGTGAAGCCGATGTGCTGGCGCTGGCGTCCGCCGCGGATGCGCTGCGGCGCATACAGAAATTGGTGACGGACAAATTGGGCCCCACGTGGACGCCGGATTACACCGCTGTCCTGCGCACGCTGAACGTCGTGCTGGATGCCGCGCGCGATGGGCCGCAGGTGTCCTCTGATGCAGCCGGAATGTCTGCGCCGCCGCAAGCGGCCCCACAGGATGACTCGGCGCAGGCGCCTGACGCATCCGCCAGCGGAGCTGCACCCAACACCACACCCAACGCCGACGTGCGCTGGCAGGACGCGCGCATTCAGTCGCGGGACGACGCCATGGCCATGCTGAGCAAGGTAAGCGCGTACTTCGAGGCCAACGAGCCCGGCCACCCCGCGCCCTATCTCATCCGCCGCACCCAGCAACTCATTCCGTTGAGCTTTCACGACATCATCAAAAACCTGGCGCCCCAAGGCCTTGAGCAATTCGAGGCATGGTTGCCGCGCGACACGGAGAGCCGGCCGGATTCGTAGGGCGGGCCAGCCCCCACATAAACAAGAGGAGACAACACCATGGCGACCAGCCTGAAAGGAAGCGGCCAGAAGTTCATTGCCAGAAACCGCGCGCCGCGTGTGCAGATCGAGTACGACGTGGAGATCTACGGCGCGGAGCGCAAGATCCAATTGCCCTTCGTGATGGGCGTGCTGGCCGACCTGGCCGGCAAGTCCGAAACGCCCCAGCCCGAAGTGGGCGAGCGCAAGTTCCTGGACATCGATATCGACAACTTCGATGAACGCATGCGTTCGATTCAACCGCGCGCGGCGTTCCAGGTAGACAACACGCTGACCGGCGAAGGCAACTTGAACGTTGATATCACGTTCGAGAGCATCGACGATTTCTCGCCGGCCACGGTTGCCAAGAAAGTCGGGGCGTTGAACGAGCTGTTGAGCGCGCGGACCCAACTGGCCAACTTGCTGACCTACATGGATGGCAAGTCGGGCGCCGAGGAACTGATCGGCAACGTACTCAAGAACCCCGCGCTGATGAACGCGCTGGCGGCGGCACCCAAGCCTGAAGCACCGCCCGCATCCGACCCCGCCGCCACGGACCCGGCCGCCTAGTTCCGCTTGAACCGTTTTCGGAGAATGCCATGACCGCAGTGGCCAAACGCGCGGACGCGCGCGCTGTCGACACCCTGGAGGCCGACGACCTGTCCGCGCTCCTGAAGAAAGAGTTCAAACCCAAGACCGAGCAGGCGCGCGAGGCGGTGGAACACGCCGTGCGCACGCTGGCGCATCAGGCGCTTGAGAACAGCGGCGTCGGGCTGTCGTCGGATGCCTACCGCACCATCCAGGCGATCATCGCCGAGATCGACCGCAAGCTGTCCGAACAAATCAACCGGGTGATGCACCACCCCGAATTTCAACAGCTTGAAGGCGCGTGGCGTGGCCTGCATTACCTGGTCACCAACACCGAAACCGACGAGCTGTTGAAGATCCGCGTGATGAGTATCTCGAAGGCGGAGCTGGGGCGCACGCTCAAGCGCCACAAGGGTGTGGGCTGGGACCAAAGCCCCATCTTCAAGCGCGTGTACGAAGAGGAGTATGGCCAGTTCGGCGGCGAGCCCATCGGCTGCCTGGTGGGCGACTACCACTTCGACCACAGTCCGCCCGATGTGGAACTGCTGGGCGAGATTGCCAAGATCTCGTCCGCCGCGCATTGCCCCTTCATTGCCGGCGCATCGCCCAACGTGATGCAGATGGATTCGTGGCAGGAACTGGCCAACCCGCGCGACCTGACCAAGATCTTCACCAACACCGAATACGCCGCCTGGCGCAGCCTGCGCGAGTCCGAGGACTCGCGCTACATCGGGCTGGCGATGCCGCGCTTCCTGGCCCGCCTGCCTTATGGCGCGCGCACCAATCCGGTGGACGAGTTCGACTTTGACGAAGACACCGACGGCGCCAACCACGACCGCTACACCTGGGCCAATTCCGCTTACGCGATGGCGGCGAACGTGAACCGCTCGTTCAAGTTGTACGGCTGGTGCACGTCGATCCGAGGCGTGGAGTCTGGCGGCGCGGTGGAAAACCTGCCCTGCCACAGCTTTCCCAGCGATGACGGCGGCGTGGACATGAAGTGCCCGACCGAAATCGCCATCAGCGATCGGCGCGAGGCCGAGTTGGCCAAGAACGGCTTCATGCCGCTGGTGCATCGCAAGAACTCCGACTTTGCCGCCTTCATCGGTGCGCAGTCCTTGCAGAAGCCGCACGAGTACTACGAGGCCGACGCATCGGCCAATGCCAAGCTGGCCGCGCGCCTGCCGTACCTGTTTGCGTGCTGCCGGTTCGCGCACTACCTGAAGTGCATCGTGCGCGACAAGATCGGCTCGTTCCGCGAACGCGATGACATGGAGCGCTGGCTGAACGACTGGATCATGAATTACGTGGATGGTGACCCGGTGAACTCGTCGCAGGAAACCAAGGCGCGCAAGCCCTTGGCGGCGGCTGAGGTGCAAGTGCAGGAAATCGAAGACAACCCGGGCTATTACTCCGCCAAGTTTTTCTTGCGGCCGCACTATCAGCTTGAAGGGCTGACGGTGTCGCTGCGGCTGGTGTCCAAGCTGCCTTCGCTTAAGCAGAACGAAGGCTGAGCCTCAGACTAGATGGGCGCAGCCGCGCCCGATAACTTCAGGAGACAGATGTGGCTGTGGATATGTTCATGAAAATCGATGGCGCCAACGGCGAATCCAAAGACGCCAACCACAAGGACTGGACGGATATCGTGTCCTTCTCGTGGGGCGCGACGCAGCCGGGCAACCTGGCCAGCGGCGGCGGCCTGGGCGCGGGCAAGGCCAGCTTCAACGACCTGCACGTGGTGGCGCGTATCGACAAGGCGGCGCCCGCCGTCATGAAGCACTGCGCCAGCGGCAAGCACCTGGGCAAGATCGAGCTGTCCATGTGCAAGGCGGGCGGCGAGCAGATCGAATATTCGAAGATCACGCTGGAAGACGTAATCGTGTCGTCGGTGCAGATCTCGGGTGACCGCAGCGCCGAAGGCGTGGTGGTGAACTTCGCGTTCCAGGCAGCCAAGGTCAAGCAGCAGTACTGGGAGCAGACCGAAAAGGGCGGCAAGGGCGCCGAAAGCCTGGTGGCTTGGGATATCAAGCAGAACAAGGAAGTCGGTTAGCGCGGAGCCTCCATGTCTATAGTTGCCGTTCCTTTCGGCGCGATCAGCCTGTCTGGCCAGTTGGACGAGGTGCAGGCGCAGATTCGCCGCCGGCCGGCCGACGCGGACTTGCGCGCGCAACTGTTTCAACTGCTGGTGGTGCAGGGGGATTGGGCGCGCGCCGCTGAACAACTGAGCGTATGTGGCGCGCTGAGTGCGCAGGCGCGGCCGATGGTGGCGCTGTACGCCAGCGCCATCGCGGCAGAGCGCGAGCGCGAAGCCGTGCTGGCGGGTCAGGGCGAGCCGGTCTTGCTGAACGAGCCCGATGCCTGGATGCAGGCTCTGATGTCGGCATTGAGCCAGGATGAGCGCGGACCCAAGGCCCAGGCCGCCGATCTGCGTGCCCAGGCCTTGCAGGACGCAACGGCGGGCGCGGGCCGGGTGCAAGGGGTCATGCAGGACGCGCCGCTGCCGTTTCAGTGGATCTGTGACGGTGACAGCCGCCTGGGACCCGTCTTCGAGTTCCTGGGCGCGGGGCGCTACGCGTGGCTGCCGTTCGCGGCGCTCAAGCGGGTGCGCCTGCTGGCGCCGGAAGGCCTGTGCGACCTGGTGTGGGCGCGCGCCGAGATCGAACTGGTTGGCGGCCGGTCGTTGCAAGGCCTGGTGCCGGCGCGCTATCCGCCCGCGCCGGGTGCTCGCATGATTGACCTGCCTGACCCCGTCAAGCTAGGGCGGGTCACCGAATGGCGGCCGCTGTATGCCGACACCTATGCGGGCGTGGGTCAGAAGATGTGGCTGACCGACGCGGGCGAATTCGCGCTGCTCGACCTTCGTAGCCTGGAGTTTGCGTGATGGGCCACGCCGACGATACCGCCCAGTGGGAACCCCTTGCTCGCACGCCGCGCACCCCGCGCGCGGCGCGGGACCGTCTTCAGCCGTCGCTGCTGGATCGCTTGATGGACAACGAGCCGGCACGTCGCCAAGAGCCGCGCGACAGCGCGATGCTCACGCATGAGCAGTTGCGCGCGGCCGTGTTGCGAGATTTGCGCTGGCTGCTGAACACGGTCAACTTGCAAACGTCGCAGGACCTGTCAGCGCATCGTCCTGTCGCCACATCGACGCTTAACTTCGGTGTGCGCGCGATGGCCGGAAAGCGCATGTCGGAGATCGACTGGATCGACGTGGAAGACTCCATCCGCAATGCGATCTCTGCGTTTGAACCGCGCATTCTGGATTCCTCGGTCGAGGTGCGCTGCGTGACGGACACGGGCACGCTGGAACACCACAACGTGTTGAGCCTAGAGATCCGGGGCATGCTGTGGTGCGTGCCGCATCCGCTTGAGTTCCTGTTCCGCACGGACATCGATCTGGAAAGCGGACACATGGATCTGCGCGATCTGGGCGGCCTCTGATGGACGCCCGTTTGCTGGACTACTACAACCGCGAGCTCGTGTATCTGCGCGAGCTGGGGGCGGAGTTCGCGCAGGCACACCCCAAGGTGGCGGGCCGTTTGGGCATGAACGCGACGGAAGTGGCGGACCCGTATGTTGAACGTCTGCTGGAAGGCTTCAGCTTTCTGACCGCGCGCATCCAGATGAAGATGGACGCGGAGTTTCCGCGCTTCTCGCAGCGCTTGCTGGAAGTGGTGTATCCCAACTACCTGGCGCCCACGCCATCGATGGCGATCGTGCAGTTTTCGCCCAGCATGAACGAGGGCACGCTGGCGGGCGGCTTTGAATTGCCGCGCGGCACGCTGCTGCGTGGCCGCGTGCCGCGTGGCGAGCAGACACCTTGCGAATTCACGACCGGGCACGCCGTGCGCCTGTGGCCCCTGCAAGTCACCCAGGCCGACTTCACTGCCGCGCCGCAGGACCTGCCGCTGGCGCGCCTGGGCCTGGCGGGCCGGGCCGGACGCGTGCTTAGCGCGCTGCGCATCCGCATCGAAATCGGCGGCGGCCAGCGCCTGGAAGACCTGGATCTTGATCAACTGGTGTTCCATCTGAACGGGCAAGATCTGCAAATGCAGCGCTTGCTGGAAGTGTTGATGGGGCACACGGTGGCGGTGCTGGGCCACGACACGGCGCGACCGGTGGCGTGGATCAACAAGTTGCCGGCTACCGCCGTGCACCACGAAGGGTTCGCGGATGACCAGGCGCTGTTGCCGGGCGATGCGCGCGTGTTCCAGGGCTATCGGCTGCTGCAGGAGTATTTCGCCTTTGCGCAGCGTTATCTGTTCTTCAGTGTGAATGGGCTAAAGGCGGGCTTGAAGACGGGGGCGAGGGCGGGCTCGAGCGCGGGCTCTCCCGGCGCGGCGCAATCGCCATCGCAAGGCACGCCGCGTGACACCCGCGCATTCGATCTGACCTTCCTGTTCTCGGTGGCCGCGCCGGAACTGGAAGGGGCGATATCGGCCGACAACCTGGCGCTGCACTGCGCGCCGGTGATCAACCTGTTCCCCAAGCGCGCGGACCGCGTGGCGATCACGCCGCGCACCTCCGAGTATCACGTGGTGGTCGATCGCAGCCGCCCCTTGGACTACGAAGTGTTCGGCGTCACGCGCGTGACGGGTCACGCCTCTGCGCAGCAACAAGAGCAGGAGTTCCGGCCGTTTTATGGATCCCTGGGCAGCGACCCGGATGACTACGGCGCGTATTTCTCCGTGCGCCGCGAGCCCCGGCTGATCTCGGACACCGCCCAGCGCAACGGCACGCGCACCGGCTACACCGGCAGCGAAGTGTTCCTGTCGCTGGTGGACCGGAACGAAGCGCCGTTCTCTGGCCAATTGCGCCATGTTTCGCTGGAAACGCTCTGCACCAATCGGGACATGGCGATGTTGTTGCCCTTGGGGACGGACACGGACATGACACTGCGTGTGTCGGCGCCCGTGCGCGCGGTGAAGGTGCTGCACGGCCCCACACGCCCCTGCGCGGCGCTGGCCGAGAACGCCGCCACCTGGCATTTGATCAGCCACCTGGGCCTGAACTACCTGAGCCTGACGGACCTGGACACGGAGCAGGGCGCGCAAACGCTGCGCGAGATGCTGCACGTCTATGGCAACTTGGCCGACCCGGTGGTGCGCAAGCATATTTCCGGCCTGCGGCACGTCAGCGCCAAGCCCGTGTATCACCGCTTGCCGGTGCCGGGGCCCATCGTGCATGGACGCGGCGTGCGCATCGCGCTGGAAGTGGACGAGGGAGCCTTTTCCGGCATCAGTCCGTATTTGTTTGGCGCCGTGCTTGAACAGTTTTTCGCGCGCCATGTCTCGATCAACATGATGTCGGAGCTGGTCTTGTCGACCCTGCAGCGCGGCGAGCTTGCCCGCTTCAAGCCCCGCATGGGACGCCGGCCCGCGGTCTAGGCCGGCGCCCCTCACGAACCGGAGCGCATGATGAAATCCGCAGTTAGCCTGAACCGTATCGCGTATGACCCCGTGCATCTGCTGGGCGAAGTGCTGCATATTGAACCCGACGGCCGCTACGCCATCGCGTGCGATGGCCGCACGTGGATTGCGCAGCGCGCCGCGAGTTGCCTGCTGGCGCCGCAACCCGGTGACGAGGTGCTGATCAGCGGGCCGGACCCATCGCGCGTGTATCTCATCGCGGTCACGGTGCAGGCCGAGCCCTTACAAACCGTGCTGGAAACGCAGGGGGACCTGGTGCTGCGGTCAACGGGCGGGGTGCGGTTAGAAAGCGCGGGCGACCTGACGTTGCAGGGCCAGGATGCCGTGCGCGTCCGTACGTCCGAATACTCGGTGGAAGCTGCCGACGAACGCCATGCCTGCAAGCGTGTGCGCATGGTTGCCGAACAGTTGCACGCCACCATCGGCGAGACGCGGCTGGTGGGCCGGAACTACGAAGCCGTGCTGGACCGCATGACGCTCATGGCGCGCCTATCGATGCGCAGCGTCAGCGAGGTAGACCAGTTGCGCGCGGGCTCCATTGATTTTCAGGCCGACCAAAGCGCGCGGCTGCATGCGTCGTACACGCTTGTGACGGGTTCCGACCTGGTCAAGGTGGACGCCAAGCAGATACACATGGGGTGACGCGGTGGACGTCACGCAACCCGTCGCCGATCAGGTTTCCCCCAGCGCCGCTGCCCCGAACGATGCGCAGGCGCAGTGGTGGCGCGCGTTGGAACGCGAGCCCTACGCGCACGACCTGTTCCATGCCTTGCGCTGGATCGACGCGCATTGTGGCGCGCGCAAGCCGCTGGGGCGCGACACGGTGGCGCGTTATGAGCCCGTGCGGTTGCGGCAAGAGCCGTCGATGGCGTTCGCGCCGTCCACCGTGGCGCGGGTGCAGGCGGCGAAGGGCGAGCGGCCCGCAGAGGTGTCGATCTACGGCTTCGGTCTGTTCGGCCCGAACGGCCCCTTGCCGCTGCATCTGACGGAACATGCCCACGAACGCATGGCGCATTACGGCGACCGCACGCTGGCCGCCTTTGCCGATGTGTTTCATCACCGGCTCATCCTGCTGTTCTACCGCGCCTGGGCCGACGCGCAAAGTACGGTCAGCCTGGACCGCAAGGATGCGCGCTTCACGCGCTATGTGGCCAGCCTGCTGCACATGGGCGAGCCGTCCATGCAGCGGCGCGATGCCGTGCTGGACCATGCCAAGTACTTCATGGCGGGGCATCTGGTGCGCCAGACCCGCAACCCGGAAGGCCTCAAGCACATCCTGCAAACGTTCTTCGGCTTGCCGGTGCGCATCCGCGAATTCGTGCCGCAATGGATACGCCTTGAGCCCGAGCAGCGGCTTGGCCTTGGCAGCGCGGTGGGTTTGGGGCGCGACACGGTGCTGGGCGTGGCGGTGCGGGATGCGCAGCACAAGTTCCGCATCGAGATCGGCCCGCTGGCCTTGGACGATTACAAGAGCTTCCTGCCGGGCGGCCCGCGCGCGCAACAACTGACGCATTGGGTCAGGCATTACATCGGTGTGGAGCTGGCCTGGGACGTGCGCCCGGTGCTGCGTGCGCAAGATGCAGGCGGCGTGCGCCTTGGCGCGCCCCGGCCGTTGGGGCTGTCGGCGTGGCTGGGCAAGCGCCGGCCCGCGCAGGGCGATGCCGACGACTTGCTGCTGGACTATGAACGCCGGGAACAAACCCCAGCACGTGGCCGCTCGCCGGCTCAACCTTCCAGGACACCAGGCGCTTGAACGCGCCATGACGCCATGTCGGATATCGGTCGTATCGAACTCTTCGGAAAGCTCAATCCGCTGCTCTACCAGGCACTGGAGGGCGCGACCGCATTCTGCAAACTGCGCGGCAACCCCTACGTGGAGCTGGTGCATTGGGTGCATCAAATTCTGCATGCCCAAGACAGCGACCTGCATCGCATCGCACGCGCGTTCGAGCTGGACCTGGGGCAATTGCAAGCCGACCTGACGGCCGAGATGGACCGCCTGCCGGCCGGCGCCGGTTCGGTGTCCGATCTGTCGGAACACATCGACCACGCCGTTGAGCGCGCGTGGGTGCTGGGATCCTTGCGTTATGGCGCGGCGCGCATCCGCAGCGGCCACCTGCTGGCCGGTCTGGTCAGGACCTACGCGCTGCGTCACGTGCTGCTGGGCATGTCGCCCCAGTTCTCGCGCATCGTGCCGGACAAGCTGCTTGAGCAGATGGATGCGATGGTGCAGGGTTCGCCGGAAGCCGCCACCGCCACGGACGTGGTTGGCGACGATGCGCCGACGCAGGGTAATGACCTGGCCGCGTTGGAGCGCTTTGCGGTTGACCTGACCGCCAAGGCCCGCGCGGGCGAGATCGACCCCGTGTCCGGCCGCGATGAAGAGATCCGCCAGATTGTCGACGTGCTGATGCGCCGCCGGCAGAACAACCCTCTGCTGGCCGGAGAGGCGGGCGTGGGCAAGACCGCCGTGGTGGAAGGCCTGGCCTTACGACTGGCCGCGGGCGATGTGCCGCCGCCCTTGCGCGATGTGTCGCTGTATCTGCTGGACATCGGCCTCTTGCAAGCGGGGGCGGGCGTGAAGGGCGAATTCGAACAACGCTTGCGCAGCGTGATCGATGAGGTCCAGGCAAGCGTGCGCCCCATCGTGCTGTTCATCGACGAGATCCACACGCTGGTGGGCGCGGGCGGCGCGGCCGGCACGGGGGACGCCGCCAACCTGCTCAAGCCCGCGTTGGCGCGTGGTCAGCTTCGCACCATCGGCGCAACTACTTGGTCGGAATACAAGAAGCATATCGAAAAGGACCCCGCGCTAAGCCGCCGATTCCAGGTGGTGCAAGTGCACGAGCCGGACGAAGCGCGCGCGTTCAACATGTTGCGCGGCCTGGCCGAGACCTTGCAGGCGCATCACGGCGTGCTGCTGCTGGACGAGGCGATCACGGCGGCGGTGAGCTTGTCGCATCGCTACATCCCTGCGCGGCAATTGCCCGACAAGGCGGTGGCATTGCTGGATACGGCCTGCGCGCGCGTGGCGATCAGCCAGCACGCCGTGCCGCCCGCGCTGGAGGATGCGCGCCGTCGCATTCAGGCGCTGGAGACCGCGCTGCGCATTGCGCGGCACGAAGTCCATCTTGGCGCGGGCGACGCGCAGCGCGTTGAACGCCTGGAGGCGGAACTGGCCGAAGCGGTGCTGGCGGAAGCGACGTTGGCGTCTGGCTGGGAGACGGAACGCGAGTTGGCGGCAAAGGTGTTCTCGCTACGCGAGACTTTGAACGCGCCGACGGCGCCGGCTTCCGAACACGCAAGCACACGGCAGGCCTTGGCCAGCGCCGCGCACGCCTTGGTCAGCGGCCAGGGCGAGGCGCCGATGATACATACCGCCGTGGACGCGGCGGCGGTGGCGGCCGTGGTGGCCGACTGGACCGGCATCCCCGTGGGCCGCATGGTGCGCGATGAGGCACACGCCGTGCTGGCCCTGGCGGACACGCTGGAAAAGCGCGTGATCGGCCAGCGTGATGCGCTGGAGGCGGTGGCGCGCCGCATCCAGACATCGCGCGCCCGGCTCACCGATCCGGGCAAGCCGGTGGGCGTGTTCCTGTTGTGCGGTCCCAGCGGCGTGGGCAAGACCGAAACCGCGCTGGCCCTGGCCGAAGCGCTGTATGGCGGTGAACAGAACCTGATCACCATCAACATGAGCGAGTTCCAGGAGTCGCACACCGTCTCCACGCTCAAGGGCGCGCCGCCGGGGTACGTGGGCTACGGCGAAGGCGGCGTGTTGACCGAGGCCGTGCGCAGGCGGCCCTATTGCGTCGTGCTGCTGGACGAAGTCGAGAAGGCGCATCCCGACGTTCATGAGATTTTCTTCCAGGTCTTCGACAAGGGCTGGATGGAAGACGGCGAAGGGCGCTACATCGATTTCCGCAACGCCGTCATCATCCTGACGTCCAACGTGGGCACGGAGCGCATCGCCGCGCTGTGCCGCGACCCGGCGCTGATGCCGGACGCCGAAGGCTTGGCGGCGGCATTGCGTGAACCCTTGTTGCAGGCGTTCCCGGCGGCGCTGCTCGGTCGACTGGTGGCCGTGCCTTACCTGCCGCTGTCGGACGACATGCTGGCGCGCATCGTGGATTTGCAGTTCGATCGCGTGCGCCGCCGCCTGCAAGAGCACCATGGCGTGGCGCTGGACGTGGCGGAGGATGCGACGGCGCTGGTCGTGGCGCGCTGCACGGAAGTGGAGTCGGGCGCGCGTATGGTGGACGCCATCCTTATCAACACCGTGTTGCCGCAGATCAGCCGCGAACTGCTGGGCGCGTCCATGCAGGACCGCAAGCTGCAAGGTGTGCGCCTATCCGCCGCTGACGGGGAGTTTCGCTATGACTACACCTAAGCGTGTCGTGCTAGCGGCCCTTGTCGTCGAGCGCTTTCTTCACGGGCGCGGGGCGCAGGAAGCCACCGATCTCGCGCAGGTGATCGGAGGCGGCGCGGCCGTCGGTGGCCTCGCGCGGCCCGCGCAAGGCGTCGTCCACGGGGTGGGTCCGATGTTCAGCCAGCGGGTCGTGGGCGGGCAGGGTGGACGGCGTGCCGTCGGTGAAGACACTGGGCGAGCCGTCACCGGGCGCGTCGAACAGGGCCAGCGGATCGGTGACCGGGCGCGACACCGTGGCGTCGCCGCGTGGCAGATGGCGCAGTGGGTCGTCGGGGTTGCGTGCCGCAGCGGAATCCAGGTCGAAGGGGTGGGTGGATACGTCGGGTGCGCTGCCCACCGGCAAGGTGCCGGGGCCGATCAGGTCGCCGAAGATGTCTTCGGTAGCCGTGGCGGCCACGGGTTCGGGATCGGCCGCGGCCATGACGGCTGCGGTGGCGGCTTCCGCCCGCAAGCGGTAGGCGCCGATTTCCAGTTCATCGCCCGGGTTCAACGGCACTTCCTGATCGCGCGCGACAGGCTGCCCGTTGACGCTCACCGCGCTCATGGTGCTCAGGTTCATCAGGAAGCCCGTGGCGCCCGCGTCATGGATACGGATGGCCGCCTGCACGCGGCAGATCTCGTGCGTGGCATCGGGCAGGGAAAGATGGTTCTCGGGGCTGCGTCCCACCGTGCCACCGGGTGCCGTGAACTCGGCATGCATGGGTTCGAAGGCCGGATCGCCGGCATGTTGGAACACGGTGAGCTTCATGCCTATCTCCTGGGCGCCGGCGGCGCGTCAACGGGTCTGGGCTGCCTTGGCCGACTTGAAGACCGGGCCCCATTGGGGATGCCCCGCTTCATTGGGAGCAAGTTCGAACGAGGGCTGCAATTGCAGGATGCGGGTGAAGCTGTCTTCGCAAAGCTGGTGGTAGCCGATGACGCAGTAGCTAAAGGCTTGAAGCTTCAGCGCCTCGACCCGAATGGACGTGGGCGCGGAGGCCAGGGCATCGGACGTGGCCACGGTACGCGCCACGTCGCCGAAGCGGCTGGCGGCGTATTCGTCGCGAACCTCTTGCAAGGCATCGGCGGCTTGCGGCGACGGCGAGGAACTACAGGCCGCAAGCACCGCAAAAATGGCAATCAGACTGAGACGGACGGGCTGTTTCATGGCACGGGCGTGTCGATTCACGACGAATTGGCTTGGATATTCCGCCGATGATAGCGGCCCTGCGCCCAGGGGTTGCGTCGTGGCGTAACAGACGTGTGGGTTTTATTTCCGAGGGCTTATGAACGCTTTTTTTCACCGGACAAGCTTGGCGGGAGGGTGGCCCCAGGGGCGTTGGCGGCGCATTGCTGCTTGCCTGGCCGTGGGCGGGCTGCTCGTTGGATGCTCGTCCACCGCCAAGCGCGTGCCGGCGCCTTACGCCATCGAACTGCGTGCCGACCCGAAGGTGAACGCCAACGCCAGCGGCAGGCCTTCGCCGGTGCAGGTGACCATCTATGAATTGAAATCGGCCAGCACCTTCGAAGCCAGCGACTTCTTCACCTTGCAGGCCGATGCGCGTGCGGCGTTGGGCACCGAGCTGCTGAACACCGAGCAGGTGATCTTGCGGCCGGGTGATACCAAGGTGCTGCATTACCCCGGCAACCCCGACGCGCGCGTGGTGGGGGTGGTGGCGGCATATCGGGACCTTGAGCAAAGCAAGTGGCGCCTGCTGGTGCAACTACCCGAACCGCAGAACACGAATATCTACAAGGTCTGGCAGTTTTCGCCGAATGAGGAGACGGTGAAAGTCGCGGTGACGCGCGCCGGCCTGGAAGAAGTGGACCGCAGCCGTTCGTGGTGGCCCTTCTAGCAGCAGAAAATCAAACGAGAACAAGAGAACCTGAGCATGGTGAGCAGAGACAAAGTGATTTGGTCGGAGGGTATGTTCCTGCGGCCCCAGCATTTCCAGCAGCTTGAGCGGCATGTGCTGCACGCGGCGACGCGGCAGCGCGCGGCGGCGCAAGGGTTCTTCTGGGGATTTTCCCATCTGTCCTTGGACCGAGATGCTCTGGCGATCGGCAAGCTGGTGCTGACTGAAGCCACGGGCGTCATGCCCGACGGCACGCCGTTCGACTTTTCTGACCCCGCCGCCGCGCCCGCCGCGCTGGAGGTGCCGCCGCAGGCACGCGACACGCGCGTCATGCTGGCGATTCCGCGTGCACGTCCCGGTGCAACCGACGTGATCTACGAAGGCGAAGAGGACACCTTGGCGCGCTATCTGGTGCACGAGGCCGAGGTGGAAGACACCGGCTCGATGGGGCTGGAACCCGCCCTGCTGCAACTGGGCCGTCTGCGGCTGCGTCTGATGCTGGAAGACGAATTGACCGACGACTGGCTGGGCCTGGGCGTGGCGCGCGTGGTGGAGCGTCGTCAGGACAACCGCGTGGTGCTGGACGACGCCTACGTGTCGCCGTGGCTGGCGGCGGGGGAGCACCCGGTGCTGCGGGGGTGGGTCAACGAGCTCTACGGCCTGCTGGGTGCGCGCAGCGAGGCGTTGGCCGAGCGTTTGTCGCAGCCGGGGCGCGGCGGCGTATCCGAAGTGTCCGACTTCATGCTGCTGGAAACCGTCAACCGTTACGTGGGCGCGCTGTGGCATGCGCGCCAGAGCGCCGCGCTGCACCCCGAACGCCTGTTCCACGACTGGCTGATGCTGGCGTGCGATTTGTCCACGTTCACGTCCACCACACGGCGTCCGGAAGTATTGCCCGAGTACGCGCACGACGATCTTCAAGCCACCTTCGCACCGCTGATGCACGAGCTGCGCCGTTCGCTGTCGGCGGTGCTGGAGCAGCGCGCGTTGCAGATCCCGCTGCAAGACCGGGGCCAGGGCGTGCGGGTGGCGCAGATCACGGACCCCGAACTGCTGCAAACCGCCGGCTTCGTGCTGGCGGTGCATGCGGACATGGGTACCGATACCGTGCGCGCGCGCTTTCCCGCGCAGGTCAAGATCGGCCCGGTTGAACGTATTCGCGATCTGGTGCACTTGCAGCTACCCGGCGTGGCGGTGCGCGCGTTGCCGGTGGCGCCGCGCCAGATCCCTTACAGCGCGGGGCACGTGTATTTCGAACTGGATAAAAGCGGCGACTTCTGGAAGCAGTTGGAGCGCACCGGCGCGCTTGCGCTGCATCTGGCCGGCGACTTTCCCGGGCTGACGATGGAGTTCTGGGCGTTGCGGGATTGAACGCGGAGACAGCTATGCATGCATCGGATCACACCCTGTCCGCACCGCCCGGTGGCTTGGGCGACAGCCCTGGCCAGGCTTCCAGCCGGTTGCGGCCCCACGACTACGTCATCAGCGGCACCAACCCGCTGGTGGCGGCGGCCAACCCCTTGCTGGACCTGATTCCACAGATCCGCGCAACGGCGGCGCATCCGTCGCCCGCGATGCTGCGCGAGCACTTGCTGGACGAGGTGCGCCAGTTTGAGCTGCGCGCGCAGCAGGCGGGCATATCGAACGAAACCATTC
Organism: Achromobacter sp. JUb104; assembly: GCF_024806975.1. Lineage (NCBI taxonomy): Bacteria > Pseudomonadati > Pseudomonadota > Betaproteobacteria > Burkholderiales > Alcaligenaceae > Achromobacter > Achromobacter sp. JUb104. The sequence goes on along the minus strand of NZ_JANUEY010000002.1, from coordinate 1,539,828 downwards.
TGGGCGCGCGCTATTGCCTGTGCACGGCGCTGGACGAAGCCGCGGCGCTAACGCCGTGGGGCGGGGGCGGCGTGTGGTCGGCGCATAGCCTGCTGGTGACCTTCCATAACGAGACCTGGGGCGGTGAAAAATTCTTCCAACTGCTGGCCAAGCTGTCGCAGAACCCGGCGCAACATCTGGACTTGCTGGAGCTGCTGTACTACTGCCTGCTGCTGGGCTTTGAAGGCCGCTACCGCGTGATGGACAACGGCCGTTCGCAACTGGAAACGCTGCGCCAGCGTTTGCTGCGGATTCTGCGTGGTGCGCGCGGCGAGTACGCGCTGGCCTTGTCGCCGCATTGGCGCGACGAGCCCGCGCAGACGCCGTTGCGCCGCTTGCCGGTGCCGCTGTGGGTCTTTGGTGCGCTGGCCGCCGTGCTGGCGCTGGCCTTGTACTGGGGGCTGGGCTGGCGGCTGGGTAGCCAGTCGGACGGGGTGTTTGCATCCATCAGCCAGCTTAAGCCGCCCGTGGTGCAGATTGCGCCGGTGGCGGTGAAGCGGCCCGCGCCCACGCCGCGCCTGGCGGTGTTCCTGGCCCCCGAGATCCGCGACCAGTTGGTCAGCGTGCGCGACGAAGTCGACCGCAGCGTGGTGGTGCTGCGCGGAGACGGCGTGTTCGAGTCCGGCGCGAGTTCGGTTCGTGATCAGTACTTGCCGGTGCTGTCGCGCGTGGCGGACGCGCTGCGCGAGACGCAGGGCAACATTCTTGTGCGCGGCTACACCGACAACATACCGATGCGCAGCGCGCGCTTTCCGTCCAACTGGCATCTGTCGCAAGCCCGCGCCGACGCCGTCAAGGACATGCTGGAACAACGCCTGGGACAGTCGGCGCGCGTGCGGGCCGAAGGGCGCGGAGACGCCGACCCGGTCGCGCCCAACGATACGGCGGCAGGCCGTGCGCTGAACCGCCGCGTGGAAATCACGGTGCTGGTGCCGCCCGCCCCGCATGAGGGCGGCGCACAAGGGGGCCAAGAATGATCTATCGATTGTTCGGATGGTTCTTCAGCCGGCGCGTATGGAATTTCCTGGGGCTGGTGGCGCTGGCGCTGCTGATCTGGATTGCGGGGCCGCTGATTGCGGTGGGGACTGTACGGCCGCTGGAAAGCCAGGTGGTTCGCATCATCGTGATCGTGGCGATGTTCGCGATATGGCTGCTGCGGTGGCTGTGGCGCAAGTGGCGCGAAGGGCGCTTGAACGCGCAATTGCTGGGCCAGTTGCGTCCCCGGCCGCGCGCCGAGAAAGCGGTGGAGGAGGCTGCCGAGAACGACGAGATCCGTCAGTTGGAAGCGCGCTTTGATGAAGCCGTTGAACTGCTGCGCAAGACGCGCTTCGAGAATCGCGGCAAGCGCCGTCCGCTGGATCGGTTTTCGAAACAGTACCTGTACCAACTGCCCTGGTACGTGATCATCGGCGCGCCGGGGGCAGGCAAGACCACGGCCCTGGTGAATTCGGGCTTGAACTTCCCCTTGGCCGAGCGCTACGGCAAGGTGGCCCTGCGCGGCGTGGGCGGCACGCGTAATTGCGATTGGTGGTTCACCGACGACGCCGTGCTGCTGGATACGGCGGGGCGCTACACCACGCATGAAAGCGATCCGACGGGGGACGAGGAAGAGTGGCGCGGCTTTCTGCGCCTGCTGACGAAGTACCGGGGCCGGCAGCCGATCAACGGGGCCATGTTGACGGTCAGTGTTGAAGACCTGCTGTCGGCGTCCGACGCGCAAAGGGCGCAGCATGCGGCGGTGTTGCGGCGTCGCTTGCAGGAACTGCGCGAGCAACTGGGCATCGCGTTTCCGGTGTACGTGCTGGTGACGAAGACGGATCTGCTGTCCGGCTTCGAAGAGTATTTCGCGTCGTTCAGCCGCGACGAGCTGGCGCAGGTGTGGGGCTTCACCTTGCCCTATGCGCGCACGCAGGAGCCCGATTTCGATCTATACGCGGCCTTTCATGCCGAGTACGCGCTGCTGCAACGGCGGCTGGACGACGCGCTGCCGGAAGTGGTGGCCGCCGAGGAAGACCCGTCGCGGCGCGCGCTGGCCTATATGCTGCCGCAGCAGTTCGCCGGGTTGCAGAACATCCTGGGCCATTTCCTGAGCGATGTGTTTGCAACGTCGAAATTCGAAGCGCGCGTTATCCCGCGGGGCGTGTACTTCACCAGCGGCACGCAGGGCGGCGAGACCTTCGATCAGGTAACCGGGCATCTGAAGCGCTATCTGCGCATCGATGGCGCGGCCGCGCCCGCGTCCAGCGTGCCGGGAGAAGGCGAGGGCCGCAGCTACTTCCTGAAGAATCTGCTGCGCGATGTCATCTTTCGCGAGGCGGGCCTGGCGGGCCGTAACCTGCGTTGGGAACGTCGTTATCGACAACTGCATTGGGCGGGCTATGGCGTCGTCACGGCGATGTTCGTGGCGTTGATTGCAGGCTGGGCGCTGAGCTACCGCAACAACTCGGGGTATGTGGAGGAAGTGGCGCGCCGCGTACCGGCGGTGGAAAAGCTGACGCGCGACATCAAGATCACGCGCACGGGCGATGTGCTGGGCCTGATGCCCTTCCTGGACAGCCTTTGGTACCTGCCGCGCCACGAGAGCTTTGAAATCGACCAGCCGCCGCTTGCCTACCGCTTCGGGCTGTATCAGGGTTTCAAGCTGCAAGCCGCCGCGCAGGGGGTGTACGACAACACGCTGGATCAGGTGCTGTTGCCGCAAGTAGCGCGGCGCATCGAGGCCGCGCTGCGGGATGCGTCGGCCAGCGATCTGGAGTATTCCTACGAAGCGTTGCGCGCGTATCTGATGCTTTACGAGGCCGACCGCTACGACGCGGAGTTCATGCATGCGTGGCTGCTGTCGGACATGCAATCGACGTTGCCGGACGGCTACACGCGCCGCCAGTACGAGCAGTTGTCGCTGCACTTGCGCAACCTGACGCAGGGTCACGTGCTGGCCTCGCCTTTCCCGAAGGACGAGGCGCTGGTGGCGCAGGCGCGCGAGAAACTGGCGCGCTACACGCTGGCGCAACGCGCCTACAGCCGCTTGCGCCGGACGCTAGCCAATACCGATATCGCTCCTGAAAACACGGTGGTGACGTTGGGCGGCGCGCAGGCCAGCGCCGTGTTCGTGCGCAAGAGCGGCAAGCCGTTAAGCCAGGGCATTCCGCCGCTGTATAGCTATCGTGGCTATTGGGATGTGTTCAACAAGCGCATGTCCAGCGTGGCCGAGGTGCTGCGGTCGGACGATGCGTGGATCTTGAACATTCCCGCGCCGGGCGTGCTGGACCAGGCCGCGCAACGCCAACTGGTGGCGGGCATCAAGCGCCTGTACATGAATGATTATGTGGCGCAGTGGGACGCCTATCTGAATGACTTGCAGTTGGCGCCCAGCAAGTCCTTGCTGCAGAACATCCAGATGGCGCGCACGCTGTCCGCGCCGGAATCACCGCTGGTGCAACTGGTGCGCGGTGTCGCGCGCGAAACATCCTTGCTGCGCGACTCGGCCAAGGATGATCGATCGCTGGTGGATCAGGCGCGCGACCGTGTCAGCAGCACGCGTGAAGCCTTGGAGCAGATGTTCGGGCCGACGGGGCCGGGCGCCGCCGCGCGCGCGGATGCGTCGGATGACAAGCTGGAACGCATTGTGGATCAGTACTTCGAGCCGTATCGCCGGCTGGCCCAGGGCGAAGGCGGAGCCGGGGGCGCCGCGCCACCCATCGCCGCCACCACGGGCCTGATCAATGAGCTCTACACCTATCTGACGGCGGCGGATGCGGCGTTGCGCAGCGGCAGCCCAACCCCCAGTTCGGATTCGGTGACCAAGCTGCGCGCGGAAGCCGGACGCTTGCCAGGACCCTTGCGCGATGTGCTCAATGCTTTGTCGGTGAATGCGTCAGGCGAAGTGTCCGATGTGGCGCGCGCACGCATGGGCGAGACGGTGTCCGCCACCATCGGCGTGTTCTGCGGCCAGTCGGTGGCGGGGCGCTATCCGTTTTCCAGCCGCTCCACGCGCGACGTGGCCCCCAACGACATGGCGCGGCTGTTCGCGCCCAACGGCTTGATGGACGACTTCTTTCAGAAGAACCTGGCGACGCAGATCGACGTGTCCGGGTCGCGCTGGCGTTTCAAGCCCGGTGTCGATGGCCGGCAAGGCGGCAGCTCGGCCACGTTGGATGCGTTCCAGCGCGCGGGCGTCATCCGCGATGTGTATTTCATGGCGGGTAACCCGCTGCCGTCGTATCGCGTGGCCATCCGGCCGGTGGAGATGGACGCGGGCATCACGCAGTTCGTGATGGACGTGGACGGCCAGTCGGTGCGTTACGCGCATGGCCCGCAGGTGGCGACCACGGTGCAATGGCCGGGGCCTCGGGGCAGCAACCAGGTGCGGATCGAGTTGACGCCGCAAGTCGGCGCGGCAGGCATGACGACCTCGGGCCCCTGGGCGCTGAACCGCATGCTGGACCGCGCGCAGTTGCGGCGTGGCGCGTCGCCGGAGATCACCTTGGCCACCTTCGATCTGGGTGGGCGCAAGGTGGTGCTGGAGATCACCGCCAGCAGCGTCAAAAGCCCTTTTCATCTAGCCGAGATGCAGGCTTTTGCCTGCCCCGGCGCGTCGTGACCAGGACATCGACATGGACCTAGGAGTGGAGAGCGGGCAGGTAGGCTGGTACGGCAAGATCCCGGCCGCGGGGGACTTCGTGCACCGGCGTTTACCGCGTGAACTGATCGCGTGGTGGGACCACTGGTTGCAGTTCGGGCTGGTGGCGCTGAAGCAGGCGCCGGACGCCACGGCGGCGCGCAGCTTTGCGTCGGCACCAATCTGGAATTTCGCCATTCCGGCAGGGCCCGGCGCCGGCGTGGCGCAACTGGGCTGCATCACGCCAAGCCGCGATCGCGTGGGGCGCGGCTATCCCTTGTGCGTGGTGGTGGCGCTGCCGCCCGCGCAATATCACAGCAGCATGCTGGACGGCGCCAGCGACTACTACCGTCAAGTGGGCGCCAGCATGCTGGCGGCCGTGCGCCATGGCTGCGCGCCGGAGCAGTTTGACCGCAGCCTGCAGCAGGTACGCATGCCTGCCGCCTCGCCAAGCCCGGTCGCGCCGCGCGCGGGCAACGACATCATGGACATCTTGCGCGCGGGGCTTGAGCAGGAATCGGCACCCTTGGCGCGCCGCGCCTTGAATGCGTGGCCCGACTTGCCTTTCTGCTTCAACCCCAGTTCGCACACCAGCTATTGGTGGACCAACCAGGCGGACGGCGCGGCGTTGCAAACCTATGTGCATGGCGGTGCGCTGAACGCCACCTTGTTCGCCAGACTGTTCTCGTCGCTGCCGACGTGGCGGCCATGAGCCCGATCGACCCCGGAGGACCGCGCATGACACCCGCTTCCATCATGCCGCCCGACTCGGGCGGGGCCGGTATTCCCGTCCTGCCTGTCGACCCGCGCCTGGAAGATCTGATGCGCTTGCCGCCGGGCCGCAAGCGCCAGAACGAGATCACGCGCATTGTTGCCGGCTTGGCCGCGTCGCTGGCGCCGCTGCATGCGCAAGGCCGGGTGCATGGCGGTATTCATCCGGCCGCGGTCGGGTTTGATGGGGGCGCCTCAGACGGGGTCGCCGCAGACCGGTGCGCCCTGAACAGCGTCGGCCTCGACGCATCGGGCCAGGCCATGCTGGCCACGCCGCCGGTGCAGCCTGCGCCGGATGCCGAGGACGCGCCTCGCCATGCCGGCTTTGCGGCGTTCGAGCAATACACGGATGATCCGGCGTATCCCTGTGGCCCGTGGACGGACGTGTACGGGTTGGCGGCGCTGGCGTACTTCCTGGCAACGGGCAGCGCGCCGCCCAGCGCGCTGGCGCGTCGCGTGCGCGATGATTGCCTGCCCCTGGAGGAATGGGGCGCGAACGAATACGACAAGGCGTTTTGCGACGCGGTGGACAGCGGTTTGGCGATGCCGGCGCATGCACGGCCGCAGACGGTGGCCGCGTTCGCGGCAGCGATGGGGGCGTTGCCCCTGCGGGAGCCAACGGTCTTGCCTGTCGTCCCGCCGACGATAGCCCTGCCTGTTGATGAGGAGCCGAAGCTTGCCGAGGCCGACCCGGTGGCGCAGACGTCGCCGGAGTATCCGCCTCGCCGCCGCCCACGAGCCATGCCATGGATACTGGCGTGCTTGTTGCTGCTGGCCGCAGTCGGGGTTGCCTGGATGCAGATGTCGCCTGCACCTGTCCAACTGGCCGCTACGCCGCAGGCATCAGCGCCTACTCCCGCACCGATCCCGGCGCCGCAGCTTCCTGAAGCCGCGCCCGCCGCGCAAACGCCATCCGAAGCCCAGCCAGAACGTCAGCCCACACCTGAGCCCACACCTGAGCCTGATGCTCGGCCTGAACTTCAGCCCGCACCTCAGCCCACACCGCCGACCGACCTTCAGTCGGCACCCGAGTCTGCGTCTCAGCCGTCGTCTGCCCCGGAGCCGTCTCGCGTTGACTCCGACACCGGTGGCGGCGCACCCGCGTCGGCGCCCGCTGCCGCTGCCGAGGCTTCCAACAACGCGCCGACGCCCGCCACGACCGCAGCGCCCACCACAGCGTCCGAAACCCCGCCTGATGCAGCACCCAAAGCCGCGCCCAAGGCAGCGCCTGTCGCAGTGCGCGTGGCGGTGCGTCCGTGGGGGGAAGTGCTGATCAATGGCCGGTCACGCGGCGTTAGCCCGCCCTTGCGCGAGTTGTCTCTGACGCCGGGCCGCTACCAGGTGACGGTGCGCAACGCGTCGGCGGGCGAGCACCGCATGACATTGACCGTTGCGGCGGGCAAGCCCGCCTCGATCTCGCACGAGTTCAAGTGAAGGGGTGAACGGCGGACGCCGGCTCAAGGCAGCGTGGACTCGCCCTTGAGCAGATCGTCCAGCGTCTCGCGCTGGCGCACCACGTGATAGTGGTCGCCATCCACCATGACTTCAGCGGCGCGGGCGCGCGTGTTGTAGTTGCTGGCCATCGCCATGCTGTAGGCGCCCGCGGATTCCACCGCCAGCACATCGCCTGGCTTGATCGCCAGCTTGCGCTGCCTGGCCAGCCAGTCGGCGCTTTCGCACACCGGGCCCACGATGTCGTATTCCACTTGATCGCCCGCGCGCGGGCGAAGCGCTTGCACGCCGTGGTAGGCCTCGTACAGCGCGGGGCGCAGCAGGTCGTTCATGGCGGCGTCGACAATGGCGAAATTGCGCGCCTCGGCGTGCTTCAGGTATTGCACCGTGGTCAGCAGCACGCCTGCGTTGCCGACGAGCGAACGGCCCGGCTCCAGCACCAGGTGCAGATGCCCCTGTCCGCGCGCGTTCAGGCGTTCAAACACGCGGTCCAGCAGCGCCTTGGGTGACGGGGGTGTTTCATCCGTATAGCGGATGCCCAGGCCGCCGCCCAAGTCCAGATGGGCGATGCGGATCCCGTCCTGATCCAAGGCGTCGATCAGGTCCAGCAACTTTTCCAGCGCATCGAAATAGGGACTGATGTCGGTCAGTTGCGAGCCGATATGGCAATCGACGCCCACGATATCCAGGCCCGGCAAGGACCGCGCGACGCGATAGGCGTCCAGCGCCGACTCGATGGCAATGCCAAACTTGTTTTCTTTCAGGCCGGTGGAGATGTAGGGGTGCGTCTGCGCGTCCACATCGGGGTTCACGCGCAGCGACACCGGGGCGCGCACGCCAAGCGCTTCGGCAACGTCGGACAGACGGTGAAGTTCCGCTTCGGACTCCACGTTGAAGCACTTCACCTTGGCCGCCAGCGCGTCGCGCATTTCCCAGGCTTGCTTGCCCACCCCGGAAAACACGATCTTGGACGGGTCGGCGCCCACCGCCAGCGCGCGCTTGAGCTCGCCGCCGGACACGATGTCAAAGCCCGCGCCCAGCCGCACGAATTCCTTCAGTACCGCCAGATTGGAATTGGCCTTCATGCCGTAGCAGACCAGCACGGGGCGTTGCCCGATGGCGCTATGGTAGGTTTCCCAGGCGGCTTTGAGGGCCGCGCGGGAATAGACGTACAGCGGGGTGCCTAGCCCATGCGCCAGATGGTCCAGCGGCACATCCTCGGCGTACAGTACGTTGTTGCGGTACTGGAAATAAGGATGGCCGGCCAGCTCGGGCGGCAAGGGATAGGCTGACGTCATGGAATCGAGGGCGCTGGCGGAATTTGCGGCGCGGGCTGCGAGCTCGACGGCGGCTTGCCGTCAGGCGTCGGCATATATAAAGGCCCCTTGTACCCGCAAGCCGCCACCATGCCGGAGGCCACAAGCGTGGCTACAATGCGAAGAGCCATGCGGCTGAATGCCAATTGGAACACTGGGAACTCCGTAATTCTTGCAGGCTCGATTATGACCGAAACCGAATTTCTTGCGTTGATCGACCAGGTGCTGGACAGCATCGAAAGCCAGGCCGATGACTGGGCGGCTTCGCTCGACGTCGATGTAGAAACCAGCCGCAGCGGCAATGTCCTGACCATGGTTTTCGAAGATAACACCCATGTCGTCGTAAATAGCCAGGCCGCCATGCAGGAGCTCTGGGTGGCCGCGCGCAGCGGCGGCTTCCACTACCGCTACGACGGTCAACACTGGCACGACACCCGGGGCGGCCCGCAACTGCCCGACGCCTTGTCCCAGATCTGCTCGGCCGCGGCCGGCGTGCCCGTGACGCTGAAACTCTAAGGCTGGCGTACTCGGCAAGTAAAAAGGCCGGCCCTTATCGGCCGGCATTCAGGCTATTGATAAGCCCCAGGTTTTACGACCTGGGGCTTATTTTTTCGCCGGCTTTGTGGACGGGGGTCAGAACTTGAAGACTTCTTCCAGGTCCACGGACTCTTCCACCGATTCCAGCTTCACGCTTTGTTCGATGTGCTCCAGGTGATGCAGCGTCAGTTCCTCGGCGCGTTGGGCGTCGCGGGCCGCGATGGCTTCGGTGATGAGCTCGTGCTCGTCGTCGCGGCAGCTGGTGGCGGTGGGCAGGTTGTACAGGAAGATGACCAGGCAGGTCAGCGTGGACAGTTCGCGCATGGTGCGCGCCAGCTCGCCGTTGCCCGCGAGTTCGCTCAGCAGGATATGGAATTCCCCGGCCAGCCGGATGATGGCGCGCTTGTCGTCGCGCTTGCGGGCATCGTGTTCCAGGACCACGTGCTCGCGCAGGCGCGCCAGCTTTTCGGGCGTGAGGTTCTGCGTCAGGCGCCGCACCACGGCGGGCTCTATCAGCCTGCGCGCTTCAAAGACGTCGCGCGCCTTTTCGATGGACGGCTTGGCCACGTACGCGCCACGCTGGGGGAACAGTTCGACGATCTGTTCGTGAGCCAGGCGCGCAAGGACCTCGCGGATGCGCGGCCGGCTGACTTCGAAGATTTCGGCCAGGCGCTCTTCAACCAGCTTGGTGCCGGGCTTGAGGCGGTTGTCCAGGATGGCGCGGTAGATGCGTTCGTAGATGCCGGTGACCGAAGTTTCGCGTTTGTCTGATGCCATGGGCTCGTTCTTGGTTTGCGCGTGAGATGCCAGGGCAGGATCGCCGCCGTGGGTAATGAGCGGTGCCTTGCCGCTTGTAGGGCTCATGTTGTTAGCAACATGACGGATGAACGTGAAGATACCCGATCAGCCGCCGCCGTTGGAGACGCGGCTTAAGGTGCAGTCCGAAATAATGTTAACAATTTACGGTTGAAATGTATATTTCAGGGTAATCACTAGAGTAATCATTCTTGTATTCAGACTAGAATCCGCTCACAACATGTCCATCCCGGCCGCGCTTTCGCGGTGTGGAAAGGGCGGATCAGACGGGCTGACGCATATGACGAAGCAAGGTTTTGATCTGGTGCTGCGCGACGCGGTGCTGGCGACCGCCGGCGACACTTGTCGCGCGGATCTGGGGATATCGGACGGGCGCATCGTACAGATCGGGCACGGCCTGGCGCCGGGCCTGTGCGAAATCGACGTGGCCGGGCGGGTGGTGACGCCGGGCGGCATCGACGCCCATTGCCACCTGGACCAACCGATGGCGCCGCCCGTGAAGTTGGCGGACGACTTCTTTACCGGCACGCGCTCGGCCGCCTGCGGTGGCACGACCACCGTGATCCCGTTCGCGGCGCAGCGCAAGGGCGGCACCGTGCAGGCCGCCATTGACGACTACCACCAGCGCGCCGAAGGCCGCGCGTGTGTGGACTATGCCTTCCACCTGATCCTGACCGACCCCACGCCGGCCGTGCTGGCCGAGGAACTGCCGCGCCTGATCCAGGCCGGCTACACCTCGTTCAAGCTGTACATGACCTACGACGCGCTCAAGCTGTCTGACGGCCAGATCCTGGACGTGCTGGACGTGGCGCGCACGCATGGCGGCATGGCGATGATCCATGCCGAGAACTCGGACTGCATTGCCTGGCTGACGCGCAGGCTGGAAGCCTCGGGCCGCACCGCGCCGCGCTTTCATGCGGTGTCGCGGCCGACCTTGGTGGAGCGCGAGGGGGCGCATCGCGCGATCGCCCTGTCCGAACTCATCGACGTGCCCATCCTGCTGGTGCATATCTCGGGCGGCGAAGCGGTTACGCAGATCCGCGAGGCGCGCGCCAAGGGGCTGAATGTCTATGCCGAAACCTGCCCGCAATACATTTTGCTGACCGCCGCCGACCTGGGCACGGACGATAGCTATGTCGGCGCGCGCTGCGTATGCAGCCCCCCGCCGCGCGACAAATCCAGCCAGGAAGATATTTGGCAGGGGCTCGCGGACGGCCTGTTCACGGTGTTCTCGTCGGACCACTCGCCCTTCAACCTGACGGGCGACGACGGCAAGACGCCCGGAGGCAAAGAGGTGGCATTCCGCCATATTCCGAATGGCATCCCCGGCATCGAAACGCGCATGCCGCTGCTGTATTCGGAAGGCGTGCTGGGTGGGCGCATCAGCCTGAACCGCTTTGTGGAACTGACCGCCACCCAGCCCGCGCGCGCCTATGGCCTGTACCCGCGAAAGGGCACGCTGGCCATCGGCAGCGATGCCGACTTGGTGATCTGGGACGAGCGCGAATTCACGCTCAGCAACGAACACCTGCACCACGCGGTGGACTACACGCCGTACGCGGGCATGACGCTGCGGGCGTGGCCCGCGATGACCCTGTTGCGCGGACAGGTCGTGTGGGACGGCGAGCGCTTTGCCGGCGCGCCGGGCCAAGGAAAGTTTTTGCCGCGCGGGCTGCCCAGCCTGGCGCCACCCAGCGCCCGCAAGGGCGCGCGGCCCGCCTGGCGTTAGCGCGCCACACGGATACCCATGATTCATTCGGAGGATATTGCGTTGAAAACTACCCTGATCAAGAACGCCGACGTTGTGGTTGCCTGGGACGAGACGCGCCAGCGGCACGTTTATATGAAGAACGCCGACGTGGCGTTCGCGGATGGCCGCATCACGCACGTGGGGCCGGGCGCGCAGGCGGCGGCGCCGGATGCGGAAGTCGTCAGCGGCAGCGGCATGATGGTGATGCCGGGCCTGGTGGATATCCACAGCCATCTGGTTCATGAACCCATCAACAAGGGCTACACGGACGAGACCGGGTCGGCGGGCCTGTACAACTCGAACCTGTACGAGTACATGCCCACGATGGAAGGCGACGATGAGGCCGCGCCCGCGCAACTGACGCTGGCCGCCGCCGAACTGCTGATGTCCGGCGTGACGACCGTGGTGGATATGTCGGTGGCGCACGAGCACTGGATCGACATCATGGTGCAGAGCGGGCTGCGGGCCTATATCGCGCCCATGTTCCGCTCGGCGCGCTGGTACACGCGCAACGGCCATGTTGTGGAATACGACTGGAACGAGAAGGCCGGCGAGGCGGGCATGGAGCGCGCACTGGCGCTGATCGACAAGGCCGAGGCCCACGCATGCGGCCGGCTGACGGGCATGCTGGTGCCGGCGCAGATCGACACCTGCACGCCGGAACTGCTGAAGGCCAGCCACCAGGAGGCGAAGCGCCGTGGCATCGGCTGGCAGACGCATGCCGCGCAGTCGCTGCCGGAATTTCACGAGATCACGCGCCGCCATGGCCTGACGCCGGTTCAGTGGCTGCACAGCCTGGGCGTGCTGGACCCCGGCAGCATCGTGGGCCACGGCATCTTCGTGGACGACCATCCGAACACGCACTGGGGCACGGCGACCGACCTGTCCATCCTGTCCGAAACGGGCGCCAGCGTGGCGCACTGTCCTACGGTCTTCATGCGCCGGGGCATGGCGCTGCGCGACTTCGGGCGCTATCGCCGCGCGGGCATCAACCTGGGCATCGGCACGGACACGTATCCGCACAACATGATCGAGGAAATGCGCCACGTGGGCTACCTGGCCCGCCTGATGGCGCAAACGCCGCGCGCCGTCACCACGGGCGAAGTGTTCCACGCCGCGACCGTCGGGGGCGCGAAGGCGCTGGGCCGTGACGACCTGGGCCGCATCGCGGTGGGCGCGCGCGCCGACCTGGTGATGGTGGACATGACACATCACTTGATGCGTCCGTCGCGCGACCCGGTGCGCAGCCTGGTCTACGCCGCCGCCGACCGCGCCGTGCACACCGTGTACATCGATGGCCACCGTGTGGTGCACGAAGGGCAGGTGCATTCGCTGGATTACCGCAAGGCAGCCGAGCAGGTGGATGAGGCGCAGCGCCGCGCCGAGGCGCTGGTGCCTTCGCGCGACCTGGTGGCCGGCCGCAGCGCCGAACAGATGTCGCCGCTGTCGTTCGACATCGTCTGATCCGATCGCAACCCCACTCGAAGGGCCGGCACAGGCCCCGTTCATCCATAAAAACTTCAAGGGAATGACATGGCTTATCTGAACGCTGAACGACTTGAAACCCGCTACGGCCTGGGCCGCGTCGGCGCCGCGCTGGCTTGCGCCGCCGCCATGGCCTGGGCGCCCGCGCAGGCGGAAACGCTGACCGTGGTGATGGCCAGCAAGCTGACGGTGCTGGACCCCGTGCTGACGGCGTCGCACCAGACGCGCAATCACGCCTACATGATCTACGACACGCTGCTGGCGACGGACGCGAACAACAAGGTCCAGCCGCAGATGGCGGACAAGTGGGAGATCTCGCCGGACGGCAAGACCTACACGTTCACGCTGCGCGACGGCCTGAAATGGCATGACGGCGCGCCGGTGAAGGCCGAGGATTGCGTGGCGTCCATTCAGCGCTGGGCGCAGTCGGACAAGACCGGCCGTCAGCTCATGCCGCTGGTGGCGTCGATGGACGTGGTTGACGACAAGACCTTCAAGATCGTGCTGAAGGAGCCCGCGGACGTGTTGTCGGCGTTGGGCAAACCCAGCGGCCTGCCCAGCTTCATGATGCCCAAGCGCGTGGCGCAGACGCCGGTGGCGCAGGCCATCACCGATTACACGGGGTCGGGGCCCTTCAAGTTCGTGCAGAAGGAATTTCAGCCGGGCGTGAAGACGGTCTACGAAAAGAACACGGACTACGTGCCGCGCAAGGAGGCGCCAAGCTGGACGGCGGGCGGCAAGGTGGTCAACGTGGACCGCGTGGAATGGGTGGCCATGGCCGACCCGATGACCACCGTGAATGCCCTGCTGGGCGGCGAGGTCGATTACATCGAGACCGTGCCTTTCGACCTGGTGCCGATGGTGAAGAGTTCGCCGGATCTGACGTTGCGGGTGCTGGACAAGATGGGCTATCAACCCATGTACCGCTTCAACCAGCTCAACGCGCCTTTCGACAACAAGCTGGTGCGCCAGGCTGCCATGTACGCGGTCGGCCAGGACGACATCTTGAAGGCGCAGGTCGGCGATCCGGAATTCTTCAAGACCTGCGGCGCGGTGTTCGGCTGCGGCCTGCCGTATTCCAGCGATACCCGGGCCGACATGATCGTGCCGTCCAACATCGACCGTGCGAAGGCGCTGCTGAAGGAAGCCAAGTACGACGGCACGCCGGTGGTGGTCCTGCACGCCACCGATATCGCCATGGCCTCCGCCATTCCCGTGGTGATGGCGCAGCAGTTGCGCCAGGCAGGTTTCAACGTGCAATTGCAGGCCATGGACTTCATGACCATGCTGTCGCGCCGCGCCAACCGCGACGTGCCGGCCAAGGGCGGCTGGAGCATTTTCGTGACCACGTGGCACGTCAGCGAAATCATGGATCCGCTGCGCAACTATGGCGTGTCGGCCAATGGCGAGAAGGCCTGGTTCGGCTGGCCGACGGTGCCGAAGGTGGAAGCGTTGCGCGACCAGTTCCTGGTGGCCGCGACGGAACCGGAACGCAAGCAGATCGCCGAGCAGTTGCAGGACGTGATGCTGGACGAAGGCGTGGCCATCACCTTGGGCCAGATCGAGACGGCCGCGGCCTACAGCAAGAAGCTGTCGGGCGTGCTGGAGTCACCCGCGCCGGTGTTCTGGAACATCAAGAAAGCCAGCCGGTAAGCCAGCATGTTCAGCTACCTACTCAGACGCATCCTGGCAACGGTACCCGTGGTGTTGACGGTGGCCGTGCTGGTGTTCTGCCTGCTGCGGCTGACGCCGGGCGATCCGGCGCTGATGCTGGCGGGCGATGCCGCCACCGAGACGCAACTGGCGCAGATCCGCGAGCACATGGGGCTGGACAGGTCGCTGGCCACCCAGTTTTTCTTGTGGAGCGGGCAGGTGCTGCAGGGCGATCTGGGTGTGTCGCTGCATTCGGGCACGCCCGTGACGGCGATGATCAGCAGCCGTGTGGGGCCGTCGCTGGCCCTCGCGCTGTCGACCATCCTGCTGTCTACGCTGATCGCCGTGCCGCTGGGCGTGTTCGCGGCCTGGCGGCGTGGCACCCGCGCGGACCGGGCGGTGATGGCGTTTTCGGTGCTGGGCTTTTCGGTGCCCATCTTCGTCACCGGCTATGCCCTGATCCTGTTGTTCGCCATGAAGCTGGGCTGGTTGCCCGTGCAAGGCTATAAGTCGCCGTCGGCGGGCCTCTGGGCCTTCGGCATGCACCTGCTGCTGCCCACTCTTGCGCTCAGCACGGGCTTTGTCGCCCTGATTGCGCGCATCGCGCGCAGCAGCGTGCTGGAGGTGATGGGCGAGGACTTCATCCGCACCGCGCGCGCCAAGGGCATTACCGAACGCGCCGTGATGATGGCGCACGCGCTGCGTACCGCGGCCGTTCCCATCATCACCGTGATCGGCGTCAGCATCGCGCTGCTGATCAGCGGGGTGGTCGTCACGGAGTCGGTGTTCAACCTGCCCGGCCTGGGCCGGCTGGTGGTCGAGTCCGTGCTGGCCCGGGATTATCCGCTGATCCAGGGGCTGATCCTGCTGTTCTCGCTGGTCTACATCGGCGTGAACCTGACCATCGACGTCTTGTACTCGGTGTTCGATCCGCGCATCCGTTATTGAAGGAATCCGCATGTCCACTTCCATACACTCGATAGCGGGTGGGGCCGGCCTCGCGCCCGCCATCCGCAAACGGCCCAGGTCGGCGCTGGTTCGCACGCTGTCCACATGGCCGGTCATGGCTGCGCTGGTGATGCTTGCAATCATCGTGCTGGCCGCCATCTCGGCCAACCTGCTGGGCCTGGCCGACCCGATGGCCATCAATCCCATGCAGCGGCTGAAGGGCTTTTCCACCGAGCATTGGTTCGGCACTGACGCCTACGGCCGCGACGTGCTGTCGCGCGTGGTTCACGGCGCGCGCATCTCACTGATGATCGGGGCGGGCACCGCCGTCGCCGCGCTGATACCCGGGCTGCTGCTGGGCGTGATCGCCGGCTACTTTCGCGCGGCGGACATGGTCATCATGCGCGTGATGGACGGCATCATGTCCGTGCCCAGCATCCTGCTGGCCATCGCGCTGGTCGCCGTGACCGGCGCCAGCATGCTGACGGTGCTGATCGCCATTGCCGTGCCCGAGTTTCCGCGCGTGGTGCGCCTGGTGCGCGGGCTGATCCTGAGCCTGCGCGACGAGCCGTATGTGGAAGCCGCCATCTCGCTGGGCACACCCACGCATGTGCTGATGATGCGCCATCTGGTGCCCAACACGGTGGCGCCGTTGATCGTGCAGGGCACCTTCATCTTTGCGTCCGCCATGCTGTCCGAGGCGGTCATGAGCTTCCTGGGCGTGGGCATGCCGCCCGAGTTCCCGTCCTGGGGCAACGTCATTGCCGAGGGCCGCATGTACTTCCAGATCAAGCCCGGGCTGATCCTGCTGCCCGGTCTTTTCCTGGCGCTGACTGTGCTCAGCGTGAACATGCTGGGCGACGCCATGCGCGACGCGCTGGATCCCAAGATGGCGCGGAGGGTCTGACATGAACGATTCCACAATGCCCGTCCTGCAAGTGCAGAACCTGTCGGTGGCGCTGGTGGGTGCGCCCGAGGATGAGCCGCGCCACGTGGTCGAAGGCATCAGCTTCGACATACACGCCGGTGAAACCTTGTGCGTGGTCGGGGAATCCGGATCGGGCAAGTCCGTCACGTCGTTTTCAGTGATGGGCCTGCTGGCGCCCGACGCGCTGCGGCCCAGCGCGGGCCGCATCCTGCTTGATGGCGAAGACGTGTTGGCGTGTACGCCCGAGCGCCTGCGCGAGTTGCGCGCTACCCGCATGTCCATGGTTTTCCAGGAACCCATGACGGCGCTCAATCCGGTGCGCACGGTGGGCTGGCAGATCGACGAGGTGTTGCGCACCCACAGCGGCATGGATGCTGCCGCCCGCAAGCGCAAGATCCTGGACATGCTGGAGTCGGTGCGGCTGCCGGACGTAGAGCGCATCTACCAGTCCTATCCGCATCAGTTGTCTGGCGGCCAGCGCCAGCGCATCGTCATCTGCATGGCGTTGATCCTGAACCCCAAGCTGCTCATCGCCGACGAGCCCACCACGGCGCTGGACGTGACGACCCAGAAGCAGATTCTGGCGTTGATCCTGGAGCTGCAGAAATCGCACAACACGGCGGTGCTGTTCATCACGCACGACTTCGGTGTGGTGGCGGAGATTGCCGACCGCATCGCCGTGATGAACCGGGGAAGGCTGGTAGAAGTGGGCACCCGCGACGAGATCCTGGCGCGCCCGAAAGAGGCCTACACCCGCATGCTGGTGTCATCGGTGCCGGGCCTTGCGCCGGCCGCGCGGCAGGCGCCCGAAGGCGAGCCCGTGCTGGTCGTGCAGGGTCTGCACAAAACCTACAACGAGCGCGGCTTCTTCAAGGCGAAGCGGACGGTGCACGCCGTGCGTGACGTCAGCTTCACGCTGCGCAAGAAAGAGATCGTGGGCATCGTGGGTGAGTCGGGTTCGGGCAAGTCCACCCTGGCGCGCTGCATTGCGCGCTTGATCGATCCCAGTTCAGGCAGCGTGCGCCTGGACGGGACCGAGATCGCCACGGCCGGCAAACGGGAATTTCATCCCGTGCGCAAACGCATCCAGGTCGTGTTCCAGGACCCGTACCGGTCGTTGAATGCGCGCATCCGCGTGGGGGATTCGATTGTCGAGGGCATGCGCAATTTTGGTGTGCCGCAGGACGAAGCCCGGGCGCGGGCGATCGAGCTATTGGATATCGTCGGGTTGGGGGCGGACACCATGGACCGCTATCCGCATCAGTTCTCGGGCGGGCAGCGCCAGCGCATCTGCATCGCGCGCGCCCTCGCCCTGCGGCCCGACATCCTGATCGCCGACGAAGCTGTATCCGCGCTGGATGTGTCGGTGCAGGCGCAGGTGCTGGAACTGATTGAGGACATCCGCGCCCGCACGGATACGGCGGTGCTGTTCATCACCCACGACCTGCGGGTCGCGGCGCAGATCTGCAATTCCATCGTCGTGATGAAATCCGGGCAGATCGTCGAGGCGGGGGAGGCGGTCGCGGTGCTGACCCGGCCGCAGGACGGCTACACGCGGCAACTGCTGGAGGCCGCGCCGGGCAGGCAGTGGGACTTCAAGCGGTTCCGGCCGGCCGACGTGGTGTTGCAGTAAAAGCGGGAAGCGACCGGCAGTAAAAAGGGCGGCCTATTCAGGCCGCCCTTTTTTCGTCAGAACGGGATCTTCTGTGACCAGGGCGCGGTGTTTTGCGTGCCCACGCCCGGTGCAACCTTGATCTGCGTGTCCGGGTTGCTGCTGCCGCTGCCCAGACCGTTCAGGAATTCACCCAGCGTATCGGCCTCGGCCAGCCCCAGGCGGGCGACGGCTTGGCCAGGGGGGAATTCCGAGAAGTAGAACTCGCCGTTTTCCACGATCAGGCCGTCGGGGCGGGGGCGCGGCTTTTCTTCCGGCACGCCCTTCAAGACGTCCTGCATGTAATCGACCCAGATCGGCATGGCGACGCCGCCGCCCGTTTCACGCGAGCCCAGCGACTTGGGCTGGTCAAAGCCCAGCCACGACGTTGCCACCAGGTTCGGGGTGTAGCCCGAGAACCAGGCGTCCACGGACTCGTTGGTCGTACCCGTCTTGCCGGCGATGTCGTTGCGCTTGAGCAGCGCCCGCGCGCGGGCCGCGGTGCCGTAAGTGGCCACGCCGCGCAGGATGTCGTCCATGACCCAGGCGGTGCGCGGGTCGATGGCGCGGGCCGCCGCGTCGCCGGCCACGACGGGCCGGGACTGCATGATGACCTTGCCGCTGCTGTCGGTGACGCGGTCGATCAGGTAGGGCGTGACGCGGTAACCGCCGTTGGCGAACACCGAGAACGCGCCCGCCAGTTGCAGCGGCGTCACGGAACCCGCGCCAAGCGCCAGCGGCAGCACGGGCGGCTGGCGCGCCTTGTCGAAGCCGAAACGGGTCAGATAGTCTTGCGCGTACTGCGGGCCGATGGCCTGCAGGATGCGGATCGACACCATGTTCTTCGACTTGTACAGGCCTTGGCGCAAGGTCAGCATGGGCTCGTACTGGTTGCCGTAGTTCTTGGGATTCCAGGCCTTGGAGCCGGTTTGCGCCGCGGTCAGTTCAAACGGCTGGTCGGAAATCTGCGTGGCCGGGGTCAGGCCGCGCTCAAGCGAGGCGGCGTAGATGAACGGCTTGATGTTCGAACCCGGCTGGCGCCAGGCTTGCGTCACGCGGTTGAAGTTGCCGCGATAAAAATCGAAGCCGCCCACCATGGCGCGGATGGCGCCGTCTTGCGGGGTCAGGGCCACGAACGCCGCCTGCACCGACGGCAGGTTGATGATTTCCCAGTGGTCGCCGAACTTGCGGATGTAGACCACCGACCCGCGCTTGATGCGCTGGTCCGGCTTGGCCTTGTCGTTCAGCGCGCGCGCCACGACGGCCAACACTTTTTTGTCCGTGATGGTGATGATTTCGCGCGAGCTGCGCGCCAGCTTCACTTCGGTGGGGCTGGCCGACAGCACCAGGGCGGTGAGCAGGTCGCCGCTGTCGCTGAATTTGTCGAACACGCCGTCCAGGAATTCATCCAGCGCGGCCGGGTTGCTTTCGGTGCCCGGCGGCAGGTCCAGTTGTTCTTCGGGGCCGGGGTAGGGCGCGCGGCGGGTGTATTCCAGCACGCCTTCCCGCACGGCGCGATAGGCCGCTTCCTGGTCCTTGGACTGCACCGTGGTGTAGATGTTGATGCCGCGCGAGTAGACGTTGTCTTGGTAGACGTTGTAGAGCAGTTGGCGCGCGAGTTCGGCCACGTATTCGCCGTGGATGGCATAACCGCCTGCCGGCGTGCCTTCCGCCGATTTCATGACGATGGGCTGTGCCATCGCCTGCTTGTATTCGGGTTCGGTCAGGTAGCCCAGCGAAAGCATGCGGCCCAGCACGTAGCGCTGGCGCAGTTCGGCACGGGGGCGGTTCGAAATCGGGTTGAAGCGCGAGGGCGCCTTCGGAATGCCGGCCAGCATGGCGGCTTCGGCCGGCGTGACTTCCGACAGCGGCTTGCCGAAGTAGGCGCGCGACGCGGCCGCGAAGCCGTAGGCGCGGTGGCCCAGGTAGATCTGGTTCATGTAGAGCTCAAGGATCTGGTCCTTGGTGAGCTCGGATTCAATCTTGAACGTCAGCAGCAGTTCGTAGAACTTGCGCGAATAGGTCTTTTCCGACGACAGGTAGAAGTTACGCGCCACCTGCATCGTGATCGTGCTGGCGCCCTGCGTCTTCGACATGTTGATCACGTTGGTCAGGCCCGCCCGCACCACGCCCATCCAGTCGATCCCGCCGTGCTGGTAGAAGCGGTCATCCTCGGCCGCCAGCACCGCCGACTTCATGACGTCGGGAATTTCATTGAAGCGCAGCACGTTGCGGCGTTCTTCGCCGAACTCGCCGATCAGGACGCGGTCCGCCGTGTAGACGCGCAGCGGCACCCGGGGGCGGTAGTCCGTCATGGCGTTCAGGTTTGGCAGGTTGGGCCAAGCCAGCGCCAGCGCCATTCCGGCCAGCAATACGCCGCACAGGAACAGGCCGACACAGAAGATGCCGGTTTTTACGAAAAATCGCAGGATCGGGGAGCCGCTCTTGGCGGGCTTGTCTTTCTTGGAGGAATTCTGGGGCTTGCTCATCGCGGCGATTTTACGGGTAACTCCGGCCCCATCTCAGCGAGAGGGACCGGTTTCTGTAACAAGATTGTTCTGTGTGGTGCGCGGGCAACTGGCGGCAGATGTGATAATGCCGACATGAACTTTTCCGCTCACTCATGTCCGGAAGCTGACCCGGACCCAGCGCCCACTGGCGAGGCGCCTGAAAACGTGCCGTGCGCCGTCGAATGCACAGGCAAGGCTGTGCCGTTGCCGCACGATCTGCCCGTCTTCCTGGTCGGGATGATGGGCGCGGGCAAGACCACCATAGGCCGTAGTCTGGCGCGTGCGTTGGGGCGCGAGTTTATGGATCTGGATCATGAGCTCGAGGCGCGTTGCGGCGTTCGGGTGCCGGTTATCTTCGAAATCGAGGGCGAAGCCGGTTTTCGTCGCCGAGAGTCCGCCGCCTTGGAGGAGTGTACCCAACGGCGCAACATAATTCTTGCCACCGGCGGCGGCGCGATCCTGGCGGCCGAAAATCGCCAACGGCTGCACGAGCGCGGAATTGTCATCTATTTAAGGGCCAGCGTGGATGAATTGTTCCGCCGGACCTGCCGCGACCGCAATCGGCCTTTGCTGGCCACGGCGGACCCCCGCGGCACCCTGCGGGACCTGATGACCTTGCGGGAACCCCTCTATAAAGAAGTCGCCGACCTGGTCGTGGAGACGGGCGCGACGCCCATCCACACCCTGGTCAAGGCGCTGCTGCCGCAATTACAAGCCTTTGAGAAGCGCATATGAACGTTGTTGACGTCGACACCCCGGGCGGAAGCTATCCGATCCATATCGGCCCCGGCCGCATCGATGCCCTGGACCAATGCATTCCCGCCGACGCCACCGCGATTGCGGTCGTGACCAACCCCACCGTGGCGGCGCTCTACGGCGAACGCGCCGAGGCGGCGCTGGCGCGCACCGGCAAGCGGGTGTTGCGCATCGAGCTGCCGGACGGCGAAGCCTACAAAGACTGGCAGTCGCTGAACCTGATCTTCGACGCCTTGCTAACCCACCGCCTGGACCGCCGTTGCGTCCTGGTGGCCTTGGGCGGCGGCGTCATCGGCGACATGACGGGCTTTGCCGCCGCCGTCTACATGCGCGGCGTGCGCTTTCTGCAGGTGCCCACCACCCTGCTGGCGCAGGTGGATTCGTCGGTGGGCGGCAAGACCGCCGTCAACCATCCGCTGGGCAAGAACATGATTGGGGCGTTCTACCAGCCGGTGGCGGTCGAGATCGATACCGATGTGCTGAATACGCTGCCCGCGCGGGAAGTGTCGGCGGGGCTGGCCGAAGTCATCAAGTACGGCTTGATTCTGGACCCGGATTTCTGGACCTGGTGCGAAGAGAATGCGCAAAAATTGCGCGCCTTGGACCCACAGGCCGTCGCCCATGCCATCCGCCGTTCGTGCGAATTGAAGGCGCAGGTGGTGGGCAAGGACGAGCGCGAGTCCGGCTTGCGCGCCATCCTGAACCTGGGCCACACCTTCGGCCACGCCATTGAATCCGGCTTGGGCTATGGCGCCTGGCTGCACGGCGAGGCCGTCGGTTGCGGCATGGTGCAGGCGGCGGAATTATCCGCCGACGTGGCGGGCTTTGACCGGGCCGATGTCGAGCGCGTGCGCGCGCTGGTGGCCGCCATTGGCTGCCCCGTTGTGGCGCCTGACCTGGGCGCGGACCGCTGGCTGGACTTGATGCAGGTCGACAAGAAAACGGAAGGCGGGTCCATCCGCTACGTGCTCATGCCGCGCATTGGCGAAGCCTTCATGCGCGCGGCCCCCGACGACGCGGTGCGCGCCGTCTTGTCCCGAACCACCCAGTAACCGCGATTGGAGACGGTGTTGCAGATGAATGAACTGGCTTCTTACGCATCCGACCCGTCTCAATCGCGTGGTCGGAAAACGGCAGAGCCGCCGCCCGAGAACCGGACCGAGTTTCAGCGCGACCGCGACCGCATCGTGCATTCCGGCGCGTTTCGCCGGCTGGAATACAAGACGCAGGTCTTCGTCAACCATGAAGGCGATCTCTTTCGCACCCGCCTGACGCATAGCCTGGAAGTGGCGCAGATTGCGCGCACGCTGGCCCGCAGCCTGAAGCTGTCGGAAGACCTGACCGAAGCCATCTCGCTGGCGCACGACCTGGGCCATACGCCCTTCGGCCATGCGGGGCAGGACGAGCTGAACGCCTGCATGCGCGAACTGGCACCCGAGGCGGGCGGTTTCGAGCACAACCTGCAAAGCCTGCGCGTGGTGGACGAGCTTGAAGAGCGCTATGCGGACTTCAATGGCCTGAACCTGTGCTTTGAAACGCGCGAAGGCATCCTCAAGCATTGCTCGGCCGCGCACGCGCGCCAGTTGGGCGATGTGGGCGAACGTTTCCTGAACCGCACGCAGCCGTCGCTGGAAGCGCAACTGGCCAACCTTGCCGATGAAGTTGCCTACAACAACCACGATATCGACGACGGCCTGCGTTCCGGGCTGATCACGCTTGAGCAACTGCAAGACGTGTCGATCTTCGAACGGCATCACGCCTATGTGCTGGACCGCTATCCGGGCCTGGCGCCGCGCCGTGCCGTGGCGGAGACCATCCGCCGCATGATCAACACGCTGATCGTCGACCTGACGCAAACCTCGCTGGCCCGTATCCGCGACGCGGCGCCGGCCAGTGTGGACGACGTGCGCCGGTCACCGCCGCTGGCGGGGTTCTCGGACGACATCCGGCGCGAGGCCGATGCCTTGAAGAAGTTCTTGTTCGACAACCTGTATCGGCACTACCAGGTGCTGCGCATGACGGCCAAGGCGCGCCGCATCGTGCGCGAACTGTTCGCGGCGTTTCTTGATGACCCGCGCTTGCTGCCGCCCGACTACCGGCGTCCGTCGTTCAACGAGCAGGCGCGCGCCATTGCCGATTACATCGCCGGCATGACCGACCGCTACGCCATCCGCGAACACAAGCGCCTGTTCGAAATGGGCTGACGCGGCCGGGTTGGCCAGCCGCGCGCCTTGCCCGCTTAGCGGTGCTTTCGATAGGGTTCGTCTTCGGGCACGAACGTGGCTTCAGCGCGCGCATCGCGCATCCAATCCTGCATGGCCGGCAGCGCCAGCACCGCATCCATGTAGTCGCGCACGGCGCCCGCAGCAGCGATGCCGTAGGTGGTGAAGCGCGACACCACCGGCGCAAAGAATGCGTCGGCAATCGAGAATGCACCGAACAGGAACGGGCCGCCCTGGCCGAATTCAGCACGGGTGTCGTGCCAGATGGCTTGCAGGCGCGAGATATCCTGTTGCGCGGCCTCGGGCAGTTTGATGCCCGGCAGATGCGCTTCGATATTCATCGGCAGAGCATTGCGCAGGGCGCCAAAGCCGCTGTGCATTTGCGCCACCAATGAACGCGCGCGGGCGCGGGCCTTTGCGTCCTTCGGCCATAGGCCGGCTTCCAGGTGTTGCTCGGCCACGTATTCACAAATGGCCAGCGAATCCCACACGGCGAAGTCGCCGTCCAGCAAGACCGGCACCAGCCCGGCGGGCGACACCGCACCCACCTTGCGCGAAAACTCTTCCGTGAAGAACCCGAGCTTTTGCTCGGTGAAGGCGATGCCCGTGGCACGCAGCGCCAGCCACGGCCGCAAGGACCACGAAGAGTAATTCTTGTTGCCGATGATCAGGGTGTACATGGCGCGGTTCCTTGCGGGGTGTTGATAAGTCGTTCTACCTGCTTGCGTTACGCCGCAGCAGCTTGCCCAGGTATTGCCCGGTATGGCTGGCCTGCGTGTTCGCGACATCTTCCGGCGTGCCTTGCGCCACCACGTAGCCGCCGCCATCGCCACCTTCCGGACCCATGTCGATCAGCCAGTCCGCCGTTTTGATGACGTCCAGGTTGTGTTCGATGATGAGCACGGTGTTGCCGCTGTCGACCAACTGGTTCAGCACTTGCAGCAGCAATTCAATATCGCGGAAATGCAGGCCGGTGGTGGGTTCGTCCAGGATGTACAGCGTGCGTCCGGTGCTGCGGCGCGACAGTTCCAGCGACAGCTTCACGCGCTGCGCTTCACCGCCCGACAGCGTGGTCGCGCTTTGGCCCAGGCGGATGTAAGACAGTCCAACATCAATCAGCGTGTGCAGCTTGCGCGAGATGGCCGGCACGGATTCGAAGTAGTCCAGCGCCTGCTCAACCGTCAGGTCCAGCACTTCGCTGATGTTGCGGCCCCGGTAGCGGATTTCCAACGTTTCGCGGTTGTAGCGCTTGCCGTGGCACACGTCGCAGGGCACGTACATGTCGGGCAGAAAGTGCATTTCCACCTTGACCACGCCGTCGCCCTGGCAGGCTTCGCAGCGCCCGCCCTTCACGTTGAAGCTGAATCGGCCGGGGTCGTAGCCGCGAGTGCGCGCCTCGGGCACGCCCGCGAAAAGCTCGCGGATGGGCGTGAACAGGCCGGTATACGTAGCAGGGTTGCTGCGCGGCGTGCGGCCAATGGGGCTTTGGTCCACGCTGATGATCTTGTCGAAATTCTCCAGCCCCTGCATCGACACGTAGGGGGCGGGTTCGCTTTGCGCGTGATGCAGTTGGCGCGACACGGCGACCGCCAGCGTGTCGTTGATCAGCGTGGATTTGCCTGAACCCGATACGCCCGTGACGCACACCAGGCGGCCGGCGGGCACGCGCAGTTCGACGTCTTTCAGGTTGTTGCCGCTGGCGCCGCTCAGGGTCAGCCAGGGCAGTTCGTCGTTGACCGGGCGGCGCGGGGGAATCGCGATCTCGCGCGCGCCGCTCAGGTACTGGCCGGTCAGCGAGTTCGGATCGCGCTGCACGGTTTCCGGGTCGCCCTGCGACACCACTTCGCCGCCATGCTCGCCCGCGCCCGGACCCATGTCGACCACCCAGTCCGCCATGCGGATCATGTCTTCGTCGTGCTCGACCACGATGACGCTGTTGCCGAGGTCTCGCAGGTGCTGCAAGGTGCCGATCAGCCGATCGTTATCGCGCTGATGCAGACCGATAGAGGGTTCATCCAGCACATACATCACGCCCGTCAGGCCCGAGCCGATCTGGCTGGCCAGCCGGATGCGCTGGGCCTCGCCGCCTGAAATGGTGTCGGCGCTGCGGTCCAGCGACAGGTAATTCAACCCGACGTTGTTCAGGAAGCTGAGCCGCGCCTCGATCTCGCGCACGATGCGCTGTGCAATTTCCTGCTTGGCCCCGGTCAGGCTCAGGTCGCGGAACCAGGCCAGGCAGCCGGACAGCGGCATGGCCTCGACTTCATAGATGGCTTGGCCGTGGCGTTCGCCGCCGCGCGGATCGTGGCCGATCAGCACGTTGCGGGCCTCGGGGCGCAGGCGCGAACCCGCGCAGTCGGGGCAGGTCTTGATATTGCGGTACTTGCCCAGCTCTTCGCGCACCGTCGCCGAATCCGTTTCGCGCCAGCGGCGCTCCAGGTTCGGGATGACGCCCTCGAAGGTATGCCGCTTGACTGTGCTGCGGCCTTTTTCATTCAGGTAGAGAAACGAAATCTCTTCTTCGCCGGACCCGTACAGCACCTTGTCGCGCAGCGCTTCGGGCAGGTCTTCAAACGGGGCTTCGATATCGAATTCGTAATGCGCCGCCAGGCTGGCCAACAGCGAATGCGTGAAAGCGTTGCGGCGGTCCCAGCCACGGATCGCGCCAGCGGCCAGGCTCAGCTCAGGAAACGCCACGACCCGCTTGGGGTCGAAAAAGCCCACCTGGCCGATGCCGTCGCAACTGGGGCAGGCACCCATCGGGTTGTTGAAGCTGAACAGGCGCGGTTCCAGCTCGGGCAGGCTGTGGCTGCACACCGGGCAGGCGTAGCGGCTGGAGAATACCTGTTCGTGCTCGCTGTCCATGTCCAGCGCCAGCGCGCGTCCGTCGGCCAATTGCAACGCGGTTTCGAAGCTTTCCGCCAGGCGCTGCTTGCTTTCCGCCTTGATGCGCAGCCGGTCGATGACGACATCGATGTCGTGCTTTTCGGTTTTCTTCAACGGCGCCATGCCGTCGATTTCCACCAACTGCCCGTCCACGCGCAGGCGCACATAGCCTTGCGCTTGCAGGCTGGCGCATTCGTCCTCGAAGCTGCCTTTCTTGCCGCGCGCAATGGGCGCCAGCACGGCCAGCCGCGTTTCGGGCGTCCAACCCAGCACCGCGTCCACCATCTGGCTGACGGACTGCGCCTGTAGCGGCAGGCCGTGCTCGGGACAGTAGGGCGTGCCCACCCGCGCATACAGCAGGCGCAGGTAGTCGTGGATCTCGGTGATGGTGCCGACGGTGGAACGCGGGTTGTGGCCGGCGGCTTTCTGCTCGATGGAGATGGCCGGCGACAGGCCTTCGATCAGGTCGACGTCCGGCTTGTCCATCAGTTGGAGAAATTGGCGGGCATACGCGGACAGGCTTTCCACATAACGTCGTTGGCCCTCCGCGTACAGCGTATCGAACGCCAGCGAAGATTTGCCAGAACCGGACAAGCCGGTGACGACCACCAGTTTGTGGCGCGGCAGGTCCAGCGAAACGTTCTTGAGGTTGTGGGTGCGAGCACCCCGTATGCGTATTGTCACGTCGATCGGGTGTCCATCAGGCTCTTTTAAGCGGTTTCAAAGGCCAACTTGTTACTATAGCGCGCCGAGTCCCCCCGCGTTCAAGGCAGTCCGTGATTTGGACTGAATGGGCTCCGGCGCCGCACCGCCAGATCAGACTGTGAGCGTGTGACATCCACGCGCGCGCACCGCCCTTGTCATTGTTGAATTTTCCGCATGCCGGCAGACATCAAACTGAAATTGACCCCTTCCGAGCGCCGCGCCAGCGTGGCTTTGGCCGGCCTGTTCGCCGCGCGGATGTTGGGGCTGTTCCTGTTGCTGCCGGTGTTTGCCGTGGCGGCGGCCGGCATGCCGGGCGGAGACGACCCCGCCCGCGTCGGCCTGGCGCTAGGCATGTATGGCCTGACCCAGGCGTTCATGCAGATTCCCTT
Organism: Achromobacter sp. JUb104; assembly: GCF_024806975.1. Lineage (NCBI taxonomy): Bacteria > Pseudomonadati > Pseudomonadota > Betaproteobacteria > Burkholderiales > Alcaligenaceae > Achromobacter > Achromobacter sp. JUb104. The sequence goes on along the minus strand of NZ_JANUEY010000002.1, from coordinate 1,512,396 downwards.
CGGCCTGGCGTCCGACCGCTGGGGCCGCCGCCCCGTCGTGCTGTTCGGCCTGCTGCTGTTCGTGGCCGGCAGCATCGTCTGTGCGCAGGCGACCGATGTGTACTGGATCACCATCGGCCGCGCCATCCAGGGGGCGGGCGCCATCTCGGCCGCCGTCACCGCCTGGCTGGCAGACGCCACCCGCGACGAAGTCCGCACCCGCGCCATGGCGATGGTGGGCGCGTCGATTGGCCTGTCTTTCGCGGTGTCCTTGGTGCTGTCGCCCGTGCTGGTGGGCTGGTGGGGCTTGTCCGGCCTGTTCTGGACCATTGCCTGCCTGGGCGTGATCTGCCTGGCCGTGGCGCGTTTCGTCGTGCCCGTGGTGCCGCGCACCCAGGCCCGCACCATGCAAGCCGCCCGGCCGATGGAAGTGTTGACCCACCGCGACCTGCTGCGCTTGAACTTCGGCGTGTTCGTGCTGCATTTGATCCAGGTGTCGATGTTTGTCGTGGTGCCGGCCCTGCTGGCCAAGGTGGGGGGCCTGGACGCGCGCGAGCTGTGGAAGGTTTATCTGCCCGTCATCCTGGTGTCGTTCGTGCTGATGGTGCCCGTGGTGTTCGTGGCGGAAAAGCGCCGCGCCCATCGAGGCGCCTTGCGCGCCGCCGTGGCGGGCCTGGTGCTGGTGTGCGCGTTGATGCCGGCGGCCAGCCATGGTTTCTACACGCTGGCCATCGCGCTGACGGGCTTCTTCGTGGCCTTCAACGTGCTGGAAGCCCTGCAACCGTCGCTGGTGTCGCGCGTGGCGCCGCAGGCTTACAAGGGCTTGGCGCTGGGCTTCTACAACACGGCGCAGGCGGCGGGTCTGTTCATGGGCGGCGCCTTAGGGGGCTGGCTGGCAGCGCATTCAGGCGCCAGCGCGGTGTTCATCGGCGCGGCTATTTTGTCGGCGGTGTGGCTGGCGGTGACCTGGGCGTTGCGGCCGCTGGCATAAGGGCGGCTGAGGTGGGCGTGGGGCCGCTGGCTAAGGGCGGTGCGGCCCGTTGCAGGGCTGTGGATCGGGCTCTAGATCGAGCTGGTTATGCGTCCCCGAATTCATCCGAAACGTCCCTGATCGCGCTGTGAATGGCCGCCAACAGCCCTTAAATCGATTCCCTGGGTGGATCGCTTTGTCACGAATCGCGTTTGGCGTGCCGAGTGCTTTTCGTCGATAATACGTACCAAATTAGGGCTTCACGGAAGTAGGGGTCATCAGGATCCCAGGCGTCGCCGGTCATTGTCATGATGACCGGCGTGTTTCATGAAGCCGGTCTTCAACATCGCTTTTTATGTTGTTGCCGGCGCGCTCGCGGCAACGCACAGGCGCAGGCTGTCAACAACTGAGGGACATCGGCATGGCATCGGTTAACAAAGTCATTCTCGTGGGCAACCTGGGTCGCGACCCGGAAGTCCGCTACAGCCCGGAAGGGGCTGCAATCTGCAACATGTCCATCGCCACCACCTCCACCTGGAAGGACAAGGCATCGGGCGAGCGCCGCGAAGAAACCGAATGGCACCGCGTCGTCATGTACAACCGCCTGGCTGAAATCGCCGGCGAATACCTGAAGAAAGGCCGTTCGGTCTACATCGAAGGCCGCCTGAAGACGCGCAAGTGGCAAGACAAGGACACCGGCGCTGACCGTTACAGCACCGAAGTGGTGGCTGACCAGATGCAGATGCTGGGCGGCCGCGAAGACGGCGGTGGCGGTGGCGCCAGCTACGGTGGTGGCGGTGGCTACGATGACGCCCCGTCGCGCCCGCAACAACAACGCGCCGCTCCGGCGCAACGCCCGGCCCCGCAACAGCGCCCGGCGCCTGCTGCGGCCCCGGCCAGCAGCGGTGCGAATTTGGCGGATATGGACGACGATATTCCGTTCTGATTCCGGCTATTGCACGGTTTCAATACATGCCCTCGCAATGCGGGGGCATTTTTTTTGAAAGCCGGATCAACATGAATAATGAATAGTGGCGCGTGGCCGTGCGATGGGCACGTCACACCGACCGCTGGAACACCTCAACCAGATAATCAATAAACGCCCTGGCCCGGGCGGTTTGATTTCTGCGTTGGGGGTAATACACAAAGAGGTCCGCGGATGGCAGCGTGAAGTCGGGTAATACCACCCGCAGCCGTCCGCTTTGCAAATACTTGGCCAGATCCCATTCCGAGCGGATCAATATGCCATGGCCGTCCAGCGCCCAGCCCAGCACGATATCTCCGTCATTGCTGGACAAGGCCCCATCCACCTTGATTGCCACGCTTTCCCCATCGCGGGTGAATCGCCACACGCCGTGCGCCTCATCGTTTTGCGTATGCAGGATGCAGCGGTGTGACGCAAGATCGGCCAGCGTGGCGGGTGTGCCGTGTTTATCCAGGTAGCGCGGCGCCGCGCACAGGAAGCGACGGTTGGACATGACGCGCCGCGCGCTCAGGCGCCTGTCGGGTAGTTCGCCGAAGCGGATAGCCAGGTCGAACCCGCTTTCCACCAGGTCCACCGGGCGGTCGGTGACTTCCAGTTGGACTTGGACCTCGGGATAGCGCTTGGCGAAGTCCGAGACCAGCGGGGCGATGGTGGTGCGGCCGAACCCCAGGGTGGCGTTCACTTTCAGCGCGCCGCGCGGGGTGGCGCCGCTGCTGGAGACGGCGTCTTCCATGTCGCGCAGGTCTTCGAGGATCTTGGTGGCGTGCGACAGATACGTCTCGCCTTCGCTCGTGAGGCTCAGGGTGCGCGTGCTGCGGTTTACCAGGCGCACGCCCAGGCGCCGCTCCATCAGCGCCAGGCGCTTGGTGGCGGCGGGCGGCGTCAGGTTGAGTTCGCGCGCGGCGGCGGACAGGCTACCCAGCCGGGCCAGATGGATGAAGAACTCCAGTTCGGACGCGATGTCGGTTTTCACTGAAAGTAAATAATCAAATGAATAATGGTGAATCTTAGTGCGGGTATTCGCCTCTACGCTAGGGGTTCCCATTTGCACCAACGCCGCGAACTGGCGGCGCATCAGGAGACACCCATGAGAATCGTCGAGATCCGCGAACAGACGCTGCCCATCAGCTCGCCCATCCGCAACGCCTATATCGATTTCAGCAAGATGACGCTGAGCCTGGTTGCCGTGATCACCGACGTGATCCGCGACGGCAAGCCGGTGGTGGGCTACGGCTTCAATTCGAATGGCCGATATGGCCAGGGCAAGTTGATGCGCGAACGCTTCATTCCGCGCGTCATGGAGGCGGATCCGGAATCGCTGGTGGACGCGACGGGCAAGAACCTGGACCCGCACAAGATCTGGAACGCCATGTTTACGAACGAGAAGCCGGGCGGCCATGGCGAGCGCTCGGTGGCGATCGGCACCATCGACATGGCGGTGTGGGATGCGGTCGCAAAGATCGAGGGCAAGCCGCTGTTCCAGTTGCTGGCCGACCGCTACGGCAACGGCCAGGCCGACCGCCGCGTGTTCGTCTACGCGGCGGGTGGGTATTACTACCCTGGGCAAGACCACGGCAAGCTCAAGGACGAAATGCGTAGCTACATTGATCGCGGCTACACGGTCGTGAAGAAGAAGATTGGCGGGGCGTCGCTGGATGAGGACTTGCGCCGCATCGATTCCATCTTGAGCGTGCTGCAAGACGGGCAGAAGCTGGCGGTGGATGCGAACGGCCGCTTTGATCTGGACACCGCCATCCAGTACGCCAAGGCGCTGTCGCAGTACGACCTGTTCTGGTACGAAGAGGCGGGCGACCCGCTGGATTACGAATTGCAGGCCACGCTGCGCAACTACTACGCCAACCCCATGGCGACGGGCGAGAACCTGTTTTCGATGCAGGACGCGCGCAACCTGATCCGCCATGGCGGCATGCGTCCGGACCGTGATTGGCTGCAATTTGATTGCGCGCTGAGCTACGGGCTGGTGGAGTATCTGCGCACGCTGGACATGCTGAAGCAGCACGGCTGGTCGGCCAGCCGTTGCATTCCGCACGGCGGCCACCAGATGTCCTTGAACATTGCGGCAGGCTTGGGGCTGGGCGGCAACGAAAGCTACCCGGACCTGTTCCAGCCCTTCGGCGGGTTTCCCGATGGCGTGAAAGTGGATGGTGGCTACGTCACGATGCCGGAGCTGCCCGGCATCGGATTTGAAGGCAAGTCGGACCTGATCACCGTCATGCGGCAATTGTCGGCGTAGGCGGCAGCCGCCCCGCACGGGGTTTGCCGGCGAATCACCGGCGAACCCTCAGCGGGTCATCCTGAGCGGGTCACCCGCGAATCACCCGCGATCCACGTCCGATTTACCAGCGATACCGCAGCGTCGCCATCACCGTGCGTTCCGCGCCCCAGTAGCAACTGACAGCGGTGCCCAGGCAGTTGGCGACGTAGCGCTTGTCGAACAGGTTGGACACGTTCAGCGCCACCTGCGCGCCGGCCAGCGTGGGGCTGGCGCGGCCCAGGTCATAGCGGATGGCCGCGTCCACCAGCGTGACGGCGGGGATGGCGTAGCGGTTGTTCAAGTCGCCATAAAAGCCGCCGCGGTACGTGACGCCGGCGCCCAGGCCCACGCCTTGCAGCGGACCGTCGCGCAGCGTGTAGTCGGCCCACAAGGCGGCTTGATGGCGCGGCACGAAGATCAACTGGTTGCCACGTTGCGCGGCGACGTTGGTCTTGGTGATTTCGCTGTCGCTCAACGCATACGACATGGTCAGGTCCAGCCCGTTGTCGAAACTGGCCTTGCCTTCCAGCTCGATGCCCTGCACCTGCGCTTCGCCGGTCTGCACGACAAAGCTGGTGTTGACGGGATCCGGCGTGCTGACGTTCTTCTGCGTGATCTGGAAGGCTGACAGCGTGATGAAGCTGTCGTAGCCATCGGGCTGGAACTTCACGCCGGCTTCGTACTGTTCGCCCGTGGTGGGCTTGAGCGCCGAGCCGTCGCGCGTGACGCCCGTCATGGGTTGGAAAGACGTGGAATAGCTCAGGTACGGCGCCAGACCATTGTCGAAGCGATAGGTCACGCCGGCGCGCCCAGTGAAGCGGTCCGCATCGGCCTTGCGGGACGTCCAGCCCCATTGGCCGCCGCTGCCCACGGTGCCGTTGTCGGTGGTGCCTTCGGTCCAGTCATAGCGGCCGGCGAACGTGAAGCGCAGGCGGTCCAGTTCAATTTGGTCTTGCGCGTACAGGCCTAGCTGCGTGCGCGTCATGTTGATCTTGGTGGCGGTGGGCGGGCGCGTTACCGAGGTGCCGTAGTCAGGGTCGAACACGTCAAACAAGGGGGACGCGGGTGGCAGCATCAGGCCCAGGCTGCTCTCGTTGTAGCGGGACTTTTCGCGCAGGTAGTCCAGGCCGAAGGTCAGGTCATGACGCATCGGGCCGCTGCTGAACTTGGCGTTCAACTGGTTATCGATCTGAAAGGTGTGCGAGGTTTCGGGAAAGGCCCAGGCGTAGCGGATGGCCTGGGTGTCCGACACCATCGCGCCAATCTGCACGCGCCGCGTGTTGGTGTCGACGTTCGTGTAGCGGGCGCTTTGGCGCAGGCTCCAGGTGTTGTTCACGCGATGGTCTAGCGTGTAGCCGACCATGGTTTGTTCGTTGGTGAAGATGTCGTAGCCGGGTTCGCCCACGAAGCGGTCGCGCGGGATGTAGCCGGCGGTGTCGCTTTTTTCCAGCGTGCCGATGACGGGCAACACGGGGGCGCCGCCGCCGCCATGGCTGGTGATCTTCTGATATTGGGCGCTTAGGTTCAGGCTGGTGTCGGACGACGGGCGCCAGGTAAAGCTGGGGGCGATGAACTGGCGTTCGTCGTCAACGTGCTGATACTGCGTATCGCTGTCGCGCAGCGTGCCCGTCAAGCGGTATAGGAACTTGCCTTCTTCATCGGCCGGGCCAGAGAAGTCGAATGCGCCCTGAAAGCGGTTGAAGCTGCCCGCCTGCAACACCACTTCGTTAAGTGGCTCGGCGGTGGGGCGCTTGCTGGTCATGTTGACCAGACCACCCGGCGCGCTTTGGCCGTACAGGCCTGACGACGGGCCTTTCAGGATTTCGATGCGCTCCAGGCCATAGGTGTCGATACGTGGCTGCGAGTAGCCGCGCGCGCCAAAGGGCAGCAGCAGGCCGTCCAGATAGCGCGACGGCGTAAAGCCGCGTATGGTCAGCCAGTCATAGCGCACGTCGTTGTCGCCGTATTGCGCAATCACCCCCGGGGTGTAGCGCACGGCCTGGGCGACCGAGGTGACGCCGCGCTGGTCCATTTCATTGCGGGTAATGACGTTGATGGTCTGGGGCGTGTTGATGAGTTCCGCGTCCGACTTGGTGCCCGAGCGGCTGCGCGTGGCCACGAAGTCCGCGCCAGAGGTGGGCGACGCGTCGCGCGCGCCTTGCACCACCACCGGGGCCAGCGTGGTCACGCCGCTTGCGGCAGGCGGCGCGGTTTGGGCGGCGACGACAGCCGGCGACGCGGCAATGGCGGCCAACAGCGCCAACGGCAGCGGCTTCTTGGAAAAGGACACGGTGTTACCCCTGGTTCAATTTATAATTAACAAGAATCATTCCTAAGCGTCGGCATGATTCCAGATCCCGGTTTTTCTGTCTGACGTTTCTTCGGCGCCGATTGACGGTTTTGCTGCCGCCCCGTTTTTTGCGCCCGCCACCTATGCCTGCCAGCGCCACCGCGCCCTTGTCTACTCTGTCACTGCCCGACCCCTGCACGGGTCCCGTCCAGCCGCATGAATGGTGGCGCGGCACGCTGCCGACCGTGCCCGCCACCGACGACTGGGAAGATGTCATCGAAAAAGTGCTGCGGGTTGATGATGGCGTCAGCCTGGTGGTGCTGGATGGCTGCCCACGACGAACCTTGACGATTCCCGCGCCGGGCGCGCCGGTATTCGGCATGCAGGTCTGGCTGGAAGGCGATGCCCTGTTGGCGCTGGAAGGGGGTGAGCCTCTGAAGGTGACGGGCGGCGCGGCGCTTTTGTTCAACCACGAGCGCGTGATGGGCTGGGCCACGCATCTGCCGGCCAGGCGTCGGGTGCGAATGGTGGATATCCGCTACACGCCGGACGCGCTGACGCGCGCGGGCGGCACGATGCCCATCGGCTTGCTGCGGCAGCGTTTTCACCGCGATGTCAGCGTACCGGCGCAGGGGTCCTTGGTGGCGTCGCTGGACGCGCCCGCCGGCTTGCTGGCCTTGGCGGGCAGCCTTTCCAGCGATGCGCCGCCAGCGGCAGACGCGCGGCGCCTTTGGTATCGCGCCAAGACCCTTGAAATGCTGTCGGCATTCGTGCAGCTACTGTCCTTGCCTGCCGCGCTGGCCGGCCCCGCGGCGCACGAACATCAACGGATACGTCACGCGTGCCAACTGTTGCGGGATCGCTGCGCGGAACACTGGCCGCCGGGGCTTCTGGCGCGCACGGTGGGGCTGTCAGAGAAGCGCTTGCAGCAATTGATGCGCGAATGCGTGGGCCGTTCGGTGCATGCCTATCTGAGTGATATGCGGCTGGCCCGCGCATCGGACTTGTTGCAGGCCGGCATGAGCGTGACGCAGGTGGCGGGCGAGGTGGGCTTTTCCAGCTTGAGCCATTTCAGCAAGGTCTTCAAACTGCGCTACGGCGCGTCGCCGCGATCCTGGTAAGGTCGGATCCAGCCTGACGCATCCGCAGCCGGAATGCGCAATACAGGCGTACGAATGCCCTGCACAAAGGACGCGCCATGACGCAAAACATCTATGACACCGCTGAGTTTTTCGAAGGCTATAGCCAGATGGCCCGATCCGTGCACGGCCTGGATGGCGCGCCCGAATGGCCAGCACTGCAGGCGCTGATACCCGCATTGGCCGGCAGCCGCGTGGTGGACCTGGGCTGTGGCTTTGGCTGGTTCTGCCGGTGGGCAGAAGCGCAGGGCGCCGCCCAGGTATTGGGCCTGGACGTATCCCAAAACATGCTGGACCGCGCACGCGCCACGACGCCCGCCGGCCGAATCACTTATCAACGCGCCGACCTGGAAAACCTGACGCTACCCGCCGCGGCCTACGACTTTGCCTACAGCTCTTTGACGCTGCATTACATCGAACGATTACCCGAGTTGTTTGCCGCGATTTATCGCGCGCTGACGCCAGGAGGGCATTTTGTGTTCTCTGCCGAGCACCCCATCTACACCGCGCCGGCGCAGCCGGGCTTCGTGCAAGATGCCACCGGGCGCCGGGTCTGGCCGCTGAACCAATACGCCGTGGAGGGGCCGCGCACCACGGACTGGTTGGCCAAAGGCGTGATCAAGCAGCACCGCACGCTGGGCACGTATTTGAACCAGTTGATCGCGGCCGGGTTCACCATCACGCACGTGCAGGAGTGGGCGCCGACGGCTGAGCAACTGGCGGCGCAACCGGCGCTGGATGAAGAGCGTGATCGCCCGATGATGGTGTTGGTGGCGGCGACGCGCTAGCGCGTTGTGGTCCCCCGGCATCATGAAATATTTAGTTTCACAAAACCCGCTTGCGCTATCTATCTAGTAGTAGGTAAGATTCATCCATCGACGCAGCACAAGCAGCAACCGCAGCAGGCAGTACAGGCCACACCCCGGAAACACCGCTGCCGCCGAAGCCAGAAATACAGTAGGACGATTTTTTGATTGGCCCTTTTTATTTATCGCCGTACCTATCTATAAGTAGATAGCTGGCGATCGTAACCCAAACTCAACCGAAGCATCTTTCGCATATTCCATCTGGAGAACTGACCATGAAGACCCTCGTATCCGCCCTGATCCTGTCCGCCTCGTTCATTGGCGCCGCCCAAGCCGGCGAACTGGACTACCCGCCCGAACTGAACACCGCCAGCACCGTGACGCGCGCCCAAGTGCAGCAAGAACTGGCTGCCGCCCGCGCCAACGGTGAACTGGAATTCGGTGAAGAAGGCTACGCCGCGACGACGTTTGCTGATGCTGGCTCGGACAAGACCCGCGCCCAAGTGAAGCAGGAATTGGCCGCCGCCCGTGCCCAAGGCCTGACCGAGAGCAACGAACTGGCCTACCCGCCCGTGCAAGGCTGAGTTTTTTGAAGCCTTATCTATCTAGGCATAGATAGCTTTCGAAGCAACGTTTCATCCTGATTGTTCAAACCGATTGCCCCCATACGCAGCACTGATCCTTACTGGAGATTAACCATGAAGACCCTCGTATCCGCCCTGATTCTGTCCGCTTCGTTCATTGGCGCCGCTCAAGCCGGTGAACTGGACTACCCGCCTCCCCTGAACACCGCCAGCACCGTGACGCGCGCCCAAGTGCAGCAAGAACTGGCTGCCGCCCGCGCCAATGGCGAACTGGAGTTCGGTGAAGAAGGCTACGCCGCGACGACGTTTGCTGATGCTGGCTCGGACAAGACCCGCGCCCAAGTGAAGCAGGAATTGGCCGCCGCCCGTGCGCAAGGCCTGACCGAAAGCAACGAACTGGCGTACCCGCCCGTGGAAGGCTGAGTTTTTTGAAGCCTTATCTATCTAGGCATAGATGGCTTTTCGAAGCAGCGTTTCATCCTGATTGTTCAAACCGCTTGCCCCCTTACGCAGCATTGATCCTTACTGGAGTTCAACCATGAAGACCCTCGTATCCGCCCTGATTTTGTCCGCCTCGTTTATCGGCGCCGCCCAAGCTGGCGAACTGGACTATCCGCCTCCCCTGAACACCGCCAGCACCGTAACCCGTGCCCAAGTGCAGCAAGAGTTGGCCGACGCCCGCGCCAATGGCGAACTGGTGTTCGGTGAAGAAGGCGAATCCGCCACGGCCTTTGCCGCCGTCGGTGCCGACAAGACCCGCGCTCAGGTCAAGCAAGAACTGGCTGCAGCCCGTGCCCAAGGCCTGACCGACACCGGCGAACTCGACTACCCGCCCGTGCAAGGCTAAGCCGATGCCGGCACATGCGAACCCCGGGGGGCGGGATGTTTCCCGGCCGGGGTTCGCACGGGCTTCGGTCCACACACTAGGGCGGGCACCGATGACGGACCGACCTATTAGTAGGTAATATTCAGCCATGGACACTCCGACCCCCAACACAACCCGAGACCTGCTGCTGGCGCATGCCGAAAAGCTCATCCGAACGCGCGGATGCAATGGTTTCAGCTACCGCGACTTGGCGGAGCATGTGGGCGTGAAGACGTCCAGCATTCACTATTATTTTCCAGGCAAGGACGACCTGCTGTACGAAGCGGTCGAAGCCTACAGCACGCGCGCGCTGGGTGCCATACGCGGCATCGACACCACGCAGCCTGCCCAAGCGCAGCTTAAGGCGTACCTGTCGATGATGGAATCGGCGGCTTGCGGCGAAGGTGAACTTTGTCTGGGCGGCATGTTGGCCGCTGACATCATGACCTTGTCTGAGCGCGTTCGCGGCGCATTGCAGGGATTTTTCCGTGCTCACGAAGCGTGGCTGGCGCGTGTGCTGGCTCAAGGCGCCGCTGAGGGCACGCTGAGATTCTCTGGCTCGGCTGACGCGGCAGGCCGCGCGGTCTTTGCTACCGTGCAAGGCTGCCTGCTGGTCTCGCGGCTGTTCCAGCAACCGCCCGCGTTGTGCGAGGCCATCAGCGCCTTGTACGTGGCATGCGACAAGGCCGCCAAGCCCGCGGCTGGCGTCTAAGCGCAGCAGGACTGACGTCAACCACGGATGTCAGCTTTGCAGCGCGCGCGCCATGTCGATGCTGGTGCGTTCCTGTACGCCCAGATCGCGCATGCGTTGCAGAAAAGTTGTCTGAGCGTCTTCGAAGCCGGGGACGGGGCTCATGCAGTCGGTCAGCAGCACAATGCGCGACAGATTGCCCCCAGGCAGATGTTCGGACAGATGCTCCACCGTGGCTCGCACGCAATGGCTGCCCGCTTCGCCCGCGACCAGGATGAGGTCGGAACGATCCAGCGAATCCAGCAAGCCGCGGTTTAGTTGGCTGCGCGGGTCATCGGGGTCCGGCACTTCGGCCATCAGCGCGCTGTAGTGTTCCGTCCATGGGTTCGTGCCCTTGGGCACCTTGCGCACGATGAATTGCCCGGCGTCTTCCCAGCGGTTGTACGCCGCCCGCACGTCGGGGTGCACGTTGTGGCCCCACGTGCCGATTTCGCAATGCACCGGCCACACCATCAGCGTGTATCGGCCCCGTGCTTCAAGCTGGTCCAGATAGGTCAGGGTGCGTGGCAGGTCGTCCGCGTGGCGAGGCACAAACTGGCCGGCACGCAATTGCGCGGCGGATATCGGCGTGAACGGCTCGACGGCCTGACCTTCACCGGCGTGCCAGAACGTTGGATGCGCGATGTCCACGCGATGGTGCGAATCCAGCGTGACGGTGATCGAGCTTAATACTGGCGCGGTGGCGTCGATGAAACGCGCCAGCCGCTGCATGTCGGCGTGGGCGCCCGGCACGGGCAGGGCGGGTTGCCTGGCCTGTCCGGTCATGGGATCCCGGGGCAGGTAAGGCTCGGGCAGATCGCAGAAATCGTTCTGCGGGTCGACGATCAATAAATGGACGGAACGCGGCATAGGGAATTTCGATGGCCTTTTCCGGAATATAGACCGGGATGACGCTTGACCACTAGAACAGCACTAGATGTTCCGCGCAGTCGGGCAATTCACGCAGCAGGGCGCGCCATTGCCGCCAAAGGTAGGCCAGTACGGCGAGGGCAAGAGCGGCGATCAGCATCCACATGGCAGTATCCAAAGAATATTTCGCACGATCGTGCGAAATTGGTCCAGAAAATCGCCGGCATTGGCCGGCGGGGAGTGGGTTATTCCAGGTACGTAAAGCTGCGGTACGTCGAGATAAGCCTGTCATAGGCAGCGCGCACGCGCGCGGGGGCTTTCGGGTCCCGCAGGAAGCGGGCGTCATGCATCAGGCCGATCATCAGGCTGTACACCTCGAACACAAGTTGTTCCGGGTCGGTGTCGGGCCGCAAATGGCCGGCCTCAAGCGCTTGGCGCACCGTGCGCACCATGGCCGTGCGCCAGCGCCGCAGGTTGCCTTCCAGCACGGCCCGCAGCGGCGATTCCACGTCGTCGTACTCAAAGGCGCCGGCCACATAGACGCAGCCCGTCGACAGCTCGACGTTGCTGGCGCGCTCCACCCATAGCGACACCAGCGCGTTCAAGCGGGGCAGGCCACGCGGTTGCGCCATGGCGGGGGTGAAGACGGCGGCCACAAAGCGCCGGTCATATTCGTCCAGCACGGCCTGCTGCAAGGCTTCCAGCGAACCCACGCGCGAAAATACGCCGCTTTTGCTGATGCCGAGCCGCTTGGCAACTTGGCCCAGCGACAAGCTTTCCATGCCTTGGGTCGCGGCCATCTCCAGGGACGCATCCACGATGGCGGCGAAGGTCAGCTCGCTCTTTTCTGTTTTGGCAGTCATGCGGCAGAATTTAGCACGACTGTGCGAAAGTAATGTGTTTATTAAATGGGGCTTATTTGGCTGGCAAAAAAAAACGGGCAGCCCAGGCTGCCCGTTTTAGCGTGTAACGCGAACAGCGATCAGGCCGCCTTGAACTGCAGGCGATACTTGTGCAGCAAGGGTTCGGTGTAGCCGTTCGGTTGCGTCAGGCCTTCAAACACCAGGGCGCATGCGGCCTTGAACGCCAGCGAGGTGTCGAAGTTGCCGGCCATCGGCTGGTAGAGCGCGTCGCCGGCGTTCTGGCCATCCACCACCTTGGCCATGCGCTTGAAGGTCTCCATGACCTGGTCCTTGTTGGTCACGCCGTGGCGCAGCCAGTTGGCGATGTGCTGGCTGGAGATGCGCAGGGTGGCGCGGTCTTCCATCAGGCCCACGTTGTGGATGTCGGGCACTTTGGAGCAACCCACGCCCTGGTCGATCCAGCGCACCACGTAACCCAGGATCCCCTGCACGTTGTTGTCCAGTTCCTGCTGGATGTCGGCGGCGGACCACTTGGACGGGTCGCCTACCGGCACGGTCAACAGCCCACCCAGCAAGTCGTCGCGCACGCTGTCCAGCTTGGTGCGTTCCAGTTCCTTCTGCACCGCTTGCACGTCGATCTGGTGATAGTGCAGCGCGTGCAGCGTGGCGGCGGTGGGCGAAGGCACCCAGGCGGTATTGGCGCCGGCCTTCGGATGCGCGATTTTCTGTTCCAGCATGGCCGCCATCAGGTCGGGCATGGCCCACATGCCCTTGCCGATCTGGGCACGGCCGCGCAGGCCGGTGTCCAGCCCGACCAGCACGTTGTTGCGCTCGTAGGCCGTGATCCAGGCGGTGGACTTCATGTCGCCCTTGCGCAGCATCGGGCCGGCTTCCATGCTGGAGTGCATTTCGTCGCCGGTGCGGTCCAGAAAGCCCGTATTGATGAAGGCAACGCGCGAGGCCGCCGCGCCAATGCAGGCCTTGAGGTTGATGCTGGTGCGGCGCTCTTCGTCCATGATGCCCATCTTCAACGTGTTGCGCGGCACCTTGATCAGGTCTTCCACGCGGTCGAAGAGTTCGCTGGCGAAGGCGGCTTCATCGGGGCCATGCATCTTGGGCTTCACGATGTAGACCGAGCCGGTACGCGAATTCAGCTTGGCGGTGCGGTCGTGCAGCGCGGCCAGGCTGGTGACGACGGCGTCCAGAATGCCTTCCGGGATTTCCTGGCCATCGCGGTCGAGGATGGCGGGGTTGGTCATCAAGTGGCCCACGTTGCGCACGAACATCAGCGAACGGCCATGCAAGGTCAGCGCGCCGCCGTCCGGGCGCGTGTACTGGCGGTCGGCGTTCAGCTTGCGGGTGAAGGTCTTGCCGCCCTTGGTGACGTCTTCGGTCAGGTCGCCCTTCATCAGGCCGAGCCAATTGCGGTAGATATGGACCTTGTCGTCGGCATCGACGGCGGCGACCGAGTCTTCGCAGTCCATGATGGTGGTCAGCGCGGCTTCAACCAGCACGTCCTTGACGCCGGCGGCGTCGGTGCTGCCGATGGTGTTGGCGCGGTCGATCTGGATTTCGAAGTGCAGGCCGTTGTTCTTCAACAGGATAGCCGTGGGGGCGGACGCCTCGCCTTGGTAGCCGGCGAACTGCGAGCCGAACTTCAGGCCGGTGACCACGCCCTTGGCCAAGGCCACGCGCAGTTGGTCGCCTTCAACGGTGTAGCTTTGCGCGTCGGCGTGCGAACCGTTGGCCAGCGGGGCGGCGGTATCAAGGAAGCTGCGCGCGCGTGCAATGACCGCGGCGCCGCGCTCGGGGTTGTAGCCCTTGCCGGTGTCGCCCGGCGTGGCGGGAATGGCGTCGGTGCCGTAGAGGGCGTCATACAGGCTGCCCCAACGCGCATTCGCGGCGTTCAAGGCATAGCGGGGGTTCGACATCGGCACGACGAGTTGCGGGCCGGCCTGCTGCGAGATTTCGGTATCGACGTTATCGGTGGTGGCCTGCACGCTGGCGGGCTGGGGCAGCAGGTAGCCGATGCCCTCCAGAAACTTGCGGTAGGCGGCCGGGTCGGCGATGGGGCCGGGGTTGGCGCGGTGCCAGGTGTCCAGTTCGGCCTGCAGGCGGTCGCGTTCGGCCAGCAGCGCGCGGTTCTTGGGCGCCAAGTCGTGTACCAGCGCCGCAAAGCCCTGCCAGAACCCGTCGGCATCCAGGCCGGTGCCGGGCAAGGCTTCTTGTTCGATGAATTGGTTGAGATTGGCCGCCACTTGCAGGCCGTGGTGCTGGATGCGTTGAGTCATGCGGGTCTCTAACGGTAAGTAGGGCTGGCCGGCGCCGGGGCGCCGGGCGAATCTGTTTTGACATCATCGTTCGCACCCGCTCCAATGTCCATATCAAAACCAGCTGGTCATACCAGTTTGTTTACGGCGGTGAAGACAGATACCAGATTTTTGTGGTTCTATATCAGCCACTTACGAGGGTATGGTAATTCGCCGGAAACACTGGTTCGGCTTGGTCATACCACTGGTGCGGAGATTGCATGTACGCGGAAACAGAAGAAAAACCCCGCCAGGTGGCGGACGAGGTCGCCGAACGTATCGAACGCCTGATCCTGGATGGCGTGCTCAAGGCGGGGCAGGCGTTGCCGTCCGAACGGCGCTTGACTGAAAAGCTGGGCGTGTCGCGCACGGCGCTGCGCGAAGGGCTGAAGCTGTTGCGCGCGCGCGAGATCATCCACACCGCGCAAGGCAAGGGCTCGTTCGTGGCGCACATTTCAAAGGTGGACGCCGGGCCGTTGATGCATCTGTTCAACTCGCAGCCCCGCACGCTGTACGACCTGCTGGAAGTGCGTTCGCTGCTGGAAGCCGAGTCCGCGCGGCTTGCCGCCATACGTGGCACCGAGGCGGATTTCATCATGATCCGCCGTCGTTATGACGACATGGTGGCGGCGCAGGGCACGGCCACCGATACGGCCACCCACGCCCATCTGGACCACGCCTTTCATCTGGCGATCTGCGAGGCCTCGCATAACCCGGTGCTGGTGCACACGCTGCAATCGCTGACGGATCTGCTGCTGGGTTCGGTGTTTGCGTGCGTGAACAACCTGTACCACCGCGAACCCGAAAAGCGGCAGATCGACCGGCAGCACACGCGCCTGTTCAACGCGGTGACGGGACGCCAGCCGGAACAGGCGCGCAAAGCCGCCGCCGACCATGTGGACAGCGTGCGTCAAAGCTTGTCGGATATCGAACAGGAAGAACAGCGGCTGGTGCGCGCGACGCTACGTCTGGAAGGTTGGACCTAACGCCGCGCGGGCGGGCGTGTGCGCCCGCGCGATGGAAAGCGGCCTTTAGCGGTCGGCCGTTGCGCAGCCTGCCAGCGCCAGCGGTTTGCCAGCGTACACACGGCCGAAGCGGTTGTTCAGCAAGGCATCCAGATCAATCGCTTCCTGGCCCACGAATCCCTTTTGCGGCAAGGCGCCTTGCGCCACCAGATCCAGCGCCGCGCAGATGCCCGCCGCCGTGGACAACTGGATGGCGCTAAGGCGGTGGCCGTCCACGTCCGCGCCGAACACGCGGATCGGGTAGGA
This sequence comes from Achromobacter sp. JUb104, assembly GCF_024806975.1. Classification (NCBI taxonomy): domain Bacteria; kingdom Pseudomonadati; phylum Pseudomonadota; class Betaproteobacteria; order Burkholderiales; family Alcaligenaceae; genus Achromobacter; species Achromobacter sp. JUb104. The sequence goes on along the minus strand of NZ_JANUEY010000002.1, from coordinate 1,496,460 downwards.
CTCTTCTTCCAAGCGGCCGTGACGATGGCCGGATGCCGAGGCCTGGATGACGATGACGTCCTGCTCGGTGGTGGGAATGGCGGACTCGAAAATATCCTTGAGCAGGTCGCGGCGATCGCGCAGGCGCAGGTCGTTGAGCAGCAACTTCATGATGTTGCAGTGGCCGGGATAGCGCACGGATTTGTAGTCGACGTTGCGGGCACGGCCCAGCAGCGTCGCGGGCAGTGTGCCCAGGCCGCCCGAGGTGTTGAAGGCTTCGTATTCCACGCCATCCAGCGCGAACGTTTCATAGCCTTCCAGCGCCGGCACGCTGGTCAATTGCCCATCGACGATGGCCTCACAAGGGTTGCAGTATTCGTTGATGAGGCCTTCGGTGCTCCAGGTCAGGTTGTAGCGCAAGCTGTTGGAGGGGTAACGCGGCAGCGCGCCCACGCGCATGCGCAGGTCTAGCAAGGTGTCGAAGCGGCGTGCCAGCGCGTTGCCGACGATGCCGATAAAGCCGGGAGCCAGGCCGCATTGCGGCATCAACACGCTCTGCACATCGCCCGCCAGCGCCTGAATGGCGTGGGTGCTGGCGACGTCTTCGGTCAGGTCAAAGTAGTGCACGCCGGCACGGGCGCAAAGGCCTGCGACGGCGGTGGCGCGATGAAAGGGCAGGGCGTTGACCACGGCATAGGCGCCTTCGATGCAGCGCGCCACCGAGGCGTCGTCACTGATCTGGCGGGTTTCGCAGCCCAGTTCGGCCAAAACCGTCAGCCGGGCGGGGTCCTGATCGGCAACCAGAACGGTGTAATCGCCGCTGCGTTCCAGCATCAGGGCAATAGCGAAACCGATTTTTCCGGCGCCCAGCAAGACGATGGGGCGGGTGGCTGAGGTGGACATGGTGCTGCTCCTGCAATCAAAGGGGATGGGGGTGGCCTCATCCTATGCGTGAGCGCTGTCGATTTGTAGAATCAAATCTGTCGTAACGGTTTAAGTTAACGCCGATATGACTTAATTGCATGTCGAATCGTCAAAAACAAAGCCCCCCGGCGTTTGCCGAGGGGCTTTCGATGGGGCTGTCACGGCCTTTTCAGGCCCGTGGATCAGCTGCCCATGGGGGGGTAGTCCAGGTTGCCGAAGGTGACCAGGCCTTCCGCCTTGGCTTGGGCCAGTTGCGACTGAACCTGCGAACGGCTCAGCGACGTGGCGTGTTCAGCAGCGGCGACGGGCGGGTAGTCCAGGTTGCCGAAGGTGACTTCGCCAGCGTTCTTGGCTTGGGCGAGTTCAGCTTGGACTTGTTGCGAGGTCAGGCTGGACGTCTGGGCGATGGGGGCGGGGTAGCCTTCTTCGCCGAACGTGTATTGGCCCGAAACCTTGGCTTGTTGCAGTTCGGCCTGAACCTGTGCGCGGGTCGGGCCTTGGTCGGCTTCGGCGGCTTGCGCGCCGGCAGCCAGAACGGACATGGACAGCATCAATGCGGTAGCAAGGGTTTTCATAGCAGACCTCCGGTGTCTTGTGAGCTTGGGATTCGAACCGCTGGCGTCATTGCCGGGGGTTCGCTTGCTGTGTCCCGATGAGATGCATTCTGTGCTCAAAGAACCCTGGGATAAACCCTTATTACCTGAAAACATCTTTCCAAATTCTGTGCTAATCGATTTGAATTCCACCAGTTGGCACCATGGGTGGTGATATTTCCGTCTGATGACACGATAGGTGGTGGTCGAGGCAGCCGCGCTCATCCACCCACAAACGCGCATGCCCGGAAAATCAGTCGCACGCCCCAAAACCAAAAGCCCCGGGATAGGCCCGGGGCTTTGCAAGGCGAGAAAGGCGCAAAACGCTTAGCGGTTCAACTCAACCAGCGCGGCGTTGTATTCGGACTGGGCTTCTTCCAGCTTGCGCTGGGCCTTGTCGATTTTGTCTTGCTTGCCCTTGGCGCGGGCTTCCTTCAACTCTTGCTCGCGTTCGGACACCTTGGTTTGTTTCTCACGCACGTCGGCTTCGCGCTGCGACTGCAGGCGGCCGTCGGTGCAATTGGCACGGGCTTCGGCCAGTGCCTTCTTCAAGCCGGCTTCGCGGCGCGTGTTGTTCTGTGCCTGGGCAGCGGCGATGTCGTTTTCGATTTCGCAGAATTTCGCGGCGCAACCGCGCTGCGCCGAGCAGTCGGTGGCGGCTTGCGCGGGCATTGTGCCGAACACGGCACCGAACATGGCGGATGCGGCGGCGGCAGTCGCCAGGGATTTCACGAAAGAGGGCATGCGGTGTCTCCGTAGGTCGTTTCGACAAGCGCCATGATGGCGCGATCCGGCCCAGGCGGCAATGCGCGCGCGGCAAATCGTGACCGGCTCATGCCCAGGATTTTCGCCGAACCTACGCCGGAACTACGCCGGATCTGCGCCGCGTCTGCGTGCATGCCCCGTCTTGCCTAGCGGATCAGCGTGCCCGCCAACGCGGCCGCAACCAGCAGCGCGCCCAGCCACAGATTGGCGCGGAACAGCATGAAGTTGCGGTCGGGCCGCTGGATGTCGAACACCTTCAATTGCCACGTCAGATGTACCGCCACGGCGGCCATCCCCACCTGATACGCCCACGACAGCCCCATGGCGTGGCCACCCCAGGCCCACAGCACGACGGTGGCGATATAGAACCCGCCTATCCAAAGCTTGCCCTGGTCGCCAAAGCGCATGGCGGTGGAATGCAGGCCCAGGCTGCGGTCATCGCGCACGTCGACATAGGCGTAGATGCTGTCGTAGCCCACCTGCCAAAGCACCGCACCCAGCCACATCGCGATGGCGGCCAGGGGCACCACGTTCTGCGTGTCGGACCAGGCCATCAGCATGCCCCAGTTAAAGCAGATGCCCAGCACCACTTGCGGCCAGTACGTGACGCGCTTGCACAGCGGGTAGATGAAGACGAAGGGCAGCACGGCCAGGGCCAGCCAGCGGCTCATCTCGTTCAGGAAGAACAGCAGGGATCCGCAGACCAGCAACTGGCCCACCAGGAACCACACGGCGTTCTTCATCGACAACTGGCCGCTGGTCAGCGGACGGAAGCGCGTGCGTTCGACGTGCTTGTCGAAGTTGCGGTCGCACATGTCGTTGACGGTGCAGCCGATGCCGCGCATCAGCAGCGCGCCCAGCGAAAAGACGATCAGCCGTTGCAGGTTGGGCAGCCCGCCCGCGGACTGCACCAGCGCGGCAATGGCCGGCAACAACGTCAGCCACGTGCCGATGGGCCGGTCCAGGCGGCAAAGGCGGGCGTAGGGACGCCACGACTTCGGGAGCCAGCGTTCGACCCAGTCGGTGAAGACGATGTCGCTGAGATCGACGGGAGATTGTTGCGAGGCGCTCACTGTCACGGTCAGAAAATGGTCGGGAAAGCCGACAGCATAAAACAACGGCCGGGCATCGCGCCCGGCCGTGGAAGGTCAATCGCCGTTCAGGATGCGGTTTTCAGGCCGCATTGCCCTGGCTACGGTTTGCTTATGCCGTGTATTCCTTGAGCAGCTTGCCCAGGATGGCGATGCCCGTGCGGATCTTGTCTTCCGGCACGGTGGCGAAGCTAAGGCGCAGCGTGTTCGGCTTGCCCGCGCCGCTGTAGAACGGCGCGCCCGGCACGAAGGCCACGTTTTGCGCGATGGCCTTTTCCAGCAGCTTGGTGCTGTCCATGTGTTCGGGCAGCGTCAGCCAGATGAACATGCCGCCTTCCGGCTTGGTCCAGGTGACGGTGGACGGGAATTCCTGCTTGATCGCGTCCAGCATGCAGCTGCCCTGGGCGCGGTAGATTTCGCGCACGTTGGGCAGGTGCTCTTCCAGGAACCCGTCCTTGACGATTTCGTACACGGCCATCTGCGTCAGCGTGGGCGTGTGCAGGTCGGTGGCTTGCTTGGCCTGCACCAGCTTGTTGATCAGCGAGCGCGCGCCGGCGATGTAGCCCAGGCGCAGGCCGGGGGCCAGCACCTTCGAGAACGTGCCCAGGCGAACGACGTTGGCGCCGTATTCGGCGGCCAGCGCGATCAGGCCCGGCTGCGGCTCGCCTGCGTAGCGCAGTTCGCCATAGGGGTCGTCTTCAACGATGGTCAGGTTCAGTTCGGCGGCGCGCTTGACCAACGCGATGCGGCGTTCCAGGTTCAGCGTGCGGCCCGTGGGGTTCTGGAAATTGGGCAGCGCGTACAGGAAGCGCGCGCCGTCGGCCAGTTCCGGCGTGATGGCTTCGGGGATCAGGCCGCCTTCATCGGTGGGCACCGGCACGAACTTCGGCTGGTACAGGCTGAACGATTGCAGGGCGCCCAGGTAGCTGGGGTCTTCGACCAGCACCTTGCTGTCCTTGTCGATCAGCACTTTGCCCAGCAGGTCCAGCGCCTGCTGCGAACCCGAAACGATCAGGATCTGGTCGGCGGCGACGTTGGCGCCCGCGCGGTTCAGGTCGTCGGCAACCCATTGGCGCAGCGGCGCAAAACCTTCGGTGGGGCCGTATTGCAAAGCCGCGCGGCCGTTGGTGGCCAATACCTTGTCGAACGCAGCACGTACCACTTCTACCGGGAAGCCGCCGGGCGCCGGCAGGCCGCCAGCGAACGAAATGACTTCGGGACGCTCGGTGACCTTGAGGATCTCGCGGATGGCGGAGCTGGTAAGTTGCTGGGCGCGTTCCGAAAAGGAAAACGCAGGTTCGAGAGGCTTGTCCATGGATTGCTTCTTGAAGAAGAAGGGTAAAGGGAGAGGCTTGTAACGGGACTGCGACAAAAAAGTATTGTCCCACACGCTAGCAGCCCGGCCCCTTTAACGCGTGGAACCCCTAAAATCACCTGCATCGAAAACCGCCTGTACAGTTACATTTATCGCCATGTTTGAAGCCGCCCCGATCGTCGCCGACTCCAAGTCCGCCCTGTATGCCGAACTGGTGGCACAGGCCCGCGCGCTGCTGGAAGGCGAACCCGACCGCATCGCCAACGCCGCCAACTTGAGCGCGCTGGCCTATCAAGCCTTGCCCGATCTGAACTGGGCGGGCTTTTATTTCTTTGATGGCACCGATCTGGTTCTTGGACCCTTCCAGGGCAAGCCGGCCTGCGTGCGCATTCCCTTGAATCGCGGCGTGTGCGGCGCGGCCGCGAGCCAACGGCAGACGCAGTTGGTACCCGACGTGCATGCCTTCCCCGGCCACATCGCTTGCGACGCCGCGTCGCGTTCGGAAATCGTGGTGCCGCTGGTGCATCAGGGCGAACTGATCGGCGTCTGGGATGTGGACAGCCCCGTGCCTGATCGCTTCGACGAAGACGACCGCCAAGGCATGGAGGCGCTGTGCGCCGTGTTCCTGGCCAGCCTGGGTTAAGCGTAGACAAGCGCGGGCTAAGCGCCGTCGAGCCGTCCGATGCGCGCAAGGCCGCCCGCCACCGCGCGCCGTTGACACGTTGACGGTCGCCCGGTAGATTTCCGCATCAGCCGCCGACGCGCGTCTTATCGTTTTTATTCATTCATGATTCTTCAGGCCATCCAATCCGCTTCCTGCATCCGCGCCCTGGGCGTGGTGCTGGCTGCCGTCGGCCTGAAATCCAAAAAACAGCCGCTCATCTGACCGGAGCATGCTGTTCCGTCAGATGGGCGACGGAACAGCGGCCTCCTGGTGGCGCCTCAGCGCCTCCGCGCGCATCCTCTGATATCCCGAGCACTTCTGTACGGTCCAACCGCGGTCCGCCTACATCGAAGGAGTGTTCTCATGTCTATTCAACAATCTGTGTTCCAAGGCGTCTGGGTGCCGTTGGTGACGCCGTTTTCCGGTGGCGCTGTCGACGGTGGGGCTTTGCGCCGCCTGGTGCGCCACTATGCCGCCGCGGGCGTGGACGGGCTGGTCGTGTGCGGCAGCACGGGCGAGGCCGCGTCACTGGACGACGCCGAGCAGCTGGCAGTGTTGGACGCCGTGTTGACCGAAGCCGGCCGGCTGCCCGTCATCATGGGCCTGGCGGGCAACCACCAGGGGCATGTGCTGCAACGCCTGTCGGCCTTTGGCACGCGACCGCTGGCGGGCATCCTGGCGCCCGCGCCGTACTACGTGCGCGCCGGCCAGGAAGGGGCCGCCGCCTATTTCCGCCGCCTGGCCGATACCTCGCGCTTTCCCCTGGTGCTCTACGACATTCCGTACCGCACGGGCACCACGCTTGAGACATCGACGTTACTGTCGCTGGCCGCGCATCCGAACATTGCCGCCATCAAGGATTGCGGCGGGTCCTTGGACAAGACGTTGGCCTTGATCGCCGACGGCCAGATGAACGTGCTGGCGGGCGAAGATCTGCAAACCTTGTCCGTGCTGTGCCTGGGCGGGGCCGGCATGATTGCCGCCGCCGCGCATGTACGGCCTGACCTGTTCGTGGCCATGTACCAGGCGGTGCGCGCGCAGCAACTGGACGTGGCGCGTCGGCTGTTCCACGCCTTGGCGCCGGTGATCCGTCTGGCTTTCGAAGAACCCAACCCCGGCCCGCTGAAGGCACAGCTTGGGCGCCAGGGCCTCTTGACCGAAGAACTGCGGCAGCCGATGCCGGCGGCCAGCGCGGCGTTGGCACTGCGCCTGGACGCGGCCGTTGCGGGCCTGAACCGCCAGTTTCCTTGCCAGTAGACGGAAGTTAGGCCGCAATCGCGCTGTTCCATTCAGCTTTGTGGTGCCCGGATTCATTTTGTAATAAATGCCTTACCGGGATGCTGACGGATTGCTTATGATGCGGCCATTCTTCGGGGTGAAACAAAACGTTCATGGCTCAAGCATTTGAAGCCTTGTCCGCCTGGCAGGTGATGCTGGCGGGGCTGCTGTTTTTCGGCGGCATCTATCTGGTTTTTGGTGCGGCCACCTGGCTGCTGACCCAGCACGTGTTGCCGGCACTCGGCATAGGCCGGTCGCTGGATCCGCGCCCCTTGGGCCCCGGCCAGCTACGCCGTGAATTTGCGCAGTCCGGGCTGTCCATCCTGCTGTTTGGCACCGGCATGATCTTTCCCTGGGGCTTGCTGCAACTGGGTTGGGCGCATCTGGACCCGAACCCAAGCTGGCAAAAAGTGGTGGTGGAAATCCTGGTGCTGGTCGCCTGGAACGATGTCCATTTCTGGATCAACCACCGCTTGCTGCACACCAAGCTGCTGCGCCGTTTCCACTTGCCGCATCATCGGTCCGTGGTGACCACGCCGTTCTCGACCTACAGCTTTCATCCCATCGAAGCGCTGATGCTGGGCAACGTCATCATGCTGCCCATGGTGCTGCATGATTTCAGCTTCTGGGCGTTGGCGTCGGTGCCGCTGTTCAGCCTGTTCTTCAATTGCATCGGCCACGCCAATTACGATTTTTTCCCCAAGGTGTCCTACGCGCACTGGTTCGCCGCCAGCCGGCGCCACCATCTGCACCACGCCTGCTACAACGGCAATTACGGCTTCCAGTTCACCTTCATGGACCGCTTGTTCCGCACGCGCCTGCAAGCCGAGGCCGCGGCCCCCCAGCTGGATGCCTTCCAGCGCAGAGAATCTGTTGGCGGCAAGGCTTAACGCGCGGCGCCGCCTGCCGTCGCTGCGCAACCGGCGCGACTGGCAAAGCCTGGCCTACCTGGCCGCGCTGCCCGCGTTGGCGGCGTGGCAATGGGTGTACGGATTCTGGTGGCCGCTTTACGCGCTGATGCTTTTTTTGACCTTGGGCATCGGCGTCATCCATCACAACCACACGCACATCCGCATGTGGCGCGGACGCTGGACCAATCGCGCCACCGATTTCTGGATCACGTTGCTGCAGGGGCACCCAACGTTTGTGTTCTATCCCGCGCATGTGGCGAACCATCATCGCTACAAGCATGGCGTACGCGACGCCGCGCGCACGTACCGTTTTGGCGGCGACACGAATCACCTGTGGGGCTATGTGCTGCACCCGTTCCAGGCGGGCTGGGTGCTGTACCCGATGTTCTTCGCGTGGCTGGGGCGACTGCGCCGCCACTGGCCGGGCGCGTGGCGCTACAGCATGGCGCAATACGGTGCGTGGCTGGGCTTGTGGGGCGGGCTGCTGGCGGTGAATCCCGTCAAGGCGCTGGTGTTGGTGATCGTGCCGCAGTTGCACGGACTGCACTGGCTGCTGGCCACCAACTACTTGCAGCACGCGCACGCCGACGGCGGGCCGCGCCAGGTGGCCGGCCTGAATTACGCGCGCAATTTCGAAGGGCTGGTCAACCCGATGCTATTCAATATCGGCCTGCATACCGCGCATCACGAGCATCCGCGCGCGCATTGGTCCGAACTGACCCGGCTGCATCGCGAGCACTATCGCTTGCGCGTCGACCCGGCACTTAACGAACGTGGGCTGCTGCCCTATATGTGCCGCGTCTTCGTGCTGGCGGCGTTCGTGCCGCGTTTGCGCAGCCGTTCCCGCATGGCGCCCGAGCATGTCCGCTAGCGTCCCATTCATTCCCCATCGAGGCCTGTCACATGCCCATCGCGTTTAATCGTGTCTACCTGGAAAGCGCCGGCTATTTCATGCCGGGCGAAGCCGTGTCCAACGACGCCATGGACAGCTACATTGCGCCGCTGAACCGGATGTCCAGCCGCATCAAAAGCCGCATCCTTGCCGAGAATGGCATCAAGCAGCGCTACTACGCTATCGACCCGGAAGGCCAGACGGTCTACACGAACGCGCAACTGGCGGCCAACGCCATCCGCGACTGCCTGCGGCGCAATGACAGCGACCTTGCCGCTGTGTCCTTGCTGACCAGCGGATCGTCGGGTGGCGATGCGCTGATGCCGGGCTTTGCCAACATGATCCAGGGCGAGCTTGCCGCGCAGCCGATGGAAACGTTGTCGGTGCATGGCATTTGCGCGGCGGGCGTGTCGGCGATCCAGGTGGCGGCGCAGGGCGTGGAGATGGGCGGACACGCCAGCGCCCTGGCCGTGGCCAGCGAATTGCCGTCGCGCCTGTTCAAGCGATCGCGCTTTGCGGCGCGTGGCTATGACGCGGACTTTGACGCGCACTTCCTGCGCTGGATGCTGTCGGATGGCGCGGGCGCCTTGCTGCTGGGCAACTCGGGCCGCGCGCTGGCAGGGGCATCGCAGGGCGTTCGGCTGAAGCTGAAATGGGTGCATCAGCGCTCGTTCTCGGGCGACTACCCCGTGTGCATGCAACTGGGCCTGTCCGCTGACCGCCAAAAAGGCCATCTGGATTATCCGTCCTGGAACGAGGCCGAGGCCGACGGCGCGCTGTCGCTGCGGCAGGACATCCGCCTGTTGCCGCATCTGTTCGACATCGGCATCCACGAGTACGCCAAGCTGGTGCGCGACGGCTGGCTGGATCCGGATCAGGTCGACCATTTCCTATGTCATTACTCGTCTGAAAAATTCATCCCCGTGGTCGAAGACCTGATGGAAAAGGCGGGTCTGGTGATTCCGCGCGAGCGCTGGTTCAGCAACCTGGCGTGGCGTGGCAACACCGGCGCGGCGTCGATCCTGATCATGCTGGCCGAGTTTTTGGAAACGCGCGAGATCAAGCCGGGCGAACAGATCTTCTGCTACATCCCCGAGTCGGGGCGCTTCATGGCGGCCTATATGCTGCTGGAGGCCGAAGCGGTGCATGCGCCGGCGGTGGCCGGAACCACGATGTCCGCCGCCAAGCCCGCGACCCGCGACGACACGCAAAGCGATGACGCCGACGCCATCGCGCCGCCGCACGACCCCGACATGGCCCCGCAAGGCCTGGGCCAATTGCTGACCGAGCTGGCCGCCATCTGGCACGACTACCGTTCGCGGGTATGGCGCACGCCGGTGGTGCGCCGGCTGCGCAACCGCCAATTCCAGACGGCCGACTACCTGAACTGGATGGAGAACTGGATTCCGCAAGTGCGCGAAGGCAGCAAGTGGATGCGCGAGGGCGCGGCGTCGCTGACGGAGCAGTACGCGCCGCTTGCCGCGCTGATCGACATGCATGCCGGCGAAGAACAGAACGACTTCCAGATTCTGTTTCAGGACTACCGCACGGCAGGTGGCGCGGTCGATAACATCGACGCGCTGCGCCGTAACCCCGGTGGCGAGGCGCTGAACGCCTATCTGCACGGCCTGGCCGCCACGCGCGACCCGATTGGCCTGCTGGGCGCCATCTACATCATCGAGGGCACGGGCCAGCGCATCGTGCCGGCGCTGTTGCCGCTGTTGAAAGCCAGCCTGAAGCTGCCGCCCGATGCCTTCCGCTTTCTGGAATACCACGGCCACAACGACGAGCATCATCTGGCGCGTTGGTTGTCGGCGGTGGAACTGGCGCTGGATTGCGACGAAGACGGCCGGGCCGAACAACGCATCGTGGACACCGCGCGCCGTACGGCCGCGCTGTACCTGATGCAGTTCCACCACGTGATGGAGGGCGATGCGGCATGAGCAAGGAACCCGATTTTCTGGCCAAGCCGCACGACCCGGCCGACCCCAACCCCTGGCTTGCCCTGTATCTGGACCGCAGCACGCCCTTGCCGGACAAGGTGAAGAAGGCCTGGCTGACGGACTCCAGTTGCGCCTCGCGCCAGTATCTGCTGCCGTTCCTGCGGCCGCTGGCGCGCGCCTTCATCATCTTGATCCAGGTGGTGAAGACGTTTCTGCCGCGCCGCTGGTCGCATTCAAAGCTGCTGCATCGCATTCTGGCCTGGGGGCTCAAACGCTTTGTGTCGCCCGAGGCCAACTGGCTGATCCTGCGCCACTTCCATCTGGGCGCGCAGGCGCTGGCGTTCATCGCCGCGAATTCGCCGGTGCCAATCACGACCACGCCGCTGCAACCGCTGGAAATCGATGATCTGAAAGACGAACTCTTCGTCAAGCACGACCTGAACCTGTTCAACTTCGTCATCCGCCTGAACCAGGCGCTGCGCGAAGCCGGCGTGGAAATGCATGCGCCTGAAACGGTGGACTTCTCGATGATCCAGGACCCGCCGCTGAAGTTGGAAGACATGCCGCAGGGCAGGTTGAACTTCCTGGACCTGCAAAGCGCCATCGAACTGTTCACGCCGCTGTATCAGCTGATGCTGACCGACAACGACTTCTGGCGCGCGGCCAATTCGTTGCAGCTGGATGAGACCATCGGCATCTATACGGCCAAGTTGCTGGGCGCGCCGCAGCACCTGATCCTGGTCAACAACAGCCATCCGCTGGTGCCGCTGTCGACCTTGCGCGCGGGTTACCGCCTGGTGCTGCACGGCTTGTCCACCGAGATGCTGCACAGCTTGCTGATGGAGATGAAGGCGGCGCAGCAGGGGGCGGAACCGCCCGCGCCGATCAGCTAGACAAGGCCTGGGAGCGCGTCTTCGCATCGGGCGTAGCGCGGCGCGCCTTGGTGTAGACCCTGCGTTACAGGGCCATATGCCTGCGTTATATTGCCTGCCTTGTTCGGTGAGCAGCGCCGGATCGCGTTCGCATCGCGTGAATTTCCGTTGCGTGATTCTTTATTTCGGAAGTCCCTCTTATGCCCCAGCCTATTGAAGTCATCGCCACCATCCTGTTTGCCGTGGCGGTTCTTCATACCTTTTCCGTTCCCGTTTTTGCGCGCCTTGCCCATCGCGGCGGCCCGCACGCGGGCATCTGGCATTTGTTCGCCGAGGTGGAGGCGGTGTTCGGCGTCTGGGCATTTGCGCTGATCGTGACGATGGCGGCGCTGTCTGGTCCCGTTACCGCGATCGACTACATGGACACGCGCAACTTTACCGAGCCGCTGTTCGTTTTCGTGATCATGGTGGTGGCGGCCAGCCGGCCGATCCTGGAAATGGTGGGGCTGATGGTGCGCATCGTGGCGCGCGTGCTGCCGCTGCCGCGCGAGCTGGCGACCTTCTTCGTGGTGATGTCCCTGGTGCCGCTGGGCGGCTCCTTCATTACCGAGCCCGCCGCCATGACGCTGGCCGCCATCTTGCTGCGCGATGCCTATTTCCGCACGAGCGGCCGCGCCGGCTTCAAATACCTGACGTTGGGCGTGCTGTTCGTGAACGTGTCCATCGGTGGTGTGTTGACGTCTTACGCCGCGCCGCCGGTGCTGATGGTGGCGTCCACCTTCGGCTGGGACGCCGCGCACATGGTGCAGCATTTCGGCTGGCGCGCCGCGGTGGCCGTCCTTCTGAACGCAGGCATCCTGACCTTCGTCTGCCGCAAGGCCTTGATGGAACGCTCGGTCGGTACGGGCGGCGGGGTGGACGCGCCGGAAGGATCGGATTCGCGTCCGCCGGTGCCGGTGCTCGTCATCCTGGTGCATCTGGCGTTCCTGGTGGCGGTGGTGCTTACCGCCCATCACCCGGCCATCTTCATGGGTCTGCTGATGATGTTCATCGGCTTTTCGGAAGCCTATAAGCGCCATCAGAACCGTCTGCTGATCAAGGAAGGCCTGATGGTGGGCTTCTTCCTGGCCGGGCTGGTGGTGTTGGGCGGTTTGCAGAAATGGTGGTTGCAGGACTTGCTGGGCGGGCTGGAACCGTTCGTGCTGTTCTGGGGCGCCACGGCGCTGACGGCCATTACCGATAATGCCGCGTTGACGTATCTGGGTTCGCTGGTCGAAGGCACCAACGAGACGTGGCGCTACATGCTGGTGGCCGGGGCGGTCACGGGCGGCGGCTTGACCGTCATTGCCAACGCGCCCAATCCGGCGGGCTTCGCCATCCTGAAGAACCACTTCCCGGACGGCAGTATTTCGTCGGGCCGCCTGTTCCTGTCGGCCCTCGCGCCCACCTTGGTCGCGGCCATCATGTTCCTGCTTCCGGTATAGGGAAAGGCGGCCGGCGGCGCCGGGGGCAGGCCCCCGCAGTGCCGCTTGGCGCCCCGGGGCCGGGCCGGACACCGACGGTTCATGAAAAACCGCTAAAATTCAAGACTTTCCCGAATTTTTTTCCGGCCTTGCCCTCCCGTCGCCCCGGACTGCATTTGTCTGGCGACCGACGGCTTTTTATTTTCCGGGCGCGCGCCTGGGAGCCCTTGATGCCCATCTACGCCTATAAGTGCAGCGTCTGCGGCCATGCCAAAGACGTTTTGCAGAAGATTTCCGATGCGCCCCTTTCGGTTTGCCCCGAATGCGGCCAAAGCACGTTTTCCAAGCAGGTGACCGCGGCTGGATTCCAGCTCAAGGGTTCCGGCTGGTACGTCACCGATTTCCGTGGCAATGGTTCCGGGGGCGCTGCGTCCACCGGGGCGGCGGCGGAAGGCGGGGCGCCTGCTTCGGCGCCGGCCGCCACGCCGGCGGCAACTCCAGCGGCTCCTGCGGCAGGCGCTCCTGCCGCAAGCGCTCCGGCCGCCGGATCGCCGGCCGCCGGTACGTCGTCCGCCTAGAGTCCACGCGATGCGGATGCGCCTTATCAAAAAGTACTTCATCACCGGCCTGCTGATCTGGGTTCCCCTGGTCATCACGGTGTGGGTGCTGGGTTTGCTGGTCGCCACCCTGGAAGGGTTCGTGCCTGGCTTTCTGTCGTCCGAATCGCTGTTCGGCATCGACATCCCCGGCTTCCGCTTCGTCCTGGTCATCGTGGTGGTGCTGTTGACGGGCGTGTTTGCGGCCAACCTGATCGGCCGTACCATGGTGGACCAGTGGGAAAACCTGCTGGGCCGTATTCCGCTGGTGCGTTCCATCTACAACTCGGTCAAGCAGGTCAGCGATACCGTGCTTGCCCCGAACGGACAGGCGTTTCGCCGCGCGGTGCTGGTGCAGTATCCGCGGGCGGGTTCCTGGACCATCGCTTTTGTCACCGGTACACCCAGCGGTGAAGTGGCCAGCCTGATGCCAGGCGACCACATCAGCGTGTATGTGCCGACAACGCCGAACCCCACGTCCGGCTTTTTCCTGATGATGCCTCGCGCCGACGCGATCGATCTTCAGATGAGCGTGGACGCGGCCTTGAAGTACATCGTTTCCATGGGCGTGGTCGCCCCGGCCCAGGCGCTTGCGCCCGAGGGCCAACCGGCTCCGCTCTCTCCGGCGCCTGGCGTGCAAGACGCGCCTCGCGGCGATTCGTAACCCTTACGCTCAAACTAAGCACACAACGGAGTCATCCCGCATGCGTACCTGCTACACCGGCCAGGTTTGCCGTGACCATCTCGGCCAGACCGTCACCCTGTACGGCTGGGTGAACCGCCGCCGCGACCACGGCGGGGTCATCTTCATCGACTTGCGCGACCGCGCGGGCCTGGCCCAGATCGTGTTCGATCCGGACAACGCCGCCTTCGCCACCGCCGAGCGCCTGCGCAATGAATTCTGCGTCCGCGTCACCGGCCTGGTGCGCGAGCGTCCGGCCGGCACCGCCAATAGCGAACTGGCTTCGGGCGAAATCGAAGTGCTGTGCAAGGAAGTCGAAATCCTGAACGCGTCGGTCACGCCGCCGTTCCAATTGGATGACGACAACCTGTCGGAAACGACTCGTCTGACGCACCGCGTGCTGGACCTGCGCCGCCCGCAAATGCAGCGCAACCTGATGCTGCGTTACCGCGTGTCGATCGAAACGCGCAAGTTCCTGGACCAGCTGGGCTTCATCGATATCGAAACCCCGATGCTGGCCAAGAGCACGCCCGAAGGCGCGCGCGACTACCTGGTGCCTTCGCGTGTGAACGCCGGCCACTTCTTCGCGCTGCCGCAGTCGCCGCAGTTGTTCAAGCAGATGCTGATGGTGTCGGGCTTTGACCGCTACTACCAGATCACCAAGTGCTTCCGCGACGAAGACTTGCGCGCTGACCGTCAGCCCGAATTCACCCAGATCGACTGCGAAACCTCGTTCCTGAACGAGTTCGAGATCCGTGAAATCTTTGAAAACCTGATCCGTCACGTCTTCAAGGTCGTGCAGGGTGTGGACCTGGCGCAGCCGTTCCCCATCATGCCGTGGACGGAAGCGATGCGTCGCTACGGTTCGGACAAGCCGGACCTGCGCGTGAAGCTCGAATTCACCGACATGACCGACGTCATGCGTGATGTGGACTTCAAGGTGTTTGCCGCCGCCGCCACGGCGCCCGGCAGCCGCGTGGTCGCCCTGCGCGTGCCCGGCGGCGCGGAAATGTCCCGCAGCGAAATCGACGGCTACACGCAGTTCGTCGGCATCTACGGCGCCAAGGGCCTGGCCTACATCAAGGTCAACGAAGTGGCCAAGGGCCGTGACGGCCTGCAATCGCCCATCGTCAAGAACCTGCACGACGCCGCGCTGGCCGAACTGGTCAAGCGTACCGGCGCGCAAGATGGCGACATCATTTTCTTTGGCGCGGATCGCGAGAAGGTCGTCAACGACGCCATCGGCGCACTGCGCGTGAAGATCGGCCACAGCGAATTCGGCAAGAAGACGGGCCTGTTCGAAGCCGGTTGGCAGCCGCTGTGGGTGGTTGACTTCCCGATGTTCGAATACGACGAGGACGACGGCCGCTACACCGCTGCCCACCACCCGTTCACCAGCCCGAAGGACGGCCACGAGGACTTCCTGGAAACCGACCCCAGCAAGGCCTTCGCCAAGGCTTACGACATGGTGCTGAACGGTTGGGAAATCGGCGGCGGCTCGGTCCGTATCCACCGCGAAGAAGTGCAAAGCAAGGTGTTCCGCGCGCTGAAGATCGGCGCCGAGGAAGCCCAGGAAAAGTTCGGCTACCTGCTGGACGCGTTGCAGTATGGCGCGCCTCCGCACGGTGGTATCGCGTTCGGCCTGGACCGCATCGTCACGATGATGACCGGCGCCGAATCGATCCGCGACGTGATCGCCTTCCCGAAGACGCAGCGCGCTCAGGATCTGCTGACGCAAGCGCCTTCCGAAGTCGACGAAAAGCAGTTGCGCGAGTTGCACATCCGCTTGCGTAACGTCGAGGCTAAGTAAGCCCCCCCCCGAGGCGCCGGGGGCGGCTCCCCCCCAGGGGGGCGCCTCGCGGGACCGGCGGAGCCGGATCCTCGGCGGCCCGGCTTGTGGGGCGGCATGGGCTTGCGGCGGGTTGCGTTCTTGGCTGCGTGGCTACTTGTGAGTGTTTTGTCGCGGCAGGGCGTGGCTGAATTGGAGTAATCTGGCAGACGCCGCTTTGTTGGCGGTGCTTGCCGGAGCTGCTCTTGGGTCTGGCCAGTGGTTCCTCTGCTTTCAAAAGGCGCCATCGCTTTTATGTCGCTCATCCGTGTCGTCAGCTACAACATTCACAAGGGCCGTTCGGCATTGGGCCGGCTCGACTCCCTGAATGAACTTCGCTTGGGTTTGTATGGCCTGCGCCCGGATCTTGTCTTCCTGCAGGAAGTCCAGGGCCGCAACGAGCAACGATCCTTGCTCCACGCGCAACACGAATCCCTGGCCGCCGCCTTGCGGCTGGATGTGGCCTACGGCCGCAATGCCGTCCGCCACGCCACGGACCATGGCAATGCGCTGCTTTCGCGCTTTCCCATTCTTGATCACGAAAACCTCGACATCTCCGACCACCGCCTGGAGCAACGCGGGCTGCTGCATGCGCGCATCGACGTGGGCGACCGCCCGGTGCATTGCTTTGTGGTGCATCTGGGCCTGTTTGCCGGCAGCCGCACGCGCCAGGTGCTGGCGTTGACCGAGCGCATTCGGCGTATGGTGCCGGACGGTGAGCCCATTCTGATCGCAGGGGATTTCAATGATTGGAATGACCGCCTGGCGCCGCTGTTCGTTCAACAGTTGGGGCTGTATGAAGTGTTTTCCCATGCGCCCCGTAGTCATGGCGGCGAATTGCCGCGCTTGCGCGATTCGGTCAAACGGCTGAGCAACGCACTGCGCGGGTTGCCCAATGGCGGCCTGTCCGTCATGGAACGCACCAACCAACTGGGCATGGACGGCAGCGCGCGCATGCTGCACCCGCCGCCCCGTACCTTTCCCGCCGTGTTTCCGTGGTTTCGCCTGGACCGCATCTACCAGCGCGGGTTTGCCGTGCGCAGCGCGCGCGTGTTGCGCGGTAGGGAGTGGGCGCGGTTGTCGGATCACTCCCCCTTGCTGGCGGAGCTGGAACTTCCGTGAAGACCGAGCAGGTCAAGCTGGAATGGACGGACGGCAACAACATCCGCTTGTTGCAGAACGGCGCCGACTTCTTCCCCGCGCTGTGTTCGGCTATCGACGCCGCGCAGGTCAGCGTGCATCTGGAAACCTATATTTTCATGGTGGATCGCACCGGCTCGCAGGTGCTGGAGTGCCTGACGGCGGCGGCGCGGCGCGGCGTCAAAGTGCGGGTGGTGCTGGACGGCTTCGGCAGCGCCATGAACGTCGAGCACGTGCGCGCGATGCTGCTGGACGCAGGCGCCCAATGCCGCATCTTCCGGCCTGAACCGCGCTGGTTCGCTCGCTTTATTCCGTCGCGCAGCCGGCTGCGACGGCTGCATCGCAAGGTCACCATTGTGGATGGACGCATTGCGTTCATCGGCGGCATCAACGTCATCGACGATTACGATGATTTGGATCCCACGGACGGCATCTCCGCGCCGCGCTTTGATTTCGCGGTGCAGGTGGAAGGCCCGCTCGTCACCGAAGCGGCCTATGCGCAGGACTTGCTGTGGGTGCGTTTGAACTGGGCGCGGTTGCGGCGCCATCCGCGCGACTGGAGCCGCATGCGGCTCACCAAGCCGCACCATGCGCCGGTTGAACCTTGCGGCACCTTGCGCGCGGCGCTGGTGCTGCGTGACAACCTGCGGTATCGCCAGACGTTCGAACGCGCGTATCTGTATGGCATCACGCAGGCGCGTCGCGATATCTTGATCGCCAACGCCTATTTCTTTCCGGGACGCCAGTTCCGCCGCGCCCTGGCCAAAGCCGCCGCGCGCGGTGTGCGGGTGCGGCTGCTGCTGCAAGGCAAGGTCGAATACCGCATGCAGTACCACGCCACGCGCTCGCTGTACGACCAACTGCTGCGTGACGGCATCGAGATCTTCGAGTACATGCCGGGATACCTGCACGCCAAAGTCGCCGTCATTGATAACGTGGCCACGGTGGGCTCGTCCAACCTGGATCCGTTCAGCCTGCTGCTGGCGCGCGAGGCCAACGTCGTCGTCGACAGCCAGCCCTTTGCGTGGGACCTGCAAGAACGCCTGGAAACGGCCATCCGCGAAGGCGGCCGCTTCATCCGGCCGTTGGATTACCAGCGCCGGGGATGGTTGCGGCGCTGGGTGGACGCGGTGTCTTATACGCTGCTGCGCATAGGCGTGGCGTTGACGGGCTCGTCGGATAAATACTGAAGCGCCGGCTCAGGCACGGCGCTTGATCAGCCCCAAGGCCAGCGCGGTGCCGACCAGGATGATGGCGGCGCCCAGCGCGATGGACGGCGTGATGCTCTCGTCCAACAACCACGCGCCCCACACCACCCCGAAAATCGGCACCAGGAAGGTGACGCTGACGGCGGCGGTCGGTCCCACATTGGCGATCAGCCGGAAGAAGATGATGTAGGCCGCGCCCGTGCAGACGACAGCCAGCAAGATCGTGGAGATCCAGGCGGTCATTGACGCGGGCGTCTCCGGCCAGGCGGATATCGCCAGCGGCAGCAGCACGAGCGACGCCGCGATCATGCTGCCCGTGGCGCTGGCCAAGGCATCCACGCCAGTCAGGAAACGCTTGGTCCAGTTGGCGGCGATGCCGTAGAACACGGGCGCCGACACGGCGGCAAGCACGGCGGGCCCGGTGCCCCCGGCCTGGAAATTCAGCTTGTCCCACACCAGCACGATGATGCCCACGAACCCGATCAACAGGCCCAGCGACCGCATCCACGGCAACCTGTCCTTGAGCCATAGCCACCCGACCACCGCGCCCCATACCGGCGTCACCGCGTTGGCCACCGACAGGAAGCCCGCGCCCAGCGATTGCGCGGCGTAGGCGTAAAGCAGGAAGGGCACGGCGGCGTTCAAGGTGCCCACCACCAGCAGCGGCTTCCAGTGCCGCGCAATCACAGGCAGCTTGCCGCGCCAGATGGCCGCCGGCAGCAGGAACAGCGCGGCCAGGCCGACACGCAACTCGATCAGGGCGATGGGCCCGAAGTCCTGCACGGCAAGGCGCATGAACAGGAAAGAGCCGCCCCAGACCGCCGCCAGCAGCAGCAGGTCCAACAGATTGCGTTGACGCATGATGTGTCTCGGTTTGCCTTATTTCCGGCCAGTGACCAGATTCTTCATCTTGACTCGATGCGCAAGCAGCGCACAGGCCAGGGACAGGACAATACACAAGACCAGGCCGGCCCGCACTCCGTTTAGTACCGTGCCGTGTGAAATCATGATGCCCACCAGCGCGGTACCCAAGGCGCTGCCGATCGCGCGCGTGGTCTGGACCAGCGCCGACGCCACGCCCACGTCGCGGCGTTCGCTCAGCATCTGCATGAAGAGCGTCAGATTGGGAAGTAGAAAGCCCAGCGCGCAGCCGTTGACGAAGAAGGCCGCAAGAATCCACCAGGCCGAGGTCCCGGGCGAAATCAACAGCACCATCAGCGTACCGGCCGCCAGCAGCAGGCCGCCGAACACCATCAGGCGTTGCGGTTCAGTCTGCTTGGGAAACATCCGGCCATTGATGATGCTGCCGACTGAAATCGCCGCGACCAGCGGGGTCAGCAGCAAACCCGCTTCGCTGGGCGAGTAGCCCAACACCTGCTGCAACAACAGCGGGCTATAGAAGATCAGCACAAACATGACCGCGCCCACCATCATGGCGGACAGGTTCAGCAGGCGGGATTCCTGCCCGGCCAGCACGCGTAGCGGAAAAATGGGGGACTTTACGCGCCGCTCAGTGGGAATCAGGATGGCGATGGCGGCCACGCCAATCACCGCCAACAGGGCGCCCAACAGGGGATGGGCATGTTCGCCCCGGGCGAAGGCCAGTTCCAGCGCCGCCAGCGGGGCGCCCACGGCCAAGACCAGCAAGATGGCGCCTACCCAGTCGATCTTGCGGCTGCCATCGTGCATGGGGCGGATGCGCGGGAAGTAGCGCGCCAACAGAAAAAACGCGCCGGCTGCCGCGATAGGCGAAATGAAGAACGCCGCACGCCATCCCAGCGCCTGGGTCGCCGCGCCGCCCAGCACCGGGCCGATTCCGCTGGCCATGGCAAACGCGGCCGACACCAACGCCATCCAGCGCACCCGCTGCTTGGCATCGGGAAACAGGTCGGCCGGCGCCGCGAAAGCGGTGGCGATCATCATGCCGCCGCCGACCCCTTGAAGGGTGCGGAACACGATCAGTTGCGTCATGGATTGCGCCAGTCCACAAGCGATGGAACCCAGCGCGATGATCAGCACGGACACCAGCATCAAGGGCTTGCGGCCGAACATGTCGCCCAGCCGGCCAAAGATCAGGATGGACGCCGCGGTGGCCAGCAGATAGCCGGTGCCCACCCAGGCGTAAAGCGCCATGCCGTTCAGGGCCTCGGCCACGCGAGGCAGGGTGGTGCTGATGATGGTGGAATCCAACGCGGCCAGCACCACCGTCGCCGACACGCCCGCCATGGCCATCAGCAAGTCTCGTCGAGAGCGAGGGGATTCGGCGGCTGGCTGTGTCGGTGGCGGCGGCGGAGTCATGCCGCCTAGGATATCACCGGCCCACTAGGGTTTTCACTTGTAAAACGAGTGATAACCCCAGAAAACCGCGATAACCAACACGACCAACAGCCATGACCATCGGGAATTGGACAGACCGCGGGGTTCGGGCTCGGGAGGAGGGGGCGGCGGCGCGACGCGCGGCTGGGTCGCCATGTGGTCGATGAAGGCGGCAAAGAACTTCTGAATGATCTTGTCGCCCGCTTTCAGCAGCAGGCCTTCCCCGCACTCGGCCAACTTGCCCCCGGCCATGCCCGCCACGGTGTAGGCGACGCGGGTGCCTTGGTCCTTGGTGCTGAGGTTTACCTGCGCGGTACCGATGGCCAGGCAGGCCGCGCGGCCCTTGCCTTCAAAGACGAGTGTGCAACTGTCGGGAGCGTTGACGTCCGAGAGCAGGATCTCGCCCTCGTAGTCGGTGTCGATCCCCGCGATGTTGGCCCGCAAGGTGACGCCGTATTCGGTAGGGCTGCGCATCGCAACTTCCACGCAGCCCGGTATGCACTTCTGCAAGACTCTCGGGTCAGTCAACGCATCCCATGTCTGGTGTTGCGTTGAAGGAATCCATTGGGCATCGGCAATGCGCATGGCTGTCTCCTTTTAGAAGTTATACGTGCATTGTGGCTCTAACAATAGAATTTGACTACGCTATCTGGAGACCTCCGTTCGAAGTCTAGCAAGGTTCGTCCTAGCGGTAAGCTATTCGGCATTGCAGCCACGAGTTTCGTCTGGCGGCGGTGAGCCCCCATTGCAACGCGATTTCTCAGTCCGCAACTTCACCGGGAATCCCGTGGAGCTAGGCGCACTGCTCCATCTCGGGCAACGTTCCCGTTCATGTAACTAGTTAATTCACTTTCGGCGAGCGCGTTTATGGAGAAAGGAAAAATTCTTATTCTTATTAACGCTGCAGGCGTGCCACAGCTATTTCGAAGGATCTCTTGGCAAGTGCCTACTCCTTATTACGCGCCGTTGCAACGTCGAAAGTGCGATAATCCAGGCTCTGTGCGGGGCAGCCTCATCGATGAAGGTTTGGGGTAGGTGACCGACAGGTCTTCACCGATCATAGAAAGCGCCGGCAGCGTAGAGCTACTGTGTGTATAAAAAAGTATGTCTCGTCCACTGTAGATCCCTCCCGCCGCCCTCCCGATGGAGCAGTAACGGTCTTGAACTGATGAAATCGAAATTATTATTCAAACACGAAGCTCCCCTCATGACTGGATAGTCAATGGAGTCTGCTCGGGAAACGTTTAACAGCGGGCTTCAGTATAAAAATACTTATCATGTTATGGCGCTTGAATAAAATATGCTTTATTTGCTTGTAGCGTTTGTCGTGTCCTTGGTCTTCACGCTATTAGTGCTTAGATTTAATGCGCTTCATGGCAGGTTTACTGCCGATCATGAAACCCAAGGCGTCCAAAAATACCACGACAAGCCTGTGCCACGCGTGGGCGGGGTCGCGATCGTGTTCGCGATGGCCTGTATTCTTGTATTGGCAACCTTACGTGAGGCCTCATTGAGCAACGAGCCCCTGACCTTGCTAGCGGTCGCGATGCCGGCATTTTTTGGAGGTCTGGCCGAAGATCTGACGAAGCGAGTAAGAGTCTTGCTCAGATTGTCTTTGGCAATGCTGTCTGGTATGGCCGCATATTATTTTCTTGGCGCGACTTTGACGCGGTTGGACATTATTGGAATCGACTGGCTACTTCAGTTCGGGCCGATCTCATTCGTGGTTACCGCCGTGGCCATTGCGGGCGCCGCCAACGCTATCAACATCATCGATGGCTATAACGGATTGGCTGCAGTAGTTTCGGCGATGATTTTCGCAGGATTCGCCTATGTTTCATATTATCTTGGAGATCGGCTGCTGCTTGTCGCATGTGTCGGCATGATCGGCGCCTTATTCGGCTTCCTGCTGTGGAATTATCCTCGAGGCTTGATTTTTCTCGGCGATGGGGGTGCGTATTTTATTGGGTTCATGATAGGTACTGTATCCGTGCTCATGCTCGCGCGACACCCTAATGTTTCAGCATGGTTTCCGCTGCTGTTGTGCATTTATCCGGTGTTCGAGACGTTGTTTTCGATATATAGAAAAAAATGGTTGCGTGGCGTGTCACCCGGAGCGCCGGACGGCGTGCATCTCCATATGCTAATTTACAAACGTGTTGTGCGCTGGGCAGTTGGCTCCCGCGAGTTGCGTCACCGTAACCAGCGCAATTCCATGACATCACCCTACCTTTGGCTATTGTCGTCTCTCGCTGTTATTCCAGCGGTCTTGTTTTGGCAGATGCCATACGTCCTTATGGGTTGCGCAGCAGCGTTCTCCATCACCTATGTGCTTCTGTACCGAAAACTGGTGTTGTTTCGTATGCCGCGCTGGATGATTATAAAGAAACGTGGGCGCTCAGATTTACGCCGATCCATAAGAAAATGATTTTTTTTATCAGATCGTATATCGCGGACTACGATGCACGTATGGGAAAGTACTTCCAAGCGTTGTCTGAAGTCGGGCTTGCCTTTTGTTTCGTGGGCTGGAACAAGGACGGGCGTCCGGCGTCCGCGCGTCCAGGTTTTCATTATTTTTCGAAGCGTGCGCAGCTGGGCGGGGGGTGGCGCAACGCCATCTTGCTTTTATGGTGGAACGCCTACGTTTTTTTTAGACTCGTAAAAGAGCGCCGTCATGTTCATGTGGTGCATGCAGTCGATCTTGATGGCGGATTTGCGAGCTGGGTGTTCTGCTGTTTATTTAGACGCCCGCTTGTGTTCGATCTGTATGATAAGTACACGGCCGTACGAAATATTGGCGGGATCGCTGGCGCGGCGTTGGACGCCTTGGAACGCATAATCGCCCGGAGCGCTGCGTTGACCATAATTGCGAGTGCCGACCGCTACGTGCAGCACGATTTGCGCCAAGATGACGCGAACGTGCTTGTATTGGAGAACGTGCCTAGCTGGCAAGTGGCTCCTACTCTGCCTTGGGAAGCTAAGAGTCCGTGGAAGATTGGCTATTTTGGTGTTTTGGAACCCCTGCACCGCGGGTTGGAAGATTTGCTCGCCGCCTGCCTGCGGCGCTCTGATGTGCAGTTGCACGTGGCAGGGTACGGTGGATTGGCGGAGAAGTTTTCCGCCGTGTCGCGGGAGGCTTCCAATATTCACTATTACGGAGCTAAAGAGAGCGACGACGGGCTTCGCCTGATGTCCACAATGGACGTCGTGGTGGGTATGTATTATCTTTCGGTTCCAAACCACCAGTACGCATCGCCCAACAAATATTACGAACATTTGATGCTGGGCCGACCTATGCTGACGACGGCGGGAACGCCGCCTGGGGCTCGAGTGGGCCAAGACGATTCTGGTTGGGCGGTAGCCGAGGGGCAGGACGCTCTGGAAGCGTGGCTCAACGAGCTTTCTGCTGACGAGATTAACCAACGTGGGCGGCGCGCCGCGCAGGTGTGGATGGAACGGTACTCCTCCTATTTTAGATCGCATTACTGCGGTGAATACGCGACGCGGATGCGGCGTTTCTGCAGGGGAGGGAGGGGCGATGGGCGCTGAAAATAAGCCTCTTGTTTCTATCGTGATGCCGGCATTTAATGCCCAACGATTTATCGCCGAGGCGATTCGATCGGTGTTGGCCCAGACTTATAGCAACTGGGAGCTGCTTGTGGTCGACGACTCTTCCACCGACGATACGGCTCAAATCGTTAAGGCATTTCAACAGGGAGAGGACCGCATTCGATATCGCCGTAGTGCGAGCAATATGGGCGTCGTCAATAGCCGAAATCTTGCCCTAGACACGGCGCGCGGCGAATATGTCGCTTTTCTCGATGCGGACGATGTCTGGGAAACGTTCAAGCTGGACCGGCAGGTGGCGTTCATGGAGGAGACCGGCGTGGCAATCTCTTATGGGGATTACGTGCGTATGGACGGCGATGGCCGTGAGCTCGGTAAAGTACTAGCTCCTGAAGTTGTACGATACGAGCGACTGCTGAGGTCTAACTTCATCGGCAATCTGACTGGCATATTCCGCAGGGTAGACCTGGCGGGTCTCAGGTTCGAAGACAGTAAACACGAGGACTATTTATTTTGGCTTCGAGCGCTTGGACAAGTGGAAGTAGCCCGGGCTACTCCATCAAGTGAACCGCTCGCAAGATATCGAGTGAGCTCGTCCTCGATGTCAGCAAACAAGTTTCATGCCGCTCGTTGGCAATGGGCAATTTATCGCTCAAGGCTTGGCCTATCCGCCTTTCGTAGTTCTTTTTTATTCCTTTGCTATATGTGGCACGCAATATTAAAGCGTAGCATATCGCGGAAAGCTAATCGATGATTCATTTGTAGGAATTACTGCGCGTGTCTCAAAAATCAAAACACAGTGCATCTCCGCTGTCGCTCTTGAAGAGCTTGGCGGCGAATCGCCAGCTCACATGGAACCTCATAAGGCGAGAGGTTGTCGGCCGGTATCGGGGTTCAGCCCTGGGCCTATTATGGTCATTTTTTAATCCCGTGTTCATGCTCTTGGTGTACACGTTTGTGTTCAGCGTGGTTTTCAAAGCACGATGGCCGGGAGGTTCTGAATCAAAAGCGGAATTTGCCTTGGTCCTATTTGCCGGACTTATCGTATTCAATATGTTCGCCGAATGTATAAACCGAGCCCCGTCGCTTATTTTGAGTAATGTTAATTATGTAAAAAAGGTCGTCTTTCCGCTGGAAACGCTTCCGTGTGTTTCTTTAGGGGCGGCGCTTTTTCACATGCTTATCAGTCTTTTGGTGTGGATAATTTTCTATCTAATTTTATTTGGAATTCCGCACTGGACAGTTTTGCTATTTCCGCTCGTGGTTCTGCCGCTTGCAATTATTATTCTGGGATTTAGTTGGTTTCTTGCGTCTCTTGGTGTCTATTTGCGTGATGTTACGCAATTCATCGGGATAATCACCACCGTCCTAATGTTTCTTTCGCCCATATTTTACGCAGCCGAGGCTATCCCTGAAAAATACCGACCCTTCCTGCACATCAGTCCGCTGACTCTCATTATCGAGCAGAGTCGGAATGTATTATTTTGGGGGAGAACAATTGATTGGGCTGTTTGGGCGCTTTACATGGTAGTTGCGATAGTTATTGCCGCGCTAGGATACTCGTGGTTCCAGAAAACGAGAAAAGGGTTTGCCGATGTTCTCTGAAAAAGTAATTTCAGTAGAAAATGTCTCCAAGCGGTTTGAGATGTATTCGCAACCGCGCGACCGCCTGTTGCAGTTTCTCTCGTTTGGGCGGCGCCAGTACTTCAAGGAATTTTGGGCTCTACGAAACGTTTCGCTGGATGTTAAGAAGGGCGAAACGGTCGGCATTCTGGGCCGAAATGGGAGTGGCAAGAGTACGTTACTGCAGATTATCGCTGGCACCTTGGCACCAACTTCCGGGGAAGCCAGTGTCAACGGCAAGCTTGCGGCACTTCTGGAGCTGGGTTCAGGTTTTAACCCGGATTTCACTGGTCGGGAGAACGTCTATTTAAATGGTTCGATCCTGGGCTTCTCGAAAGACCAGATGGACGAACGAATAGATGAGATCATTTCGTTCGCTGACATTGGAGAACACCTCGAGCAGCCGGTAAAGACGTACTCGAGCGGCATGTACGTCCGCTTAGCGTTTGCGGTACAGGCCTGCGTCCAACCTGATGTCTTGATCGTTGACGAAGCGCTTTCCGTCGGCGACGAGAAGTTTCAGCGCAAGTGTTTCGATTATATCGAGCGACTGCGAGCTGGTGGTTGCGCCATTTTGATTGTTACGCACGCGACCTCTACCGTGGAGAAATTCTGTCAACGTGCCGCATTGCTGCATAAGGGTGAATTGCATGGATTGGGACCTGCAAAAGAGGTAGTCGATCAGTATCACGCTTTGCTCTATTCAGATGAGCGCACATATTTACGCTACCTGAATGCAAATATGTCATCGGGTGACGCAACTGCGGACGAAAAAAGCGCTGTTGTAGAACAGGCTTCCACAGGAACGTTAGATTTGAGTCCTGATGCGGACCCGGGGATGCGCGCGCTAATTCGCGGTTGGCGCTCGTTGGATGCGGCGGGCGTACAGTGCGAAGCTTTTGAAATCGGGCAGAAAGCCCGTATCGAAGTGGATGTAGAAGTCTTCGCGCCGATCACCTTGATGCAGGCTGGGTTGCTCGTCCGTACCGTCGAGGGCGTGTCAGCCTTTGGCACGAGCACCCTATACCACGACTCCAGTTATCCGGACGCCAAGGCTGGCGATCGCCTTCGGGTGGTGTTCGATCTGGAATTGGCCCTATGCGAAGGTAACTACTTTGTCACTCTTGCGATTGCCGAAGAGGTGACCAAAGCAGGCATGGATTATCTTGATCGAAAGACAGACGTGATTATTCTCAAAGTGAGCCATCGCCGCACGTTAGGTAGCGGAATTGCAGCCCTCCCTTCGAGCGCCAGGGTGGACAAGCTGTGAGCGTTGCAACCCCTTCTTTACTTATCGTCACAGAGAGCTTCGAAGTCGGCGGCTTGGAAACATATATTGCAGGCCAAGTAAGAGTTATGACCTCTGAAGGCTGGGGGGTCCATTTGGCCTGTGGGTCGAAACCGGCCGCCGAGTTTTTGCCTCCTGGCTTGTCGACGGTTCATCCAGGTCTTCCCTTAGGGCCAGCGGCGACCGTTACGGATCTGATCGCCGCCGTGGAAACGCTGCGCGCGGTCATTCGTGATAAGTCGGTTACGCACGTGCACGCACATCCGTTCAC
Organism: Achromobacter sp. JUb104; assembly: GCF_024806975.1. NCBI lineage: Bacteria > Pseudomonadati > Pseudomonadota > Betaproteobacteria > Burkholderiales > Alcaligenaceae > Achromobacter > Achromobacter sp. JUb104. Next base: position 1,469,251 of record NZ_JANUEY010000002.1, on the reverse strand, counting down.
GAGCATTTTTCCGGCTATGCTGGCTGCGGCATTAGAGGAAGTTCCCTTCATCATCACCTTGCATGGCCCAACATCCTTAAGCTCCGGCTACGGGCCGTTTAATGACTACCTGCTGGCTTCGCTGGCGTTGCCTGCCGCCAACGCAGTGCTTGCCGTATCCAACGAGGTGGGCGAACTAGCTGCGCCGTACACGGGGTACGGGCGGCTGTGCATACAACACAACTCAGTCGATGTTGAGTATTTTCGCCAAGCGGTGTCGTCGGCCCCGACAGGAGCGCCTTGGCTGGCCGTCAGTCGCCTAGACGCTGTCAAGATCCACGGGATTCGAAAGTTCATCAACGTGGCGCACGAGCTCAATCTTGGACAGGTTGATATCGTGGGCGACGGCCCTGGCCGTGCAACGCTCGAAGAGTTATTAAGGCAGGACGGTGTCGATCATATCGCGCGGTTCTTGGGAGCAAGAGCAGATGTCCGAAGCCTTATGCACTCAAGCGCCGGTGTAGCGGGAATGGGACGGGTGTTGTTGGAGGGTATCGCATGTGGGAAGCCTATATGCATGGTGGGCTACGATGGAGTCAAGGGTCTTGTAGATCTCGACCTCTTTCGGCGCGCCGCATATGCCAACTTCTCGGGACGAAACCTGCCTGATGTGTCCCTTGCGGATCTTGTCAGCCAGCTGGAGCGGCGAACCGCCAACGTAGCCGACTTGACTGATGCTGTGCTGCACTACCATTCCGAAGATGCTTTGTGGGCCGCATTCGCCAAGCAGATTTCTGCTTTTCCTTACAGCGAGCCTCCTTCGGTTCGGGCAATATATACCGTATTGCAGTCTGAGGAAGCTGCGTCAACAGAGCCCTATCTCCAATCGCAAGACCTGCTCTACCGAATAGGCCGTGTGGTGCATTCGACATCGTATTTTTCGCCTACGGCGGTCGCCTGCTACAGTTTCTATGCGTCGCGCATGAATGCCGTTCGGTCTAGTATTGAACGGGAGCAATTGGATACCGGGCAGCGGAAGCTCATGGCAGCGATGGCGGAAGCAGAAAATCGCAGCTCGAAAACTGTGGAACGGTTGGTCGACGAACTACGAAACTACGAGACGGAGCGTGTAAAGCAAAGCGAGGCGTTGGTCGAGGCCATAAATCGTCTGGATATGGCCTTTGAGGGCTTGGACGATCGCTTAAAGCAAGAGCCCACTAGCTTTCAGCGCGTTTTGGCGAAGGCGCGGAAGTGGCTGGTACGTTGACCATGTTTGGAACTACTTCGTGTATCAGTTATTGCGTCCGCTACTGTCTGAGCGCGGCATGCTTATAATTCATGCACCTTTCATATAATTACTGCCGCGAGATGCTTGACGCATAAGTTCCTTCACAATGAAAAAACTCAATGGTTTTGCCCCTTCTTGGTTTTTTGCGCCCTACATCGGGTCTGCTGATCTGGATTTTTTCAAGCGGATTAAAGACACTGATTTTTCCTATACAGTTGTGCAAGTACCGCGAGACTTACGCGATGACCGCATCATGGCTCATGCGTCGGCATCCATCAAGCGAATCGAGATAGATGGCGCCGACCATACGCAGCCCCGGACTCGCGAAGCCCGATCGCATTTTGTCGAAGGGGTAATTAAAGCGTTTGGGGAGGCTGAGGAGAAGTTCGACTTCATTATTTCTCATTCAAACGAGGTGGTGAGCCACGAGGCAGCCGCCGCAATCAAGAAAATGCATCCGGAGCTGCCCTGGATTAGCTACTTCGGTGACTTGTTTGTAAAGAATCCGTACGTTAAATATATCGCCGGCTACCCACTCGTTGAAGAAGACTGCGCAATTGAAAGGGATACTCTGCTCAATGCTGACCTCGTAATACTCAACAACGAGTATCAACGGGATCTGATGTTTCTCGGGGATTTGGAATCTATCAAAGACAAAGCTGTCGTAGTGCCCCATTGTTTCGATCGAGAAATGTATCCTGCTCCCCGGCACGTCAAAACCGAGAAGTTCATTTTTGCTCACCTTGGCACGCTCTATCACGTCAAGCGTACAGCGGAGCCCGTGCTTAAAGCGGTGGATCGCCTGTTGGAGATATATCCCGAATATGCTGGGCGGTTCGAAATCCAGTTTTACGGAGGTGCTCCCTGCGAAAACGACAGAATGGTGCACGCCGCAATGCGGTATTCGTCGCATGTCAGTTTCCTCGGTTCAGTGCCGTATTCCGAAAGCTTGCGACTGATGGCTGAGGCGGATGCCCTGTTGCTGATTGACGGGATGTTCAGTAAGGAAGAAGACGAGTTGGACTGCAATCCCTTTTTTCCAGGAAAGCTCACCGACTATATGGGTGCACGAAAACCCATCGCCTCCATCACGATGGCAAAAGGGCCTACCGCTGACATTATGGTTAAGTCGAAAAACCTGATTGCGGACGGAAGATTAGATAGGATTGCCTACGTTTTGAAGCGATATATCGATAAAAAAATTAACCCTGATTATTCAGTATACGACGAGTATTCCATTGAGAGAGTTTCTAGCCTCATGGAGAACGCGATTCGGTCAGTTATAAAGGTGTGATATGAATAAGTTTGATGTGGTGATCGTTGGAACCGGTTTTGCTGGTTCTATTCTGGCAGAGCGCCTGGCCTCCCAGAACAACAAGCGTGTCCTGCTGCTTGAGCAGAGGGATCATATCGCAGGCAATATGTTCGACTATCGGGACGAGCACGGAGTTATGGTTCATAAATATGGACCTCACTTGTTCCGCACCAATAGCCCGCGCGTACTCGCGTACATATCGCAGTTCACGGACTGGGAGCCGTACCAGCACCGGGTGCTTGCACATGTGCAGGGACAACTAGTGCCGGTCCCGTTCAATCTGACTTCGCTTGAAAAGCTCCTGCCAGATCAGGCCGCCGATCTGAAAAAGCTGCTGGTAGCGGAATTCGGTATGGACGTGAAAGTGCCGGTTTCCGTGTTGCGCAAACACGCTGATCAGCGTGTCCGGGACTTGGGCGAGTTCATTTTTCAGAATATTTATCTAAACTACACTACAAAGCAATGGGGCGACAAGCCGGAAAATCTGGATTTTGAGACTATTACCGCGCGTGTGCCGGTGCATTTGTCTTACGACGATCGTTACTTCCAGGAGAGCCACCAAGCTCTACCCAAGAACGGCTACACCGCCATGTTCGCCAACATGCTCTCCAGCCCGAACATCGAGGTTCGGCTCAACACGAAGGCTAAGGATCTGCTCCAGCTCGATTCAAACACCGGGAAACTTCTCCTGGATGGCGAAGAGTTCAATGGGGATTTGATTTATACAGGTGCTGTAGACGAGCTTTTTGACTATGTTTTTGGCGAGCTGCCTTATCGATCGCTGCGCTTCGATTTGGAAACCCATAGTATGGACTTTTACCAGCCGACTGCTACGGTTAATTATCCGAACGCGGAGAAATTTACTCGAATCACTGAGTATAAGCATCTGATGGGTGAGAAGCCGGAAAAGACGACCATCATGAAAGAATATCCGCAAGTCTATGATCGGATGGTGCCCTCTCAGAGCATTCCTTACTACCCAATCCCCAAGGACTCCAGTGCGGAATTGTATGCGCGCTACCTGAGTCTTGCCGATAAGTTTCCTCAGTTGAAACTCGTAGGCCGCCTAGCCGAATATCGCTATTACGATATGAACAATATTATCGAACGAGCGCTTGACGTGTTCGAGACCGAATTTGACGAGAAAAAGAAAAAATGAGGCCTAAAGTCAGTGTGGTCGTCCCGGTATACAACCTCGAGTTTTATGTCGATCGTTGCCTTGCGTCTCTAGCAAATCAGAGATGCAAGGACATTGAGGTGCTCGTGGTCAACGACGGGGGGACTGACGATAGTCAACTTATCATTGACGAGTACGTAGCCCGTTGGCCGCATATTTTTAAGTCGTTCATTAAGGAGAACGGCGGACATGGCGCGGCTTGCAATTATGGAATTGATCGCGCTACCGGGGAGTACATAATCATCGTCGACGGCGATGATTTCCTGGATGACGACGCCATTGAGTTTATGTACGCGAAGGCACAGGAAACGGGCGCGGATCTGCTTATTGGTAATCTTCGCTATTACTTCACCGGCTATACGTCGCAATTCAAGCCGATACCCATCGACTCCGAGCGAGAGTTGACAAATGTGGACCGAGACTTGTTGTACCGAAACTGGGCAACTCCTTGTGGTCGGATTTACCATCGTTCGATTTTCGAAGATCCGGACGTCCGTCTTTTGCCTGGGATCATGTTCGCGGACGCGAATTTTGTCCCTAAGAGTTATCTTGTCGCGAAGAAAATATATTACGTGGATAAGGAGCTCTACAATTACGACATTACGCGTCCGACTCAGTCGATGAAGCAAACGGACAAGCGAATACTGAATATCGTTCCGGCATTGAACGATATGCTGGCGTTCTATCGCAAGAAAGGCGCTTTCGAACCCTATCGTAAGCAACTGATGTGGTACGTCGCGATCCACTGCGTGTCATGGATTAAGCGGGTTAGTACGCTTTCGGATTATCCAAAGCTGAAAGCTCTGCGCGAAATTTTTGCTGTCGCCGATAAGAATTTTGGTTCAGATTGGTTGAAGACCGGAATCGTATGGGACATGTTTGGCAAAAAAGTACATCGCGGAGTCAAAATATCGAGGATGTTCGGTTACGCGCCTATTGCAGTCTTCTGGCGGCTAGCGGAACCGATCAAACGTTTGGATAACGGCTTCGAAAATTTACTTGGCTTGCCTTTACGGGGTTACAGGCGGGTGAAGCGCGCTGTGCGCGTTCGGCTCGGTGTTTTGCCATAAGCTGGGGAAGGGGAGAGAGCCTCATGAATAACTCTATTCTGGTAGCCGGTGGGGCTGGCTACATCGGTACGCATACGCTCGTGAGTATGATCGAGGCAGGTTATCGCCCCGTGGTATTTGATAACTTCTCTAATAGTTGCATTGTCGCACTTGAACGTGTCGAGCAGATTACAGGGGTTGCCGTCGAGTGCATTGCCGGAGATATCCGGGATGCGGACGCGTTGGACGCAGCCTTTCAGGTATGCAACGACCGTGGTGCACCCGTCAACTGCGTACTGCATCTGGCGGCGCTGAAAGCGGTGGGAGAGTCGAACACTATACCCCTCGAGTATTACGACAATAATGTCACAGGCACTATTGTCCTGCTGCAAGCCATGCGACGCGCGACCGTAAATGCGATTGTGTTCAGTTCTTCGGCTACGGTCTATGGTGAGCCAAAATATCTGCCGTTTTTGGAAGCCCACCCCATCTCACCTACCAATCCCTATGGGCAGACCAAGGCGATGGTCGAGCAAATTTTGCGAGACCTTTGCGCGTCGAGTCCTAGGAGTAAGGCGATTTGCCTGCGGTACTTTAATCCTATCGGAGCGCATAGGAGTGGCTTGATCGGTGAGGATCCGCAAGGCGAACCCAACAACCTCTTTCCGTATATCACCCGTACTGCTATTGGCCGGTCCAAATGTCTAAGCATATTTGGAGATGACTACGATACCCCCGATGGCACGGGGGTACGCGATTATGTGCATGTCTCCGATCTAGCGGACGGACATGTCAAAGCCATCGAGTACGCGCTGTCTGAAAAAAGTCCCCAAGGGTTTGCTGCGTTCAATCTCGGCACGGGACGAGGGACGTCAGTGAAAGAACTAATCGGAGCGTTCGAGCGTGTGAGTGGAATCTCTATTCCACAGCAGGTGACGTCGCGTAGAGCTGGTGATATTGGGCAGGCGTGGGCTGACCCGACCTCGGCGAACGAGGTACTCGGCTGGGCCGCAAAGCGGACCGTCGAGGAAATGTGCCGCGACGGTTGGAAGTGGCAGAAAGACAATCCCCAGGGCTATGTGGCAAAGGATCAGGTTCCTTAATTGGCCAAATAGCGCCTGAGAAAGTGAGAGGATTGATTAGGTTGAGATCGGGCCGGCGCCACGGAGACTTTCTACGATACGCTTGCTCGCCAACCCGTCGCCATAGGGATTATGAGCGACGCTCATGGTCCGATATTGATCGGGATGCTGAAGCAATGCGGCGATTTGGTCTGTAATAGTGGCCGCGTCAGTTCCAACTAGCCGTACAGTGCCTGCGGCCACCGCTTCGGGCCGTTCAGTAGTGTCGCGCATCACTAGTACTGGTTTGCCTAGTGAGGGCGCCTCTTCTTGAATTCCACCGGAGTCGGTGAGAATGATGTACGACCGGTTCATCAGATAGACGAAAGGCAGATAATCCATTGGCTCAACCAGAAACACGTTTTTCAGTCCTTTTAACAGACGATTTACGGGTTCGCGGACGTTAGGATTCAGATGGACCGGATAAATGAAGTCGTGGTCAGGAAAACTGGCGGCAGAGTTTGCGATGGCCTGGCATATCCTCTCAAATCCGGAGCCGAAGCTCTCGCGGCGATGTCCAGTAATCAAGACAACGCGGCGGTCATCGTTCAAAAATGGAAGTTGTGCGGCAATTGATTCACGTAGATGAGCATCCTCCGCCAACTTCTGTTTCACCCATAGCAGAGCATCGATAACGGTATTACCCGTCACGATGATATTTTCGTCTGATACTCCCTCGCGTAGCAGATTAGCGCGCGCCGTATCGGTGGGCGCGAAGTGCCATTTTGCCAACGCACCTGTCAGTTTACGGTTTGCCTCTTCGGGCCACGGCGAATAGATATTGCCGGTGCGCAGCCCCGCTTCAACGTGTCCAACCGGAATCCTGTGGTAGTAAGCAGCCAACGATGCGGCAAACGTAGTCGCGGTGTCGCCGTGTACAAGCACGTAGTCGGGCCGGAATTGGGCAAATACCTCTCTAAGGCCGACCAAAATGGCGTTCGTCACATCGATGAGGTCCTGACCCGGTTTCATGATATTCAAATCAAAATCCGGTTTTATTTCAAACAACCCAAGTACTTGGTCCAGCATTTCCCTGTGCTGAGCGGTCACGCATACGCGCGCGTCTATTGCGGGCTCTTGCGCGAGTGCGAGGACCAAGGGGGCCATCTTTATGGCTTCGGGACGTGTGCCAAATACTGTTAGGATTTTCATTTCAGACAGATGCTATGCCGTAAAGCGGCGATGGCCGATGTAGAGGGTGCCAGTTCATAGTACTGGGCGATGGAGTGCTCCGTATGGGGTGATTCTACCTTCGTGGCACCCTCGGTGCGGGGCATAGCTACTCAAGCGTTGATATGTTGTACATTCGCTCCTTCAGTTGCACGATCCCCAGCTTTGATGCCCACCCGCATTCTCATCGTTCGCACGTCCTCCCTGGGCGACCTAGTCCACATGCTTCCGGCAATCACCGATATTGCCCGGCATGTGCCTGACGCACAGATTGACTGGGTCGTCGAGGAAGCGTTTGCCGAGATCCCCTCGTGGCACCCGGCCGTCAATGAAATCATCAAAGTCGCGCACCGCCGCTGGCGCAAGTCGTGGTGGTCGGGCCAGGTGCGCGCCGAGCGCCGGGCGCTGAAAGAGCGGCTGCGGTCCACCCAATATGACATCGTGCTGGATATGCAGGCGCTGCTGAAGTCTGCGTGGCTGGTGCGGCAGACGCGTGGCGTGCGGCATGGGCTGGATTGGAGGTCGGCGCGCGAGCCGCTGGCCTCGCTCTTCTATAACGTGCGGCACCGTGTTGAATTCTGGCAGCCCGCCGTGATCCGCCAGCGCAAGTTGGCGGCATTGACCTTTGGCTACCAGCATGCCGGCCTGCCGGACTTCGGCTTGCAGAATTTCGTGCGCCAGGCAGGGCAAGCGGCTGAACCCATGGTGGAAGTCGGTAGCGCCGGCCTGGACGTCACGGAGCTGCCGCGCCTGCATCATCTGGACAATGACCGCGGTTACGCCGTGATCATGCCGTCGGCCAGTCGCGACGATAAGCTTTGGCCCGAAGAGGACTGGCGCGCGGTGTTTCGCCGTTTGCGCGAGGCGGGCTGCACGTTGAAGCTCCTGGCGGGCAACGATTCCGAAGCGGAGCGCGCCGGCCTGCTGGTGGCAGGCATGGACGGGGCGGAAGTGATGCCCCGTATGGATCTGACGTCGGTGGCGCAGTTGCTGGCCGGCTCACGTCTGATGGTCGGCCTGGACAGCGGCCTGACTCACCTGTCCGCCGCGCTGGGTCGGCCGACCATCGGCATCTACCGCGCCTCCACGCCGGTTCGCACTCCGCTGGTCGGGTCGAACTACACCGCCAGCCTGGGTGACCGGGGCGCTTCGCCATCGCGCGAAGCGGTGATGGCCTCGGTGGAACAGGCGCTGGCCGCGCAGTGACATGAACCGCTGCGTCTACACGCTGGCACTGCGGGCCTTGGCCCCGCTGCTCTGGTTGTGGATGGCTCGTCGTGCCAAGCGCGCGGGCGGCGAGTGGGGCGTGTTTTCGCGTGAACGTTTCGGCCATCGGCCTGATACAAAACCCCCTGCTTCTACTTCGGCTACTACTGCCACTTCAACAGGTTTCGCCTGGACTGCACCCGTATGGATGCACGCCGTGAGCCTGGGCGAGACGCGCGCTGCACAGCCGCTGCTTCAGGCGTTGCTCGACCGGGGGCTGCCTGTGTTGCTCACGCATATGACCGCCACGGGCCGTGCCGAAGGCCAGCGGCTGTTCGCCGACGCCATGTCCCGGGGGCAGTTGCGGCAAGCTTGGTTGCCTTATGACTTTCCCGGCGCAACCCGGCGCTTCATGCGGGGCTATCGGCCTCGCTGCGGCCTGCTGATTGAACGCGAGATCTGGCCCAACCTGCTGGCGGCCGCGCGGCAAGCAGGGGTGCCGATGGCGCTGGTCAGCGCGCGGTACTCGGCATCGTCGCTGCGCCAGGCGACACGGATGGGTAGCGTGATGCGCGAAGCGCTGGGTGGCTTGGATCTGGTTCTGGCGCAGACGGCTGAAGACGCCGGGCGGCTGGCGCAGGCGGGCGCGCCCACGCCCGTTGTGACTGGCAACCTGAAATTCGACTTGGTGTTGCCGGCGGCGCAGGTCCAGGCCGGCCGGGAATGGCGCGCGCGTATCGGCCGCCCGGTCATCGCCATTGCAAGCACCCGCGAAGGCGAGGACGCGCCATTCATCAAGGCCATCAAGCATTACGGCAATGGTTCTTGCCACCCCGCAGGCAATCCTGCCAGCAACTCGGCTAGCGACCCTGCCAACAACTCCGCCAACAGCGCCACAGGCAGCCCCATCGACGCGCCACTGTTTCTGTTGATCCCACGCCACCCCCAACGCTTTGACGACGCTGCACGCCTGCTGAGCGAGGCGGGCGTGTCGTATGTCCGGCGCAGCGCTGGCGGCGATCCGGCGCCTGAAACCCGGGTGCTGCTTGGCGATAGCCTGGGTGAAATGGCCTTCTATTACGCCGCCTCGGACGTGGCCATTGTGGCGGGCAGCTTTGCGCCGCTGGGCGGTCAGAACTTGATCGAGGCTTGTGCAGCGGGTGTGCCGGTCATCGTAGGACCGCACACGTTCAATTTTCAGCAGGCGGCGGAAGATGCGATTGCCGCGGGGGCGGCAACGCGCAAGGCTGATCCCGCCCAGGCAACCGATGCCGCGTTGGCCATGCTGAAGGATGAGGCACAGCGCCAAGAAGCAAGCCGTGCCGCCCGCGCCTGGTTCGAGCTGCATGCGGGCGCAACGCGGCGGACCACGGATGCGCTGGCGCCCTGGCTGGGGTGACCATCATTGCACCCCTTGGGTCCAAGAATGCTCAGCGTGTCGTCTGGTTGGGGGGTGCCGTGGAGGGCGTGGATATCGCCCGTCCCACCAGCTTTACCGCATCCACGTTTAATTCCTGACTGAACTTTCGCGTATCCCGCCCTTCATCTTCCGGGCGCACGCCGATCCATCCCTGGCCCAGCGCCAGCACCCATACATTCGCCAGCAATATCAGGATGAAGAGCACTCGCATGGCGCAAGACCTCGCTCAGGCGTGGGTGTCCAGGGTGGCGCGCGCGACCGCGGCCAGGCCATCCAGGACGGGGTGATCCAGGTACTCCGGCACGGGAGCCGCGCCGAATGCGCCGCCGGCGTCGGCCAGCAAGCGTTCAATCTCTTGATGCACTTCGGGCCAGCCGCCGCCCGCCGCGTAGATCTGCGGGGTCTGGCCATAGCGCTGGCGGCCCGCCAGCCATTGGCGCACCACCGCGCCGGCTTGGGCCGCGGCGATGCCCGAGGCGATGGCTTCGTGCGTATCGACGGGGTATGCCACGACCTGGCCATTGGCGATGGGCAGGTTGGCGGTGCCGTGGGCCAGCGCGCTGCGCATCATGGCGGGGCCGGGCAGGATCAGGCCGCCCGCGAAAACGTTGTCAGGGCCGACGGTGTCGATGGTGGTGGCGGTGCCGAAGCTGGCCAGCACGAAGGGCGGATGCGCGCCCGGCAAGCGCGACAGCACGCCCAGCAGCGAGGCCCAGCGGTCGGCGCCCAATTGCGTCGGCACGCGGTAACTGTTGACCAGCCCCAGCGTCGTCGCCTGCGACAGCGACCAGGTGACCGCGCAGCCATGTTTTTGCAGGATTGTGGCGATGGCCGTGCCGCGCGCCTCGCCGGCCACGTTCACGCCCAGCGCGCGCAGGGGGCGGCGCGGCAGCGCGGCCAGCCAGCCGTCCAGCGCATCCAGGTCCAGGCCGTCGAAGGCGACAGCCGCCGGTTCGCGGGGCATGTCGGGGTTGCTGGCGTCCAGCCAACCCACCTTGAGACGGCTGTTGCCGGAGTCGATAAGAATAATCATGCTTGGCGTCGAATCGAAATTTCACCGATCGAGATCGGGGTGGCGCCCTCGGGCGTTTGCACCAGCAGGCGCCCGTGTTCGTCTACGCCACAGGCGGTGCCGCTAAGTAGGATATCGCCTTTCTCCAGCACGTTCACCGGCCTGCCGGCCAAGGCGTCGACCTGGTTGAACCGCTGGCGGAACGCAGCGAAACCTTCGCGTTCCAGGGTCTGGACGGCTTCCAGCCAGGCGGTGGCGCTGGCGCAGACCAGGTCGGCGGCGCTGGCCACGCGGCCTGATTCGGCTTGCACCTGGGTCCAATCGGCCACCTCGCGGCCCAGCGCGCGAGACAGTTCGCCCGCGTCGGTCAGATTGACGCCCATGCCGATGACGACGGTGTAGCCGGCTTCGCGGCCGCCCGGGTTGCGGGTGGTTTCCACCAGCACGCCCGCCAGCTTGGCGTCGTGCCATTGCACATCGTTCGGCCACTTCATGCACAGGCCGCGCGCACGCGGGCCGGCCACCGCGCGCAGTGCCTCGCAGGCGGCTACGCCGGCCAAGGGAGACAGCGCGGGTAATTGCGCGGCAGGCAGGTGGACGTCGTACGCGCAGGAGAACATCAACGTGGCGCCAGACTGGTTTTGCCAGGGACGCCCCGCGCGGCCACGGCCGGCGTTCTGAAGGTGGCTGCCCAGCAGCCACGGTTTACCGGCCCCAGCGCCTGAGCGGGCGCGCGCCAGCAGGTCGGCGTTGGTCGACCCGGTGTCGCCGGTCCAGGCGATGTCTTGGAATACGGGCAGGCGCGAGCCTAGCTCCCGGGCCAGGGCTTCCGGCGCGGGCAGGTCGATAGGGCGGACGTGATCGGGCATGGCGGCGATTGTAGGGCACGCGGCCCGCCCTCGCGGCCTTTCAGCCCTGTAGCGTTTATCATTGGCGATACATTTTGCATCGGTGCCCCGCCTACATGCCGCATTCCGCTTCATCCGCGCCCGCCGCCGTGCCTTTCCGTCAGGACGGGAAAGTTTGCCATGTGGCGGGCGACTGGAGCGTGCTGGCCCTGGCCCAGGCCGGCGAAGTCGAACGTCGGCGCACGGCAATGGCGCGGGCCGCCGAAGAGGGCGTGCGTTGGGACTTGCATGGCATCAGCCGGCTGGACACCATCGGCGCCTTGCTCATCTGGCAAGCCTGGGGCGAAAAGCTGCCCGAGCGCGTGCGCTGGTCGGCCGGCCAGCAGGATGTGTTCAATGCGCTGGCCCTGAACAAGGGCGAGGTCCAGGCGGCGCCGTCCAAGCCCGAATCCTGGACTTGGATTCGCGCCCTGGGGGGCGCCATCTTTCAGGCGGCCGAGAACGGCCGGGCCCTGCTCATCATGCTGGGCCAACTGATTCTGGATTTGGGCAGCATGCTGCGCCGTCCGCGCCTGGGCCCATGGCGCGAGATCTCGGCGCAGGTGTATCGGACCGGCGCGCAGGCGCTGGGCATCACCGCGCTGGTGGGGTTCCTGATCGGCGTGGTGCTGTCGTATCTGTCGGCGCAGCAGTTGCAGATGATCGGCGCCGACCGCTTCATCGTGCGGCTGCTGGGCGTGTCCATCGTGCGCGAGCTTGGGCCGGTGCTGGCCGCCATCCTGGTGGCGGGCCGGTCGGGCTCGGCCATCACCGCGCAGATTGGCGTGATGCGGGTCACTCAGGAACTGGACGCCATGCGCGTCATGGGCATCTCGCACGGCCAACGGCTGATTCTGCCGCGCGTGCTGGCGTTGGCGGTAACCATGCCCCTGCTGGCCCTTTGGACAAGCGCCATGGCGCTCCTGGGCGGCATGCTGGCCGCGCAAGTGCAGTTGGGCGTGTCGGCGCAGTGGTTCTTGACGTCACTGCCTGATGCCATCTCACTGACCAATTACTGGATCGGCATCTTGAAGGGCGTGACCTTCGGCATCCTGATCGCGCTGATCGCCTGCCACTTCGGCCTGCGCATCCAGCCCAATACCGAAAGCCTGGGGCGCGGCACCACCACATCCGTGGTTACGTCGATTACGGGCGTGATCCTGCTGGATGCGCTGTACGCCATCATCTTCAGTTCGGTGGGCATCTGATGAACAGCGCCCTGCAACATCGATTGTTCACCGATGACAGCATCACGGTTGAACCCGTCATCACGGTGCGCGGCCTGCGTACGGCCTTTGGCGACCACGTGGTTCACGACAACCTTGACTTGACCGTCTTCCCGGGCGAAATCCTGGTGCTGGTGGGCGGCTCGGGCACGGGCAAGACGGTGTTGCTGCGGCAGATCATCGGCCTGGACCAGCCCGCCGCCGGTAGCGTGAAAGTGCTGGGGCATTCCTTGTTTGATCTGACGCCCGGCGAGCGTCGGCGCCTGTCGTACCGGTGGGGCATGCTGTTTCAGGCGGGGGCGCTGTTCTCGGCCTTGTCCGTGTTCGACAATGTGGCCTTGCCGCTGCGTGAACTGCGCACGGTGCCCGAAGACCTGGTGCGCGACGTCGTCATGTGCCGGCTGGCCATGGTGGGGCTGACGGCCAATGATGCCGACAAGCGGCCGTCGGACCTGTCCGGCGGCATGGTCAAGCGGGTGGCGCTGGCGCGCGCCTTGTCGCTGGACCCGGAATTGCTGTTCCTGGACGAGCCCACGGCGGGCCTGGACCCGCTGCGCTCCGACGAATTCGTGGACCTGGTGCGCAGCCTGCATCGGCAGTTGGGATTTACCGTCGTCATGGTGACGCACGATCTGGACACGCTGCTGGCGTTGGCCACCCGTGTGGCCGTGCTGGCGGACAAGCGGGTGATCGTGTGCGACACGGTGCCGGAAGTACTGAAGGTCGATCACCCCTTCATTCACACGTTCTTCCTGGGCGAACGCGGCTTGCGCGCGCTTGGGGATCTGGCGCCGAAGGGATTGCATCATGGAAAACCGTAGTCATGCGCTCATGGCCGGCATCTTCACGCTGGTCCTGCTGGCCGCCGCCGTGCTGGTGGCCGTCTGGATTGGCCGGGACCGGACCCAACTGCAAACGTACGAAATCATCTCGGCCACGGCCGTCAGCGGCCTGAACCCGCAATCGGCCGTGCGCTATCAGGGCGTGCCGGTGGGCAAGGTGCAGTCGCTGGCGCTGAACCCCAACAAGCCGGGGCAGGTGCGCATCCGCATCGGCGTGGCCCCGAACACGCCGATCACCGAGTCGACCTGGGCCGAACTGGGCGTGCAGGGCGTGACGGGCATGGCCAACGTCGAGCTGCGCGACGACGGCACCTCGCTCAAGCGCCTGGCGTCCACGGCGGAAAATCCCGCCGCCATTCCGCTGCGCCCGGGCTTTCTTGACCGCATCGAACAGCGCGGCGGCAAGCTGATTTCCAACGTGGAAGAAGCCACCGAGCAACTGCGCCGCGTGCTGAGCGAACAAAACGTGCAAGCGCTGACCGCCAGCCTGCAGAACGCCACCGACATCACGCAGTCATTGCGGCAAGCCACCCGCGACCTGGCGCCCACGATGGCCAAGCTGGGCCCGCTGCTGGATTCGCTGAACACCACCTCGCGCCAGGCGGATCGCGCGGCACGCGAGATTGCCGATCTGGCGCAGCAGGCTCGCCAGGCGGTGGCACGCCTGAACGCGCCCGATGGCCCCTTGTCAGTGGCCACGCGCAGCCTGAACGACATTGCCCTGGCCGCCGCCCGGCTGGACGGCGAGACCTTGCCTGCCGTTACCAACATGGCCGGCAACGTCAGTGCGGCCGCGCGCGGAGCGGCCGTGACCCTGCGCCGTGTCGACAGCACGCCGCAATCGTTCTTGTTCGGCCCGGCGCCTGTTGCGCCTGGGCCTGGCGAAGCCGGGTTCGCCGGTTTCGGGAGACAGCCCAAATGAAGATGCTGAAGATGCGTAGCGCCGTTTCGATGGTGACCCGGACATTGACCCTGACCTTGACCCTGGCGCTTGCGGGTTGCGGCATTGGCCGCGTGCCCGCGCCACCGTCCGTCTTCGACTTGGGGCTGGACGCCCGGCCAGCTCCCTCCTTGCCGGCACGCGCTCCCATCGCGCTGACTTTCCAGGCGTCGCCCGCGTTGTCGGATACCGGCATGATCTGGCGGGTGGGCGACAGCGCCGCGCCCAAGGCCTATGCCACCTACCGTTGGGCGTCGGCGCCGTCCGAGCTGGTGCGCCAGCGCATTACCGACCGCCTGTCGCGTCAGGGTCCCGTTCTGGCTGACCGCGTCAATCTTCAGACGCCGCAGTTGCAGGTTTCCCTGTCGCAGTTCGAGCAGGTGTTCTCGGAAGACGGCCAGACCAGCCAGGGGCGCATCTTGCTGCAAGCGGTTTTGGTCAACGGCCGCTCGGTCGTCGATCAAACCCGCATCCTGGTGCAGGCGCCCGCGCCCACGCAAGATGCCGCGGGCGGCGTGGCCGCGTTGCGGCAAGCCACCGACGAGGCGGCCGACCAGTTGGCGCAATGGCTGGCCACCACCATGACGCCCGCCACGATGACGCCAGCCGCCAAAGCGGGCGGTTAACATCGTTTTCGGTTTTCCGCTTTTCCTTTTTCTTTACGCACGTTGAGTTGATCCATGTCCGCACGCACTGATACCCACGCCTTCACCGGCCCCGCCGGCCGCATCGATTGCGCCGTCGATTGGCCTGCCGGCACGCCGCGAGGCTGGGCCCTGGTCCTGCACCCGCATCCCCTGCAAGGCGGTGCGCGCGAAAACAAGGTCGTCACGACCGTGTCGCGCGCCTGCGTGCAGCATGGCCTGGTGGCGGTGCGCCCCAACTTCCGTGGGGTGGGGCAGTCGGAAGGTGCGTTCGACAAGTCGGTGGGCGAAACGCAGGACATGCTGGCGGTGGTGGCGCAAATGCGTGAGCTGCATCCCGAACTGGCCGATGCGCCCTGGGTGCTGGCGGGCTTTTCGTTCGGCACCGCCGTCGCCGCGCAAACCTATGCCGCGCTTGCCGACGCCGGCGATGCGGCGTTGCCGTCCGCGCTGATGCTGATGGGGCCGGCGGTCAATCGCTTTCAGTCGCATGAAGTACAGGTGCCGGACGACACGCTGATGGTCCACGGTGAAGAAGACGAAGTGGTGCCGCTGTCCGAAGCGATGGATTGGGCGCGGCCGCGCTCGATTCCCGTGGTGGTGGTGCCGGGCGCATCGCACTTCTTCCATGGCAAGCTGCTGGTGCTGCGCCAGTTGGTGCAGGCGCGCTTGAAAGTCGCACTGGACTGACCCCGGCCTGGCAAGGTTGCATCAAGTTGCATGTTTTAAATGCACCGGGAACCCCCTGCGAAGCGGACCGGTCCAATCGCCTGCCTATAATTGTCAGCCATCAGCCCCGCGCCGGCGGGTGTCTTTCCTTGGACCCACGTTGCCGATGAAGAAATTGCCTTATTCCGTTCACTCCCCCGTTGTCTTTACCCGCCGCCTGATCACAGGCGCTGTGTTGTCGGCGATGCTCGCGGCCTCGATGCCGGCCTGGTCGCAACAGGCGCCCGCCGCTACACCGGCCGCTGCCGGCACGGCGGCACCGGCGCCAACGGCCTCGGGCGCGGTGCCGGTGGGTGATGTGTCGGCGGTTCCGGCGCCCACCATCGCCGCCAAGGCATGGATCGTGATCGACGTGAACAGCGGCCAGACCTTGGCCGCGTCCAACCCCGACATGAAGGTCGAGCCGGCATCGCTGACCAAGATCATGACGGCCTATGTGGTGTTCAACGCGCTGGAAGAAAAGCGCCTGACGCTGGAACAGACGGTGCCCGTGTCCGAGCACGCCTGGCGCACCGGCGGTTCGCGCATGTTCATCGAACCGCGCAAACCGGTGACTGTCGACGAGCTCAATCAAGGCATGATTGTGCAGTCCGGCAACGACGCCTCCGTGGCGCTGGCCGAAGCCGTGGGCGGCAGTGAATCCGCTTTCGCCGCGCTGATGAATCAGGAAGCCGAACGCCTGGGCATGAAGAACACCCACTTCATGAACTCGACCGGCCTGCCGGATCCGCAGCACGTGACCTCCACGCGTGACCTGGCTACGTTGTCGTCGCATCTGATCACCGATCACCCCGACTACTTCCACTACTACAAGCAGAAGAGCTACACGTACAACAAGATCACGCAGCCGAACCGCAACCGGCTGCTGTGGGCCGACCCCTCGGTGGACGGCATGAAGACCGGCCACACCGACTCGGCCGGCTACTGCCTGGTGTCGACGGCGGTGCGCGGCGACCGCCGCATCCTGGTGGTGGTTGTGGGCACGGATAGCGAAGCCACGCGCGCCGAAGAAAGCCTGAAGCTCTTGAACTGGAGCTTCCAGAACTTCGACACCGTGAAGCTGTTCGACAAGAGCCAACCTGGTATCGACGCGCGCGTCTGGGAAGGCACGGCCGAAAGCGTCAAGCTGGGTCCGCCGAAACCTGTGTCGATCGCGGTGCCGCGCGGCAAGGCCGGTGATTTGAAGCCGGTTGCCCAGCGCACCGATCCGCTGATCGCGCCGCTGGCCAAGGGCCAACAGGTGGGTACGCTGCAATTCACGCTGGATGGCAAGGTGCTGCGCACCGAACCGCTGGTGGTGCAGGATGCCGTTGAGCGCGCGGGCTTCTTTGGCCGCATGGTCGACACCGTGAAGCGCTGGTTCGAATAAGCGCACGGCGCCGCGCCACGGGCGCGGCCGCGGGTGTAAGCTAGCAGCGGGCGTTTCGTGCGAAACGCCCGTTTTCCATTTTCAGGCAAGCCTATCGGGCTTGTCCGCGACGTTTGATCCTTCAGGAGTACCCCATGATTCCGGGCGTGCCGGGCGAAAGCCAGGTGTATCTCAACGGCGAGTTCCTGCGTGTCGACGAGGCGAAAGTCTCTGTCCTGGACCGCGGTTTTATTTTTGGCGACGGCATCTACGAAGTCGTTCCCGTGTACCAGGGCAAGGCATTCCGCATGGCGGAGCACCTGAACCGCCTGGATCGCAGCTTGGCCGCCTTGCGTATCACGCCGCCGCTGGATCGCGCGGGCTGGGTCGATCTGATCGAGCAGTTGTTGTCGCGCACCACGCTGGACACCTGCATCGTCTACTTGCAGGTCACGCGCGGCGTGGCCAAGCGCGACCACCAGTTCCCAGCCACGCCGGTCACGCCCACCGTGTTCGGCATGATCTCGGCGTGGTCGCCGCCACCCGCCGCGCAACGCACGCAGGGCTTGACCGCCATCAGCATTCCCGACGAACGCTGGCTGCATTGCGAGATCAAGTCGGTGTCGCTGTTGGGTAACGTGCTGGCCAAGCAGCAGGCGGTGGATGCGAACGCTGACGAAGTCGTGCAGTTTCGCGATGGCTACCTCACCGAGGGCTCGTCCACCAACATCTGGGTCGTGTCGGGTGGCAAGCTGCTGGCGCCGCCCAAGAACAACCTGATCCTGGAAGGCATCCGCTATGGCCTGATGGGCGAGCTGGCCGACGCAGCAGGCATCCCCTTCGAGTCGCGCCGCATCAGCCTGCAAGAGGTGGAATCCGCCGACGAGTTGATGCTGTCTTCGGCCACCAAGGAAGTGCTGGCTATCGTCACCCTTGACGGAAAGCCGGTGGGTTCGGGCAAGCCCGGCCCTGTTTTTGAGCAGTTGCGAGCGGGTTATGATGCCCGCATCGCCGCGCTGTAAGCCGCTGTACCGGGCGGCTGCCACAGCCGCCCGACCTTCCGGCCGGCCTTGCCTGTGCGCAGCTTGCCCCCATATAAAAACATTCAGGGGCAACCACCTCTCTAGGGTCCACTCATGCATATTCCGCCCGAAGAATCGCTTATCGAATATCCCAGCGACTTTCCCATCAAGGTCATGGGCAAGCAGCATCCCGAATTCGCCCAGACGCTGACTGACGTCGTGCTGCAATTCGACCCCGGCTTTGACGCCGCCACGGTCGAGATGCGGCCCAGCAAGGGCGGCAACTACATGGGCCTGACGTTCATCGTGCGCGCCACCTCGCGCGAGCAGCTGGACAACCTGTACAAGGCCTTGCACGGCCATCCGATGGTGTCCATCGTTCTGTAAACCGGAATTGCCGTGATCAAGTGGCTCGCGCGGCCGGCGGACTATCTGCCGGTCTGGCAGGACATGCAGGCGTATACCTCGCTGCGCGGCGCCGATACGCCTGACGAGATCTGGCTTTGCGAGCACGCGCCGGTCTACACGCTAGGCCAGGCCGGCCTGCCGCAACATGTGCTGAACCCCGGCAACATCCCCATCGTGCATTGCGACCGTGGTGGCCAGGTGACTTATCACGGCCCCGGGCAGGTCATGGCGTACGCGCTGTTCGACCTGCGCCGCATGGATATGTACGTGAAGGAATACGTCACGCTGCTTGAAGGCGCCGTCATCGACACGCTGACGCAGCATGGCGTGGACGGCGCCTGTCGCAAGCCCGGCGCGCCGGGCGTGTACGTGCCGGACCCCGACCTGGGACCCCACAGTGGCGAACTCGCCAAGATCGCGGCGCTGGGCATCAAGATCCGCAACGGGCGCGCCTATCATGGCGTGTCGCTGAACGTGGACATGGACCTGGCCCCGTTCCTGGGCATCAACCCTTGCGGCTACGAAGGGCTGCGTACCGTCGACATGGCGGCCTGCGGCGTGCGCCGCTTGCCCACCGACGTGGGCGACGCGCTGGCGCGGAATCTGGCGGACGCCTGGCGCCGCGCAAGGAGCACGCTTTGAAAACGGATTTGAAGACCGCTTTGAAGACCGCATATACCGCCGCCGATGTTGCCGCGACCACGCCGGAACAACTGGCCCAATTGCGCGAAGGTCCACCGGAACCCTACGCCGCCTGGATCGGGGCCGCGGCTGAGCTTGGATTGGTCGAAGCACAGACCATCTACGGCCAGATGCTGCTGGACGGAGTGGGCGTGGCGCGCCAGCCCGACGCCGCGCTGGCCTGGTTCAAGCGTGCCGCCAATGCCGACCATCCGATGGCCATCAATATGGTGGGCCGCTGCTATGAAAATGGCTGGGGCGTGCCGGCCGACGATTCCGTCGCGGCGTATTGGTTCAGGCTGGCCGCCGACCGTGGCCTGGACTGGGGCATGTACAACTACGCGCACATGCTGCGCGCTGGCCGGGGCGGCGTCACACAAAACAAGGCCGCGGCACTGGCGCTTTACCAGCAGGCGGCGCAGACCGGCCATGTGAAGTCCATCGGCGTGGTCGGGCGGTTTTATGAAGCGGGCGAGGTAGTCGAGCAAGACATGGAGCGCGCATTCGACTGCTACCAGCGTTGCGCCGAGGGCGGCGACTTTCGCGGCATGTTTCATCTGGGCCGACTATTGCTGCTGCGCGGCAAGAAAGAGGAAGCGGTGCAATGGCTGGTCCAGGTACCAGAAACCGCCACGCCAGCATTCTTGAAGGAAGCGAATACGCTGTTGCAAGACAGCGGTTTTCCCCCGCTCTACGAGGTATAAGGCGCGGAAAGTAGGACCATACGACGTAGGATGGGTGAAGCGCGAGACGACCACTAATAGAACCCCAAGTTCGATCGCGCGCAACCCATCAAGCAGCGCCGGCGTCCTAGCAGATTCCGCCACAAAGCAATCAAGCGCCCCCAGCTTCCTAGCTAATTCCGCCACAACACAATCCAGCAACGCAGCATCCCACCACGCTCGACTGTGTCGGCATTCAGTAATGCCCGTGTTCTAAATTCATCCCGCTACAGCATCACGTTCGTCTGATGGGTTTCGCGCGATCTACGGCGGGGTTCTTTTAGCCGTCCTCCCGCGCTGCACCCATCCTACGTGCTTAGGCGAGGTTCGAATGTTGCGTCCAGCGTTTGATGCTGGCCGGGCGCCAGCTCGCCTTGTAAACGGTCCAGGAGCACCTGCGCGGCCCGGCGGCCCAAGTCTTCTGCGTCTACCCCCAACGTAGTCAGCCCTTGCGCCCATTGCGCGGCGCTGCCGTCGTCTGTAAATCCCAAGACGGCCAGATCTTGCGGCACGTGCAGGTCACGGTTGTGAGCTTCCGATACCGCCGCCGCGGCCAGCAGGTCCGACGTGCAAAATACCGCGTCAAAGATTGTATTGGTGGCCAGCAAGCGCAAGAACGCCATGCGGCCGTCGTTCATCTGCAGCACTTCCGGTTGCACGATGTCCGCCACCCGATCCAGGCCCAACGCTGCCGCCGCGCTGATGAAACCTTGGCGCCGCGCGCGTTCCCACGGATTGTCGGCGCTGATGCAGGCCACCAGCGCATGGCGCTTTTCAGCAAGATGACGCGCCGCCGCACGACCGGCCTCTTCGTTGTCGATGACCACGGCGGTGTCCAGCGGATGCGCCGAGGCGCTCCAGGTTTCCACCACCGGTATTTCCAGCGCCGCCAAGCCGGCCCGCAACGCAGGTTCGTCCAGCGGACCAATGACTAGCGCTGCGGCCGGGCGCAGCGCGGCAAGCTGCGGCAGCATGGCCGGGTCGTGCCAAGGGCCCGCCGTCAGAAAGTAGCCCTCGGGCGCCAGGCGCTGCGCACACGCTTGAATGGCGCGGCTGGCGGGTCCGGCGTCCAGGCGGGGGGCGATCAGGGCGACAAGGCGCGGCGGGGGAAGGAGGGCCATAAGAAGGAAATTCAGCAAATTTGTCAGGCAAGACGATAACCCAGCCGGTCATGCCTCGTTTGGACCCGTAGGCATCCGTGACCCTTGCGGCGCCTGTCCCATCCGATGAGGCCGGTAGGTGTCCGCGACCGCTGGGGGCTTGCCTCGTCCGTTGGGGCAGGCAGCCATCCCCACCCCCGACGGCGCACCGGAGCGGCGAAGGGTAAAATGCCATTTTTGTCTCAAACCGGGCCGTCCTGCGCGCCGGTTGCGAAGGTGCCCAATGTCTACGCTCGCCGAGTCCGCTGTTCCCCCGAACGAATCCGCCGCTGCATCCGCAACCGCTTCGGCCACTGCGCAAGCCGTCTACGATCCGACGCAAAAGCAGAAGTCGCAGGCCAAGACGGCGCGCATCCCCATCAAGATCGTTCCGGCAGAACGCCTGAAGAAGCCCGAGTGGATCCGCGTGAAGGCCGCCGCGCCCGGTTCGCGCTTCTACGACATCAAGCGCATCCTGCGCGAACACAACCTGCACACGGTCTGCGAAGAAGCGTCTTGCCCGAACATCGGCGAATGCTTCGGCAAGGGCACCGCCACGTTCATGATCATGGGCGACAAGTGCACGCGCCGCTGCCCGTTCTGTGATGTGGGCCATGGCCGCCCCGACCCGCTGGACACCAAAGAACCCGAGAACCTCGCGCGCACCATCGCCGCGATGAAACTGTCGTACGTGGTCATCACCTCGGTGGACCGCGACGACCTGCGCGACGGCGGCGCCGGCCACTTCGTGGATTGCATCACGCACATCCGCGAACTGTCGCCCACCACCCGCATCGAAGTGCTGGTCCCCGACTTCCGCGGCCGCCTGGACCGCGCGCTGACCATCCTGAACGCCGGCCCCCCCGACGTCATGAACCACAACCTGGAAACCGTGCCGCGTCTGTACAAGCAGGCACGTCCGGGGTCGGACTACATGCACTCGTTGAAGCTGCTGGCCGAGTTTAAAAAGCTGCACCCCGAAGTGCCGACCAAGTCAGGGCTGATGCTGGGGTTGGGCGAAACGGACGAGGAAATCCTGCAAGTGATGCGCGATATGCGCGAACACAACGTGGATATGCTGACGATCGGGCAGTATCTGCAGCCGTCGGAGCATCATTTGCCGGTATTGCGGTACGTGCACCCGGACACGTTCAAGATGTTTGAGCGTGAGGCTTATGCGATGGGGTTTTCCCATGCGGCGGTGGGCGCGATGGTGCGGTCTTCGTATCATGCGGATGAGCAGGCGCATGCGGCTGGGGTGAATTGATCAATCCAGTTGTGCGGTTTTCAGGGACGCGCCGTGATGGTCCTTTTGGGACAGTAACGGTGCTTCACCGCCAGGCCAGGCGATAGCCAGATCGGGGTCATCCCACCGGATGCAGCGTTCAAGCTCCGGCGCGTAGTAGTCCGTTGTCCGATATAGCACCTCGGCCGACTCAGACAACGTCAAAAAACCGTGTGCGTACCCTTCAGGTATCCACATTTGGTGTTTGTTCTCCGCGCTAAGGTGAGCGCCCACCCATTGTCCGAACGTGGGTGATGCGCGCCGCACGTCAACTGCCACATCAAAGATCTCTCCCGCGCAGACGCGCACGAGTTTCCCCTGCGGGCGTTCGAGTTGATAGTGCAAGCCGCGCAGCACGCCGCGGAGCGAGCGCGAATGATTGTCCTGCACGAAGTGACGCTGCAAACCGGTGGTGGCTTCAAAGGTGCGTTCATTGAAGCTCTCAAAAAAAAACCCGCGTTCGTCGCTGAAAATGCGCGGCTCAAGCAGCAGCACTTCGGGCAGGGCTTGCGCAATGGCTTTCATCAGAACACCTTGTCCATGAGGATGCGATTCAGGTATTGGCCGTAACCACTTTTGGACAACGGCGCAGCCAGCCGTGACAGCGCCTCGGCAGTGATCCATTGCTGGCGATAGGCGATTTCTTCCAGGCAAGCCACTTTCAACCCTTGCCGATGCTCCAGCGTGGCGATGAACTGACTGGCCTCCAGCAACGATTCGTGCGTGCCGGTATCCAGCCAGGCGAAGCCGCGGCCCATGATCTCCGTGGCGAGCGAGCCCTGTTCCAGGTAGCGCTGGTTCACGTCGGTGATCTCGAGCTCCCCGCGCGCGGAGGGCTGAATGCCTCGGGCGATGTCGATCACGTCGTTGTCGTAGAAATACAGACCGGTCACAGCGTAGTTGGAACGCGGCTGGGCAGGCTTCTCTTCAATGGACAACACCTTGCCATTCTCGTTGAACTCGGCCACGCCATAGCGTTGCGGGTCCTGGACATGGTAGGTAAACACGGTGGCGCCTTCCCTGCGCGCGTTGGCGCGGTGCAGCAGTTTGGGCAGTTCGTGGCCATAGAAAATATTGTCGCCCAACACCAGCGCGCACTGCCCTTGGCCAATGAATGGCGCGCCAATCAGAAAGGCCTGTGCCAGGCCGTCCGGCGAAGGCTGGATGGCGTATTGCAGGTTCAAGCCCCATTGCGACCCATCTTGCAACAGTTGCTGAAAACGAGGGATGTCCTGCGGCGTGGAGATGATCAGAATGTCACGTATACCTGCCAGCATCAGTGTGCTGAGCGGATAGTAGATCATCGGTTTGTCGAAAACGGGCAGCAATTGCTTGCTGATCGCTAGCGTGGCCGGATGCAGGCGAGCGCCCGAACCGCCGGCCAGCACGATGCCTTTACGAGTCATGGTTGGTCTCCGCCGTGGTGTGCGCGTTCTGAAAGCTGATCCAATACCTGCTCGACTCCGTGCGTCCAATCCGCAAGTTGCAGGCTCAGCGCGTTGGCAAGCTTTGCGCTGTTCAAGCGGGAATTGTGAGGGCGCCTGGCCGCGGCGTTGTAGTCCGCCGAGGTGATGGGTCGAATGCCGTCTGGTGTCAGCCGCAGCGGAATCCCGCGCGCTGCCGCGCCGGCAACCAGATGCTGTGCGTAGGCGTACCAGCTTGTCGCGCCGCTTGCCGACAGATGATAAATGCCGCTTGCCAGCAACGACCGATGATGCGCCTTGATGGCGCGCACGGTGACGTCCGCGATCAGCGTCGCGGATGTCGGGGCGCCGATCTGGTCCGCGACGACATTCAACTGGTCACGCTCGCGTGCGATGCGCAATATCGTGTTCGGAAAATTCTGACCGTGTGCAGCATAGACCCAGCTGCAACGAAGAATCAACGCCTCGCAAAGGCTGGCCCTGATGGCGTCTTCACCTGCAAGTTTGGTGGCGCCATAGACATTCCGAGGGGCGGTGGCGTCGGTTTCCTTATAGGCCGTGGTGCTGGAGCCGTCGAACACATAGTCTGTGGAATAGTGAACAAGCAGGGTGCCCGAGTCTTGTGCGTAGTGGGCTAGCGTGGTGACAGCCTGCGTATTGAGCAGTGCGGCTTCCTTCTGATGCGATTCCGCCAGATCCACGGCGGTATAGCCCGCCGCATTCACGATGACATCGGGCTGATGGGACGATAGCGTTATGCGTAAGGCGTCCTGGTCGCGCAGATCGATATCTTCGCGGCCCAAGGACACTACTTCACCCAACGCGGGTAAGGCGTGCCGCAATTCCCGGCCAATCTGCCCGTTCTTGCCAAGCAAGAGGATCTTCACGCTAGCTCCCGCCGAAAGGCGTCGGATGCCTACGGTAAGCGCCGCTGGCGACGTTTGCCACCCATTGTGTTTCGTGCAAATACCACTGCACCGTCTTCCGGATACCCGACTCAAACGTTTCCGCAGGCATCCAGCCCAATTCGCGTTGCAGCCGCGAGGCGTCAACCGCGTAACGGCGGTCATGACCCGCCCGATCGGGGACATGGGTGATTTGATCTGCGTATGGCCTGCCATCGGCCCGCGGTCGCAATTCGTCCAGCAGCCCGCAAAGTCCGCGGACCAGCTCCAGATTGGTCATTTCGTTCCAGCCGCCTACGTTGTAGGTGGCGCCGGGCGTGCCGGCTTCCAGCATCCTGCGAATGGCGTCGCAATGATCAGACACGTATAGCCAGTCGCGTCGCTGCAGGCCGTCGCCGTAGAGGGGCAAAGGCTTGCCGGTGAAGGCATGGTGAATGATCAGCGGAATCAGCTTTTCCGGGAATTGCCGAGGACCGTAGTTATTGGAGCAATTGGACGTAAGCACCGGCAGGCCGTAGGTCTGGTGGTAAGCGCGCACGAAATGGTCGCTGGCGGCTTTACTGGCGGAGTATGGGCTGTTGGGCGCGTAGGGGGTCTGTTCGGTGAAGGGCGAGCCATTTTCGTCCAGCGAGCCATAAACCTCGTCGGTCGATACATGCAAGAAGCGAAAGCCGTTCTGATCTGCCGAACCAAGCGCGGACCAGTAGTTGCGCGTTGCTTCCAGTAATTGGTAGGTGCCCAGCACGTTGGCCTGAATGAACGCGCCCGGATCGGCGATGGACCGGTCGACATGGGTTTCGGCGGCGAAATTGATTACGGCACGGGGCCGATGCGTTCGCAGCAATTCCTGCACGGTGGCTTGATCGGCGATGTCGCCGTGGACGAAACGATGGCGCGAGTCGCTGGCCAACGGAGCCAGGTTATCCAGGTTGCCGGCGTAGGTCAGTTTGTCCAGCGTGATGACCGGTTCGTCGCTGAGCGCGAGCCAGTCCAGGACGAAATTCGACCCGATGAAGCCGGCGCCGCCGGTGACGAGAATGCTCATATGCTTCGAACCTTGGGCCGATGGCGACCGGCGTATTCCGGCCGCAAGCTATCGGCGCGCTTGGGCGCCTGCCCAAAATGTATCTTTCTGACCTGCATGCTGGTTTATACAACGCGCCAGCACAAACATCAGATCCGACAACCGGTTCAGATACTGTCTGACCGGCGCATTCACTGGCTCCGCCGCCGCCAGCGCCACCACCGCCCGCTCCGCCCGCCTGCATACGGTGCGCGCCACGTGCGCTTGGGCGGCCGCGCGCGTTCCGCCGGGTAGGATGAATTCTCGCAAGGGCGTCAGCGTAGCGTTGTAATGCGCCAGACGCGTGTCCAGCAGGGCGACCTGTTCGTCGGTGACGGCGGTATGGCCGGGAATGCAAAGTTCCGCGCCCATGTCGAAGAGGTGGTGTTGAATTGCCACCAGATCAATCGAGATCTCGGAGGGAAGCGGTTCGGCCAGCAGCACGCCGATTACGCTGTTCAGCTCGTCCACATCCCCCAATGCGGCGATGCGCGGGGCGTCCTTGGGAGTCCGTGACCCGTCCCCCAGGCCAGTGGTGCCGTCGTCCCCTGTGCGGGTAGCGATGACAGATAAGCGGTTGGCCATGTGAAACGTCCTGAAGTTGGTGAATGTGGAGGGTTGCGTCCAGCGGTAAGCGGGCACCTCGCAAAGAGGTAGGCTCGCAATCAACCGTCAGGATTGTTGCGTTCTGCCGCAGGAACTGTTTCGTAACGGCGGTATCCTAGCACTGTGGAAAGTAGACCGGGCGCAGTGCTTCCCGGGCGGCTTTCGGTGTCAATGGAGGATGCCTGTATGGCTTTTGACCGCAAGTATGCAATGCCCATGGCCGTCGCCACCGCGATGGCCGTTGTGTCGCTGGCGACGCCCCTGGCGTTTGCGCAGCAGGCTGACGCCAGCGGGGAAGTGCGTCGTGTCGACCCGGCCGCGGGCAAGGTGACAATCAAGCATGACGAGATCAAGGCGCTGGACCTGCCCGCGATGACGCTGGTCTATGACGCGGACCCGGCGCTGTTGGCCAAGATCAAGGCGGGCGACAAGGTGCGTTTTACGGCCACGCGCAAGGATGGCAAGTACGTTGTGACCGCCATCACTAACTGAAGTTCATGACTCTGAAGCTCATGATTCGGATTCGCAAACCGAAGCGCATGATCTGAAGAGGAAAAAACGGGCGCTCAAGAAAAAGCCGCTTATCGCGATCAGGCGATAAGCGGCTTTTTTGCCAGTGGGCCAAGTGCAAGGGCGCAAAAGTATTGCACCCTTTGGCACCCACTGGCCTAGCGCCCAGTCCGCACCGGCTTACAGCACGTAGCGGGCCAGATCCTGGCTGCTGGCGGCTTCGGCGAGTTGCGAATTGACGTAGGCGGCGTCGATCTTCACGTGCTTGTCCTGGCTGGAGGTGGCGTCGAACGACAGTTCGTCCAGCAGTTTTTCCATGACCGTGTACAGGCGGCGCGCACCGATGTTTTCGGTGGTTTCGTTGACGTCGAAGGCCAACTCAGCCAAGCGGCGTACGCCTTCTTCCGTGAACTCCAGCTGCACGTCTTCGGTGGCCATCAGCGCGGTGTACTGCTTGGTCAGGGACGCATCCGTGTCGGACAGGATGCGCACGAAGTCTTCGGCGGTCAGCGATTCCAGTTCGACGCGGATCGGGAAACGGCCTTGCAGTTCGGGGATCAGGTCGGACGGGCGCGCCAGGTGGAAGGCGCCCGACGCGATGAACAGGATGTGGTCGGTGCGGACCATGCCATAGCGCGTGTTGACCGTGGTGCCTTCGACCAGCGGCAGCAGGTCGCGCTGCACGCCTTGGCGCGACACGTCGGCGCCGCCGGATTCCTGGCGCGCGGCGATCTTGTCGATTTCGTCCAGGAAGACGATGCCGTTCTGTTCAACGTTGTTGATGGCAACCGTGCGCAGGTCTTCTTCGTTGACGCGCTTGGCGGCTTCTTCGTCGATGATCAGCTTGAAGGCTTCGCGCACCTTCATTTTCTTGGGCTTCTTTTTGTCGCGAGCCATGCCGGCGAACATGCCGCGCAGTTGCTCGGCCATTTCTTCCATGCCGGGGGGCGTCATGACGTCCATCTGCGGCGCGGCCTGGGACACCTCGATCTCGATTTCCAGGTCGTCGATCTTGCCTTCGCGCAGGCGCTTCCTGAAGGTCTGGCGGGCGCTGTTGTCTTCACCGCGCTCCGGCTCGCCGGAGGCGCCGCGGGCGGGTGGCACCAGGGCGTCCAGGATGCGGTCTTCGGCGGCGTCTTCGGCCTGGGTGCGCACGCGGCGCATTTCCAGTTCGCGCGTTTGCTTGATCGAGTATTCGGTCAGGTCGCGGATGATGGTGTCGACGTCGCGGCCAACGTAGCCCACTTCCGTGAACTTGGTGGCTTCGATCTTGATGAAGGGCGCGTTGGCCAGCTTGGCCAGGCGGCGGGCGATTTCGGTCTTGCCCACGCCGGTGGGGCCGATCATCAGGATGTTCTTGGGGTGGATTTCCTGGCGCAGGGGTTCGGCGACCTGCTGGCGGCGCCAGCGGTTGCGCAGGGCGACGGCCACCGCGCGCTTGGCGCGGTTCTGGCCGACGATGTATTTGTCGAGTTCGGAGACGATCTCTCCGGGCGTCATGTTGGATGCGGACATGAGGGCGAATCCTTGAAGCGAGAGCGGCGGGCTGGGGAAGCGGCCGCGGCGCAGGGAGGTTTCCCATGCGCCGCGTGGCGGATGTCAGTCACCCAGCGTTTCGATGACGTGGTTCTGGTTGGTATAGATGCAGAGGTCGCCGGCGATTTCCAGCGATTGCTTGACGACGGCTTCGGGCGACAGCTCGGTGTTGCGCAGCAAGGCCAGCGCGGCCGATTGCGCGTAGGCGCCGCCCGACCCGATGGCGGCCAGGCCGTGCTCGGGTTCAAGCACGTCGCCGTTGCCGGTCAGGACCAGCGTGTGCTCGGTGTCGGCCACGATCAGCATGGCTTCAAGACGGCGCAGGACGCGGTCGGTACGCCAGTCGCGAGTGAGCTCGACGGCGGCGCGCATCAGGTTGCCCTGGTGCTTTTCCAGCTTGGCCTCGAAGCGTTCCTGCAGCGTGAACGCGTCGGCGGTGGCGCCGGCAAAGCCAGCGAGGATCTTGTCGTGGTACAGGCGGCGGATCTTGCGGGCCGTGCCCTTGACGACGATGTTGCCCAGGGTGACCTGGCCATCGCCGCCGAGTGCGACGCGGTTGCCGCGGCGCACACACACGATGGTGGTGGCGTGAAATTGTTCCATGCGTTCCTTCCTATGAAAGGACTAGCTGGGGGCGGTTCGAAAGAAATCAAGCGCGGTGCGCGACGGCCAATAAAAAAGGCCATGCTGGAAACCAGCATAGCCTTTCAGGGCATGGCGCGAAAACGGGACGGATCAGTCGCCGTACAGCTTTTGGCGCATCTCACGGCGTTCCTGCGCTTCCAGCGACAGGGTGGCCGTGGGGCGGGCCAACAGGCGGGGTACGCCAATCGGTTCGCCGGTTTCTTCACACCAGCCGTATTCGCCGCTATCGATGCGGGCGATGGACTGTTGCACCTTTTTCAGCAGCTTGCGCTCGCGGTCGCGGGTGCGCAGCTCAAGTGCGTGTTCTTCCTCGATGGTGGCGCGGTCGGCGGGGTCGGGCACGAACTGCGTTTCGCGCAGGTGCTCAGTGGTCTCGCCGGCGTTGGCCAGGATGTCCTGTTCGAGTTGTTTGAGCCGTTCTTTGAAGAAAGCCAGTTGGCGTTCGTTCATATAGTCGGACTCGGGCATGGCCAGCAATTCCTTCTCGCTGGGCAGATCAATCGCCGTATCGCTCGTCGACTTGCTTGATTTTTTAGTTGCTGCCTTGGTAGCCATGAAAACACTCCACTATGAATCGATCCTGGCGCGGGCGTCCTTTCCCGGTTCGTGCTGCTTGCTGACTACGTTACTCGTACCTCACAGTACTGCCTTCGTCGCATCGCGTCACGTCGGGAAGGGGGATTACCCCGCCAGGCACTGCTCCAAGCCCCGGGTGAAAATCTCCTGGGGCAGCTTACGACCAATGAATACCATCTTGGTGGACGGTTTTTCAGCCGCGGTCCACGGCTTGCCGGGTTCGGCGCCCATCATCATGTGCACACCCTGGAACAACATGCGGCGGTTGATGCCCTTCATGTACAGGATGCCCTTGTAGCGCATCAGGTCGGGGCCATAGACCTGCACCACGCCACCCAGGAATTCCTCAAGGCGCGCGGGATCGAACGGCTTGTTGGAACGGAACACGAACGCACCGATCTCGTCGTCGTGCTTGGGGTGGTGATGGTGCGCGTGATCGCAATGCGCCCCGCAATCGCCTTCGTGATCATGGTCGTGGTCGTGACCGTGGCCATGATCGTGCCCGTGGTCATGCCCATGGTCGTGGGCGTGGCTGTGGGCGGCGTCGGGGTGCTCATCGGCCAGGAACTCCGGGTCGATGTCGAGAATGGAATTCAGGTTGAAGCCGCTGATGTCGATGATGGACTTCAGGTCGACTTCGCCGAAATTGACCGGCGTGATCGGCGCGCGCGGGTTCATGTGAACCAGGCGGTGGCGCAGCGCTTCGTAGTCAACTTCGTTGACCAGGTCGCGCTTGGAGATCAGGATGCGGTCGGCGAAACCGACTTGCTTCTGGGCTTCGGGTTGTTCGTCCAGCGTGGACATGCCGTGCTTGGCATCGACCACGGTCACCACCGCGTCCAGGCGGTAGTACTCGGCGATGTCGTCATCCATGAAGAACGTCTGGCAGACGGGGCCGGGGTTGGCCATGCCCGTGGTTTCCAGGATGACGCGCTCGAAAGTCAGTTCGCCGGCTTCGCGCTTGACGCGCAGCTCGGACAGGGTGCGCATGAGGTCGCCACGCACCGTGCAGCAGACGCAACCGTTGGACAGTTCGATGATTTCTTCATCGCTGTCCTGCACGAGCAGGTCGTTGTCGATGCTTTCCGGTCCGAACTCGTTTTCGATGACCGCAACGCGGCGGCCGTGGAATTCGGTCAGGATGCGTTTGAGCAGGGTGGTCTTGCCCGCACCGAGAAAGCCGGTGAGGATGGTGACGGGAACCATTTTGTCCAAACTGCGCGGGGTGTTCATGGCGAAGCTGCTAGCGTGAAGTCAAGACTGTGAAGTCAAAGCTGAAGCCCAGGCATTCAACATAGGCTGACAGGGCGTTTTGCCCCGTGCGGGATGATGTTTGCCACAGGCTGCGTGGGCCGCCAACAGCGGCCGGACGCAGGATTACAGCACAGTCGGGGGCAGGGGGCAAACCCCGGATCAACCCAGGGGCCGAAGCCGTCCGGATCGCGTCTGTAGGCCGGCAAGTATCCGGCGATATCACTATTTTGGGGCGGTTTTGCGGATTTC
This sequence comes from Achromobacter sp. JUb104, assembly GCF_024806975.1. NCBI lineage: Bacteria > Pseudomonadati > Pseudomonadota > Betaproteobacteria > Burkholderiales > Alcaligenaceae > Achromobacter > Achromobacter sp. JUb104. Next base: position 1,437,873 of record NZ_JANUEY010000002.1, on the reverse strand, counting down.
AAGTGCGGCCGGAATGCGCCAGGGGATGACGGGCGCCCAGCCACATGCCGCTTCAGTGATGGTGGTGATGATGCGCAGCGTCGGCGGGCTGCTTTTTCTGGCATTGGGGACAGAGCGCACGGATCTCGGTCTCGTGCGTGGCCAGGGCGTAGCCCGTTTGGGCGACCCGTTCGGCCAATTGGCGGCTCATGGCGGGGTCGGACACTTCGGCCACCGCGCCGCAGCCGGTGCAGACCACCAACAAATCATGCGGGGCGCCGCCGGCGTCATGGCACGCACTCCAGGCGTTGACGGCGTCCAGGCGGTGGATCAGGCCTTCGTCCATCAGAAAGTCCAGCGCGCGGTACACGGTGGGAGGCGCCGCGCCGGGATGCACTTCGCGCATGGCGTCCAGCAATTCATACGCCTTCAGGCTGCGCCCGTGGCGAAGCAGCAGTTCCAGCACCTTGCGGCGGATGGGGGTTAAGCGGCGGCCGCGCTGTTCGCACAGCGTCTCGGCGACGCTGAGCTGGGCGCCGACGGTGTCGCTGCGGGGGGAACGGGGCGGAGCGGGCATGGTGGACTTTATCTGAATGAAAGACGCGCGCGACGCGCGCGAGATGCCAGGAAAGTAGCAGAAAACTCAGATATGCGGGCACCCTCGGCCAGATTCAAGTCAGTTTAGTTATGATATAACATTGTAAAAATAAGCCGGGCCGAGTTCAGGCGGTCTACGCATGTCGGATTAGCCGTGGTTTCGCTGGCCGGTGCGTGCTTCTTTCCCCCTGTCCGCCCCTACGTCTTTAGTCTTTAGCCTGCCCGCTTTCCATGTCTCACTTCACGCTTTTGCCCCCGCGGCCCGGCGCCGCGCTTCGGCAAGGCACCATTCCCCGCTCTGCTTTTCTGGTGTCCGCCTGGCGCCGCATGGCCGCGGCCGTGGTGGCGGCCGCCCTGCTGTGGGCGCTGACGGGGTGGGCGCTGGACTGGTGGCCGCGATGAGCAAGGCGCCCGTCACCATCGAGCTGGCCGATGCGTCGTTTGGCTGGCATGGCCATCCCGCGCTGAAGTCCGTGTCGGGCTGTTTTGCCGCCGGCGGCATGACGGCCGTGGTCGGGCCGAATGGGGCGGGCAAGTCGACGTTGATCAAAGGCATCATGGGCGTGCTGCGCCCCATGGCGGGCAGCGTGCGCATCAGCGGCGGGGGGCGTTCCGAACTGGCCTGGTTGCCGCAGGCGGCCGAACTGGACCGATCGTTTCCGGTCACGGTGCTGGATCTGGTGGCCATGGGCGCCTGGCGACGGGTCGGCGCGTGGCGCCGTTTTCGCCACGAAGAACTTGAACGCTGCATGCATGCGCTGGAAACGGTGGGCCTGGCGGACGCCGCCGGGCGCGGGGTGGACACCTTGTCGGGCGGGCAGATGCAGCGCACCTTGTTTGCGCGGATGCTGGTGCAGGATGCGCCGGTGCTGCTGCTGGACGAGCCCTTTGCCGCGGTCGACGCCCATACCGCCGACGACCTGATGGCCTTGCTGTGCGGGCTGCACGGCCAGGGCCGCACGGTGATCGCCGTGCTGCATGACCTGGACCTTGTGCGCGACCACTTTCCCGAATGCCTGTTGTTGTCGGGCTCTGTCGTGGCCTGGGGCGATACCGCCAGCGTCTTGAGCGACGCGCATCTGAAGGTGGCGCGGCAGTGGCATGCGAGGGCCTACGCATGACCTTGGCGCAATGGGTGGTTTCACCGTTTCTGGACTACGGCTTCATGCGGCGCGCGCTGGCCGGCGCCTGCGCCTTGTCGCTGGGCGCGGCGCCCCTGGGCGTGTTTCTGGTGCTGCGGCGCATGAGCTTGATGGGCGACGCCATGTCGCACGCCATCTTGCCGGGGGTGGCGGCGGGGTTCCTGCTGTCCGGGTTGTCGTTGGGCGCCATGATGCTGGGCGGCATCGCCACCGGCTTGGCGGTCGCCTTGCTGGCCGGGGTGGTGGCGCGGTTGACCCCGCTGCGTGAAGACGCCAGCTTCGCCGCTTTCTATTTGATATCGCTGGGGCTGGGCGTGCTGCTGGTGTCCTTGCGCGGCTCGAACATGGATCTGCTGCACGTGCTGTTCGGCACGGTGCTGGGCCTGGACGACGCGGCGCTGCTGTTGGTGACCATCACGGCCAGCGTGACCTTGCTGGTGCTGGCCGCCATCTACCGCCTGCTGGTCGCCGAATGCCTGGACCCGGGTTTCCTGCGGGCCAGCGGCGGCGGGGGCGGCTGGGTCCACATGGGGTTTTTGGTGCTGGTGGTGGTCAACCTGGTGGCGGGCTTTCAGGTGCTGGGCACCTTGATGGTCGTGGGGATCATGATGCTGCCCGCCGCCGCCGCGCGCTTCTGGGTACGGTCGGCAGCGCGGCAGATTCCGCTGGCGGCCGGGTTCGGCGTGCTGGCCTCCGTCAGCGGCTTGCTGGTGTCCTACCACTTCAACGTACCCGCATCGCCATCGATCATTCTGGCGGCGGGCGCCTGTTACCTGTTTTCCATCGTCGGCGGCCCGCAAGGCGGGCTGCTGCGGGCGCCGCGCCGCATGCGCCAAGCCTGACTTCATAAGGAGATTCATTATGCGTTCCATGTTGCCGCTGCGTCGCCGCGCCTTGTTGGCAATGGCCGGGCTGTGCCTGTCGGCCGTGTTCGGGGCGTCGCATGCCGCCGAGCCCTTGAAGGCGGTGGCCAGCTTTTCTATCCTGGGTGACATCGTGCGCGAAGTGGGGGGCGATGACGTCAGCCTGACGACGCTGGTGGGGCCGGATGGCGACGCGCACGAATACGAGCCCACGCCGGGGGACGCCAAGAAGCTGTCCGCCGCGAAAGTGTTGTTCGTGAACGGCCTGGATTTCGAGACCTGGCTGCCCAAGCTGACGAAGGCGTCCGGCTTTGCCGGCCAGACGGTGGTGGCCAGCAAAGGCGTGACGCCGCGCAAGTTCGCGCAATCAGGTGGCGATGGCAAGCATGACGAGCATGACCACGACCAAGATCACAAGGAAGGACATCACCATCATCATGGCGACTCGGATCCCCACGCCTGGCAGAACCTGGCCAACGGCGTGATCTATGCGCGCAACGTGGCCGAGGGCCTGGCCGCCGCCGATCCGGCACATGCCGACGCTTATCGCCAGCGCGCGGGCACCTACATCGCGCGCCTGGAAGCCGTTGACGCTGCGGCCAAGAAGACGTTCGCCGCCATTCCGGAAGCGCGCCGCAAGGTCGTGACGTCGCACGACGCCTTTGGCTATTTCGGCGATGCCTACGGCGTGTCGTTCATCCCCGCGATGGGCGTCTCCACGGATGCCGAACCGTCGGCCGGTGAAATTGCCCGCATCATCGAACAGGTCAAGCGCGACAAGGTGCCGGCGGTGTTCGTCGAGAATATTTCCAGCCCCAAGCTGGTTCAGCAGATTGCGCGCGAGACCGGCGCCAAGGTGGGTGGTACGCTTTATTCCGATGCGCTGTCCAAGCCCGGACAGCCCGGCGCTACCTATCTGGAAATGTTTGAATGGAACGTACGTCAGCTCGCCGCGGCCTTGCAGCCCTGACCGCCGCGACGGCACTGCTGGCGGCCGGGTCCGCCAGCGCGCACCCGCATATGTGGATCGACGCCCGCGCGGTCATCGATGTCGACGCGCAGCACCGCATCACGGCGGTTCGCCAGGTCTGGTTGTTCGATGAAATGTTCGGCGCCTATGCCACGCAGGGCCTGCCGAAAGGCAAGGGCGGCTCCTTGCCCGCCGCCACCTTGAAGGGCATGGCGGATGATTGGATGAAGGCGCTGGGTGAACCCATTTCGCACTACTTCACCCGCGTCACCGTGGGCGGCAAGACCGCCACGTTCGGGGCGCCGCGCGATGCCAAGGTCGACTGGAACCCCAAGACCACACGCCTGACGCTGTCGTTCACCTTGCCCTTGGCCACGCCCATGCCGGTGGGCGCCGACGGCGCGCAGGTGGATATCTACGACCCTACTTATTTTGTTGCGTACGCTTTTGACGAGAAAGGCGCGGTGTCGCTGGGAGGCCCGGATGCCGCGACTTGTACGTCGGCCTACCGCAAGCCCAAGGAATTGGATTGGAAGACCATGCAGCAACTGGCCGCGATCCCGGCCGACCCGGAGGCATTGCCGGACGAACTGTTCGCCATCACCAAGGGGCTGACGCACCGCATCGAGGTGCGATGCCCGTAACGCTGGCTTCCTGGCGCCTTGGCTGGCGGGCGGCGGCGGCGCTACTGCTGCTGTCGCTGCTGCTGGGCGGCATGGGTGTGGCCACGGCGCAGGGCGCGCATCCTTTTGGCGTGCCCGAAAGCGGCACGGGCATGAGTGGGCCGGGCTGGCTGGCCAGTTTCTTTGGGCAAGTGGCCGTCTGGCAAAGCCATTTCTACCGTCAATTGACGGGCGCGGTGCGCGCCTGGCAGGCCGACGGCGGCGCGGCCTGGACCTTGATTGGTCTGTCGTTCGCCTATGGCGTGTTTCACGCCCTGGGCCCCGGGCACGGCAAGGCGGTGATCTCTTCCTATGTAGTGGCCAATCGGCAGACGGCACGCAACGGTGCGCTGTTGGCGCTGGCGTCCGCGCTGATCCAGGCGCTGGTGGCGATTGTGATGGTGGCGGTGCTGGCGCTGGTGTTCAACGCAACCGCCGCCACGATGAACCAGGCGACGCGTTGGCTGGAACTGGCGTCGTACGGGCTGGTGACGCTGCTGGGTGCGTGGCTGGTGTGGATCAAGGCGGTCAGGCCATTGCTGCGGCGTCGGGGTGAGCCGATTGCGGCGGTGGTGGCGAATGCACCCATGCCTGATGCGCCCACTGTCCCCAACGTGTCCCATGTCCCAACCGCTCCGACGCCTGCTTCAGCATTGAAGGGCGCGGCTGCGCTGCGCGCCATCGCCGTGCATGCGCCGGTGCCGCATGCCGATGCCGATACGCATCACCACCACCATCACCACGACGATGATTGCGGATGCGGCCATGCGCATGTGCCGGCGCCCGATCAGGTCGCCGGCCAGTTGAACTGGCGGCGCGCCGCGTCGGCCATCCTGGCGGTCGGATTGCGTCCGTGCAGCGGTGCGCTGATCGTGCTGGTGTTCGCCTTGTCGCAGGGCTTCTTCCTGGCCGGCGTGGCGTCGGCATTGGCGATGGGCTTGGGCACGGGCTTGACCGTGGCGGCGCTGGCTTGCCTGGCCGTGGCCGCCGGCGGCGCGGCCACGCGCATCGGCCAACGCTTGTCGAGCACGGGCGCGGCGCGCGTGCGCTACGGGGTGGAAGCGCTGGCGGCGGTGGCGGTGCTGTTGCTGGGCGTCATGCTGCTGGGCGGCATGGTGGCCGGAGGCGGCTAGCCTGCTTCAGGACTTGCGCCCCGCGCGGGGATGCGCCTGGTCGTAGGCTTTGGCCAGATGCTGAAAATCCAGCCGGGTGTAGACCTGGGTGGTCGAGATATTGGCGTGGCCCAGCATTTCCTGAACGGCGCGCAAGTCTTGCGCCGACTGCAATACATGGCTGGCGAAGCTGTGGCGCAACACGTGCGGATGCACATGCGTGGGCAAGCCCGCTGCTTGGGCAACCTGCGCCAATTGCAATTGCACGATGCGGGGCGAGATACGCTTGCCCCGCGCGCCCAGGAATAACGCGGCGGCGTCCTCCGGCTGTGGCGCGGGCGGCGCCAATTGCGGGCGCGCGGCTATCCATTTCTGCAAGGCGGCAACGGCGGCCTGGCCCACCGGCACGGAACGGCGCTTGCCGCCCTTGCCCAGCACCTCGACCTCGGCTTCGTCCAGCTTCAACCAGCCGCGCGATTCGTAATCGGCCGTGCGTGTGTAGCGCAGGTCCAAGCCCACCAGTTCCGACAAGCGCAGCCCGCTGGAGTAGAGCAGTTCGAACATGGCCTGGTCGCGTAGCGCGGCGGGTTCGTTCGCGACTTTGGCGGTGGGCCGGTCAAGCAGGGCTTGGGTCTGCTCCACGGACAAGGCCTTGGGCAGGCCGCGCGGGGCCTTGGGCGCGCGCACGCCGGCCACGGGGTTGCCGGCCAGGTTGATTGCGGGGGCCCACCATTGGTAGAAGCCGCGCCAGGCCGCCAAGGTGCGGGCCAGGCTGCGTGGGCCTCTGCCTTCGGCATGCAGCCGAGCGACAAACTGGCGGATATGGCCGTTGGCAATCTTGTCCAACGGCAGCCGGGCGCGGTCGGCAAGCTGATTTAGGAAATGCAGCTCGCGACGATAGGCGTCCAGCGTGTGAGGCGAATAGCGGCGGTTGGTTTCCAGATGGCGCAACCAGGCGCGCATCGGGTCGGGCAAAGCCTCGGCGCCGGGGGCAGGGTCGGGCGGGGGCGCGTCTTGCGTGGTCTGGGTCATTTGTCCGCCCGCCCTGGTTTGCGCTAGGCCTTCGGCGACGCGGGATTCAGGCGATGCAAGGCCGCCGAAGCCAGTTGGCCGATGGATTCCAGAAACGTCGTGCCCATTTCAGGCGTGAAGCGTTCGGGGTCGTCCGAGCCCAGCACCAGCAAGCCCACGGCGGGGCCGTCGGCCTCCAGCCGCAGCGGCACCAATGCCAGCGACTTGGGCTTGCTGTCGAGCCAGCCCGCGGCTTCGAAGTCGGTATCGGTGCCGCAGTACGGCGTCTTCAGGCTGTCGGTGAACGTGCGCACGTCTTGCGAAGTGGGTTCGCCGTAGCCCGTGGGCGCCAGCTCGGACAGGTTCCACAAGCGCAGCGCCACGTGGTTCAGTTCAAACTGTTCGGCCAGGCCAAGCGCGATTTCGCCGGGCACGCGCTGCGCGTCGTTTTCCGACAGCAGGCGGCTGCACCATTTGGCCAGATGCGAGCCGATGCTTTCGTTGGCGGTGGCGTTGCGCACCAGTTCGTTCAAGCGCCATTCCAGTTCGCGGTTGCGTTCGCGCAGCGTCAGGATTTGGCGTTCGCCCAGCGAAATGGCGCGCGAGCCATGCGGGTGCGGTACCTGCATGGTGGCGAACACGTCGGCGTGCTCGTCAAAGAAGCCGGGATGGTCTTGCAGGAAGGCGGCGATGTCTTGGGCGGTGAAAGCGGTATCAGTCATAGGGTCAGCGGTTCAGCGCCATGGAGAAGACGAGCTTGTCGATGTCGACTTGCCCCGTGAACACGGATTCGGCGGGGCCGGTCATGCGCAGTTGGTCGCCATTCCAGGCAACGGTAAGCACGCCGCCACGGGTTTGCACGCGCACGGGCGATTCCAGCAAACCGCGGCGGATGCCGGCCGCAACGGCGGCGCAGGCGCCCGTGCCGCAGGCCAGGGTTTCACCCGCGCCGCGTTCGAAGACGCGCAGGCGGACGTTGTGGCGATCCATCACTTGCAGGAAGCCGGCGTTGACGCGACGCGCAAAGCGCGGATGGGTTTCGATCAGCGGGCCTTGAATGGCGACGGGGGCGGTGTCAACGTTGTCCACCACCTGCACCGCATGCGGATTGGAGATGGCCACGGTGGACAACAGCACTTTGCCGGGCACGCCGGCGGGCGCGTCGATGTCCAATTCCCAGAGCGTGTCTTCGCCTTCGCGTTGCGAGGCCAGGCCGGTGGTGTCGAAGGGCAGGGCTTCGGGCTCGAAACGGGTGCTGCCCATGTCGACCGTGACTTGTTCGTCGTCGCCTTCATCCAGCACGAGGATGCCGGTGGCGATTTCGGCGCGTAGCGGGTTGCGGTCGGACAGGCCTTGTTCGTGCACGAAACGCACGAAGCAGCGCGCGCCGTTGCCGCAGTGTTCGACTTCGCTGCCGTCGGAATTGAAAATGCGGTAGCGGAAATCAGCGTCCGGGCGGGTGGCGCGTTCAACCAGAAGGATCTGGTCGGCGCCGATGCCGAAGTGCCGGTCGCCCAGGGCGCGGGCGCGCTCGGGCGTCATTTCGATGGTCTGGCGGACCCCGTCGAGCACGACGAAATCATTGCCCGCGCCATGCATTTTGGTGAAGTTCCAGTTCATCGCTGGATTATCGCCCATTATTCGGACGCGGGAAGCCAGGGCGGAATCAATAGAGCTTGGCTTCGCCGGGCGGGCGGGTCTTGAAGCGGCGGTGAACCCAGTAGTACTGGCTGGGGCAGCGGCGCACCCAGGATTCCAGCTCGCGGTTCAGGCGGGCGGTGGCCTCTTCCAGGGACGCCGCGCCGGGGAAATCCTCAAGCGGAGGCAGGACGTCTATGTGATAGCGGCCGGTCTCGGGGTTCCAGAAGCCCACGATGGGCAGCACGGCGGCATTCCATTTCTGGGCAAGCTGGGCGGTGGCCAGCAGCGTGGCGGCCTGCACGCCGAAGAACGGCACGAACACGGACCCCTGGCGGCCGAAGTCCATGTCGGGCAGGTAATAGATCGGGCGCGGCGCGCGCAGGTGGCGGATCAGGTCACGCACGCCGTCCTTGCGGCTGACCAGAAACACCTCGTTGAAGCGGGCCCGGCCGGCGGCCACGACCGCGTCGATGTGGGGGTCGCTTTGCGGCGTGTACATGGTGGCGGCGCTGGGCACTTCCATGGTCAGGCGGGTGCCGGCGGCGTCCAGCGCAATGAAGTGGGGCGCCAGCAAAATCACGGGGCGGCCCTGGGCGGTGAGCTCGTTGATGCGTTCGGCGCCGGTCTGCGTGACCATGTCCTTGATGGCCTCTGGGGTGCCGTACCAGAGCACGCCCCGGTCCACGATGGATTGCGCCAAGGCCCGGAAGTGGTCCGCCACCCATTGCTCGCGCACCGATTCCGGCTGGTCGGGAAAGCACAGTTCAAGATTGCGCCGCACGATGCGCGCCCGGGACTTCGCCAGCCGTGGCGCCAGCCAGCCCAGCACGGCGCCGATGCGCTGGCGGGTCGAGGGCTTGATGCGGCCGAACCACTTCAACAGGGAAACCAGCGTGCGCGTCTTTGAATCTGTCATCGTTTTGGGGAAAGGGCCGGGCGGGAACGGTCAGCGGACCTGCCGAATGCTGTCGGTGTCTGCATCGGCATCGGCGTTGGCGTTGGCATCAGGGGCCGGGGGCGCCCCGCGCGGCGTTTTGTAGCGGTTATAGCTCCAGAGGTACTGCTGGGGGCACCGTCGAATCAGCGTTTCCATCGCGGCGTTGATGAGCGCCGCCTGGGCTTCGGGGTCGGCCGGCAGCGGTTCGGGCACGCGCACGTAGTGGATGCGCCAGCCTTTGCCGCGCGGCAGGCGTTCGCCGGCGGTCAGGATGATGGGAACGTTGGTTTGCGTGGCCAGCTTGCTGGGCAGCGTCATGGTGTAGGCCAGCCGGCCAAAGAACGGGACCCACACGCCGTCGCCCACGCTGGGCGCCTGGTCAGGCAGCATGCCCACGGATTCGCCGCGACGCAGCGCGCGCACGAATTCGCGCACGCCTTGCATGGTGGCCGGGACGGCGTTGACGGCGGAACTGTTGCGCGCCGTCTCCAGCAGCGGGGCCAGCACGTCTTTGCGCGGGGGGCGGAACATGACCGTCATGGGCATCTGGCGGGCCAGATAGCGGGCGGTGATCTCGAAGCAGCCCAGGTGCGGCGTCAGGAACAGGATGCCCCGGCCTTCGGCACGGGCGGCGTCGACCACCTCGTTATCGTCCGATACCACTTGGGCCAGGCTTTCCTCGTTCTTGAACCAGACGCGCGGGTTCTCGAGAATCATGGCGCCGGTCTCGGCCGCGGCCTGGCGCGCGAAGGCCGCGCCCGGGTAGCCGGCCTGCGCGGCATTGGCCTGAAGGCGCCGCCGATACTTGCCGGGCCAGGCGTACACGGCCAGGCCCGCCGCGCGGCCAAGGGCGTGCGCAACGGGTAGCGGCAGGGCGGCGAAAAGTCGGAACAGGGCGAGCAGCATGCGGCAAATAGAAAAGGACGGGCAGGGTTATGCCGGTGTTCGGGAATATGTTCATACCCCCGCCGCCAGCATAAGAACGGCATTTTCGCTTAAAATCCGTCCAGTCGCCGAGTTAACCGACAACTTGCGGGGCGACGGCAAGGGTAAAGCGCTTTGCGCGGCCTTTGCCAAATCCGCTAAAGCGTCGCGCCCAGATAGCGTATGTCATGCAGTCCGGGGTGCAACGCGCCTCGTGAACCTATGCGCCGGCAAAGCCGGACACTAAGGACGCATCTGTGGCCAATAACGATTTTCTCTTCACTTCCGAATCCGTCTCCGAAGGGCACCCCGACAAGGTTGCCGACCAGATTTCCGATTCGATCCTGGACGCCATCTTCACGCAGGACCCCAACGCGCGCGTTGCAGCCGAAACGCTGTGCAACACGGGCCTGGTCGTGCTGGCTGGTGAAATCACCACCACCGCCAACGTGGACTACATCCAGGTTGCGCGGGACACCATCCGCCGCATCGGGTACGACAACACCGAATACGGTATCGACTACAAGGGCTGCGCGGTGCTGGTTGCTTACGACAAGCAATCGCCCGACATCGCCCAAGGCGTCGACCGCAGCTCGGAAGACTATCTGAACCAGGGCGCGGGCGACCAAGGCCTGATGTTCGGCTATGCCTGCGACGAAACGCCCGACCTGATGCCCGCCCCGATCTGGTACGCGCACCGCCTGGTGCAGCGCCAGAGCGAACTGCGCAAGGACGGCCGCCTGCCGTGGCTGCGCCCGGACGCCAAGTCGCAAGTGACCTTCCGCTACATTGACGGCCGCCCGGCGGAAGTCGATACCGTGGTGCTGTCGACCCAGCACGCGCCGGAAGTCACGCAAGAGACCATCCGCGAAGCGGTGATCGAAGACATCATCAAGCCGAGCTTCCCCGAAGGCCTGATCACGCCGCAAACGAAGTTCCTGGTCAACCCGACCGGCCGCTTCGTCATCGGCGGCCCGCAAGGCGATTGCGGCCTGACCGGCCGCAAGATCATCGTCGACACCTACGGCGGCGCCTGCCCGCACGGTGGCGGCGCGTTCTCGGGCAAGGATCCGTCCAAGGTTGACCGTTCGGCTGCCTACGCGGCCCGCTACGTGGCCAAGAACATCGTGGCCGCCGGCCTGGCGCGCCAGTGCCAGGTGCAGGTCAGCTACGCCATCGGCGTGGCCGAACCGATCAACATCACGGTCTACACCGAAGGCACGGGCGTCATCCCCGACGACCAGATCGCCAAGCTGGTGCGCGAGCACTTCGACCTGCGTCCGAAGGGCATCGTGAACATGCTGGATCTGCTGCGCCCGATCTACGCGAAAACCGCCGCCTACGGCCACTTTGGCCGTTCCGAGCCGGAGTTCTCGTGGGAAGCCACGGACAAGGTTCAGGAATTGAAGAAGGCGCTGTAAAACAGCGGGTCTTCATGAAGAACGCCCCTGCCATGAAGAATGGCAGGGGCGTTTTTTTTATGGGAGGAAGTGCTGGGCACGTAGGATGGGTGAAGCGCGCAAAACTCTCCACCACTGCGCCACCGCCGATCGCGCGCAACCCATCACCCGCCGATGGCATAACGCCGCAATGGTTAAAGACCGCCGTGGTTTTGATGGCCCGGCTACAGAACCCTTGCGCGCTTTCGACGACGCCACTTCAGAACCCTTGGACGTTATCGACGACGCCACTTCAAAACCCTTGGGTTCTTGCCGCCGCTCTTCAGAATTCCACCGTTGCTTGATGGGTTTCGCGCGAACTTTGTCGGTTTTCTAATGACCTGCGTTGCGCGCTACACCCATCCTACAGGTCCCACGGTGACATGTCGGGCGTTTGTTGTGTCGGTGCCAGCACTCGTTCCAGCGTTGCCGCGCAGTCGAGCAGGGTGGCGTCGTGGCCTGCGGGGGCCAGCAGTTGCACGCCGATCGGCATGCCGTCGGCGTCGAAACCGGCGGGTAGGGTGATGGCAGCCGCGCCCAGGAAATTGGCGGGGCGCAGCAGTTTGCCCAGGCCCACGTGGCGCACGTCTTCGGCGTCCAGCGGCTGCGCGGCCTGGTCGCAGGCGGGCATCAGCAGGGCGTCCAGCCCTTGCATGGCGGTGGCGAATGCGGCCATGTCGGCCTGCCGCCGGTTCAGCGCGGCTTCGTAGTCTGCCTGCGCGATCCGGCCGCCCGCCGCGATGCGCGCGCGCACCACTTCCCACAAGGGCGCGGCGGGGTCTTCGGCCAGCGCGCCGAAATAGCGATAGGCCTCGTACGCCAGCACCAACGAGTTGTCGTCCGCCATGCGGGCGAACGACAAGGAGGCGGGCGGATGCCAGGTGGTGGGCGTCAGCCCGGCGTGCGCCAGGCGCTCTTGAGTCTGATGCCAGATCTGCAGGGCGGCGTCTGATAGCGGCGTGGGCCAGGCTTGCGGGGCCAATACGGCGACGGTGGCGACTCGGCGCGCCACGGGATGGCGCAGCGCGGTGACGCAGGACGCGGGCAACGCCAGGGTGGCGGGGTCGTCCACATCCGGTCCGGCCAGTACTTGCGCCAGCAGCCGGGCGTCCGCCACGCTGCGGGCGATGGGGCCCAGCACATCCAGCGTGTCCGACAGTGGCAGGCAGCCCGCGCGGCTGATCAGGCCCGACGATGGCTTGTAGCCCACCACCCCATTGAGCGCCGCGGGCGCGCGCACCGAACCGCCGGTGTCGCCACCCAGCGCGATGGGCGTCAGGCCCGCCGCCACCGCCACGCCCGCGCCGCTTGACGAACCGCCGGGTGCGCGGGCGACCTTGGCGTCCCACGGGTTGCGCGCTGTGCCTTGGGTGGGGTTTTGGCCCGACAGCCCAAAAGCGAATTCCGTCATGCGCGTCTTGCCCAGAATCACCATGCCCCCCGCCGCCAGCGCGCGTACCGCCGTCGAGGTTTCGTTGCTGATCACGCCACGCCGCGCTTGTGAGCCGCCGGTGGTGGGCGTGCCCTGCCACTGGATGCTGTCCTTCACGGCCACCGGCACGCCATGCAAGGGCCCCAGCAGTATGCCCGCGTCCTGCAACCGGTCGGCCGCGTCGGCCTGGGCCAGCGCGCGTTCGGCGGTGACCTCGCTGAAGGCCGCCAGCGGCGCGGCGCGTTCGATGCGGTCCAGGAAGTGGGCGGTGACCTGGCGCGAGCTCAGTTCACGGTCACGGATGGCGCGGGCCAGTTCGCGGGCGTCTCGAAAATGCAGGTCGGTGGGGTCTTGTGCTGGCATGGCTCTCTTCAAGAAAAGGAAAAGCCTTCCGGCCCTGACGGGTCCGGAAAGCGTTTATACGGCGCGTGCTGGAGCGATTTCAGAGATGGCTTCAGCGGCGACTTCAGCATCGGCTTCAATGATGCCTTCAGCAACTACTTCACCAGTTACTTCAGCGTCTGCCCGCGCGTTTCCGGCATGCGGATGAAGGTGATCAACGTGATCACGGCGCCGGCCAGCACGTAGTAGAAGAACCAGCGTTCCATGCCCTTGCTTTGCAGCCAGGTCAGCAGGTAGGGCGTGGTGCCGCCCAGCAGCGCCACAACCAGGTTATACGGCGTGCCGATGCCGACGGCGCGCACGCTGGTGGGAAATTGTTCCGACATGATGGCCGGCGCAATGGCCGTGTACATGGCGTACAGCACCAGGCCGAACAGTTCCACGGCCAGGATCGACCCGAACGACGGGCCCAGCGTGGTCATGAGCGGGTAGAAGAACACCAGGTAGCCGGCCGCGAAGAAGATCAATTGCGGCTTGCGGCCGATGCGGTCGGACAGCATGCCGAACAGCGGCTGCACCAGCATGAAGACAATCAAGGCCACGGTGTTGGCCGCGAACGCGGTCTTGGGGTCGGCGCCCACCTGGCGGATGGCGTAGGTGGGCACGTAGGCCACGAAGATGTAGAACGCAAACGTCGTCAGCACCGAAAAGCCCACGATGCGCAGCACTTCACGCGGGTGGTCGCGCAGCAGCGTGCGCAGCGGCTGTTTTTCGATGCCGGCCTGCTTGGCGTGTGAAAACGCTTCGGTTTCGGGAATTGAACGGCGGATCCACATGCCCGCCAAGCCACCGAACGCGCCCAGCAGGAACGGCATGCGCCAGCCCCAGGAGGCCATGTCGGCCTTGGTCAGGGTGGACGTCAGAATCCAACCCACGGCGGACGCGGCCAGGATGCCCACGGCGGCGCTGAAGAACACAAAGCTGGAATAGAAACCGCGCTTTTCCGGCGGCGCCATTTCAGCCAGAAAGGTCGTGGCCGAGGCATACTCTCCGCCTAGCGACAACCCTTGCAAGAGGCGCGCAGCGGTCAGCAGCAACGGGGCCGCCAAGCCGATGGTGGCGTAGGTCGGGGTGATGGCGATGATGAGGGAACCGCCCGCCATCATCAGAATCGTCAGGCCCAGCGCGGCTTTGCGGCCGTAGCGGTCGGAAAAGATGCCCAGCACCCAGCCACCCACTGGGCGCATGAAGAAGCCCACGGCGAAGATGCCGAAGGTGGCGAGCAGCGCCGTCGTTTCATTGCCTTCCGGAAAGAACTGGCTGGAGAAGAAGATGGCGAACGAGGCGTAGATGGTCCAATCGAACCACTCGACCGCATTGCCTACACTACCGGCCAGAATGGTGCGGGCGCGGGATACGGGCGCCGCGCTGGCGGGCGCGGCGCTTGCCCCTTGCTTGCTGCGCAAGGTCGCGGATGGGCTGCTCATGTCGTCCTCAGGTAAAAGTTTATTTTTGGTCAAAAAAACAGTTTAAATTTGTGTTTTTCTCAATGCGCGAACGTTAGATTAATGAATATAGCCACGTCAAGTAAGGGTAAGCCCTTAACGCCAGTGCTGGATGACACCGACCTGGCCTGCCTGATCGCGTTGCAGGCAGACCCCCGCGCGTCCTGGCGCGAGCTGGGCGCGGCCACCGGCATCGCCGAACGGACCGTGGCGCGCCGCATTCGCCGCCTGATGGACGCCGATGCGCTGCGCGTCATTGCCGAACCCGATCCGCTGGCCATGGGGCAGGGCGTGGTGCTGCATGCCTGGGTGCGCTGTCGATCGGGCCGGGTGCCGGAAGTGGCGGAACAACTGGCGCGGCTGGACATCAGCCAACTCGTGGTGACGCTGGCCGGCACGGCCGACCTGATGGCCGAACTGACCCTGGCCGACGCCGCCGACATGCCGGACGTGGTGACGCGGGTGTTGCCGTCCATTGACGGCGTGGAACACGTGGAAGCACGCCTGGTGCTGCGCCCCTTCAGGCGCGCGGGCCAGTGGCGCATCCAGGCGCAGCCGTCCGTGGCCGCCGCCGAGGCCGCGCCCGCGCAGCCGCCCGCTGCGCTGAGCGAACCCGAGCAGCGCATGATGGCGCATCTGATGCGTGACGGGCGCGCCAGCCTGGCCGAGCTGGCCGAACACGCCGGGGTCAGCGAACCCACGGCGCAGCGCTTGTTGCAGCATCTGGTTGAGCGTCGCGCGCTGAGCTTCCGGGTGGAAGTTGAACCCGCCTTGGTGGGCTTTCCGTTGGAAGCGGTGATTTCAGTGCAGGTGCGGCCGCAAGCCGTTGACGCGCTGGCCGCGCATCTGGCGCTGGATCCGCACACACGCTGCCTGTTCGGCACCAGCGGCGCATCGCAACTGTTCTGGCACGTGCTGTGCCGCGACAGCCAGCATCTGTGGGAAGTGGTGACACGCCGCCTGGGTGAGCTGGACGGTGTGCTCAACAGCGAAGTCGGCGTGGTGATGCGTGCGCACAAGCGTTGCGGCATCGTGCGCGCGGGGGCGCGCCTGGAAGCGGACGCGGCCTAGCGCCCAAGGCAGGCCCGCCCGCGTTCTTTTCTGCGTTCTTGTTGCGTCCGCGCCCGCAGCCGTGGCTGCGGGGCGGGCTTGGTTGCAAGGAACCGCTCGGCGGTTGTTACCTCGGCGGGTGCATCGCTTCATGCGCCCAGATACGCCCGAGCCAACGCGCCGTCTTGCGCAATCTCCGCCGCCGACCCCTGCGCCGCCACACGGCCGGACTCCAGCACATAGGCCCGGTCCGCCAACGACAGCGCCAGCGCCGCCATCTGATCGACCAGAAGAATCGTCATGGATTCGGCGCGCAGGCGGTCCAGCGCTTCAAACAGCTCGTCGATGATCTTGGGCGCCAGGCCCAGCGACGGCTCGTCCAGCAGCAGGATCACCGGCTTGGACATCAGCCCGCGCGCAATCGCCAGCATCTGCTGTTCGCCACCCGACAAGAGGCCGGCGCGCTGATGCAGGCGTTCGCGCAGGCGCGGAAAGCGCGTCAGCATTTCCTCGACACGGGCCTCGCGGTCCTGGGGGTGCAGAAAGGCGCCCAGCCGGATGTTGTCCAGCACGCTCAAGCCGGGAAACACCTGCCGCCCTTCGGGCACCAGCACCAGGCCGCGCGCCACGATACGGTCGGCGGCCAGGTTGTTCAGTTCCATTCCTTGCAAATGCATGCCGCCTTGCGCGGGCCGATGCAGCCCGGCCAGCGTGCGCATCAAGGTCGACTTGCCCGCGCCATTGGCCCCCAGCAGCGCCACCATCTCGCCCTGGCGCACTTGCAGATCGATGCCGTGCAGCACGGGGTTCGCGCCGTAACCGGTCACCAGGTTGCCCACGCCAAGTACCTCGGGCGCAACGGGCGCGCCTTCCGGACGTTGCCGCGCGGCCGGCGCGCGCCGGGCGCTGTCATCGCCCAGATACGCCTGGCGCACGGCGGGCGACTGTTGGATCTCGGCGGGGTTGCCCTTGGCCAGTTCGCGGCCCGCGTCGATGGCCACGACGTGATCGGACACGCCCATCACCAGCGCCATGTCGTGCTCGACCAGCAGCACGCCCGCGCCCGCTTCGGCAATGCGCCGCAACAGGCCGGCCAGACGCGTCTTGTCTTCGCGCGACAGGCCCGCGGCCGGCTCGTCCATCAGCAGGATGTCGGCGTCGGTGGCCAAGGCGCGCGCAATCTCCACCAGCCGTCGGTCCACGTGCGGCAGGTCGGCGGCGGGCACGTTCAGCGCGCCTTCATAGCCGCAGAACCCCAGCAGCGCACGCGCGCGTTCGCGCACGTCAGGCGCCAGGTAGCGGCGCGATCCCAGCAGCCCGCCCAGGCGGCCGCGCACCATGCCCAGCGCCACGTTGTCTTCCACGGTCAAGGTGTCGAACAACTGCGACGTCTGATAAGTGCGGGCAATGCCGCCGCGCGCCACGCGATAGGCGGGCAAGGCGGCCAGCGGCGTGTCACCCAGCGACACCGCGCCGCTGGTGGGCTGGTAGTAGCCGCTGAGCATGTTGATGACGGTGGACTTGCCCGCGCCATTGGGGCCGATCAGCGCCGTGACGGCGGCGGGCGGCACGTTGAACGACACGGACTGCACGGCGCGCACGCCGCCAAACGTCATGGTCAGCGCATCGGCGCGCAGCACGCGCCCGGCGCGCCCGCCCATCGACATGCCGCCGCCATGGCGCGGTGCAAGCGCCTGGCCCGCCGCGTTGCGACGCCAGCGCGACAGCAAGCCGGCCACGCCGTCCGGCGCCGCCCACAGCACCACCAGCAGGAACACGCCGAAGAACAGCAGGCGGTATTCCTCCAGGCTGGACAGCAGTTCGGGCAGCAGGCCCACCACCACCGCGCCCAGCAAGGGCCCGGCCAGGGATCCCGCGCCGCCCAGCGTCACCGCCAGCACGAACAGAATCGACTGCATGAAATTGAAGTTGTGCGGCGTGATCATGCCGGTCTGCGGTGCGTACAGCCCGCCCGCCAAGCCCACCACCGCCGCCGACACCATGAACGCCACCGTCTTGACCATCAAGGGATTGATGCCGATGGATTCGCTGGCGGTCTCGCTGTCTTTCACCGCGCGCATCGCGGCGCCCCAGGTGCCGCGTGACAGCAGCGCGTATGCCGCCAGCGCCACGAACACGGTCACGATCGCCAGCATCGCCACGCCCCGGTCGCCGCCAATGCCGCCCAGCGCGGGCTGCGCGATGCCCATCAGGCCGTTCTGCCCGCCGGTGACGTCGCCGCCTTCGATCAGCGCGTGTTCAACGATAAAGCCGAAGGCGATGGTGATCATGGCCAGGTACGGCCCCTTCACGCGCAGCGCGGGCAGGGCCAGCAGCAGGCCGAAGGCGCCCGCCACCAATGCGGCCATGGGCCACGCCAGCCAGAAGCTCCAGCCCGCCTGGCCGGTCAGGATGGCCACGGTGTAGGCGCCGATGGCGTAGAAGCCCGCGTGGCCGAATGACATCTGCCCGGTCAACCCCAGCAGCACGTTAAGGCCAATGCCGGCCAACGCCAGCAGCGCCACGTTGCCCAGCACGAAGACGTAATAGCCGTTGACGGTAGCCGCCAGAACCAGGGCGGCCACGGCCAGCAGCGCGTAGAGCGCCAGCCACAGCCGGCGCGATGCAAGTCGCTTATTCATCAGACCTTCCTGACATCGGCGCGGCCGAACAATCCGTTCGGACGCACGGCCAACATGACGATCACCAGCGTGAAGCTGATGATGTGGGTGTACCCAGAGCCCAGGTTCACGGTGATCAGCGCTTCGACCACCCCAAACAGCAGGCCCGCGATCATCACGCCCCAGGCGCTGGTGATGCCGCCCAGGATGGCCACCACATAGGCCTTCAAGCCGAACAGCGTGCCCATGTCCGCCTGCACGTTGAACAGCGGCGCCACCAGCGCGCCGGCCACGCCCGCGAACAGCGTGGACACGGCGAAGGCGGCCATGATGGCGCGGCGCACGGGGATGCCCATGAGCCGCGCGGCGTTCGGGTTCTGCACCACGGCCAGCAGCGCCACGCCCCAGCGCGTGCGGCGCGACAGGGTGTGCAGCGCGGCGGCCAGCGTCAGTCCGACCAGCGGAATCAGCAGTTGCAGCGGGTAGACGCCCAGCCCCAGGCCACCGATTTCAAGCGGGGCTTGGGCCAAAGGCGAAGGCAGGCTGCGCGGTTCCTTGCCGAAGGTGAACATCACCACGTTGTCCAGCACGATGCCCAGCGCCACCGTCGACATCAGCCAGGCGTTGGAGCCCCGGCTGGCAAACGGCCGCACGGCCAGCCGCTCGACCACCAGCCCATACAGGGCGCAGAGCGCCAGCGCCACCAACAGCGCGGGCGCCAGCGGCCAGCCCAGGGTCTGGACGAACGTGTAGGTCAGCACGGCGCCCAGCATCATGGAACTGCCCTGGGCGAAATTCACCGTTCCCGACACGGCGTAGGTCAGGTAGAAGCCCAGGGCCATCAGCCCGTACATGCTTCCCAGACCCAGGCCGCTGACAATGGCGGACATCAACAACATGCGCGTCTCCCGCGTGATGCAATCGGCTTATTGCGCGCCCTTGACGGGCAGGATGCGGTTGTCGACGAAGTGCGTCCACACGTAGTCGTTTTCGCGCAGCGCGTCGTGCGACGTGGGGGTGAAGGGCTGTTCGTAGGTCTTGATCAGGCCGTCGTACTTGCCGATCTTGTAGAAGCCCTGGCGCACCGCGTCGCCATCGGTCGAGCCGGCCTGCGCGATGGCCAGCGCGGCCAGTTGCATGCCGTCATAGGCGTTGGCCACGCCCACCGCCGGCGTGATGTCTTGCGGGCCCTTGATGTCGGAATACTTGGTCTTCAGCGCCTGCAAGACCTTTTCGCCCACCGGCCCTTGCTTGCCGAAGAAGCTGTAGGTCTGCACGAAGTGCACGTTCTTGGCGTTGGGGCCGGCCAATTCGGTAAAGCGCCCGCCTGCCGGACCCCAGTGCGACACGATCGGCACCTTCCAGCCCATGCGGTCCAGCGACTTCACCACTTGCGCCGACGGGCCCACGTTGCCCACCATGAACAGCGTGTCCGCGCCCGCGGCCTTCAGGCGGCTCAGTTGCGGCACCACGTCCAGGTCATTGGGCTGGAACTTTTCCGTGCCCGCCGCCGTGACCTTGGCGGCGGCCATTGCGGCGTTCAGCCCTTTTTCGTTGGATTCGCCCCAAGGGTTGTTCACCAGGATCAGCCCGGGCTTGGTCGTCTGAAACGTCTTTTGCGCGTACTGCAGCATGGCGCTGTCGACGATCTCGTCCATGGCCGACACGCGGAACACAAAGTTGGGGTTGCCCTTGTTGTGCGTGATGGCGGTGCCGGCGGCCCAGGGGCCCATGAACGGCACCTTTTCCTGGTTCACGATGGGCACGATGGCCATCGATACCGGGGTGTCCAGCCCGCCGAACAGCACCGTCACTTTCTCTTTGAAGATCAGCTCGCGCGCGGCGGCCATGCCCTTGGCGGGGTTGCCTTCGTCGTCACGCCGCACCAGCTCGATCTTGCGGCCGCCCAACAGGCCGCCCTTGGCGTTGATCTCGTCGATGGCAATGGTCATGCCGCGCGTCAGCGCTTCGCCCGCGCGGGCGGATTCACCCGACAGCGCGGTGATCAGGCCGATCTTGATGGGGTCGGCGGCAAGCGCCGGTTGCAGGGCGAGGCCGGCCGTGAATAGGGCGGCGGCGGTGGCGCGAAGCATGAAGGAACGGCGGGTCGGGACCATCGAGACACTCCTGAAAAAAGTGGAACGGATCTTGCATGGGGTTAAGGGCTGCTTCCCTACCCCATGCAAGATCCATGCCACCTGCGTCCACCGGGTCGCTGAATGCCAGGATCCCTCTGCCACGAGGGGAGATGTGGCGTCTTTGGGCGTGGTTTGTATGCGTCAGAACCGAGTTTTGTTTCCAAAGAACCAAGAATTTTGTTAACAATCATGCATCAGGATTTGCACCAAAATGAACCCAACCTTGCTTGCAGGCACTAATCCGGGGCGTGACGACGCCGCTGCCTGGACCCCCGAGGCCCTGGCTTGCCACGGCCGCTTTGCCTATCAACCGATTGCCGGTCGGCCGGACTACACCTGGCCGAACGGGGCGCGGCTGGCCGTGTACCTGGGCTTCAACATCGAGCATTTCGCCTTTGGCGAAGGGCTGGGGGCGGAACTGGGACCGGCCTCGCCGCATCCCGACGTGCTGAACTACGCCTGGCGCGAATACGGCAACCGCGTGGGGGCGTGGCGCTGCCTGGAATTGTTTGACGAACTGCGCTTGCCCGCAGGCGTGCTGATCAACACCGCGCTGTATGACCATTGCCCCGACCTGATCGACGCCTTCCTGGCGCGTGGCGACGAACTGATCGGCCACGGCTACAGCAACGCCCATCGGCAGGGCGGCTTGCCCGAAGCCGAGGAAAGCGCGCTGCTGGCGCATTGCCGCGACCGCATTGCTGAACACGCCGGCCAGGCGCCAGCGGGCTGGCTGTCGCCCTGGATATCGGAAAGCCGCGCCACGCCCGACCTGCTGGCCGAAGCCGGCTACCGCTACACGCTCAACTGGTGCCACGACGACCAGCCCATGCGCATGCGCACGCGCGCAGGCGAGCTATGGGCCATTCCGTACCCGCAGGAACTCAACGACATCCCGATGATCATGGGCCGCAAGATGGACGCGCGCGACTTTGCCGATATGATTCTTGACCAGTTCGAAGAGATGCGCGCGCAGGCGCTGCGCCAGCCGCTGGTGATGGGCATTGCGCTGCATCCCTATATTGTTGGGCAACCGTATCGCCTGCGGCATCTGCGACGGGCGCTGGCGCCATTGGCGGCCGCGCGCGACCGGGGCGAGATCTGGTTCACCACGCCCGGAGAAATCTGCCGTCACGTGGACAGCCTGCCGTCCGGCGTGATCGCCGCGCTCTGACGGGCCAATCCGCCCGTTCGAACCGCGCCGATGCCCGTAATGCCCGTAATGCCCGTAATGCCCGTCTTGCACGTTTATCCCCGAGTCCAGCATGCCAACCCGAAGCCCCGCAACACCCCGCGCCAAGCCCGCTGCCCGTAAACCGATTGCCGTCGAACCCGCCGTAGCGGGCGCCGCCAGCGCGGGCGACGGCTCGCCCGACAGCGACATGGAACGCCGCATCTGCGAAGCGGTATATGAAAGCGTGATGAGCCAGCGCCTGACGCCCGGCACGAAGCTGCCCGAGGCCGCGATCTGCGAGCTGTTCGGCGTGTCGCGCTCGGTGGCGCGCAAAGCCTTGCAGCGCCTGGCGCACGAGCACGTGGTGGACCTGCACCACAACCGGGGCGCCGTGGTGGCCGAACCCACGCCCGAAGACACGCGCCAGATCTTCCAGGCGCGCCGTGCGCTGGAAGCCGCGCTGCTGCCCTTGGCCGTGGCGCGCGCCACCAAGGCCGACTATGCGTCGCTGCGCAAGCAGTTGCGCGATGAACACGCCTTGCTGCATCGCGCCGGCCAGCCCGCGTGGGCGCGTCAGGCCAGCGCGTTTCACGTGCGGCTGGGCGAGCTTTCCGGCAACGCCATCCTGCACGGCTATCTGGCCGAGCTGGTGTCGCGCTGCTCGCTCATCGTGGCGCTGTACGAACCGCCCGGCAACGCCGCGTGCGAACACGACGAACACGTGCTGATCGTGGACCTGATGGAACGCGGCGACGTGGCCCAGGCCGTGAAGATCAATGACAACCACTTGGCGGACCTGGAGCGGCGCATCAGCCTTGAGCGCCCGCAGCCCGCGCAAACCCTTGCCCAGATGCTGGGACTGGCCTGATATGGAAATCGACTTCGACGCAATCACCGAATACCAGCGCTACAAGCTGATGGCCAGCCTGATCGTGCCCCGCCCGATCGCGCTGATCACCACCTTGTCCGAAACCGGCGTGGTCAACGCGGCGCCGTTCAGCATGTTCAACATGCTGGGCGAAGACCCGCCCATCGTCATGGTCAGCATCAACCGCCTGGAAGACGGTGGCTTGAAGGACACGGCGCGCAACATCGCCCGCGACAAGGAATTCGTGGTGCACCTGACCGACGAGGCCATGGCCGAAAAAATGCACCGTTGCGGTGACCGCCTGCCCGCCGACGTCAGCGAACTGGCCCACGCCGGCCTGGACGCCGCGCCCAGCCACCACGTCAAGCCGCCGCGCATCGTGCAGGCCCCCGTCGCGTTCGAATGCACGCTGTACGAAACCATGGAAACCGCCAGCCGCCAGATCTTCATCGGCCAGGTGCGCTGGCTGCACGCGCGCGACGGCCTGATCGACACGGAAACCTGGCGCGTGCGCTTGCAGGATTACTTCCCGGTGGGCAGGTTCGGCGCAAGCTTCTACGTCACCACGCGCGACCGCTACGCCATCGGCGCGGGCGACGCGCCGGCGGGCACGGCAGCGAGCACGGCGATTGATGAGATTTAAACCTGCGTGCGTGTGACGTAGCTATGGGATCTGTGGCCCACGGGCTACAGATCGGCGGACAGTTGCATGGCTTGTAGCCCCGGGGCTACAAGAAACCCGTTCGCGGTCTATCACCACGCTCCACCCGCGCCGCCCGGCCCCTTCAAATACCGCGCGAAGCGCTGTGACAGAAAATCCACGAAGGCCACCGTCTTGGCCGGCAGGTTCAGGCGTTCGGGGTACAGCGCGTGGATGTCGGCGGCCGGAGTGCGCCAGTCGGTCAGCACTTCGCGCAGTCGGCCGTCGCGCAGGTAGGCGGCGGTTTCCCATTCCGAGCGCATGACGATGCCGTGGCCGTCCAGCGCCCATTCCAGCGCGCTTTGGCCGTCGTTGGAACTGACCGGGCCGCGCACTTTCACGGTTTCCGCGCGTTGGCCGGATTCCAGCCGCCAGGTGCCGTAGGCGACCTCGTTTTCGCGCACCACGATGCAGCGGTGGCGTTGCAGCTCGCCCGGGGTGCGGGGTTCGCCGTAGGTGGCCAGGTAGCGGGGCGACGCGCACAGCAGCCGGCGGTTGGACGCGATCTTGCGGGCCGTCAGGCGGGCGTCGGGCAGGTCGCCGAAGCGCACGGCCACGTCGAAGCCTTCTTCGATCAGGTTCAAGGGCCTGTCCGTCAGCCGCATCTGCACTTCCACATCGGGATACTGGCGCGCGAAATCCGAGACGGCCGGCACGATGTGCGCGCGGCCGAAGCCGAACGTGGCGTTCAGCCGCAGCAGGCCCTGAGGTTGTGCGCGGGCGCTGGACACCGAGCGTTCCAGCGCCTCAAGGTCAGCCAGGATGCGCCCGCCTTCGGCGAGATACAGCTCGCCTTCCTGGGTAACGCTGACGCGCCGGGTGGTGCGGTTCAGCAGCCGCACGCCCAGACGCTGCTCCAGCCGGGCCAGCCTGGCGCTGATGGCGGGCGGCGTCAGGCCCAGTTCGCGCGCCGTGGCGGACAGGTTGCCGTGTTTGACCACCAGCGAAAAGAAAGCAAGATCGGAAAGGGCGTCCATGGCAGTCCCCAAGGCGGTGGCCATTTATAAATTAAATCTAATAAAGATTTCGTTTTTTGGCGAATTATAAAGACCCAGGCGGCCTATAAACTGGCCGCTCCACTATAGAGCCGCAGTGCCACTGCGCCACCACGCGGCCAACCGAGGAGACATCCGCATGACCATCAAACCCGTAGCCGGCGCCCTGTGCGCGGCCCTTGCCGTTGCAGCCTGTTGGACCGCGCCGGCCACTGCCGCCGACGCTTTTCCTGATCGGGCGATCACGCTGATCGTGCCCTTTGCGCCTGGCGGCAGCGTGGATATCGCCGCGCGCCTGATCTCGGAGGCCTGGGGCCGCGCGCTGGGGCAGAGCGTGATCATCGAGAACCGGGCCGGCGCGTCCGGCAACATCGGCATGTCCGCCGTGGCGCGCGCCCAGCCCAATGGCTACACGCTGGGCATCAATACCATGTCGCTGGCCATCAACCCGGCGCTGTTCAAGACCATGCCGTTCGACACCCGCAAAGACCTGCGCTCGGTGGGCACCGTGGGCACGTCGCAGCACGTGCTGACGGTGACGAACGCCTTGCCCGTGGCCAACGTCAGCGAACTGCTGGCCTATGTGCGCGCTCGCCCCGCGAATGACCTGAGCTTTGGGTCGGCCGGCACCGGCAGCACCTTCCACATGGCGGCGGAATTGTTCAAGTCCGTGTCCAAGACGCAGATCCTGCATGTGCCGTACAAGGGCGGCGGCCCGGCCATGGTGGACACCATCAGCGGCCAGGTGCAGATGAGTTTTCCGGTGTTGTCCGCCGCCAAGCCCCAAGTCGACGGCAAGAAGCTGCGCGCCCTGGGCGTGACCGGCACGACGCGCTCGCCGCTGCTGCCCGATGTGCCGACCATCGCCGAGTCCGGCCTGCCGGGCTATGAGTTCAACACCTGGTTTGTCGTCAGCGCGCCGGCTGGCACGCCGCAACCGGTTATCGACACCTTGAACGCCAAGCTGGCCGAAGCCCTGCAATCGCAGGAGCTCAGCACGCGCATGCAGAAAGAGGGCTTCGAGCCGCTGGTGTCGACGCCCGCGAAGACGGACGACATGGTGGCCGCCGAAATGACGCGCTGGGCCAAGGTGGTGAAGGACGCCGGTATTCAGGCCAACTGACTGGCTGATTGAAGCCATTGCAAGACGCGCCCGCGCCTGTCGCGGGCGTCTGAATCCAAGCAAGCAAGACCAGAATGCAACACCAGAACGCAACAACAGAACGCAAGACAAGGAAGCAAGACATGCCCCGCATGACGCTGTACGACAAACTGGTGGCCAGCCATGAGGTGGCCCGCATCGACGACGAGCACATTCTGCTGTACGTGGATCTGCACATCATGAACGAATACACCAGCCCGCAAGCCTTCAGCGGACTGGCCGCGCGCGGCCGCGACGTGCTGCGGCCGGGGCAGCAGATGGCGGTGGTGGACCACATCATTCCCACGCACCCGGTGCCGTCGGCGCTGCGCGTGATTGCCGATGAGGCGTCGTCGCGCCAGGCCGTGAACCTGAAACGCAATTGCGACGCGCAGCACATCGCGCTCTTCGATACGACCGACCCGTTGCAGGGCATCGAGCACGTGATCGCGCCCGAGCACGGCATGATTCTGCCCGGCATGGTGGTGCTGTGCGGCGACAGCCACACCACCACCTATGGCGCCCTGGGCGCGTTGGGCTTTGGCATCGGCACGTCGGAAGTCGAACACATCCTGGCCACGCAGACGCTGGTGTACCGCGTGGCGCGCAACATGCGCGTGCGGGTCGACGGCGTACTGGGCACGGGCGTGTCCGCCAAGGACCTGGTGATTTACCTGGTGCATCGCATCGGCGCACAAGGCGCGCGCGGCCATGCGGTGGAATTCTGCGGCGAGGCGATCGACGCCTTGTCGGCCGAGGCCCGCATGACCCTGTGCAACATGACGGTGGAAGCCGGCGCGCGCGCCGCGCTGATCGCGCCGGACGCCACGACCGACGGCTACGTCACCGCGCACGCGCCGCAGTTGCAGGGCGACATGCTGGCGCAAGCGCGCGCGTACTGGGCCACGCTGCGCACCGATGCCGACGCGGTGTTCGACGCCGAACACGTGTTCCATGCCGCCGACATCGCGCCGTTCGTCACCTGGGGCACCAGCCCCGATCAAGCGGTGCCGGTCACGGGTTGTGTGCCCGACCCGCAAGCCGAACCCGATCAACTCGCCCGGCTGGCGCTGCAAAAGGCCATGGACTATATCGGCCTGGAACCCGGCGCGCCGATCGCCGGAGTGCCGGTGGACCGCGTGTTCATTGGGTCCTGTACCAACGGGCGTATTGAAGACCTGCGCGTGGTGGCCGGGCTGGTGCGGGGCAGGAAGGTGGCGGCGGGCGTGCGTGCCATGGTCGTGCCGGGTTCTGGCGCGGTGCGCGCGCAGGCCGAAGCCGAAGGCCTGGCGGCGCTGCTGATCGAGGCGGGTTTTGAATGGCGCCAACCGGGCTGTTCGATGTGCCTGGCGATGAACGACGACGTGCTGCGCCCGGGCGAGCGCTGCGCGTCCACCACCAACCGAAATTTTGAAGGACGCCAGGGGCGGGCAGGGCGCACGCACCTGATGAGCCCGGCGATGGCCGCCGCCGCCGCGCTGGCCGGCCGCATCGTTGACGTCCGTGACTGGAGCCAAACCCAATGAATCCGCTGATTGAAGGCATCGCCGCGCCGTTGCCGTTCTCCAACCTGGACACCGACCAGATCATGCCCAAGCAGTTCTTGCGCATCATCGACAAGGCGGGGCTGGACCGAGGCCTGCTGTATGACCTGCGCTTTGACGAGCATGGCGCCCCGCGCGCGGACTTCGTGCTGAACCAGGATGCCTATGCGGGCACGTCGGTGCTGGTGGCGGGCCCGAACTTCGGCTGCGGATCCAGCCGCGAGCACGCGGTGTGGGGCTTGCAGCAGTTCGGCATCCGCGCGGTGATCGCGCCCAGCTTTGGTGAAATCTTCTACTTCAATGCGGTCAACAACGGCCTGCTGCTGGTCAGCCTGCCGCCCGCCGATGTCGACGCTTTGCTCGCGCGGGTGTCCAATACGCAAGCGCCCGGGAACCACCGCGTGGCCATCGACGTGATGGCGGGCCAGGTCCGCGCCGCCGACGGCTGGACGGCGGGCTTCAGCCTGCCGGAGCGGCATCGCCGCATGTTTGCGCAAGGCCAGGACCTGGTGGGCGCGTCGCTGTTGCAATTGCCTGACGTGGAGCGCTTCGAGGCCGCCCACTGGGCGCGGCATCCGTGGATGAAGGATGTGGCGCGCACGGTTCGCGACCGCCTGGATTCCGCTAGACAATAAACGCACAAGGAGACCCTACCCATGACCGCATTTTTCGACCTGCCCGTGCGCCGCATCCCGGCTAATGGCATTGAGATCGCCGCGCGCATCGACGGGTCGGGCCCGCCCTTGCTGCTGCTGCATGGCCATCCTCAAACCAGCGCCATCTGGCACCGCGTGTGGCCGGAGCTGACCCGGCATCGCACCTGCGTGGCGGCCGACCTGCGCGGCTATGGCGACAGCACCAAGCCCGTGGCCACGCCGGACCACGCCGCGCATTCCAAGCGCGAGATGGCCGCCGACATGCTGGGCGTGATGCGCGCGTTGGGCCACGAGCGTTTCGAGGTGCTGGCGCATGACCGGGGCGCGCGCGTGGCGCATCGGCTGGCGCTGGACCATGCCGGCGCCGTGTCGCGCATGATGCTGCTGGATATCGCGCCGACGCTGGACATGTACGAAGGCACCACGCGCGCCTTCGCCCAGGCGTACTTCCATTGGTTCTGGTTGATTCAGCCCGCGCCCGGTCCGGAAACCATGATCGAGCACGACCCCGTTTTCTACCTGCGTTCGGTGATGGGTGGACGCCCCGGCGGCCTGGTGCATTTTTCCACCGAGGCGATGGCCGAATACGAACGCACGGCCCGCTTGCCCGGTTGGGCCACCGGGTTGTGCGAAGACTATCGCGCGTCGGCCACGGTGGATCTGGACCACGACCGCGCGGGCCGCGCCTCGGGCGAGCGGCTGCGCATGCCGGTGCGGGCGCTTTGGGGCGAGCGCGGGGCGGTGGGCAAGAATTTCGACGTGCTGGCGCTATGGCAGGCGATTGCCGACGAGGTCTCGGGCGGCCCCTTGCCGGGGGCGCATTACCTGGCCGAAGAATGCCCGGATGCCGTGCTGCAAGAGGCCGGCGCGTTCTTCGGATGGCGCTGAACGGCCGCCGTCAAGCTAGCCTTGGTGGGCGATAGGGCTATCCATAAAGGGACACAGCCCGGGTGGTAACCTTCGCCCCATGAATCGTTACTTCGCTGATCTTTCCGAACTGCCCGACCCTGAAGACGCCCAGCGCGTCTTCAAGGCAACCGACTCCCCCTGCGTGGCCGTGTGCTCGACCCTGTTCGACGACATCTGCCGAGGCTGCGGCCGCACGGCCATGGAAGTCGCCAACTGGGTGTTCATGTCGGAAGAGGAAAAGCGCGACGTCTGGGTGCGCATCAAGGCGCAGGGGTACCCCCGGCGCAACAACTAAGGCGGGGCGGGCCGGGTCTACCGGCCATTTTTTTTCCCCGCTGTTTCGGGTCTGGCCAACGTGGCCTGGTGTCGTGGCCCTGTCACATGGCACGGGCTAAATCGCGGTATCGCCGCAAACGCGGCGCACTTCCGGCCCTATCATGCGCATCGTCCTGGTTACGGATGCCTGGCATCCGCAAGTCAATGGCGTCGTCCGCACCTGGACGACCATGCGGCAGATTCTGCATGAATGGGGCCACGAGCTGATCGTGGTGAGCCCGGAGGGCAGCCGAACCGTGCCGGCGCCGTCCGAACCCGACTTGCGGCTGTGCCTGCAACCCGGGCGGCAATTGCGCCGCATCCTGGGCGACACCATTCCCGACGCGCTGCACATTGCCACCGAAGGCCCGCTGGGGCTGGCGGCGCGCCGCATGGCGCTGTCGCGCGGCTGGCAATTCACGACGTCATTCCACACCATGTTCCCCGACTACCTGCAAGCGCGGATGGGCATTCCCGCCGCGTTGCCGTGGCGCTACCTGCGCTGGTTCCACCGGCCTTCGCAATGCGTGCTGGTGCCCACGCCCACGGTGCGCGATGTGCTGGTGCGTCGTGGCCTGGGCAACTTGCAGGTCTGGTCGCGAGGGGTGGACGCGCGCAAATTCCAGCCGACCCGAAGCCAGGCATTCGCGCATCTGCCGCGCCCTGTCTTTCTGAGCGTGGGCCGCGTGGCGCGCGAGAAGAACCTGGATGCCTTTCTGTCGCTGGACCTGCCGGGCAGCAAGGTGGTGGTGGGGGCGGGCCCGGACGAGGCGCGGCTGAAAAAGCGCTTTCCCGATGCGGTCTTCCTGGGCATGCAGCAGGACGACGCGCTGCCCTCGTTCTACGCCGCGGCCGATGTGTTCGTGTTTCCCAGCCTGACCGACACGTTCGGCCTGGTGATGCTGGAGGCGATGGCTTGCGGCACGCCCGTGGCGGCGTTTCGCAGCGAGGCGCCGCTGGCGGTGGTGAACCAGGGCGTCACCGGCTGCCTGGACGACGACCTGGCCCAAGCCTGCCGCGCCGCGCTGCCGCTGGACCGTGACGCAGTGCGGGCGCATGCGCTGACCCGCAGCTGGGACACGGTGGCGACGAGCTTGCTGGATGCGCTGGTGCCGCTGGTGGCCGTGCCGCCGCAAGTGCCGGCATCCCCTTCCCGCGCCGCGTCGGCGCGGGCGGAATGATGAACTGATCTTTCCCTGGTTTTTTTCAGGGACGGAATTCCGCGCACCGTGCCGAACCGGTACAATGCCCGGCAATCCTGAGGAGCGTTGCGACGACCCAGCGGTTCCCGCCTTGCACGGTAAGTGCAACGGCAATGTGCAATAGCACGTGGACCCCGGCTCGCCAGGCTCAGGAATCCTTGTTCAAGCGCCGCGCCTTGCGCGTCGCTACAGCAACGGCGCTCACCTTTGTCGCATATGGCGGGAAAGGCGAGCACTCGACTGTCGTGGTGTATTCGCGTTGTCCGGCCATATCGTGCGCCGTTCGATATTCACGTGGAGCCCACACACCATGAACGCTGTTACTGATAAATCCTTCTCCGATTACCTGGTTGCCGACCTGTCGCTGGCTGGCTGGGGCCGTCGCGAACTGGCCATTGCCGAAACCGAAATGCCCGGCCTGATGGCCATCCGCGAAGAGTTCGCCGCCGCGCAGCCGCTCAAGGGCGCGCGCATCGCAGGCAGCCTGCACATGACCATCCAGACCGGCGTGCTGATCGAAACGCTGGTGGCCCTGGGCGCCGAAGTGCGCTGGGCCTCGTGCAACATCTTCTCCACGCAAGACCACGCCGCCGCCGCCATCGCCGCGTCCGGCACGCCGGTCTTCGCCGTCAAGGGCGAAACGCTGGAAGAGTACTGGCAGTACACCCACAAGATTTTCGAATGGCCCAATGGCCAGCACGCCAACATGATCCTCGACGACGGCGGCGACGCCACGTTGATGCTGCACCTGGGCACCAAGGCCGAGAAAGACATCTCGGTGCTGGCCAACCCGGGCAGCGACGAAGAGCGCATCCTGTTCGCCGCCATCAAGGAAACGCTCAAGCGTGATCCGAAGTGGTATTCCACCCGCCTGGCGCAGATCAAGGGCGTGACGGAAGAAACCACGACCGGCGTGCATCGCCTGTACCAGATGTCGCAAAAGGGCGAGCTGGCCTTTGCCGCCATCAACGTCAACGACTCGGTCACCAAGTCCAAGTTCGACAACCTGTACGGCTGCCGTGAATCGCTGGTGGACGGCATCAAGCGCGCCACCGACGTGATGGTTGCCGGCAAGATCGCCGTCGTGGCCGGTTACGGCGACGTGGGCAAGGGCTGCGCCCAGGCGCTGGTCGCCTTGCGCGCCCAAGTCTGGGTTACCGAAATCGACCCGATCTGCGCCCTGCAAGCCGCGATGGAAGGCTTCAAGGTCGTGACGATGGAAGAAGCTGCCGTTCATGGCGACATCTTCGTTACCGCCACCGGCAACTACCACGTCATCACGCGCGAGCACATGAACGCCATGAAGGACCAGGCGATCGTCTGCAACATCGGCCACTTCGATAACGAAATCGACGTTGCCGGCCTGGCTGACTGCCAGTGGGAAGAAATCAAGCCGCAGGTTGATCACGTGATCTTCCCGGACGGCAAGCGCATCATCCTGCTGGCCCAAGGCCGCCTGGTGAACCTGGGTTGCGCCACCGGCCACCCGTCGTTCGTGATGTCGTCGTCGTTCGCCAACCAGACCATCGCCCAGATCGAACTGTTCACGCGCAACGAAGCCTACAAGTCGGGCGAAGTCTATGTGCTGCCCAAGCACCTGGACGAAAAGGTTGCGCGCCTGCACTTGAAGAAGCTGGGTGTGAAGCTGACGACGCTGCGCAAGGATCAGGCCGACTACATCAACGTGCCGGTCGAAGGCCCCTTCAAGCCCGAGCACTACCGCTATTGATTGGTTGAAAGCACAATAGGAAATGCCGCGCCATGTTGGCGCGGGTTTCCAAGCCGCGGGCGAACCTGGTTTTCACCCAGTTAAAACCAGGCCGCGGCGCGTCAACACAGGAGTTCGAACATGGTGGCACTGATACTCGTCTGGATCCTGAACGCGGTGGCCCTGCTGGCCGTCGCCTACCTCTTGCCCGGTATCGTCGTGGCCAGTTTCGGTTCAGCGCTGATCGCGGCGTTGGTGCTGGGCCTGGTCAACATGCTGGTCAAGCCGGTGCTGGTGTTGCTTACCTTGCCCATCACGATCGTCACGCTCGGGCTCTTCCTTATCGTCATCAACGCCTTGTTGTTCTGGTTCGTCGGCTCCGTGCTGAAGGGCTTCCAGGTCAACGGGTTCTGGTGGGCCGTGGGCGGTGCCATTCTGTACAGCATCATCTCTGGCCTGCTTACCAAACTGATCCCCTAATGTCTGACTCGACTTCCCCTGCTTTCAGCCTGGAGTTCTTTCCTCCGCGCGACCTGGCCGGCCAAGAGCGGCTGGTGCGCGCGGCCAAGCAGATGCTGGCCATTCAGCCCAAGTACGTCAGCGTGACCTTCGGCGCGGGTGGTTCCACGCGCGCCGGCACGGCCGATGCCGTGCGCACGTTGCGCAACCTGGGTTGCGATGCGGCGCCTCACTTGTCTTGCGTGGGCGCCACGCGCCAGGATCTGCGCGACATACTCCAGACGTACAAAAGCGAAGGCGTGCGGCGCGTGGTCGCCCTGCGCGGCGACCTGCCCTCGGGCATGGGTGGCGATGCGGGCGAGCTGCGCTACGCCAGCGAGCTGGTGTCGTTCATCCGCGAGGAAACCGGCGACTGGTTCCACATCGAAGTGGCCGCCTATCCCGAAATGCACCCGCAAGCCGCCAACCCGTCGGCTGACCTGGATCATTTCGTGGCCAAGGTGAAGGCCGGCGCCAATGCCGCCATCACGCAGTACTTCTTCAACGCCGACGCCTACTTCGACTTCGTCGACCGGGCCCAGGCCAAGGGCGTGAACGTGCCGATCGTGCCGGGCATCATGCCCATCACGAACCACACGCAACTGCTGCGCTTTTCGGAAATGTGCGGCGCGGAAGTGCCGCGCTGGATTCGCCTGCGGTTGGCGGAGTTTGGTGACGATAAAGCGTCCATCCGCGCCTTTGGCGTGGATGTGGTGACCGAGTTGTGCCAGACCCTGCTGGACAACGGCGCGCCGGGTTTGCATTTTTATACGCTGAACCAGGCAGAAGCACCGCTTGCGGTGTGGAAGGAACTGGCGCTGTAAAGCTTGCGTAGGATGGGTGAAGCGCGCGCGACCCGGCAAAAGAACGCGATGCCGCGCCGCGCGCAACCCATCATTCACGGTCTGGGTTTAATCCGCGTAGACGCCTGCCTTGCGGATGACGACGCCCCATTTGTTGATTTCGGATTGCAGCCAGGTTTGCAGGCCTTCTGGCGTCTGCTTCGATTCCGGAACGATGTCGGCGCCCAGTTCTGCCATTTTCTGCGTGAACGTCGGGTCTTTCAGCGCTGCGCGCAGCGCCGCATTGAACTTGTTGATGGCTTCGGGCGGCGTGCCCTTGGGCGCATAGACGCCGTGCCAGACCTTTACCTCGAACCCCTTCAAGCCGGCTTCCTGCAAGGTCGGTGCATCAGGCAGCGTCTTGATGCGGTCCAGCGTGGTGACGCCGAATAGCTTCACGCGGTCGGCCTTGATCTGCGGGATGGTCTGCGTGGTCTGGTCGCACAGCACGTCCACCTGGCCACCCAGCAACGCCGTCATGGCGGGGGCCGTGCCGGCATAGGGCACCGTGGTGAACTGCACGCCCAGCGCTTCCTGCAGCAGCATGCCGCACAACTGCGATACCGCGCCCAGCCCGGCGTTGGCCAGGTTGATCTTATTGCCGTTTTCGCGCGCGTACTTGATAAAGCCCGTCATGCCGTCGGCCGGCAAGTCCTTGCGGCCCAGCAAGGTCATGGGCACGTCCGCCACCTGGCCAACGTAGGCGAAGTCCGTCAGCGGGTTGTACGACAGCTTGCGGTATAGCGCCGGCGCGGTCGCCATGCCGTTGTGGTGGATCAGGAAGGTGTAGCCGTCGGGCGCGGCGCGCGCCACGTGCTGCGAGGCCAGCGTGCCGCCCGCGCCGGTGCGATTTTCGATCACGACACTTTGCCCCAACGTCTTGGCCATGGACGCGCCCAGGCTGCGCGCGACCACATCGGTCGGCCCGCCGGCCGCGAACGGCACCACCAGCGAAATGGGGTGGTTGGGGTAGGCGCCCTGCGCGCTGGCGGATCCCCAGGCAAGGCATGACAGGGCCAGCACGGGCCAGGCTGCGCGCGTTGCCGCGCGCCCGAAGTAATTGGGCATGTCTCGCTCCTTGTGGTTTTTTCTCGTGCCCGCATGCGTCAACGATCATGCGCAATGCAGGCCGCAACCAGTGTGGCCCGTGTAGCCAAGGATGAGAATTCGCCGTTTCACAAGCCGGGTTTCAGCAAGTGGAAAGGGGGGAAAACGCGGGGGGCAACCCAGGGGGTTACGCGCGCTTGCTCAACTCGGGGCGAGACAGCCGCCGCTATGTAATGCGGCGGGTCTTTAACTCGCCTGGTCTTTGCCCGGATCTTGCGCCAGCACCTGCGGCGTGGGGTAGCTGGGTTCGGGCGCGTTCACCGGTTCAATGCGCAGCGGCTGATGCACGCGGCTCAAGGGCACCAGTGAGCTGGGGTCGTCCGGGTTGGTCCAGAGCGGGTCGGGGATCTCGGCGAAAACCTGGCGCAGGCGTTCGCCCCAGGTGCCGCGGATCATGCGGAAGTACTCGTTGTTTTCGTCGATGCTGGCAAAGTGCGTCACGCGCAGGGCGTTGGTGTCATACACAAGCAAGTCCAGCGGCAGGCCCACGGAAATGTTCGACCGCAAGGTCGAGTCCATGGAAATCAGCGCGCACTTGGCGGCTTCGTCCAGCGACGTGTCGGGGCGTAGCACGCGGTCCAGGATGGGCTTGCCGTACTTGGCTTCGCCGATCTGGAAGTACGGGCATTCCTGGCCGGCTTCAATGAAATTGCCGGCCGCGTAAACCTGGAACAGGCGGCAGCGTTCGGCGCCGATCTGTCCCCCGAAAATGATGCTGACGTTGAAGTCCACGCCTTGCTCATGCAGGGCAGGGGCTTCGCGCTGATAGACCTCGCGCACGGCCGCGCCCACGCAGCGGGTGGCCTCGAACATGTCGGTGGCGGTCCAGATGGTGTCGCCGCCTTCCTCGTGCTGGCGGGCCAGGGCATGCAGCACGGCCTGGCTGACCGCCAGGTTGCCGGAAGTCATCATGACCATGACGCGCTCGCCCGGTCGTTCGAAGACGGTCATTTTTCGGAAAACGCTGATCTGGTCGACGCCCGCATTGGTGCGGGAGTCAGAGAGAAATACCAGGCCAGCGTCAAGGCGGGCGGCTACGCAGTAGGTCATGATCGAAAATTTGGAGAAACCACGCCGCATTGTATTGCGGCGCGGGCGCGGCGGTTATTGCTGGCCGGACGTCTGCACCTGCACGCTGATCTCCATGGATTCCTCGCCGCCGCCGCTGCGCACGCCGCGCACCGGCGAGGCCGAGTCATAGTCGCGCGCCACGGCCAGCCGGCAATGGCTGTCCGAGGCGAACTGGCGGTTGGTGATGTCGACGCTGGTCCAGCCGATATCGGCCAGCCATACGTCGGCCCAGGCATGGCTGGCCGAGTGTTCGGTGGTGGTGTGCACGTAGCCGCTGACGTAGCGGGCGGGCACGCCCAGGCCGCGCACGCAGGCCAGGAACAGGTGGGCGTGGTCCTGGCATACGCCGTGGCCCATTGCCAGGACCTGGTTGGCGGCCGTGGTGACGTCGGTGGTGCCGGGCTCGTAGGCGACCCGGTCGCTGATGGCGTTGGCCAGCGCCAGGATGTCGTCCGGGGTGGTGATGCCGTTGGGCAGCACGCTGCGCACAAAGGCAAGAATGGTGTCGTCGGCTTGCGTCAACGACGTCTGCACGCAATAGGCGTGGACCGGCAGGCGGCTGTCTTCGCCACCCAGCAGGCCGCGCGTCAACGGCGCCACCTGCACCTGCCCCACGACGCGCAATTCAATATCGGTGTGGGGCCGGTTCAAGGTCAGCGTGTGCGTGATGTTGCCGTAGGCGTCCACCTGCTTTTCCAGCGCGCCCGGTGCTTCGATGTTCCAGCGCAGCAGGCGCTGGTGCTCGTCGTCGCGCGGGGTCAGGCGCAGGGTCTGGATGCTGTAGGTGACCGGCGCGGTGTAGCGGTAGTGGGTGATGTGCGTGATGAACTGTTTCATGGTGCTGTCTCCAGGTTATGCCGACAGCGGAACCAGGAAGTCCTGGCTGATCCGGTTGCCCAGGTCGTTGATGCGGTCCAGGAAGTGGTCCAGGTATTGGTGCAGGCCACTATCCAGGATGTCTTCGACGCGGCCGAATTGCAGCTCGGCGCACAGCATGCCCGCGCGCCGCTGGGTTTCGGTCGAGCGCTGGTTCGATACGCGCGCCAGGTCCTCGGATACCGCGCGCATCGACGCCAGTAGCGAACGGGGCATGTCGGGGTGCAGGATCAGCAATTCGGCCACGCGATCGGGCGTGATGACGTCGCGATACACCTTGCGGTAGATCTCAAGCCCGGACACAGAACTCAGCAGCGCTGACCAGCGATAGAACTCGCTTTGCAAGGCGGCGGTGCCGGTGGGTTCGCCACGGGGCTCCATCGTGCCGTTGCTGCCGCGTTCGTGGAACTTCACGTCCAGCATGCGGGCGGTGTTGTCCGCGCGCTCCAGATGCATGCCGATGCGCAGGAAGTAAAGCGCCTCGTCTTCGAGCATGGTGCCGATGGTGACGCCACGCGCCAGGTGCGAGCGGAACTTCACCCATTCGAAGAATTCACCGGGGTTGCGTTCCAACAGGCCGGTGTGCAGGTGCTTGAGCAGTTCCAGCCAGGTGGTGTTGTACGTTTCCCAGACTTCGGTGGTCAGGCTGCCGCGCACGGCGCGCGCGTTTTCGCGGGCGGCGCGCATGCAGGAATAGATGGACGAGGCGTTTTCCGGGTCACGCACCATGTACTGCAGCACGTCGTGCGGCGAGATGGACGCGTACTTGCTTTGATATAGCCCTTGCAGTTCAGAGATGCGCAGCACGCCCAGCCACGAGCCTTCGCGCGTTTGCGTGTCTTGCGGCAGCAGCGACATCTGCAGGTTCACGTCCAGCATGCGCGCGGTGTTTTCAGCGCGCTCAATGTAGCGGCACATCCAGAACAGATTGTCGGCGGTACGGCTCAGCATGTTCAGTCCTCCAGAACCCAGGTGTCTTTGGTGCCGCCGCCCTGGCTGCTGTTGACCACCAGCGAGCCTTCGGTCAGCGCCACGCGGCACAGGCCGCCGGGCACCGTGCGGATGTCTTTGCCGCACAGCACGTAGGGGCGCAGATCCACGTGGCGCGGCGCCACGCCGGATTCCACGTAGGTGGGCACGGTGGACAGCGCCAGCGTGGGCTGAGCGATGTAGTTGCTGGGGTTGGCGCGCACGCGGTCCTTGAAGGCGTCGATCTCGGCATGGCTGGCGGACGGGCCCACCAGCATGCCGTAGCCGCCGGCGCCGTGCACTTCCTTCACCACCAGTTCGTGCATGTTGGCCAGCACGTGGGAAAGCTCGCTGGGCCGGCCGCAGCGCCAGGTCGGCACGTTGGACAGGATGGGTTCTTCGCTGAGGTAGAACCGAATCATGTCGGGCACGTAGAGATAGGTGGACTTGTCGTCGGCGATGCCGGTGCCGATGGCGTTGGCCAGCGTGACGCGGCCGGCGCGATACACCGACAGCAGTCCGGGCACGCCCAGGGCGGAATCGGCGCGAAACGACAGCGGGTCTAGAAAGTCGTCGTCCAGGCGGCGGTAGATGACGTCCACCTTGCGCGGGCCTTGCGTGGTGCGCATGTAGACGGTGTTTTGTTCGACGAACAGGTCTTGTCCTTCGACCAGCTCCACGCCCATCTGCTGCGCGAGGAAGGCGTGTTCGAAGTAGGCCGAGTTGTACATGCCGGGCGTCAACACCACCACGGTGGGGTCGTCGCCACCATGCGGGGCGACTTCGCGCAGGTTGTCCAGCAGCAGGTCGGGGTAGTGCGCCACGGGTTCGACCTTGATGCGGCTGAAGGCGTCGGGCATCAAGCGCATCGACATCTTGCGGTTTTCAAGCATGTAGGACACGCCCGAGGGCACGCGCAGGTTGTCTTCCAGCACATAGAATTCGCCCGCGCCGGCCCGCACGATGTCCACGCCGGCGATGTGGCAGTAGATGTCCTCGGCCACGTCCACGTCCTGCATTTCGGGGCGGTACTGGGCGTTCAGAAAGACCTGTTCGGCCGGCACGATGCCCGCGCGCACGATGTCGTGGCCGTGATAGATGTCGTGGATGAACATGTTCAGCGCGCGCACGCGCTGCTTCAGGCCGGCTTCCAGGTGCCGCCATTCGTCGGCGGGAATGATCCGGGGGATCAGGTCGAACGGGATCAGGCGTTCGGTGCCGGCGGCGTCGCCCGCTACCGAAAAAGTAATGCCGACCCGGCGAAAGCTCAGGTCGGCTTCCAGGCGGCGCACGGCCATGGCTTCAGCCGATTGCTCTTGGTGCCAGCGTTCGAACGCCTGGTACTGGGAGCGGATGCCGCCTGCGCCTTGGCGCATTTCGTCATAAGCGGCGGGACGGGATGTTCTGTCCTTCATGGCTCCTCCGATGCTGTGCTTGCTGCCGGCTTGTGGGTGGCCGGCTTGCACGCGGTCAACCCGGCCAATGCTCGGCCGGTCACAAACTAATAAGCAACCCGCGTGCCAGCTTTTGGGGACACGCCTTTGGGGAAATATCCTCTCAAGGGCGCTGAAACACCATCCCCTCGGCGGTTGATGGCACCGCTTTGGTGCGCGCCGCCGGGCGGTTCTGGTGCGTCAGTTCATGCGGAACGTATGCAGGGTGGTGCCGCCCGTGGTTCCTTGCGAAAGTGGCGCCTCGGGTACCCAGCCGTCCTGGGTCAGCACGGCGTCCAGCGGAAAGTCGTGCGGCGCGGCCTGGTAGTCGGCGTCCAGCTCGCCGCAGCTCCAGGCGATGCCGATGGTGATGAACGGGTGGCCCCGGTCGCGCAAGGCGGCCAGCGTGCGGTCGTAGTAGCCCGCGCCGTAACCCAGGCGGTCGCCGTGTTCCGTGTAACCCAGCGTGGGTACCAGGACCACGTCCGGCAGCACGTCGGGGCCGGCCACGGGTTCCTGGATGCCGTACGGGCCGGCGCGAAGCTCGGCATCGGGCGTCCAGGGCAGGAAGGCCAGCGGGGCATTGCGCTCGCGCACCACGGGCAGCGCCACGGCCACGCCGTTTTCCACCCATTGCGTCAGCAGCGGGCGCAGGTCGGGTTCGCCTTCCAGGGGCCAGAACGCGGCCACGGTGGCGGGCGCAGCGCGGCCCGCGCGCACGGCCTCGTCGCGGGCCACGTTCAGCCAGGTGAACAGCCGCGCGCGCATCAGCAAACCGCCGCGGCTGCGCTGGTCTTCGGGCATTTCGGCACGCAGTTTCCGCAATCGCGTACGGTGCTGGACTGCGGTATCCTCTGGAGTATTTTGCGTAGTCATGCAGTGGCTGTAATGGGGGTGAACAATGAAGGCGAAGATGAAAGCAAAGCTGCTGGCATCGGACGTGCAAGGCGGCGTGCAAGGCGCCCTGCAAAGCAGCGTGCCGATGTGCATACAGGCGTGCGGCAAGGCCTGGGTATGACGGTAAATGAGGGACGCGGCATGACACAAGCGCAGCAATCTGGACGGTATCAGAAAACTCGCCGGAAATCCCCGCAAGGCGCGTTCGCGCCGGACCCCCGCGCTGGCCTGCGCCGTTGGTTGCCCTTGCTGGCGCTGTTCACCGCCGCCTGTGCGCCGGTTGATGCCCAGCAGCGCAACGCCGCCATCAGCGCGCAAGCCCAAACCGCCGCCCAAACGTCCCAACCCGCCCAACCCGTTATTGCCGTGCCGCCGGCCGTGCTGGCCGGCCTGCCGCCCACCGCCGATACGCCCGCGCTGACCGCCGTGGTTGCCGCGCGCGAGGCCATGACCCGCAAGCAATGGTCCATCCTGGGCGCGCTGGTGCCGCAGGCCAAGCCCGACATCCTGGGCATGTACCCCGAATACTGGCTGCTGCGCTATCAACTTTGGACGGTGCCCGCCAGCGCCCGGCCCACCGCCGACCTGCAACGCTTCATCAGCAGCAACGGCGACGCCTATCTGGCTGACCGCCTGCGCGGCGACTGGCTGCTGGCCGCCGCCCGCAGCGGCGACTTCGACACCGTGCGCAAGCTGGCGCCCGTGAAGAACAGCAACGCCCAGATCGAATGCGCCATCCTTGACGCCAAGCACATGAGCGGCCAGCGCGCCACCGCCGAGCAGGCGATGTCGGTGTTCGCGCCGGGCAGCGCCTGCTGGGCGCTGTACGACCAACTGGTGGCGGACGGCGTGCTGGGGTGGGAACAGTTGGAACCGCAGTTGCGCGATGCCATCGAGGCCGACAAGACGTCCGACGCGCGCAAGCTTGTGCAATACATGTTCGAGCCGCGCGATCTGAAAACCTACGACGTCCTCATGAAGGACCCGATGAAGTGGCTGACCCGCCAAGACCGCATGCCGGTGGGCCGCAACGAGAAAGAGCTCGTGACGATCGCGCTGGCCCGCTTGGCGCGTTCGGACGTCAGCGTGGCCGATTCCTACCTGCGCCGCGAATGGGCCAAGTCCATGTCCAAGCCGAATCTGGCCTGGGTGCGCGGGCAATATGCGCTGGTCGCCGCGCTGCGGATGGATAGCCGCGCCGATGACTGGTACCACGAGGCCGGCCACATCCGCATGACGGAATACAACGCCGGCTGGAAGGTGCGCGCCGCGCTGCGTCAGCCGAAGATTGACTGGAAGTGGGTGATTGCCTCGATCGACGAGATGCCGGCGTCGCAGCGCAACGACCCATCGTGGGTGTACTGGAAGGCGCGCGGGCTGGCGGCCACCGGCCACAAGGATGACGCCAACGCCCTGTACGCCAGCATTGCCGACCGCTTCGATTTCTACGGCCAGTTGTCGTCTGAAGAGTTGGGCCGGCGCATCAACGTGCCGCCGCGCCCGGCGCCCATCACCGACAGCGAAATCGCCGAAGCGCGGGCCAACCCCGGCTTGCAGCGTGCCGTGCAATTGTTCCGCCTTGGCTGGCGGGGCGAGGCGGTGCCCGAATGGAACTTCACGCTGCGCGGCATGAGCGACCGCCAACTGATGGCCGCCGCCGAACTGGCCCGCGCCGAGAACATCTACGACCGCGTGGTCAACACGTCCGACCGCACGGAAAAAGAGTTCGACTTCACCCAGCGCTTCATCGCGCCGTTTGAAGGCCGCGTCACGGCCAAGGCCAACGCCATCGCATTGGACCCGGCTTGGGTCTATGGCCTGATCCGCCAGGAATCGCGTTTCATCATGGACGCGCGTTCGCACGTGGGTGCGTCCGGCCTGATGCAGTTGATGCCGGCCACGGCCAAGTGGGTGGCGGGCAAGATCGGCATGACGGATTTCACGCCGTCCAGCGTGAACGATTTCGACACCAATACCGTCCTGGGCACCAACTACCTGAACATGGTGCTGCGCGACCTGGATGGGTCGCAGATGATGGCCAGCGCCGGCTACAACGCGGGGCCCCGGCGTCCGCAAAATTGGCGCGCGACCTTCTCGCATCCCATTGAAGGCGCCATTTTTGCCGAGACCATCCCGTTCAACGAAACCCGCACCTACGTGAAGAACGTGATGTCCAACGCGGTGTACTACGCGGCGATGTTCAGCGGCCAGTCGCAGTCCCTGAAAGAGCGTCTGGGCAGCATCACGCCGCTGGGCGCCGAGAGTACCGCGGCCCGATGATGCAGGACCCGACGCAAGACCCGGCCATCGACGGCTTGCAGGTGTATATCGTGGGCGGCGCGGTGCGTGACGCGCTGCTGGGCCTGCGGCCCGGCGACCACGACTGGGTCGTGGTGGGCGCCACGCCTGAAGACATGGTCCGCCGTGGGTTCATTCCCGTTGGCGGCGATTTTCCCGTGTTCCTGCACCCGCGCACCAAAGAGGAATACGCGCTGGCGCGCACCGAACGCAAGTCCGGCCGGGGCTACAAGGGCTTTACCTTCTATACCGGCGCCGACGTGACGCTGGAAGAAGATCTGCGCCGCCGCGACCTGACCGTCAACGCCATCGCCCAGACGCAAGACGGCGAATTGGTCGACCCGCTGGACGGCGCGGCCGATGTGCGCGCCCGTGTGTTTCGCCATGTGGGGGAAGCGTTTCAGGAAGACCCCGTGCGCATCCTGCGCCTGGGCCGCTTCGCGGCGCGCTTCGATGATTTCACGGTGGCGCCCGAAACCCTGGCGCTTTGCCAGCGCATGGTCCAGGAAGGCGAGGCCGACGCGCTGGTGGCCGAGCGCGTCTGGAAAGAACTTTCGCGCGGCCTCATGGCGAAGAAGCCGTCGCGCATGCTGGACGTGCTGCAAGATTCCGGCGCGCTGGCCCGTGTGATGCCCGAACTGCAAGGGGTCAAGGAAGCCGGCGCCAACGTGGACCGGGCGGCGGAGCAGGGCTTGTCGCTGGCGGGGCGCTACGCCTTGCTGTGCCGTTTGACGCCGGAGCGCGAGGCCCTGGGTCGGCGCATGCGCGTCCCCACCGAATGCAACGACTACGCACGCCTGCTGCCGGAAGTGCTGACGGGTCTGGAAGTGGTGGAAAGTGATACGGGCGCGGACATGGCCAGTGACGCGTCCACGGAAGCGCAGTTGGCGCTGATGGAGCGCGTCGATGCACTGCGCAAGCC
Organism: Achromobacter sp. JUb104; assembly: GCF_024806975.1. Classification (NCBI taxonomy): domain Bacteria; kingdom Pseudomonadati; phylum Pseudomonadota; class Betaproteobacteria; order Burkholderiales; family Alcaligenaceae; genus Achromobacter; species Achromobacter sp. JUb104. The sequence continues at coordinate 1,395,383 of NZ_JANUEY010000002.1, read as the reverse complement.
TGACCGGTTTTTTGATCTGTTGAAGACGGCGTCGATCTTGCGGCCCGTGGACATGGCCGTCTGGCAGTCGCGAGTGGACGCCGTGCGCGGCGTGGATGCCGGCGCCATCGCCAAGGCTTGCGCCGGTGACCCGGCCCGTATCAAGGACAGCGTCCGGCGCGCGCGGCTGGATAGGCTGCGCGCGGGCTGAGGCCGGCGGCTACAGCTTGCCCAGGCGGTCGCCGCGCGAGAACCCGGCCAGCGGTTCCGTCATGCCCCGGCCCACGGCCAGCACCTTGAAAAGTTCGCCCATTTCGGCTTCGGACAGCAGCTTTTGCACTGGCGCCACCGCCTGCGCGTATTGCTGCGCATCCGAGGGGTCCAGTTGCGCCAGCAGATCCATCAGCCCGGCGTTCATCAGAAAGCGCGCCTGCGACGTGTAACCCAACACCTGCAAACCGGCCTCTAGCGCCGCATCCGCCATGGCCGTGAAATCCACGTGCGCGGTGATGTCCTGCAGCCCCGGCGCGGTGAAGGGATCGCCATGCGCGTGATGGCGCAGATGGCACATGAGCGTGCCGCCCGCGCGTTGCGGATGGTAGAACTCGCTGCGCGGAAAGCCGTAATCCACCAGCAGCGCCGCGCCGCGCTCCAGCCAACTGCCCATGGCGGCAATCCAGGCTTCCCCCTGCAGATTGATTTCGGATACGTAGCCGGGCAGCGCCGGCATGCGCGCGGCCACGGCCTGCGCCAGTGCGGCCGGCGCGGGCCGGTCGCTCCAGACAAAGCTCTGCTGCGCATCCAGCGCCACGCCGCGCTCCAGCACGGCGCTGTCCTCGCTCCAGCAAAACAGGGAAACGGGCATCGCGTCCAGCACCTCGTTGGCCAGCACGCAGCCCGCGAACGCGTTGGGCAGTGAATCCAGCCATTGCACGCGGTTGCCGAACGACGCCAGCCTTTCGGCCTGACGCGCGCGCAGGTCGGCCGACACTTCCAGAATCAGGTATTGCGTCTGGTCCAGCCCCAGCGCGTCCAGCTCGTGCAGCATGCCTTCAGCCAGTGCGCCGGTCCCCGCGCCAAATTCCAGCACCGTTTGCGTTCCGGTTTGGCGCAGCACCTGGGCCGCCTGGCGGGCGATGGTGCGGGCGAACAGCGGAGTCAGTTGCGGCGCGGTGACGAAGTCGCCGGCGGGTGCCTTGGCGCCATCATCCGCGTCAGCCAGTTTGACGTTGCCGGCCGCGTAGTAGCCCAGCCCGGGGGCGTACAGCGCCTCCGCCATCCAGTGATCGAACGGCAGCCAGCCGCCATTGGCGGTGATCGTCTTGCGCAAATGCGCGGCGGTGGCGTCGCTGTGCGCCTGGGCGGCGGGCGATAGCGGGGGAAGGTTGGCGGGCGCGGGGCGTTGCATGGTCGAGGAAGGCGTGGTCATGGGCGCATTTTCCCAAAAAAAGAACGGCGACGCTGGGCGTTGTTGCGCGTTGTTGGGCGCTTCAGTTTGGGGCCGCCCCAAAAACAAACCCCGCGACAGGCGCGGGGTTTGGTGGGGATCAAGCGATCAAGCGGGCAAATTAGCCGCGGCGATCAGCCGGCTTGGCAAAGCGCTTGGCGGGGCCGCCGGGGCGCTTGTCAAACGAGGGCTTGGCGCGGAAGCCGCCTTCCGGACGGTCGCCGCCACGGAAGCCGCCTTCACGAGCGGGACGATCGCCGAAGCTGGGGCGGGCGTCACGGTCAGCGCCGCGGAAACCGCCTTCACGGGGAGCACGCTCGCTGAACGGGCGGGCATCGCGCTGGGGGCGGTCGCCAAAGCTGGGACGGTCGCCGCCGAAGCTCGGACGGGCATCACGGTCACCACCACGGAAGCCGCCTTCACGCGGGGGACGGTCGCCGAACGGGCGATTGCCCTGGTAGCCGCCTTCGCGTTGGGGACGATCACCGAAGCTGGGACGATCGCTGAACGAACGGGCCGGACGGTCGCCGAAGGGGCGATTGCCTTGGTAGCCGCCTTCGCGCGGGGCGCTGTCGCGGTTGCCTTGGTAACCACCTTCACGCGGCTTGAATTCGCCACGGGGAGCGGCGCCTTCACGCGGGCCGCCAAACGAACGGCCTTCGCGGTTGCCTTGGTAGCCGCCGCCTTCATGGCGCGAACCACCGAAACCACCAGGACGCTTGCCGAACGGCTTGCCGCCACGCGGGGCGCCGCTGCCGCCGGCCGACGGACGCGGCGTGCGCTTGGGTTCCAGACCGGCGATGGTTTCCGGCGTAATCGTTTGGCCGATGTAGTGCTCGATACGGCGAACCTTGTGGCGCTCGGAGTGCGTGGCCAGCGTGAACGCCAGGCCGCTGCGACCGGCGCGGCCGGTACGGCCGATACGGTGCACGTAGTCTTCGGCTTGCATCGGCAGGTCGAAGTTGACGGCGTGGCTGATGCCTTGCACGTCGATGCCGCGGGCGGCAACGTCGGTGGCAACCAGAATGCGCAGTTGGCCGCGTTGCAGTTGCGACAGCGTACGGGTGCGCTGGCGCTGGTTCATGTCGCCGTGCAGGGCAGCGGCGGCAAAGCCTTGGTCGGCCAGGCGATCGGCCAGGTCGTCAGCGCCACGCTTGGTGGACGTGAAGACGATGGCTTGATCCAGCTTGGCGTCGCGCAGCACGTGATCCAGCAACTGCATCTTGTGGCCGGCGTCGTCCGCGTACAGCAGGCTTTGCGTGATGTTGGTGTGCTTTTCCTTGGCGCCGGCCATCTCGATACGCTGCGGGTCGCGCATCATCTTCGCGGCCAGCTTGGCAATCGTGCCGTCCAGCGTGGCCGAGAACAGCAGCGTCTGGCGGTCTTCCGGCAGGCGGCTGACGATGGTTTCGATGTCTTCAATGAAGCCCATGTCCAGCATGCGGTCGGCTTCGTCCAGCACCAGCGTGTGCACGGTGTTCAGCTTGACGCGACCCGATTGCAGGTGATCGATCAGGCGGCCGGGGGTGGCGACCAGCACGTCAACGCGACGCGACAGGGCCTTCAATTGGGCGCCGTAGGGCATGCCGCCGACGACGGTGGCGGTGCGCAGGTCAGCCAGCTTGCGGCCGTAGGTGGCCGTGGCTTCGGTGACTTGCAGGGCCAGTTCGCGGGTCGGGGTCAGCACCAGCACTTGCACGCCGACGCCCTTGTTGGCGGGCATCTGGGCAATACGGTGCAGGGCCGGCAGCATGAAGGCGGCGGTTTTGCCGCTACCCGTTTGCGAGGACACCATCAGGTCGTGGCCGGCCAGCGCTTGCGGAATGGCGGCAGCTTGGACCGAGGTGGGGGTATTGAAGCCAGCTTCTTGAACGGCCGACAACAGAGCGGGTGCAAGACCCAGGTTTTCGAAAGACATTACTTTCCCTTGCCGCAGACAATGCGACGCAGTGCTTGGTCGGGCCAGGGGATTAGGCGGCCGGATCCAGGCGACGGTTGATGGAGCATCGTGCCGACCGAATCAACCGTGCGCGTGGCGCGTTCTCTTGTACAGATTGGAACGCAGGGCGAAAGGAAAGGAGGTCAGGAATCGATGATAGTTCGGCATGGGGCCCGGGCTAGGTTGCCCGGCGGACTGCAAAAAATGCCGCTAAATCAAAGCGGTAAATGCCGAACTCGTTTTGTGCAGTGCGGCGATCATAACCCGAATTCGCCTTGCAAGGGAATTACTTTTTTGTCCAGTCCCCAATCAATAGGGTTTTTCCCTTGGTTCACCAGCCATGCATTGGTCATCTGGAAGTGCCCGCAGCCCAGGAAAGGCACGGGCGGCCTGCGGGCGGACAGCGGCGAGGGGTGGTTGGACATCAACACCAGATGGCCATTGTTGTCCGGCAGCAACAAACGCTTGGCCTGGGCGTGTGCGCCCCACAGCATGAACACCTTGGGCGCGGGGTCGCGCGCAACCAATGAGATCAGCGCATCGGTCACCGTTTCCCAGCCGCGCTTGGCGTGCGAGGCGGGCTGGCCGTCTTCCACCGTCAGGCAGGTGTTCAAGAGCAACACCCCCTGTTCCGCCCAGGAGCTGAGGTCGTTGCCGGCGGGGAGGGCGGTGCCCGGGTATTCCTGCGCGATTTCGTTGAAGATGTTGCGCAGGCTGGGCGGGCGCTTGCAGTCGTCGGGCACCGAGAATGCCAAGCCTTGCGCTTGGCCGGGGCCGTGGTAGGGGTCTTGCCCCAGGATCACCACGCGCACATCCGATGGCGCCAGGCCGTGCAGGGCGCGAAACGGCGTGGCGGGGTACACGACCGCGCCGTCGGCAAGGCGCTTTTCCACGTGAGCGGTGGCGGATGCCAGTGCGTCGGCCACGGCGCGCGGCGTGAAAGCCGCAGCCCAGGCGGCGGGAAGTTCAGCCGTCTGGGCGGCAAGGGCGTGGGGAGTCAGGCGGTTATCAATCGGCATGGGCGCGATTTTGGCATAGCGCGCGCCTGCCTCGGGCCTTAACGCGCGGCCTCGGTCGCGGCAATTTCCGCTGCCGGCGCACCACTCATGCGCAGCAGCAGGAAGCCCAGCACGGCGGAAAGCAATGAGCCGGTCAGCACGCCGATCTTGGTGGCGTCGACGGTGGCGGCATCGGTGAAGGCCAGTGCGCCAATGAAGAGGCTCATGGTGAAACCGATGCCGCAAAGCATCGACACGCCGTACACCTGCTTCATCGTGGCATGGCGCGGCAGGCTGGCGATGCCGCTCTTGATGGCCAGCCAGGCGAAGCCGAACACGCCCAACTGCTTGCCCAGGAACAGGCCCAGCGCCACGCCCATGGGCACGGGTTGCGTCAAGCTGGACAAGCCCATGCCCGCGAACGACACGCCCGCGTTGGCGAATCCGAAGATCGGCACGATCAGCAGCGCCACGGGCTTGTGCAGGACGTGCTCCAGGTCATGCAGGGGGGAATGCGCTTCGGGCTTGCCTTGGTTGCGCGGCCGCAGCGGGATGGTCAGCGCCAGCGCCACGCCGGCCAGGGTGGCATGCACGCCGGACTTCAGCACGAAATACCAGAGCACGGCGCCGATCAGCAGGTAGGGCGTCAGGCGCAGCACGCCGGCGCGGTTCAGGCAGAACAGGCAGGCCAGCAGCGCGCCCGCCATGCCCAGCGCGAACACCTGCAATTCGGACGTATAGAACAAGGCGATGATGACGATGGCGCCCAGGTCGTCCAGGATGGCCAGCGCGGTCAGGAAGATTTTCAGCGACGTCGGCACGCGGCTGCCCAGCAAGGCCAGGATGCCCAGCGCGAACGCGATGTCGGTCGCGGCGGGAATGGCCCAGCCGCGCAGGGTCTCGGGGCTGCCCAGGTTGATCAGCACATAGATCAGCGCAGGCACGGCCATGCCGCCGATGGCGGCAACGCCCGGCAACACGATGCGGCCGACGCCACGCAGTTGGCCGTCCATGACCTCGCGCTTGATTTCCAGGCCCACCAACAGGAAGAACACCGCCATCAGGCCGTCATTGATCCAATGCAGCACCGTTTCCTTGAGCACGACGGGGCCGGCTTCGAAGCCTAGCTTGGTGCCCAGCACATCGAAGTAAACGGGGGCGGCCGGGCTATTGGCGATGATCAAGGCGACCAGTGCGGCGGCCATGAGCACATAACCGCCCAACGCTTCTGAACGCAGGAACGCCTGGAGGAAGGAAACGGGGCGGTGGGGCGTGGCCTGCTGGGTCAATGGGCGTCCTTTGTGTGATTTGTTAACATCGGAAATTGTGCTGAATTTTACCTGAATAGCCTGTCAGGCAGGCGCGCGCACGGCGGTGCGGGCTTGGTAAAAGCGGAGCAACTGTATGCCAACGTCGGTGAAATTCCATTCTTTCTCAGGAATTTCTGAGTAAACGGCGTGCAACGGGGGCGGAAGCGTCGGTGCGATGGGCGGCACGTCTTGAGGCCTTTACCTGCGGTCGGTACGGATGACATCTTGCCGGATTTCAACTAAATTCCGATCCGTCGTGCGTCTGTTTGTAATAAAAGTGTCAATTAATTTCTAGATCCAGATTTTTCTTGAACATCTTGACCCGATCCTGGCCAGCATCAGCCGGCTGGCAACCTTCGCTAGCCTCCCATGCCGCTTAATCCTCTTTCTGTGTTGATGTACCAGCCAGCAGACTCCAGCGCCCGCCGCCTGGTGGACATCGGTAGTGCGCTTCCCCCTTCGGCCGCATCCGCCTCGCACGGCACGTACGAAGTGCTGCGCCTGACGCCCAGCATGCGCCTGTTGACGTGGCGGCGTGAGGGCGCGCGCTTTGATTTGTCTTGCACCGGCCGAATCCAGGTGTGGGCCGAGCAGAGGCTGGCGGCGTCCGAGTGCGCCGATGACTGCCGCACGCATGGCGTTTCACCGCTTGAGCAGGACGACGTGGCCTATCTGGAGGCCTATCTCTTGGCCCGTGACCGCGCATGGAATAATTCCGACTCGCCCGGGAAACCCACGCTCTGATGACCCCACCTGTCTTTGATTCGCCGACCGGCAATGCCGGCGCCCGTTTGCGCATCCTGCATACGGAGGCTGCCACCTCGTTCGGTGGGCAGGAGTTCTGCATCTACAAGGAGATGGTCGCGATGCGCGACCGTGGCCACCATCTGGAACTGGTCTGCCAGCCCGGCGCGGAACTGGGTGACCGACTGAGCGAGGCGGGGTTCACGGTGCACCGCATCGTGATGGACGGCCCCGGCAATTTCCTGCGTGGCGTGGCGTTCGTGCGCCGCTTGTTGCGGCGCGAGCGCTTCGATGTCCTCAACACGCACAGCCGCCGCGACACCGTGCTGGCGGCGCTGGGCGCGCGGCTCGCGGGTACGCCGCTGATCGTGCGCACGCGGCATCTGGCCAAGCCCATCAATTCGCTCTATGCCTATACCTGGCTGGCGCATCGCGTCATCGCCGTCAGCCGGTATGTGCGCAAGCAATTGCTGGATGGCGGCGCGCGGCCGGAATCCGTTGCGACGATTCATTCGCCGGTGGTGCTGCCGCAGGTGCGCGAAGGCGTAAGCCTGAGGCAGGAACTGGGCTTGCCGCAAGATGCGCTGGTGGTGGGTTGCGTGGCCGTCATGCGCGCCGAAAAGGGCCATGGCGACCTGATCGACGCATTCGAACAGATTTCCGCCCGCTTTCCGACCGCGCATCTGGTGCTGGTGGGCGACGGCATGCCGCTCTTCGAGCAACTACAGGCCAAGGTGGCGGCGCGGGGCCTGGCGCAGCGGGTGCATTTCACCGGTCGGCGCCACGACATCGGCAATGTGTTGATGGCGTTTGACGTTTTTGCGCTGGCGACACACCGCGAGGCCTTGGGCACCGTGTTCATCGAGGCCGCGGCCATGGGCTTGCCCGTCATTGGTACCGACGTGGGCGGCGTACCGGAAACGATGCAAGCCGGCGTGACCGGCCTGCTGGTGCCGCCGCGCGATCCCGCCGCGTTGGCGGCGGCGCTGGCATCGCTGCTGGATGACCCGGTCTTGCGGCGCCAGATGGGCGACGCGGGTCGGGAACGCATCCGCGGCGAAGGATTGTTTTCCGCCGAGCGCATCGCGGGGCAGGTCGAGCACGCTTATACGTCGTGGCTGGCTGAACGAGGACGCCCGAGCCGCGAGGCGCGGTCGGCGTAAGTACGTAATGGGAGTATGGGCGTAGTGGGCCGAATGGGCAGAACGGACCGAACCGGTTTACCAAGGCCCGCCGCCCGGCCCGACACTCAATGCATGAGCAGCGCGTTCATGCTTTCGACCACGCGATTGCGGTAGCGCGGCAGCAGGGCCTGCGTGCGCGCCTGGCGATCGGTCCATTCCGCAGGCTCCGCGCCGGCGGCGATACGCGGCGCGGCCCAGATCGGATCCGGAAAGTGGCGGTCGCCGCGCCACCGCGGAATCACATGCCAGTGCAAGTGGGGCACCATGTTGCCCAGCGACGCCAGATTGATCTTGTCAGGCGCCAGCACCGACTGCTGCGCCTCTTCCACCGCGTACACCGCGCGCATGAGCAGGTCGCGGCCATGCGTGGACAGGCTGGTCATTTCGGCCAGATGACCGTTCCAGATCACGCGGGTAAAACCCGGATAGTCCGCGTCGTTGACCTCGATGACGCGCAGGTGCGGCCCGCGCCACAGTAGCGAGCCGCCGTCCTCCAGGCATAGCGGACAGTTCGGGTCGCGAGCGCTCATGCCATCACCTTGCGGTACTGGATGAAGCCGGAGCGGTCGGCGATGCGGTCGTACAACTGCATCGCGGACGCGTTGGTTTCGTGAGTCAGCCAGTACACCCGCGAAGCGTTCGCGGCGGCGGCTTCGGCGTAGACGTGTTCGATCAGCGCGCGGCCCGCGCCGGTGCCGCGCACATCCGCGTCCACGTACAGGTCTTGCAGGTAGCAGTAGTCGCCCGCCGTCCAGGTGGACCGATGAAAAATCCAGTGCACCATGCCGATGGCGCGGCCACCGCTGTAGGCCAGCGCGGCATGCATGGGTTCGGCCGGGTCCAGCAGGCGCGCCCAGGTGTTGCGGGTTATGGCGTCATCGATGTTGACGCGGTAGAACTCCTGGTAGCCCTTCCACAACGGCAGCCAGACATCAAAGTCGGCGGCCACGACAGGGCGGATTTCAAGGGTGCTCATTGCGCGGGATCTCCTGGCGGATTTGGATTCGGGTTCGGGTTCAGAGCTGGTCTTCCAAGGCTTGGACGATGTGTCGCAGCACCTGCACGCGAGCGTACCGCTTGTCGTTGGCCGACACCAGATGCCAGGGCGCATGGCCGATGTCCGTGCGCGCCAGCATCTCGTTGGCGGCGGCCGCATAGTCCTTCCATTTTTCGCGATTGCGCCAGTCATCAGGCGTGATCTTGAAGTTCTTAAAGGGTGATTTTTCGCGTTCCTTGAAGCGTTCAAGTTGCACGTCGGCCGTCACCGCCAGCCAGAACTTCAGCACGATCGCGCCGCTTGCCACCAGTTGTTCCTCGAAGTCGTTGATCTCGCCATAGGCGCGCCGCCACTGCGCGGGCGCGGTCAGCTTTTCCACGCGCTCGACCAGCACGCGGCCATACCAGGACCGGTCAAAGATGGCGATGCGGCCGTGGCGCGGCAGGTGACGCCAGAAGCGCCACAGGTAGGGGCGCGACAGCTCGTAGCTGTTGGGCGCGGAAACGGGCGTGATGTCGAACTGGCGGGCGTCCAGCGCGTGCGTCACGCGCCGGATGGCGCCGCCCTTGCCGGCGGCGTCCTGGCCTTCGAAGACCAGCACCAGCGAACGATCCAGGAATTTCTGGGACCGTGCCGCGCGCGCCAGCCGGCCTTGCAACAGGCCAAGCTCGGATTCGTAGTCGTCCTTGTCGATCTTGGCGTCGTAATCCAGCTTGCCCAGGCGGTCGACGATGCGGGCGGGGCGGGAATGCGCCAGAAACGATTGCGGGATACGCGGCACGCTGCGCTGGCGCATGGCCGCCAGCACGGCCTCGGCCGTACGCGCCGAACGCATGTTCTCGTCGGCGCTGGGGATGACGACCCAGGGCGCATGCCCGCTGTCCGTGTGGTTCAGCACCACCTGGCCGGCGTTGCGCACGCGGTCGTATTTTTTGTAGACCTTCAAATCCACCGGGCTGACCTGCCACGAGGTTTCGGGGCTGGCCAGCAGACGCTGCGCGCGTTCATGCTGGGCCTCGGCCGACAGGTGGAACCACAGCTTGACGATCTGCACGCCCTCCATGGCCAGCATGGCCTCAAAGTGGCGGATGGCGGCGGCATGCGCGTCGATGTACTCCTGGTTGGGCTTCTTGCGGGCCGCCTCGATCACCAGCGGCGCATACCAGGACCCAAACACGATGCCGGTGCTGCCCTTGGGCGGCAGGTCTTTCCAATAGCGCCAGAACGGCGGACGTTCCAGCTCTTCGCCTTCGGGTGGGCCATAAGCCAGGGTCTTGATGTGGCGCGGGTCCATCCATTCGTTCAGCAGATTGATCGTGGCGCCTTTGCCGGCGCCGTCGATGCCCGCCACCACCACCAGCAGCGTCTTGTCCGCCTTTTCCAGGCGCTGGTATTGCGCATTGAGCAGGGCGACGCGCAGCCGCGTCTCCAACGATTTAAACTCGTCCTTGGACAGGCTGGGGTCGGCTTCGGCTTCTGCGAACATGGGGATCTGCCTGGTCGGCTGGGAAACGGCCGATCTTGAGGGATTCGCCCGCGCCGCGCAAGTACGGAACGCGCCCCGTGGGGGGCTACAAGCTGTCGACCGGAATCTTCAGGTAGCGCACGCCGTTGTCTTCGGGCGGCGGGAAATGGCCCGCGCGGATGTTCACCTGGATGGCGGGAAGAATCAGCGTCGGCATGGACAGCGTGGCGTCGCGCCGCGTGCGCATGGCGACAAAGTCGTCTTCGCTGATGCCGTCGCGGACATGGATATTGGCGTTGCGTTGCTCGGCCACCGATGTCTGCCAATTGGCGTCGCGGCCATTGGGCGGATAGTCGTGGCACATGAAGAGCCGGGTATCGCCGGGCAGGCTCAGCAGGCGCTGGATCGAACGATAAAGCTCGTGCGCGTTGCCGCCGGGGAAATCGCAGCGCGCGGTGCCCACGTCGGGCATGAACATCGTGTCGCCCACAAAGGCGGCGTCGCCGATCAGGTAGGCCATGTCGGCCGGCGTGTGGCCCGGCACATGGATGGCGGTGGCCTCAAGCTTGCCGATCTGGAAGGTTTCGCCGTCGGCGAACAGGCGGCCGAACTGCGAGCCGTCAAGCTGGAACTCGGGTTCCAGGTTGAAGATCTGCTTGAACACCCCCTGCACGGTGCGGATGCTTTGCCCGATGGCGATGACGCCGCCCAGCTTGCGCTGCAGGTAGGGCGCGGCGGACAGGTGATCGGCGTGGGCATGCGTTTCCAGCAGCCATTGCGTGTCCAGCCCGTGCTCCCGCACGTAGTCCACCACCCGGTCCGCGCTGGCGGTGCCGCTGCGCCCGGACTTCGGGTCGTAGTCCAGCACGGAATCGATGATGGCGCAGGCGCTGCCGTCGTGCACCACGTAGGTAACGGTGGCGGTGACGGCGTCGAAAAAGGCTTGGATATGTGGATTCATGGCGGCCCGTGAATATCAATCTATGTATTTAAATAATATTGCTGAATAGTTTATCTGTAAATATAATGATTGCTCGATTTTTTCATTTCCAGCCTACCGCCATGAACGCCTCCCTGACCGAATGCGAGCTTGCCGCCTTGCGAGAATCCGCCGCCCAGGCCTGCACGCTGTTGAAGGCGCTGGCCAACGAAGATCGTTTGCTGTTGCTGTGCCAGTTGGTGCAGAACGAACGCAACGTGGGTGAACTGGAATCGCTGACCGGCATCCGCCAGCCGACCTTGTCCCAGCAACTGGGTGTGTTGCGCGATGAAGGCCTGGTGTCCACGCGCCGCGAGGGCAAGTACGTCTACTACCAGATGGCCAGCTTCGAAGTCAGCCAGGTCATGAAAACGCTATCCAGTTTGTACTGCGGCCGCGCGATGGAGTCACTCACATGAATCTGGACTGGTCTTCCTTCACTCCTGTCACGGCCACGCTTGGCGGCCTGCTGATCGGCGCCGCCGTCGTGCTGCTGATGGCGGGCGCGGGCCGTGTCGCCGGTATCAGCGGCATCCTGGGCGGCCTGCTGCCGCCGCAACGCGATGGCGCGTGGCGGCTGGCGTTCCTGCTGGGGCTGTGCGCCGCCCCTTGGCTATACACCCTGGGCGCCGCGCTCCCGGCCATCGTGGTCGAGGCCGGCACGCCGCGCCTGATCGTGGCGGGCCTGCTGGTGGGCATCGGCACGCGCTACGCGTCGGGCTGCACCAGCGGCCATGGCGTTTGCGGGCTGTCGCGCGGATCGCGGCGCTCGCTGGCCGCCACCGCGCTCTTCATGGCGGCGGGCTTTGCCATGGTCTATGCCACGCGGCATCTGATGGGGGTATGACATGACTGCACTGATCGCTTTCGTATCGGGCTTGGTCTTTGGCTTGGGACTGATCGTGTCCGGCATGGCCAACCCGGCCAAGGTGCTGGGCTTTCTGGACCTGGCAGGGCCATGGGACCCGTCCTTGGCGTTTGTGATGGGGGGCGCGGTGCTGATCACAGCCGTGGGCTTCGCCGTGCTGCGCCGCCGCCGCGCCAGCCTGACGGGTGAGCCGCTGCGCTGGCCTACCGCCACCCGCATCGACCTGCGCCTGGCATTGGGCAGCCTGGCTTTTGGGGCGGGCTGGGGCTTGGCGGGCTTCTGCCCGGGGCCGGCGCTGGTGGCCGCGGCGGCGGGCGTGCCGCAGGCGTTGATCTTCGTGGCCGCCATGCTGGTCGGCATGGCGATCTATTCCGCGCTTGAAGCGTTCAGAAGCCGGTAGGCCATACTGGCCCGCCGGCTTGCAGAACGGCTGCGCTGTTCCTGCCTGTAAAGCGGCGGCGCCGTTCCTATTCGTAGGTACGCACGTCGTCGATGACTTTGCCGTCGTTGGGCAGGCCGTCGGCGTCCACCCATTCGACGTCCGCGCGCAGCTTGGTCACATCGCGTACCGAGTCCGCGATGCGCTTGGACAGATCGTCGCCGCGCACCCGCGATTCCACTTTCAGCACCATGCGGTCCGACCCGGTGCTGCCGCTGATGACCAGCCGCGCCCGCAAAATTTCCGGATGGCGGCGCGCCACGTCCGCCACCTGCGACGGGTGCACGAACATGCCGCGCACCTTGGTGGTTTGATCGGCCCGGCCCATCCAACCCTTGATGCGCGTGTTGGTGCGCCCGCAAGGCGAAATGCCGGGCAAGACCGCCGACAGGTCGCCCGTGCCGAAGCGCACCAGCGGATAGTCCGGGTTCAAGGTGGTTACGACAACTTCACCGACCTCGCCGTCGGGCACCGGTTCGCCGGTGCCGGGGCGCACGATCTCCACGATGATGTCTTCGCCCAACACCAGCCCTTGGCGGGCGGGCGTTTCGAACGCGATCATGCCCAGGTCGGCGCTGCCATAGGCTTGATAGCCCTCGATGCCGCGCGCCGCCAGCCAGTCGCGCAGCGACGGCGGGAAGGCTTCGCCCGACACCAATGCGCGCTGCAATGAATCCAGCTTCACGCCCAGTTCGTCCGACTTTTCCAGGATGATCTTCAGGAAGCTGGGCGTGCCCGTGTAGCCGCTGGGCGCCAGGTCCTGAATGGCGCGCACCTGCTGTTCGGTCTGGCCGGTGCCGCCCGGAAACACGGTGCAGCCCACGGCGTGCGCCGCCGTTTCCATCATGGAGCCGGCCGGCGTGAAGTGATACGAAAAGCAGTTGTAGGCCAGTTCGCCGGCGCGAAAGCCCGCGGCGTACAGGGCGCGCGCAAAACGCCAGTAGTCGGCGCGCGCGCTTTCCGGTTCATAGATGGGGCCGGGCGAGGCGAACACGCGCATCGCCTCGCCCCAGCCGATGGCCGAGAAGCCGCCGAAGGTCTTGCCGGGGCCGGTGGGGGCGGCGGCGTCGTCGCGGCTGTGCTGTTGGCGTTCCAGCAGTTCATGCTTGCGCAAGACCGGCAGGCGCGCCAGCGCCTCGCGCGACGTGATGGTGGCGGGGTCGACGCCGCGCAGTTGCTCGGCAATGGCCGGCGCGCGGGCTATCGCCCGCGTAATCGCGGCGGGCAAGGCGGCCATCAGCTCGCGCTCGCGTTGCTCGGGCGCTCGGGTTTCCAGGACATCGAAAAACTCGGACATGGGATCGCACCCTCTCGTGTGCCGTACTGCGGTGTCGTTGCCGGCGGCGGCGCCGTGTGTGCCGGCGCGGCCGCTCCAGGGATCAGGCCAGCCAGCGTTTGCGGCGGCGGTAGAACTTGTTTTCGCGAAAGCTCTTGCGTTCGCCACTGGAAATACCCAGGTAGAACTCCTTCACGTCCTCGTTTTGGGCCAGGTCCTGCGCGGCGCCGTCCATCATCACGCGCCCGTTTTCCAGGATGTAGCCGTAGTCGGCATAGCGCAGCGCAATGTTGGTGTTCTGCTCCGCCAACAAGAAGCTCACGCCTTCGCGCTGGTTCAGGTCGCGCACGATTTCGAAGATTTCTTCCACGATCTGCGGCGCCAATCCCATCGAGGGTTCGTCCAGCAGGATCATGTTGGGGTTGGCCATCAGCGCGCGGCCGATGGCGGTCATCTGCTGTTCGCCGCCCGAGGTGTAGCCGGACTGGCTGGTGCGCCGCTGCTTCAGGCGCGGGAAGTATTGGTACACACGTTCCAGCGCCGCGGCGGTGTCGGCGCGGTTCATGTTGCGCGTGTAGGCGCCCGTCAGCAGGTTTTCTTCAATGGTCAGGTGGGCAAAGCAGTGCCGGCCTTCCATCACCTGCACGACGCCGCGCTTGACCAGTTCCGAGGGCGACAGCCGTTCGATGCGCTGGCCTCGGTATTGGATATGGCCCTTGGTGACATCGCCGCGTTCGCCCTTGAGCAGGTTCGAAACGGCGCGCAGCGTCGTGGTCTTGCCCGCGCCGTTGGCGCCCAGCAAGGCCACGATCTTGCCTTCCGGCACTTGCAGGGACACGCCCTTGAGCACCAGGATCACGTGGTTGTAGATCACCTCGATGCCGTTCACGTCCAGCAGCACGTTGGGGGCGGCGGCGGCGTTGGGGGCAGCGGTGTTTGCAGCGTGTGTTGCAGCGGTCATGACGATTCCTGCGGCGTGGTGGCGGCCGACGCCCGCCAGGGCGCCGGCCGCCGGTTCACATCAGTTCTCGCAAGTGCGGGGCGTGATGTTCTTTTCCTTGGCGTACTTGGCCGCGGCTTCCTTGACCATCGGATCCAGGATGGCCTTGTCGGACTGATACCAGTCAGACACCACCTTGAACTTGGCGCCGTCCCACTGCACGATGCGAGCCCAGTCATCACCCATGTGGTTGCCGCACGAGGTCTTGACGGGACGCATGATCTGGCCGAAGCCCAGCTTGTCCAGCTTTTCCTGCGTCAGGTTCAGGTTTTCGAAGCCCCAGCGCACTTGCTCGGGCGTCATGGCCTTGCCCTTGCCGTACTTCTCTTGCGCCGCGCGGATCGCCTCGACTTGCAGCATGGAAATCATCATGCCGCGCGTGTGGGCGATGGTGTTCAGGGTGTTCTTGGCGGTCTTGTCCGCGCCCTGGCCCTTGTCATAGACGAACTTCTTCAGGTCGTCGTAGACCTTGTCGCTTTCGGCGCCGCTGTTGTGCACGGTGATGGCGTTGTAGCCCTTGGCGACGTCGCCCAGGTCTTTCACGTCGCCTTCAGAGCCGGCCCACCAGATGGCGTACATCTTGTCGCGCGGGTAGCCGCTGGCCTGCGCTTCGCGGATGGCGGTCGGCGTCATGATGCCGGCGCTCCACAGCAGCACGTAGTTCGGGCGTGCCTGGCGGATTTGCAGCCAGGTGGATTTCTGCTCAACGCCGGGGGCGGTGACCGGATACAGCACCAGCTCGAAGCCTTCCTTGGCGGCGCGCTTTTGCAGCAGCGGGATCGGCTCCTTGCCATATGGCGAGTCGTGGTAGACCAGGGCGATCTTCTTGCCCTTGAGCTTGTCCATGCCGCCTTCTTTCTTGGCGATGTCCTGGATCATCACGTCGGCGGCGGTCCAATAGGTGCCCAGCAGCGGGAAGTTCCACTGGAACACGCTGCCGTCCACCGATTGCGACAGGCCGTAGCCCATCGTTTCGACGGGTACCTTGTCCTGGATGGCCTTGTCGCTGACCGCGAACGTGATGCCGGTGGACTGGGTGTCGAAGCCCGAGGCCCCGGTGCCCTTGCCCTTCAGGCGTTCATAGCATTCCACGCCGCGATCGGTGGCGTAGGACGTTTCACATTCTTCGTACGTGATCTTGACGCCGTTGACGCCACCGTCGCGCTCGTTGACCAGCTTCAGGTAGTCCAGCTTGCCGTCGGCCCAGGGAATGCCCAGCGGCGCGAACGACCCGGTGCGATACACCAGCAACGGAACGAACTGCTCTTCGGCCGCCATTGCCGGCGTGGCCACGGCGCCGACGGCGCCGGCTGCGGCTACCAATGCCGCCGCCAACTTCAGGTTAAGACGCTTCATCTCCATTTACCTCCTGCGTGGTGCTTGGGTCAGTAAACCCTGGGACACCGGGATTGGCCCGGTCTTGAGCCGGGTATTCAGGATTCCGGTCGCTGCGTTTGCACTGACGCGGCCGGTAATGATCAATACGGTCGTGATGCCTGCTTCCCTTAGTGGGGCCGCGGCGGATCCGGCTTTGCCGGTCCCCAGCGGGGCCCCCTTGAGGGGGAAGCGCCAACAGCGCTTCGGGGGTGGGTCACCTTCAGTGAGGGAATGGCCAGATGCGGAGCTTTTCCTTGCCGATGCTCCACAGACGCGCCAGCCCATGCGGTTCCGCAATCAGGAAGAACACGATCAGCGCGCCGAACACCATGTGTTCGATGTGCGCGGCGGTGTCCACCGACAGGGGAATGCCTAGTGCGTGCGGAATGTTCGACAGCGCCACCGGCACCAGCACGATAAAGGCCGCGCCGAAGAAGCTGCCGATGATGGAACCCAGCCCGCCGATGATGACCATGAACAGCAGTTGGAACGAACGGTTCAGGTCAAAGGCCAGCGGTTCCCAGGAACCCAGGTGGATGTAGCCCCACAAGGCGCCTGCCACGCCCACGATGAACGAGCTGACCGCAAACGCCGTCAGCTTCGCGTACATGGGCCGGATGCCGATGACCGAGGCCGCCACGTCCATGTCGCGGATGGCCATCCACTGGCGGCCGATCGCGCCGCGCACCAGGTTCTTGGCCAGCAGGCTGAAGACCACCACCAGGATCAGCACGAACAAGTACTTTTCCAGGGCGGATTGCACCGGCAGGCCAAAGGCCGTAAGCGGGGGCACCGACACGCTGCCCGAGGACGAGTAATTGGTGAAGAAGGGAATGCGCAGGAAAGCCCAGTCCACGAAGAACTGTGCCGCCAGCGTGGCCACCGCCAGATACAGACCCCGGATGCGCAGGCTGGGGATGCCGAAGATCACGCCCACCAGGGTGGCAAAGCACCCGCCCAGCAGAATCTGAAGCAGCAGCGGCATGCCGGGAAAGCGCACGCCGAAGTTCCAGGCCGCATACGCGCCCACCGCCATGAAGGCGCCGGTGCCCAGCGAGATCTGGCCGCAATAGCCAACCAGAATGTTCAAGCCCACCGCCGCAAGCGACAGGATCAGGAACGGAATCAGGATGGCGCGCAGCAGGTAGTCGGACGACAGCGCCGGCACGGCAATGAACGCCACCGCCAGCAGCAGCCAGATGAAGATGCGGTCCTGGCGGATCGGGAAAATCTGCTGATCCGCCCGGTAGCTGGTTTTGAACTGGCCGTTTTCGCGATAGAACATGTTTTTATCCTAAAGGGCCTGGTGGTTTACACGCGGTCGATGATCTTCTCGCCGAACAGCCCTTGCGGACGGAACAGCAGGAACACCAGCGCCAGCACATAGGCGAACCAGATTTCGATACCGCCGCCCACGAGCGACCCCAGGTAGACCTCGGACAACTTTTCCCCCACGCCAATGATCAGGCCGCCCAGAATGGCGCCCGGCACCGACGTCAAGCCGCCCAGAATCACCACCGGCAACGCGCGCAGCGCCGCGGTGGACAGCGTGAATTGCACGCCGAACTTCGACCCCCAGATAATGCCGGCCACCAGCGCCACCAAGCCCGCCACACACCACACGATGACCCAGATGCGGTTCAGCGGAATGCCGATGGATTGCGCGGCCTGGTGGTCGTCGGCCACCGCGCGCAGCGCGCGGCCGGTGGACGTGTATTGGAAGAACAGCGCCAGCGTGGCGACCAGCAAGGCCGCGATGACGGCTGCGGTCAGGTCTTCCAGGTTGATCAACAACCCACCTTCAAAGACCGAGTCCAGGATCAGCAGCGGATCCTTGGGCATGCCCACGTTGATGGAATACACCGAACTGCCGAACGTGATCTGGCCCAGGCCGTCCAGGAAGTAGCTGATGCCCAGCGTCGCCATCAACAGCGTGGTGGCTTCCTGGTTGACCAGGTGACGCAGCACGTAGCGTTCGATGGCCACCGCCAGCACGAACATCACCATGGCGCTGACAATGAACGCCAGCACGTTGGCCAGGATCAGGTTGTCAAAGCCGAGCCAGCGCGGAATCCATTCCGAAAAGCGCGCCATGGACAAGGCGGCCACCAGCACCATCGCGCCCTGCGCGAAGTTGAAGACGCCGGATGCCTTGAAGATCAGTACAAAGCCCAGGCCGATCAGCGCATACATCATGCCGCTCATCAAGCCGCCGAATAAGGTCTCTAGAAAAAATCCCATGTCTGTCCGCCTTAGTGCGACACGCCGAGATAGGCGCGGATGACGTCTTCATTCGCGCGGACTTCGTCCGGGCGGCCATCGCCAATCTTCTTGCCGTAGTCCAGCACCACCACGCGGTCGGAAATATCCATGACCACGCCCATGTCGTGCTCGATCAGCACGATGGTGGTGCCGAATTCGTCATTCACATCCAGGATGAAGCGGCTCATGTCCTGCTTTTCCTCGATGTTCATGCCGGCCATGGGCTCGTCCAGCAGCAGCAGGCGCGGTTCCATCGCCAGCGCGCGGCCCAGGTCCACGCGCTTTTGCAGGCCGTAGGGCAGACGGCCCACCGGCGTTTTGCGATAGGCCTGGATTTCCAGGAAGTCGACGATGTTCTCGACGAATTCGCGGTGCTGGGTTTCTTCGCGTTCGGCCGGCCCCAGGCGGAACGCCTGCGACAGCAACCCGCACTTCATGCGCAGGTTGCGGCCCGTCATGATGTTGTCCAGCACGCTCATGCCTTTGAACAGCGCCAGGTTCTGGAACGTGCGCGCGATGCCCATTTCGGCGGCGCGCCGTGGGTTCATCTTCGAGAAGCGTTCGCCGCGAAATTCGATGCCGCCTTGCTGCGGCGTGTAGACGCCGTTGATGACGTTCAGCATCGAACTTTTGCCGGCGCCGTTGGGGCCGATGATGGCGCGAATCTCATGCTCGCGCACGTTGAAGGAAATGTCAGTCAGCGCCTTCACGCCGCCGAAAGACAGGGAGATGTTCTGCATGTCCAGCATGACGTCGCCGATACGCTGGTCGCGGTCGTTGTTGCTCATGATCTCTACGCGGCTCGGGCTGTGATGGCGGGGAACGTCTTGACGGGTCGGATCTTCAGGTCGGCCGAGATCTTGCCGGTGCGTCCGTCTTCGAACTTCACTTCGGTTTCGATGAACTGCGACTGCTTGCCGCCGAACAGCGCGTCGATCAGCACGCCGTACTTCTGCGCAATGAACGCGCGGCGCACCTTGCGCGTGCGGGTCAGTTCGTCGTCGTCCGGGTCCAGTTCCTTGTGCAGGATCAGGAAGCGGCTGACTTGCGAGGCGCACAGTTTCGGGTCGGTGGCCAGGTCGGCGTTGACCTGCTCCACGCATTCCGCGATCAGTTGGTAGACCTCTTCCTTGGCGGCCAGGTCGGTGTAGCCCGCGTACGGCAGGCCCCGGCGCTCGGCCCAGTTGCCCACGGCTTCCAGGTCGATATTGATGAACGCGCAGACGTCATCGCGGTCGGCGCCAAAGGCCACGGCTTCCTTGATGTGCTGGAAGAACTTGAGCTTGTTCTCGATGTACTTCGGCGCGAACAGGCTGCCGTTGGCCAGCTTGCCGACGTCTTTCGCACGGTCGATGATCTTCAACTGCCCGTCGGTATCCAGGTAGCCCGCGTCGCCCGTGTGGAACCAGCCGTCGGCGCTGCGCGCCTCGGCCGTGGCGTCCGGGTTGCGGTAGTACTCCTTGAACAAGCCGGGGCTTTTCACCAGAATTTCACCGTTGTCCGCCACGCGGATTTCAACGCCTGCCACCGGCGGGCCGACGGTATCGTCGCGCACCTTGCCGTCGGGCTGCACGCACACGAACACCGAGGTTTCCGTCGAGCCGTACAGCTGCTTCAGGTTGATGCCGATGGACCGGTAGAACACGAAGAGATCAGGGCCGATGGCCTCGCCCGCCGTGTAGGCCACGCGCACGCGGCTCATGCCCAGCGCGTTGCGCAAGGGGCCGTAGATCAGCGCATTGCCAATGGCGTAGCGCAGGCGGTCCCAGGCGTTGACGGATTCGCCGTCCAGGATCTTGGTGCCGACACGGCGCGCCAGATTCATGCAGGCGCCGAACAGCTTGCGCTTGATGTAGCCCGCGTCTTCCATGCGGATCATCACGTGCGTCAGCAGGCCTTCCAGCACGCGCGGCGGCGCGAAGTAATAGGTGGGGCCGATGTCGCGCATGTCGATCGCCACGGTGTCGGGCGATTCGGGGTGGTTGACGGTAAAGCCCGTGACCAGCAACTGCGTGTACGAGAACATGTTCTGGCCGATCCACGCGGGCGGCAGGTAGGCCAGCACGTCTTCGTGGTCGGTCAGCTTTTCCATGTCGGACACGGCGCGCGCGCGGTCGATCAGCGCATGGTGCGTGAGTACCACGCCCTTGGGCTTGCCGGTGGTGCCCGAGGTATAGAACATGGCGGCCGCGTCGTGCGGCTGCACGGCGGCAATGGCGCGGTCAAGAAAGTCGGGGTGCTGCGCCGCGTACTCCTGGCCCAGCTTCTCAAGCTGCTCGTAGGATTGCAGCATCGGGTCCGAGTAATGGCGCAGGCCGCGCGGGTCGTCGAACACCACGTGCTTCAAGGCCGGGCATTGCTCGCGCACTTCCAGCATCTTGTCGACCTGTTCCTGGTCTTCCACGACGGCCACGCTGATCTCGGCGTCTTGCAGCACGTAGACCATTTCCTGCGCAACCGCGTCCTGATAGAGCGGCACGGGAATCGCGCCCAACGACTGCGCGGCCATCATGGCCATATAGAGGCGCGGGCGGTTCTCGCCGATGACTGCAACGTGCATGCCGGGCCGTATGCCCAGTGACGCGAATCCGTTCGCAACATGGCGCACATGCGCCGCCACTTCGGACCACGTCAGGGTTTGCCAGATCCCCAGATCTTTCTCTCGTATCGCGGGCCGCGACCCACGAACATTGGCATGCGCGAACAGCAGCGCTGGAAAGGTGTCCAGCGCCGCCGGCACCTGTGCGGATGCGGGCGATGAATGTGCCACGTTGTCTCCTCCGGTTTGGGCACACCGTGCCAGGCGCCGCGGGAGCGACTGTGGCGAGAAGGGGCTTGACCAGTTGGTTTTAGATTTACGGCAGGACTTAAGGTATAAGGTTGGGTTGCTACCAACTGTCACCATCGCGACATTCAAGGAACTTTTAGGGTATTCCCGATGCAGCTATCCGACTCCCTTCAACTTGCCGCGGCGTGGTTTCGCGTGCTCAACGCCGAGCAGCAATCGCGCGTCGAGCGGGACCTCTCTGTGCAGCAAGTCGTTGCCGGATCGATCATAGAGCGCAAAGGTGAACTCGCACAGGCTTGGATTGGCGTATTGGCCGGTTTGGTCAAGGTGTCGGTCGGCAACGCGGAAGGCAAAGTGGCGTCGCTGACCGGCGTGCCTGCTGGCGGCTGGATCGGCGAGGGCTCGCTGCTCAAGCGCGAAGACCGCAAGTACGACATCGTCGCGCTGCGTGATTCCGTCGTGGCGCGGCTGCCGGCCCCCACGTTCGACTGGCTGCTGGACACCAGCATTCCCTTCAACCGCTATTTGCTGCATCAATTGAACGAGCGCGTGGCGCAGTTCATCGGCAAGGCGGAGTACGACCGATTGCTGGACCCTGACGCGCGAGTAGCCCGCTGTCTGGCCGAGCTGTTCAACCCTTTGCTGTATCCCGGCATGGGCATGCGCCTGACCATTACGCAGGAAGAAGTCGGCTATCTGGCCCGGGTGTCGCGCCAGCGTGCCAACCAGGCGTTGCGCAAGCTGGAAGAGGCAGGCCTGCTGAATGTGGAATACGGCGCCGTGCGCGTGCTGAACCTGGATGGCTTGAAACAATACGGGTCGGACCGCACCCCCGTCGACGGCGAGCAAGCGGCCTGAACGCGCGGGGCGCGACATCTTTTAAAAAAACCCTTGACGTTAAATAGCGCGCTATTTAATATTGCACAATGAAATCTCGATCCAAAGCCAAAAGCGCATTCAACCCGCTGTTGCTGGACAGCCAGTTGTGCTTCGCCCTGTACTCGACTTCGCTGGCGATGAACAAGGTGTACCGCAAGCTGTTGCGCGGGCTGGACCTGACGTATCCGCAGTACCTGGTAATGCTGGTGCTGTGGGAAGGCGATGACATCACGGTGACGGATATCGGCGATCGCCTGTTCCTGGATTCGGCCACGCTCACGCCGTTGTTGAAGCGCCTGGAAGCGGCAGGTTTGGTGACGCGCAAGCGTGCTGTCGATGATGAACGCCAGGTGATCGTCGGGCTGACGGAACAGGGTCGAGCGTTGCGAGAGCGCGCCGAAACCGTGCCGCATTCGGTAGCGGCCGCCGCGCAATGCACGCTGGACGAGGCGCAGGGCATGATGAAGGCGCTGCACGCATTGCGGGTCAAGCTGGTCGAAAGTATTTGAAGTGTGGGGTGATGCGTGTCATCATCCGGTCTAATAAGTAGTGCACGATATAGTTGTGCGCTACTTAAATAGCGAAATGGATTTGCAGGTTTGCAAGTCATCAGTAAACGCCGAAGCGGGAGGGCCCGCCAGGCCTGGCAGTTCAACTTTTATCCTACAAAGGAAACACACCATGTCTATCGAAAAAGTCCTGTATCGCGCCAATGCCACCGCAACCGGCGGCCGTGAAGGCCGTGGCGTCAGCGATGACGGCAACCTGGACGTCAAGCTGACCACGCCGCGCGAGCTGGGCGGCTCGGGCGCTGCCGGCACCAACCCCGAACAATTGTTCGCCGTCGGTTATTCCGCCTGCTTCCTGGGCGCCATGAAGTTCGTGGGTGGCCGCGACAAGATCGCCATTCCGGCCGATGTGTCGGTGAACGGCATTGTGGGCATCGGCGCCATCCCGACCGGCTTCGGCATCGAAGTCGAACTGAAGATCTCGCTGCCGGGCATGGATCGCGAACAGGCCGAAAAGCTGGTCGCCGCCGCGCACATCGTCTGCCCGTACTCGAACGCCACGCGCGGCAACATCGATGTGACGTTGACGATTGTCTGAGTCGTTAATGTTCGGCCGGTCAGTGTGATCGGGTCACGTTGATTCGTTCAGGTTGATCCGCTCACGTTGACCCCGTCACTTGATGGCGAAAGCGCCGCCCCTCCTTCACAGGATGGGTGGCGCTTTTCCTTGGTCGGCGCCTTTTCTTATACGCCCTTGACCGCCAGGCTGATGGCCAGCCCGATCATGACCACGGCAATCACGCCATCCAGCACCCGCCAGGCCAAGGCGCTGGAGAAGAACGGCGCGAACAGGCGCGAACCGATGCCCAGCACGGCCAGCCACAACAGGCTGGCGGTGAAGGCGCCGGCGGCAAACGCCATGCGGGCGTCGTCGAAGCCGTGGGCAAGCGAACCCACCACCACCATGTCCAGCCAGAAATGCGGGTTCAGCAGCGTAAAGCCCAGCGCGCCAAGCATCGCGGCACGGCGCGAGGGCGCCACGTCTCGCGCGGCGGCCAGGCCGCCCGTTGCCGACAGCGCGCGGCGCGCGGATTGAAGCCCGTACCAGGACAGGAACGCCACGCCGAACCACAGCACGGCGGTGGTCAGCCAGGGAAACCAGGTGGTCAGGGCTTGCAAGCCCGACACGCTGGCGAAGATGAACACGGCATCGATCAGCGCGCAGATGGCGACCACGCTGAGCAGGTGCGCGCGCATCAAGCCCTGGCGCAGGATAAAGGCGCTTTGCGCGCCCACGACCGCGAACAGGCCCAGCCCGGTGGCCGTTCCGCTGGCCCAGGCTGTAAGAAAGAGGGGGGATGTGGCGAACATGATGCAAATACCTATGACTGCAACGCCTGTGGCGGCGCTTTGATGTGGGTGCCGAGGTTGTCGTGCGTGGCGTGCGAGAGCGTCGCGCAGTTCGGCAATAGCGTATTTTCTCTTGCCCTGCGAATGAAATACAGCTAATTTTCCTTCACTATATTAAGCAGAGCTAATCCATGAAAATCGACCACGGTAACCTGCGGGCACTGGCCGCCGTCGTGCGCGAAGGCAGTTTTGAGCGGGCCGCGCTGTCCTTGAGCGTGACGCCGTCGGCGGTGTCGCAGCGCATCAAGGCGCTGGAAGACCGCATGGGCCGGCTGCTGGTCCAGCGCACGGTACCGGCCGCCGCCACGGCCGACGGTCAGGTGCTGGTGCAACTGGCCGAGCAGACGGCGCTGCTGGAGCACGACGCATTGAATCGGCTGGGCGTGTCCGACGACGACGTACCGCACGCCAGCATCCCCATCGCGGTCAATCACGACAGCCTGGAAACCTGGTTTGTCGAAGCCGCCTTGCTGTTTTCGACCCGCACGCGCGCCACCTTGGACATGCAGTCCGAAGACCAGGACCACACCGCCGCGTTGTTGCGCAACGGCTCGGTGCTGGGCGCGGTGACGACGCTGGCCGATCCGGTTCAGGGCTGTCGGATTCATTCGCTGGGCAGCATGCGCTACGTGGCCACGTGCACGCCCGATTTCCACAAGCGCTATTTCGCCCAGGGCGTCAACGCGCAGACGCTGGCGCAAGCGCCGGTTTTGGTGTTCAACCGCAAGGACGCCTTGCAGGCACGTTTTGCGCACAAGATCTCGGACCCGGCGCCCTGGCAGCCGCCTGTCTGGTGGGTGCCGTCCACGCGTGCGTTCGTGCAAGCCACGCTGGGCGGCCTGGGCTGGACCATGAACCCGCTACCGCTGGTGCAAGAGCATCTTGATGCAGGTCATCTGATGCTGCTTCGCGGCCGCGCCTGGGAAGATGTGCCGCTGTATTGGCAACATTGGCGGGTAAACTCCGAGGCGATGGAAGCCTTGACCGATTCGGTTCTGTCGGCCGCCCGCAGCTTGGTCCGGCGGCGTTAACCCACTAGGAGACACCCCCATGAACATCCGCAAATTCGCATGCATTGCCGCGCTGGGCCTGTGTACGGCCGGTTCGGCGTGGGCGAAGGACTATAAGGTTGGCCAGATCGAAATCGACGATGTCTGGGTGCGCGCGTCGGCGCCGGGTCAGTCCAATGGGGCGGGGTATATGGACATCGATAACGACGCCAAGACTGAAGACCGCCTGCTGTCGGTGTCGTCCGACGCCGCCGAGCGCGTCGAACTGCACACCGTGTTGACCGAGAACGGCGTGTCGAAGATGCGCCAGGTGGAAGGCGGCATCGTGGTGCCGGCCGATGCCGAGGTCAAGCTCAGCCCGGGCAGCTATCACGTCATGTTCATCAAGCTGCGCGCGCCGTTCAAGGACGGCGCCACCGTGCCCGCCACGCTGAAGTTTGAAAAGGCCGGCGAAGTCGCTGTGCAATTCAAGGTGATGCCGGCGTCGCACAATCCCGGCATGAGCATGAACCACGATCATGGCGCCATGAAGCACTAAGCGTGTGACATTGGCGACGGAATAACAAGAATGGCGGCCTGATGGGCCGCCATTCTTTATATGCCGCCACGCTTTATGTGGCGGTCAGCGTCAAAATCAATACAGGCCCTGCTGGCGCATTGCGTCGGCAACCTTGACGAAGCCGGCGATGTTGGCGCCGTCCAGGTAATTGACGTATTCGCGCTCGCTGTGGCCGTGACGCACGCAGTTTTCGTGGATGTCGCGCATGATGGCGTGCAGGCGCGCGTCCACCTCTTCGCGGGTCCACGACAGGCGCGCGGAGTTCTGCGCCATTTCCAGGCCCGACACCGCCACGCCGCCCGCATTGCTGGCCTTGCCCGGCGCGTACAGGACGCGCGCGGCGATGAATGCCTTGGCGGCATCCAGCGTAGCCGGCATGTTGGCGCCTTCAGCCACGCACAGCACGCCGTTCCTGATCAGCGTTTGCGCGTCGGCCAGTTCCAGTTCGTTCTGGGTGGCGCAGGGCAGGGCCACGTCCACCGGCACATGCCACGGGCGCTTGCCCGCTTCGTACTTCAGGCCAAATTGCTGGGCATAGGTGTCCAGGCGGCCGCGCAGGTCGTTCTTGATGTGCATCAGCGCCACCAGCTTTTCGTGCGTGAAGCCGGCGTCATCAACGACGGTGCCGTTGGAATCCGACACGGTCACGACCTTGGCGCCCAGCGACATGGCTTTTTCGATGGCGTACTGCGCCACATTGCCCGACCCGGACACGGACACGCGCAGGCCGTCGAACGACTTGCCTACTCGCTTGAGCATTTCTTCGGCGAAGTACACGGTGCCGTAGCCTGTCGCCTCGGGGCGGATCAGGCTGCCGCCAAAGGTCAGGCCCTTGCCGGTGAAGACGCTGGCGGTCGAGTTCGACAGCTTTTTCATCATGCCGGCCATGAAGCCGACCTCACGCGCGCCCACGCCGATATCGCCGGCCGGCACGTCGGTGTCGGGGCCCAGGTGGCGATACAGCTCAATCATCAATGCCTGGCAAAAGCGCATGACTTCGGCGTCGGACTTGCCCTTGGGGTCGAAGTCGGACCCGCCCTTGCCGCCGCCCATGGGCAGCGTGGTCAGCGAATTCTTCAGCGTCTGTTCAAACGCCAGGAACTTGAGGATGGACAGGTTCACCGAGGGGTGAAAGCGCATGCCGCCCTTGAACGGGCCGATGGCCGAGCTGTGCTGGATGCGGAACGCGCGGTTCACCTGGGCCTGGCCCCGGTCATCGGTCCAGCACACGCGGAACTGGATGACCCGCTCCGGCTCAACCAGGCGCTCAAGCAGGGCGTGGTCGGCGTAGTGAGGGTGCTTTTCGATGAAAGGCCACAGGCTATGCATGACCTCCTGGACGGCTTGCATGAACTCGGGCTGCTGCGGGTCGCGCGCGGCGACGCCACGCAGGAAGTCGTCCAGACTCTGCACTTTCAACATGATTTCCTCGGGGGTGCTACGAATGGGTGCGTTCTGCGCCATTGTGGGGCGCGGATTAATTATTCTGGTGCATAAACAGCACCGTCATGGTGCGCAAGTGTATGGGAAATTTGTTGCCCTGCGCAAAGGTGCGAGAACGTCTTAGTGCGTTGAAAAGAAAGCGTATTTTCTTTTAATAAAATGGGGACGTATTTAGCAAGGAGGGCGGCTTTGGTGGGGGAAAACGACCGGATTTGCAGGGCAGGTATTGATTTTGCTGGGGATTTTAACGCGTCCCCGTTTTATAGCAGCTAAGTCAGATGGCTAAAATTGCCCGCGGGCCCTGCAAACAAAGGGGTTTGCCGCCAAGCCACGGGCCGGCAACGGCCTCGTGGATAAGTTATGCGTCCCTAATTATATTTTTGATCGGATCGTGATGCCTGCCGCCTGTGGTGCCGGTCGGCACCGGCGGACGCGCCGCGCGCGCCCGCCTTTACCCATCAAAGCGTGGTGTCGTAATCGATCGTCAACGGCGCGTGGTCGGAAAAGCGCTCGTCCTTGTAGATGGCCACGTTGCGCGCGCGGGCGGCAATACCGGGCGTGGCGATCTGGTAATCGATCCGCCACCCGACGTTCTTGGCCCAGGCCTGGCCACGGTTGCTCCACCAGGTGTATTGGTCAGGGCGGTCGTCGATGGTGCGGAACACGTCCACGAAGCCGCGCTTGTCGAAAACATCGGTCAACCAGGCGCGCTCTTCGGGCAGGAAGCCCGAGTTCTTCATGTTGCCCTTCCAGTTCTTCAGGTCGATTTCCTTGTGCGCGATGTTCCAGTCGCCGCAGATGACGAATTCGCGGCCGGTGGTTTTGTGCTCGTGCATCAGGGCGTCGATCCAGGGGGCGAAGCGGTCCAGGAATCGGTACTTGGCCTGCTGGCGTTCGTCGCCGCTGGAGCCCGAGGGCAGGTAGGCGCTGACAACCGACAGGTTCTTCCAGTCGGCGCGGATGATGCGGCCTTCGGGGTCGAATTCTTCGCAGCCCAGGCCGATGTTCACGCGCTCGGCGGCGTTGCGCAGGTAGATGCCCACGCCGCTGTAGCCCTTTTTCACCGCGTGGTGGAAGTGGCCGGTATAGCCAGGCGGATGACGCAGGTCGTCTGTCAGGTCCGACTCGGCGATCTTGATTTCCTGCAGGCAAAGTATGTCCGCCGCATGCTTTTCCATCCAGGGTTGCAGGCCCTTGCGGAAGGCCGAGCGGATGCCGTTGAGATTGATCGACGTGATGCGCAGCAAAGCGAAACTCCTGTAGAGCGGCCGGGGGGCCGGAACAATGCCAGGAATTTAACCGACTCGGCGCCGGGGGCAGGGAATAGCCCCGACAACGGATAAAATGCGGGGGTTTGCCATTCACCGGACCCACTCGCATGCCCGCCGCCACTCCTGCCACCCCGTCTTCCGCCACGCCTCAAGAATTCGTCCGCTTCGCCCTTGATGAAGGCGTGCTGCGCTTTGGCAGCTTCAAGGTCAAATCGGGTCGGATCAGCCCGTACTTCTTCAATGCCGGCCTGTTCAACAGCGGCCGCGCGGTCGGCAAGCTGGCGCAGTTTTATGCGCAGGCGCTGCTGGACTCCGGCGTGCAGTTCGACATGCTGTTCGGCCCGGCGTACAAGGGCATTCCGTTGGCAACCGCGACGGCGGTAGCGCTGGCGGGCCACCCGGCGATGGATGGCCGCAACGACGTGCCGTTCGCCTACAACCGCAAGGAAGCCAAGGACCACGGCGAAGGCGGCACCCTGGTCGGCGCGCCGCTCAAGGGCAAGGTCGTCATCATCGACGACGTGATCACGGCGGGCACGTCGGTGCGCGAATCGGTGGAAATCATCCGCAACGCGGGCGCCGAACCGGCCGCCGTGCTGATCGCCCTGGACCGCATGGAACGCGCCGGCCCGGACGACGCGCTGTCCCCCCATTCCGCCGTGCAGGACGTGGCCAAGACCTACGGCATTCCGGTGGTGGCGATTGCATCGCTGTCAGACATCATGGCCCTGCTGCAAGACGACGCGTCTTTCGCGGAAAACCGCGATGCGGTACAGGCGTATCGGACGAAGTACGGGGTGAAGTAAGCGGATTGGATGGGCACCGGGCCGCTGCCCCGCGCCCGGTCATCCATAGCACGCCACGGGCTCGGCGATGCCGTGGGGCTGGCCGATCACGGAGACTCCGTGTGCGCGCGCCGCGTCAGCCAGTTTTCCATCGAACGTTGCCAGATCGCCGCCCGACCGGGCCGCCAGCTCGACGTAGGCGGCGTCATAGGCCGTCAAGCCATGCGTAATGGCTATGTGTTGAATCGCCCACCATTGGTCGGCAGTGTGGGGGCGATCCGATAGCACGGACAGGCTCTCAAGCGCGGTCACGAAAGCGGTGGCTTCATCGGTAGTGACGACCCGTGCCCGCTGTATTCGCAGCATGCCGTTGCCGACCTCTGCATGCCAGTGCCGGGGGACGCGGAGCTGGAAATGCTGGGCTTGGTCCAGTAAATGCCTTGCCAACAGAGCCTCGGTACGATCATTGCGGGCGAGCAGCCAGGCAAGCGCGACCGATGCATCCAACACGGTTTTCATCGCTGGTCCTCGGTTACCCAGGCGCGGAGTTGTTCGTCCGAGATGCCTCGGTTTAAGGCGAAGCCCCGCAACGCCAGGATCGCGTCGTACATGTCTTCGGTCATATCAGGATTCGCCGGGCGAATGTAGGCGCGTGCCTTGCCGTCCTTCACGATGACGATGCGCGCACCGTTCTGTGCAGCCACGATCAACGTCTCAAGCTGTTTTGCAACCGCTTCCTGCGGCACTTCGATGTAGTCAGACATTGGGGATCTCCGATCAAGAATTGGCCATCCCCATTCTTGGCAAAAGAAAAGGCCGCGGCAATGTGCCGCGGCCTTTTGTCGGACTGATGCCTGTCTTGACTATCAGCCGCCCAGCTTTTCCTTGAGCAGGTCGTTCACTTGTTGCGGGTTGGCCTTGCCGCGTGCGGCTTTCATGATCTGGCCCACCAGCGAATTGAACGCCTTTTGCTTGCCGGCTCGGTACTCTTCCACGATGGCGGGGTTGGCGGCCAGCACCTCGTCGATCATGGCGCCGATGGCGCCCGTGTCGCTGATCTGCTTCAGGCCGCGTGCGTCGATGATGGCGTCGGCGTCGCCGCCGTTTTCACCGGCCCACATGGCGCCGAAGACTTCGCGCGCGATCTTGTTGGAGATCGTGCCGTCGATGATGCGGCTGATCAGGGCGGCGAGCGCGGGTGCTTGCACGGGCGAATCGGCGATGCTCTTTTCGTCCTTGTTCAGCGCGGCGGCGACTTCGCCCATGACCCAGTTCGCGGCCAGTTTGGCCTGGCCCGCCGGCAGCGCGTTGGCCACCGCCTGGAAGTAGGCGGCCAGATCGCGGCTGACCGTCAGTTGGGCCGCATCGTAGGCGGGCAGGCCGTATTCCGATTCAAAGCGGGCGCGTTGCGCGGCCGGCAGTTCGGGCATGGCGGCGCGCACTTCATCGACCCAGGCGCTGGAGATCACCAGCGTGGGCAAGTCGGGGTCGGGGAAGTAGCGGTAGTCGTGCGCGTCTTCCTTGCTGCGCATGCTGCGGGTTTCGTCGCGGTCTGCGTCGTACAGGCGCGTTTCCTGCACAACCGTGCCGCCGTCTTCGATCAGTTCGATCTGGCGGCGCGCTTCGTAGACGATGGCGCGTTCCAGGAAGCGGAACGAGTTGACGTTCTTGATCTCGGTGCGGGTGCCGAATTCTTTTTGGCCGACCGGGCGCACGGACACGTTGGCGTCGCAGCGGAACGAGCCTTCCTGCATGTTGCCGTCGCAAATGCCCAGCCACACGACCAGGCTGTGCAGCGCGCGTGCATAGGCCACGGCTTCGGCGGCCGAGCGCATTTCGGGCTCGGTCACGATTTCCAGCAGCGGGGTGCCGGCGCGGTTCAGGTCGATGCCGCTGGCGGGCGAGCCGTTGGCCAGCGTGAAGTCGTCGTGCAGCGATTTGCCGGCGTCTTCTTCCAGGTGGGCACGCGTCAGGTTAACGGTTTTTTCTTCTTCGCCGACAAAGAACGACAGCGTTCCGCCCACCACGACGGGCAGTTCGTACTGGCTGATCTGATAGCCCTTGGGCAGGTCGGGGTAGAAGTAGTTCTTGCGCGCAAAGACCGAGCGCGGCGCGATGGTCGCGCCCACGGCCAGCCCAAAGCGGATGGCGCGTTCAGCCGCGCCCCGGTTCATGACGGGCAGGCTGCCCGGCAAGGCCAGGTCCACTTCATTGGCATGCGTGTTGGGCGCCGCGCCGAATTGCGTGCTGCTGCCCGAAAAAATCTTGGAGTCGGTGGAAAGCTGGGTGTGCGTTTCCAGGCCGATGACGATTTCCCAGTTCATTATCTGTAGTTCCAATCAGTAGTGCCGCGGCTGCGGGGCCAGCGGCGCCGGGCCGCCCGAAACGCCGGTAGTCTCCAGCAGGGACCGCGAGCGTAAGGGGCGTGGGGGCATCATCACAGCGGGGACCGCTTGTGCCAGTCGGTCACTTGTTGGTAGCGGTCGGCGATGGCCAGGAGCCTGCCTTCATCGAAGTAGTTGCCGATGATCTGCAGGCCGACGGGACGCTTGCCGTTGTCGTCGCCAAAGCCGCAGGGGATCGACATTGCCGGCAAACCGGCCAGGCTCACACCCAGCGTGTAGACGTCGGCCAGCCAGTCGGCGGTGGGGTCGTCGCGGTTGTCGCCGATGTTCTTGGCGACCGACGGCGTGACCGGGCCCATGATGACGTCGCATTGGCCGGCGTAGGCGCGCTG
Source organism: Achromobacter sp. JUb104 (assembly GCF_024806975.1). NCBI lineage: Bacteria > Pseudomonadati > Pseudomonadota > Betaproteobacteria > Burkholderiales > Alcaligenaceae > Achromobacter > Achromobacter sp. JUb104. Next base: position 1,363,728 of record NZ_JANUEY010000002.1, on the reverse strand, counting down.
AAAATCCTGCGCGATCAGGCGGCGCAGGCGTTGTGCCTGTAAATAATAGGCGTCGTAGTAACCGTGGGACAGCACGTACGTGCCGATCAGGATGCGGCGCTTGACCTCGTCGCCGAAGCCTTCGGCGCGCGAGCGGCTGATCATCTCGTTCAAATCGCCGTATTGCTCGGTGCGGTGGCCGTAGCGCACGCCGTCATAGCGGGCCAGGTTGCTGGACGCTTCCGCCGGGGCAATGACGTAATAAGCCGGGATGGCCAGCTCCGTGCGGGGCAGGGAGACCGGCACGCGCACGGCGCCCAGCGCTTCGAACTGGGCCAGCGCGGCTTCCACGGCGGCGGCCACATCGGCCGCGAGACCCGCGCCGAAATATTCTTCGGGCACGCCGATGCGCAGGCCCTTCAGGGGCTGGCTGCCGGCGGCGTCGAACTTTGCTTGCGCGGCGTCGAAGTCGTGGCGGACGCGGCCGGGCTCGTTCACGGCGGCATCGCACTTTTCCAGGCTGGTGGCGTCGCGCGGGTCAAAGCCGCTGATGACGTCCAGCAGTTCAAGCAGGTCGCGGCTGCTTTGCGCCAACGGGCCGGCCTGGTCCAGGCTGGATCCGAAAGCCACCATGCCATAGCGCGACACGGTGCCGTAGGTGGGCTTGATGCCGCTGACGCCGCACAGCGCGGCGGGCTGACGGACCGAGCCGCCGGTGTCGGTGCCGGTGGCGGCGGCCACCAGGCGCGCGGCTACGGCGGCGGCCGAGCCACCCGACGACCCGCCCGGAACGGCGGCGTGGTCCCAGGGGTTCTTCACGACGCCGTAGGCGGAATTCTCGTTGCCGGAGCCCATGGCGAATTCATCGCAGTTGAGCTTGCCGATGGACACGGCGCCGGCCGCGCCCAGGCGCTCGACCACGGTGGCGTCGAACGGGCTGACGTAGCCGTCCAGCATCTTGCTGCCGGCGGTGGTGCGCCAGCCGCGGGTCACGAAAGCGTCTTTGTGGGCGATGGGCACGCCGGCCAGCGGCCCGGCCGAACCGTCGGCCAGGGCGGCGTCGGCGGCGCGGGCCTGGGCCAGCGTCAATTCAGCGTCAATATGTAAAAAGCAATTCAGGCCGCTGGCCGCATCGGCGGCCGCCAAGGCGCTTTGCGCCAGTTCGACGGCGCTGACCTGGCGTTGGGCGAGGGCCGCGCGCAAGGCGGCGATCCCCTCGAATTGGGTATGCAAGGCAGGTTTTGTCATGGCTTAGTCGAGGACTTTAGGAACCAGGAACAAGCCTTCCTGGGCGTCGGGGGCATTGGCCAGCAGCGCTTCGCGGCGCGCTTCCGAGCTGGCCTCGGTCACGGCGTCTTCACGCAAGCGCAGCACAATGTCCTCATGGGCGGACAGGGGGTGGGCCAGCGGTTCGACGCCTTGGGTGTCGACGGACTGAAGCCGTTCTATCAAGTGGAGAATGCCGTTAAGCTCCGCCTGCGCAAGTGTGCGCTGGTCGGGGGTCAATTCGATCCTGGCCAGCCGGGCAATGCGGGCCACATCTGTGTCATTAAGCGCCATAGGGATTGCAAAATCGATAAGCGAAGGCCGAAGGGCGGGACTGGGCAGTATGCATGCGCCAAACCCGTTACAAAGCTTGAATAGCCTGCATTTATGCGCTATTTCCGGTGAAATTATAAGTTATGATTCACGGTTTAATCGCCGTGATGACAGGCGGACCCGACCTTTTTCGGGCCATACGCCCCCCGGCATGAACCCAATTCCCCCCAGAATTTAGCTGAGCTCCCATGTTCGGATTCCTGCGCAGTTATTTTTCCAGCGATATGGCGATCGACCTCGGTACCGCCAATACGCTGATTTACGTCCGCGGCAAGGGCATCGTGCTCGATGAGCCCTCCGTGGTCGCAATCCGTCATGAAGGCGGGCCTCACGGCAAAAAGATCATCCAGGCCGTCGGCCACGAAGCCAAGCAGATGCTGGGCCGAGTTCCCGGCAACATCGAGGCCATCCGGCCCATGAAGGACGGCGTTATCGCCGACTTCACGGTCACCGAACAGATGCTCAAGCAGTTTATTCGCATGGTGCACCCCCGCAACATGCTGGCGCCCAGCCCGCGGATCATCGTCTGCGTGCCTTGCGGTTCCACCCAGGTTGAACGCCGCGCCATCCGCGAATCGGCCTTGGGCGCGGGCGCGTCCCACGTCTTCCTGATCGAAGAACCCATGGCCGCGGCCATCGGCGCCGGCCTGGCCGTGTCCGACGCCAGCGGCTCCATGGTCGTCGACATCGGCGGTGGCACCACGGAAGTGGCGGTCATCTCGTTGGGCGGCATGGTCTACAAGGGTTCCGTGCGCGTCGGCGGCGACAAGTTCGACGAGGCCATCGTCAACTACATCCGTCGCAACTACGGCATGCTGATCGGTGAACCCACGGCTGAATTGATCAAGAAGGAAATCGGTTCCGCATTCCCGGGTTCCGAAGTCCGCGAGATCGAAGTCAAGGGCCGCAATCTGGCCGAAGGCGTGCCGCGCAGCTTCACGGTCTCGTCCAACGAGATCCTGGAATCGCTGACCGATCCGCTGAACCAGATCGTCTCCGCCGTGAAGATCGCACTTGAACAAACCCCGCCGGAACTCGGCGCCGACATCACCGACAAGGGCATCGCCCTGACCGGCGGCGGCGCGCTGCTGCGCGATCTTGATCGCCTGCTGCAGGAAGAAACCGGCCTGCCCGTCGTGGTGGCCGACGACCCCCTGACCTGCGTCGTGCGTGGTTGCGGCGAGGCGCTGGAACACCTTGAGAAACTGGGCGCCATCTTCATCAACGACTAATACCGCCCGCCAGCCCGGAGCCCCGCTTTTTTCCGGCTCCGGCCGCTGCGGGGGCTACGGACGCGGGCGTCCGGGCTGAGATTCATGCAACGACAAGGGACCCCCCCCCTATTCAGGCGCGGCCCACCTGCGGAGGTGCGGCTGGTCGTTCTGGTCGTCCTTGCTTTGGTTTTGATCATCATGGATTCGCAATGGCGCATGCTGGAACCGGCGCGCCGTACGATTGCCGTGGCGCTGTACCCGTTCCAGCGCGCCGTCATGGCGCCGCGCGATCTGGTCCAGCAGGTCAACGAGTGGGTCAACGCGGCCAACCTCATCCGCAGTGAAAACGAAGCCTTGCAGCGCCAGCGCATCGAACTGGCGCAAGTGGCGTCGCACGCCGCGCAACTGGCAGCCGAAAACGCGCAATTGCGCCGCCTGCTGGGTGTGACCGATACCGTGGCGCAATCGGCCGTGGTGGTCGAAGTCATGTACGAACCCACCAACGCGTTCACGCAACGGCTGGTGTTCAACAAGGGCAGCAAGGCGGGCCTGGCGCCGGGCATGCCGGTCATCGACGAAGGTGGCGTGGTCGGCCAGATCGTGCGCGTGACGCCGATGACGGCCGAAGCCGCCCTGGTTACCGACGAGCAAGTGTCCATTCCCGTGCAATTGCTGCGCAACGGCCTGCGCCTGATTGCGTTCGGCGGCAATTCCCCCGGCAAGATGGAAGTTCGTTACCTTGCCGCCAATGCCGACATCAAGGAAGGCGATACTATCGTCACCAGTGGCGTCGGCGGCCTGTTTCCCGCCGGCCTGCCCGTGGCCAAAGTGACTTCGGTTGAACGCGACACCGCTTCCGGTTTCGCCCGCGCCGTATGTGAACCGCTGGCCCACCCCGAACGCTATCGCCACTTCCTGGTCTTGCAGGTGGATGTGGCCCGCGCCGAGTCCAACCGTCAGGAGGTCGATTCCGGTGGATCGGACTAACCAATCGCAACCCAGGCGCCGCCTGGGTACGCCCAGCAACGTACACCCCGACCGCCTTTCCGGGCCGGCACACGGCGTGTTTGTCTGGGGAACAGTGCTGCTGGTGTGGCTGGTGTCGTTGCTGCCTTGGCGGCTCTGGCAGGGCGCGCCCGACGTGCTGCTGCTGATCATCGCCTTCTGGTGCGTGCACGAACCGCGTCGCGTGGGTCTCTTCACGGCGTTCTTCTTCGGCTTGCTGATGGACGTGCACGACGCCGGCCTGCTGGGCGAACATGCCTTGTCCTACACCCTGGTCGCCTATGGCGCCGTGGTGCTGCATCGTCGGCTGCAACGGTTCGATCTCTGGAGCCAGGCGATGCACATGCTGCCTGTGTTCTTCGTCGCCCGTTTCCTGACGCAGATCATCCACGCCTGGCTGGCGGGAAAGTGGCCCGGCTGGGACTGGTGCATCAGCGTGGCCATCACGGCCGCCTTGTGGCCGTTGGCGGGCTGGGTCCTGCACCTGCCGCAGCGTGGCGCCGACGACGCTGAATCCTCCTCCGCCTGATGGCGGCGATGCCTGATGTTTGAATTCAAGAAAACCGGCCAGCAGCAAAAGCAGCGCTTCCGCCTGCGTGCCTGGGTGGGCGGCGTCTTCGCCCTGGTGTGCTTCGGCGTGCTGATCGGCCGGTTCTGGTATTTGCAGGTTGACCGTTACGAAGGCCTGTCCGAACGCGCGGACCGCAACCGCATCGCAGTGGTGCCGATTCCGCCGCGGCGCGGCGAGATCCTGGACCGTAACGGCGAAGTCCTGGCGCGCAACTACCGCACCTATACGTTGGAAGTGGTGCCGGCCCATGCCGGCAACATGAACGAGCTGTTCGAGCGCCTGACCGAAGTCGTCTACATCAGCCCGGCGGATCAACGGCGCTTCAAGCGTCGCGCGGCGGAATCCAGCCGCTACGCAAGCCTGCTCTTGCGCAACAACCTGAATGACACCGAGGCGGCGTGGTTCGCCGCGCACGCTTTCCAGTTCCCGGGTGTGGAATTGCGGGCGCGCTGGGTGCGCGAATACCCGCAAGGCGTGTCGGCCGCGCACGTGGTCGGCTATATCGGCCGCATCGCCGAAGGCGACAACGAAGAGCTGGAGCGTACCGGCCAGTTGGGCAACTACCGCGGCACCGACGTCATCGGCAAGAAAGGCATCGAAAAGACCTGGGAAGAGCAACTGCATGGCCGCACCGGCCTGGAAGAGGTCGAAGTCACCGCCGGCGGCCGCCCCATGCGTACGCTGCGGCGGATTGATCCGGTGCCGGGGTCGGACATCATGCTGTCCATCGACCTGGGCCTGCAGAAGGTGGCTGAAGAAGCCTTCGGGACGCAGCGCGGCGCGCTGGTCGCCATTGACCCGGACACGGGCGAAGTGCTGGCCTTTGTGTCGCAGCCCTCATTCGACCCCAACCTGTTCGTGGACGGCATTGATGTCGATAACTGGCGCATGCTTAACGAATCGCCGGACCATCCGCTGATCAACCGCCCGCTTTACGGCACCTACCCCATCGGCTCCACCTACAAGCCGTTCGTGGGCCTGGCCGCCCTGGAACTCGGCAAGCGCCGCGCAACGGACCGTATCTCGGACCCCGGCTACTACGAATTCGGCGGACAGAAGTTTCGCAACGCGGGCGGCGCGGCCTACGGCATGACGGACATGCACAAGGCCATCGTGGTGTCGTCCGACACGTACTTTTATTCGCTTGGCCCCGAGATCGGCGTCAACGCCTTGCATGATTTCACCAAGCAGTTCGGCTTTGGTCAGATCACCGGCATCGACCTGGAAGGCGAAAAGCGCGGCGTGTTGCCGTCCACCGACTGGAAGCGCGCCGCCTACAAAGACAAGGACCGCCAGCGCTGGTACGCGGGCGAGACGATTTCGGTGGCCGTGGGCCAGGGCTACAACTCCTTTACCTTGCTGCAACTGGCGCAGGGCACGTCGACCTTGGCCAACAATGGCCTGTTCCGTCGCCCGCACCTGGTGCACGCGGTGCGCGACTCGCGCACGGGCGTCGCCAAGCCCACCGTGTCCGTGCCCGACTACCGCATCCCGCTCAAGCAGGCCAATGTGGATGTGATCAAGAACGCCATGGCTGACGTGGTGCGCTCCGGCACGGCACGCCGCGCGTTCGCCAACACGCCTTACCAGGCGGCCGGCAAAACCGGCACCGCCCAGGTGTTCAGCCTGCGCGGCGGCCATTACCGCGCCAGCGCCATCGACGAACGCCTGCGCGACCACGCGCTGTTCATGGGTTTCGCGCCGCTGGAGCACCCCCGCATTGCCGTGTCGCTGATTGTCGAGAACGCGGGCTGGGGCGCCAGCGTGGCTGCACCGGTCGCGCGCAAGGTCTTCGACTATTGGCTCGCCAAAGACCGCCAGGACCACATCGTGCGGCCCGATCGCGGCGACCCCCTGGCATCCGTCGAAACCATTACCGACGAAGTGGTGCGCCAACAATGAAACGCCTTGGCCTCATCCTGCTACGCATTTTCACGGCGTTCGACTGGCCGCTGCTGGCCATCCTGATGATGTTCGCGGCGCTGGGCCTGACCGTCATGCATTCGGCGGTAGGTGGCACCGACTGGCGTTTCGCCGAGCAATCGCGCAACTTCATCATCGCGTTCTTCGCGATGTGGACCATGGCGCTGATTCCACCCAAGTGGCTGATGAAGCTGGCCTTGCCGTTTTACGTGGTGGGCGTGGTGTTGCTGCTGGGCGTGGAGTTCTTTGGCGAAACCAGCAAGGGCGCGACGCGGTGGCTGGATTTGGGCGTCACCCGGATCCAACCGTCCGAGATGATGAAGATTGCCGTGCCGATGATGCTGGCTTGGTATTTCCAGCGCCACGAAGGCGCCGTGCGCATCCGCGACTTCCTGGCCGCCGCCGCGATGCTGGCCGCGCCTTTTGGGCTGATCGTGTTGCAGCCTGACCTGGGCACGGCGCTGTTGGTGTTCGGCGCCGGCTTTTTCGTGATCTATTTCGCGGGCCTGTCCTTCAAGCTGCTGGTGCCGGTCATGTTGGCCGGCATCATCGGCATCGGCACGCTGGTGTACTACGAAGACCAGCTTTGCGAACCGGACGTGAACTGGGTTGTGCTGCACGACTACCAGAAACATCGCGTCTGCACGCTGCTGAATCCCAGCTCCGACCCCTTGGGCAAGGGGTTCCATACGATTCAATCGATGATCGCGGTGGGCTCGGGGGGCGTGTACGGCAAGGGCTACATGAAGGGCACGCAGACCCATCTGGACTTTATCCCCGAACGCACCACCGACTTCATCTTCGCCGTCTACGCCGAGGAATTCGGCCTGTATGGCGGCATTGCGATCCTGGTGCTGTACGGCCTGATGATGGCGCGCGGCCTGACGATTGCGTCCCGCGCATCATCGCAGTTCGGCCGGCTGCTGGCCGGCGCGCTGACGATGATGCTGTTCATCTACGTGTTCGTAAACGTCGGGATGGTGACGGGCATCCTGCCGGTTGTAGGCGTACCCTTGCCCTTCATGAGTTACGGCGGCACCGCGCTATTCACGATGGGCATCGCGTTCGGCATCATGATGAGCATCAGCCGACACCGATCCACCAAAACCTGACACCGCGCGCCCCTCCCTCAAGGCAACGCCTCCGGCACCCCCAAATCCGTCGCCAGCTTCGTCAACCCGTCCCAGATCCGGCTATCGAACTCGACCGAATCCGCATTCACCGCGCGATTCCGGGCTTCATATTCCCCCGGATACTGCACGGCCTCCACACCCGGTTGCGGCTTGCAGGCGTGCAAATAATCGATGAACGCACCCACTTCCATCGACCGCCAGTCCGTATTGAAGTCCACCTGCGGATCCAGCAGCAGCGCGAACATATTGTTCGTCGCCACGCCGTTGCGCGGGTGTTCGGGCTGAATCGTGCCCCCGCCCGACAACACTCCCGCCAGCAGTTCGGCCACCAGGCCCAGCGCGTAGCCCTTGTGGCCGCCAAAGGGCAGCAGGGCGCCCGGCGGATCGGCGAACAGCGCGTTGGGGTCTGTCGTGGGGTTGCCGTCCGCGTCGATCAGCGAGCCGGGCGGCGCCTGTTCGCCCTTGGCCGCCAGCACCCGCGCCTTGTTCACGGCGATGGAACTTGTCGCCATGTCCACGATGAAGGGCGGGCGTCCGCCGGGCAGCGGGCCGGCAAAGCACAGCGGATTGGTGGTCAGGCAGGCCTGCGCGCCACCAAACGGCGCCACGGTGGGCGCGCGATTGATCACGTTGGTGAACGCCAGCAGGATCAGACCCTTGGCCGCCACCATTTCACCAAAGTGGCCCATGCGGCCCAGGTGATGGCTGTGGCGCAGGGTCACGATGCACTGCCCGTGTTCCTGCGTGCGCTCGATGGCCTTTTCGATAACGACCTTGCCCACATATTGGCCCAGGCCGTGGTGGCCGTCGTAGGCCAGCATGGCGCCGCGGTCATTGACCAGCTCGGGGCGGCCGTCCGCCTGCGCCAGCCCCTGGGACAGCACGCGGCGATAGTTCGTCAGGATAGACAGGCCGTGGCTGGTGTAGCCGACCCGGTCGGACTCCACCAGGTGTTCGGCCACGTCGCGCGCGATGTCTTCCGGCACGCCTTGCGCCATCAGCACGCGGCGGCCGTATTCATTGGCTTGGGCTAGAGAGAGTTTCATGATGCGTACTCCTTACAGCCAGCCGAGCCAGCGCCAGTAGGTCATGCCCATCAGCAGCATCAGCAGGTAGCCGACGATGGTGACGATGATGCCGACTTTCGCGAACTGCTTGGCGTTGAAGGTTTCCGTACCCAGGCACACCATGTTCTGCGGCGCGTTGATCGGCAGGATGAAGCCGTAGCTGACGACAAAGCCCAGCAGCATCGTCATGCCCAGGCGGCTGAAATCGCCGGGCAACGTGGCCAGCACCGAGATCAGGATGGGCAGCATGGCCGAGGTCAGCGCGGTGGCGCTGGCAAAACCCAGGTGGATGATGATCAGGAACGCGGCCAGCACGGCGAAGATAGCGAGCGGCCCAAGATGGTCCAGCCCGGTGTGCGCAACCACCTGGTTGCCCAGCCATTGGCCGGCTTGTGTGGTCAGCAGGGCGGTGCCCAGGCTGATGCCCACGCCGAACACGATCACGGTGCCCCATGGAATGCGCGACTGCACGTCTTTCCACGTCATCACGCCAAAGCGCGGCAACAGCAGCAAGACCAGGCCGAAGTAGGTGGTCGACGTCGTGTCGAACTTGTGCAGCTTGCCTTCGGTTGCCCAGAACAGCAGCAGCATCAGCGACACACCCATCAGGCGCTTTTGCGCGCCCGTCATCGGGCCCAGTTCAATCAGCGACTTTTCGACCGCTTCCTTGCCCCCGGCGATGCTGTCGCTTTCCGGCGGCAGCAGCTTCAGCACCACGACGATCAGCACTGCCGACATGATCAGCGACCACGGGGCGCCGGCGATCAGCCAGTCCGACCACGCGACGCGCTCGCCCAGCATCTTTTCCATGAAGCCGACGGTCAGCAGGTTTTGCGCGGCGGCGGTCTGGATACCCACGTTCCAGATGCTGGTGGCTTGCGCCACGATGATCATGATGCCGGCCGCGATGTTCGAGCGCTTGTCCACGCCGAAGGCGGCGATGACACCCATCATGATCGGCACAACGGCCGCGCTGCGCGCGGTGGCGCTGGGCACGACCAGGCTCAGCACGATCGTCACGGCGATACATCCGATCAGGATGCGGCGCGTGCTGGTGCCCACCCGCGACAGCGTGACCAGCGCAATGCGCCGGTCCAGCCCGGTGAAGGTCATGGCGGCGGCAATGAACAAGGCGCCGGTGACCAGCGCCAGCGCCGAGTTGGCAAAGCCCGTCAGCGCCATGCTGATGGCGGCCGACGTCCCGTACAGCACGTTGGGGTCTTTGATTGTCGGAGCCGTGCCCAGCAGGAAAGCCATCAGCGTCGTGATCATGATCGCGCTGGCTTCGTAAGACACGGCTTCGGTAATCCAGACCACCACGGCGAACGCCAGGATAGCCAGCATGCGGTGGCCCGCAACCGGCAGGTCGGCGGGCAGGGGCATCATCAGCACGCCGATCATCACCACGACGCCGGCGATGAGTCCGATGGGTATTTTTACTTTCTTGGGGGCTTGCGAGGCAGGGACAGCGGCTGGCGCGGTCATATCCATCTCCGGTTGAGGTCAAACCGCCGACACACTTCCCGCGAGCACGGGTTTATCTAATTCGATGTGTCGACGCTACAGGACGATCGTGACGGCATTGAGGAAAACCCGCATTGATGTGGATCAAGCTGATGGAAATCTGGGCTTGAGCAAACCCATCCGGGGCATTATGCTCGACCGCCCTTGTGGGTCGCAAGCAAGGACTGTTGCATGAATGCACACGAATTGTGCCAGCGCCCTGAGGCGTTGGCACCTGATTTCTACTTGAATTCGTTCGTGTTATGCCGCTAATGGGGCGGCGTCGCTCAACCCAGCGCCAGGCGCAGCTGCTCATCCAGGTGCAGCGTCGGCGCCACGCGCCAGCCGCTTTGCGCATAGCGCAGCCAGCGGCCCAACACCAGATGCGTCAGCAGGCTGGCGTGCGCGGCCACATTGGCGTCCGCCGGCAGGCCGCCATCCGTGATGGCGATGCGCAGCGACTGCTTCAACGACGTTTCGATCCGGTCGTTGATATGGTTGATGCGCTCTTGCAGCCGGTTGTCTTCCGTGACTAGCGCGTCGCCGGTCAGCACCCGCGTCATGCCCTTGTTGCGCTCGGAAAACGTCAGCAGCATGGCCACGGTCTTGTGCGCTTGCGGCACGCCGTAGGGTTCCATGGTGGCAATTTGATTGACCAGCGTGAAGATGCTGGTTTCGATGAACTCGATCAGCCCTTCGAACATCTGCGCCTTGCTGGCGAAATGCCGGTACAGCGCGGCTTCCGACACTTGCAGGCGCGCGGCCAGCGCGGCCGTGGTGATGCGGGATGCGTGCGGTTGCTCCAGCATCTCGGCCAGGGTCTGCAGAATCTGGGTCTTGCGCTCGCCGGGTTTGCTCGCCATGGAAGGGACTGCTCTCGCGCAGGCTTGGACGGTGAAGGGAGGGGGAGGAGCGCGCCGCTATCCCCGCAGGGGACGCCGACGTAACAACAAATCACTGACGGAGTTTACCCGCAAGTCGACATAGGGCGGACGATGTGATTGGCCGCGCGAAAAGGGCGTGCCGGGGTGATACACGTGCACCGTGCGCACGCCCACGCGGCGCGCGCCGCGCAGGTTGGCCAGCGTGTCTTCGACCAGCACGGCACGGTGGGCGGGCACGCCTTCGCGGGCCAGCACGTAGCGCAGCAGCGCGGGCGACGGCTTGGGCCGGAATTCACCGTGCAGTTGCATGTGCTCGATGGCCCACAGGCTATCAAACTGGTTCAGGATGCCCAGGCGTTCCAGCACGGAACGCGCATAGCGCAGCGGCGCGTTGGTCAGCAGCACCTTGCGGCCGGGCAGGCGGCGCAGCTTGTAGGCCAGCGCCTTTTCGCTGCGCACCAGCGGGTTGACGTCGAAGTCGTGGCTGCGGTGCAGGAAGTCGTGTGGATTGACGCCGTGGTGACGCACCATGCCGATCATCGTGGCGCCGTAGCGGTGCCAGTATTGCCTGCGCAGATCGTTGGCGGTGTCGATATCTACATTCAGCGCCTCGGCCACCGCCATGGTCATGCCGAGATCTATCTTCGGAAAGATGGCATGCGAGGTGTCGTGCAGCGTGTTGTCCAGATCGAACAGCCACAGGCGTTCGGAAACGCCCGTGGCCACGCGGCGCGAGCGGCGCAGGCGCACCGCCGGCCGCAACAAAAGGCGCTGTGCTCGCATCAATGCGAGCTGATCATCGTGCCCACGCCTTGGTCGGTCAGGATTTCCAGCAGCAGGCAGTGCGGCACGCGGCCGTCGACGATGTGCACGGAATTCACGCCGTTCTTGGCGGCGTCCAGCGCCGACGAGATCTTGGGCAGCATGCCGCCCGAGATGGTGCCGTCGGCGAAGAGCTCGTCGATGGTCTGGGCCGACAGGCTGCGCAACAGCTTGCCCGCCTTGTCCAGCACGCCCGGGGTGTTGGTCAGCATCAAGAGCTTTTCGGCGCCCAGCACTTCGGCCATCTTGCCGGCGACGACGTCGGCGTTGATGTTGTAGGCGGTGCCGTCTTCGCCATAGCCGATGGGCGAGATCACGGGAATGAACTGGTCGTCTTGCAGGGCCTTGACCACGGCAGGCTCAACCAGCGTGATGTCGCCCACGAAGCCGATGTCGATCGGTTCGGCGGGGTTGTCCTTGTTGGCCATCAGTTTTTTCTGGGCCTGGATCAAGCCGCCGTCCTTGCCGGTCAGGCCCACGGCCTTGCCGCCGACCTCGTTGATCATCATGACGATGTCTTGCTGGACCTGGCCGCCCAGCACCCATTCAACCACTTCCATGGTTTCGGCATCGGTCACGCGCATGCCCTGGATGAAGGTGCCTTGCTTGCCGATGCGGCGCAGCGCGTCGTCGATCTGCGGACCGCCGCCGTGCACCACCACCGGGTTCAGACCCACCAGCTTGAGCAGCACGACGTCGTGCGCGAAGCTGCGCTGCAAGCGCTCTTCCGTCATGGCGTTGCCGCCGTACTTGACCACGATGGTCTTGCCGTGGAATCGTCGGATATACGGCAGTGCTTCAGACAGCACAGCGGCTTTGACAGCGGGGGACGAAACGGCAGCAGGGTCGGGGGTGTCGGTCATGGCAGCTAAGTCGGCAAATAGATATGAGTGGTTAGAAAAAATGCCTGCACAACATCGCGTTCGGAACGCGGTAGCGCAAGCATACGACGGATTGTAGTACCCCCGCGTTTCATATGCCTAAAACCCATGTCCATATGCCCGACAAATAACCGGCATTCAGGTAAATTGGGTGCGTTTTCCAGACAGCGGAGCCCCGCACAAGGGGGTGAATCCGGCTCGCTGAGAATCAGTCCCCTATTTTCATCCTATAAAAGAGGCAACACATGCGTTTGAACTTCGTCCGGTCTGCCCTGGTGGCATCGGCCTTCCTGGTGGCGGCCCATGCCGCCCATGCAGAAAAAGTGGTGGTGGGCGCGACCCAGGTTCCCCACGCCGAAATCCTGGAAGTGGTGAAACCGCAGTTGGCCAAGCAGGGCGTCGAGCTCGACATCAAGGTGTTCAGCGATTACGTGCAGCCCAACCTGCAATTGGCGGACAAGCAGTTGGACGCCAACTTCTTCCAGCACAAGCCGTATCTGGATTCGTTCAACAAAGACCGCAAGGCCACGCTGGTGCCGGTAGCGCTGGTCCACGTTGAGCCCTTTGGCGGGTATTCCAAGAAGATCAAGAGCCTGACCGAGCTCAAGGACGGCGCCACGGTCGCCATCCCGAACGATCCGTCCAACGGCGGCCGCGCACTGGTACTGCTGCAAAAGCAGGGCGTGATCAAGCTGAAGGACCCGTCCAACATCCTGGCCACCGCGGCCGATGTGGTCGAGAACCCCAAGAAGCTGAAATTCCGCGAACTCGAAGCCGCGATGCTGCCGCGCGCGCTGGACGATGTGGACCTGGCCTTGATCAACACGAACTACGCGCTGGAAGCCGGCCTGGTCCCCACGAAAGACGCGCTGTTCATCGAGGGCGCCGATTCGCCCTACGCCAACATCCTGGTCACCCGTTCGGACAACAAGGACGCACCCGGCATCAAGAAGCTGGTGGATGCGCTGCATTCGCCGGACGTGAAGAAATTCATCCAGGAAAAGTACAAGGGCGCGGTGATTCCGGCGTTTTGAGCCTGGCAGATCCCGCTTGATCCGGCTGATTCGGCCGGGCAAAAACAAAACCGCCCATTGGGCGGTTTTGTTTTGGGGGCGGGGCACAGAGCAACCGGGAATCGCGCTGGCAACCTAACGCGCAAACCCAGCGCGATCAGCCTGCCGCCAGCGCCTTTTCCACGGTGGCGTGGAATTCGGCCACGTCGTATTCACCCAGATAGCGTTTGATGATGTGACCCTGCTTGTCGATCAGGAAGGCGGTGGGGGTCAGCCGGATGTCGCCGAACGCGCGGGCGATATCGCCCTTGGTGTCCAGCGCCACCGGGAACGGCAGCTTGCGCTGTTCGGCGAAGTTCAGCACGAAGTTGGGCGGGTCGTAGTTCATGGCGACCGCCACGGCTTCATAGCCCTTCGCGGCGTATTCCTTATAGGCGGCGATGGCTTCCGGCATCTGCTTCACGCAAGTCACGCAGCTGGTTGCCCAGAATTTGACCAGCACGACCTTGCCGCGCAGGTCCTGCATCGAAAAGGTTTTGCCTTCCAGCGTGGTGAAGGTGACGTCGGGCGCGGTCTGGGCAGGGCGCCAGACGAACCAGGCGCCGATACCTACCGCCACCAGGACGGCCAGGGCTACGATGGCTTTTTTCATTTGATGGGCATTGCTTCAACGCCATTGCTCGTGCCGGCCGCGTTGTTGTCGCTGGGTGCTGCGCCGGCGCCGCTTTGAATAGGCGCTTTGGTTTCTGTGGAGGCGTCCCGGGTGCTGCTGTTGGACAGCCGGATCGCTTCTTCGCGGCTGATGGTCTCGAACAGTTTAACCACCTTGACCACGCCACCGACATCCGCCGTGGCGTTGGCCGCGTAGTCGCCTTCGGCCTGGGTCAGCTTGCCCATCAGGTAGACGACGCTATTGTCGGTCGTCAGCGCAATGGTGCCGGACGGCACGTACTTGGTGTTGATCAGCGCGGTCTTGACCTTGGACGTCAGCCACGTGTCGTTCGAGCGCGTGCCGAACGAGGCGATGGGGCCGACATTCAACTGGTTGATGACCTGTTTGACGTTTTCGATGCCTTGCGCAATGGTGGTCGCTTCGGCTTTGGCCTGCTCGGAGGGCACGTCGCCCGTCAGCAGCAGGTGCCCGCCATAGGCCATGGCGTTGACGCGGGCGGTGTCGCCCAGCTTTTGCGAGATCTGGCTTTGCGCCTTGAAGGCAATGTTCTGGTCTTCAAGCTGGACACCGGAGGTGCGGCGGTCGGTAACCACGACCGCCGTGGTGGCGGCCGCGCCGCCCACGATCAGTGGCGCGCAGGCCGACAGCGACAGCGCGGCGGTGGACAGTGCCGCCGCGAGCATCAGGGGGCGAACTGCGGTTCTGACGTCAGAAATCATTCGGTGTCTCCAAGCAGAAGAGCGTCGATGCCGTCGCACAGCGCGTGCAACAGCAGAATATGGACTTCCTGGATCCGCATGGTGCGGTCGCTGGGAACACATAGATGGACGTCCATGGGCGTGATGAGTTCCCCCATGACGCCGCCGCCCTTGCCCGTCAGGGCCAACACGTGCATTTCGCGGGCGCTGGCGGCTTCCATGGCGCGCACCACGTTGGGGGAATTGCCGCTGGTCGAGATGGCCACCAGCACGTCGCCGGCCTGCCCGAAGGCGTTGACCTGGCGTTCATAGATTTCATCAAAGCCGTAGTCGTTGCCGACGGCGGTGAGAATCGAGGTGTCGGTATTGAGCGCGATGCCCGCCAGGGGCAGGCGCTCGCGTTCGAAGCGGCCCACCAGTTCGGCGATGAAATGCTGCGCATCGGCGGCCGAGCCACCGTTGCCGCAAGCCAGAATCTTGCCGTTGTTCGCCAGGGCGCCGAATAGAACGTCGACCGCCACTGCCAGCGGTTCCGCCAGGACGTTCATACTTTGTTCGCACGCAGCCATGGCGTCGCGAAAGTGCGACGTCATACGAGAGGTCATATCCATGGGCGCGATTATCTCACGGGGCCGTCGTGCCGTTCTGTCCATGCGTAACGACTGTGCGGCACATCGTTACCGGCGAGTCCGGACCCTGCCTGCGCATCGGGCTACGGCAGCACAAACGCGCCGCGCAGCCACTGCGGATGGCCGGCGTCGAACACCACCGCGTCAAAGCGGGCGGGGGGTGCCACCCCTTGCCAATGCCGCCGCGCCAGTTCCGGCAGCCAGTGCGCGGCCGCGCGGGCCAGCCGAGCCTGCTTGTCGCGGCCGATGCTTGCCGCCGCGCCGCCGTAGCGGGTGTGTGCGCGGGCGCGCACTTCGACGAAGACCAGCGTGTTGCCGTCGCGCATGACCAGATCGATCTCACCGGCCCGCGTCCATAGATTGCGCGCCAGCAAGACCAGGCCGCGGGCTTGCAGTAGCCGCAGCGCGGCGTCTTCGTGGTGGTCTCCCCGGCGCTGCATGGGCGAGCGCCGCACCGGCGTGTCGCCAGGGGCGGGCGGCGGCCGGCTGCGACGCCGCCGTTTGTCCGCGCGACGCCGGGCGGCCAGCGCCAGTTCGCAGGCCAGGCGCAAGGTATCGTCCGTCATGCAGGCTCCGAAGATGGCGGGGATTGGCGGCTACACTGACATGGTTTTCCGTGTCAGTAGGCTGCAATGAATCAAAATGTCTCACCCCCGCCCGGTGGCGATGCCTGGAGCCGCGTGGCCGACCGCGTGGCGGGGCAGCATTGGCCCGCGTCGACGCTGTACGTCGTGGCCACGCCGATCGGTAACCTGGGCGACTTGGGGCTGCGGGCCTGGCATGCCCTGCAACGCGCCGACGTGATCGCCGCCGAAGACACGCGCGCCAGCCGCACCTTGCTGGACGCCTGGGGCGTCAGCACGCCGCTCATGGCCGCGCACCGCCACAATGAAGCCACCGCCGCCCAAGCCATCTGTGAACGCCTGGCCCAAGGCCAGCGCGTGGCGCTGGTGTCGGACGCGGGCGCGCCCGCCGTCAGCGACCCCGGCGCGCGCGTGGTGCGCGCCGTGCGCGAAGCCGGTTTCGCGGTCGTGCCCGTGCCCGGGCCCAGCGCCGTCATTGCGGCGCTGATGGGCAGCGGCGTGACCACCGACGAAAATCCCGCCTACGCCTTCGCCGGTTTCCCGCCGCCGAAGGCCGTGGCGCGCCAGCGCTGGCTGCGTTCGTGGTGCGCCTTGCCCGCACCCGTGGTGATGTTTGAATCCCCCCACCGGCTGGCCGCCACGCTGGCGGACCTGCTGGAAGTCTGCGGCCCCGACCGGCAACTGACCGTGGCGCGTGAGCTCACCAAGCGTTTTGAAGAAATCGCCACCCTCACGATGGGCGAAGCGGCGGCCTGGCTGGCTGCCGATGCTCACCGCGAACAGGGCGAATTCGTGCTGATCGCGCATGCCGCCGTCGAGCAGGAAATCGACGTGGACGCCGATCCGCGCACCGACGTGTTGCTGGACGCGCTGTTGGAATCACTGTCCGTGCGCGACGCCGCGCGGGTCGCCGCCAAAGTCACGGGCCAGCCGCGTGACGTGTTGTACAACCGGGCGCTGTCGCGCAAGAAGTCGGCGGAGTAAGCCATGGCGTACCCAACAATCGTGTCGAAAAAACCCGCCGATCCGCTGGAACCCTTGGCCTACCGCGACATGCCTACCCCCTTGGGGGAGCTGCGTCTGGTCGCCAGCCCGAAAGGCCTGCGGGGCGCCTGGTTCACGGACCAGGAATCGCTGCCGTCGCCTGAAGGCTGGACGCACACCGATGCCGATCCCATCCTTGAGCAGGCGCGGCGCGAACTGGACGAATGGTTCGCGGGCAAGCGCCGCGCTTTCGATGTGGCGCTGGACCCCGTGGGCACTGCCTTCCAGCACAAGGTCTGGCAGTCACTGTGCGCGCTGGATTTCGGCAAGCTTGCCAGCTATGGCGACCTGGCTCGCACCGTGGGGCGGCCCAAGGGCGCGCAGGCGGTTGGCGGCGCGGTCGGTCGCAACCCCATCATCATCATCATTCCGTGTCACCGCGTGATTGGCGCCGATACTTCGCTGACGGGGTTTGGCGGCGGGCTCCCGCGCAAGCAGGCGCTGCTGGCTCACGAAGGCAACCGCTATGTCAGCCGCAACCCGCGCGCGCGCCGCGTCTGCGACGGGCAAGCCGAGCTGCCCTGGTGAATCTGCCTTGGTAAAGCTGCCTTGGTAAGCCCGAAAGCCGCCCGCGTTTACTGCGTGGCGATGCTGGGCAGGATGCCGATGCGGTCGGATACGACCGGCACTGCGTTCAACGCGCTCTGGCGGTCGGGGTACGGGCCGATTCTGACCCGGTACAGGTTGTTGGATTGATCCACCTGGGCGGGCGGTGCGCCCGCCGCGCTCAGTTGCGGATTGATGCGGGCAACCAGCGATTGCGCATTGCCGGCCTGGCTGAATGCGCCCACTTGCAGATAGACATTGCCGATGCCGGCTGCCGGCGCCTGGCGTACCGGGGCCGAACCCGCGGCGGGGCCGGGCAAGGGTTCAGCCGTCAACGCCACCGGCGCGGCGCTTAACGGCGCCTGGACGGGCAAGGAGCCCGTGGCGGAATCGGGCTCCGGCGCCGGCGCCGCGGGCGTTCCTTGCGAGGCCAGGCGTCGAATCTCTTCCTGCGGAATGCTCTCGACCACAACCTGCCCGCTACCCGGTCCGATGATGCCCAGCTTGTAGGCGGCCACATAGGACAAATCCATGATGCGGTCGCTATGGAACGGCCCACGGTCATTCACGCGCACGATGATCGTCTTGCCGTTGACCAGGCTGGTGACGCGCGCATAGCTGGGAAGCGGCAGCGTCGTGTGGGCCGCCGTCATGGCGTACATGTCGTAGGACTCGCCGATAGACGTGGAATTGCCGTGGAACTTCTTGCCGTACCAGGACGCCAGGCCGCGCTGCTTGTACGCTTGGCCGCTGGTGTCCGGCACGTAGCGCTTGCCGAAAACCACATAGGGTCGGTTGGCGCCGCTGGCATAGGGTTCGATGCGGGGCACCGCGTCCGGCACCTGGTCCAGGTTCGACGGCGGGTTGGCGTCCGGGCCGTCGTCTTTGTAGTACCCGCCGCCCTTTTTGCTTCCCCCGGTGGAAGAGCAACCGGCCACGGCAATGGCCAGCAACAGCATCAGGATCAGGCGTAGCGGGCGAGACAGGGTCATGCGGATTCGGTGGGCAATTGGTTTCGGTGGCGCACCAGCAAGGGGTCGTGGTCGGCGAAGCGCAGCGCCAACTGCTCCACCACATAGACCGAGCGGTGCTGGCCGCCCGTGCAGCCGATTGCCACGGTCAGGTAGTTGCGGGTGTCCTGCGTGTATTGCGGCAGCCAGCGGTTCAGGAAGCCGGCGATGTCGTCGACCATCTGCCCCACTTGCTCGTACCCGGCCAGCCAGGTGGCAACGGGTTCGTCGCGGCCGGTCAGCGGCCGCAGGTTGCGGTCGTAATGCGGGTTGGGCAGGCAGCGCACGTCGAACACCAGATCGGCGTCGCCGGGAACGCCGCGCTTGTAGGCGAAGGATTCGAAGGTCAGCACCAGCGGCGCGCGGTCGGCCTGGATCAGGTCGCGGATCCAGGCGCGCAACTGGCCCGGGGTCAGGTCCGAGGTGTCGATCACATGTTCCTGCTCGCGCAGCGGCGCCAGCAGTTCGCGTTCCAGCGCAATGCAGTCGGCAAGCGAAGGCGGCGTGCCCCCGCGTTGCAGGCGATCGGTCAGGGGATGGCGGCGGCGCGATTCGGAGTAGCGCTGCACCAGCGTCGAAGTGTTGGCGTCCAGGAAGACCACACGCAGGCTGGTGCCCATGGCGCGCAACGCGGTGACCACATCGGGTAGTTCGGCAAGTTCGCCGGGCGAGCGGACGTCGATGGCCACGGCCACGCGCTCCAAGCCTTCGTCGCGTGCGTTGGCGATGAATTCGGTCAGGAAGCGCACCGGCAAGTTGTCGACGCAGGTGTAGCTGGCGTCCTCAAGCATGCGCAAGGCAACTGATTTTCCCGAACCTGAGATACCGGTGACTAGGACGACTTTCAACATGGACATGATTGTGGCACGCTTTTCCAGGACGATGCAGGCGGGATGACATCTGATATGGCCGTAAATCGGGAATCTGCGCCTGTACCCTTTCTCGCCCCATCGCTTAAGCTTACGGGCCGGATACTTGATCGACTCACTGACCAGCCCCGCCGTCATGCTTTCGGGGGATAGGAATTCGACCTAGATGTTAGCGCTCATTTCCTTTCGTAGTGTTTCACTGCCGCGGTTTGGGGCGATTTTCCGCGTGTTGGCGGCGGCTGCTGTTGTCTTTACGACAAGCCCCCTGAACGCGCAGCCAGCGGCGCCCGCCACGTCGGCTTCCGCCCCCGCCAGCGCGAGTCCCGATGCATCGACGCTTGATACCTTGCAGCCCGACACCATGGCGGCCCGTGTTGCGGCCTGTACCGCCTGCCATGGTGCGCAGGGCCGGGCCGGCGCCGACGGCTACTACCCGCGCCTGGCCGGCAAGCCGCAGGAATACCTGTACCACCAGTTGCTGAACTTCCGCGACGACCGCCGTCAGTACCGGCCCATGTCGCATCTGCTGGCGGGTCTACCCGACGATTACCTGCGCGAGATGGCCGCGTATTTTTCCGAGCAGCATGTGCCCTATCCGCCGCCGCCGCGCGCGGAAGTTTCCAGTGCCACGCTGGAGGCCGGCCGCAAGCTGGCCTTGCAGGGCGACGCGGCACGTGGCCTGCCTGCCTGTGCGTCCTGTCACGGCGCCGCGCTCAGCGGCCTGATGCCCGCCATCCCTGGCTTGCTGGGTTTGCCGCGCGACTACATCGGTTCGCAGATCGGCAGTTGGAAGACCGGGCTGCGCCGCGCTGCCGCGCCGGACTGCATGGCCGACATCGCCAACAAACTCACCCCTGTCGACATCGGCGCCCTGGCGGCGTGGCTGTCGTCACAGCCCATCACCGAGCCCTATGCGCCTGAAAGCGCGGGGTCGCTACGTTTGCCCGCGGAATGCGGCAGCCAGGCGCAACGCTGATCCGGGGGCCATGATGAAACTGCTGAAGAAAATCCTGACTCTGGTGTTGCTGGCGTGTGTCGTGACGGTAGGCGGCATGGTTTGGCTGGGCACCCGCGACGACACCAGCACGGGCCCCGCCGCCACGGCGGACGCGGGCACGCTGGTCGAGCGCGGCCGCTATCTGGCGCTGGCCGGCAACTGCATGGCCTGCCACACCAGCCGGGGCGGCAAGGCGCTGGCGGGCGGCACGCCGATCCCCACGCCATTCGGCACGGTGTACGGTCCGAACATCACGCCTGATGAAAAAACGGGCATTGGCACCTGGACCGCCGACGACTTCTGGCAAGCGCTGCACAACGGTAAATCCAAGGACGGCACGCTGCTGTATCCGGCCTTCCCCTACACCGAATACACCCGTGTCACGCGGGCCGATGCCGACGCCCTGTACGCCTATCTGCGCAGCGTGCCGCCGGTCAGCCAGCCCAATCGCCCGCCCGACATGGCGTTCCCCTACGACCAGCGCGCCTTGCTGGCCGCGTGGCGTGCGCTGTACTTCAAGCCGGGCGTTCAAGAGGCCGACGCGGGGCAATCGGTGCAATGGAACCGGGGCCGCTATCTGGTCGAAGGCTTGGGGCATTGCGCCGCCTGCCATACGCCCCGCAACAGCCTGGGGGCCACCCGATCGTCCGATGCGTTCACCGGGGGTGTCATTCCGGTGCTGGATTGGTATGCGCCGCCGCTCACCAACGATAGGCAGACCGGCATGGGCCGCTGGACGGCGGCCGACATCGCCGCCTTGCTCAAGACCGGCATCTCGGCCCATTCGAGCGCCAGCGGTCCGATGGCCGAAGTGGTGCTGGGCAGCACGCAGCACCTGACGGACGACGACGCGCTGGCGATCGGCGTTTACATCAAGTCCCTGCCGGCCACGCCGGCTTCCACACCGCGCTCAACGGCGGCGGCTGCGCCCGCGGCAATGGAATTGGGCAGCAAGATCTATCGCCAGCATTGCGCGCAATGCCATCAGCCGCAAGGGCAGGGCAGCGGCACCGCGTGGCCGGCGTTGGCGGGTAACCCGACGGTGACGGCGCCGTCGCCGGTCAACGCCATACGCATGGTGCTGGATGGCGGCTATGCCCCCGCCACGGCCGCCAATCCCCGGCCCCATGGCATGCCGCCGTTTGGCCAGATGCTGAACGACAGCGACATCGCCATGCTGGTGTCCTACATCCGCAATAGCTGGGGCAACGAAGCGGGCGGCGTCACCGCGCTCGAGGTCAAGCGGGCGCGCGCGTCGTCCACCTTGAACTAAGGCCGGCTAGCGCCGCGCGGTAGACCGCGCGCGGGCCTGATGCTGATGCGCCAGGTTACCCAGCACGCGGATCGCCTCTTCATGGGCTGCGTCCCAGGGATGGCCGTAGTTCAGGCGCAGGGCGCTTGTGAACTGGCTGCTGGCCGAAAAAATCGGCCCTGGCGCCACGCTCACGCCGTGCGCCAAGGCCTCGCGATGCAACGCCAGCGCCTCCACCGCCGCGGGCAGTTCCACCCACAGGAAGAAGCCGCCTTGCGGGCGAGTCACGCGCGTGCCAGCGGGAAATGCATGGGCGATGGCATCAGCCATGCGTGCTTGCTGCGCGTGCAAGGTCTGACGCAAGCGGCGCAGATGGCGGTCGTAGCCACCTTGTTCCAGGTATTCGGCGATGGCGCCTTGCGCCGGGCCCGACGCGGAAAGCGTGGATGACAATTTCAAGCGCTCTACGCGCCGAGAGTATCGGCCCGCCGAGGCCCAGCCGATGCGGTAGCCAGGCGCCAGGCATTTGGAGAACGACGAGCAATGCAGCACCAGCCCATCTTTGTCGTAGGCCTTGGCCGGCACCGGCCGCACGGCGCCGTAATACAGTTCGCCGTACACGTCGTCTTCGATCAGCGGGATGTCGTGGCGGCGCAATAGCTCAACTAGTTGCCGCTTCCTGTCTTCCGGCATCAGGCTGCCCAGCGGGTTCTGGAACTGCGTCATCAGCCAGCAAGCCTTCGGCGCGTGCCGTTTGATGGCGGACTCCATGGCGTCCAGGTCCACGCCGGTACGCGGATGAGTCGGCACTTCCAACGCCTTGAGGCCCAGGCGCTCCAGCGCCTGTAAGGCGCCATAGAACGTGGGCGCCTCGACCATCACGATGTCGCCGGGTGCGGTGACGGCCTGCAGGCACAGGTTCAGTGCTTCCAGCGCGCCGTTGGTGACGACGATGTCGCTGGCGGGCACGTTCATGCCGCCGATCAGGTAGCGCAGCGCAATCTGGCGGCGCAGCGCCGGGTTGCCGGGGCTCAGGTCTTCGACCGTATCCAGCGGATCCTGGCGTTTCAGGTGCGCGGCCATGGCGTGCGCCAGGCGCGGCAGCGGGAACAGCAGCGGGGAAGGAAAGGCGGATCCCAGTGGCGTCACGTCGCGGTTGCGCACGGAGTCCAGGATGTCGAAGATGCGCTCGCTGATGGCGAGTTCGGTTGATTCGCCGTCTGGGCTGGATGCGCCGGGTTCGGGTGGCAGCGATTCGGCGGGGGCGTGCACGTAATAGCCCGAACGCGGCTGGGCGCGGATCAGGCCGCGCGCTTCAAGCAGGTAATAGGCCTGGAATACCGTCGACGGGCTGACGCCCCGCGTGGCGCAAACATGCCGCACGGAAGGCAGCTTGTCGCCGACGCGCAAGACGCCGTCGCGGATCGACTTGGCGATCTCGCCGGCCAGGGTTTCGTACAGGCTCACGGTGCCGCAAGGCGACGCGCGTTCACTTGCTGCTTTGGAGGATAGCCATGGCCTGGCGTTCCATGAACTCGCCCAGCGTATCGATGCCGCGCAGCTTCAGTATGGTGTTGCGCACAGCGGCTTCCACCAACACGGCCAGATTGCGACCGGCTGCCACTTGCAGCATCACCTTGCGCACGGGCAGGCCCAGCATGTCTTGCGTGATGTCTTGCAGCGGCAGGCGTTCGAACTTGTCTTGCGCGGTGGCGCGCACCAGATGCACGATGAGCTTCAGGCGCATCTTCCGACGCACGGAGGTCTCGCCGAAGATGGTGCGGATATCAAGCAGGCCCAGGCCGCGAACTTCCAGCAGGTTCTGCAGCAGTTGCGGGCAGTGGCCTTCGATCATGTTGGGCGCGGTGCGGGAGAATTCCACGGCGTCGTCGGCCACCAGGCCGTGTCCGCGCGAAATCAGTTCCAGCGCCAGTTCGCTCTTGCCCAGGCCCGATTCGCCAGTGATCAACACTCCCAAGCCCAGCACGTCCAGGAACACGCCATGAACGGTGGTGGTGGGCGCCAGCTTCTTGCCCAGGTAGATGCGCAGCAGGTCGATCAGTTGCGCGGCCGCCACCGGGGTGGACAGCAGCGGCACCTGGTGCTGGTCGCATTGGTCCACGAGATCTTGCGGGGGCGTCAGGCCGTCGGCCAGCAGAATGGCGGGAACGCCGCCAATCAACAGCTCGTCCATGTGGTGCATGCGGCGGCGCAGGTCGAAGCGGGTGTAGTACGCCAGCTCTTCCTGCCCGAACACCTGGATGCGGGACGGGTGGATCAGGTTCAGGTGGCCAACCAGGTCGGCGGCCGCCATGCCGTCATCGGGAATGGCGCGGTCCGCGGCGCCTTGGCCGGATATCCAGTTAAAGGGGATTTTGTCGGCGTTGTCGTCGACGAGTTCCTGCACCGTTAGCATGGCTGCGTGTCCGCGAGGGTCAGAGTTTGCCGGTCGTGAGCATTTTGTGGACGATGGCCGGATCGGGCTCGGTGGCCAGCGCTTCACGCAATGCCTTGTTCGACATCAGCTGCGCCAGTTCGGCCAGGATGTCCAAGTGCTGTTGCGTGGCCGTTTCCGGCACCAGCAGGCAAAGCAGCATCGACACCGGTTGCCCGTCGGGCGCGTCGAACGAAATGGGCTGGGCCAGGCGGATGAATGCCGCCAGCGCCTGCTCCAGTCCTTTCACGCGGCCATGCGGAACGGCCACGCCCTGCCCAAGGGCAGTGGAGCCAAGACGTTCCCGGGCAAACAGGCTGTCGAACACGAGCGCGCGTGCCAAGCCATGATTGTTTTCAAAAAGAAGGCCAGCTTGTTCGAACGCCCGTTTCTTGCTCGTTGCGAGCATATCGAGCACGACGTTGCCGGCGGGTAGGATGCGCGACAAATGATTCATCGGATCATTATATGGTTATATGACGCAGTGCAATAAATTGGCCTTGCGTCGCGCCCATGCACTGGGCGGCGAACGGTACGGCAAGAGCGACAGCATAGTCTGATCGCGGCGCATTGTGGGCGTTACGGCATGCGGGCCAACCCGGGGGGCGCGGGACTCGGCTGCAAAACACGCAGGAATGCGCGATGCAAAGACCTAGGGCACCAATGGGGGCCGAGGATTTCGGGGACAAATCTTGGGGGGATACTGCGGAGGGTACTGCGGGGGGAGCTTTGCCGATGCCCCGGCTGGACTGACGTCTAGCGGGACACCGGGACTTAGGCAGGATTTTTACAATCGCTGTTTAGCGTATCGCTCAGAGCGAGTGATCATGAAGCGCGTTACTGCTGGGGTGGCGAAAGGTTCGCCGCTTGCCGCTTCACGGACTCCGCTGAGTGACTTCGTACCTTGTCCTTGTGCTTGATGACCTGACGGTCGACTTTGTCAGCAAGAAGGTCTATGGCTGCATAGAGATTTTCATCGGTTGCTTCACAATGAATGTCCTTACCGCTTAGACGCATGGTGATTTCGGCTCTATGCCGCAGGGGCTCTACCGAGAGCATGACCTGGGTATCGATGACGTGATCGAAATGCCGCAGCACTCGCGCCAGTTTGTTCATGACATATTCCCGGATTGCCGGGGTGACGTCGAGGTGACGACCGCAGATGCTCAGGTTCATAGTGTGCTCTCCTTCTAAAAGAGAAAAAATGGTTGCGCGAAATGCGCGGTGAGGTCGTTAGGCGTTCTCCTTGATTGGGTGGCTACGTTTAGTACTAGTGTATAGACTCGGGCCGATAAAACAAGCTGACCTAGCGCAAGAACATGGCATTTTTATGGCGGACGCCCTAGGGGGTATTGACCCGTTCCCGTAGGGGAACTAGGGGTCTTCCCCAGGTGCCGCTTACATGCGGAAGTGCTCGCCCAGATACACGCGGCGCACGGCCGGATCGCCCACGATTTCGTCGGGGTGGCCGTCGGTCAGCACCTTGCCTTCGCTGATGATGTAAGCGCGGTCGCAGATGCCCAGCGTTTCGCGCACGTTGTGGTCGGTGATCAGCACGCCGATGCCGCGGCCCTTCAAGAACCGCACGATGCGCTGGATTTCAATGACGGCGATGGGGTCCACGCCGGCGAAGGGTTCGTCCAGCAGGATGAAGCGCGGGCTGGTGGCCAGGGCACGCGCGATTTCCACGCGGCGCCGTTCGCCACCGGACAACGAAATCGCGGCATTGCTGCGGATATGGCCAATCTGCAGTTCTTCCAGCAGGGCTTCCATCTGCTCATTGATCTTGGGCGTGGAAAGCGGACGGCCATCAGCGCCCACTTGCAGTTCAAGCACGGCGCGGATGTTCTGTTCGACCGTCAGCCGGCGGAAGACGGACGCATCCTGGGGCAGGTATGACAGGCCCATGCGCGCGCGCTTGTGGATCGGCATCGCGGTAATGACGGCACCATCGATTTCAATGCGACCCGCATCCGCGGGCACCAGGCCCACGATCATGTAGAAGCTGGTGGTCTTGCCGGCGCCGTTGGGGCCAAGCAGCCCCACGACTTCGCCACTTACCACGGACAGGGACACATCCTGCACCACGGTCCGGCCGTTATAGGTCTTGCGCAAACCGGTTGCGCGCAGGCTGCCCTGCTTGACCCCGGACGGGGCGGAGGTCACGGGGGTGGGCACAGAAGGTTGATTCATCGTGGGTGCGAGTGTGTGGCGTGGGGGGCGCTTTTAGCGCCCTTTCTTGGCGGCTTGCTGCTTGCGGCATTCCGCGACGGCGGCATCGGACTTGGCGCGGGGTTCGGCAACCGAACGCACGCGGCCGCCCGCCGCAGCCGAGTTGGGGCCGCCCTGGGCTTCGTAGGTGCCGGTTTTTTCGTTGTAGCGTATCCGTTCGCCGCGAATCGTGTCGAACGGTTTGCCACAGACGTAACGGACCACGACAGCCTGTCCGATCAGATCAAACGTGCTCTTCGTGCCATCGTATTCGGCGCGCAAGCCTTTGCCTTCGATGAGTTCAAAGGTATCCGGGCGTTCCTGACGGATGGTCACGACCTTGCCCTTGTTGGCGGTGGCCGTGCCGTACTGACCGCCTTGGGCGTCCTCGTGCATTTCCAGCGTATCGGAGGTCAGCGTCATCAGGCCGCGCGTCATGTTGACGTTGCCGGTGAAAACGCTTTGCTTCTTGACGTCGTCGTAGTGCAGCGTGTCCGACAGGATCAGCGTGCTGGGCTCTTCGGCCGGCTTGGCCGCGGGTTCCGCCGCGTAGGCGGGCGCAAGCACCGAGGCCGACAGCAGGACGGCGCCCAGCAGGCGGGTCGTCGGGGCAAAGAGAGTCCGAAGGTCGGTCATGGTTTCTTTTGGTCAGTGTTGTTGGCGGGAATCTCGGTGCGGCGCTGTTGCTTGCCTTCGGAACCGGCAATCTCAACATCCGTCGACGCGGACACCTGCAATTGGCGTGTCTTGTTGTTGTAGTGCATGCCCTTGCCATTCATACGCGAACGGCCCTTGATGACCTCGGCGGGCAGGTCGGTGAAGACCACGTCTTCATCGGGCAGGATGATCAACTGCTGGCTGCGCACGTCAAGCATGTCGTTGTTGGCGTCGGGCTGGCGGTGCACATGGGCGTCGCCATTCATGACGATGCGCTTGCCGCCTTGCTCCATCACGGCGGTTTTCGCCACGCCTACCGTTACCGGGTTGGCCTCGCGCTGGCCCACCGCGCGCGGCGCGGTGATGTGATACGAATCGTCGTCGGGGAAATGTTCCGCGTATTCGCCTTCCAGCCGGTTGATCGGGCGGCCGGTGGGGTCCGTGCGCAACATGACGAAATCGCGCGACCAGGCGTCCATCTCGTGGGTGACGCGGCGGGGCGGGTCCACCTGGATGGCCCGCTGCGCGTAATCGGCGGCCCACCATGAACTGGTGACCAGCACCAGCAGCAGGAACAGCGCGATCAGGGAAGGAAAACGTTCTTTCATCGGTGTCGCCGCAAGGGCGTGTCGGGGTTCGGGACCGTCATTGGATGGCGCCCGGGCCTAACAGGCCCGGCGCCGCCAGGAACGCGCCCAGGCGTCCTTGGGATGCCAGGAGCAGGTCGCAGCATTCGCGCACCGCGCCGCTGCCGCCGTGCTGCGTGGAGACCCAATGCGCCGCCTGGCTGACGTAGCCGGGTGCATTGGGCACGCTGGCCGCAAAACCGGCGCGCTGCATGGCCGGCAGGTCGATGATGTCATCGCCCATGTAGCCGGTTTGATTCAGTTGGACACCGGCGCGCTGCGCAAGTTCGGTCAGTGCCGAACCTTTGTCGCGCACACCCTGAATGACTTCAGAGATGCCGAGTTCCGCGGCGCGACGCGCCACGATGGGGCCAGAACGGCCCGTCATCAGCGCCACGCCCAGCCCGCCTTCCATCAAGAGGCGCAAGCCATGGCCGTCCAGGGCGTGGAACCGCTTTTGCAATTCGCCGCCTTCGCCGTAATAGAGGCTGCCGTCGGTCAGCACGCCGTCCACGTCGAACACCATCAGGCGTACGGCGGCGGCGCGATCGCGCACGGTGGCGGGGATGCGGGCCAGGACCAGCGCTTCGGCCGGGTGAGTCACGGAAGCAGGAAGAGTCATAGTCATACCACTTTAGCGGCCATCAGATCATGCATATGCAATGCGCCCAGCAGCGCGCCGTCGGCGTCCAGTACCAGCATCTGGCTGAGCCGCAGCTCGTCCATGTGCTGGGCGGCCTCGGCGGCCAGCGCGTCGGGAGGGATGCTGCGTGGCGACCGGGTCATGCCGGCCTCCACGGTCAAGCTTCGGATATCGCCATGGCGGGCGATCAGGCGGCGCAAGTCGCCGTCGGTGAAGATGCCCAGCGGCCGGTGTTGGGCGTCGGTCACGACCGTCATGCCCATGCCCTTGGCGGACATCACTTCAAGCGCTTGCGACACGGGGGTGCCCGCCAGCACGATGGGCAGGGCGTTGCCCTGGCGCATGACATCGCGCACGTGGGTCAGCAGGCGGCGGCCCAACGCGCCGCCGGGGTGGGATCGCGCGAAATCCTGCGGGCCGAAGCCGCGCGCCTCCAGGCAGGCAACCGCCAGGGCGTCGCCCAGGGCCAGCGCGGCCGTGGTGCTGGCCGTGGGCGCCAGGTTGAGCGGGCAGGCTTCCTGCGCCACGCTGCCGTCCAGGTGCACATCGGCCAACAGGGCCAGTTCAGATTGCGGGTTGCCGGTAATCGCCACCAGCTTGGCGCCCATGCGCCGGGCCACGGGCAGGATGGTCAGCAATTCCTGGCCGGCGCCGGAATACGACACGGCAATCACCACGTCATCCTGCGTGATCATGCCCAGGTCGCCATGCACGGCTTCCGCGGCGTGTACGAAGAAAGCGGGCGTGCCGGTCGAGGCGAACGTCGCGGCGATCTTGCGGGCGATGTGCCCGGTCTTGCCGATGCCGGTGACCACGACGCGGCCCCGGCAGGCCAGCAGCATGGCGACGACCTGGGTGAATGAGTCGTCCAGCCGCGCGGACAGGTCCAGCAGACCCTGGCTTTCGACTTGCAACGTTCTGCGTGCAGATGCCAGCGCGGCATCGGACGATGTGATGGGATGATCAGTCATTCAGGGATTTTAATATCAGTGTGCGGGTTTGCCCCCAGCAGGGGCGTATGGCATCCTGGCGGAACTTTTTTCAACGGCTTTCAAATCCTTCTATCCCGGCCCATTCCATGTCCAGCATCTCCAGCCCCGTTCTTGGCACGCCCCTGTCCCCCCTGGCCACCCGAGTCATGTTGCTCGGATCCGGCGAGTTGGGCAAAGAGGTCATCATTGCCCTGCAAAGGCTGGGCGTGGAAGTCATTGCGGTGGATCGGTATGCCGATGCGCCGGGCCATCAGGTGGCGCACCGCGCGCATGTGGTCTCCATGACCGACGCGGACGCCCTGAAGAAGATCATCGAGCAAGAGCGGCCGCACGTTATTGTCCCCGAAATCGAGGCTATTGCCACCAGTTTGCTGGTGGAACTGGAAGCGGCGGGCGTGGCCCGCGTGACGCCGACCGCCCGCGCCGCCCAATTGACCATGAACCGCGAGGGCATCCGGCGCCTGGCGGCCGAGACGCTGGGCCTGCCCACGTCGCCCTACCGTTTTGTCGACACCGAGGAAGAATTGCGGGCCGCCATCGACGGCGGCATCGGCTACCCCTGCGTCATCAAACCGGTGATGTCGTCGTCCGGCAAGGGCCAGTCGGTGATCAAAAGCGCCGATGACGTGGCGCAATCGTGGCGCTACGCCCAGGAAGGCGGCCGGGTGGGCGGTGGCCGGGCCATTGTTGAAGGCTTCATCCGCTTCGACTACGAAATCACGCTGCTGACGGTGCGCGCCCGTGGCGCCGACGGCACGGTCGAAACCCGGTATTGCGAACCCATCGGCCACAAACAGGTTGACGGCGACTACGTGGAAAGCTGGCAACCGCACCCCATGTCGCCCGCCGCGCTGGAACGCGCCCGGGAAATCGCCCTGGCCGTCACGTCCGATTTGGGCGGCCTGGGCATCTTCGGCGTTGAGCTGTTTGTTGCGGGGGACCAGGTTTGGTTCTCGGAAGTCAGCCCGCGTCCGCACGACACCGGCATGGTCACCATGATCACCCAGACCCAGAACGAATTTGAACTGCACGCGCGCGCCTTGCTCGGCCTGCCGGTGGACACCAGCCTGCGCCAGCCCGGCGCCAGCAGCGTTATCTATGGTGGCGTGGACGCCGCCGCCGTGTCGTTCCACAACGTGGCTGAAGCGCTGGCCGAACCGGGTACGGACATCCGCCTGTTCGGCAAGCCGGAATCCTTCGTCAAGCGCCGCATGGGCGTGGGCCTGGCCGTGGACGAGGACGTGGCCGCCGCGCGCGCCAAGGCCAAGCGCGTTTCCGCCGCCGTCGCCGTCAAGGCCGGCTGACCTGCCCGATTGAATTGTGCAGGGGCCTTGCCCCTGATGACAGCCACCGCGCCCCAGGGCCGGTGGCTGTTTGGCTTTCTGCAACCACGGTTTGCGCTATCACACAGTTTGTTCGATAATTTCAGAAATTTCTGAAAGTGGCGTAACTGGATTTATCAGAGACGCCGCCATGTTGATTCTTTGGCGTCGATAGCTCATGGTTCTTACCCCTCAAAACGAACGTTTCGTCCTGCACTTTGGCGAAATGGGCAGCCGTTGGGGCGTGAACCGCACCGTCGGCCAGATCTACGCCGTGCTGTTCCTGCACCCCGAACCGCTGAATGCCGACGAGATCGCCGAGACGCTGGGCTTCTCACGCTCAAACGTCAGCCTGGGGTTGAAAGAGTTGCAGTCGTGGCGCCTGGTCAAGCTGGTGCACCAGGTGGGCGACCGCCGCGACTACTTCGAGACGCCCAAAGACGTCTGGGAAATCTTCCGCATCCTGATGGAAGAAAAGCGCAAGCGCGAAATCAATCCCACCCTGACCCTGCTGCGCGACACCTTGCTTGAAACACCATCAGGGCCCAATGACGCCTACGCGCAACAACGCATGACCGAAATGCTGGAGCTCATCGAACTGTCTTCCGGATGGTTCGATGAGGTTCAACGCCTGCCCCCGGAGACCTTGCAAAAGCTCATGCGACTGGGTTCGCAAGTGCAAAAGGTGCTTGGCTTCGCCGGCAAATTGCGGGGCAAGGACTGAGCTGCCATGCGCCCGAACTTTTCAGGAAACCGCTATGAAGTTGTATCCATCGCCCTTAACATGGCGCCAGAGTCGGCCTGGGAACCATGCCGGTTGCCGCGGTGTCTCGACTGCTTGGGAGCGCCCCAATGATTGATCTTGATGTCGTCAACCTGTCGCGATTCCAGTTTGCCGCGACCGCGCTTTACCATTTCCTGTTCGTCCCTCTCACGCTAGGCCTGTCGTTCATCCTGGCCATCATGGAAAGCGTGTACGTCATGACCGGCCGCCCCATCTGGAAACGGATGACCATGTTCTGGGGCACGCTGTTCGGCATCAATTTCGCGCTGGGTGTGGCCACCGGCGTGGTGATGGAATTCCAGTTCGGTATGAACTGGTCCTACTACAGTCACTACGTTGGCGATATTTTCGGCGCGCCGCTTGCGCTGGAAGGGCTGATGGCCTTCTTCCTGGAAGCCACCTTCGTCGGCCTGTTCTTCTTCGGCTGGAACCGCATGTCCAAGGTCAGCCACCTGGTGGTGACCTGGCTGGTGGCGTTTGGCACCAACTTCTCGGCGCTGTGGATCCTGATCGCCAACGGCTGGATGCAGAACCCGGTGGGCGCCATCTTCAACCCCGACACCATGCGCATGGAGATGACCGACTTCGCTTCGGTGATCTTCAACCCCGTGGCGCAGGCGAAGTTCGTGCACACGGTCAGCGCCGGCTACGTAGCTGGCGCCATGTTCGTGATGTCGATCAGCGCCTGGTACTTGCTGAAGGGCCGCCATACCGACCTGGCCAAGCGCTCGATGGCGGTGGCCGCCAGCTTCGGCTTGGCCGGTGCGTTGTCGGTGGTGGTGCTGGGTGACGAAAGCGGTTACCTCACCACCGAGCATCAGAAGATGAAGATCGCGGCCATGGAGTCCATGTGGGAGACCGAACCCGCGCCCGCGTCCTTCAACCTGTTCGCCATTCCCAACCAGGCCGAGCGCAAGAACGACTTCGCCATCGAGATCCCGTACGTCATGGGCATCATCGGCACCCGTTCGCTGACCACCCCGCTCTTGGGTATCAACGACCTGATCCTGCGCGCCGAAAACCGCATCCGTGACGGCATGGTGGCGTATGACGCCTTGCAGAAGATCCGCGCCAATCCCAAGGATGTGGACGCGCGCATGGTCTTCGACAAGACCTGGCCGGACCTGGGCTACGCCCTGCTGGTCAAGCGCTACCAGGAAGACATGACGAAGGTCACCGAGGCCGACATCAAGCAGGCCGCGATTGACACCGTGCCGAACGTGGCGCCGCTGTTCTGGGCGTTCCGCATCATGGTGGCGGTGGGCATGTACCTGATCCTGTTCTTCGGCGTGGCCTTCTGGCTGGCCTCGCGCGGGCGTCTGGACAGCCGCCGGGGCCTGCTGAAGGTGGCGCTGTGGAGCCTGCCGTTGCCCTGGGTCGCCATTGAAAGCGGCTGGTTCGTGGCCGA
The DNA here is from genome assembly GCF_024806975.1 of Achromobacter sp. JUb104. Lineage (NCBI taxonomy): Bacteria > Pseudomonadati > Pseudomonadota > Betaproteobacteria > Burkholderiales > Alcaligenaceae > Achromobacter > Achromobacter sp. JUb104. Next base: position 1,330,755 of record NZ_JANUEY010000002.1, on the reverse strand, counting down.
GTACGGCCGCCAGCCCTGGGTGATCGAAGGGGTGCTGCCCACGTATTACGCGGCATCCGGCCTGACCATTGCCGACCTGGCAATCAGCCTGGCCATCTTCCTGGTGCTCTACACCGTCTTGCTGATCATCGGCGTGAAGGTCATGTTGCACGCCATCAAGGCGGGTCCGAAATCCGATGGGCCGGTGGCGGGCAACGCCGCCGCCGATCCTGTGCGCGCCGCCGTGCGCGCCTAAGGGGAGAGAAGCAGATGGATACCCTTATTCCTTTCGACTATGGCACCTTGCGGGTGATCTGGTGGGTGCTGCTGGGCGCCTTGCTCATCGGCTTTGCCGTGATGGACGGCTTTGACCTGGGCGTGGCCGCCTTGCTGCCCGTGGTGGCCAAGACCGACGCCGAACGCCGCATTGTCATCAACGTTGTCGGCCCGGTCTGGGAAGGCAACCAGGTCTGGCTGATCACGGCGGGCGGCGCCATCTTTGCCGCCTGGCCCTTGCTGTATGCCGCATCATTCTCCGGCTTCTACCTGGCGATGATGCTGGTGCTGATTGCGCTGATCCTGCGCCCCGTGGGCTTCAAGTACCGCAGCAAGATGGAAGGCACGCGCTGGCGCAATAGCTGGGACGGCGTGCTGTGTTTCTCGGGCGTGGTGGCTTCGCTGGTGTTTGGCGTGGCCATGGGCAACATCATCCTGGGCGTGCCGTTCACGTTCGACCCTGTGACGCTGCGGCCCATCTACGAAGGGCATTTCTATCAGCTCTTTGCGCCGTTCGCCTTGCTGGCCGGCGTGCTCAGCGTGGTGATGCTGGCCATGCATGGCGCGGTGCTGCTGGCCTGGCGCACTGACGACCCCGTGTCGTCCCGCGCGCGCAACTGGGGGCGGCTGGCGGGCTTGCTGACCGCGGCGCTGTTCGTCGCGGGCGGGTTCTGGGTTGCCGGCGGCATTGGCGGCCACACCATCACCAGCGCGGTCAACGCGAATGGGCCGTCGGACCCCATGCTCAAGACCGTGGCGGTGCAGACCGGCGCCTGGATGGCCAACTACGCCACCTGGCCCTTGATGTGGATTGCGCCCGCGCTGGGCGTGGCCGGCGCGCTGCTGGTGGTGCTGCTCTTGAGCGTGCGCGCCAACATGCTGGCGTTCCTGGCGTCGTCGCTGTCGATCACCGGCGTGATCCTGACGGTGGGTTTTGCGCTGTTCCCGTTCGTCATGCCGTCGTCGACCAAGCCGCAGGCCGGCCTGACCATCTGGGACGGATCGTCCAGCCAACTGACGCTGTGGATCATGGTGATTGCAGTTGCTGTGTTCCTGCCGATCGTCACGCTTTACACCGCATGGGTGTATCGCGTGATGCGCGGCAAGGTCACCCATGAATCCGTGGGCGACACGCCCAACTCATACTAAAAGGAGTCCACTCCATGTGGTATTTCTCGTGGATACTCGGTCTGGGTTTGGCGTGTGCCTTCGCCATCCTGAATGCAATGTGGTTCGAGCTGCGCGAAGGTCATACGCATGACCCGCGCGCCAGCCGTAACGACGAGTGAGCGGCGGCGCTAGCAGCCTCGAGCACGATCCTTCGGCCAGTTTGCAGAAACCGCCGCGCGAGCAGTCGCGGTGGTTGATGACGCTTGCCAAGTCGGCCAGGCTTCCGTTGATGCTGGCAGGCGCCGCGCCGCTTGTCAGCGGCGCCTTGCTGGTGGTTCAGGCATGGTTGCTGGCCAGCGTGTTGGACGCGGCGATCATGCAAGACGTGCCCCGCCAGGAATTGTTGGCCAGCATTGTGGGCATCGCCGCCTTGATGCTGGTGCGCGCCACCATCACCTGGGCGGGCGAGCGCGCGGGCGCGGACGCGGCCGAACGCATCAAGCGCCACGTGCGCCAGTCGCTGTTTACGCGGATGGTCGCCAAGGGGCCGTACTGGAGCCGTGGCAAGGCGTCTGGCGAATTGGCCAGCGCGGTGGTGGATCAGGTTGAAGCGCTGGATGGCTTCTTTGCCAAGTACCTGCCCGCCATGGCGGCCGCTGCCATGTTGCCGGTGGCGTTTTCGGTGTTGCTGCTGCCGGTGGATGTCATTGCCGGGCTGGTGCTGCTGATCACCGCGCCCTTGATTCCCCTGTTCATGGCCTTGGTCGGGTGGGGCGCGCAAGGCGCCAGCCGCCGTCATCTGCGCGCCTTCGCGCGCTTGTCCGGCTTCTTCGCGGACCGTCTGCGCGGCTTGTCCACGCTGAAGCTCTATGGTCGCACCGACGCCGAAGCGGCCTCGGTCGTGGCGGCCAGCGATGCGTTGCGCCAACGCACGATGTCGGTGCTGCGCATTGCGTTCCTGTCGTCAGCCGTGCTGGAGTTCTTTGCGGCCTTGGGCGTGGCGGGCGTGGCCGTGTATATCGGCTTGACGTACCTGGGCTTTCTGGATGTGCGCTGGTCGCCGCTGACGTTGCAGGCGGGCTTGTTCTGCCTGCTGATGGCGCCGGAAGTCTATGCGCCGCTGCGTCAATTCGCGGCGCATTATCACGACCGCGCCACGGCGCTGGCCGCCGTCACGCAGATCGCCGTCTTGTTCGATGGCCTGCCGCAAGAGGATGCCGAGTCCAAGCCGATGCATGGCACCGCTGGCACGGCGGCGACGTCGTTAGGCGCGGCGGGCCTGGCGGTGTCAGGCTTGACCGTCTTGGCGCCCGGCCGGGCGCACGCCGTATTGTCCGAGGCCTCGCTGACGCTGGCGTCCGGCGAGCACGTGGCGTTGATGGGGCCTAGCGGCATTGGCAAGTCCACCTTGATCGAAGCCATCGCGCGGCTGCGCCCCAGCCAGGGTGATATCCGTATCGACGGCCTACCCTTGGCCGACTGGGACGAAGCCGCATTGCGCGGCCGGGTCGCCTTGATTGGGCAGACGCCGCAACTGCTGGCCGGCACCATCGCCGACAACATCCGGCTGGGTTGCCCTGGCGCGTCCGACATTGATGTACAGGAAGCCGCGCGCCGCGCCTGCGTGCTGGAATTCACGGCCGCGCTGCCGCAAGGCCTGGACACGCCGCTGGGTAGCCGGGGCCAGGGTTTGTCGGGCGGGCAGGCGCAGCGCGTGGCGCTGGCGCGGCTGTTCCTGCGTGACCCTGGCCTGATCCTGCTGGACGAGCCCACGGCGCATCTGGATGAAGCGACCCAGGCGCGGCTGCTGGATGAAATCCTGACGTTCTCCGTCGGCCGTACCTTGCTGCTGGCCACGCACTCTGCGGCGGTCGCGGCGCGCCTGGGCCGTGTCGTGCGGGTGGCGGGCGGGAAAGTGGAAGAGGCATGAAGAATCTGTTATTGCTGTTGCCCTTGTATGCGCGCCGTAAAAGCGGGCTTTTACTCGCATTATTCTGTGCGCTGGCAACCGTTGCCGCCGGCGTTGGCCTGCTGGGCGTTTCCGGCTGGTTCCTGACCGGCGCCGCGATCGCGGGCGCAGGCGGTGTCTTCAATCTGTTTGCGCCGTCCGCGCTGGTGCGCGGGCTGTCCTTTCTGCGCATCGTGTCCCGTTATGCGGATCGTGTGGTGGGCCATTCGGCTACCTTGCGTCTGCTGGCGGACTTGCGCGCCACGGTGTTCGGCGCCTTGATCCGCTTGACGCCTAGCCAACTGGCGCGCTATCGCAACGGCGATCTGGTCGCGCGCATGACGGGCGACGTCGATGCCTTGGACACGGTGTTTCTGTTTGTGCTGGCGCCCTTGGCGACGGCCGTGCTGGCCGGTGCGGTGCTGACCGCCGTGTTGGGCATGTGGGTGCCTGCCGCCGCGCTGGCTTTCGCGTTGGCTTTGTTGACTGCCTGCGTGCTGGTGCCCCTGTGGCTGCTGCGCGCCGCGCGCAAGCCGGGTGCGGCCGCGCAGGAAAGCGCGGCAGGGTTGCGCGCGGCAACCCTGGATGCGGTGGATGGCCATGCGGACATGGTGGCGTTGCACGCGCAAGCGCAGACGGCCGAGCATTTCGAACGCTTGTGCGAGGCCAGTGCGCGGGCTCGCCGCAGTCAGGCGCGCGTTGCCGCAAGGGGGCAGTGGTTCTTGCAGGTGGCCGCTGGCGTGTCGGTGCTGGCATTGCTGTGGTTCGGCTTGGGCACGCACGAAGCGGGCGGCATCGAAGGGCCGGTGCTGGCCGGGCTGCTGCTGGCCGTCATCGGCATTTTTGAAGTGGCGGGGCCGATCATGCGGGGAGCTTCGCGCATGGGTTCGGCCATGACGGCGGCGGCGCGCATCCGCGACGTTACGCAGGCGCAGCCCGACATGCACGACCCGGCCACGCCGCTAAGCTTGCCTGTGAGGGGCGCGCTGGAACTGGACGGCGTCAGCTTTTGCTATCCCGCCCGGTCGGCGGGCGCCAGCCCGACGGTGCTGGATGGTATCGATCTGCGGGTGGAACCGGGCGAGCGCGTGGCCATTCTGGGCGCCAGCGGCGAGGGCAAGTCCACCTTGTTGCACTTGATTCTGCGCTTGGAAGATCCGCAGGCGGGGCAGGTGCGCTTTGGCGGCTGCGACGCGCGTGACGCCATGCAAAGCGACTGGCATCGACGCATTGCCTTGCTGTCGCAGGATGCGCCCGTGTTTCTGGGCACCTTGCGCACCAATCTGCTGATCGGTGACGCCACGGCTGACGACGCGGCGCTGTGGCGCGCCCTGGACGCGGCACGGCTGGGTGACTTTGTGCGCGCGTTGCCGGAAGGGCTGGACACCTGGGCGGGAGAAACGGGGTCGCAATTGTCGGCCGGGCAGTCGCGCCGCCTGTGTCTGGCGCGCGCATTGCTGTCGCCGGCCGCCGTGATCGTGCTGGACGAACCCACCGCCGGCTTGGACGCCGTGGCGGAAGCTGACTTCTTCAATGACCTGGAACGCGCGGTGCAGGGACGCACCGTGGTGCTGGCTACGCATGCGGTATTGCCCCCGGGCGCGGTGGACCGTTGCCTGCAATTGCGCAATGGACGATTACATGACGTGTCATCGCCGGCGGCAATCCTGGCTTAAGCGCGGTGGCAAGGTTATAGTTCGCCTTGCTTCAATTCTTCAGGCCCGCCTTTCATGCAGACCGACAACGCCGAGACCATCCGGCGCACCATCCGCAGCGTTCCGGACTGGCCCCAACCTGGTGTCACCTTCCGCGACATCACGCCCGTCCTGCAGGACCCGCGGGCGTTCCGGGTTCTGATCGATCTGTTCGTTTACCGCTATATGCGCCAACGCCTTGACCTCGTGGCGGGTGTGGACGCGCGCGGTTTCATCGTGGGCAGCGTGCTGGCCTATGAACTCAACCTGGGTTTCGTGCCGGTGCGCAAAAAGGGCAAGCTGCCTTTCCGTACGGTGGCCGAGGAATATTCGCTGGAATACGGCAATGCGGCGGTTGAGATGCACACGGATTCCGTGCGCACCGGCCAGCGCGTACTGCTGGTCGACGATTTGATCGCCACGGGCGGCACGATGCTGGCCGCGATCAAGCTGCTGCAACGCCTGGGCGCGAATGTGGTGGAGGCTGCGGCGATTATTGATCTGCCTGATCTGGGCGGGTCAGCGAAAGTGGCCGCGACGGGTACGCCGCTGTTTACGGTTTGCCAGTATGGGGCGGATACGCCTTAGGGTGCTGGTTACGGCTGTTTGATGGGTTTCGCGCGGATTCGGGCGGCGTTCTTGGCAGCGGGTTCCCGCGCTGCACCCATCCTACGAATCGGACAGCCTTGGTTGGATGAAATCCAGGAACGCCTTGGTTTTGGCGGGCAGCATGCGCGAGGGTAGCAATGCGAATAGCGGCAGGGGCGTGAGGCTCCAGTCGGGTAGCACGCGCACCAGGCCCGCTTGATTGATGGCGCGTTCCATCGCGTCAAACACCAGCAGCGGCGTAATGCCCAAGCCCTGGCCGGCCAGACGCCCCAACATGCCCACATTGTTCGCCGACAGCCTGCCCGACACTTGCACGCGCTCTACCTTGTCGCCCGAATGCAGCATCCAGAACGACGATTCCTCGCGCATCGTGGGGCGCAGGCATTCGTGGTGGGTCAGGTCGGCCGGTACGCGCGGCTCGCCATAGCGGGCCAGATAGTCCGGCGACGCATACAACTGGTGGGCCATCAGCACGATCTTGCGTGAAATCAGGCTGGAATCGGGCTGCTGCCCGAAGCGCAGGATCAGGTCGAACGGGTTGCTGATGGGGTCGATCGGACGCATGCTCAGATCGAAATCGCATTCGATGTCGGGGTGTTGCTCGCGGAATTCGCGTATGACCGCGGGCAAGAACAATTGCGCCAGGCTGGTGGGCAGCGAAATGCGCAAACGCCCTTTGGGCTGCACCGCCATGTCCAGCAATTGGTCATGCGCGATGCGCGCCTCTTCGACGATGTGCCGGCAGCGCTCAAAATAAATGGCGCCGGCTTCGGTCAGATCGATTTTGCGCGTGCTGCGATTCAGCAGCCGCATCCCGACGCTGCGTTCCAGTTCACTGACGCGGCGCGAGAGCGTGGATGTCGGAATATTCAAGGCTTCGGCAGCGTGGCTGAAGTTCTTGCGCTTGGCGACTTCGACAAAGAGCGCGATGTCGTTAAGCTGGATATCCATGGGGCCTCGAGTCTATAAATTCCATTTCTGGCAGGTTTGTATGATAAATGGATTTATTGTCCCGCCAGCGAAAATGTCTATTCCCGCGCGACGAACATGTTCTGGCCGAGGGCCACCAAGCCGAAACTCCCCTGTCGGCTTGCATCAAGCTGAACACCTGTAAGGCTTACGGCGCTTCGCGGCACAAGGAAATGCGCAGAAATCGCGCAAATTCCCACGGCATTCGCCGGATACAACGTGCAATTGTCCCATCCGTGAAAATATGTTCACCAAAATAAGGGTTTTTACTAGGCTCGAAACCCCAGATACTTCGTCCCAGCAATCAAACAGTCACATAGCCGCTGCCATTCTGGCAGCAGACGCTGTGCAAGGTTTAGGATGGAGTCATCACAATGAAAGCCCTAGCAACCGCACTCATGGTCACCGCAACCCTAGTCGGCATGTCCGCCGCTCACGCTGATGGCAAGACGCGTGAACAGGTTCAACAAGAACTGCAAGCCGCCAAGGCCGCCGGCCAGGTCACGTTTGGCGAACTGGATTACCCGCCCGCCACCGTGCAGCAAACCAGCCTGACGCGCGATCAAGTCCAACAAGAACTGCAAGCCGCCAAGGCCGCCGGCCAGGTCACCTCCGCCGAACTGGATTACCCGCCCAAGGCCGCCGTGTCGCAATCGGCCGGCAAGTCGCGCGAACAAGTTCGCCAGGAATTGGCTGAAGCCAAGGCCCGCGGCGAATATACCTTCGGTGAATTGGACTACCCGCCCAAGGGCAAGTAAGGCTGCAAGCCCGGCTTGCGCGGGCACCCGGATGGTCACGAAACCCCTTGAGACGCCAAGGGGTTTTTTTATCCTCGCCGAACGTTGGCGGTCGTGATGGCGTGGTGATTGCGGGGCGACGCTGTGGTGTTTATGCCGCAACACTGTACGCCGCCGCCAACAACTGCTGTCGAAAAATCCTGCGCCGTGACGCCACCGTGCCGCCTGTCACCCTCAATAGCGAGCAAACATTCGTATTTGTTTTCAAGGCGTTAAGGCGCATCCCCAGGCGTTCTGACGTTTCAGCCGGCTGTCATTATCCCAACCGTGGAAAGTAGTTCGTCAAAACCGGTGTTACTTCAAGTTGCACCAGGCCGGACACTAGATGTAGTGCAGACGCCGCTTGCGGATTGCAGCGGCACGCAGAAGCCCGTCGCTTGGACGGCGCGACTGCGCATGCCTTTTATCTCGCCATTTTGGGGACTTATATGAAGAAGACGCTATTGGCCGTTGCGTTGCTGGCAGGCTCTGCCGGCGCTGCGCAAGCCGCTGACTCCGTAACGCTGTACGGCTTGATCGACGCGGGTATCGGCTACGAGCAAGTGAAGTTCAATGGGGCCAAGCAAAGCCGTTTTGGCGGCGTTCAAGGTGTCAGCAGCGGTTCGCGTTTCGGCCTGCGCGGCACGGAAGATCTGGGCGACGGCCTGCGCGCCGTGTTCACCCTGGAAGGCGGCTTCGGTCCCATGAACGGCAAGTCGGCGCAAAACGGCCGCCTGTTCGGTCGTCAAGCCACCGTGGGCCTGGACAGCGATTCCTGGGGCCGTTTGGAATTCGGTCGTCAAACGAACCTGGCGTCGAAGTACTTCGGTTCGATCGACCCGTTCTCGATCAGCTACAACACCGCCAACATGGGCACGACGTTCGGCAGCGCCAACACGATGCGCCTGGACAACATGGTGCTGTATCAAACCCCCAGCCTGGGCGGCTTCAAGGCCGGCATCGGCTATTCGTTCAGCGCCGATGACACCGTCAGCGACACCACGCAGACCGGCTTCGCCACCGGCGACAACAACCGCGTGCTGACCGTTGGCATGCAGTACGTGAACGGCCCCTTGAACCTGGCCGCGGCCTATGACCGCTTCGATCCGACCAACGATCGCGTCGGCGGCAAGAGCGCGGCTCGCATCCAGGAATACATCATCGGCGGTTCGTACGACTTTGAAGTCGTGAAGCTGGCAGCCGCTTTCGGCCAGACCCGCGACGGCTGGTTCGTGGGCCAGAACATGGGCACCACGCCGGAAGGCATGAACACGCTGGGCTCGTTCAAGCTGGCCGACGGCTTCCGCGCCAACTCGTACATGATCGGCGCCACCGTGCCCTTGGGCCGCCACGCCGTGTTCGGTTCCTGGCAGCGCGCGACCGCCGGCAACGACAAGCTGACGGGCGATGACGCCACGTTCAACGTTTACAGCCTGGGCTACACCTACGACTTCACCAAGCGCACCAACCTGTACGCCTACGCCTCCTATGGCGACAACTATGCGTTCCAGCACGACGCGCGCGACACCGCCGTTGCCGTCGGCATGCGCCACCGTTTCTAAGCGACGGGGCGCCTGGCCGGACCCTGCTGAATGCGCGGCTTATCTCCGTAGGCCGCCGAGTGACAGCAACCCCCCCCGCCTGGGTCCGGCCGGGCGCATTCGACGCGCAGAAGGGAAGGGCCTCCATCTGGAGGCCCTCTCGCATTCTGGCGTCGTGTTGTCTACAGGAACAGCTTGTAGGCCGGGTTCTCGGTTTCGTTCCAATGCGGGTAGCCCAATTCGGCCACAAACGTGCGGAACTGCTTCTTGTCCGTGGGCGGCACCTGGATGCCGATCAGGATGCGCCCGTAGTCCGCGCCCTGATTCCGGTAGTGAAAGAGGCTGATGTTCCAGTCCGGGTTCATCGCGTTCAAGAAACGCATCAGCGCGCCGGGGCGCTCGGGAAATTCAAAGCGATACAGCAGTTCGTTGCGCGCCAGCGCTGAACGCCCGCCCACCATGTGGCGCAGGTGCGTCTTGGCCATCTCGTCGTGGGTCAGGTCCAGCGTGTCGAAGCCATGGCGGCGGAAGTTGGCGGCGATCTTGTCGGGCTCGGTCGCGGACGACACCTGAATACCCACGAACACGTGCGCACGGTCCGCGTCGGAAATGCGGTAGTTGAATTCGGTGACGCTGCGTTCGCCGACCAGTTCGCAGAAGCGGCGGAAGCTGCCGCGTTGCTCGGGCATGGTTACCGCAAACACGGCTTCGCGCATTTCGCCGACTTCGGCGCGTTCGGCCACGAAGCGCAGGCGATCGAAGTTCATGTTGGCCCCGCAAGCGATCGCCACCAGCGTCTTGCCTTTCAGATGGTGCTCGGCCGCGTATTGCTTGGCGCCGGCCACTGCCATGGCGCCCGCCGGTTCCAGGACGCTGCGCGTGTCCTGGAACACGTCCTTGATGGCGGCGCAGATTGAATCCGTATTGACCACCACGAAGTCGTCCACGTACTGGCGCGTGAGCTTGAAGGTTTCCACGCCCACCATCTTGACGGCAGTGCCATCCGAAAACAGGCCCACGTCATTCAATTGCACGCGGCGACCGGCGCGCACGCTGCGCAGCATGGCGTCGGAATCTTCGGTCTGCACGCCAATGATCTTGATCTCGGGCCGCAATTGCTTGATGTAGGCGGCGACACCGGAAATCAGACCGCCTCCGCCGATGGCCACGAAGATGGCGTCGATCGGCCCCGGATGCTGGCGCAGGATCTCCATGCCCACCGTGCCCTGGCCGGCGATCACGTCGGGGTCGTCAAAGGGATGGACGAACGTCAGCTTCTCTTTTTTCTCAAGGATCTGCGCATGCGCGAAGGCGTCGGTGAAGCTTTCGCCCGCCAGGACCACTTCGCCACCCAGGCGGCGCACCGCGTCGATCTTCACTTGCGGGCTGGTGGTGGGCATGACGATGACGGCGCGGCAGCCCAGGCGGCTGGCGGCCAGCGCCACGCCTTGCGCGTGGTTACCGGCCGAGGCCGCGATCACGCCCCGGTTCAGCGCGGCCGGCGGCAGGTTGGCCATCTTGTTGTAGGCGCCACGCAGCTTGAAACTGAACACCGCCTGAGTATCTTCGCGCTTGAGCAGCACCGTGTTGGAAATTCGCGCGGATAGCTGGGGCGCGGCTTCCAGCGGTGACTCGACCGCTACGTCGTAAACCTTCGAAGTCAGGATGCGTTTCAGATAATCAGTGGACATGGACCGCGCAAGAGCAAGAGTGAGGACTGGGCCAGATTATTGCAGGGAATGCCGCGCCGCCTGAAAAGCTTTGTCGTGGCGATGGCGCGGCGGCGCCAAGGGCGGCCGATTCGATTCCTGATCGGCATTGGACCGGGCGCGGCTACACTCGCTCCTCATGGAAGAAAGCCTTTTATCCGCTGTTCAGTGGTTGCTGGGAATGTTGGCGCTGCCCTCGGTGGGCTTGTCCGCCATTTTCACGGTATCGCTCGTTTCCGCCACCTTGCTGCCGCTGGGCTCCGAGCCGGCGGTGTTTGGCTACATCAAGCTGTCGCCCGACATGTTCTGGCCGGCCATCCTGGTGGCGACGGCCGGCAACACCGTGGGCGGGGCGATCAGCTACTGGATGGGCGTGGGCGCCGAAAAAGCCGTGCATCGCTGGAAGGAAAAACACCCGCACCCTCATCCCGACGCCACCGAAAGCGGGCGGATGCGGGGCCGCTGGAATGAGCGCGCCCACGATTGGCTGCACCGCATGGGCCCGCCGGCCTTGCTGCTGTCCTGGTTGCCCGCCGTGGGCGACCCGCTGTGCGCCGTGGCGGGCTGGCTGCGTTTGTCGTTCTGGCCCTGCATGCTTTATATGGCCATCGGCAAATTCCTGCGGTATCTGGTCATGACGGCCAGCCTGCTGTGGTTCTTCCCGGGCCAGATCTAAGCACTGACGTCGAACTTAAACGGGGACGGTTAACGCCAGTTTCCCCGTGCCATTGGCCGGCTTCCCAGGGGTATTTGGGGTCAAGTCCGGCCAATGGCATAAAATAATTTTTTATGGGCCCCTCCTGCTGCCATGAACGCCCCACTCGCTAGCCACATTTTGAACGGGGCGATGCCGCCCGCGACACCCGCGCGACTGCGCGAAATCCCCTACAACTACACGTCGTTTTCCGACCGCGAGATTGTCGGCCGGCTGCTGGGCGATGACGCCTGGAGCTTGCTGACCGACCTGCGCGGCGAGCGCCGCACGGGCCGTTCCGCGCGGATGCTGTACGAAGTGCTGGGCGATATCTGGGTGGTGCGGCGCAACCCGTATCTGCAGGACGACCTGCTGGACAATCCCAAGCGGCGCAAGCAGCTGATCGATGCCCTGCACCATCGCCTGGGCGAAATCGACCGTCGGCGCGAACCGGGCATCCCCACCGAAGCAGGCCATGATCCGCATCGCGACGAAAAGGTGGTCGGCCTGTTGGCCCGCGCCCGTTCCGCGATTGCCGCCTTCGAAGGGGAATTCGACCAGACCACCATGATGCGCAAGCAGGCGCAGAAGGTGCTGGGCCGCATCACCGCGCGCGACAACATCAAGTTCGACGGCCTGTCGCGCGTGTCCCACGTGACGGACGCCACCGACTGGCGCGTGGAATACCCGTTCGTGGTGCTGACGCCCGATTCCGAAGATGAGATCGCCGCGCTGGTCACCGCCTGTATTGAGCTGGGCCTGACCATTGTTCCGCGTGGCGGCGGCACGGGCTATACCGGCGGCGCCATTCCGCTGACCTGGAAGTCGGCCGTCATCAACACCGAAAAGTTCGACAAGCTGGGCAAGGTCGAGTCCTGTATCTTGCCCGGGCTGACCGAGCCCGTGGCCGTCATCCACGCCGGCGCCGGCGTGGTGACCAAGCGCGTGTCGGAAGCGGCCGAAGCCGCGGGCTTTGTCTTCGCGGTGGACCCGACCTCGGCCGAAGCGTCGTGCGTGGGCGGCAACATCGCCATGAACGCGGGCGGCAAGAAGGCCGTGCTGTGGGGCACCGCGCTGGACAACCTGGCCTGGTGGCGCATGGTGGATCCGGACGGCAACTGGCTGGAAGTCACCCGCCTGGAACACAACATGGGCAAGATCCATGACGTGGACACGGCCCGCTTCGAACTCAAGTGGTTCGATGGCAAGGGCAAGCCCGGCGAGCGTCTCTTGAAGACCGAGCTGCTGGAAATCAAAGGCCGCGTGTTCCGCAAGGAAGGCCTGGGCAAGGACGTTACCGACAAATTCCTGGCCGGCCTGCCCGGCATCCAGAAGGAAGGTTGCGACGGCCTGATCACGTCGGCACGCTGGGTGCTGCACCGCATGCCGCGCCACACGCGCACCGTCTGTATGGAATTCTTCGGGCAGGCGCGCGACGCCATCCCGTCGATTGTCGAGGTCAAGGGCTACCTGGACGGCGAAGGCAAGGCGCGCGGCGCCATCCTGGCTGGCCTGGAACACCTGGACGAACGCTATCTGCGCGCGGTGGGCTACGCCACCAAGAGCAAGCGCGGTGTGCTGCCCAAGATGGTCTTGATTGGCGACATCGTTGGCGACGATGATGACGCGGTGGCCGCCGCCGCCAGCGAAGTCGTGCGCCTGGCCAACACGCGCCATGGCGAAGGCTTTGTGGCCGTCAGCCCCGAGGCGCGCAAGAAGTTCTGGCTGGACCGCTCGCGCACCGCCGCGATCGCGCGCCACACCAACGCCTTCAAGATCAACGAAGACGTCGTGATTCCGCTGCCCCGCATGGGCGAATACACGGATCACATCGAACGCATCAACATCGAACTGTCGACCAGCAACAAGCTCAAGCTGCTGGGTGCGCTGGACGCCTACCTGTGCACGCCGCTGCCCATCGGCAAGGCCGACGACGCGGACATCGACAGCACCCGTGCCGAAGTGCTGGCCGAACGCACGCGCCAGGCGCTTGAGCTGCTGGGCAGCGTGCGCCAGCGCTGGCAATGGCTGCTGGACAACCTGGACCTGCCGCTGGCGCAGGCGCTGCCTGAACTGCAAGCGCTGGGCCTGGGCGACGTGCAAGCCACGCTGACCGACCGCCTGGCCGCGCAACCCACGGCGCGCCTGTTCGACGTGGTGCAGGACCGCACGATTCGTGTGTCGTGGAAGACTGAAGTACTGCCCGGCTTGCAGCGTGCGTTTTCGGGCGCGGCGTACAAGAAGATCGTCGATGAGCTGATCGCCATCCATGGCCGTGTGCTGAAGAGCCGCGTGTTCGTGGCGCTGCACATGCACGCCGGCGACGGCAACGTGCACACCAATATCCCGGTCAACTCGGACGACTACGAGATGCTGGGCGAGGCCCACCAGGCCGTCGACCGCATCATGCAGATTGCCCGCGACCTGGACGGCGTGATTTCCGGCGAACACGGCATCGGGCTGACCAAGTACGAATTCCTGACCGACGCCGAGCTGGCGCCGTTCCAGGATTACAAGCGCCGCGTCGACCCCAACGGCCACTTCAACGCCGGCAAGCTGATGCCCGGCGCTGATTTGCGCCACGCCTGGACGCCCAGCTTCAACCTGATGGGCCACGAGTCGCTGATCATGCAGCAAAGCGACATCGGCGCCATCTCGGAATCCATCAAGGACTGCCTGCGCTGCGGCAAGTGCAAGCCGGTGTGCGCCACGCACGTGCCGCGCGCGAACCTGCTGTATTCGCCGCGCAACAAGATTTTGGCGACCTCGCTGCTGGTCGAAGCCTTTTTGTACGAAGAGCAGACGCGGCGCGGCGTCAGTCTGAAGCACTGGGAAGAATTCGAAGACGTGGCGGACCACTGCACGGTTTGCCACAAGTGCTACAACCCCTGTCCGGTGGATATCGACTTCGGCGACGTGTCGATGAACATGCGCGCCGTGCTGCGCCGCATGGGCCGCAAGTCGTTCAATCCGGGCACGGCCAGCGCCATGTTCTTCTTGAACGCGAAGGACCCGGCCACCATCAACGCCACGCGCAAGGCGATGGTGGGGGTGGGCTACAAGGTCCAGCGCGCCGCGCATGACTTGTTTTCGGGATTGGTGAAAAAGCAGACGGCCAAGCCGCCGGCCACCGTGGGCAAGCCGCCGCTGCGCGAGCAGATCATTCACTTCGTGAACAAGAAGATGCCGGGCGGGCTGCCGAAACAGGCCGCGCGCAAGTTGCTGGATATCGAAGACGCGAACTACGTGCCGATCATCCGCGACCCCAAGGCCACAACCGCCGATACGGAAGCCGTGTTCTATTTCCCGGGTTGCGGTTCAGAGCGCCTGTTCTCGCAGGTGGGCCTGGCCACGCAAGCCATGCTGTGGCATGCGGGCGTGCAGACGGTGTTGCCGCCGGGGTATCTGTGCTGCGGCTATCCCCAGCGCGGCAACGGCATGACGGACAAGGCCGAGCAGATCATCACCGATAACCGGGTGCTGTTCCATCGGGTTGCCAATACGCTGAACTACCTGGACATCAAGACGGTGGTGGTCAGTTGCGGCACGTGCTACGACCAGTTGTCGGGCTATGAGTTCGACAAGATCTTCCCAGGCTGCCGTTTGATCGACATCCACGAGTACCTGCTGGAAAAGGGCATCAAGCTGGAAGGCGCCAAGGGTGTGCGCTACATGTATCACGACCCCTGCCACACGCCGATGAAGCTGCAAGAGCCGATGAAGACGGTGCGGGCGCTGGTGGGTGATGAAGCCATCAAGAGCGACCGCTGCTGCGGGGAATCGGGCACGTTGGCGGTCAGCCGGCCGGATATCTCGACGCAGGTGCGTTTTCGCAAGCAGGAAGAATTGCTGAAAGGCGACGCGGCGCTGCGCGGTGATGGCTTCGCCGGCGACGTGAAGGTGCTGACGTCATGCCCATCGTGCTTGCAGGGGCTGTCGCGCTATGAGGGCGACGTCAAGATGGAAGCGGATTACATCGTTGTCGAGATGGCCCGGCACATTCTCGGTGAAGGGTGGATGGAAGATTACGTGAAGCGCGCGAACGCTGGGGGGATTGAGCGGGTGCTGGTGTGATGGGTTGCGCGCGAAATTGACTGGGGATTTTCTCGGCGGTGGTGCGCGCTTCACCCATCCTACGGGCGGTTGGTTTGATGGGTTACGCGCGAAATTGACTGGGGATTTTCTCGGCGGTGGTGCGCGCTTCACCCATCCTACGGATGGTCGTCGTTTGTAGGATGGGTGTAGCGCGAGAGCTTGGTCAGAAGGACCGAATCGCGAATCGCGCGGAACCCATCTTCGTGTTACCAAGCGCTTTCCCGTCACAAATAAAAAACCCGCGTGCAGCCCAAGCTGACGCGGGTTTTTTAATGGCTGGCCGGATTATTCCAGCTTGATGTTCGCCTTCTTGATCACGTCCGCCCACGCGCTGCGCTCTTGTTCGGCGTAGGCCTTGAAGTCTTGCGCGGACATCGGCATCGGGATCACGCCCATGTCCAGCATCTTCTTGGATACGGCGTCGCTTTTCAGCGTGGCGCCCAGGTCGGCCGACAGCTTCTTCACCACCGCTTCCGGCAGGCCGGCGGGGCCGACCAGGCCTTGCCAGGCGTAGGCCGTAAAATTGGCCACGCCTTGTTCGGCCATCGTCGGGGTGTCGGGCAGCACCGACAGGCGTTCCGGCGTGGCGGCGGCCAGGACGCGTAGCTTGCCGGCCTTGACGTTCGGCAAGCCGGATGCCAGGTCGATGAACATCACGTCCACCTGTCCGCCCAGAAGGTCCTGGATGGCGGGGGCCGCGCCCTTGTAAGGCACGTGCAGCAGGTCCGCGCCGGTACGCTGCTTGAAGAGTTCAAGCGCCAGATGGTGCGGCGAACCCGCGCCGGCCGAGGCCGCGCTCAGCTTGCCCGGCTCTTTCTTGGCGGCGGCCAGCACGTCGGCCACCGTCTTGTACGGCGAATTGACGTTCACGGCCAGCAGCAGCGGGAACTTGGCGATGCCGCCGATGTAGGTGAACTTGGCCGGATCGTAGGACAGCTTCGCGTACAGCGATGAATTGAACGCCAGCGTGCCCGAATCCGCCGTGCCGACCATGTAGCCGGTGGGGTCCGCTTGCGCGATGGCGGTGGCGCCGATGATGGTGGCCGCGCCCGGGCGGTTTTCCACCACGATGGTCTGGCCCAGCGGCTTTTCCAGGCCGCTGGCAACCGTGCGGGCGACCACGTCGGTGCCGCCGCCTGCCGGGTACGGCACGATCCAGCGGATCGGCTGGGTGGGCCAGGATTGGGCGGAAGCCGTGGCGGCGGCCAGCGACAGGGCGGCCAGCGCCAACAGGCGCCGTGCGGGATGGTGCATGGGGTGTCTCCTCGTGCGGGATCAAAGATTGAGCGCGACGCGGGCGCTTCTTGTTCTGCGCCGTCAGTCCGCGCTGCTATTTTTTGCGCCGCTATTATGCTCGCGTTCCACGCGAAAAGGGGGCCGGTCGGCCCCCTGTTTTCCCGCATGCACCTGCCTGTCTACTGCGGATCCGGGTATGTGCGGGCGCCGAAGATCGCCGTGCCGATGCGCACTTCGGTCGAGCCTTCCTCAATAGCCAGTTCAAAGTCGCCGCTCATACCCATCGACAGGCGCTCCAGCGAGACGCCATCGATATTTTCGGCGCGCAGGCTGTCGCGCAGCTCGCGCAGGGCGCGAAAGCAGGCCCTTACTTGCTCGGGGTCGGGCGAGTTCACCGCCAGCGTCATCAGGCCTTGCACGCGCAAGGTGGGAAATTCCGCCGCAATGCGGCGCAAGAACGCGGATACGTCCTCGGGCGCCATGCCGAACTTGCTGGGTTCGGTCGAGGTCTTCACCTGGACCAGCACGTCCAGGGTCCGGCCCTCATTGAGCAGGCGGCGGTGCAGGGCCTCGGCCAGATCGGCACGGTCCAGCGATTGCACTTCAGTGGCGTCGCGCGCGGCGTCCTTGGCCTTGTTGGTCTGCAAATGCCCGATCAGCACCCATTGCAGGCCTTGCCCGGCCAACGCGGCCGCCTTCTGCCGGATTTCCTGGGTCTTGTTTTCGCCGAAACGGGTCAGGCCCAGCGGCATGGCTTCGCGAATTGCGTCCACCTCGAAGGTCTTGCTGACGGGCAGCAGCACCACGCTGTCCGGGCTGCGCCCGGCGCGCGCGCAGGCGTCGGCAATGCGTTGGCGGATGTGGGCGATGCGCCCGGCCATGGTGTCTACGACGGTCATGCAGCTCTCTTGCAGGAACAGGATGTCCCATAGTGTAGGACTGTGCAGGACGGTTTCGCCACACCGCCTGCGACCGTCGTTGACCCTGCGTAATCCGCAGGCTTAGAATTTGCAGAGATTTGTTTATATTTCAATGTTCTATGCCCTCCGGCGCCGCCCCAGCAGGCGACACGGTTCTTCCCCTTCCCAGTCTCCCCGCCATGTCCAGCGCAGCGCCTGAATACGCCTTTGCCACGCCGTTCCTGAATCCCCCCGCATCCCCCATCCGATCGCTCATGCCGTATGCCTTGCGGCCGGGCACGATTTCGCTGGCGGGCGGCTACCCCGCGCAAGAACTGTTCGACGTCGAGGGGCTGTCCGTCGCGTCCACCCAGGTCATGTCGCGGCTGGGCGCCTGCTTGCAGTATTCCAACATTGACGGCCAGGTCAGCCTGCGCAACGAATTGGCCCGTTTGACGGCCGCGCGCGGCCTGCAGTGCAACGCCGACACCGAGCTTGTCGTGACGGGCGGCTCGCAGCAGGCCCTGGCGCTGCTGACCCGCGTGATGCTGCAACCCGGCGACCACGCCATCATCGAATCGCCCGCGTTCCCCAATTCCGTGCAGGCCTTGCGCTACACAGGCGCCACGGTGCATACGGTTGCGTCGGGCCCGGATGGCATCGACGTGGATGCGCTGGACGAACTGGCCGCGCGCGTCAAACCCAAGATGGTCTGCGTGGTGGCGTCGTTCTCGAACCCCTGCGGCGCAACGATCTCGCGCCAGCGCCGCTTGCGCTTGCTGGAACTGGCCGTCAAGCACCGCTTCCTGATCGTGGAAGACGACCCCTACAGCGAACTGCGTTTTGCCGGCGAAGCGGTGCCGCCCATTGCGGCCCTGGCCGAGGGCGAAGCCCGTCACTGGGCCGTGTACCTGGCCAGCATGTCCAAGACCATGGCGCCGGCGCTGCGTATCGGCTGGCTGATTGCGCCGCCCGAAATCCGCCGCCGCTGCGTCAGTGCCAAGGCCGCCGACGACATGGCTTCATCCGCATGGATCCAGGAAGTGGTGGCGCAATACCTGGCCAATGGCCGCTACGACGAACACGTGCCGCGCATACGCGCCGCCTATGGCTTGCGCTGCGACGCCATGGCCGAGGCCTTGGCCCGCGAGCTGGACGGCCGTGTCAGCTTCAGCAAGCCCGAAGGCGGCATGTTCTTCTGGGCGCGCTTGACGGGCGATGTGGACGCGACCCGCCTGTTGCCCTACGCCATCGAGCATGAAGTGGTCTACGTGCCGGGCAAGGCGTTCTATGCCAACGCCGAACAGGCCGACCTGTTCGCCATGCGCATGTCGTTCGCCACCATGAACGAAGGCCAGATCGCCCA
The DNA here is from genome assembly GCF_024806975.1 of Achromobacter sp. JUb104. Classification (NCBI taxonomy): domain Bacteria; kingdom Pseudomonadati; phylum Pseudomonadota; class Betaproteobacteria; order Burkholderiales; family Alcaligenaceae; genus Achromobacter; species Achromobacter sp. JUb104. Next base: position 1,311,854 of record NZ_JANUEY010000002.1, on the reverse strand, counting down.
GGGCATGGTGCGCCTGGGCCGCGCGCTGGATGCCTGCCAAGCCAACGAGCCCGTGTCGATTTCGCTGGCGGCGTGACGGGATAACCGCGTCGCGGCAAAGCGGCGCTCGCTTGCGGGCCGCCGCGCACATACCTTAATAAGCGCTTGTTATTTGGCGCAGGCGCTTCATGTCTATAAGCTTCTTGCCTCGGCGCGTCCCCGCGCCCGGTAAAAACAGGAACCAGGTCATGAACATTGCAAAAGGGTTGGTGGGCGCGGCGCTCTTGATGGCAGCGGCGCAAGGTGCGCAGGCGGCAACGTTGGACGTCGTGCGCGAGCGCGGCGCCGTGGCCTGCGGCACCACCACGGGCTTTGCCGGCTTTTCGGCGCCCGATGCGCAAGGCAAATGGCAGGGGCTGGACGTAGACGTTTGCCGCGCCATTGCCGCGGCGGTCTTCGGCGACGCCAACAAGATCAAAATCGTGCCCTTGAATTCGCAGCAGCGTTTCACCGCGCTGCAATCGGGCGAAGTGGACGTGCTGACGCGCAACACCACCGTGACGCAGCAGCGCGATACCGCGCTGGGCATCATCCACGCCGGCATCAACTTCTACGACGGCCAGGGTTTTCTGGTGCCGAAGTCGCTGGGCGTAAAAAGCGCCAAGGAAATCAGCGGCGCCACCATCTGCCTGCAAACGGGAACGTCCAACGAAAACACGCTGGCCGATTGGGCGCGCGCCAACAACGTCACCTACAAGCCGGTTGTGATCGAAACGTTCAACGAAGTGGTCAACGCTTTTGCCACGGGCCGTTGCGATGTGTTTTCGACCGATGCGTCGGGCCTGGCATCGATCCGCATTTCCAAGCTGCAAAATCCCGACGATTACCTGGTGTTGCCCGAGATCATCTCGAAAGAGCCGCTGGGGCCCTTCGTGCGCCAGGGCGACGATAAGTGGCTGAACATCGTGCGTTGGTCACTGTCGGCCATGATCGAAGCCGAGGAATACGGCGTGACGTCCAAGAACGTGGACGAGCAGGCCAAAAGCGCCAACCCCAACATCAAGCGCATTCTGGGTGTGACGCCGGGCAGCGGCGCCAATCTGGGTCTGGACGAAAAGTGGGCCTACAACATCGTCAAGCAAGTGGGCAATTACGGCGAAAGCTTTGAGCGCAACGTGGGAGAAGGCAGCCCGTTGAAGATCAAGCGTGGCCTGAATGCGCAGTGGACGCAGGGTGGTTTGATGTACGCGCTGCCGATCCGTTGATCGTCCGATGGCGCTGCCGCCAGCGCAGCGCCGCCCGTCACCCCTGTCGGTACAACTGCGCGATCTTCACGAAAGCGGTGCGCAGTTCCCGGGTGCCGCCCTGAAGAATCACAGGCCGGCCCCGGTGCGTGAAGATCACCAGCCGTTTTGAAAACAGCATCGGGACGAAGCGGGCGTAGCGCACGTCTTCCCACGCGACTTCCCGGCGGGTGAACCACGACTGGCGCAGCCCGCGCTCGTCGATCGTGGTGATCGACACCTGCATGTGCCAGGACACGAACAGCAGCCCCACAAAGCACAGCACCACCACGACGGCCAGCAGGGTGTCGAAGGGCTGCGCGGGGGCGCGGATGGCGGTGGTGACCACCTGCACGCCCAGCACGGCCAGGATGACCCAGGCCAAAATCCTTACCCAATCCGGCCACGCCTGCCCCGACAAGGGCAACGGCCCGATCTCGCGCAGCAATGCCGCGCGGTCTTCCAAAGACGGGGCAGGGCCGGGCTGGTTCATGCGGCCCGTTTGGCCGCGATGGCATTGCCCGCGCGGCTGGAACCCTTGCGGTTCAGGTGGGCCGACATCCATTGGCCGATATCGACCACGGCGTCGAAGTCCACGCCCGTGTCGATGTTCAGGCCGCGCAGCATGTACAGCACGTCTTCGGTGGCGACGTTGCCGGTGGCGCCCTTGGCGTAGGGGCAGCCGCCCAGGCCGGCGACCGACGTATGGAAGATGGAAATGTCGGTTTCCAGCGCCGCCAGAATGTTGGCCAGCGCCTGGCCGTAGGTGTCGTGGAAGTGGCCGGACACGCGCGCCGGGTCAACCACGCGGGTGACTGCCGCCATCACGTCGCGCACGCGCTGCGGCGTGCCCACGCCGATGGTGTCGGCCACGTCTATTTCATCGACCTGCATCGCCAAGTAGCGCTGCGCCACGTCCACCACGGCCTCGACCGGAACCTCGCCCTGGTACGGACAGCCCAGCGCGCAACTGATGCTGCCGCGCACGCGGATGCCGGCTTCGCGCGCGGCTTGCACCACGGGTTCGAAGCGGGCGATGGATTCGGCGATGGAGCAGTTGATGTTCTTTTGCGAGAACGCTTCGCTGGCGGCGCCGAAGATGACGATTTCGTCCGCGCCGGCGGCCAGCGCGCCTTCAAAGCCCTTCATGTTGGGCGTCAGCACCGAATAGATGGTGCCCGGACGGCGCTCGATGCGCGCCATGACGTCGGCGCCATCGGCCATCTGCGGCACCCACTTGGGTGACACGAACGACGCGGCTTCCACATTGGGGAAGCCCGCGGCCGACAGGCGGTTGATCAGCTCGACCTTGATCTCGGTCGGCACGAATTCCTTTTCATTCTGCAGACCGTCGCGGGGCGACACTTCGACGATCTTCACGCGGGAGGGCAAAGCCATGTCTCTTCCTGGTTCGATTTGGGTGACGCGGCGCGCAAGGCTGCGGCGCCATCGTCAATATTAGCGCCATCGGAACGCGCGCTGCCCAAGCGGGTGATGTGTCTATGAGCCGCGCGCAAGGTACGTGGGTTGAGAGCCCGCGCACCGGCTCCTAGCTCAGCCGCTGGTACCGCCCATCATCCAGGCGAGCGATGCGGCCCTGCAATTCCAGTTCCACCAATTGCGCCTGCAGGTCGCCCACGGCCAGCCCCGAGCGGACCTGGATGGCGTCCAGGTGCAGCGGATCAAAGCCCAGCGCCTCCAGCACGGGGTGGCTGGGCAATGCCGGGGCGGGCGGCGTCACACGGCGCGCGGTGGGCGTGGGGCCGCCGCCGAGTTCGTCGGTAATGTCGGCGGCCGTTTCCACCAGCTTGGCGCCTTGGCGGATCAGAGCATGGCAGCCGCGCGACAAGGGCGAATGGATGGAGCCGGGAATGGCGAAGACCTCGCGCCCGCTTTCGCCGGCCAGCCGCGCGGTGATGAGCGACCCGCTTTGCTTGGCGGCTTCCACCACCAGCACGCCGCGCGCCAGGCCCGCCACGATGCGGTTGCGCTTGGGAAAGTGCGGCGGCAGGGCGCCCGTGCCCAAGGGAAATTCAGACACCAGCGCGCCGTGTGCGGCGATGCGGTGCGCCAGATCGCGGTGACGCGCGGGGTAGATGCGGTCGATGCCGGTGCCCATGACGGCGACGGTGCCCGCGCCATCGGCCCCCGCGTCCAGCGCGCCTTCGTGCGCCGCGGCGTCGATGCCCAGCGCCAGACCGCTGACCACCCGCCAGCCATGTCCGGCCAGATGTCGGGCGAATGCGCGTGCGTTCTCCTGGCCGCCCGGCGTGGCGTTACGCGCGCCCACGACCGCCAGGGAGGGCCCTTGCAGGAAGGCGGGATTTCCCACCACGTACAGCAGGATGGGCGGGTCGGCGATGGTCAAGAGATTCTGCGGATAAGCCGGGTCGGCCAGCGTCAGGATGTAGCGGTCAGGGCCTTGCACCCATTGCAGCGCGCCTTCCACCAGGGCCGCCATGTCGGCCGGCATGGGCGCGGCCAGTTGGCGCGCCAGCGCGTCGGGCAAGTGGCGGGCCAGGGCGGTGGCGCGCTGCGCGTAAATCTGCTCGGGCAGGCCGAGCGCGCTCAGCAGCGTACAGGCGGTGGCGGAACCCACATTGGGCTCCAGGGACAGCCGCAACCAGGCGGACAGTTCGTCAACAGTATGCGTAAGCGGCATGAGGCGGGCAGGTAGGTGGGCAACCAGGGTGGGCAAGTGTCGCATGCAAGGCGCGATGGGCGTCGGCGGGGCAGGGATGAAAGCGTCCAGGCAGGGGCCGTGTGATGCAACGGTGGTGGGTCTGGCCAGGATCCTGGATCGCCGTTGAAAAGGGGGCGGACCCGCCTCATCAACAAGCGGGGACGCAGCAATTCCGCAATGCCGGACTTAGCCGAAAACTATTAGAAATCAAGACTCTAATGAATTAAACTCTTGCCCAAGCATCAATTACTGGCGATCCCCTTTCAATGGCTTTACTTCCTATCCTTCGCTACCCGGACCCGCGCTTGCATAAAAAGGCCAAGCCGGTAGCCGAAGTCGACGACCGCATTCGTCAACTGGTGCGCGACATGGCCGAAACCATGTACGACGCGCCGGGTGTCGGCCTGGCCGCAACCCAGGTCGACGTGCATGAGCGCGTGGTCGTGATCGACGTGTCCGAGGACAGCAATGAACTGCTCACGCTGATCAACCCCGAGATCACCTGGCGCAGCGATGACCACAAGGTCTACGAAGAAGGCTGCCTGTCCGTGCCGGGTGTCTACGACGAGGTCGAACGCGCCTCGCGTATCCGCTGCAAGGCGCTGGACATCGACGGCAAACCCTTCGAGTTCGAGGCCGACGGCCTGCTGGCCGTGTGCGTGCAGCACGAGCTGGACCACCTGGAAGGCAAGGTCTTCGTTGAATACCTGTCCAACCTCAAGCAGAACCGCATCAAGACCAAGCTGAAGAAGGCCGAGCGCGAAGCGCTGCGCGACTGATTCCCGTTTTCCACTCTTTGGTCTGACATCCCCATGCGCCTAGTTTTTGCCGGCACGCCGGAATTCGCCCGTATCGCTTTCGACGCCTTGCGGGCCGCGGGTCACGAGATTGCCCTGGTGATGACCCAACCCGATCGTCCCGCCGGGCGTGGCCTGAAGCTGACGCCCAGCCCGGTCAAGCAGGCCGCGCTGGATGCCGGTATTCCCGTCGCCCAGCCGCGCAGCCTGCGCCTGGATGGCCGCTACCCCGACGAGGCCGCCGAGGCGCGCGCGCTGCTGGAGCAGGTGGCGCCCGACGTGATGGTGGTGGCCGCCTATGGCCTGATCCTGCCGCAATGGGTGCTGGACCTGCCGCGCCTGGGCTGCCTGAACATCCACGCCAGCCTGCTGCCGCGCTGGCGCGGCGCGGCGCCGATTCAGCGCGCCATTGAAGCAGGCGACACACAAACGGGCGTGACCATCATGCAGATGGATCAGGGTCTGGATACGGGCGACATGCTGCTTGAGCGCGTGGTGCCCATTTCCGCCGATACCAACGCCGCGCAATTGCACGACGCCTTAGCGCTGGCAGGGGGCGAAGCCATTGTGGATGCGCTGAACGCCTTGGCTCAAGGCGGCCTGACCCCGCGCAAGCAACCCGAAGACGGCGTGACCTACGCCGCCAAGCTGGACAAGGCCGAAGCCGCGCTGGACTGCACCCAGCCCGCCGAATTGCTGGCGCGCCGCGTGCGCGCCTTCAACCCCGTGCCCGGTGCCAGCATCCGCCTGGCCGGCCTGCCCGATCCGGTCAAGGTGTGGCGCGCGCAGGCGCTGGATATGGCCGTGACGGCCGAGCCCGGCAGCGTGTTGCGCGCTGACGCGAACGGTATCGACATCGCCACCGGCGCGGGCGTGCTGCGCTTGCTGGAATTGCAGAAGGCGGGCGGCAAGCGCCAGCCGGTGGATGTGTTCATGCGCGGCTGGCAGCCGGCCTGAACCCTCAGGGCTGGCGGCTGCCGGCCAGCAAGTCCAGGTAGGCGCCCGCCACCAACTGCGTGGGCGCTACCCCCAGCCCTGCCATCAAGGTGCGGGCTTCTTCCATGCCGGCGTCGGTGCTTTCGCCGTCGCGCAGCACCACTTCCAGTTCCAGGAATTCCCCCAGGCCCTCGATCCGGTCCAGATGGATGCGGGTACGTCCGGCCATGAACACCACACGGTGCTTTTTCACGCGGCCAATGGCGCCATAGGCCAGCGTCAGGGTCTCGCGCAGGGTGTCGGGCGATTCCGTGGGGGATATCGAGTAGAAGCTTTCTTTGGGGCCGGTGTCGTCGGCACGGCGGTAAAAGATCAGTTCGCCCGTGCCGTCGGCAAACGCGCGCAGCTTCAGGCGGCCGTGGGTGCAGGTGAAGAAGGTGTCGTCTTGTTCCAGGGACGCGGGCTCTTGCCCTGATAGCGCGGCGGCCAGGGGTTCCAGCGCGGCGATGCTATCGACACGGGCCTTGATTTCGACGTTGCGTGCCATGTGTGCGGACCCCCAGGGCCGATATCAGTACAAGGTGCCCGCAACGCGCGCGGGCAGGTCGCGGTCGTAAGCCACGCCGTCGAAGGTGCCGGCCGTCAGGTCCGACAGGATGCGGCCGGTACTGGGCAGCGCGCTGCGCGGCACTTGCGTGGCCGGGTCCCACAGGCGCGAGCGCAGCAGGGCGCGCGAGCATTGGAAGTACACGGTTTGCACATCGATGATCAGCACCGAGCGCGGCAGCTTGCCGTCCATGGCAAAGCGTTCCAGCAGGGCCGGGTCGACGCTGATGCGCGCCGTGCCGTTCACCCGCAACGTTTCGCCCACTCCCGGCACCAGGAACAGCAGCGCCACGCGGGGATCGGCCAGCACGTTCAGCAGGCTGTCCATGCGGTTGTTGCCACGGCGATCAGGCAGCAACAGCGTCTTCTCGTCTTCCACCACCACAAAGCCGGCGGGGTCGCCGCGCGGCGATGCATCCAGGCCATCCGGCCCGCAAGTGGCCAGCATCGCGAACGGCGCCGCTTCGATGAAGGCGCGGTAGTGCGGGTGCACGTGATCCACTTCCTTCTTCAACGAAGCCTCGCCAGGCTCCCCGTACAGCGCTTGCAGCGCGGCGGGGTTGGTGACGAGATGAGCGGGGTCGGTGTGCATGGCGGGTTCCGGTGGGCGGGGTCAGGCCAGAATGGCGGGCAGGTCGGCGACGGCTGTAAAGAGTTCGTCGGGCTTGCGTTCGCGCAGGGCGTCCATGTGGTTATAGCCCCAGGCGACCGACCCGACGCGCACGCCGGCCTTGCGGGCGGCGTCGATGTCGCGCATTTCGTCGCCCACCAGCAGGAAGCGTTCGGGGGCCACTTCATGGCGCCGCATCAAGCGGTCGATCTTGGCGGCCTTGCCGAACAGGTCGGTGCCGCATTCATAGTCGTCAAACAGCGCGGCGGTGTCGGCGCCCAGCACGCGCTGCACGTTTTCAATGGAGTTCGAACTGATCACCGCCAGGCGCATCCCACCGGCCTTCAATTGCGCGAGCATATCGGGGATGCCGTCGAACAGGTGCACGCTGGGGTCGATGTCCTGCATCAGCGTGCGCACGTGCGTCATGATGGCCGGCAACTTCCACAGCGGAATGCCCAGGTACTTCAGGATTTCAGAGGCTTCGCGATGGCGCAGGTTTTCGCGTTCGGACAAGTCGATCTTGCGAAAGCCGTATTTGTCGGCCACCGTGTTCAGAATGGAATTGAACCAAGGCATGGTGTCCGCCAAGGTTCCGTCGAAGTCGAATGCAGCGATGTCGTATTTCAAGTAATCAATCCGTTTGCCGGCTTGCGGCGGCGCTACAAGCCGTTGGGGTGAAGCAAATAGTGCACCACCGGCGCCAGGGCTTCAAGCGGCGGCGCGCTGGCCACGACACGGGCGGCGTTGGTCCAGGGGTAATCCAGGCCCAGCAGCCAGCCGAACACGGCGGGCATGTCGGCCGCCGGCAGCGTGACCATGGTTTCGATGGTGATGGTGAGGTCGGTCGCGCGATAGGGCTCCGGCTGAAACTTCCAGTCGTACCGGCCACAGCCCACGCGCACATTGCCGGTGGCCTTTTCGGTCATGCCGACGATCCAGTCGCACTGGTAGTCGGGCAGCCGCGCGTCGGCCGCGGGTCGCGACAGGTAGAACGTGTAGACGTTTTCGTAGGTTTGCCCGAACTTGCGGACCAGCGTGTCGGCTATTGCCGCCAAGCCGTGGGATTCGGGCGGAAACGCAATGGCCTGCGTGCGCAGGGCCATTTTCAGCACGGCGTCGGGGGCGAATGCGCGCGCCATGTGGTGGGGGCGGTTCTCGTCCTTGGCGTGGAAATACGCACGCAACACGGACTCGGTGCTGGAGGGGGACAACGAATCGGAGGACATTGCTAGGGCTTCCGTCATGGTCTCAAGTGTGTGGGTGTGGGACATCAGGCCGTGATGGGATCGAACCACTTCGAGACGTTGGGCGGCTCGTAGATGGCGTAGCGATCCAGCAGCAGGGCGGGGTCTTCTTCCACGACCAGCATGTCGCGATGCTGGGGGCGGATGAAGGCTTCTTCGACGGCGTGGTCCACGAACTGCACCAGCGCATCGTAATACCCCGCGATATTCAACAGGCCGCAGGGCTTCTGGTGCATGTTCAATTGCGCCCAGGTCCAGACTTCAAAAAACTCTTCAAGCGTGCCGGCGCCGCCAGGCAGGGCGATGAAGCCGTCTGACTTCTCGATCATCATCGCCTTGCGCTCGTGCATGTTCTGCACCAGGTGCAATTCGGTCAGGCCACGGTGCGCCTGTTCCTTTTTCTGCAGCAGTTCGGGGATCACGCCGATGACGCGGCCGCCAGCGGCGAGCACCTCGTTGGCCACCACGCCCATGATGCCGACGACAGACCCGCCGTACACCAGCCCCAGGTCGCGCTTGACCAATTCGCGGGCCAGCACGCGGGCCTGCTCGATGTAGTCCGGGCGCGAGCCGGGATTCGAGCCGCAATACACGCAGATGTTCTTCAGGTTCATAACAGGTTCAAGATGGCCGGGCCCGTTACAGATTGCGTCACGGGCGTTCCGGGAAGTCGATAGTTTACGAGAAGGTCAGCGGGCGCGTTTGGGGGGCTCCAGCCAGTGCAAATTGGTGGCAGGAGCAATGTTTGGACACAGCAAGTTCCGCTGTGATCGGTAGACTGAGTCGTTCGGTACGACTGGAAATCCAGCGTCGTAGGGCTTTCACTAACTAGAGGAGCGAACGATATGGAACAAGCAACCCGAACCCCCCAGAAGGCCAGCCGCCCATTCGACATGGACGTGAAGGCGATCCGCGCCAAGGCACGCCAAGACATCGAGTCCGGCGCCGTCACGGACACCTATCGCGCAGACCGCGAAACCGTGCTGAAACTGCTGAACGAAGCGTTGGCCACGGAAATCGTCTGTGTGCTGCGCTACAAGCGCCACTACTTCATGGCCCGTGGCTTGAACGCCGAACCGGTGGCGGCGGAATTCGCCGAACACGCCACGCAGGAACAGGAACACGCCGACCGCCTGGCCGAGCGCATCGTGCAGCTGGGTGGCGAGCCGAACCTGTCGCCCAAGGGCATCCTGGAGCGCAGCCATTCGGAATATGTCGAAGGCAAAAGCCTGCAAGACATGATCAAGGAAAACTTGATCGCCGAACGTATCGCCATCGACAGCTATCGTCAGATGATCGAATACATCGGTGATCAGGATTCCACCACGCGCCGGATGCTGGAAGAGATCCTGGCGGTGGAAGAGGAACACGCCGACGATCTGGCGGATTTCCTGTAAACAAGCAGCCGCATCGCGCGGCGATGGCGTCTGCCTGGCGGGCGCGATCAAACCAAGAGGGGCGCACCGCCAAGGCTGGCGGCGCGCCCCTGCTTTATCAGATTCAGATCGCCTCGCCCCAGAGGTCGTATTCGTCTGATTCGGTGACGCGCACGCGCACCAGGTCGCCCGCTTTCAGCGTTTTTTCCGAACTGACGTACACACAGCCGTCGATCTCAGGCGCGTCGGCGCTGCTGCGGCCAATGGCGCCGTCTTCGTCCACTTCATCGATCAGCACATCGATCTCGCGGCCCACCTTGCGGGCCAGGCGCGCGGTCGAAATGCCCTGCTGCAATTCCATGAAGCGTTCCCAACGGTCTTGCTTGACCTCGTCGGGCACGGGGTTGTCCAGCAGGTTCGCGGGCGCGCCTTCCACCGGCGAATACTGGAAACAGCCCACGCGATCCAACTGCGCTTCCTGCATCCAGTCCAACAGGTACTGGAAGTCTTCCTCGGTCTCGCCGGGAAAGCCCACGATGAAGGTGGAGCGGATGGTCAGGTCGGGGCAGATCTCGCGCCAACGCTTGATGCGCGCCAGCGTCTTGTCTTCGAACGCCGGGCGCTTCATGGCTTTCAGAATGCGCGGGCTGGCGTGCTGGAACGGAATGTCCAGGTACGGCAGGATCTTGCCCTCGGCCATCAGCGGAATCACTTCGTCCACGTGCGGGTACGGGTACACATAGTGCAAGCGCGTCCAGACGCCCATTTCGGACAAGGCCAGACAGAGCTCCGTCATGCGCGTCTTCACCGGGCGACCGTTCCAGAAGCCACTGCGGTACTTCACATCCACGCCATACGCACTGGTGTCCTGCGAGATCACCAGCAGTTCTTTCACGCCGGCCTTGACCAGGCGTTCGGCCTCGCTCAGCACATCGCCCACGGGGCGGCTGACCAGGTCGCCGCGCATCGACGGGATGATGCAGAAGCTGCAACGGTGATTACAGCCTTCCGAGATCTTCAGATAGGCGTAGTGGCGCGGCGTCAGCTTGATGCCTTGCGGCGGCACCAGATCCAGATAGGGGTTGTGGTCCTTCTTGGGCGGCGCGGCGTCATGCACGGCGCGCACCACCTCTTCATACTGCTGGGGACCGGTCACCGCGAGCACGCTGGGGTGCACCTTGCGAATCACCGATTCCTCAACGCCCATACAGCCGGTGACGATGACCTTGCCGTTCTCGGCCAACGCTTCGCCAATGGCTTCAAGCGATTCGGCCTTGGCGCTGTCGATGAATCCACAGGTGTTGACGACGACGACGTCCGCATCGTTGTACTCGGGCGTGACTTCGTACCCTTCGGTGCGCAGTTGGGTCAGGATGCGTTCGGAGTCGACCAGGGCTTTAGGACAGCCCAGGCTGACGAAGCCGACTTTGGGGGAAGACATGGAATACCTCGGTGGGCGCGAGCCGGCGCCAATGATCAAAATCTGCGCAATTTTAGCGCGGCAGAGCGGGGGCCGTTATTTTAGGGGCAAACGGGCTGCGCCGGCCGGTTCTGAATGAAGTGCCGGTGCCAGACGAACGCGGCATAAAAGCCCGATCCCCTCGACCCATTTCGCCACTCAGACCGAGTGGCTGATTTGGCAAAACTCGCCTTATTTCGTTAAGTCCTTCCAAACAGCGTTCAAATATTAGTAAAACTCAGATTTTGCTTGCCGATGCCAAATTAGTATTGTTGTTAACGATCTTTCACGACAGACTGCCGCCTCATTCAGTTCTGTGAGATAGATCGCTCCGCGCACACGCTGCGGGCGCCGACCCGTTATGAATTCCTTTTGGCGCTGGCGTGTCATCGCAAGCCTGTTGGTGGCAGGAGCCTTACCCACCGTATCCGTCGCACAAAGCCTGCCCGAGGCGGCTGTGCTTCCGTCCGAAATTGAACGCAGACTTGAGCAAGAGCTGGACGTTCAGCGCGCCCGTTCGGCTGAGCGCCCCGACGTCATGTCTTCTGGCGCGGAGTCGGGCAGGACCAAGCTGGATCTGCTCGTTGAAACGCCTTGCTTCGTGATGCGCGAACTGGCTTGGGAGGGCGCGACGCCGCCCGCGGTACTGGCGGACGCAGCCAGCGCCGTCATCGGCCATTGCGTTGGCGGGCAAGGCCTGCGCGTCTTGCAGGATCACTTGATTGAACGACTGATCAGCGGCGGCCAGGTGACCGCGCGCGTTGTCGTACCCGAGCAGTCCCTGGCCGCGGGCATCCTGACCTTGCGCTACCTGCCAGGCCGCATCTCCGGCGTGCAGGACGATGGTGCGGTCGGTTGGTGGCGTACCGCGTTGCCGACCGGCCCCGGCGGTGCGTTGAACCAGCGCGATCTGGACCAGGCGCTGGAGAACATTCGGCGGCTTCGCGGCCAGGCTGACGCGGCCATCGACGTGGGACCCGGCCCGGAACTTGGCGACTCCGACATCGTTCTTCGCCCCGGCACGGGCAAACGCTGGCAGGGCTATGTGGGCGGCGATAACGGCGGCCTGGACGCCATCGGCAAATATCAAGTCAACGCCGGGCTGACGCTGGATTCCCCATTGTTCCTTTACGACCAGTTGTCGGTGTCGTGGAACAGCAATGCGCGCTGGCGCGACGCGGAATCGAACACGCGGGCGGCATCCATCAACTACAGCATTCCCTTCGGCTACTGGGCGCTGTTCGCGGGCGCAAGCAAATCCACCTATCGTCAAGCCGTGGCCGGGTTTGACGAGCCCATCGTCTATGGCGGCACCACCAAGCAGTTGCAGGCGGGCGTGTCGGTGGTGCCCTATCGCGGCACCGACTACAAGGGCACGGCGACCTTGGCGATGCTGCGCAAGCGTGTCGGCAGCACCTTGAACGACGTCCCCATTGAAGTCCAGCGGCGCGACGTCACGGGTTACGACTTCAGCTTCGGGCATCGCCATTACCTGGGGCGCGCGGTGCTGGATATTGGAGCAGGCGTGCGTGGCACGCTGACAGGAATGTCCGACCAGCCTGGCTACGTGTACGGCAAACCCGATTGGGATGGCCGCAGCACGATTGTGGCGGCCAATGCCGGCCTTTACCTGCCATTCCAACTGGCGGACCAGCCTTGGGCCTACCAAGTGAACTGGCAGATCCAACACGCAAAAACGGCAGTCGTGCCATCGGACTACTTCACCATCGGCAATCGCTACGCGGTACGTGGTTTCGACGGCCAGATGACGCTGGCCGCGGAAGACGGCTGGACCCTGCGCAATGACCTGTCGCTGGGGCTGGAAAACATGCTGGGCGTGCCGGGCCATCAACTGTATGCGGGCGTGGACGCGGGCCGCGTGGGGGGCGAATCGGCGCAATGGCTGACCGGGCGCACCTTGGTGGGGGCGGTGGCCGGACTGCGCGGCAGGCTCGCCATCCCTTACGTGGATGCCAGTTACGACCTATCCGCCGGCTGGCCGCTGAAAAAGCCCGAGCCCTTGAAAACCGCATCCACCGTTTTCGCGGCCGCACTGATGTTCGAGTTCTGACCCGGCGGTCTTGCGCCGCCAGCCTTCTTGATAGATCTGGTCGACATGGCTCGGAGTTCGCCCCGGGCGCCACGGCTTGCGCCGCAGTCGACCCTTACGTTACCGGGTACGCGTGATGTCCAAGCTTCGTTCGATGATTGTCTGGTCCGTTGTTTTCTTGCAGGTCTGGTCGCCGGTGCTGGCGCAGAGCTTGCCGATCACGGTGGACAAGAGCGTTGCCGGCGCCAAGCCTGCCGTGGGCGTCACCAACGGGGTGCCTGTCATCAACATCGCGCCGCCCTCGGCGGGCGGGGTCTCGAACAACCGCTACACGCAATTCAACGTGGGCCCGTCCGGGGTAGTGCTCAACAACAGCGGCGGCGCCAGCCAGACGCAGTTGGCCGGCCAGGTGGCGGGCAACATCATGCTGGGCAACCAGCGCGCCACCACCATCCTCAACCAGGTCACCGCGCCGAACCCGTCGCAATTGCTGGGCACCCTGGAGGTGGCCGGCAACCGGGCAAACATCATCGTCGCCAACCCCGCCGGCATCACCTGCAATGGCTGCGGCTTCTTGAACGCCGACCGCGCCACGCTGACGACCGGCCGGCCGCAAGTCGGTTCCGACGGCCGTATCGGCTTTGACATTGCGTCGGGCAAGCTGCGCATTGAGGGCGACGGCTTGTACGGCGCCAACCTGAGCCAGGTGGATCTGCTGGCCCGCACGCTGGAAATCAATGCGGGCGTCTGGGCCGACAGGCTTAACGTCACGGCCGGCGCCGCGCGCGTCGACTACGGCACGGGTGCGGTATCCGCCCAAGCCGGGCAAGGCCCCAAGCCCGACGTGGCGCTGGACACGGCCGCACTGGGCGGCATGTATGCAAACAGCATCAGGCTGATCGGTACCGAGGCCGGCGTGGGTGTGAACATCGGCGGCAACCTGGTGGCGCTGACTGGCGACTTGCACGTTGACGCCGCGGGAGACCTGCGCATTACGCCCAGCGGCACCGCGCAGGCAGCGGGCGCGCTGCGCATGGCAAGCGGTCGGGATCTATCCGTGCAGGGCACGGCGCAGGCCGTGGGCGCAACGACATTGATCGCGGGCCGCGATGCCAGCATTCAGGGCGCGGTGGGGGCCGGCGGGCCGTTAAGCGTGCGGGGCGGCAAGGATGTGACCGTCGGCGCGCAAGGCAGCTTGCGTACCCCGGACGCGCTGCGCGTTGCGGCCGGCCAGGACCTGGTGCTGTCGGGGCATTTGCTGACGGCTGATCAGGACATCAATGCGCTTGCTGCCCGCAATCTGAAGGTGGCTGGCGTGCAAGCCCCGGTGACGCAGCCCGGTGCGGGTGCGGGCAACGGGAGCTTGGCTGGTAACGGAAACGTCGCCGGCAATGGCGGCAGCGCGGGAGACGGCAGCGGAAACAGTGGAAGCAGCGGCAATGCCGGCGGCGCTGGACCCGGCGCATCGGCAGCAAGCACGGCTGCCGGAACCCATGCAGGCGGCGCGTCGATGTCGCCCGGTGTTGTCTCCGCCAAGGCAGGCGCCACGCTGGAAGCGGGACGCGACCTGGTGCTGCCGCGCCAGATATACACGTCCGGCAATTTGCTGACGCAGGCGGGCGCGGACCTGGCTTCTGACGCTGGCGCGCATCTGCAGGCGGCCCAGGGCTTGACGATGCGCGCAGGCGGTAGCGCCCATTTGGCCGGCGTGGCATTGACGGACGGGGCGTTGTCGATCGATGCGGCGCGCCATCTGCGCATGGATGGCAGCGCGCTGGCCTACGGCGGCGGGCTTGACCTGAACAGCGGAAGCGATCTGCGGTTGGGCCAGGCCAGCAAGGCGCAGGGCAAGCGCATCGTGGTGAATGCCGGTGGCGATGTGCGCACGGGCGGCGACATGGTGGCCGAGACTAGCGTCGACCTGAAGGCAGGCGGCAATGCCCTGTTGGCGGGCACGCTGAACGGCAATCAAGGCGTGGACGTGCGGGCGGCGGGCACGCTGGGTGTTGTCGGTGCGGCGGATGCTGCGGAAGGCGCTTTGACGCTGGCTTCTGGCGGCGACCTGTCGATCGGCACCAGCGGCAGCGTGCAGGCGGGTGGCCCGGTAGTGCTGCGCACGCAAGGCGCGCTGAACGCGGCCGGCACGGTGTCATCCATGGCGGCGCTGACGGCGCAGGCCGCGCGTGACGCCAAGGTCGACGGCAAGTTGTTGGCGGGGGGGGCTCTGCGGCTTGAGGCTGCGGGCGATATGGCAGCAGGCGCGAATGCGCGGCTGCAATCAGAAGGCGCCATGACGCTGCTTGCCGGCAACGACTTGTCCCTGGCGGGCGAGGCCCAAACCAATACGGGCCTGACGCTGGATGCCGGGCGCGACCTGCGCATTGATGGCGCGGCGCACGCTTACGCCGGCGCGTTGGCGTTGAACGCGGGCAATACCTTGCAGTTGGGCAAGGCCAGCCGCACCCAAGGCGACGGCGTGTCCGTGCAGGCAGGCGGCGATCTTATCGCTGACGGCGCGATGGCTTCGCGTGGCGATATGGCCTTGAAGGCAGGACGCGACACCCTTGTCGGCGGTCAAGCGCAAGCGACAGGACAACTGAATCTGCAAAGCCGGGGCAACGTCACGGTGGCCCAGGGCGCGCGCGTGGACGCGGAACGCAGTGCGGACATCAAGGCGGGACAAGACATCCTGATTGTCGGCGCGCTGCGCAGCAACGAAGGCAACCGCATTCAAGCCAAGGGCGCATTGCGCTTGGACGGCGAAATCTCTGTCGCGCAAGGCGGGCTGGAGATGCTGGCGGGCGGAGACCTGTCGGTCGGCAAGCCGGGCAAGGCAGTGGCGGGCGGCGCATTACAGGGCAAGAGCGGCGGCGCGTTGACGGTAGACGGCGCACTGTCCAGCCAAGGCGCCCAGGCGCTGACGGCGGCGCGCGACGTCAACGTAAGTGGCCAACTGCTGTCCGGCGACACGCTGTCCTTGCGCGCAGGCCTGGGCTTGGGCACGAGCGGGGCCGCGCAACTGCAATCGGCCAAGAACATGACGCTGAGCGCAGGGCAGGACGCCCATCTGGCGGGTTCGGCCGTGAGTGATGGCGCCATTTCGATCGAGGCAGCGCGGGATCTGAACGCGGACGGCGCCGTGCTGGCATACGGCGGCAAGCTTGGCCTGAAGAGCGGGAATGATCTGCGCTTGGGTAAAAGCAGCCAGACTCAAGGCGTAGGCGTTGCCATGGAAGCGGCGCGCGATATCCACACCAGCGGTGAGATATCGGCCGTGGGTCCGGCGGTATTGACGGCGGGCAGGCATGCGACGCTCGGTGGCACGCTAGGCGCAGACGGCGATCTGACCCTGCGGGCCACGGACTTGGCCTCCGTCACCGGCACCTTCGAGGCGACCGGCAGCGCGGCCTTGTCGAGCGACAGCGATATCACGCTGTCGGGCAGCTTGCGCAGCAATCTTGGCACGCAGGTGAACGCGGCCGGCAAGCTGGACATCACCGGTGCGGCGGAAGCGGTGCGGGGGGCCTTGAACCTGAGCTCGGGTAGTGACCTGTCGATCGGCGCCAGCGGCCGTGTGCAGGCGGCCGGGCCGCTGGCGTTGCGCGCCGGGGGCGCGCTGAATGTGGCGGGAACGGCGTCGTCGGCGGCCGGGCTGACGGCGCAGGCCGCGCGTGACGCCACGGTAGACGGCAAGCTGCTAGCGGGTGGCCCACTGTCGCTCAAGGCGTTCGGAAAAATCGTGGCGAGCGCCGAGGCGCACCTGCAATCAGAAGCCGCGATGACACTACAAGCCGGCCAAGACTTGCTCTTGGTGGGCGAGGCGCAAGCCAACGTAGGCATCACGCTGGATGCCGGCGTCGACCTGCGCATCGATGGCGTTGCGCGGGCCTATGACGGCGCACTGGCGCTGAACGCGGGCAAGGCGCTGCGGCTGGGTGAGGCCAGCCGTACGCAAGGCGAGGGTATATCAGCAACGGCGGGCAGCGATCTCTACGCGGCAGGCACGATGGGGTCGCGCGGCGGTATCGAACTGACCGCGGGTCGCGACATTCAAGTGGACAGCTCCGCGCAGGCAAGCGGCGACGCGTCCCTCGTTGCCGCGCGCGATCTCAGCATGGGCAAGGCGGCGCAGTGGGAAGCAGAGGGCGCATCGCGGGCAGAAGCCGGTAACGCTATGCGCTTGTCCGGCGCTTGGCGCGGCAATGGCGATATGACGCTGGCCGCGTTGGGCGCGTTGACGGTGGACGGGGCACTGACCGCCAGCGTGGGCGGCCTGGACCTGAGCGCGGGCGGTGACTTGTCCGTGGGCGCCTTGGCGCGCATGGCGGCGGCAGGACCCCTGCGCGCCAAGACGGATGGCGACCTGCTCGTGGCGGGTACGGTCAGCTCATTGAAGGCATTGACGTTGCAGGCCGCGCGCAATGCCAGCATCAGCAACCAGCTTTACGCCGCAGGCGCGCTGGAGGTGCAAGCGGGTCAGTCCTTGAGCACCGCAAGCGGCTCGCATCTGCAGTCCGACGGCGCGATGGCGCTGAACGCGGGCCGGGATCTGACCCTTGCAGGCACGGCCTTGTCCCAGCGCGGCATGGCGCTGGCGGCCGCGCGCGACCTGCGCGTGGAGGGCAATGCGCTGGCCGACGGCGGCACGCTGGACCTGAAGAGCGGCAATGATCTGCTGCTGGGCGCGGGCAGCCAGTTGCAAGGGCAGGGCGTCCACGCCCAGTCGGGGCGCGATCTTGCGGGCAATGGCGTGCTGGTGTCCAAGGGCCATGCACAGTTGCGCGCCGAGCGGGATGCCAGTGTCAACGGCAAGGTGGGCGTGGATGGCGCGCTGGATCTGCTTGCGAAGAACGATGTGCGTGTCGGCGGGTCGGCGCAGTTGGAATCGTCTGGCAAGGCACGTGTCGAGGCGGAGGGCGACGCAACGATCGCGGGCGCCGTGCGCGGCGACCAAGGCGCATCCATCCTGGCCGGCGGCGAGCTGGCCATGACGGGCACGGCTGCATCGGCCAAGGGGCCGTTGCAGTTGATTGCCGGGCAAGATCTGACGCTGTCGTCTGACAGCCAGGCCTTGGCGGGCGGCGCCTTGCTGGCGCGGGCGGGCGCATCGCTGATGGCGGCGGGCGCCATGTCGTCCCTTGCCGATCTGGTCCTGGATGCGGGCTCCAACGTGACAGTGGCCGGGCAGACGCTGGCGACAGGAGCACTCAGCGCAAACGTGGGCGGCGTATTGACCACCTTGGCGGGCTCGCGCCTGCAGGCCGACGGCGCGATTGCTGTCCACGCGGACGCCGCGACGCTTGCCGGCATGCTTGTTGCCGGACAGTCGGCGCAGGTGCAGGTGCAAAAAGACCTGGCGGTCGAGGGCACCGTGCTGGCCGACAAGGGCGCACTTGTCGCCAGCAGTGGCGGCGACATGACGCTGGGCGGCGCAAGCGCGCTGCAAGCCGGCGGACAACTGGATGCACGGGCGGGCGGCAAGCTGCTTGCGGCGGGCACCGTTTCCGGCGAAATGGACATCGTGCTGGCTGCGGGCAAGGACGCTGAACTGACTGGCAAGACAGTCGCCAACGGCGCGCTCGCAATCGATGCCGGCGAGAATCTGACGGTAGCAAAGCAGGCCCTGGCGCAAGGCAGCGGCAAGCTGTCGTTGGCTGCCGGCCAAGACCTGCGCATCGCCGGCACGGCCGGCACCGCAGCGGTCGCGGGCAATGAAGGAGCGTACACCCGGGGCGCGGGCACCCCGGGCGTAAGAAGCGCCCGTGCCGCCTCGGGCGGCACGCTACTCGCGCAGGCCGGTCGCGATCTGTCCATCACGGACACGGGCATCGTCACCGCCGGCTCACCCATCGCCTTGAAGGCGGCTCGCGACATCAACATCGACGGCATCGCGACGGCCTTGGGCGGCGGCCTGCAAGCCGACGCCGGCGCCAATCTGCAAGTGGGCGCGGCGGGTCGGATGCAAGCATCCGACAACCTTGCGGCAAGCGCGGGTGCGGACCTGGATACCGACGGCGTCATTGCTGCGGGCGGCGGCCTCACGCTAACCTCGGGCGAAAACGCCCGATTGGGCGGCGTGGTAGCGGCGTTGGGCGAGCGCGCGGCAGGCGATGCGCTGATCTCGGCGCAACACGACTTGACCGTCAAGCAAGGCGCACAGGTCCAGGCCGCGGGCGCGCTGACCGCGCGTGCCGGTCGCGACCTGAACGCCGCGGGCGCGCTGAGTTCGGTGGCCAATATGGCATTGGCCGCCGCGCACGACTTGCGCATAGACGGCACCGCCGCGTCCGACGCCAACCTGACGTTGACAGCACGCGACCTGAGCGTTACGGCAACGGGGCTTGCGCAAGCAGGCGGCACGCTTGCCGCCACCGCGCAAGGCGCTTTGCTTGCAGCAGGTCGCCTGTTGGCCGGGCAGTCGCAAGCGCTGATCGCCGGTGACGACATGACGGTGAACGGCACGGTTGCCGCGCTGAACGGCGACCTGACGTTGACCTCGCAGCGGGGCGACCTGGCATTGGGCGCGGCATCGACCGTGCAGGCCAGCGGCGCGCTGACGGCCGAGGCCGGCGCGGCACTGCGCACGCAGGGTTCGCTGGCAGCGGGCCAGGGCCTGGCGTTGCGTGCGAGCACCGACGCCACGCTCGGCGGCATCGCCGCCACACAGGCGGGCGACCTGACGGCGCGCGCGGCGGGTGACCTGACCGTCGCGGCCGAGGGCCGTCTTCAATCAAACAGAGGCCTGGATTTGCAGGCGGGCGGTGCGCTGGCCAACGCCGGTGTGGTTTCCGCCCAGGAAGACGCTCGCTTGAGCGCGGGCAAGACCTTGCTGAACCCGGGTTCGGTCCTGGCGGGAGGCGACCTGCTCGTCACCACGCCGGGGCTGCTGAACAACGCCGGCCGTCTCGTGGCTGGCGTGGATGGTGAAGGCGCGCTTAAGCAGCCGGGCAGCCTGACGCTTGCGGCCGGCACCATCGTCCACCCCGGCACCAGCCTTGCGGGCAAGGACCTGAGCCTTACCGGCGACGGCCTGGACCTGGCGCACGGCACGCTCTCGGCCGTGGGCAACATCACGCTAGGCACGCCAGGCGACCTCGACACGCGCCATGCCGTCGTGCAGGGCGGCGGCCTGGACATCTCGGCTGCCAACCTGCGCAATCAGGCGGGCAAACTCACCTCGACCGGTGACGCCCGTCTGGCGCTAGGCGGCGAACTCAACAACGCCGAAGGGCTGATCGCCGCGGCAGGCGACATGCGAGTCGATGCCGCAACGGTCAGCAACCGCGCGGGCACGATGGCGAGCGGCAATCTTGCCATCAACGCCAGCGGCGCGCTCGACAACCACCGTGGCTTGATCCAGGCCGACAACGCCTTGACGCTGACAGCGGCCACGCTGGACAACAGCGCCACGCTGGGGGCAGCAAAGGCGGCGCCCCAGGGCGTGTTGGGCAAGGTCGTCACCATTGTGGCGGACCGCGTCAACAACCAGGGCGGCTCCATCCAGGCGGGTCAAGACCTGACCCTGACCACCCGCGAACTCGACAACCAGGGCGGCGAGGTGGCCGTCCAAGGCAACGCCCACATCGTGGCGGATACGCTGAAGAACGGCCAGGGCAAGCTGCTGGGGGGCAACAGCCTGACGGTCATCGCGCAAGTGCTGCATGGCTTGGGTACGTTGCAATCCGCGGGCGACCTGAGCTTCCACTATGCGGGCGCGCTGAACCAGCCGGGCGACCTGTCCAGTGGCCGCGACATGACGCTGTCCGTGGGCGGCGCGCTGGACAACAGCGCAACCATCAGCGCCGGGCGCGACCTGAACATCAAGGCGAACTCGCTCACCAACCACGCCACCGGTCAGCTTCTGGCGGGCGGCGCCAATACGATCACCGTCGCGCACGGCCTGACCAATGCCGGCCTGATTGATGGCGCGGTCACGCGCATCAACGCGGGCAGTGTGGACAACCTGGCCCGCATCTACGGCGACAAGGTCGCGATCCTGGCCAATACGCTGGTGAACAGTGCCGGTGCGGGCGGCGGGGCCGTCATAGCGTCCCGGGGCACCATGGACCTGGGGGTCGCATCTCTGGTGAATCGCGCGCATGCGCTGATCTATGCCGGGGCGGACCTCGCCATCGGCGGGGCACTGGATGCCGGCGGCAACGCCGTGGGCCAGGCGGCGTCGCTGTTGAACACCGGCGCCACCATCGAAGCCGCGGGCAATGCCCGCATGTCGGCGGCATCGCTGCATAACCACAACGCCAACTACGCCAGCCAGACCGTGCAGGTGTCGTCCCAGGCCAAGGTGTACTTCACCCCAGCGGGCAGCACGGACATGTACGACGCCGACACAAACTGGCTGTGCGACGAAGTCACGCCCATGTGCAGCAAGGACCCGGCGTGGCTAAACGACGACCCCGAACGCATGTTCCTGCTGCCGTCCGCCAAATACCCGCAGGAGCGGTATGGCCCGCCGTTCGATTACACGCCGGGCGGCAAGCGCAAGGCGCGCGTCAGTTCACCGATTGCACTCACTTATACGGCGCCCAACATCGGTTGCGCTGGCGGAGATGCGGGCGGCCCTTGCTGGAATGAGCCGGAGAAATTCCTCTATGCCTCGGACGCCCGCATATGGGCCGTCTTCGGCGTTACGCCGCCCTCGGGCTCTTTGCCTGTCTGGGTTCCCCCGCCAGCGCCCTGCTTTAACAACAGTCCGGAGTGCCAGGCGGAAGCCGCGCGCCGCAAAGCTTTTGAAGCGGCCTATGCCGCGTACAAAGCGCCACACATGGAGTTGGACGCGCGCATTCGCGAATTCAACGCAGACTTCAACAACCGCCTGGTCGGCTCTCTGACCTATTACCAGGTCAACGAAACAGTCACCGAGACGCGCACGCTGTCGTCGGACCCGGGCAAGATCCTGTCCGGCGGCGCGATGACGCTGGCGGGCACGGTCACCAACGACAAGAGCCAGATCGCCGCCGGCGGCGCGCTGCATGTGGCGGGCCCGGCCATCCACAACATCGGCGCGGGCGGCCAACGCACGGTCGTGCGCGAGGGCGTGGCCACGCTTTCGCAGCCGCGTTCCAGTTACCGCTATGAAACCTCGGTTCCGTACACCGCCAAGCTGGCGGCTCAGGGCATTGAACTGCCCGTGGGAACCTCGGGCGGGTACTCCAACGTTGCCCTGGGCGGGTCGGTGCCGGGTGCCGCTGGCGTCGGCACACCGGGCCCCGTGTTGGTCGCCAGCCTGGACCTGCCCGGTGGCACGGTCGTGCGCACCGTCTCCAACCCGGCCAGCATTCCAGACAGCCAGCTTTTTGCGGTAAACCAGCGGCCCGACGCGCCTTACCTCGTTGCGACCGACCCGCGCTTCATCGGCCAACGGCCGACCGTGTCCAGCGATTATCTGTTCGAGCTGCTGCGCCAGCCTGGCGCGCTGCCGGGCACCACCATCGCAGGCGGCGCGGGCGCGGGCGGGGGGCTCACCGGCCCGCGCGTCGACAAGCCCGCCGACGCCAGCCTGGTCCAAGCCGCCATCGGCGCGGGCGCCGTCGCGACGCAAGCTGCGGCCGGCCCCGCTGTGGGTGCCGGCTCCGGCGTGGACGCGCAACGGCTGGACGCCCCAGCGGCGTCTTCGGTACATGGCGCCGCCCTGGGCAGCGGCAGCACCATCGCCGGCCACGACGTGCAAGGCGGCAACACGCTGTCCAGCGCGCGGCTGGCGGGTTGGGACGCCCTGGTACCCGCGGGCGCCAGGTTCCTGACGCCATCGGGCCAACCCAAGCGTTTGGGTGACGGCTTCTACGAGCAAAAGCTCGTATCCGACCAGATCCTGGCCACCACCGGCCAGCGCTTCCTGGAGCGCTTTGGCGACAACGAAAGCCAGTACAAGGCCTTGCTGGCCGCGGGCGCGCAATTTTCCCGAGACCACAACGTGCAGGTGGGCGTGGCGTTGACCGAAGCGCAACAACTCCAGCTCAAGACCGATCTGGTCTGGCTGGTGGCGCAGACGGTCACCCTGCCCGACGGCAGTGCCGAGACGGTGCTGGTGCCCAAGGTCTACCTGCTGGTCCGCAAGGACGACCTGAAGGGCGACGGCACTTTGATGGCCGGGCGCGACGTCAAGCTCGTCGCGGACGGCAATATCGACAACAGCGGCACGATCGGCGCGCGCCATGCCACCGTCATGAGCGCGTCCAACATCGTCAACCAGGCCGGCGGCCTGATCCAGGGCGCTACCGTGGATCTTTCCGCGCGCACTGACCTGACCAACCTGGTGTCGCGGATCCAGGGCGATGCCGTCACGCTGAAGGCGGGGCGCGACATCGCCTTGACCTCGACGGCGGCGTCCGAGAACTTCGGCAGCACCTGGGGTTCGCACGTCACCGGCTTGGCCCGCGTGGACGCGGGTGACCTGAACATGCGCGCCGGTCGCGACATCAACTTGACCGCCGCGCAAGTCAACGCCGAGCGCAACGCCGGGTTGCAAGCCGGCCGCGACATCAATCTGGAAACCCTGACGGAACGCCACGGCGAGTCGATCGTCATCAACAAGAAAAACCGTCACGACCTGAGCACCAGCAAAGAGATCGGTTCGTCGATTGCCGCGGGCGCCAACCTGACGCTGATCGCGGGGCAAGACGTGAACGCGCGCGCGGCTGATGTCACCGCCGACAAAAAGTTGGCCGTGGGCGCTGGCCGCGACATCAATCTGACGGCTGGGGTGGAGTCCGGTTCGGCGTACGACGAACTTCACTATAAAAAGCGCGGTTTCTTGTCGTCGAAGACCACGCACATCATTAATTCGACCGATTGGGAGCAGGCCAAGGGCTCGACCTTCACCGGCGACACCGCCGTCATGATGGCCGGGCGCGACTTGAACGTGGCAGGTTCGAACGTTGGCGCACAAAAGGACTTGGTGATGTCCGCCAAGCGCGACGTGAACATCCTGCCCGGTCAGAACGCCGAGGACAGCTACGACTACAAGATGGTCAAGAAGTCGGGCTTCGGGGCCATGGGTGGTTTGAGCTATGGCACCAGCAAGCAGACGGATTCGCTTGATAGCAAGAAGGTCTTCCACAACGCCAGCACGGTCGGCAGCGTCGAAGGCGACGTGCTGGTCAACGCAGGCAGCGCTCTCAACATCAAGGGCAGCAATGTCATCGCGCGCCAGGGCGACATCACGCTGATCGGCAAGGAAGTCAACATCGGCGCGGCGCTGGACACCACGAAAGAGAAGGAATTCCATGAGATCAAGCAGACGGGGTTGACGCTGACCGCGAGCAATCCCGTCGTCAGCGCTGTGCAGACAGGCGCGCGGATGGCTGATGCGGCGGGCAGGACGGACAACGCCGTCATGAAGGGCTTGGCAGGCGCCACGACAGCCCTGGCGGCCGCCAACGCCTATGACGCCGTGCAGGCGTCCGCGAAGGCTGCCGCGGCGGCGGAAGCCGTCAAGCCCGGCTCATCCAACGCGCTCGACAAAGCCGGCGGTGTGAGCATCAAGCTCAGCCTGGGTACCAGCAAGAGCACCAGCACGACGAACCGTAATTCGTCCAGCGCCTTGGGTTCGACGGTGGCGGCCGGCAAAGACCTGACCATCGTCGCCCAAGGCGCTGGCAAGGACTCGGACATCAGCGTCACGGGATCGAACCTGTCGGCGGGCAACAACGCGGTGCTCAAGGCCGAAGGCGACATCCTCTTGCAGGCTGCCCGCAACGCGTTCGAGCAGAAAACCGATAGCAAGAGCAGTAGTGCCAGCATCGGCATCGGCTATTCCACGGGCGGCCAGCAAAACGGATTCACCCTTGAACTGGGCGCCTCGGTCGGACGCGGAAAGGCCAACGGCCGCGATGAAAGCTGGACCAACAGCAACGTCACGGCAGGCAATGTGCTGGCGATGCAGTCTGGTGGCGACACCACGCTCAAGGGCGCGGCAGGCCGCGCTGATCAGATCATCGCGTCAGTGGGCGGCGATCTACTTCTGGAGAGCTTGCAGGACAGCAGCAAGTACGACTCCAAGAACAAGAGCGCGGGCTTTGGGCTGAGCCTTTGCATCCCGCCGTATTGCGTGGGCTCGAGCAGCGTCTCAGCCAACGCCAGCACCGGCAAGATGAACAGCGACTTCAAGTCCGTCACGGAACAGACGGGTTTGTGGGCGGGTGACGGCGGCTACCAGATTGATGTCAAGAACAACACCAAGTTGGTAGGCAGCGTCATCGCCAGCAGCGACCAGGCGGTGGCCGATGGCTTGAACAAGCTGACCACGGGCACGCTGGTTACGGAAGACATCAAGAACACCGCCAAGTACAGCGGCAGCCAGGTGTCGATTGGGGGAGGTTTCGGATTTGGCGGAAATGCCAAGGCGAGCGACTCGGGCCTGGGCACGACCAAGGGCGGTCAGGTGGCTGGCGGCGCAACGAAGGACCACGGCACGTCGGTCTCCACTGGCAGTAACGGCTTTGGCATGGGCACGCCGGTGGTTGTGGCGGCCAGCGGCAACAGCAGCTCGACTACGAAGAGCGCGATCAGCGGCGGCACGATCGTGATCCGAAATGAGGCCGCGCAGCAAGACCTTACCGGGATGACGGCAACAGAAACGATCGCCGCGCTGAACCGGGATACGACGAATACGTTGAATGCGCTGAAGCCTATTTTTGATAAGGAGAAGATCGAGGCGGGGTTTGAGATTGCGTCGGAGGCCCAGCGGCAGGTGGGGCAGTTTTTGACGAATCGGGCGAAGGAAAAGCAGGCGGCAGAGAAGGCGCTATCTGACGCGATCGAGACAGGCGGAGCCAACGACGCGGCAAGCATGAGCGCGCTAATGGATCAAGTGCAGCGCGCTCGGGATTGGAGTGCTGGTGGCAAGTACGGTTTGGTCTTGTTAGCGTTGTCGGGCGCGGCCGGCGCAAACGTGACGGGATCGACCGGCGCATTCGTGCAGTCGGCCGCGGTGAACTACCTTCAAGGCCTTGGGGCAGCCCAGGTGAAGCAGATCGCCGATAGCCTAGGCAGGGATCCGCAAGCGGAGGCTGCACGCGCGGCGTTGCACGGCATCGTGGGATGCGCGGGCGCCGCAGGCCAAGGTGCAGCCTGCGCTTCGGGCGCCTTGGGCGCGAGTGCGGGCAGCATCCTCAACAGCCTGATGGGCTCGCCCGAGGGCCTGACCCCCGAGCAAGTCGAAGCGCGGCGCAATCTGGTCACAAGTCTGGTGGCTGGCATATCGAGCGCTGCGGGAGCGGATGCGGCAACGGCGGGTACCGCGGCCGCACTGGAGACATCGCAGAACGGGGCGCAGCTCGCAATCCCTGCGGTTGGTGCGGCGGCGGCCAAGTGTGCAACGACGCCGAGCTGCCAGCGGGCAGTCACGTACGTGTTGGACAAGACCGTCTACGTTGCCGTGCAAATGAAGGACGGCGCCATCTATGTGGGAACGGCTGCGCTGGTGGGTATTACCGCTGCGTCTGACGCGGTAGGAAACTGGGTGTCGGAATTCGTGGGCAGCGCTGTGGGGCGCGAGACGGCGCTGCCGGGTAAGCCTGGCGAGGTGGTGAGGGTGGACACGCCGCCGCCGCTGCCTTCCGAGAAGGAGACGTTTGGTTCGGAGATCCCGAGTTGGCCGGGTGATGCGGTTGCGCCGATCGGGGTGCCGGGCAGGGGGGAGGCGGACGTCGATAGCGGCGCTACGATCATTACTCCAAACAATGGTCCTATTGTCGTCGATCCGATCTTTAGTAGAAGCAAGGAGTTGGAGCAAAGGGCCAAAGACCTGGGCTATACGAATAGAATTTCCCCGCAAAGGGCTCCGTTTGACTCGCATGGGCAAGTCGTATTCTGGAATGGGAAAAACTACATTACGCCTGATGTTGACGGTCATAACGTGTCAGACGGTTGGAAGGTATTTAATCGCCGCGGAAAAAGAGTCGGTACCTACGATATGGACTTGAATTGGGTAAAAGAATGAGCTTTGGAATTCGCCTGGAAGATCAAGTGTTGACGCGATTCGACGAGTCGGTGCTGTGTGGTGAAATTGAAATTAATGGATATATAGAAGATTTTTTCGCTCCGACGGAATTCTGGTCAAAAGAGGATTATTTAAGAAGTTGGAAGAAATCGCTGGAACAAGGCCTGCAAGGTGGTGGGCATGCGGTGTTGGTGACCGCCATGCGAAATCCCGAAATCTGCAATTTTATTTTTTATTGGGTTGTTTATTTAGAGGGGGAGCAAGCATATATTCAAAATGGCGTGCTTTTTATCGAAGATATTTCCAAGCCTTTCGTTCCAGAGAATATTAATTCTTATGTGTCGCGGAGAGAGGAAATTGATGAGGATGGGAATGTAATTTCTCAATGGAAGGTGGATTCTGTGTCAGTTGTGGATTTCTTTAATAAAATTTCAAATTAAAGATCGGTGCCGGCGCGCTGGCTCGGTATTAAGTCTCCCTGCTAGACAGGGATGTTTCCCGAGCTGAGCCCGCAGAGCAAGAGCGACGCAGCAACCTGATTCAGGCCGTTGGTGCTGGAATTTCGCAGATTGCCAACATTAGCGGCGCGGAGGCCTTGTTCGCCGTAGAAATCAAATTGAAAAAGTCAGGCCGCCCAGCAGAGTACCGCCAGCCAGAATACTGACGGCAAGAGCAGCAACGCCAGTGTCGGAGTGGGCTTTTCGATCGGTGGAACCCAGAACGGCGTCAGCATCAACCTGGCGGCTGGCGGCAGCAAGAACAAAAGCGATGGCCGGGATACGACGTGGAACAACACCCATGTCCAGGCCGGCGGCAACCTGACCATGAACTCCGGCGGCGACACGGTCTTGCGCGGCGCGCAAGCCAGCGCCGACCGGATTATGGCGACGGTGGGTGGCAACCTTGTTGTCGAAAGCCTGCAGGACATCAGCCACTACGCCGCGCGCGACCGCAGCGTGGGCGTGCAGGTAAGCCTGTGCATACCGCCCCTGTGCTACGGCGCCAGTTCGGTCAGCGGCAACTACGGCCACAGCAAGATCAACAGCCAGTACGCCAGCGTCACGGAACAGACGGGCCTGTCGGCGGGCGACGGCGGCTTCCAGATTGATGTGGCCAAGAACACCGGACTGATCGGTGGAGTCATTTCCAGCAGCGACAAGGCGGTTGCCGATGGCAAGAACGTCCTGACCACCGGCACCCTGACCAGCCGCGACGTCGAAAACCGCGCCAGCTACGAAGGGCAATCCCTTCAGTTGGGCGGAGGCGTGAGCTTTGGTGGCGGCAAGGATGGCGGCAAAAGCGGCGGGAAGGACGGCGACAAGGACCAGAGCAACATCGGCACCGACGGGAAGGGGGAGGTCGCAGGCGGAAGCAAGGCGACGCCGAACTCGAAGCTGGCCAGCGCAAACGGCATCAGCATGGGCGTGCCCGTCGTCATGGGCGCCAGCGGCCAGTCCAGCTCCACCACGCTCAGCGGTATCAGCGGCGGCACGGTCGTCATTCGCGACGAGGCGGGGCAGAAGGCGCAGACAGGACAAACGGCGGCCGAGGTGATCGCCGGACTGAACCGCGACAGCCAGGATACGTTGAACAGCCTGGATCCGATTTTTAACGAGAAGGAGATTCGGGCCGGGTTCGAGATCGTGGGGGAAGCTGGCCGGCAGGTGGGGCAGTTTTTGGTGAATCGGGGCAAGGAAATTCAAGACGCTAGGGGGCGTTCGGAAGATAAGTCGCTTTCGTACGCTGACCGAGCTAAAGCCGCCCAAGAATATGCTGACCTAGAAAGCAAATGGGGCAGCCAAGGGACGTCCAGCCAATGGGCCACGATCATTTTGGGCGCGGTCAGCGGCAACGTGACCGGGAGCAGCAGCCAGTTCATCCAAGCTACAGCCGTCAATTACCTGCAGACCCTGGGCGCAGCGAAGATCAAGGAGTTGAGTGGTGCGCTGGGCGGCGAGGGTTCCGTCGGGCACGCAGCGCCGCATGCGGTATTGGGTTGCGCGGGGGCTGCTGCGCAAGGCGCATCGTGTGGTGCCGGCGGTGCGGGCGCGTTTTCTGGGGTTGTGCTGAGCAAGCTGCTGGAGAGCATGGATGGAGCCAACGCCAAGGAATGGTCACCTGAAGAGGCGCAAGCGCGAGTCAACCTGATTAGCAGCATCGTCGCAGGGATTGCTGCGTCGATTGATCCGAGGGCGGCAGTGCCGGCGAAATAAGGTGTCAGACTGCAATTTCAGGGAGGTCATGCCGGAAAACGTAGTCTGACACCTTATTTGGGCATAACTACTCGCGAACAGTTTGCCTTGCATATCGAAAACGTCGTTAATAAACCAACCGCATTTCGTGAGTTAAGTGGTGGGCGCACTGCATACTGGGATAATGTGAGTGGTACAGTCGTTATTAGAAACCCTAAAGCGGTTGATGGTGGCACGGCATTCCGTCCTGTGAATGGGAAAGCGTACTTTGATGGTTTGAGGTGATTGCTGTGGAAATGATCAGTTCTTCGCGTGACTTAGCGAACGTTGGCCTTAGCCGAGACGAGATCGTGGTCTTGCATGGTGCGTTAAATGAAATATGTAACGGGATAGAGGTGTTTGAATTCGAGACGCGAATTGGCGTAAATGTAGAATTTGCAAGGAATTTGCTTCAAGCGCTTGGTTCAGTGCTTGATGGCATGGATCATTTATCCGGCTAATTTTCAAGGGCGTCGATATAGTGCCGACCGCACACAAGAACAAGGAATTTTTTCGTGGGGGATATTCCGGGCGCAAGGTGCACTTAATAAATGTGTTTTCTTATGTCGAGCTTAGAGGGGCAAAACGTTGGATAATCTAGCCCAGAAGTAAAAGTAAAACTTAGGGTGGTCAGGCTACGTGGTCTAAGAATGGCGGTTTAGAAGTGATTTATAGCCCTACGGCAGGCAGGTTGGGCATATCCGATCAGTAAGGATGAAGTGAGCGCCATGGAAATATGGGAAAAAATAAGGTGTCATACTGCAATTTCAGGCAGATCTTGCCGGAAAACGTAGCTGACACCTTATTTAGGGGCGGGCGGTTAAGGCATTGAACTGGCTGTAATTCATATGGTGGAAAAGGGTCAGGACGTTAATCGCTGACCTTGCTGGGAGTCAAGTTTTTGGATCCATACTCGAAAGCAAAAGTGTACCCGGCCGCATTTCAGAAGTGGTTGAATGCTAATCCGGATGCGTTATTTAGTGATCGTCGTCGGCGCAGAATTTCCTGTGCGATCTTCATAATGCTCTGCAAGGAATTTATGGAAGAAGTGCACACAATTTTTGTGGATAAATTCTTCCGATGCTGTCCTCAATACCGCTGTCGCAACAGGTTTGCTCGAGGCTATAAATTCACAGATTTCTAAAGACAGCGATCTTGAAAGAAAAGTGGATAGCCAGCTCGGAGCGGTGTCGAAGAAGTACCTAATTGATTGGAGTAGCTGGCAGACCTCTAAATGAGCCCCCAAGCAGCCCCTTCCACACCACCTACTCCACCCCCCGCCGATACAACGCCAACATCCCCCCCAGCCCCATCATCACTCCCCCACAAACCCGATTCAGCCACCGTAGCCCCGACCCTCTAAACACCCGCACCAACTGCGCACCCAATGCGGCATAAACCAGCATCGTCAGCACATTAATCGTCCCCAGCACCCCCGCCACGATGGCGTATTGCATTAGCAGGGGCGCCTGCGGATCAATAAACTGCGGCAAGAACGCCGACATGAATAACAGCGCCTTGGGATTCGTCAGCGCCACCAGAAAACTGCGCACGCCCAGCGCCAGGCCAACCGGGCGGCCGTCAACCGCCGTGGCTGTCGGCAAGACCAACGCTGAATCCGACCGCAGCATCTTCCAACCCAGATACGCCAGATACGCCGCGCCCACCCATTTAATGATCTGAAAGGCGACTTCAGAGGCGGCCAGCACCACGCCCAGGCCGGACGCCACCGAGCCGACCAGGATCAGATCCGCCAGCACCGCGCCCGCCATGCCCCAGCCAGCGGCCCGCACGCCGTGGCGCGAGCCGTTGCTCATGGCAAGCAGGGTGGTGGGGCCGGGCGTCATGATGGCGACGGCCGAGGCCAGGATGAACAGCAGTAGCGTGGTGGTGGACATAAAGCGCTCCTAGGCAGCGGCCAGTTTGACGCTGCCAGCGCCAATCGTCCAGGTCCGGCTACCATATCGGTCTTATCCTCAGAATTCCCACCATGTCCACGCGTTCCGACTCCCCCCATCTTGCCCCTCCGCTGTCCTCCGTTCTTCTTTCCAGCGCGGGGGTGGTCGAGGGCGTGCTGGACGGCCGTTCCCTGACGGACGCGTTGACCGACGTCAGTGTTGCCCTGCGCCCGGCCACCCAGGCGGTGTCGTTTCATGCGATGCGCTATCTGGGCTGGGCCGACGCCGTGGGCCGGGAATTGGTGCAGCGTTACCCCAGCGTGTTGTTCGAATCGCTGCTGCTGGTTTCCTTGACCCTGCTGAAAGAAGAAGGCGAGGCCGCTGCGCAGTTGCCCGGCATGCCGGTCTACGCGGCCCACACGGTGGTGGATCAGGCTGTGACGGCCGCCTCCAACACCCGCAGCCTGGCGTCGTTCAAGGGCATGCTGAATGCCTGCTTGCGTCGCTTCCTGCGCGAGCGCGCGGCGCTGGAAGCCGCGGTGGCCGACAGCCCCGAGGCGCAATGGAATCACCCCGGCTGGTGGGTCAAGCAATTGGGAATCGCCTACCCGCAGGACTGGCAGCGGATTCTGGAATCGGCCAATGTGCCGGCACCCCTGACTTTGCGCGTCAACCGCCGCCGCGCCAGCCGCGAACAGGTACTGGCCGCCTTCGAAGCCGCAGGCCTGGAAGCGCAGCCGGTTGGCCAGGCCGGCGTGGTGCTGGGCAGCCCCAAGCCCGTGACGCAGTTGCCCGGCTTTGCCGAAGGTTGGTGGTCGGTGCAGGATGCGGGGGCGCAATTGGCGGCTGAGCTGCTGGCGCCCGCCGACGGCATGCGGGTGCTGGATGCCTGCTCGGCGCCCGGCGGCAAGACAGCGCACCTGCTGGAACTGGCCGATATCGACCTGGTGGCGCTGGACGCCGACGGCGAACGGCTGGAACGGGTGGAGCAAAACCTGGACCGTCTGGGCCTGGCAAGCAAGCGCGTGCACCTGGAAGCGGCCGACGCCGCTGACCTGGACGCCTGGTGGGACGGCACGCCCTTTGACGCAGTGCTGGCGGACGTGCCCTGCACGGCCTCGGGCATCGTGCGCCGCCACCCCGACATTCGCTGGTTACGCCGGGAAAACGATGTGCGCCGCACGGCCACGTTGCAGGCCCGAATTCTGGACTCCCTGTGGAAAACCGTCGCGCCCGGTGGCCGTCTGTTGTATGTGACGTGCTCGGTCTTCCCGATTGAAGGGGCGCGCCAGGCGCTTGAGTTTTTGCAGCGCCATCCCGAGGCCCAACGGTTGGACGCGCCGGGGCAGTTGCTGCCAGTTGCGCTCAATGCAACACCCGTCGAGCAACATGACGGCTTTTTCTATGCCTTGTTTGCCAAGCAGTCCTGAATCACCAAGAATAGGGGCATAACGGTGTTGCGGTGTCGTATGTCCATTATTTCGCGTTTATTTCTAGGGTTGTTGCTGGTATCTACCTTGCTTTCCACGGTGCCGGGCGGTGAGGTGCATGCCGCCGAACCGCAGGTGACGCGGGTTGAGCCGGCGGTGCGCAATGGCAAGCTTGAATTCGATGCGGATATCGAATTTGAACTGAATCAGCAGTTGCGGGATGCGGCCCAACGCGGCATCCCCTTGTATTTCACGGCCGACCTTACCGTGACGCGTGAACGCTGGTGGTGGTTCGACGAGTCGCTGGTGGACACCTCGCGCACCTGGCGCGTCATCTATAACGCGCTGACGCGGCAATGGCGCGCGGGCGTGGGCGAACTGTCCTTTCCGGTCGCTTCATTGGACGATGCGATGAGCGTCATCCGGCATATACGCAATTGGTCGGTGGCGGATGCCGCTGACTTTGATGCCGACGTGCTCTACGGCGGACAGATCCGGCTGCGCCTGGATACGTCGTTGTTGCCCCGGCCGTTCCAGGTCAACGCCTTGAATAGCAGTTCGTGGGCGCAGAGCACGCCCTGGATGGACTTCTCGTTCACGCTGAGCGACAAGGAGAAAGATCCCTCATGAGGCTGTTGCTCCGGCTGGCCCTGATGGTAGGTGCCGTAAGCGGCCTGGCGTTGCTGGGCTTGCTGGCATGGTCCACGGGCAACGCCTCGCGCTTTGCGCGCTATTACGACACGCTGCTGGTGTTGAACGGCATCTTTGCCCTGGCGCTGTTTGTCTGGGTGGTGGCGCTGACGGTGCGGCTGGCGCGCCAGATCCGGCGCCGGCAGTTCGGCGCGCGGCTGACCGCGCGCTTTTCCCTGGCGTTCGCGCTGATCGGCGTGGTGCCGGGCGCGCTGATCTACACCGTGTCGGTGCAGTTCATGTCGCGGTCCATTGAATCGTGGTTCAACGTGCGGGTGGATACGGCGCTGGAAGCCGGCCTGAACCTGGGCCGCGCGGCGCTGGATTCGCTGCTGGCCGATCTGGACGCCCGCGCGCGCTCCATGGCCGTCGAACTGAACCGCAACACGGACAGCGGGGTGACGCTGGCGCTGACCCGGCTGCGCGAGGCCAATGGCGTGCAAGAGGCCATGGTGTTCACGGGCAGCGGCCGCATGGTGGCGTTTTCCACCAGCCAGTACGGCCAGTTGATGCCCGCCATGCCCCCGTCCACGGTCATGAACCAGCTTCGGCTGGCACGCGGCTATTCCGCCGCCGAAGCAGATGACCCCGTTACGGCGGGAGCCGAAGGCGGGCTGCACCTGCGTGTGGTGATTCCGCTGACCGGGCCCGAGCGCTATGACAACCTGCTTGGCTCGTCCGAGCCGCGCTGGCTGCAATTGCTGCAGCCGGTGCCGGAGCAGATCGCGCACAACGCCAATCTGGTGCAGCAGGGGTTTCGGGATTATCAAGAGCTGGCGTTGTCGCGGCTGGGCTTGCGCAAGCTTTACGGCATCACCCTGACCTTGGCCCTGCTCTTGGCCGCGTTCGGCGCCATCGCCGTGGCGCTGTCGCTGTCCAAGCGCCTGGTGAGACCCTTGCTCAGCCTGGCGGGCGGCACGCAGGCGGTGGGCGTGGGCGATTACCGGCCACTGCCCGAGCCCCCGGAGCGCGACGAAGTGGGCCAGTTGACGCGCTCGTTCAATGCCATGACGCGCCAACTTGATGAAGCGCGCCGCATGGTCGAGAGCAATCGCCAGCAGTTGGAGCGGTCCAACGTCTATCTGGAAAGCGTGCTGTCGAACCTTTCCTCCGGGGTGCTGGTGTTCGACGAGTCGTTCCGCGTTACCACTGTTAACCAGGGCGCCCAGACCATTCTGGGGGTGGACCTGCGTTCGGTAATCGGCCGTCCGCTGGAAACGGTGGACGGCATGCTTGAATTTGCGAACATTGTTCGACAGGCGTTTTCCACGCATGCGGCGGTCGGATCGGAACGCCAGCATTGGCAGCAGCAATTCGAAATCAACCCTGGCCAGGGCGATGCCGCCACCGCGTCGCAGCCGCTCACCTTGCTGGCGCGCGGCACCCATTTGCGCGTGGACGGGCGCGGCAACGGCTATCTGGTGGTGTTCGACGACATTACCGAAGTGATTTCCGCCAACCGCACCGTGGCCTGGGGCGAAGTGGCGCGGCGCCTGGCGCATGAAATCAAGAATCCGCTTACTCCCATCCAGTTGTCGGCCGAACGGTTGGCCATGAAACTGGAAGGCAAGCTGCAACCGGCGGAGGCGCAGATCGTCCAGCGGTCCACCAATACCATCGTCAACCAGGTGGCGTCGCTGAAGCAGATGGTGGACGATTTCCGCGAATACGCCCGCACGCCGCCTGCCGTGATGCAGCGCATCGACTTCAACGCGCTGGTGGCCGACGTGCTGTCGCTGTATGGCTGGGAGCCCGATGGCGGGGCGTCCCGCATCACCGGCAAGGCCATGAATCTGGATGTGACGCTGGCGCCGGGCCTGCCCGACATCGAGGGCGACCCGACCCAACTGCGCCAGGTCATTCACAACCTGCTGTCCAACGCGCGCGACGCGATTGCCGAACTGGGCGGTGACGGGCGGGTCAGCGTGACGACGCAGTTGATGCGCAGCGAGCAGCCCGACCGGGCCGACCAGCAAGCCTTGAGATTTACCGTGGCAGACACCGGGCCGGGCTTTCCGGCGCAGGTGATGCAGCGTGCGTTCGAGCCCTACGTAACCACAAAGTCCCACGGGACTGGGTTAGGATTGGCAATCGTACGCAAGATTGTGGAAGAGCACGGCGGACGTATCGACCTTGCGAACCGCAAGGAAGGGGGCGCGCGGATTTCCATCTTGCTGACCCGGTTGGCGACCGGGGCAGATACTATGGACGCGACCGCGCAAGAAAAGGATAATGCGGCTACGCAATAGGTGGATGCTTTATGGCCAGAATTCTGGTGGTTGACGACGAAGTCGGTATACGCGAGCTTTTGTCAGAGATCCTTTACGACGAAGGGCACACGGTCGAACTGGCCGAGAACGCGGCGCAAGCGCGCGCGGCACGCCTTCGCATGCGTCCTGATCTGGTGTTGCTGGACATCTGGATGCCGGACACGGACGGCGTAAGTTTGCTGAAAGAATGGGGCTCGCAAGGCCTGCTCGACATGCCGGTGATCATGATGAGCGGCCACGCCACCATCGACACCGCGGTTGAAGCCACGCGCATCGGCGCCATGGATTTCCTGGAAAAGCCCATCACGCTGCAACGCTTGCTCAAGACCGTGGCGGCGGGCCTGGCGCGCGGGCGTGCACCGCAACCGGCGCCTGTCGCCGTGCATTCGGCGGTCGCCAACACGGCTGTGGCGCTTGAAGACGAGCTGGATCCTCCCATTTTGACGGCGGCGCCCGCCAACGAAGTCCCGGTGGCGTCCAACGGTCAACTGGGCACCATTTCGCTGGACCAGCCCTTGCGCGAAGCGCGCGACGAGTTCGAACGCATCTATTTCGAATACCACTTGGTACGCGAAAGCCACAGCATGACGCGCGTGTCCGAGCGCACCGGCCTGGAACGCACCCACCTGTATCGCAAGCTCAAGCAATTGGGCATTGAGTCGGCGCGCAAGCGCAGCACATGAAAATCCTGATCATGGGCGCTGGTCGCGTAGGCACCAGCGTGGCCGAAAACCTGGTGTCCGAAGAAAACGACATCACCGTGGTGGATACCGACCCCACGCAGCTTCGCTACCTGCAAGAACACTTTGACCTGCGTGTCGTCCATGGCGACGGCTCGCAGGTGTCGGTGCTGGAAGCCGCCGGCGCGGCCGATACCGACCTGTTCATCGCCTGTGCGGCCTCTGACGCCGCCAACATGGTGGCGTGCAAGATCGCCCGCCAACTGTTCAACATCCCCCGTCGCATTGCCCGCATCCGCTCGGCCGAGTTCCCGGAACACCCGGAACTCATGAGCGAAGAGGGCTTTTGCATCGACGCGCTGATCAGCCCCGAACGCAGCGTCACGACCTATCTGCATAGCCTGATTGAATTTCCCGAAGCGCTACAGGTGGTGGAGTTTGCCGAAGGGCGCGTGTCGGTCGTGACCGTGCGCGTGGGGCATGGCAGCCCGATGGCGCATTCGCCCGTCGACAAGCTGCGTGACGTCTGGCCCGATGTGAAGGCGCGCGTCATCGACGTGCTGCGCGGCGGGCGCCCGCTACGGGCCGGCAGCGGCACCGTCATCGCGCCGGGCGACGAGGTTGTGCTGGTGGTGGATTCGCGCGACGCGCGCCGCGCCGTGCGGCAATTGCGCGATGCCGAACGGGCCGTGCGCCGCGTGATGATCGCGGGCGGCGGCAACATCGGCCTGCGCCTGGCGCGTCAGTTGGCCGAAGAAAAATACAGCGTTCGCATCATCGAACGTGACCTGAAGCGTTGCGAATACCTGGCGACCCAACTGCCCGATAGCGTGCTGGTGCTGCACGGCAGCGGCACGGACGAAGCCTTGCTGGAGCGCGAGAACATCGAAGACATGGACACCTGGCTTGCCCTGACCAGCGACGACGAGGACAACATCATGTCTTCGCTGCTGGCCAAGCGGCTGGGCGCCCGCAAGGTGATCGCGCTGATCAACCGCCAGGCCTATGGCGAACTGATGCAGGGCAGCCATATCGACATCGCCGTGTCGCCTTCGCAGGCAACGATGAGCGAATTGCTCCGCCACGTGCGGCGCGGTGACGTGGCCGCAGTGCACCGTTTGCGCCAAGGCGTGGCCGAGGCGCTGGAAGCCATTGCGCACGGCGACCGCTCCACGTCCAAGGTGGTTGGCCGGCCGGTGGGCCAGATCAGCCTGCCCAAGGGCGCCAGCATTGGCGCGCTGGTACGCGACGACGAGATCATCCTGCCGGATGCCGACACCATTATTGAAACGAACGACCACGTGATCGTCTTCGTGCCCTCGCGCCGGCAGATGCCGCGCGTGGAAAAGCTGTTCCAAGTTTCCGCGTCCTTCTTCTGATGCGCACCTTGCCCATGCTCCGCCGCGGGCCGAGTGTCGCCGGATAAGCTCCATGAATCGAGTTCTCGGAACCCTCTATATCCTTGGGCTGACCATGGTGATGTTCGCCCTCACCATGCTGATCCCGCTGGCGATCGCCTACCTGGGCGGCGACGCGGCGCGCGACGCTTTCCTGCACGGCTTCCTGCTTTCGCTGGGCATCGGGGGCGGTCTTGCCGCCGTGACGCGGCGCAGCCGCTGCGAGCTTCGCGCGCGTGACGGCTTCGTGCTGGTGTCCGCGGTGTGGGCCGGCCTGCCGTTGCTGGCGTCGATCCCGCTGCTGCTCTACTTTCACCGGGCCGGCTTGCCGCTGTCATTCACCAGCGCCTATTTCGAGGCCATGTCTGGGTTGACCACGACGGGCGCCACGGTGCTGACCAACCTGGACGCCTTGCCGGCATCCATCAACCTGTGGCGCGCCACGCTGGTCTGGATTGGCGGCATGGGCATCCTGGTGCTGGCGGTGGCGATTTTGCCGCTGCTGGGGGTGGGCGGCCACCAAGTGGTGCGGGCCGAAACGCCCGGCCCCATGAAGGATGAACGCCTGACGCCCCGCATCGCCAGTACCGCCAAGGCGCTGTACGCGGTGTACTTCGTGTTTTCGATTCTGTGCTTCCTGGCGTACCGCGCGGTGGGCCTGTCCTGGTTTGAAGCCTGGTGCCACATGGCCACCACCATGGGGCTGGGCGGCTTTTCGACCTGGGACGACGGCTTTGCCCACTTCGATTCGGTAGCCGTGGAAATGGTCGCCATGGTGTTCATGGTGATCGCGGGCATCAACTTTGCCACCCATTTCAACGCCTTTCGCCAGCGCAGCGCGCGCGCCTACGCGCAGTGCCCGCAAGCCATCCCGTACCTGGTCGTGGTGCTGGGAGCAGGCCTGGTCATTTCAGTGTTCCTGTACATCAAGGGCGTCTACGACGAGCCTCTGGAAGCGCTGCGCTTTGGCATGTTCAACACCATTTCCATGGCTACCACCACCGGCTACGCGAATACCGACTTCGCCCAGTGGCCCCTGTTTGCACCGCTGACCATGCTGCTGCTCTCGGGCTTTGCCACGTCAGCCGGGTCAACCGGGGGCGGTATCAAGATGATTCGCGCCATTTTGCTGGTCAAGCAAGCCCGCAATGAACTGGTGACGATGCTGCACCCGCATGCCGTCAGCCCGGTGCGCATCAACGACCGGGCGGTGGAAGGGCGCACCATGTCGTCCGTGCTGGCCTTCATGCTGATCTACGGGCTGTCCATCGCCGTGTTCACCAGCCTGCTGCTGTTGTCTGGGTTGGACCCCATCACGGCGTTCTCGGCCATATTTGCCACCATCAACAACACCGGCCCCGGGCTCGGGCCCGTTGGGCCCATGGGCAGCTTTGCGGTGCTGTCCGATTTCCAGATCTGGGTCTGCACCTTCGCCATGCTGATCGGCCGCCTGGAATTGCTGACCGTGCTGGTGCTGTTCACCCCCATGTTCTGGCGCAAATAAGGGGGCGCTGACCCCCAAAGCCTCTCCGGAATAACCCGATAAAGGGTTATCCCACCCCTCTCCGAAAACCGCTTGGTTGCTGCGATTCCGGACGCCATCGCTTGGCAACCCGCGTCGTTCCTGACTTGTAAGCGCTTGCTCACTTATCTTCAGAGGGCAAAACCGTGTGCTACGCGATGTTGCACACAAATGTCACGATTTTCAATCGTATTGCCACAAACCTGCGGCTATCATGCATTCCACAAGCCGCCGTCTAGTGCCCCCCGGGAAGTTACCGGGCTTCAAGGTCGAACGGCGCGTCCCCTCATATCAAACATTCAAAGGAGTCCGGAATGGAACCGATCCCGTTCATTTCGTCGGCCCCCAACACCCTGGGCATCGAACTAGAGTTGCAACTGATCGACCCTCGCAGTTTTGACCTTACCGCCGCCTCTGACGAATTGCTGGCCCAGATGGCCAACCACCCCATTGCCGACCGCGTCAAACCCGAGATCACGCGGTCCATGATCGAACTGAATTCCTCGGTGCACGAGCACCCCATGGGCCTGTTGGCCGAAATGCGCGAGATGCGCGATGCCTTGGTCGAAGCGGCCGACGCGGTTGGCGTGTCGGTGGCCGGCGGCGGCGCCCACCCCTTCATGCGTTGGCAGGAACGATCCATTTCGGACACCCCGCGCTTCCAGTACCTGGCCGAAATGTATGGTTACCTGGCGCGTCAATTTACGGTCTTCGGCCAGCACATCCATCTGGGCGTGAAAAGTGGCGATGACTCCATCAAGCTGTTGCGCCGCCTGTCGCCCTACGTGCCCCACTTCATCGCGCTGTCGGCCTCGTCGCCGTACTGCGAGGGTGTGGACACCCTGTTCTCGTGCTCGCGCCTGAACGCCGTCAATAGCTTCCCCCTGGCCGGCCACATGCCGCCCGAGGTGAAGGACTGGTATCAGTTCGAGGCCCATCTGTCGCAACTGCGCGCCTACGGGCTGGCCGAGAGCATCAAGGACCTGTATTGGGACATTCGCCCCAAGCCGGAATTCGGCACGGTCGAGATCCGGGTCTGCGACACGCCTCTGACCGTGGAACGCGCCTGCCAGATCGCCGCGTTCGCCCAGGCCTTGGCCGTGCTGCTGATGCGCGAGGACGACCCCAGCGACAATGCCTGGCTGTCCTATCGCAGCAACCACTTCCAGGCCTGCCGTTTTGGCTTGCAGGGCAGTTACGTGACGCCGGACGGCCAGCGGCTGCGCCTGATGGACCACCTGCGCACGCTGTTCCAGCGCCTGATGCCGGTGGCCGAAGAGTTGGGCACGGGCGACATGATCGCCACGCTGCGCGACGAGGCCATGCGCAGCGGCAACGATTCGCGCTGGCTGCGCAGCCAGTTCCATCGCCTGCGCGACCTGCCGTTGATGGTTGACGCCATGACGCACGCTTGGCGTGGTGAAACGGTGGCAGCCCCGCCGGCTGAGCCCACCGCCGTGCTGCGTCGGCGCATCCGGGCAAATTCCGAACCGATGCAGCCCTTGTCGGCGTCGGAACCCGGTGTCAGCGTGCCGTTGCCGGAACGCTTGCACTAAGTAGCAGTCGTAGTTAGCAGTAGTGGTGGCCCCTGTTTCAGGGGTTACCGCGATGCCGGCCGCCGATGGCGCTGACGGACAGGCGGGTCTCGCCCGCCACCGTGCGATGCGCCGCGGCGCGCCAGGCATGGCCGTAAGCCACTTCGATGCTTAATGCGATCAGACCGTCGGGGCGGCGCTGTGCTTCCAGCGCAGCGCACAGGCGGTTACGCCAGTCTCGTCCGACCAGCCCGCCGCGCCGGCCTTCGGCGGGGTTGCCGCCCAGCGCTCGGACGTCGGCCAGCAGCTTTTCCGGGCTGCGGTAGGTCAGCGTCAGAATCTCCTGGTCCATGACGGGGTCAGCGAAGCCGTTTTCCACCAGCAAGTCCCCAAAGTCATGCATGTCCACGAAGGACGGCGTGGCGGTGGCCAGGCCCGCATCGGCCAGCGCTTGCCGCAATTCGCGCAGGGTGGCCGGCCCCAGACAGGAAAACATCGCCAGCCCGCCCACCTTCAGGATGCGGCGCCATTCCGCCAGCACAGCATGCGGGGCGCGGTGCCAATGCATCGCCAGGTTGGACCACACCAGCTCCAATGATTCGGGGGCCAGCCCGGTTTCCGCCAGGTCGGCGTTGACGAAGCTGGGTGCGGCGGGCCCGCGCCGGGCCAGCTTGCCGATCCAGGCGCCCAAGCCCGCGGGGGCATGGCGCTTTCTAGCCAGTTCCAGCAGTGGCTCGCAGTTGTCCAGGCCGGTGTAGCCCGCGTCGGGATAGCGCTCGCGCAGCAGGGGCAGGTTGTCTCCCGCGCCGCAGCCCGCGTCCAGCATGGCTTGCGGCTGCACGCGGATGTATTGCAAGCGGCCCAGCATGCGGCGCGCCACTTCGCCATAAAGGAACTGGGCGTCGGATAAGTCGCCACGGCGGGCGAACTGCCGGGGTACGTCGGCGCTGACGATGGGAAGGGTGGGTAGCGGTGCGGATTCTGGCAGGGACATTTCGGTCGCGCCCGCGTCTTGGCCGCGGGGCGGAACATGGTTTCATGAGGAATGGCATCCATTATTACGCATCCCGGCCGACGAATTCGATTGCCCCTACAGGCCATGGGGCGGCGGCTTTGGTCCCGCGTGGGCTGCGATTGCCCGCTGTGCGGGGCGCGAGTGGCGGGCGCGCGCCTGTGCGGCGGCTGCGCGGACGACATCACCGCCGCGCCTCCGGGCGGGCGTCCGAGATGCCCGCGCTGCGCGCTGCGGTTGCCGATTATTGCTTCGGTGGTGGCCTCGGCGTTGAGCGAGGACATGGCTTCGAGCACGGCCTCGGCTCCAATTCCGGCCCCGGCCCCAGCCCCACTTCAGGCGCCAATTTGCCCCGCCTGTCTCGGCGCGCCAAGGGCTTATGGGCGGACGATCGCGGCCTTTGACTACGTTCCACCCGCCGACGCGCTGATCAGGATGTTGAAGACGCAACTGCGCCTGAGCATGGCGCCGGTGCTGGCCCGTTTGCTGGCTGAGGCCATCCGCCATGAACCAAGGCTACCCGATGGCGTCTTGCTGGCGCCCGTGCCCGCCAGCCGCGCGTCGCTGCGCGCACGCGGCATGAACCCGGCGGCGGAGATCGCCCGCAGCCTGGCGGCCGAACTGAACCTGCCGCTGATCCGGCAAGCGCTGCGGCGGCGCCGAGAAACGCCCAGGCAGACGGCGTTGGGCCGCCACGCGCGGCGCCAGGTGGCCGCCGGCCTGTTCAAAGCCTCTACAGTGGTGCGCGGCCGCCACGTGGCGGTGGTGGACGACGTCATGACCACCGGCAGCACCGTGCAGGCCGCCGCGGT
Organism: Achromobacter sp. JUb104; assembly: GCF_024806975.1. Classification (NCBI taxonomy): domain Bacteria; kingdom Pseudomonadati; phylum Pseudomonadota; class Betaproteobacteria; order Burkholderiales; family Alcaligenaceae; genus Achromobacter; species Achromobacter sp. JUb104. The sequence goes on along the minus strand of NZ_JANUEY010000002.1, from coordinate 1,269,391 downwards.
CGCGCTATTGGCGGCGGGGGCGGCTGGGGTAACGGTGCTGGTGGTCGCCCGCACGCCGTAATGGCGCAGGCATCGGCCTCGTTACCGCGCTGGTGGAGCGCCGGGCCGTCCGTGCGGCTGCCCCAGAAGGCGGGCAAAGTTCCTAGCCGTCAGCGCGGCGGCCTCACAAAGTGGGTGAAGCCCCGAGCCCTCAGCCCGCCTCCGCCACAAATCGGCGACAATCCCGCCACGCCGCCACCTTGGCGCCGCAAGCCGTCCTCGTCTTCCGTCCTGCTTCCTTATTCGCCATGTTCCACGTCATCCTCGTCTGCCCCGAGATTCCCCCCAACACCGGCAACGCCATCCGGCTGTGCGCCAACACGGGCGCCCAGTTGCATCTGGTGCGTCCGTTGGGATTCGAATTGGATGACGCCCGCATGCGGCGCGCCGGGCTGGACTATCACGAGTGGCAGCCTGTGCGGGTACACGACACCCTGCAGGAAGCGCTGGATGACACGGGGGCCGACGCCTCAAGTATTTACGCGCTGACCACGCACGCGCAGCGCAGCGTGGCCGACATCGCCTTCAAGCCCGGCGACGTCTTCGTCTTCGGCCGCGAAACGGCCGGCCTATCCGACGAGCATCAAGCGATGTTCCCGCCCCAGCAGCGCCTGCGCCTGCCGATGCGCGCCGGCCAACGCAGCCTGAACCTGTCCAACGCCGTCGCCGTCACCGTCTTCGAAGCCTGGCGCCAACAAGGCTTCGAAGGCGGATCGTGAATGGCGCCCAAGAACGCCACCTTCCGTTGATCGTAGGATGGGTGTAGCGCGTCACAGCCTGCCTAAGAACGCAGCCTTCCAACGCGCAAACCCATCAAACAGCGGCGAAACCACACCGCTCTCCCCACAAAGCAGGGGCGAATAAAAACCATCGCCCCCGCCCCTCTTAACCACGCAAACCCATCAATCCAGCGACAGCTTCAACCGCTCAATCACCTGATCCCACCGCGCTTTCTCATTCTTGATCCGCGACGTCAAAGCCTCAGGCGTCGACGCCGCCGGGGTGAAATACTGCAACGCCAACTGCTTGCGCACGGCCTCGCTATTGATCACACGCGCCAGCTCGCTATTCAACCGCTCGATGATCGGCGTCGGCGTCCCCGCCGGCACCAGCACCGCATTCCAGGAAATCGCCTCAAAGTCGGGATACCCTTGCGACGCCATCGTCGGCACGCCCGGCAAGGCCTCGCTGGTTTGCAGGCTGGTCACCGCCAACAGCTTTACCTTGCCGTCGCGCGCCTGCGGCACTGCAATCGCCGGCACCATAAACCCTGCCTGCACGTCGCCCCCGATGATCGCGGTAATCACCTGCGGGAAGCCGGAATACGGAATATGCGCCAGGTCCACGCCCGCGCTTTCCTTGAACATCTCCATCGCCAGATGCGCCGAGCTGCCCGGCCCAACCGACCCGTAGTTCAACGAATTGCCGCGTTCCTTGACCAGCTTGACGAAGTCCTGGACGTTATCGACCTTCAGGCTGCCGGGCACCACCAGCACGTTCGGGCTGGTGCCCACCAGGGTGACCGGCGCCAGATCCTTCAGCGGGTCGTAGCCCAGCGTTTTCTTGTACAGCGTGGGCGCGGTCACCAGCGGGCCGTTGATCGTGTAAAGCAACGTGTAGCCGTCCGGCTTGGCCTGCGACACCACGCGCGTGCCGATATTGCCGCCCGCGCCGGGCTTGTTGTCGATGACGATGGGCTGGCCCAGTGCCTGCGACAGCGGCTCGGAGATCGTGCGCGCCAGGATGTCCGGCGACGACCCGGGCGGAAACGGCACGACCATATGGATGGGGCGGTCGGGCCAATCGGCATGGGCGGCGGCCGGCAGCACGGCGGCCAGGCTCAGGCACAGGCCGCGCAGAAGCGGGCCGACCCGGAATTTGCGGGTTTGCGTCATGACGGATGTCTCCTCGGGGTGGGGCGTGTGTGTTGTTGTTAGAGAGGGGTCAAAGATGGCCGCCCAGCGTATCGTCCAGCGCGCCGTTGGCGCTGCTGTTGGCACTGAGGTTGGCATTGACGTCGGCACTTTCATCGCGCGGGTCGCGCGCCAGCAGCGCCGACACCGCGGTCATGGGCGCAACGCCGTCGAACAGCACGGCGCAGACGGCTTCGGTAATGGGCAGTTCGACATTGATGGCGCGGGCGCGATCGCGCGCCGCGCGGGCACAGCGCACGCCTTCGGCGGTGATGCCGCTGGCCAGAATGTCGGCCAGCTTGCGGCCGGCGCCGATCTCCAGGCCTACGCGACGGTTGCGCGAGAGTTCGCCCGTGGCGGTCAGCACCAGGTCGCCCAGGCCGGTCAGCCCGGCGAAGGTCTCGCCGCGCGCGCCCAGCGCCACGCCGAAGCGGGTCATTTCGGCCAGGCCGCGCGTGATCAGTGCCGCGCGGGCATTGGTGCCCAGCGCCAGCCCGTCACCGATGCCGCAGGCGACCGCGATGACGTTTTTCAAGGCGCCGCCGACCTCCACGCCAACCAGGTCGGAACTGGCGTAGACGCGCAGCGCCGCCCCGTGGAAAGCAGAGGTGGCGGCATCGCGCAGCCCGGTATCGGTGCTGGCCACGGTCAGCGCCACGGGCAGGCCTTGGGCCACTTCGCGCGCGAAGGACGGGCCGGACAAGGCGCCGCCGATCGCGCCGGGCAGGGCCTCTTGCACGATCTCGTGGGGCAGCCTGGCCGTGTCGGCTTCGAAGCCCTTGCACGTCCAGACGATGGGGGTGTCTTGCAGGCCCAGTACGGGCAGCCGACGGGCCAGTTCGCCGCAGATGGCGGCCAGCCCGGCCACGGGCACGCCCAGCACGATCAGACGACGGGTGTTCTCATCGTCGGCTTCGTCCTGCAGGCTGCGCAGCGTGGCGTCCAGATCGGACGAAAAATTCAGGGAAGCGGGCAGGGAAATGCCCGGCAGGTAGCGCGCGTTCTCGTGCGAGGCGGCCATGCTGGCGGCCTGCGCGGCGTCGCGCGCCCAAAGCAGGGTGGGGTGGCGGCGGCTGGAGGCCGCCGCCAACGCGGTGCCCCAACTTCCCGCACCCAGGACGGCAACGCGCAAGCGCGGCTGAGCGGGATGGTTCATCGGGGCGCGGCGTGCTTACTGACGGGTGGCGCTGGCGGGCAGGATGATGCCCGAATCGCTGCCGTTGGTATTGCCGTTGCCGTTGGCGGCGCCTTGCTGCTGCTGTTGCAACTCGGCCAGGCGCTGTTCGTACAGGGCTTGGAAGTTGACTTCGGTCAGGTGCAGCGGCGGCATCGAGGTGCGGGTGATCGCATCGGCCACGTTGGCGCGCAGGTACGGGTACAGCATCGTCGGGCAAACAATGCCCAGCAGCGGATCCAGCTGCTCTTCGGGGATGTTGGCCGCTTCGAAGATGCCGGCTTGCGTGCCTTCGACCAGGTACACAACCTTGTCGTTGATGCGGGTGGTGACGGTGACGGTGACCGTGGTTTCGAACACGGTTTCGGCCAGACGCTGGCCGCCCACGGTGATGCTCACTTCAACCTGGGGCGCTTCTTGCTCCAGGAAGACGTGGGGCGCGTTCGGCATTTCCAGCGAAAGGTCTTTCAGGTAGACGCGTTGCAGATTGAACGAGGGCGCGTCGTTGCCGCCTTCTTGCTGGGTGTTTTGGTCTTGATCAGCCATGAGTATTTCCGTTGGTGGGGGGGCAAAAGTAGAGGCGATTAGCCGTTGAGCAAGGGGGCAAGGCCACCCGAGCGGTCCAGGGCCATCAGGTCGTCGCAACCGCCGACATGTTTATCGCCGATGAAGATTTGCGGCACGGTGCGTCGGCCGGTACGTTCGATCATGACATCGCGTTGTGACGGGTCGCGGTCGATCTGGATGATTTCCAGGTCGGTCACGCCACGCTGCTCAAGCAGGGCCTTCGCGCGCGAGCAATAGGGACAGTAGTCCTTGCTGTACATGACGACTTTATTCATAGGCGCTCCTTGCGAGTTCAAGATTGAAGAGATGGGGGCAGCCCGGGGGCGGCCCGGGTCAGCCCTTTTGGGTGACCGGCAGGCTGGCGGCCGACCAGGCGCGCATGCCGCCTTCCAGCGGCACCGCGTCGGCGAAGCCTTGCGCACGCAGCTTGGCGGCGGCGCGGGCCGAGTCGCGGCCATTGTCGCAAACCACAACCAGCGGCTTGTTCTTCGGCAGCGACGCGGCCTTTTGTTCGATGTCGGCCGCCGGCACATTTCGTGCCTGGGCGATGTGGCCGGCCTGGAATTGTTCGGCGGGGCGCACGTCGATCCACACGGCGTTGCGCTGGTTCACCATCTGGATGGCCTCGCCGGTGCTGACGGCCGAGCCCTTGCGGCCCTTGCGCAGGGCGGGAATGGCCAGCATCACGCCAGAGATCACGGTGACGGCGACGATGAAGACGTTATTTTTATCGAGCAAGAATTGCAAAAGATCCACGGGTCATCCTGAAGGGCGGCAGCGAGCCGGATATGGGCGAACCCTCGGCCAACCCGCGGGCGCCGCGCCAGGGAATTGGACGAGTGCGCCGGGGCAAAATCAAGGGCAAAATCACTCAATTATAAAATGAGCGCATTCTTTAACCATCCTTTAACTTTAACCCGCGCGGAAAGCGTGCCAAACCATGCATAAACTTGTTCTCATGCGCCACGGCGAAAGCCAGTGGAATCTGGAAAACCGCTTCACCGGCTGGACCGACGTCGACCTGACCGAAACCGGCCGTGAACAGGCCCGAAAAGCCGGTGAGCTGCTGAAAAAAGAAGGCTATACCTTCGACCTGGCCTACTCGTCGGTGCTCAAGCGCGCCATCCGCACGCTGTGGATCGCGCTGGACGCCATGGACGCCATGTACACCCCCGTGGGCGTGAACTGGCGCCTGAACGAACGCCACTACGGCGCGCTGCAGGGCTTGAACAAAGCCGAAACCGCCGCCAAGTATGGCGACGAGCAAGTGCTGATCTGGCGCCGTGCCTACGCCATCGCCCCGGAACCGCTGTCGCTGGACGACGAACGCCACCCGCGTTTCGACAGCCGCTACGCCAAGATCCCGGCCGACCAGCTGCCCGCCACCGAATGCCTGAAAGACACTGTGGACCGCGTGCTGCCGTTCTGGAACGATTCGATCGCCCCGGCCATCCGCGCCGGCCGCAAGGTGTTGATCGCCGCCCACGGCAACAGCCTGCGCGCGCTGATCAAGCACCTGGACAACGTCTCGGACGACGACATCGTCAACCTGAACATCCCGACCGGCCAGCCGCTGGTGTATGAATTGGATGATGACCTGCGCCCGATCCGCCACTATTATCTGGGCGATGCCGCCGAGATCGAGGCGGCCATGGCTGCGGTTGCCGCCCAAGGCAAGGCTAAGAAGGACTGATATCTCTATGCGTCGCACGGCAGGGTTGTTGTTGGCGGTCATGTTGACCGGTGGGGTGCTATCGGCTCGTGCCGCGCCCAACGACCTTGCAGGCCGTCAGTCCGACGCCGAGCGTCAGCAGGCGGCCTTGCGCGACCGCATCGAGAATCTGCAAAAGGAAATCGACGGGCGGGAAACTGCCCGCAAGGAAGCCGCCGACGCGCTCAAGCAGTCGGAATCGGCCATTTCCAAGATCAACCTGCGCCTGCGGGAACTGGCCGATGCCGGTCGCCAGGCGCAGACCGAACTGACCGGGCTGGAAAAGCAGATCGGCGAGCAGGAAGCCGTGCTGGCCAAGCGCCGCGTGGAACTCGCCGACCAGCTTCGCACCCAGTACACCAGCGGCTTGTCGCCGTGGACGGCGCTGCTGTCAGGCGACGACCCCCAAGTGCTGGGCCGCAACCTGGGCTACCTGGACTACGTGTCGCAAGCCCGGGCCAATGCCGTCAAGGCGCTTCGGGCGGACATCGATCGCCTGGCGGCCTTGCAGGCGCGTGCCGATGCCCGGCGCGATGAAATCGAAAAAGTCGTGGCTGAAACGTCCGAGCAGAAGGCCGCGCTGGTCGGGCAGCAGAAAGAGCGCGCCACGCTCCTGGCGCAGTTGGAAGGGCAGATCGCCGCCCAGCGCGCCGAAGCCAACAAGCTGGGGCGCGACGACCAGCGCCTGTCGCGCCTGATCACCGATCTGGATGCGGCTATCGCCAAGCAGATTGAAGAAGCCCGTAAGGCCGAAGAGGCGCGCAAGAAGGCCGAAGAGGCCCGCCGCGTGGAAGAAGCGCGCCGTGCCGCCGAAGAATCCCGCAAACGCGCCGAGGCCGAGCGCCGTGCTGAAGAAGCCCGCAAAAAGGCCGAGGCCGACCGCAAGCTGGCCGCCGAATCCGCCGCCCGACGCGACCGCGATAGTCGCGATGCCCGCGACGCGGCCCAAGCCCGTGAACAAGTCGAGGCGGCATCGCGCCATAGCCGCGGCCCGGTCGCCGTGGCCGATCCCGACGCCGCCGGATTACGCCCGGCTGAACAAGGGCAGACCCGCCTGACCGATCCAGCCGGATCGGCGCGGCAGACGCCTGCCAAATCGCCGGAACCCGCAAAAAATACGGAACCCGCAGAGGCCGACACCACTCCAACCCGCAGTGCATCGGCGCAACAAAGCGCCCGCGCCGCGCCGCTGGGAAGTGGCAGCGGCTTGAAACACGGCTTGGCCATGCCGGTGCGCGGCCAGGTGCAAGGCCGTTTCGGGGTTGACCGCCCGGATGGCGGCGTCTGGCGCGGCGTGGTGCTGCGCGCGCCGGAAGGCACCCCCGTCAAGGTGGTGGCCCCTGGCACCGTGGTCTACGCCGCCTGGCTGCGTGGTTTTGGCAATCTCATCATTGTGGATCATGGCCAGCAGTACCTGACTGTCTATGCTTACAACCAAAGCCTGCTCAAACGAGTGGGGGATTCGGTGTCAGGTGGCGATACTATTGCTACCGTAGGTGCAACCGGCGGCCAAGTGGAATCCGGCCTATACTTTGAAATTCGCCATCGTGGCGCTCCTGTGGACCCGGCCCAGTGGCTGGCCCAATAGGTTGGTAGGTACAAGTCGTTGGTAAATTACCAAACCGCCATCGGCGAAAACAAAATTCGGGAAGTGTGCATGGGCACTCGCAAGTTTCGCGGTTTCGGTCTGATTGCCATCGGTGCGGTGGCTGGCGTATTGCTTAGCGTAGGGGTAACAGCCGTTGCCCAGCGCGGCAGTCCATTGCCTTTGGACGAGCTCAGGCAACTGAGCAATGTTTTCGCCGCCATCAAAAACAACTACGTCGAAGCGGTCGACGACAAAACCCTGATCGACAACGCGATCTCGGGCATGGTCTCGAACCTTGACCCGCACTCGGCCTATCTGGATGCCGACGCCTTCCGCGAAATGCAGACGGCGACCCAAGGCGAGTTCGGCGGCCTTGGCATCGAAGTCGGCGCGGAAGACGGCTTCGTGAAGGTGATTTCACCCATCGAAGACACGCCCGCCGCGCGCGCTGGCGTCATGGCCGGTGACCTCATCATCAAGATCGACGACACGCCCACCAAGGGCATGACCCTGAACGACGCGGTCAAGCTCATGCGTGGCGCGCCCAAGTCGCCCATCACCCTGACCATCATGCGTGCCGATCGTCCCCAGCCCATCGTGCTGAAGATCGTGCGTGATGTCATCAAGGTACGCAGCGTGCGCAGCAAGATGCTGGACAACGGCATCGGCTATGTCCGTGTTGCGCAGTTCCAGGAAAAGACCGGCGCTGATCTGGCCAAGCAACTGAAGGACCTGGGCGCGAAGGAAGCGCCTAAGGGCCTGGTGCTGGACTTGCGTAACGACCCGGGCGGCCTGCTGACCAGCGCCATCGGCGTGTCGGGTGCATTCCTGCCGCCGGACACCCTGGTGGTCTCCACCGACGGCCGCACGCCCGACGCCCGCCACAAGTACCTGGCCACGCCGTCGGAATATGCCCGCGGCGAAAGCAACTACCTGTCGGGCCTGCCGGCCTGGACCAAGACGGTGCCGATGGTGGTGCTGGTGAACGTGGGCTCGGCCTCGGCGTCCGAAATCGTGGCCGGCGCGCTGCAAGACCACAAGCGCGCCAAGGTGCTGGGCAACCGCACGTTCGGCAAGGGCTCGGTGCAGGTCATCCTGCCGCTGTCCGAATCCACCGCCGTCAAGCTGACGACCTCGCGCTACTTCACGCCCAGCGGCCGTTCCATTCAAGCCACGGGCATTGAACCGGACTACGTCGTTGCCGATACGGCCGACGGCGACTTGTTCCGCCTGCCGCGCGAAGCCGACCTGCAACGCCACCTGTCCAACCCCGAGACCGCCAACGAGGTGAAGTCCAACTCGGCGCAAGACAACGTCGACCTGCCCACCAAGGTGTTCGAGTTCGGCGGCAAGGATGATTTCCAACTGCAGCAAGCCTTGAACGTGCTGGCCGGCAAGCCGGTGCAGAAGGGTTCGGCGCGAGCCCAGGCCAAGGCTGACGCCAAGGCCGGCGGCGGTACGCCCACGCGCATGAAGATCACGCCGACCGGAGTCGAGCCCAGCAAGGACAAATGAACGACCAGCAATTGCTGCGCTACGCCCGCCACATCCTGCTTGATGAGCTGGGTATAGAAGGGCAGGAAAAACTGCTGGCGGCGCGTGTGCTTATCGTGGGTGCGGGGGGGCTGGGTTCCCCCGCCGCCCTGTACCTGGCCACCGCCGGCGTGGGTGACATCACCCTGGCCGACGACGACGTCGTCGAGCTCAGCAACCTGCAACGCCAGATCCTCCACACCACCGCCAGCGTCGGCCGCCACAAGGCCGAGTCCGGGCGCGACATGCTCGCGGCGTTCAACCCGCAGGCGCGCGTCCATGCCCGGGTCGAACGGCTGCAAGGGCAAGCGCTCTCCGACGCCGTCGCGGCGGCGGACCTGGTGCTGGACTGCACCGACAACTTCGCTACCCGCCACGCCATCAACCGCGCTTGTGTGCAACACCGCAAGCCCTTGGTGTCCGGCGCGGCCATCCGCTTTGACGGGCAGGTCAGCGTGTACGACCTGCGCGACGACAGCGCGCCCTGTTACCACTGCCTGTTTCCCGAAGCCGACGACGTCGAGGAAGCCAACTGCGCCACCATGGGCGTGTTTGCCCCCGTGGTCGGCATCATCGGCAGCATGCAGGCCGCCGAGGCCCTGAAACTGCTGTCCGGCGTGGGCGAAAGCCTGTCTGGCCGGCTGCTGTGGCTGGATGTCCGCACCATGCAATGGCGCAGCGTCAACGTGCAGCGCGACCCCGAATGCGCGGTCTGCGGGCATCGCGGGCACTAGGTCGCTGCCCCGATTCGGGCGGCCCGTGCGCCTTGGCGCCGCCACCTCTGCAGGCGTCGTATTGCCCTCGCGGACAATATTAAAGGCCTGAAATACCTGCTATAACGCCAGCCAGCCTACTGAAATCAAAGGTGGCGATTTGGACGTGACCGCGTGGATACAGGACTGAAGTTCAGCTCGCCCAAGTGGCGCCTGACGCGCTGGCTGACCCATTCGGGGCCGGACACGCCCGCGGACATCCGGGCGGCGCTGATTGCCAGCCTATTCGGGACGCTGCCCATTTTTGCGGGCGGGGTCATCAACACACTCATGATTTCCGGCGTGGTCGCCTGGCGGCGCCCCGAACCCCTGTACGTGTCGTGGCTGCTGCTGGAGGTGGTGCTGGCCATTGTCCGCGTCACGGTCCTGCGCGCGGCCTTGCGCGCCGCGCCCAAGGGCGGCAACACCCACACTGACCTGTATATCGTGCTGGCGCTGGGTTGGGCCTTCAGCGTGGGGTATGGCGTCTTCATCACCTTCCTGAACGGCGATTGGCTGGCGGCAACCCTGGCGGGCGTCTCCTGCGGGGCAATGGCCGGCGGTATCTGCTTTCGCAACTACGGCGCGCCGCGCCTGGTGGGCGTCATGATCTTCCTGAGCCTGGGCCCCATGTGCCTGGGCGCCTTGTTCACGGGCGAATACGTCACCGCCATCGTCTTCATCCAGATCCCGTTCTACCTGGTCAGCATGACCATTGCCTCGCACCGGCTGAACCGCATCCTGGTGTCGACCATGGTGGCCGAACGGGCCAGCAAACGGCGCGCCAACGAAGATGCGCTGACCGGGCTGGCCAACCGTACCGGCTTGCAGGTGGCGCTTGAGCGCGTATGCGCCAGCGCGCGCGGGCAGGATAGCGATGCCGCGCTGCTTTACATGGACATGGACGATTTCAAGCGCATCAACGACACCTACGGCCATGCCGCGGGTGACCAGGTCTTGGTGACGATTGCCCAGCGCATGCGGGCCATGTTGCGGGTGGACGACGTGGCGGCGCGGATCGGGGGCGATGAATTCATCGTGCTGGTGACGGGTATCGATGCCACGTCCGCCCGCCGCCTGGGCGAACATCTGCTGCTGGACGCCTTGCAGCCCATTGCGCTGGCGGATGGCACGCGGGTCATTGTCGGGCTGTCGATCGGCATTTCGATTATTTCGGCCGCCAACCGCAGCCCCCAGGCGGCCCTCGATTCCGCCGATGCCGCGCTGTATCGCGCCAAGGCAAGAGGAGGGCGCTGCTGCGAAGTGGATAACGGTGAGGCGGGCGACGGGCAACAGGAGCCGGTGACGGGCAGCAGCAGCGAGCCCGCGACGGCTTGAGAACGCCACGGCCTGAATACGCCATGGCTTGGAACGCTACGCGCTGCGGCCCCGCGCGGACCATTGATTGACCGGATTTTTTCGCTCTAACTTATCAGATAACCTGAAAAGTTATCTATAATCCGCCCCATGCTGACCAAAAGCCTGACCCTGACCGAACAAGTCGCGCACCGGATCGCCACGGATATTGCCGACGGCGTACACGCCGTGGGCGCCAAGCTTCCCCCTGGCCGTGTGCTGGCCGAGCAATATGGCGTGAGCGCCGCCGTGATCCGCGAGGTCACCGAGCGCCTGCGCGCACAAGGGCTGATCCAAAGCCGCCAGGGCTCCGGCAGCACCGTCGTGTCGCGCACGGGGGGGCAAGGCTTCCAGGTGTCGAGTGGGGTCGCGGTCAACCGCGAACTGCTGGCCAACCTCTATGAATTGCGGATGGAACTGGAAGGGGGCGCGGCGGCCCTGGCGGCCATGCGGCGCAATGCCGCCGACCTGAATGCCATGGCGCAAGCCCTGGCGTTGCTGGAAACCCATCTTGAGCATCCCGAACAAGGCGTAGAGCACGACGTCTCGTTTCACGTCGCGATTGCTGCCGCCACGCACAACCGCAGCTATCAGGACCTGCTGCAGTACCTGAACCGGCAGTTGCGCCTGGCCGTCAGCACCGCTCGCGCGAACAGCCGCCTGCATGACGGCCTGAGCGCCGCCGTGCATCAGGAACATGTGGCGGTGTTTGAAGCCATCCGCGCCCGCAATCCCGACCGCGCCCGCCAGGCGGCGGTGCGCCATTTGCAGCAGGCGGCCAACCGCCTGCAACTCGATCATCTTTTTCCCGCAGGCACGCCCACATCATGACCGCATCCAACTTCACGCAACGCCTGGTTCAAGCCCTGGGCCCCGACACCGTATACACCGCCGAGGCGGACATCGCGCCCTGGTTGTCTGACTGGCGCGGCCTGTACAACGGCCACGCGCAGGCGGTCGTGCGCCCGCGCACCACGGCGGACGTCGCCGCCTGCCTGGCGTTGTGCCAGCAAGAGGGCGTGCCCGTGGTGCCGCGTGGCGGCAATACGGGGCTGTGTGGCGGCGCAACGCCCGACGCCGGGGCGCGAAACGTGGTGTTGAGCCTGGACCGCATGAATGCCGTGCGCTCGATTGATACGGTGGCCAACACCATGGTCGCCGAGGCGGGCGCCATCCTGGGCAACCTGCGCCGCGCCGCGCAGGACGCCGGGCGCTTGCTGCCACTGAGCCTGGCAGCGGAAGACTCCAGCCAGATCGGCGGCAACGTCGCCACCAATGCCGGCGGCGTGAACGTGGTGCGTTACGGCATGGCGCGCGAGCTGGTGCTGGGCCTGGAAGCCGTGCTGCCCACCGGCGAAATCTTCAACGGCTTGCGCACGCTGCGCAAAGACAACACGGGCTACGACCTGAAGCAGTTGCTGATCGGTTCGGAAGGCACTTTGGGCGTGATCACGGCGGTGGCCTTGCGCCTCTTTCCGCGCACGGACGTGCGTTCGGTGGTGCTGTCGGCCGTTGAATCACCCGCGCAGGCCTTGCAGTTGTTTGAGATTCTGTTCGAGCAGTGCGGCGCGCGCCTGCAGGCGTTTGAGTACTTCTCGGGTGATTGTCTGGACTTGGTGCTGACGCATGCCGAAGGCGTGCAAGAGCCGTTCGACCAACGCTATCCCGCGTATGTGCTGGTGGAGCTTGCCGACACGGCGGACGAGGCCGGCCTGACGACGCTGCTGGAAAATGTGATCGGCACGGCGCTGGAACGCGGCCTGTGCCTGGACGCCGCGGTGTCTGCGTCGATGGCGCAGTTGCAAACCTTGTGGAAGCTGCGCGAGGAAATCTCCGAGGCGCAGCGCGCTGATGGTCCGCATTTGAAGCACGACGTGTCGCTGCCTATTGAGCGCATCCCGGAATTCATGGTGTCCGCCGAGGCGCGCGTGCGGGCGCTGTACCCCGATATCCGGCCGTTCATCTTCGGGCACTTTGGTGACGGCAATCTGCACTACAACCTGTCCCGCCCGGCAGGCGCGGCGCGCGATTGGGTGGCGGTGAACGGGGCGGCCATTACTGATGCGGTGCTGGACGAGGTGAACCGCTATGGCGGAAGCATTTCCGCTGAGCACGGCATCGGGCAGCTCAAGCGCGAGCATTTTCTGCACAGCAAGGACGCGGTGGAGCTGCGGCTGATGCGAGAGATCAAGAAGGTGATGGACCCGGCGGGGATCATGAATCCGGGGAAGTTGCTGTAGGGGCTGCTGTGATGGGTTTCGCGCGGCATGTGGCTGTGTTCTTATGCCGAGTTTGGCGCGCTCCACCCATCCTACGGTGATGAATTTTCGCGATTTGCTTGATGGGTTTCGCGCGGTGTGCGGCTGTGCTCGTATGCCGGTTGTGCCGCGCTCCACCCATCCTACGTAGGATGGGTGGAGCGCGGCACGGTGCGCGCAAGAACGACGATGCGCCTCGCGCGTAACCCATCTACTGCCGGTGATACACCTCGGCGCCCTTCTTGACGAATTCCACCGACTTTTCCTGCATGCCCTTCTGCAAGGCGTCTTTCTCGCTGACGCCTTGTGCCGCCGCGTAATCGCGCACGTCTTGCGTGATTTTCATGCTGCAGAAATGCGGGCCGCACATCGAACAAAAATGCGCGACCTTCATCGAATCCTTCGGCAATGTTTCGTCGTGGAACTCCTTCGCGGTGTCCGGGTCCAGGCCCAGGTTGAACTGATCGTCCCAGCGGAACTCGAACCGCGCCTTTGACAAGGCGTTGTCGCGAATCGCCGCGCCCGGGTGTCCCTTGGCCAAATCCGCCGCATGTGCCGCGATCTTGTACGTGATGATGCCGTCCTTCACGTCCTTCTTGTTCGGCAAGCCCAAGTGCTCTTTGGGCGTCACGTAGCAAAGCATCGCGGTGCCGTACCAGCCGATCAGCGCCGCGCCGATGCCGGACGTGATGTGGTCATAGCCGGGCGCGATGTCGGTGGTCAGCGGCCCCAGCGTGTAGAACGGCGCCTCGTGGCAGTGTTCAAGCTGCAGCTCCATGTTTTCCTTGATCATCTGCATCGGCACATGGCCCGGGCCTTCGATCATGACCTGCACATCGTGCTTCCATGCCAGCTGCGTCAGTTCGCCCAGCGTCTTCAATTCCGCGAACTGCGCTTCATCGTTGGCGTCGTAGCCCGAACCCGGACGCAGCCCGTCGCCCAGCGAGAAGCTGACGTCATACGCTTTCATGATGTCGCAGATGTCTTCGAAGCGCTCGTACAGGAAGCTTTCCTTGTGATGCGCCAGACACCACTTGGCCATGATCGAACCGCCGCGCGACACGATGCCCGTCATGCGGTCCGCCGTCATCGGAATGAACGGCAGTCGAACCCCCGCGTGAATCGTGAAATAGTCCACGCCTTGCTCGGCCTGCTCGATCAACGTGTCGCGGAAAATTTCCCACGTCAGGTCTTCGGCCTTGCCATCCACTTTTTCCAGCGCCTGGTATATCGGCACCGTGCCAATTGGCACGGGTGAATTGCGGATGATCCACTCGCGCGTTTCGTGGATGTGCTTGCCCGTGGACAAATCCATCACCGTGTCGCCACCCCAGCGGATCGCCCAGGTCATCTTTTCCACTTCTTCGCCGATGCCCGAGCTCACGGCCGAGTTGCCGATGTTGGCGTTGATCTTCACCAGGAAGTTGCGCCCAATCGCCATGGGCTCGACTTCGGGGTGGTTGATGTTGGCCGGGATGATGGCGCGGCCGCGCGCGATTTCGTCACGCACGAATTCCGGCGTGATCGCTGCGGGAATGGACGCGCCGAACGACTGGCCCGGGTGCTGCCGCAGCAGGCGCTTGACCATCTTTTCGCCATCGGGACCGCTGTCGCGCAGCGTTTGCAGATAGTGCTCGCGGCGCAGGCTTTCGCGGATCGCCACGTATTCCATTTCGGGCGTGATGATGCCACGGCGCGCATAGTGCATCTGCGACACGTTGGCGCCCGCCTTGGCGCGGCGCGGCGGGCGTTGCAGGTCAAAGCGCATCGCCGTCAGCTTGGGGTCGGTCAGGCGTTCTTTGCCGTATTCACTGGTGGGGCCGGCCAGCACTTCCGTGTCGCCGCGTTCTTCAATCCAGGCGCGGCGCAGCGCGGGCAAGCCTCGGCGGATATCGATCTTGACGTCGGGGTCGGTGTAGGGGCCGCTGCAGTCGTAGACGGTCAGTGGTGGGTTCTTTTCCCCGCCGAACATGGTCGGCGTGTCGTCCTGCTCAATCTCGCGAAATGGTACGCGGATGTCGGGGCGCGAGCCCGTCTCATACACGCGGCGCGATTTGGGCAACGGTGCGACGGCCGCCGCGTCGACTTCGGCGGTAGCGGCCAGGAATTTGGGATTGGCGTTCATGGAAAGCTCCAAGCGAGTGGTTGGAGCCGATCGGGAATGGACTTCCCCCAGGCGTGCAGCGACGCAAGGCGGAAATACGGCTCCCAGCATCGGCATTATCCGTACTGGTACGAAGGGACTCTCTCAACACGTCCCACCTCAAAAGGTGGAACGAGTACCCCTGCGCGAAAGCGAAGTATAGAGCGTGCCCAGCCTGTGCACGTCACGACGCAGTGCGACTCATGCTTGGCCAGCATGAGATCATTCGTACAACGCTCGTCTTAGAGAGCTGGTATTACTGCTTTACATTTGGATTCAGTCTGCGGCGACACCGTCATTCAGGTTCTGTACACTTTTTCCAACCAAACGCCCGGCGGGCCTGATTGTCCGCTGGGCATAGCTAACTTAGAAGAAGGAATCGAGCATGCAACTGACCCTACGCAAATTGGCGCCCGCCCTGGTTGTCGTGACGTTGGCGCTGGCGGGTTGCAAAACCGCTCCGACCAAATCGCCTGGCGCGGCAACCACGCCCGACGCCGGCCAACAAACGACCCAACCCGCCGCCGCCTCGTCGGTAGACTTCTATCTGGCTCACCAACAACCTGGCCCGGGCCTGCGTGAAATCGCGCTGCCCGACGGCAAGCTCTATTTGCAGGAAGTCCCCGTGCTGACGCGCGCCGACTTGACCGACGCTGCCGCCTTGGTCGACCGCCAGGGTCAGAATTTCGTGGGCCTGCGCTTCTCGGAAGCCGGCGCTCGCAAGCTGACCGAAATCAGCACGAAGAACGTCGGCAACCGTTTGGCTTTGGTGATTGACCAGGAACTCGTTGCCGCCCCGAGCATCGCCGAACCGCTGAACCGTGGCGTGCTGGCCTTCGGTGTGGCATCGGCCCAAGCGGCTTCCGCCATTGCCGCCAAGATCCGTGGCGATGCTCCCCCTGCACCGGCGTCGGCCCCGGCCACGGGCGGCACGGCACCCGCACCCAAGCCCTGATCTTTCAGCGCATAAGAAAAAATATCCGCACCCTAGGGTGCGGATATTTTTTTGCCTGCCAATAAGGAGTTGGGCGACTAGCGTTGCGCTAAAGCGGTCAGCCTATCTTGCGACCGCGCGGTTTGACGGTGCGGCGCGCCTGCGCTGTTTCAATGAAGGTTAGCGTCAGCGCTTCGAGCATGGCGCGGTCGTCGATGGTCAGGCCGTCGAACTGCGACGGGGCAATGTTGGGAAACGGCCAGGGCGCTTGTGGACGCGGCCGTCGCGCCACGCGGGGCATGGTTTCGGCCACGCCCACGGGCGGCAAGGTGTCGGACAGGTCGTAGCCTTCCATGGGCATTTCCATGGGACCCTTGCCGGTCTCCAGCCATTCCAGCTCAATCTTCAGAATCTGCGCAAGCTTACGTACGGAGCGGCTGGAATGCCGCAGCCCGCTTTCGTAACTGGCGATTGCACTTTGCGAGATTCGCGCAAGACGAGCGAGCGTCTTCTGCGTGTGACCACGCAGAAGACGGGCTTGCTTCAATCGGTCTGAAAATGTCTTCACGCGTCGATTGAAGCTTGCTCATGATTTACTTTGGTGGTTATAAGCATTACCTGGGTGATAGTTTTAGGAGGCGAGCGCACATGCATGAACGAGGCAACGTGTTCGTCGTGCAACTTGATGAAATGGCGAGCAATCATTTTGTCGCTGCATTGCAGGATTTTCAATGGCAAGTCAGCGCGTGTGAGTCAGCCGATGAACTTCTGGAACGGCTGCGCACGGATCATGTCGACGCAATGGTGTTGCGTGGGCAGGGCGCCGAGGTCCCGAAGCTGATTGCGGCGTTGCGCCGCGCGGCGCCGGATGCGGTGGTGGTGTGGCAGTCGGCGGCGGCATCCGCGCGTGAACGGGTCGAGGCCCTTGAGGCCGGCGTGCATTTCTATAGTTCGGCCCGCATGGAGCCCGAGGAATGGGATGCGCTGCTGCGCAACGTGCGGCGCCGCTTGCTTCCGCCATCCACCGATGGGCCAGCCTGGCGCCTGGACAAACGGGTGCTGTCAGGGCCCGCCGGCGAACGGCTGCCATTGACGTTGACCGAACGCGACTTTTTTATCCGTTTGTTGAGAGCGCCCGGGCAATGCCTGCGGCGCGACCGCTTCTTTCCCTGCAACCCCAGGGAAGGGGCTCGCAGCGTGGATGTGCTGGTATCGCGGCTGCGCACCAAGGCGCGCCGCTTTGATATTGACCTCCCGGTGCTGGCCGTGCGCGGATGGGGCTACATCCTGCTGCAGCACAGCCCGCCCCCGGAGCCGCGCGACTAGAGCACCACCAGGTTGTCCCGGTGCATGAGCTCGGGTTCGGTCATGCTGCCCAGGATGCGGGCGATTTGCGACGAGGGCTGGCGCAGGATGCGTCGTGTATCCACCGACGAATAGTTGATCAGGCCACGGGCGCATTCGCGGCCCTGGCTGTCTACGCAGGCCACCACGTCGCCACGGCCGAACTCGCCTTCCACATCGGTCACGCCGATGGGCAAGAGGCTCTTGCCTTCGCGCATCAGCGCTTGCACGGCGCCGTCGTCCAGCACCACGCGCCCACGCAGCCGCAGGTGGTCGGCCAGCCATTGCTTGCGGGCGGACCACACGGGCAGCACCGCGCGCAGCTCGCTGCCGATGCATTCGCCTTGCGCCAGCCGCGTCAGCACGTTGCGCTCGTGGCCCGAGGCGATGATGGTGTGCGCGCCGCTGTGCGCCGCGCGCTTGGCCGCCAGCACCTTGGTCAGCATGCCGCCCGTGCCGATGCCGCTGCCCGCGCCGCCCGCCATGGCTTCCAGGGCAGGGTCGCCCGCTTGCGCATGCGACATGAAGGTGGCGCCGGGATTCTTGCGAGGGTCGGAATCGTACAGGCCACGCTGATCGGTCAGGATGATCAGCGTGTCGGCTTCGATCAGGTTGGTGACGAGCGCGCCCAGCGTGTCGTTGTCGCCCAGGCGGATTTCGTCGGTGACGACCGTGTCGTTCTCGTTCACGATCGGCACCACGCCCAGGCGCAGCAGCGCAAACAGCGTGCTGCGGGCATTCAGGTAGCGGTGGCGGTCGGCCAGGTCTTCGTGGGTCAGCAGAATCTGCGCGGTGCGCAGGCCGTATTCGGCGAAGGCCGCTTCGTAGGCCTGGCACAGGCCCATCTGGCCCACGGCGGCCGCGGCTTGCAGTTCGTGCATGACGGAAGGGCGCTTGCGCCAGCCCAGCCGCGCCATGCCTTCGGCAATGGCGCCGCTGGAGACCAGCACGATCTGCTTGCCCTGCTTGTGCAGGGCGGCGATCTGCGAGGCCCAGTGCGCCACGGCGGCGCGGTCCAGGCCTCGGCCTTCGTTGGTGACCAGCGACGAGCCAACTTTGGCGACCAGGCGCTGGGCGTGGGTGACGACGGAAACGGCGGGTGTTTCAGCAGACATGGTAGGCGCCGGCTGCGGCGAAAAAAGACGTAATCGAAAGGACTGCGATTATGGCTTATTCGTCACCGCCGCGCGGCGCGGCCGGCTTGTCGGCGTCGGATCGCGTGTCGTCAAAGCGGGGGTCCGGCGCCACATAGGTGCCGTCCGCCTGGTCGCTCGACAGGTGTTCCTTTTCGCGCTCGGCGTCCAGGTAGTCTTGCAGCGCGTACAGCAGGTCTTGCGTGCCTTCGCCCGTCAGGCCGGAAATGGCGAACACAGGGCCCTTCCAGTCATACAGTTCCAGGAAGCGGCGCTTGGTGTCTTCGGGGTCGGGCACCATGTCCAGCTTGTTCAGGACCAGCCAGCGCGGCTTGTCGGCCAGTTCCTGGTCGTAGCGGCGCAGTTCTTCAACGATGGCGCGCGCGTCGATCACGGCTTGCTCGACCGGATCCGCGTCGGGATCGGGCGTGGATACATCCACCAGGTGCAGCAGCACGCGGGTACGCGCCAGGTGGCGCAGGAACAGGTGGCCCAGGCCGGCGCCTTCGGACGCGCCTTCGATCAGGCCGGGAATATCGGCCACGACGAAGCTGCGCGACGGCGACGTACGCACGACGCCCAGGTTGGGGTGCAGGGTGGTGAACGGGTAGTCGGCGATCTTCGGCTTGGCATTCGAGATGCGCGTGATCAGCGTCGACTTGCCGGCGTTGGGCAGGCCCAGCAGGCCCACGTCCGCCAGCACCTTCAGTTCCATGCGCAGGTAGCGGTGTTCGCCTTCCTTGCCGGGCGTCCACTGGCGCGGCGCGCGGTTCAAGCTGGACTTGAAGTGGATGTTGCCCATGCCGCCCTGGCCGCCGGCGGCCAGCACGACTTTCTGCTCGTGCGTGTCCATGTCGAACAGGACTTCGCCGGTTTCGGCGTCATGGATGACCGTGCCCACGGGCACGCGCAAGGTGATGTCCGGGGCGGCTGCGCCGTACTGGTCCGAGCCACGGCCGTTTTCGCCGCCCTTGGCGCGGTGCAGGCGCGCGTAGCGGAAGTCGATCAGCGTGTTGATGTTGCGATCGGCAACGGCATAGATGGTGCCGCCGCGGCCGCCGTCGCCGCCGTCCGGGCCCCCTTTGGGGATGAACTTTTCGCGGCGAAAGCTCGCCACGCCATTGCCGCCTTTGCCGGCGACCACTTCAATGGTGGCTTCGTCTACGAATTTCATGGTGTTTGCGCGTGTAGTGGGTAATAAGGACAGCCGCCCGCCACGGGGCGCTGCCAGGTGGCATTGGAAACTTTACTCGCCAATTGCCTGAGAACAAAAAAGCTTAAAACAAAAAAGCCCTGCCGCATGCGACAGGGCTTTTGCCGTTCGAGAACGCGGCGAACCGCGTTACTGACGTGCTTGTCCGATTACTCGGCAGCGACGATCGAAACGGTTTGCTTGTTCAACGCGCCCTTGAAGCCGAATTGAACCTTGCCGTCGATCAGCGCGTACAGGGTGTGGTCCTTGCCCATGCCGACGTTCACGCCAGCGTGGAAGCGAGTACCGCGCTGACGCACGATGATCGAACCAGCGGGAATCAGTTCACCGCCGAAAGTCTTGACGCCCAGACGCTTTGATTCTGAGTCGCGTCCGTTTCGCGTAGAGCCGCCGCCCTTTTTCTGTGCCATGTTTAGCTCCTGCTAAGTGGTACCGAGTCGCGTCTTAAGCCGTGATGGCTTCGATGCGGATTTCGGTGTAGTTCTGACGGTGGCCCTGACGCTTCTGATAGTGCTTGCGACGGCGCATCTTGAAGATCTTGACCTTGTCGTGGCGGCCTTGCGCAAGAACCGTTGCCTTGACCACAGCGCCGGAGACGAGGGGCGTGCCAACTTTGAGTTGGTCGCCTTCGCCCACGGACAGCACTTGGTCCAGGGTGATTTCTTGCCCAATGTCTGCCGGTATCTGTTCTATCTTGAGTTTTTCGCCAGCGGCAACGCGATACTGCTTGCCACCGGTTTTTACGACCGCGTACATGGGGTGTTCCTTAAATAGGTAAATGGGTTCATTCGCGAGGCCCCGCCCTGCTGGGTGGGATTGCCGCTTTGGAAAGGCTGAATTCCTGTCTGGGCGCCAGAATCTGGCAAGAAGGAAGGGAGCCTAAGTATTTAGCCGAATGCATTTAGCCATTTAGCTTAAATGCGCTGACCAAACACCCAAAGGGTTTACGCGAACAACCGACGTAATTCGGGCATTGCTGACCGAATCCGCAATATTAGCGTGGGGCTTTTCAAAAGTCAAAAAGCCGTTGTGGGCTAAGGGCTTAGGTGTGGCGCGCGCGCTTCAGACCGGGGGAAGTACGCGCAGCGCGACGTGGCGGGCCACCTGGCGGATGCCTTCCATGACGTCGCGCCGGTGGGCGTCGTCCAGCCGGTCGGTCGGGATAGACGTGCTGACCGCCACCCGCTTGCCCAGCGGCGTCACGCCCACATAGGCGGCGTAGCAGACGAGGCCCGTGGCCACCTCTTCCTGATCCTGGCCCAAGCCCGTCTGGCGTACCCGGTCCAGTTCTTCGTACAGCGCCTGGCGGGTGGCCAAGGTGCGCTCGGTCACGCGGGGCAGCGTATCGGGCACGCATGCGGCCAAGGCGTCCGGGTCAAGGTTGGCCAGCAGCGCCTTGCCCAAGGCGCAGGCGTGGGCCGGCAGCCGCATGCCCAGTTCCGAGACCAGCCGCACCGGGCGCCGGGCGTCTTCGCGCGCGATGTAGACCACGTCGAACCCGTCCAGCGCCGCCAGTTGCACGACCTCGTTGCAGCGGGTCACGAAGGCGCTGGCCGCCTCGTGGAAGGCCGCTTGCAAGCCATCGTGGCGCAGGTAGGCGAAGCCCAGCGACATCAATTCAATGCCAATGATGTAGCCGCCGTCCTTGCGTTCGATCCAGCGGCGGTGCTCCAGGCAGTCCAGCAGCAGGTACAGCGTGCTCTTGGCAAGCTGACACGACTGCGCCAATTCGGCCGCCTTGACCGGCGTGCGGCGGCTGGCCAGCACGCGCAGGATGTCGTGGGTGCGCCGGATGGCGGGCACATCGTATTCCTTGGTCACCGAGTTTGTTTCCAATGTGCTTGTTTCCAATATATTGGACGATTATTCACTATGTTGGACATCATAACGGCCTTCTTCTAGACTCGTGACTCCTTATTCGAATGCCGCCGACAAGGCATAAAGCGTGGAGACTCATGAACCAAGAAAACTCACTGCCCGCCGACTTGGCGGGTGCGCTGCTGGTGGGCCGGGTGTGGCGCCCGGCGCCCATTGATGGCCCCAGCGTGGTGGTGGTGCGCAACGGCGAGGTCATCGACATCACGGCCGTGGCCCCCACCGTTTCAGACTTGCTTGACCGCCCTGACCGCGTGGCGCTGGCGAAAAGCGCCAAGGGGGAATCGCTGGGCGACGTGCGCGCCTTGATGGACGCCACCTTGCAAAACCAGGGTGGGGTACGCCTCTTGGCCCCTTGCGACCTGCAACCCATCAAGGCGGCCGGCGTCACCTTCGCCATCAGCCTGTTGGAGCGGATGATCGAAGAAGAGGCGGGCGGCGACGCCAGCCGCGCCGACGAGATCCGCGTGCGCATGCAGGCCTTGATCGGCTCGGATCTGTCGCGCTTGCGGCCGGGGTCGGACCAGGCGGCCAAGCTGAAAGCGGAATTGGTCGAACGCGGCCAGTGGTCGCAATACCTGGAAGTGGGCATCGGGCCCGACGCCGAGATCTTCTCCAAGACGCCGCCGATGGCTTCCGTGGGATTCGGCGCGCAGATCGGCGTGCTGCCCGAATCGCAATGGAACAACCCGGAACCCGAGATCGTGCTGGCCGTGGACAGCCGCGGCGAGATCGTGGGCGCCACGCTGGGCAACGACGTCAACCTGCGCGACATCGAAGGCCGCAGCGCCTTGCTGTTGACCAAGGCCAAGGACAACAACGGCTCTTGCGCCATCGGCCCCTTCATACGCCTGTTCGACGGCGACTTCGATCTGGACAGCGTGCGCCAGGCCGACGTCTCGCTGCGCATCGACGGCACCGACGGCTTCCAATTGGATGGCGTGAGCCACATGCGCGAAATCAGCCGCGACCCGCAAGACCTGGTGCGCCAGGCGTTCGGCGCGCATCACCAGTATCCCGACGGTTTCATGCTGTTTCTGGGCACGATGTTCTCGCCCAGCCAGGACCGCAAGGGTCCGGGCACGGGCTTCACGCACAAACTGGGTGACCGCGTGCAGATCGCCTCCGAGCGCATCGGGGCGTTGGTCAACGAGGTGCGCTTGTCCACCGAGATCACGCCGTGGACGTTCGGCGTGCGTGCCTTGTACGCCAACCTGGCCAAGCGCGGCCTGGTCAGCTAGGGCGGCGGCCTGCGCCGTTTGCGCTGACAAGAGGGGCGGCAGCGGGCCGCCCCGCCTGTCACACCCCGTATAATCGCTGGTCGAATCCCCCGCCATCCCTGGTGGGCCCAGCGGTAAGAGCCCCCTTGCGGCTCGTTTCACTTGTCGGATACGTCTTGAATCTCCCCGCGCTTATTGCCCCCATTGCTGACGATATGAAGGCTGTCGATGCAGTCATTCGCGATCGGCTGAATTCGGACGTCGTTCTGATCCGCACGATTGGCGACTACATCATTGGCGCGGGCGGCAAGCGCATGCGCCCGGCCATGGTGCTGATGGTGGCGCGCGCCCTGGGCTACGAAGGCACGCATCATCAACTGCTGGCCGCCGTGGTGGAATTCATTCACACCGCGACGCTGCTGCACGACGACGTGGTGGACGAGTCCGACCTGCGCCGTGGCCGCGAAACCGCCAACGCCGTATTCGGCAACGCCGCCAGCGTGTTGGTGGGCGACTACCTGTATTCCCGTTCGTTCGAAATGATGGTCGAGGCCGACTCGATGCGCATCATGAGCATCCTGTCCGAGGCCACGACCGTGATCGCCGAAGGCGAGGTGCTGCAGCTTCTGAACGTGCACGACCCCGATGTCTCGCAGGAACGCTACCTGCAAGTGGTGCGCTACAAAACCGCCAAGCTGTTCGAAGCCGCCGCGCAGGTTGGCGCCGTGCTGGCAGGCGCCACGCCCGAACAAGAAGCCGCCGCCGCTGCCTACGGCCGCCACGTCGGCACCGCGTTCCAACTGGTTGACGACGTGCTGGACTACAGCGGCGATGCGGCGGCCTTGGGCAAGAACGTGGGCGACGACTTGCGCGAAGGCAAGCCGACGCTGCCGCTGATCCGCGTAATGGAAGTGGGTACGCCGGAACAGCAACAGTTGATCCGCGACGCCATCAAAACCGGCGACGCGGATTTCGCCGCGGTGGCCGCCGCGATTCAAGCGACTGACGCGCTGGAACACGCCCGCCTGGCCGCCGTGGCCGAGGCAGATCGGGCTCGCGACGCGCTGTCGATCTACCCCGTTTCGCCTTTTCTGGATTCTCTGCTAGAATTCTGCGCTTTCGCGGTGAATAGAGATCGCTGAGCAGCGAGCTTGATGTTCCGGATTGAAGAAAGGCAGGGATGCAAACCGACAGGGAAGCAAACCTGATTTTCAAAAAAACGGAATATAGGTTCTAATAGCGGACGCTGTTTAATTCGCAGCGGAAAAAGTAGTAGAAACTTGGTAGCACTGAGCGCCGCTAAGTTGGTAGTACGAGTTTGGTAAGTTGTCCAACTCACACACTCGGGGCGTAGCTCAGCCTGGTAGAGTACTGCGTTCGGGACGCAGGAGTCGGAGGTTCGAATCCTCTCGCCCCGACCACTGATTTGTGGTCGAATTTTTGAAAGTGTTTCCCGACACTTTTAGCTGAAAGCCGGTATCGCGAAAGCGGGCCGGCTTTTTTGCGTCTGGAGGCTTCCTGCGCAAGCAGGAAGATCGTCGTATGGCCGGGTGCCTACTTGCGTGGGCCGTCGTCCGCGAACGCGCGTGTTTGACGGTCCAGGCTTTCCTTCCATTGCTCGCCTGGCTGAAATGCGAGCACTGCTGCGTCGCGCCCGGACGCGGCCAGGAAGGCAGGATCTTTCAGCGTCTCCTGGAGCGCGCGCTCGAGCTTATCGCGGATGGCGTCCGGCAGCGTTGCCGGGCCGCCCATGCCGCGCTCGGATGAATATCGAAGCGGAACGCCGGCTTCTGCCGCGGTGGGTATGGTGTCGTTGTGTCGTTTGTCACTCGTGATGGCGATTGCCGCGAAGGGGCCTGCCGGGTCGTTCAGTTCGGGCACTTCGCTGACCGTGATCAGGCCGTAGTCGATGTGATTTCCCAAGACGCCCAGCCGAATGTCACCACCGCCCTTGAAAGGAACGCTGTTGCCCTGGACTGCCTGGCTGCGCTCCAGGTCCATCAGCGCCAGGTGGCCAGTGGTGCCGTCGCCGCTGTGTCCGAAAGACAGCGACTCGGGCGACCGCTTCAGGTCGTCAACAAGTTGACGCAGATTGTCCGGCGCGTCCGAGCCGCGCCGCTTGACGAATAGCAAGGGGTCGTCGACCAGCCGGGCGATGAGACGGATATCGTCGGGCCGATACTTCGCGCCCTTGCGTAGCGGCAAATACACGAAACCCGGTGCGTTGATCATGCCCAGCGTATAGCCGTCGGGCTTTGCGGCCGCGACATAGCGGACGGCAATTTCCCCGCCAGCGCCCGGCTTGTTGATGACGATGATCCGCGCCTTGTCGCCCAGCCGTTTTTCCATGTGCTGTGCGACCAGGCGCGCCATCACGTCCGTGCCACCGCCGGGTGCAAAGCCCACCACGAGCTCGATAGGCCGATCGTCCGGCCATGCGGCATGTGCCGTGGTCGTTGCCAGACCCAAGACTCCCGCGACGAGATACTGCAGTACCGTTGCCTTCATGCTTGTCTCCCTAGTCGGCTGTTGTGCGCCGCTGTGTATTAGTTGACCTTGATGCCTGCCGACTGAATAAGCGTGCGGTAGCGGTCCAGTTCCTGCGCCCAGAACGCCGTGAATGTGGCCGGCGTGCTTTGTCGCAGTTCGGCGCCCATTGCGATGAGCCGTTGCGAATAGGCGGGATCGGACATGACGGCATTGAGCGCCGTGCTTAGTTTGTCCACCACGGGCGCGGGCGTGCCGGCGGGAGCCGCCAAGCCGAACCAGGTCGTCAATTGCATGCCGTGCATGCCTAGCTCTTCGAACGTCGGCACATCGGGCAGGGCTTTGAGTCGGGTGTCGGCTGCTACGGCCAGCGCGCGAACCCGGTTGCTCTGGATGTGTCCGATGGCGCCGTTGTCGAACATGAAATCGAGGCGGCCGCCCATGAGGTCCGTCAGGGCGGGGTTATTCCCTTTGTAGGGAATGTGGCTCACCTCGATCTTGTTGATTGAACGGAAAAGCTCACCGGACAGATGCCCGGAATTGCCCGTGCCGCCCGAGCCGTAGGAAAGCTTGCCCGGCTGCTTGCGCGCCGCCTGCACGACGTCGGCGGGACGCTTGAATGGCGAGTCCGCGGACACGATGAGGATGCTGGGCACCAGCGCCACTTCGCCGATAGGCGTGAAGTCCTTGATCGGGTCGAAATGCACCTTGGTGTAGAGATTCGGCGCCGAGACATTCGCCGAACTGGTGGCGAGTAGCAAGGTGTAGCCGTCCGGCGCCGCGCGGGCGAACTGCGTGGTTGCTATCGTGCCGGAGGCTCCCGCCACGTTTTCCACGACGACCGTCGCGTTCAGGCGCTTGCCCAGCGCCTCTCCCAACGAGCGCCCGATGGTGTCCGCCGATCCGCCCGCCGGCCATGGCACGACAAGGCGTATCGGCTTGTCCGGATAAGGCGCGGCGGCCAAAGCGGCCGCGCTGAACGCAGATGCCAGGGCGCAGCACGCCCAACGCTTGATGGGAAAGCGCATGTTGTCTCCTTGAGGAACCCTCCCTCTTGCTCGTAGGCGTATTGGGGAGGTGTAGGGATGAGTCGCGATCAATCCGTGCGATTCCTGGGGTGCCGACCAGATCGCGCCGTCGTGATGCCCCAGATTAATCCGTTATGAAAACGGAAAATAAATAGAATTTCGTGATGGAACTGATCACGGCTGGCGATGGCGCCGCGCAAGGACGATTATTTTGCGAGCCAGCGTGCCGACGGCCAGCGATCATGCTGCACGGCGGCGCGGGCGCATTGGATGAGTTCGTTCATGACGCAATGCACGGAATTCGGCACGGCGCGGGTGGCGGGCTGGGCCAGCACGATGCGCCGCACCAGAACGGGATCGATGACAGGAGCGGCCGCCAGGATGCCTCGATCCACATCATCCGCCACCGCAATCGAGGGAAGGATGGTGTAGCCGTGGCCGTCCAGCACCAGGCGTTTCTGAACGCTCATTGCGTTGGTTTCCGCCACGATATGCAGTTCGGTTTCCTGCGTGCGCGCCGCCTGTTCCACGAGCGAACGCAGGCCGTGCGGTGCGCTGGGAAGCACCAGCGGACGGCCGATGATGTCTGCCATGCGCACGGGGTGGCGCTTGTCGAGCCCGCTGCCGGGAGGGCCGACGAACCACAGGTTTTCCTCCAGCAAGGGGCGCAGCTTCAAGGCGGGATTTGGCTTTGAGTCGTAGAGCAGCGCGATGTCCACGTCGCCGGTCTCCAGCCAGGATTGCAAGTGCCCGGCATAACCCGCGGTCAGCCTCAGGCGGATGCCGGGGTAGTGAGCATCCACCGCGCTGAGCAACGCGCTGGACAGCATGTCGGCGGCGCTGGGCAGCAGGCCCACGGTGACGATGCCTCCTACGGTTCCACTGGACGGTCGAATCTCGGCCCGCGCCCGGTCCAGCTCATTGAGGGCACGGCGCGCGTAATCCTCCAGCGTCTTACCGGCATCCGTCAGCTCCATTCCGAGGCGGCCTCGGGTGAAGAGCGGGGTTCCGATATCGTCTTCAAGCAGCTTCAACTGGCGCGATACCGCCGGTTGCACGATGTTCAACAGACGAGCGGCGCTGGTCACGCTGCCAGTTTCGGCCACGGTCACGAATGCCTTCAGTTGCTTCAGGTCCATCGAGGCCTCCCGGGTATGCGGATGAGTGATGAAATCCATCACTAAATTCTATTTAGTTGAGGATTCTATAGCGATATAAGATGGATCGAAGTACTCAGCCACTGGGAATATCACCATGACTTCGACCACCACCGAGGCGCCCGCTTGGCAGCAAGCCGTGTTTGACGCCTTGAAATCCGGCGGCATCCGCCAGATTGCCTATGTGCCGGACGCCGGCCATGCCTACGCCATCAGACAGGCCCAGCTGGACCCCGACATCAACGACGTTGTCCTGACCACGGAAGAAGAGGGCGTTGCCGTGGTCAGCGGAGCGTGGCTGGGCGGCCAGCGCGCCGCGCTGCTCATGCAAAGCAGCGGCGTGGGCAACTGCGTAAACATGTTTTCGTTGCTGCGCAGCGCCAACTTTCCCTTTCTGACGTTGGTGACCATGCGGGGCGAGTATGCGGAGTTCAACCCCTGGCAAGGCCCCATGGGCAAGACCACCCAGCAGGCGCTGGAACTGATGGGCATCACGGTGCTCAGGGCCTCGGACCCTGATGACGTTGAAGAGATCGTCAGCGCCGCCGTCGATTCTGCATTCCTGGCCGGCGAACAGGTTGCCGTACTGCTGTCGCAGACCTTGATTGGACGTAAGAAGTGGGAGCGGAACTGATGTCGAACAGTTTGAATTCACCGGGCGCTGTCGAGCGCCGCGCCTTCGTGTCGCAACTGATTGCCGCCACGCCTGACGCCTTGGTCATCTCGGGCCTGGGATCGCCTTCGTATGACGTCTTTGCCGCAGGCGACCGGGACCACAACTTCTACCTTTGGGGAGCCATGGGTGGCGCCGCGGGCATGGGGCTGGGCCTGGCGTTGGCGCAGCCCGAACGGTCGGTCCTTGTGATCACGGGTGATGGCGAACAACTGATGGGTGTGGGCACGCTGGGCACCATCGGCGCCAAGCAACCCAGGAACCTGACGATCGTGGTGCTGGACAACGGCCATTTTGGCGAGACCGGCATGCAGCGCAGCCACACCAGCCTGGGCACGAACCTGGTGGCGGTGGCGCAGGGATTCGGTATCAAGGATGCGTTCTGCATCGGCGAAACCCGCCAGGCCAGCGAAGTCGCGGAGCGAGTCAGGGCTCGGCGCGGTGTGTCGTTCGTGCAGGCATTGATTCTGCCCGACGAGCCGCCACGCGCTCTGCCGCCGCGCGATGGCGTGCATGTAAAAAACCGGTTCCGGGCTGCCCTGGGATTGCCAACATTCTGAGGCCAGCGAAGCGCATGCCTGCGTCCGGCTACGCGGTCGCCGGACGCAAGCATGCGCGCATCTGATGGGAATATCCGGCCGCCGGAAATGCTCAAACGCGGCGGACAACACCGAGCCGTGTAAAATCCACCCCCGCAGCATCTGCAATGGATGCGCATCGCTACGACAGCGATACCAGTGGACTCGGCTTGGCCGGGTGGCTCGGCCGGGCGCCTATCCCTCGGACAACTCCAAGCGAATTTCGGCTCGCTCCGAGACCAAAACAAACCCTCCTCGGTGTGAGGCATCGCTTGCTAACGTCAGGTTAGCCAATCAATGTCTTTTCTTTCTTCTTTTCGTCGCGAATGGATGTCCAATCCTCGCAACGACATTCTTGCGGGCATCGTCGTTGCCCTTGCGCTTATTCCCGAAGCCATCGGCTTTTCCATCATCGCGGGCGTCGACCCGCGACTGGGCCTTTACGCCTCGTTCTCCATTGCCGTGATCATCTCGTTGGTGGGTGGTCGGCCGGGCATGATCTCGGCGGCGACGGCTGCCGTCGCGGTGCTGGTGGGACCCCTGGTCAAGCAGCATGGCGTCGAATATCTGTTCGCCGCCACCATCCTGATGGGCGTCTTCCAGGTCATCGCCGGATTCCTGCGGCTTGATCTGCTGATGCAATACGTGTCGCGGTCGGTCGTCACCGGGTTCGTGAATGCGCTGGCGATCCTGATCTTCATTGCCCAGTTGCCGCAGTTGATCAACGTCACGTGGGTCACCTACGTGATGGTGGCGGGCGGGTTGGCGATCATCTATCTGTTTCCGCGCCTGACCCGGGCCGTGCCGTCGCCCTTGATCGCGATCATCGTGCTGACGGTCATTTCTATTTACTGGGGCCTGCCCGTCAACACGGTGGGCGACATGGGCAAGCTGCCGTCGTCCCTGCCGTCGTTTTTGATTCCGAACGTGCCCTTCACCCTTGAAACCTTGCAGATCATTTTTCCGTATTCGCTGACCATGGCGGCGGTGGGTTTGTTGGAATCGATGATGACCGCGCAGATCGTGGACGACATGACCGACACGCCCAGCAACAAGCGGCGTGAATGCAAGGGCCAGGGCATCGCGAATTTCGTGACGGGTTTTTTTGGCGGGATGGGCGGTTGCGCCATGATCGGCCAGTCCGTCATCAACGTGAAGTCGGGCGGTTCGACGCGGCTCTCCACGTTCGTGGCGGGTTCCTTCCTGCTGTTCCTGATCGTGGTGCTGGGTCCCTTGGTGGCCAGGATTCCGATGCCGGCATTGGTCGCGGTCATGATCATGGTGTCCATCGGCACGTTCAGTTGGGGTTCGATCCGCAACCTGCGTACACATCCTTGGCAGTCTTCCGTGGTCATGCTGGCGACCGTGGTGGTGGTGGTCTGGACGCATGATCTGGCCCGGGGCGTGCTGGCGGGCGTGCTGTTGAGCGGTGTGTTCTTCGCGGGCAAGGTCAAGCGGCTTTTCGCGGTGACTTCAGCGTTGTCGGAAGACGGACGCACCCGTACCTATTACTACGCGGGGCAGGTGTTTTTTGCGTCCACCGAACGCTTTGCCGAAGCCATCGATTTCAAAGAGCTCGTCGACCGCGTGGTGCTGGACGTTTCCGCCGCGCACTTCTGGGACATCTCTGCCGTAGGCGCGCTGGACAAGGTGGTGATCAAGCTGCGGCGTGAAGGCAAGGCCGTGGATGTGGTTGGCCTGAACGCCGCCAGCGCCACCCTGATTGGCCGATTCGCGATTCACGAAAAAGCCGGCGCCGACGCCAAGTCGTTGGGGCACTAACGAGACAACATGTCGAAAATACTTGGGTGCCTGGATGCCTCGCCCTACGCCGCGTCGGTTTGTGACTTGTCGGTCTGGGCGGCGCCGCGCCCAGCGACTTTGCCTTGTAGGATGGGTGGAGCGCGGCATGGTGTAGGCAAGAACACTAACGCCGAACGCGCGGAACCCATCAAGCAGCGCTGAACGAGGCTAAGGCTTACCGCAGGAAAACAGCCGCTAGATGATGGACCAGGTCTATCCAATCTGCTGGCTGTTTTTGCTTTTGGCGGTCTACGTTTCGTCAGGCGCCGGTTGATGGGTTTCGCGCGATACGCACCGGTATTCTTTTTCCGGATCTGGCGCGCTCCACCCATCCTACATTGTCGTTGCCGACGGCTCCGCGGCCTTGCTGGTCACGGACGCCTATGGCCATTCCCCGCTCGTGCAAACCTGCGGTACACGATTCAGCTTCCTGCCCCAAAGCTGCATCCTCGCCGATAGTCCTCGGCCCGAGCCAAGGTCCGATAGAAGTCCGCGCCCAGGTTGATGAAATCTTCCATCTCCTGCCGGGTGAGCTTGTGCTGCACCGTGTCCAGGCAGGCGGCGTAGGCGGCCAGGACTTCGGGCCAGTCTTCGAAGCGCCGCGTGCCTGATGTTCTGGTGATCATCTGGGCGACCAATTCTTGCGTATCCATAAGAATCTCCTGCTGTCTCCCTTCGTCTGCGTCCCCTGGCGCGTTCCCTCTCGCGTTCCGATTGCCTGCGCCACGCGCCACGCGCCACGCGCCAAGCGCCACGCGCCAAGCGCCACGCGCCAAGCGCCAAGCGCCAAGCGCTAAGCGCAAAGCCGCCTTGCGGCGGCCATGCACTCCTTGCATCGAGGTGGCTACGGGTTGACCCGCAACTGTCCCGGTTTACATCGGCATCAGAACCGTGTCGATGACGTGGATGACACCGTTGTCGGCGGCAATATCCGTCTTGACCACGTTGGCGTCATTCACCTTGACCTTGCCGTCGGCGACGGTCACGGTGACTTCGCTGCCCTCAACGGTCTTGACCTTGCCCGCCTTGACGTCCTTGGCCATGACCTTGCCCGGCACGACGTGATACGTCAGCACCTTGGTCAGCGCGGCCTTGTCCTTCAGCAGCGCGTCCAGCTTGTCCTTCGGCACCTTGGCGAATGCCGCGTCAGTCGGCGCAAAAACGGTGTAGGGGCCCGGTCCCTTCAGCGTGTCGGTCAGGCCGGCGGCTTGCACCGCGGTAGTCAGGGTATTGAACCCGCCCGCCGATTTGGCCGTGTCCACGAGGTCGGCGGCATTGGCCCAGCCGCAAGCCAGGGCAATGGTCGTTCCAATCAAAAATCGCTTCATGTTGTGCTCCAGAAAGTGAGGGAATCAGGCGCCCGCGTCCTGGGGTGCCCTCAATATCGCGTCGCAACTTGGAAAACGCGATGCGTGAGGGTAGAGTAGGCGGCATCTTTTCCTTCGTCCATATTTTGAACCTGTAAATTCAATCTTTATCGGTTCATAGGCGGGTCAAAAATGCCAAATACTCCGAATACTGTCCTAGACGAATCCGGTTCAACCGCGGCCTACCGCACGGGGGTCGCCGCCAAGCTGGCCGGCTTGCCCGTGGAAACCCTGCGCGTCTGGGAGCGGCGCTATCAGTTGTCCTCGCCGGCCCGTTCGCCACGCGGCCAGCGGCTGTACTCGGCCGAGCAGGTCCGCCGGCTCAGCCTGTTGAAGCAGCTTGTGGATCAGGGGCACGGCATCGGTACGCTTGCGCTGCTGACGCTTGCGCAGTTGCAAGCCATGCTCGGCGCGCAGCCCAGCTTGGCCGGCCCCCCGTTGCGCGCCGTGGCGGTCGGCGCGACCCTTGCGCCTCGCCTCTTGGCGGGGGGCACGGGCCACGACGGGGGCTCTGGCTACATGGCAGGGCCTGACGTCCATGTGGTCGGCGCGTGCGCGCACCTGGAAGACGCCGGGTCGCTGCCGCGTCATGCCGACGTGCTTATCATTGAAATTTCCGAGCTGGATGCCGATGCGCTCGCGCCCATTCAGCGCGCGCGCGACGCGACCGAAACCGGCGCCGTGGTCGTGCTCTACCGCTTTTGCGCCAACGCCACCATACGCAACCTGCGCGCGCAAGGATGCCTGGTTGCGCGCATTCCGGCGCAGTTGACGGAACTTGCGCCGCTGTGCCGCTCGGCGGTCGCCGGGTCGAACCTTGCCGCGCTTGCCCCGGCTTCGGCCATCACGTTCAACGAAGAAGCCTTGGCCAAGATCATGGCGCTGCGCAACCCCATCGCCTGCGAGTGTCCCAGGCATCTGGCCGAGTTGCTCATGATGGTGGGCAGCTTCGAGCGCTACAGTGCCCAGTGCGCCTCACGCAATGACGCCGACGCGCAATTGCATCTGGCGCTGGAGCAGGCCGCGGGCCAGGCGCGCGGCATTCTGGAAGCCGCCATGGGGCGTCTGCTGCAATCGGAAGGCATATGGCCGTTGGCCGGTTGAGCGCGGGCGCAGCCATGGGCATTCGGCATGGAATGCACGTGCTCAAAACGGGTTCGGGCCGACCGGGGAAAGTCGCCCGGTCGGCCCGTCGCTCAGCCCTTCGCTCAGCTGGTCGCTCAGCTCGTCGCTTAGCTCATTAGCGGCGCCGCCCCGCGCAGGGCGGCGCTGTCAATCACACCCCGATCGGTCCACCATCGGCGCGTTGGATCACCACCGTCGACGCGCGCGGGCGCACCGTGCCGCTGGCCGCAATCGTCGCATCATCCGTGCTGTAGGCCGGCCAGTTGGCCGGGTGCTGGATGTTCAGGAAGATGCTGGTGTAGTCCGGGGTGAACGCGAAGCCCGTGACTTCGGCTTCATTGGGGCCGACGAAGAAGCGGCGCAGGTCGGCCTGGTTGGACGCGTTGATGGCCGGGCCCGTGCCGGTGCTGTCGGCCAGCGCGCCGGGAATGACGGCCAGCATCTGGTCGTTGGTGGCGCGGGCCACGTTGTTGTTGCGGCCGCCGTCGATGCCGTTGTCCGTCTGAATCCACAGGATGCCGCGGGTGTCGAAGCCGATACCGTCGGGGCTGGCCAGTTGGTTCAGCGCGGTCAGGCCCGAACGGTTGGTGTCGGCGTCGGCGCTGGCATCCGAACCGAACACGAAAATATCCCACTCGAACTTGGTCGAGCCGGCTTCATCGTGCCAGCGGATGATGTGGCCGTTGACGTTGTTCAGGCGCGGGTTGGGCGGGTTGGTGCCCGTGCCGGCGTTGCGGCTGCTGTTGTTCGTCAGCGTCAGGTAGATGTCGCCGTTGGTGGGGTGCGTGGCGGTCCACTCCGGGCGGTCCATCGGGGTGGCGCCCACGAAGTCGGCCGCGCCGCGCGTGTT
The DNA here is from genome assembly GCF_024806975.1 of Achromobacter sp. JUb104. Taxonomy (NCBI): domain Bacteria; kingdom Pseudomonadati; phylum Pseudomonadota; class Betaproteobacteria; order Burkholderiales; family Alcaligenaceae; genus Achromobacter; species Achromobacter sp. JUb104. Next base: position 1,235,570 of record NZ_JANUEY010000002.1, on the reverse strand, counting down.
GATGAGAATGGCGTCCAGGCTGCCGAATTCGTCGGCCAGCGTGCGGCCGCCGGCGCCGACGGTGGTGCCCGTCAATGCCAGCCATTCGCCCGTGCCGTCCGCATTGAAGCGGGCCACGTACAGCGTGCCCTTGTCCAGGTACTTGGCACCCACGGCCAGGCGGTCGGTGCGCTCGGCGTCCTTCGGATCCCACACGGCTTCCGACACGAAGCGGTAGATGTATTCAAAGCGCGAATCGTCGCCGCTGTAGAAGGCCAGCGGCTTGCCGGCTTCGGGCTTGCTGTAGGCGGAGCCTTCGTGGGCGAAGCGGCCCATGGCGGTGCGCTTGGTGGCGATGCTGGTCGGGTCGTAGGGGTCGATCTCAACCAGGTAGCCGAAGCCGTTGACCTCGTTGCGCCAATCTTGCGTGGCGTCGATGCCGGTTTCGGTGACGTTGAAGCGCGCGAATTCACCCAGCACCTCGGTGGCGTCGCCCGCAGCGGTTTCCCATTGGTAGCGGCCGGCGGGGCCGCCGGATACGCCAACGCGAAGCTGGTGCGCGGGGCGCGTGCCGGTGTTCACAAAGCAGGCTGCCCAGTTTTCTTCGGCGGTGATGTAGGTGCCCCACGGCGTGTAGCCGTTACCGCAGTTGTTGTTGGTGCCGCGCACTTGCATGCCGTTGGGCGAGAAGGGCGTCTTGACCCAGTCCGTGCCGCCGACGGGGCCGGCCAGCTTCATCGCGGTGGCCGACGTGAAGCGGCGGTTGTAGCGCGAGTTGTTGACGATGTTCCAGCGGCCGTTCTCACGGCGCACGTGGACAATGGCCACGCCGTGCGCGTTGATTTCCTTGCGCACTTCTTCAGCGGGGCGCTTGCCGGCCACCGACGTGGGGCCGGCGGGGTGCAGGGCGCCCTGGTCGATGTATTCGTGGTTGATCGCGAGCAGGCCTTCGGTGGAGCTGCCTTCGATGGGGAAGAAGTGCATGCCGTCGTGATGCATGCCCATGGAGTTGAGCAGGTCGTTGGACGTGTTGTTGCCGTTCTGGTCCCAGGCCTGCGCGTTGTCGTTCAACGGCGTGCCCCACGGCGCGAACACGTGGGCCACATAGCCTTGCGGCACGACGCAAGCGTCCGTCATCGACGTGGGCAGGGAATCGAAGCCGAGCTTCAGCGGGGTCGGGGCAGGCGTTTCGCCGCCGGGGACTTCGGGCGCGGGGTTCGGTTCGCCGCCGACATTGTCGTCATCATCGTCATCGCTGCTGTTACAGCCGGCCAGGCCAAGGCTGGTCATCGTGGCGAAGGCGGCGGCAAGACCGCCGCGCATCACCATGCGGCGCGACAGGTTCTTTTCCAGAATCTCGGAAAAAGGGCTGCTCTGGCTGGGGTTGCGGACGATCTTGTCGGAGATGGATTTGCTCATGTGGCTTCCTGGCGTTGATGGGCTGTGCCTGAATGGACGAGCAATACTAGAAGCCGCAAATGAAAGGTTAATGACACCACGCTGAAAGTGTTGATGGGTGATCGGCGCGCAAAAAAAATGCCGGCGCCGTTTGCACGGGGCCGGCTAAACGCAAGCAAGCGCGATTACTTTGATGTGCTGGCGGCAGATTTCGACGCCACCGATTTCGACGCAACCAAGGGACACCCGCCCTGGTCCAGCGGCCGGAAAGCGTTGTCGCCCGGAATGGTGCGCAGGATCTTGAAGTAGTCCCAGCGCGCCTTGGACTCAGACGGCTTCTTCACTTCCACCAGGTACATGTCGTGAACCAGGCGGCCGTCTTCGCGCAGATAGGCATTGCGCGCGAACATGTCGTCGATCTTCATGCCGCGAATTTGCGTCATCACCGCGTCACCTTCCAGCTTGCCGCTTTCCTTCACGCCCTTCAGGAACGTCAGCACGGCGGAATAGACGCCTGCTTGCGCCATCGTTGGCACGCGGCCCTTCATCCGTTCGGCGTAGCGTTTTGACCAGTCGCGCGTGCGCGCGTCCATATCCCAGTAAAAGCCGCTGGTCAGAACCAGGCCTTGCGCCTGCTCCAGCCCCACGCCGTCCACGTCGGTAATGAACATGAGCAAGCCAGCCAGCTTTTGCCCACCCTGGATCAGGCCGAATTCATTGGCCTGCTTGATCGCCATGGTGGTGTCGCCCGACGAATTGGCCAGCGCCACGATCTCGGCCTTGGAGGCCTGTGCTTGCAAGAGGAACGACGAAAAATCGTTCGATGCGCGCGGATGTTTGACCGAGCCCAAGATCTGGCCGCCCGCTTGTTTGACGGCGTTTTCGGTATCGGCCTGCAAGGCGTGGCCGAAGGCGTAGTCGGCCGTCAGGAAGTACCACTTTTTCATGCCGGACTCGGTCAGCGCGCGCCCGGTGCCGTTGGCCAGCGCATAGGTGTCGTAGGTCCATTGCGCGGTGGAGGCCGAGCAGGCCTTGCCCGTCAGGTCCGAGGTGCCGGCGGTGGACGCCAGGAAGGCGATGTTGGCGGTGCGCGTGATTTCCTGCACCGCCAGCGCCACGGACGAGGTGGGCACGTCGACGATGGCCTTCACGTTTTCCTGATCGATCCAGCGGCGCGCGGTGGCCGAACCCACATCCGCCTTGTTCTGGTGGTCGGCTGCAATGACTTCAATCTTGCGGCCCAGCACGGTCGGCCCGAAGTCTTCCACCGCCATGCGGGCGGCTTCCACCGAGCCTTGCCCGGACAGGTCGGCGTTCATGGCGGATAGATCGGTCAGGACGCCGATGCGGATGGGCTTGTCGGGCTGCGCGTGCGCGGCCGGCATGGCGAATGCGCCGGCAACGAGCAGGGCGCGTAGGTAATGGTTCATGTCTTCCTCCAAGGGGGGGGGCGTCCGCTGTTTACGCGGATCTTTGCGGCATTGGTGATACGGCGGTGGGTTGGGACAGCAGATGGCACAACAGGAACTGATCGGTCTGCGCGTGCGCCAGGTGGCTCGCGTCGAATTGCGCGTCGATGGCGCGTTTGCTCAGGCGCAGCGCCAAGGGTGGGCAGGCGGCGGCGTCGCGCGCCAAGGTCCGCGCGGCGTGCAGCGCTTCGCCGGCGGGAGCCACTACGTCCGCCAGGCCCCAGGCTTGGGCGGTGTCGGCGTCCAGTTGCAGGTCGGTGAAAAGCGCCCGCTTGGCGCGCGCGGGCCCCACCAGGCTGGCCAAGCGGGGCAGGCCGCCCCAGGCCAAGGGTAGGCCCAGCCGCACTTCGGGCAGGCGCAGAAAGGCGCTGTCGGTCAGCACGCGCCAGTCGCATGCCAGCGCCAAGACGGCGCCGCCGCCCACGGCCGCCCCTTCAATGGCGGCGATGGTGGCTTGTGGCAACTCTGCCCACGCGCGGCACAGCGCTTCGCCGCGCGCCAACGCTCGCTGCGTGGTCAAGGGATCGTCGTGGGTCCACAAGGCGGGGTCTTTTAGATCGATACCGGCGCTGAAGACGGCCGCCGTGCCGGTCAGCACCACGGCGCGGATGTGTTCGTCGCGCGCAAGCTCGGCGGCGGCAGCTATCAATGCGTCCATGGCGGCCAGGTTCAATGCATTGGCTTTGCCGCCACGGTCGTAACGCACCACCGCCACGCCATCGTCACGCTCGATTGAAACCATGCTCATGGGATTTTTCCGCTCTTGTTTTGAGGAATTTGGTGGATATACTACCAAGTATGTTGAAAGCCGCAAGGCTTCCTGGACGGTTCTTCATCGCGGGTGCGGGTAAGTCCGTATCCATCAACGCTGGATGGCCGCCGGGAAGTCATGAAAAATAAGGCGAAACCACAAGATGAGGAGACTGTTGATGAATGACGAGGCTGGGGCAGCCGTTCCCGAGCGCGAGGCATGCGTGCTGCGCTATCTGCTGGAAGCGCAAGCGAAAAAGATACCAGACGGTATCTTTGTTCAATTCCATAAGGGTCCGGGTTGGACCTATGCCCAGACGCTGGCGCAGGTACGCCGACGGGCAGCGACGCTGCGACGCGCGGGCGTCAAGCAGGGCGATCGCGTGCTGTGCTGGATGGGCAATGGGCCTGAGCTGCTGGTCAGTTGGTTCGCCATCAACTATCTGGGCGCGGTGTACGTGCCGCTGAACACCGCGCTGCGTGGCCGCCCGCTGGCGCATGTGCTGGAAAACGCCCAGGCCTCGCTGATGCTGGCGCACCGCGCGTTGGTGGGGCGCTTGCAGGAATTGCAGCCGGGGGCGCTGCGTCACGTGCTGCTCACGGGCGAAGGCGATGGTGGCACGTCGTTTAACCCGTCCGAGCCACTGGCCGGCGTGTCGTTCGCGCCGCTGGTGGATGAACCGGGCGACCCCGCGCCGGATCTGCTGGCTACCGATACGCCCATCGAACCCTGGGATACGCAGTCCATCATGTACACGTCCGGCACGACCGGGCTGTCCAAGGGCGTGGTGACGTCCTACGTGCAGATCTACACCATGGGGCCGGACGCTTTCGACTGCATCACGCCGGAAGACCGCTGCATGATCGCGGGCCCCATCTTCCACTGCGGCAGCACCTTGTACGTGTACGCCATGCTGGCTTATGGCGGGTCGATCGCGATGGTGCCGGAGTTTCGCACCGCCGAATTCTGGGACGCCATCCGCGACACCGAAAGCACGGTCGTGCTGCTTCTGGGCGTGATGGCCAACTTTCTGCTCAAGCAACCGCCGTCGCCGCGCGACCGCGAGCACACGCTGCGCAGCGCGTTCATCGTGCCGTTTGGTGAAGACGCGCCGGCGTTTCAGGCGCGCTTTGGCGTGGACCTCTACACGGTCTACAACATGACCGAGATCGCCAGCCCGCTAAGCGCGGGGCCGGGCCTGACCGAGGCCGGGCACTGCGGCAAGCCCAGGCCCTGGTTCGAGCTGCGCGTGGGCGATGCGCAGGACCGCGCACTGCCGGACGGCCAGGTGGGCGAGTTGCTGATCCGTTCGCATCGCCCCTGGGCATTGTTCTCGGGTTACTACCGCAATGCCGAAGCCACCGCCGCGTCGATGCGTAACGGCTGGTTCCACACGGGGGATGCGTTTCGGCGCGATGCGGATGGCACGTTTTCCTTTGTTGACCGATTGAAGGACGTGATTCGGCGGCGCGGCGAGAACATCTCGTCGTTTGAGCTTGAGGGGGAGATTTGCGCTTACCCGGCGGTGCGGGAAGCGGTGGCCGTGGCGGTGCCTAGCGAGCACGGTGAGGATGATGTGTTGGCGGTGGTGACGGCGGTGGAGGGCGCGCAGGTGGAGCCGGCCGAGTTGATTGCGTGGCTGGCCGAGCGGGTGCCGCATTACATGGTGCCGAGGTATGTAAGGGTGGTGGAGGAATTGCCCAAGACGGCCAGTGGCAAGCTGCAAAAGCATGTGCTGCGCAGCGAGGGAGTGGCGCAGGGGACGTGGGATCGGGAACGGGCGGGGGTTAGGTTGCGGAGGGAGAGGTTGGGGTGAGGGGGGGCGCGACGTTCGCCGTCAGGGGCGGGTGCCCAGGCCGGCGATGATGGTGTGGACGACTTTGTTGGCCAGGATTTCGCGGTCGTCGCGGGTTTCGCCCAGACGTGGGCGATACCAGACGGCCAGCCAGTTGATGGCGCCCAGCGCCGCCTTGATGGCGACTGACACGTCATCAATGGCCAGCGAGCCGTCTTCCACGCCTTCGTAGGCCACGCGCTTGAATAGCGCTTCGAAATCGTCGCGGATGGTCATCAGGTCGGCCAGGGTCTGGCGCTGCGCGGGGGTGGTCGCGCCCAGGCGATGCATGTGTACGCCTTGCACCACCACCGTTTCAAACGCCAGGTTTTCCATCATGGACAGCGCATGGTGCTTGAGCATCAGCGCCAGCCGATGGGCGGCGGTGCCCGGTTCCTTCATGACCGGACGCACGGCCTCGAAGTTGCGCCGCATGCCTTCGCGGTGCACGTCGAAGAACAGGTCGGTTTTTGATCGGTAGTAGTGGTAGACGCGGCCCTTGGTGGCGCCCAGCCGGCGCGCCACGTCGTCGATGCTGGATGCGTGGAACCCCTGCTCCATGAAGCACTCGGCCGCCGCGGTCAGCAGTTCAATGTTGCCCATGCCGTCATCGCGTGCAGCCGTCACCGTAGGTTCCCCATTCATTGCGCCTTTCTCCATCCATGCGTCGTGGCAAAGCGCCAGTTTAGCCATTCGCCTGATGCCCCGCCGGGTGGCGGGGCACTTTTGCATCAGGACGCGCGGCCTTGATCGGCGCCCTATGCAAATCGCAAAATCGAAGTTTATACTACTCGGTATGTTTTCGTGCTTAATTGCATGACCAAGCCCGCCCACGCAGCTTTCAATGGCCATCCATGACGACAGACCTTGCCCAACCCCTCACCCCTCCGCAAACCCTGGCTGCCCAGGTATCGCAAGAAATCGGCGTGTCGGACTGGCTCACCGTCACGCAGGCGCAGGTGGACCTGTTTGCCGATGCCACTGGCGACCACCAGTTCATTCATGTGGACCCGGCGCGCGCCACGCGTGAAAGCGCGTTTGGCGGGCCGATCGCTCATGGCTTTCTGTCGTTGTCGCTGCTGACCCGATTCAGCTTGCAGGTGCTGCCGGTATTCGAAGGGGCCATCGGCATCAACTACGGTTTCGACAAAGTCCGCTTTCTGACCCCAGTGCCCGTGGGGGCACGGATTCGCGGCCGCTTTGTCCTTAGCGAATTCACGTCCCGCAACGACCGTGAATTCACCACCCGTTACGCCGTCACCGTCGAGATCGAGGGCGCCGCGCGCCCCGCCTTGGTGGCCGACTGGATCACCATGACCGTGCTTCAAGGATGACCGCCATGACCATACGCTTTGACGAACGCGTCGCCATCGTGACAGGCGCCGGACAAGGGCTGGGCCGCAGCCACGCGCTGCAACTGGCCGCGCGCGGCTGCCGGGTGGTGGTGAATGATTTTGGCGGCGCGGCGCAAGCCGTGGTCGACGAGATCCGCGCGGCGGGCGGGCAGGCCATTGCCGACGGAGGCAACGTTTGCGATACCTCGGCCGTGGACGCCATGGTGGCGCGTGCCATGGACGCCTGGGGCCGCGTGGACATCCTGATCAACAATGCCGGCATCCTGCGCGACAAGACGTTCGCCAAGATGAGCGCCGACGACTTCAACGCCGTCATCGACGTGCATCTGCTGGGCTCGGCCAACTGCGCGCGCGCCGTGTGGCCCATCATGCGCGAGCAACGTTATGGCCGCATCCTGATGACCACGTCCACCTCGGGCATGTATGGAAACTTCGGCCAATCGAACTACGGCGCCGCGAAGGCGGGCGTGGTCGGCCTGATGAACGTGCTGCACCTGGAAGGCCAGAAGCACGGCATCCATGTGAACGCGCTGGTGCCCACCGCCGCCACCCGCATGACCGCCGAGATGTTCGACGCCGACGCGCTGCGCGCGCTGGACCCCGCCTATGTGACGCCCGCGGCCTTGTTCCTGGTGGCCGAGGGCGCGCCCAGCCGCACGGCATTGCTGGCGGGCGCGGGCACCTACGCGAGGCTGGCCATCGTGGAAAGCGCGGGTGTGTATTTTCCGGAAGACGCGCGCACGCCGGAAAGCATCGCCGCGCATTTTGATGAGATCGCCAGCCTGGACACGCTGATCGAACCGCCCGAGGGGCTGGCCCACGTTGCCCGTATCTTGAAGCGCGCACAGGAGGCCGCATGAACGCCAGCGCAGAACAACCGCAACCGAATCAGCATCAGCAACCGCATCAGCAAACGCAGCAACCCCAGCGCGCCGCGCCGCACGCGCGAGGCGACTATCCGCGCCTGCTGCCGATGACGACACGGCTGCGCGACACCGACGTCTACGGCCACATGAACAACGTGGTCTACAACGAATATTTCGACACGGCGGTCAACCAGACGCTGATCGAACTGGGCGTGCTGGACCTGCGCGCCAGCGCCGTGATCGGCTTGGTGGTCCACAGCCAGACCTCGTACTTTCGCCCGGTCACGTTTCCCGACCGCGTGGTGCTGGGCATGCGCGTGGGGCGCCTGGGCCGCAGCAGCGTCACCTACGAGTTCGCGATGTTTCGCGAGGATGACGAGACGGCGGCCGCCCAGGGCAGCTACACCCACGCCTATGTGGACCGTGAATCCAGCAAGCCCGTCGAATTACCGCCGGCCTTGCGCCGCGCGCTGGAACCGTTGTTGCGCGCGGCCTGAGCGCGTCGGCTGGGGGCGCCTAGCTGGCGGCGCCTAGCTGGGGGCGCCTAGCTGGGGGCGCCTGGCCGGCCGCGCCTAGCCGGCCGCACTGACCCAAACGCCGCCCTGGGAGCTGCTGTGATCGACCACACCTTGCCTCGCGTCACGTACTCGAACATCCACACCGATTTTTCGGCGGTGCACGATCTGCTGGACCAGCGCCTGCCCGACTTCGAATCGCGCATGCTGGGCCACGACCATCGTCACCGGTTCGACGGCCACGCGGTGGCTGGCGAAGACCTGCACGCGTGCTATTCGCCGATCGACCATTGGTTGTTGATCGGGCGCTTTCCCTGCGCGGATGCCGATACCGTGGACCGCGCCATCGCTTGCGCCCGGCATGCGCAACCGGCTTGGGCCGCGCAGGGTTGGGCGGCGCGCATCGCGGTGCTGCGGCGTCTGGCGATGGTGCTGTCCGAACGCAAGTACGACTTCGCCATGGCGACGATTGTCGAGATCGGCAAGTCGCGTCTGGAAGCGCTGGGCGAAGCCGAGGAAGCGGTGGACCTGATCCGCTACTACTGCGATCAAGCCGAACGCAGCGATGGCTATCGGCAACCGCTGGCGCGCGCCTTCGATAACGAAAGCACGCACGATGTGCTGCGCCCGTATGGCGTGTTCGCGGTGATTGCGCCCTTCAATTTTCCCTTGGCCTTGTCGGTGAACATGATGTGCGCCGCCTTGCTGGCGGGCAACGCCGTGGTCTATAAGCCGTCACCCCCGCGCCGCGTTGACAGGCGCGCTGCTGCTGGGCGCTTGCGACGCGGCGGGCGTGCCGTCGGGTTGCGTGAACGGCGTGTATGGCGGCGCCAAAACGGGCGCGCTGCTGGCGCATCACACGGGCATCGACGGCTACGCCTTCACCGGCAGCCTGGACGTGGGCATGGAGCTGCTGCAAACGGTAGCGGCGGGCCGCCACGCGCGGCCCGTCATCGCCGAGATGGGCGGCAAGAACCCCACGTACATCACCGCCAGCGCGGACCTGGACGTGGCTGTGCAAGGCGTGCTGCGTTCCGCCTTTGGGCTGCAAGGACAGAAGTGTTCCGCGGGGTCGAAGGTATACGCGCACGCGGCGGTGCACGACGCTTTTCTGGAACGGCTGTGCGCGGCCACCGAGGCGGTCACGGTGGGTGATCCGCGTGAGCGTGGCGTGTTCATGGGGCCGCTGATTGACGAAGCTGCGTGGCGGCGCTATCGCACGGCTTGCGAAGACGTGGACGCCTCGGGCCGGCTGCTGTCGGGCGGGCGTCGCTTGAGCGCGGGAGAGCTGGCTTATGGCCATTACGTGCGCCCGGCCGTGGCGGCAGGTCTGCCCGCCGACCACCGCTTGAACCGCAAGGAACTGTTCCTGCCGTTCGTCTCGGTGCAGCCGTTTAACGACCTGCAAGCGGCCATCGATGACGGCAACGCGGTCGACTACGGTCTCACCGCCGGCTGCTACGCCCAAGAGCAAGACGAGATCGACCTGTTTCTGAACCAGGCGCATGCCGGCGCCTTGTACGTGAACCGCGCCAGCGGCGCGACCACGGGCGCATGGCCGGGCATACAAACCTTCTGCGGCTGGAAGGGGTCGGGCATGACCGGCAAGGGCGGCCTGGGGCCGTACTACGTGACGCAATTCGCACGTGAGCAAAGCCATACGGTCTGGCGCCGATAACACGATCAGAAAAATCAACACGATCAGGCAAAAACAGCCCGATCAGCAAGATCAACACGATCAACACGACCACCACGGTCAATGCGATCAAGACCTGGGAATCCATCATGAGAGAAGCCGTCATCGTTTCGACCGCCCGCACACCGATCGGCCGGGCCTATCGCGGGGCGTTCAACGACACCACCGCACCCACGCTGGGCGGCCATGCGATATCGCATGCGGTGGCGCGCGCGGGCATCGACCCCCGCGAGGTGGAAGACGTGATCCTGGGCGCTGCCTTGCAGCAAGGCACCACTCACATGAACGTGGCGCGGCAGGCGGCGCTGCGGGCCGGCCTGCCCGTGCACGTGGCCGCAATGACGCTGGATCGCCAGTGTGCCTCGGGCCTGATGGCCATTGCCACGGCCGCGCGCCAGGTCACGCAGGAAGGCATGGACATCGTGGTGGCGGGTGGCCTGGAGTCAATTTCCCTGGTGCAGAACGACCGCATGAACCGCAGCCGTTGGTTCGACGATGCCTTGATGCGCGAGCAGCCGGAAATATTCATGAGCATGCTGGAAACGGCCGAGATCGTAGCCAGCCGCTACGGCATTCCGCGCGCCGCGCAAGACGCCTACGCGCTGCGCTCACAACAGCGCACCGCCGCCGCCCAGGCCGCCGGCCGCTTCGATGAAGAGATCGTGCCGCTCGCCGCCATCAAGCAGGTGACGGACCGCGCCACCGGCGAGACCTCCGCGCAAGCCGTCACCCTGACCCGCGACGAGGGCAACCGGCCCGATACCTCGCTGGACAGCCTGGCCGCGCTGCAACCTGTATTCAAGAACGGCCAGCGCTTGGAAGTTGGGCAACACATCACCGCCGGCAATTCCTCGCAACTGTCGGACGGGGCCTCGGCCTGCGTGGTGATGGAAGCCGCGCAGGCGCGCCGTCGTGGGCTGACACCGCTGGGCATCTATCGGGGCATGGCTGTGGCAGGCTGCGGCCCGGAAGAGATGGGCGTCGGGCCGGTGCATGCCGTGCCGCGTTTGCTGGCGCGGCACGGCTTGAAGGTCGATGACATCGGCTTGTGGGAACTGAACGAAGCCTTCGCTTGCCAGGTGTTGTACTGCCGGGATCAGTTGGGCATTCCGGACGAGCGCCTGAACGTCAACGGCGGCGCCATCTCTATCGGCCACCCTTACGGCATGTCGGGCGCGCGGATGGCGGGGCATGCGTTGATAGAAGGCCGACGGCGCGGCGTGCGCTATGCCGTCGTCACGATGTGCGTGGGCGGAGGCATGGGCGCGGCCGGCCTGTTTGAAATCGCGGGCTGAATCGGCCCGCGCGGGTTTGAGGGGTGATGCACGGCGTGCGAGTCCTGTTCGCCGAAGATGGCCACCGGCACGTTGGCGCGTAACGCTTGGTGCGTGACGCCAGCCAGCCGCTACTTGGCCGTGTTCTCGTCGTCCACGGTCAGGCCGCCGTCTTTCATGATGCCTTGGGCAATCTCTTCGGCGGACTTGCCGGCAAAGCCGTGTTCGCCGGCCGTGATGCGAAAGCTGTCGCCTTCCAGCGGGCTCATCAAGGTGGCCGACGACAGCAGAATGCCGTTGGACCGCAGTTGAATGCGCTTGCCGACGCGCTCGCGGGTGAAGTCGGCCAGCGCCTTGCGGCTGTCGGGCTTGAGTTCAACATCGACCACGCGGGCGCCGGTGTTGTCGGCGCCGGCGGTGGCGCGTTCGGCGTGCAAGGTGACGCTGTCGGCGTGCGCGGCTAGCGGCATGGCCAGGGCGGCGGCGGCCGCCAGAATGACGTGTCTCAGTGAGGGCATCGCAAACTCCTGCTGTTGGACGACGCCATTATCCTAGCCGAAGTGGCGCCTGCCGTTCACTTCAAGGCTGCCCGGGCGGTCGCACGCCCAGTGCGCGCATCCATGGCGTGTCGGGCAGCCCCTGGATGGGCGGCATGCCCGGCTGCGGCAGGCCAGGGGGGTTGCGTAGCGCATCTTGCAGCACCTCGGCCCATTCGCGCGGGTCCAGGGGTTCGCCCATGCGCACGCGCAGGTCCAGCAGGTCCAGCGCGGCGCGGCGGTGGCCGGCTTCGGCCGCATCGCGGAACAGTCGCTCGGCCACGTTGTAGTTCTTCGGCACGCCGCGCCCCATGCCGGCCAGTTCACCCAGATAGGTCTGCGCGGGCGCGAAGTCCTGGTCGGCGGCGCGTTGATACCAGCGGGCGGCGGCCTTGTAGTCCTGTGTGACGTGTTCGCCGTTTTCGGCGATCAGGCCCAGCGTGGTCATTGCCACCACGTCGCCCGCTTGCGCGCGCGCCTGTAGCGAAGCCAGGCGTGGCTCGTCCAGGTACTGCGCGCCGCGTTCGATTTCATATTCCCAGGCGCTGATGCGCGCCTTGATCAAATCGCGGCCCAGCGTGGGCGACGGGCCTCTGCCAGACGCGCCAGCGTTGGCGGGGTTAGCACCGGGTACGGCAGGCGTCTGGCCGTCCGCCAGACTGGTGAAGGTGATGGTGCCGACCAGGCTGCTGGCGTAGTGCGGAATCTGCCGATAGGCGGTGGCCACCTGCACGTCGCCCGTCAATTGCTTGAAGAACGTTTCGACCGGTGCGGATGCCGGCAAGTCGGCCAGGCCTTGCGCGAAGTAGAACGCATAGGGACTGTGGCGTGGCCCTTCGTTGCCAAAGCCGTCTTCGGCCGTGGCGCCGGGCTGGGTCGAGAACGCGATCAGTTCACCACCGGCGGGCACGGTATGGACCAGCCCCGCCGACGGCGCGCCGCGCGTCAGGTTGGTGCGGCAGGCGTCCAGCACCAGCAGGCGGGCGCGTACCTGCGCGCGGCGCAGGGCTTGGGACACGCGCTTCAAGCTCAGCGAGCCTTGCTGCGCGGTGCGGATGCGCACCTCGCCCAGCGACACGGGCAGCTCGACACCGAACAGGTAGTTCACATCGTCCACCGCCACCGCGTGGCCCGCGAAGTACACCAGCGCCAGGTCGGCGCCCGTGGCGCGGGTGGCGAACTCGTCCACCGCCGCTTCCATCTGGGCGGTGGTCAAGTCGGTCAGCAAGGTGACGTCCAGGTTGCGCTTGCGCAGCGTGTCGGCGACCAGGCGCGCATCGTTGACCGGGTTCGCCAAGGCGTTGGCGGGCAGCGCGTAGCGGGCGTTGCCGATGACCAGGGCAAAGCGGCGCTTGGCCGGCACCGGGGTTGGTGCGGGGATTGGTGTGGGATTTGGCGCGGGGTTGGTCAAGCCGGTGCCGTGCAAAGCCAGCAGGCCGACGCCAAGGGAGGCTGCCAGCAGGCGCCGCCGCGCGGACTGGCGAGACAACGAGGGTATGACGTTCACGGGCGCGTTCATGGTTTGGGGCAGGCGCCGGCCGGCGCCACGGACACGGACCGTGCACCTAGCGCCTGCGCGGCGTCATGCAAGGAGGACTCGCGCGCGGCGCTCAATACGAAGCGGCCGTCGTCGTCGGGGCCCGCCACGACGGACACAGCGAATTGGGACAAGGTGTTGCGCAGTTGCTTGGCGGTGACGCCGTCGGGCAAATCCACCACCAGGCGCGGGCAAGCGCCGCCGCCCCGGGTCAGCGTGCCACCCGACAGTGGCACACCGTCGGACATGGTCCCCGGCACTGCGCCCGATCCTGCGCCTGGCACCTTGCCGTCTTGCGGCGCTTGCAGCACGACGACGACCGACAGCGCGATAGCCAGCGCCCAGCCCAAGGGCATGAGCGGGCTGGCGGGCGTGGGCCACAACCATTGCCACAGGCGGGCGCGGGTGGTTTTGATCTCTGGCTTCGGCGCGGACGCTATCCGTGCCTGCTCGGCCAGCGCACGCAAAAAGCCGGTGTCGCGCTCGGCCTGGCCGATGTCGTTGTGCGCCATCTGGCGGGCTTGCGCCAGCGTGCGCCAGTCGTCGACCTCGGCCTGTAGCGCGGGGTCGCGCGCCAGGTCGGCCTCGAACGCGCGGCGCGCGTCGTCGTCGAGCTCGCCCGACAAGTAGGACAGTACGCGGTCTTCAGACATGATCAGTCCATTCCTTTGCGCGTGCAGTCCGCCACAAGCTTGCGCGCCGCATGCAGGCGGCTCTTGACGGTGGGCACGTGCAGGTCTTGCTGCTTGGCGATCTGTTCCATTGGCACTTCGTCCAGATACAGGAACATCGTGGCGCGCAAGGTATCGCTTAGTTTGTTGAGGCAGTCGCGCATGCGCTGCACGACCGACAGGTGCTCGTAGGCATGCGCCGGGTCGGCAAACGGCGAGGGGTCGCCGACGTCTTCAGCGTCGTCAAAGACGTTGTCGTCCGCATCGCCGTCAGCGTTCGGTCCGCTCCAGCGCACTTCGTGCCGCGTGCGCCGATGCATCTGAATCAGCTCGTGCAATGAACCCCGGTACAGGTAGCCGCCCAGCTTGCTGACCGCCAATTCATGCGCCGCCCAACCGCCCGGCGGCTGGCCGTGCTGAAAGCCTTCGTCCTTGAACGTGCGGGTTTGCAGGAACTTCATCAGCGCGTTGTTGAATGCGTCCACCACGCCTTCCGGCGAGGTGTTGAAGAACTTCTTGCGCAGCTTCAGCGTGATGTGCTGTTCGGCCTTGTTGCGGAACTCCAGCGCGTAGCGCGGGTCGGCATGCATGATGCGCAACAGCGCGTCGACGTTGGTGATGACGTAGCGCTTGGGTTCGAGCGTGTTCATGGTTCAGCTTGTTGTTGGCGAACTGGACGCGCGTGACGTCAGCCCATCGGCGCGGGACGCCGCCGCCCTGCAAGGCGAGGGCAGCGGCACCTTAGCCGTGCAAGCCAGGAAAATCAAGCGCGGCGGCGCAGCACGGCGATGCCGCGAATGGTGAAGCCCGCCACAATCGCCAACGACAGATAGAAGCCGAAACCAAAGCTCAGGCTGCTCCACAGCGTCGAGGCCATGTCGCCCGCCATGTTGCGGCTGGCGCGCGAATTGCCCATGAAGCCGGCGAACTGGCGCGTGGCCTCCATCAGTTCGCGTACTTGCGAGACCACACCGGCCAGCGCAATGCCCCACAAGACCAGCGGCAGGAAGTAGCCCAGGCGGGCGGCGCGCTGCGGCATCAGCGACGGCAGCAAGGGGCCCACCACGGCCAGCAGCCACAGCAGCGCATAGATGCCCGCGCCCGACGCTTCGCCCGCCATCGCGCCCTGCGCGCTACCGCCGTTTTGCAGGCGCAAGAGGTCATAGAAGCTCAGGCTGGCGTTGGACCCCATCATGCGCACGGTGATCACCGAGAACACGGTCGTGGCCAGCAGGAACAGCAATGCGCCCACCGCGTCGCCACGGTTGACGCGGGCGGCGGCGGGGGCCGCCATGGCTACCAAACGGCCGCCAAGGGTCTTGGCCTGGGTCAGGGCGTCGCGCAGCGCTTTCTCTTGCATGGTCTTTCCTTGTGGGTGGCGGCAAATGTGTGCCTGTACCCATCGCTATGCGCGGCGCGCGGAAAGGTTCGATTTATTTTTCTTGAAGTTCGTTGAACATATTTTTCGAACCTTTCCGCGCCGGGTGCGTAGCAGAGGGCAAGGGCGCGGTTTTCGCGCCGCCATACCCCCTTTGCCACACCCCACGGAGAGTCCCCTCATGTCCAACCCCACCCCGCTGACCGCCCTGTACCAGAACGTGGTCCAGGAAGAACTGGGCCTGGTCGCCCGCATTGACGAAGACGGCGACGTGCTGTTTCGCCACCCGGACCTGGGCACCATGTTCTTCAGCCTGAGCGAGTCGGACCCGGAGTTCTTGCGCCTGGTGTATCCGAGCTTCGTGGACGCCGAGGAACTGGGCCTGAGCCGTGTGCAACTGCTGGAAGTCATCAACGGGGTCAACCACCGCTGCAAGGCGGTCAAGCTCAGCTTGCAGCAAGACCGCGACGGCAAGCCCGGGCGCGTGACGGCATCGCTCGAGAGCTTCGTGGCCGCCGCCGATACGCTGCCGGCCGAAGCCTTGCTGCGCGCCATCATGGCGCGTTGCGTGTCGGTCATCCGCCATAGCGCGGGCGAACTGGTCAAGGACGCGCTGGAAAGCAAGCAAGGCGGCGTCAGCGCAAGCTGATTAAAAAATGCGGGCGCTGCTGCGTTCGCGGAATTGAAACAAGCCTGGCCTCGCCTTGTAACTTTGAGATACATTGCGGGGCCGTTCCCGACACCACGATGATTTCGATGCACCCGTTCTTGTTCCGTTCGTTGACCCTGCGCCTGGCGGCCGCGCTGCTGTTGCTGGGAGGCTTGAGCGCTTGCGCGGTCAAGACCAATTCCCGTGGCGGCTACGTCTATAGCGTCGATACCGCGGCCTTGTTCGGCACCGAGATCGGCCAGTTCCCCTTGCAAGACGGGGGCTTGGGCACGTTGCGGCGCGAAGGCAAGAACTTCTCGGTCAAGCTCTCGGGCAACCAGCGCGTGGTGCCCTTGAACAATGTGGAATCGGCCCGGGTTGCGCGCACCGAGAACGTGGGCCCGCGCACGGTGGTGGTCATCGAGACGCAAACCCGCCGTTGTGACTACCGCTACACGGTGCTGGCCATTGAGGGTTCGGACGTGCTGTCCTGGGACCTGGGCAATTGCCGCGACCGCCCGGCCGTGTTGGTGCAGGACGACCGCAGCGCAATGACGCTGGATTTTCCCAAAGGCAGCGCGATTGAGCGCTTTGTCTACACGCAGGACGGCCGCATGCGCCGTGGCGACGTGAAGTCGGTGGCCGGTATGAATCCGCGCGCCAAACCCTTCGCCGACGAATCGCTGTACCCCTCGGGCTACATGGAGTCGATACGCCAGTACGGCGTGTATCCGCCACCGGCCGCGCCGACCGCCAAGGGCAAGCCGGGCAAATCGGGCAAGTCCGGTCGGCCCAATGAATCCCCCGCGCCGATGCCGGCAACCCCGGCCACCGCGCCATCCCAGAGCGCGGGTCGCGTCGTGCCCGCGCCGCCTGCCCCCGTGTCGGGCGGCAACGCGACGGCGGCCAGCGCCAGCGTGTCGTCGCCGCGCACCGGCGCCTCGCGCACGCCCGCCAAGCTGGACCTGCCCGACGAGGAAATCACCTCGACCCGAATCGACCTGAGAGATTGACGTGCGGCAAGCCCAGATTCGCCAGATTCTTATCCTGATCGCGCTGACGGTCGTCTACCTGAGCTTTGAACTTGGTTTCAACGCGCGCCTGCTTGACGTGGTGGGCAGCCGCGCCACGCCGCACGACATCGAAGAGCTGGAGTTCTTCGGCCGCAGCCTGTCAGGCATTGCCGCCGCGCTGGTGGTGTTGCAAGTGCTGTGGACGCGGCGCTTGCGTACCGGCAAGCCTTCGTTTCTGAAGATCGCCGTCGCCTGCGCCGTGACCGCGTTCGTGGTGTTCGGCGCCATCAAGACCTTGGTGAACGTGCTGGTGGATACGCGCGACGGCGACTTCCGCCGCATCGCCACCAATGCCGGGTTGCTGCAACGCTCGCTGGTGCAGGGCGATCTGCATCTGGACGGCCTGGTGGATGACGCGGTCTATGCGCGGCCCGAGGGCAAGGCGTTCCTGGCGGTGTTCCAGGTGCTGCTGTCCAACATCGATAACCTGGACGAGAAGGTCGAACCCAAGAAGCGCCAGGTCATCCGCGCCGACCTGCAACGCCAGATGAAGACGTTTACGTTCGATGGCCGCGACGTGCGCATGACGGCGCCGGGCATACGCGGCTATCACCAGGTCTACACCACGGTGATGCAGTCCGTGGCCGACCGCTGGAAGAAATACGCCGGTGTGCCGGTGGCGTCAGACATTGCCCTGGCGCGCGAGCAGGACCGCGCGTGGAGCGATTACCGCAAGAACCTGTCGCGACGCGGCTGGACCCCGGAAACGGTGCCCGCGCGCTACGAGGACCGCGTGGTGCGCGACGTGCGCAAGCGTGTGCCGGTGCCGGCCGGTTGGCAGCCCCATGACCGCGCCACCTTCAACGAGGCGGTGGCGCAGCAGTATTGGAAGACCCTGCGCAGCCGTACCGTACACGTCGAAGGCGATGCCATTCCGCCTGGCCTGTCGTATGAAGATTTTGTGGCCCGCCCCGGTGTGCAGAAGCTGCTGCGGCAGGCGCTCTTGGTGCCGGCCAACATGAACGTGGCGGCCAACTACACCGATGCCGCCAGCTTCAAGCGCTTGTACGACGGCATGCTGGACCACGCGGTGGACGAGGCCCTGCCGCGCTTTTCCGCGCAAACCGCGGACTTTCAGCGCGGTGGGCAGCATCAGCAGTTGGGCCAGGACGCGGCCCGCGCGGCCATCGTGCCGCCCGTGGCGTTGCTGTGCTCGCTGCTGGGCGCGGTGGGCCACTTCGCCAAGCTGCTGTATTTGATCGCCAAGCTGGTCGTCTGGCTGCGCACGCCGGCGGGCCAGGAACCGGGTCGCACCGCGACACGCGCGGCGGGCGCGGCCTTGGTGCTGACGCTGGTCTGCGTGTGGACGGCGTTTTCCTTCATGCAGAACGGCGTCACGCAAAGCGAACTGTTCCAGCAGATGTCGCGGGCGGAGTCCGGGCGCGACGATGAATCCGTCGGCCAGTCGCTGCGCCGCCGCGTGCTGGCCAATGTGGCGCACGTGGTGGTGGTGGGCCAGGCCTACACCTACCCCTTCAACGAAGCGGTGCGCACGCGCCTCTTGGGCGGCATCAAGTACGGATACCACGGCGATGCAAGCTAGGCGCTTGATGGTCGCGGCGCTGGCCGCGATATTGCCCTGGGCGGACGCCGGCGCGGCTTGCCTGGGCATGCAGGTGCACGCGCATCGCGGCGCGCCCACGCTGCCCGAGAACTCGCTGGCGTCCATCCGCGCGGCGTATGCGGGCGGCTGGGACGGCGTGGAAATCGACATGCAGCGCCTGAAGGACGGCCGCTGGGTCCTGCATCACGACCTGCTGACGGGCAGGACGGTAAGCGGCGTCGGCCGCCGCGCCGTGCTGCAACTGAGCAGCGCGGACTGGCGCGGCGCCAAGCTGACGGGGCAGGGCGGCGGGCAGCCGCCACCGTTTCTGGACGACGCTCTGCAAGTCGCGGCCGCGCAGCCGGCCAAGACGTTCAACGCCGAACTCAAGGTCGTCTATCGCGACTGCGCGCCGGTGGGCAAGCTGGTCGCCAACCTGAAGCAGGCGCTGCCGCATGGCAACTGGATGATCACGTCGGCGTTTCCCGAAGCGCTGCGCTGTGTGCGCGGCACGGACCCGCAGGGCTATCTGGGCTTGATCGTGTTCGACCCCCGCCATGCGGAATCCGTCAGCGCGAATCCGC
The DNA here is from genome assembly GCF_024806975.1 of Achromobacter sp. JUb104. Taxonomy (NCBI): domain Bacteria; kingdom Pseudomonadati; phylum Pseudomonadota; class Betaproteobacteria; order Burkholderiales; family Alcaligenaceae; genus Achromobacter; species Achromobacter sp. JUb104. The sequence goes on along the minus strand of NZ_JANUEY010000002.1, from coordinate 1,216,462 downwards.
TGGGCAAGTACGTGTCGCAGCGCGCCACGGCGCCCAAGCTGACCCGGCCCTGGCTGGCCAACCTGGCCGCCACGGTCGGCGCGCCTGTGGGCGTGCATGTGGACGCCATGACGCTTGCCGCCAACCCGCAATTGCTGCGCGACGCGGCGGCGCAATCGGTGCGCGTCTTCGTGTACGCGGTGGGCGGCGATGCGGCCTTGGCGCAGCAACTGCGCGCGACCCGGCAGCGCGAAGGCTATCTGCCGTCGGGCGTCATCATCGACGGCGACGCGCAGGCGTTCTGCAAGGCGATGGGCGGCTAAGCGGCGACGCTCCTTATCCGGGTTTCTCCCTATTTGCATACGTATGCAAGCCTTCGAAAGTGGCCTCACTTTGTTGAACCACTCACGATTGCAGGGCCAGAAAACCATGATTCGCTATCTGAAGCGCGGCCGTACCGCCGCCGTAAAAACCGACGATGACGCCAAGGTACGCGCCACCGTCGAAGCCATCATCCGCGACATCGAGACACGCGGCGATGACGCCGTGCGCGACTACAGCCGCAAGTTCGACAACTGGGACCCGGCGGACTTTCGCCTGTCGCGCGCGGAAATCGACGCGGCCCGCAAGCAATTGTCGGCGCGTGAGATCGAGGACATTGCGTTCGCCCAATCCCAGGTGCGCAACTTTGCCCAGATCCAGCGCGATTCCATGCGCGACGTGGAAGTGGAAACGTATCCCGGCGTGGTGCTGGGCCACAAGCACGTGCCGATGAACGCCGTGGGCTGCTACATCCCCGGCGGGAAATACCCGCTGTTGGCTTCGGCGCACATGAGCGTGCTGACCGCCAAGGTGGCGGGTGTGAAGCGCATTGTGTCCACCGCGCCGCCCTATCAAGGCAAGCCGCATCCGGCCATCGTGACCGCCATGGACATGGCCGGTGCCGACGAGATCCTGGTGCTGGGCGGCGTGCAGGCCGTGGTCGCCATGGCGGTGGGTACGCCCAGCGTGGCGCCCGTGGACATGCTGGTCGGGCCGGGCAATATGTTCGTGGCCGAAGCCAAGCGCCAACTGTACGGGCGCGTGGGTATCGACCTGTTCGCCGGCCCCACCGAAACGTTGGTGATCGCGGACGACAGCGTGGACGGCGAATTGTGCGCGGTGGACCTGCTGGGCCAAGCCGAGCACGGCCCCACCTCACCCGCCGTGCTGCTGACCAACAGTGAACAACTGGCGCAGGACACCCTGGCCGAAGTCGAACGCCAACTGGCCATCCTGCCCACCGCCGGCATCGCGTCCAAGGCCTGGGCGGATTGCGGCGAAGTCATCGTCTGCGACACGATCGAGGAAATGCTGCAAGTGGCCGATGAGCTGGCTTTCGAGCACGTACAGGTCATGACCCGCGACCCCGACTACTTCCTGCACAACATGACCAACTACGGCGCGTTGTTCCTGGGGCCGCGCACCAACGTCAGCTTCGGCGACAAGGTGATCGGCACCAACCACACGCTGCCGACCAACCGCAACGCGCGCTACACGGGCGGCTTGTGGGTGGGCAAGTTCTTGAAGACCTGCACCTACCAGCGCGTGCTGACCGACGCGGCCAGCGCGACGATGGGCGAGTACTGCTCGCGCCTGTGCCATATGGAGAACTTCGCGGGCCACGGCGAACAGGCCAATATCCGCGTTCGCCGCTATGGCGACCGGCCCGACCTGCCCTGGTATCAGCCCGTTGAGGCGCAGGCATGATTGCGCTGCCCAAAGGACCCGACTTCCGTCTGGACGGACGCCGTGCCCTGGTGACGGGCGGCAGCGGCGGCATCGGCCTGGCCGCCGCCGCCGCGCTGGGGCGCGCGGGTGCGCACGTGACGGTGGCGGCGCGCCGCGAACCTGAATTGCTGCAAGTCTGTGAGGCCTTGCGCGCCGAAGGCATCGACTGCGCCGCGCTGGTGCTGGACGTGACGGACTCTGCTGCTGTGGATGCCGCGGTCGCGCAAGCCGACCCCTTCGACATCCTGGTGAACAACGCCGGCATGAATCGCCCCAAGCCCTTGGTGGAGCAGTCCGACGAGGACATCGACGCGGTACTGGACCTGAACGTCAAGGCGGCGTTCTACACCAGCCGCGCGGTGGCGCGCCGTCTGCTAAAGGAAGGTCTGCCGGGGTCGATCATCAACGTGTCGTCGCAGATGGGGCATGTGGGCAGCCCCCGGCGCACCTTGTACTGCGCCAGCAAGCACGCGCTGGAAGGCATGACGCGCGCGCTGGCCTGGGAAGTGGGTGGCGCGGGCATCCGCGTGAATACCGTGTGCCCGACCTTCATCGAAACCCCCATGACCGCCGGCATGCTGGAGCAGCCCGGCTTTCGCGATTGGGTCTGCGCGCGCAATGCGCTGGGCCGCGTCGGACGGCTGGAAGAAGTGATGGGCGCCATCGTGTTCCTGGCCAGCGACGCGTCCAGCCTGATGACGGGCAGCGCGCTGATGCTGGATGCGGGATGGACAGCCGCATGAAGGCCGCGCCGCGCGCACAAGACGTGGCGGACCTGGCGGACGTGTCCCAGTCCGCCGTCAGCCGCACGTTCACGCCGGGTGCCAGCGTGTCGGAAGCGACACGTCGCAAGGTGCTGGCGGCGGCGCAGAAGCTGGGCTACCGGCCCAACGCGTTGGCCCGCAGCCTGATCACGCGGCGCAGCCGCATCGTGGCGCTGGTGATGAGCTATCTGGAAAACCAGTTCTATCCGCTGGTCATCGAGAAGCTGTCGCAGAAGCTACAGAAAGAGGGCTATCACGTGCTGATGTTCATCGCGGAAGTCGATGAAGCGGCCGACGGCGTGCTGGCGGAAATTCTGCAATACCAGGTGGACGGCATCGTCATGGCATCCGCCATGCTGTCCTCGAACGTGGCGCGCAGTTGCGCCGAGGTCGGCGTGCCGGTGGTGCAATTCAACCGCGTGTCCATCCTGGGCGGGCTGGCGCGGCACGCCAGCAGTTCGGTCACGTCCGACAACTACGCGGGCGGCCAGATGGCGGCGCGCTTGTTGGTGGAACGCGGCTACCGGCGCTTTGCCTATCTGGCGGGCCTGGAAGATTCATCGACCAGCATCGAACGCGAACGCGGCTTTGTGGACGGCCTGCATGAACTGGGCCACGCGCTGCATCGCCGCGAGGTGGGCCATTACGACTTTGATCGCGCGCAAGAAGCGGTGCGCAGGCTGTTTGCCGACCCTGGACCCACCGCGCCCGACGCGCTTCTTGCCGGCAACGACCACATGGCGATCGCGGCCTTGGACGTGCTGCGCCAGGAACTGGGCCTGTCCGTGCCGCAAGATGTGGCCGTGGTGGGCTTTGACGATGTGCCGCAGGCGGCATGGGGCGCGTACCGCTTGACGACGATACGCCAGCAGGTCGAACCCATGGTGGACGCCACGGTGGCCCTGCTGCGCGAACAGATGCACGCCGAACTGCAACCGCGCGACATCGTCGTGCCATGCAGCCTGATTGAACGCGCCACCGTGCGGGCAGGACCCTGATTTCTTTTTTGACCGGCAACAACACAAAGCGCACACAGAACGCGCTCAACACACTCAGCAGGAGACACACCCATGCGCAGCATTTTCATCCGTACCCTGAGCGCCGTCGCGGCGTTCGGCCTGACCGCCACCCTGGCTCACGCCCAAGGCGACGCCGCCGCCTGGCCCACCAAGAACATCCGATACATCGTGCCGTTCTCGCCCGGCGGCGTGTCTGACGGCGTGGCGCGCCTGATGGCCGAGCAGTTGAGCGCCCGGCTGGGGCAATCGGTGATCGTTGAGAACAAGCCGGGCGTATCCGGCATCGTGGGCACGCAGTTGGCGGCGCGCGCCGAACCCGATGGCTACACGATCGAAGGCGGCACCATCACCACGCACGCGGTCAACCCGTTCTTCATCAAAAAGCTGGGCTACGACCCGGTCAAGAACTTCACGCCGATTGCGCTGGTGGGCATGGTCAGCAATGCGCTGGTGGTGCGTGCCGACAGCCCCTTCAACACGGTGCAGCAGGTGATCGATGCGGCGCGCGCCAAGCCGGACACGCTGACCTACGGCACGGCGGGCGCGGGCACCTCGCAACATCTGTCGGGCCAATTGTTCCAGTCCATCTCGGGCACGCAGTTGCGCCAGATCGTCTACAAGGGCGGCTCGCAATCCATGGTGGATTTGATTGGCGGGCAGATCGACATGGTCTTCGAAACCGTTGCCGCCGCGCGTCCGATGATCGACTCCAAGCGCGTCAAGGTGTTGGGCGTGACGTCCGCCGCGCCGCTGGCCGATCTGCCGGGCGTGAAGCCTTTGGCCGAGCTGGGCTTGCCCGGGTTTGAAATGCAGTCCTGGCAAGGCATCTTCGCGCCCGCCGGCACGCCCGCGCCCGTGGTGGACCGACTGGCGCGCGAATTGGCGGCCATCGTGAAGACGCCCGAGGTGCGTGCCAAGCTGCTGACGCTGGGCGTGGCGCCGGATGGGCGCGGCTCGGCGGCGTTCTCGCAATTTCAGCGCAGCGAAATCGATAAATGGGGCAAGGTCATCAAGGACGCCAGTATCCAGGCAGACTGATCGCCTTTCCCAGCCATCGCAGGAGACTTCCATGACCCATTCCCACCATCCCCTGGACGGCCGCCTGCCGGACATGCTGCGCAGCGGCAAGCCCTTGCGCGGCTTGTTCAACGGGCTGCCCAGCCCGGCCATCGTGGAGATGTGCGCGTATGCCGGTTTCGATTTCATCATTCTGGATAACGAGCACGGCAGCGCCGATTTCGGCACCACCGAACACATGCTGCGCGCCGCCCGCGCGGCGGGCATCGTGCCGGTGGTGCGCTGCTTTGAACACGACCTGCCGCGCGTGCTGGACATGGGGGCCAGCGCGGTGCAGGTGCCCATGGTGGAAAGCGCCGAGCAGGCGCGGCGGCTGTCGGCCATGGTGCATTACCCGCCCCTGGGCCGCCGTGGCAGCGCCTTCAGCACGCGCGCGGCGGGCTATGGCGCGTTCGGTGGGGCGGGGCACACGCAACACAGCAATGACGGCATCGGCTTTATCGCCATGATCGAAACCCCCGAAGCCATTGCCGTGGCGGCGGAGATCGCGGCGGTGGAGGGCGTGGATGCCGTCTTCATCGGCCCGAACGACCTGGCCCACGCCATGGGCCACGGCAGCGACTGGACGGCGGCGCCCGTGCAGCAGGCCATCGAGCAGGGCTTGAAGGCCATCGCATCCGCCGGGAAATGCCCCGGCATCATTGCGCTGACACCGGCCGACGAAGAGAAGTACGGCGCCTTGGGCGCCCGCTATTTCGCCAACGTGTCCACCAGCATCATTACGCGGGCGCTGGCGCAGGCGGCCTCGGCCGGACGGGACGCGCAATTGCGTTATTGAAGGCCGCGCGGGGCGGGTGGATCGCACGGCGGGAAACGTGGGGCAGAAATTGCAGGGCGGAAATTGCGCATAAACTTGGCGGCTTCATAATCCGCCGACCCTGCAAGGAAGCCTACATGCCCGCACGCGCGATTTCGTTCCTGTCCTGCATGTTATTGATTGGAGCCGCCCACGCCGGGTCGGCCCCTGCCGAATTGTCGTGCCTGTCGGACAGCGGCAAGGTGGGCTTGAAGGGCGTCATCCCGTCGCCGTCCTCCGAAGACTTGGACCTGACGCTGAGCTACTTCGACGCGCAGCTCAGCTTCAACGACAGCACCAGCGATGGCAGCTTCGTGGTCTCGGATTTTCCGCAATCGGTGTTCCTGCTGCGCGTGCCATCCCCCAGCACCGCGCTGACGCTGTACGCGCTGCCCGCCAGCATGGCGGTGGAAAAGACGAGCGACAGCGGCGACCGCTCGGGCACCTTCCAGGCCAAATTGACCGCGCCCCGCCCACGCTCGGCCACGGGCGCGCAGACGGCAACGCCGTTGACCGCCACGCTGAATTGCGAGTACCGGTATTCGCTGTAAGGGCTCAATCCGAAGGGAGGCAAGGCAGGTGCAGCGCCACGACTTCGGTGTCGCCTTGCACCAGGCTGGGGTAGCGGCTTCGAACCAGCGGGTCGTGTCCCGGCACGATGTGGTCTGGCGACTCGGCGTGGCGTAGCAAGGTCTCGTACCCAGCCAGCATGTCGGCCACGTTCAGCACGATGGGAAACGGCGCATCCAGGCCCATGTTGTCGTAGTAGTGGCTGGCATCCGAGGCCAGCACGATCCAGCCGCGCGCCGTATGCACCCGCACCGCTTGCAGCCCCTGTGTGTGGCCGCCGATGTGCAGCAGTTGCAGGCCCGGCGCGATTTCATCGTGGCCGTGATAGAACGCGACCCGCTTGTCGTACACGCCCCGCACCACATCAAGCACGTCTTCCACCGCATAGGCGTGGCGCAGCATGTCGAAGCGCATGTTGCAGCCGCAGGCGTAGTGCAGCTCGCTTTCCTGCAAGTGCAGGCGGGCATGCGGTAATTTGCGGAGGTTGCCGGCGTGGTCGTAGTGCAGGTGCGTGACGATGACGTCCTGGATGTCGTCGGGCGCCAGCCCCAATGTTTTCAAGGCATCGATCGGGCAGCGCAGGAAGTCGCGGCCGCGTGCGTCGGCGGCGGCGTGGTTGAAGCCGGTGTCGACCAGCCAGACGCGCTGGTCGCGGCGGATGACCCAGACGAAATAATCCATCGGCATCGGACCATCGTGCGGATCGGGCGGCGTGATGAAGTTCTGCGCGCGGCGGCGGGCAACGGTGGCATAGCGCAGGGCATAGACTTCGTATTCCGGCAACGTCATGCGATTCCCCGGGTGGTTCGGATGTGGTCGAGTTCGGGCTTCAGGTAGTGCATCAGGCGCTGCGGGCTTTCCACCATGGGGAAGTGGCCCAGGTCCGGCATGGCGGTAAAGCGCGCCCCGGGTATCCGCGCGGCAACGCGGCGCGAATCTTCCGGGCTGGCCGAGTAGTCGTAGGCACCCGTCAGCAGCGACACCCCGAACGCGCGCGTGTCCAGACCGTCCAGGTGCTGGGACGCGTCGAAGTCTTCGCTGTAGAACCAGAGGTCGTTGGCGTAGACGTTGTAGCCGCCTTGCGCATAGATCCAGGCCGCCTCGCGGCGCGCCTGCAAGGTGGCGGCGGGGCCCATCAGCCCGCGCACATAGGCCGGGTTGTGCGCTGCCTGATTCACCTGGGGATGGCACAGCATGGGTGTGCGGCGCCCAACGGCCTTGTCCGGCGCTTCCAGTGCCACCACGCCCGCCACGTCCGCCGGGCTGCGGGCGGCGATCACTAAAGCCATCGCCGCGCCCATCGAGCAGCCAAGCAGCACGACGGGCGCGCCCGCCAGTTGGCGGATCACGGCCAGGCAGGTGTGCAGGTAGGCGTCGCGGGTCAAGCCGGCATCGGTCCAGGCGCGGCCGGGCAGGGGCATGCTGCGGCCGTGGCCGGGCATGTCGAAGGCGATCATTCGCCATTGGGCGCGCAGCTCGGCGTCGGCCATCAGTGCGTGGTATTGGCGGGAATCGGCGCCGGCGGTGTGCAGCATCAAGAGCGGCGGGCCGTCCGTCAGGCCGCTGGTTTCGACGTAGAGGGAAGTGCGGGTGTCGCCCAGATCCAGCGTGGCGTAGTGGCCGGTGATGCAAGAGCGGTCGAGCAAGTCGGAGGGCGCGGCGTCGTCCTGCTGCCCGCGCAGGATTTCAAATAACCGTTCCAGGGGATGTAGCGCCTGCGCAATGGCCAGCGCATCGCCTTTGACGCGCAAGCCCGGCACCAAGCGGTGCGCGGCGGTGAAGGAGTGGTAGCCGGGGGGAGGGGTGGGGGTCATCAGCTTGTGCCAGGTGTCCGGCAAGGCGCTGATGACGATGCACTGCGAGGGGGCGGCGGGCTGGCCGGCCCAGGCGCAAATCCGGTCTTCCGGATCAGCGCCTACTTGCAGCCAGATGGCGCAGGGCAGGCCCCTGGCTGCGCTGATGAATTCGCTATCCTGCTGCGCCAGGGCCGCTACGGCCCTCAGTTCCTGGACGGTCGCCTTCACGGGTTGATGCCTCCTCTTGTTGGCGCCGGAGCACGTCGAGCGCGGTGCGTTCCGCGTTCACGATATGGCTCTGTGCGGCCGCTTGGGCGCCTTGTGGGTCCCGAGCACGGATGCGCTCGTAGATGTCGTCGATTTCGGCCATGCTTTCCGGCAGCCGGTCGGGGCGCGCGAACGAGGTGGCGCGCAGCAGGTTGATGCGTGACAGCAGCCCCGGCAGCATGTCCTTGATCAGGTCGTTGTCACAGCCCGACAGCAGCACGTCGTAGAAATCGCGCTTGGCGGCCAGCAGCGCCGACTTGTTGCTGCCCTTGGCCTGGCGGTGCAGCGCATCGACGGCCTTGCGCAGCCGCTCGACGTCGGCATCGCTGGCCAGGCGCGCGAATTCATGCGCGGCAAAGCCTTCCAGCAGCGCGCGCAGGGCATACAGGTCGTGCGCCGCTTTTTCAGTGATACGCACCACCGTGGGGCCACGATGGGGCTCGATGGAAATCAGCCGTTCGGCCTCCAGGGTGCGCAGGGCTTCGCGCAGCGTGCTGCGGCTGATGCTCAGTTGCTCACAGAGCTCCACTTCGCGCAGGCGTTCACCGCCCTTGATATGGCCATCCATGATGGCGCCGCGCAGATATTCCTCGACGCGGGTGCGCAGGGTAGTGGGCTTCTCGAAAATCGCACCGGTGGGGGTGGGCATGGCTGTCTCTCGCTTAGCGTGGCGGCGGGGGCAAGGCGTCATCCAGGCTTTTGGCCAGGGCGCCGCGCACCGCCGATTCAACGTAAAGACGCAATATATCCCGCCGGCGGGTCATAGCCTTAACCTCATAGCCTTAACCTCATAGCCTTAACCTCATCGCTTGAGCCCCATCGCCTTGGCCCCATCGCTACAGCCCCAGGTACGCTTCGCGCACGCGGCTGTCTTCCATCAGCGCGTGGCTGGGGCCGGACAGCACCATGGCGCCGGATTGCAGCACGTAGGCGTGTTCAGCCACCGACAGCGCCAGCCGCGTGTTCTGCTCCACCAGCAAAATGGTCAGCCCGCTGCGGTGGATGTCGATCATGGCCTGGTGCATTTCCTCGACCACTTTTGGCGCCAGACCGTGGCTGGGTTCGTCCAGCAGCAGCAACCGGGGCTTGAGCATCAGTGCGCGGCCGAACGCCACCATCTGCTGCTCGCCGCCGGACAAGGTTCCGGCGGCCTGCCGACGGCGCTCCAACAGCCGGGGAAACAAGGCATAGACCTCGTCGCAGCCGCGCTTGAGCGCCGCGCCGTCCCGGCGGCGGGTGTAGCCGCCCAGGTAGAGGTTTTCTTCCACGGTCATCTCGGGGAAAACATGGCGGCCTTCCGGCACATGGGCGATGCCCAGTTCGGGTATGCGGTGCGGCGGCAGGCGCAGGATGTCCTGCCCGTCGAAGACGATGCTGCCGCTGACCTTGTCCAGCAAGCCCGATACGCAGCGCAGCAGCGTGCTCTTGCCCGCGGTGTTGGCGCCCACGACCGCGATGAAGCCGCCTTGCGGCACCTCCAGCGACACGTCGTGCAAGACCGGGCTGCGGTCGTAGGAGGCGGTCAGCCCCCGAATCTGCAACAGGCTCATGCGCCGGCCTCCATGTGTTCCATCGACTTGCCCAGGTACACCTCGATGACCGTGGGGTTCGCCGCAATCTCGGCCGGGCTGCCCTCGGCGATCTTCTGGCCGAACGACAGCACCAGGATGCGGTTGCATAGCCGCATGATGGCGCGCATGTGATGTTCCACCACGATGAAGGTGATGCCGGATTCGTCGCGCAGCGTGCGGATCAGGTCCAGCATGGTGTCCATCTCGGCTTCGTTCAGCGCCGCCATCACCTCGTCCAGCAGAAAGACCCGGGGGTCGGTGCACAGCGCGCGCGCCAGTTCCACCCGCGCCTGTTCGGGAAACGACAGTTCGCCGGCGGGCTTGGCCGCAATGGCGGACAGACCCACGCGGTCCAGGCTGTCGCGCGCCACCTGGCGGGCACGCGGCACGTCGTGGCGCAGCAAGCCGCCCACCAGCACGTTGTCCAGCACCGTCATCTCGGGAAACAGCGCGACGTTCTGGAAGGTCTTCGTCATGCCCAATGCGGCGATCTGGTGGGGGCGCAGGCCGTTGACGTCGCGGCCTTCCAGTTCGATGCGCCCGCCCTGGCTGGCGTACAAACCCATCAGCAGGTTGAACAGCGTGGTCTTGCCCGCGCCGTTGGGGCCGATCAGGCCCAGGATGTCGCCGCGCGCCACGCTGAACGACACGTCGTCCACCGCCTTCAGGCCGCCGAAGCGGCGCTGGATGTTCGAGACTTTCAGGATGTCAGGCATGCTGGCCCCGCTTCAGGTTGCGCAGCCGCGCCCACAACGCCGACAGGCCGCGCGGCTCGATCAGGATGATGGCAATCAGGATCAGGCCGAACGCCAACTGCGACACGCCGGCCGTGTGGCCCGACAGCCAATCGTTGAACACCTCTTCCAACGGAATGATGACCAGCGCGCCGATCAGCGGCCCCGCCACCGTGCCCACGCCGCCGATGATGCAGATGAGCGCCACGCGCACCGACACGCCCACCAGCGAGAACACCGTGTCCGGGTCGAAGAAGTAGATGAACTGCGCGTACAGCGTGCCGCAGGCGCCCATCAGCGCGGCGGACACCACGGCGGCCAGGATGCGGGTTTGCGCGGTGTTCACGCCGATGACCTCCGCCGCTTGCGGGTTGGCCTTCACGGCGCGCAAGCGGTAGCCCAGCCGCGAACGGCTGATCAGCGCAAAGACCAGGGACGTGATGATGGCGGCCCCCAGCATCAGGTAGTAGTACGGAATGCTGGATTTGAACTGCATCTGCGCCCAGCCTTCGGCAAACGGAATGGACAAGCCCACCGGCCCGCCCGTGACCGAGGCCCAGGTGTTGGCGATGGCGCGCAGCACTTCGCCAAAGGCCAAGGTGGCCAGCGCGAAGTAATGCCCGCGCAGCCGCATGGTGGGCAGGCTGAGCAGCGCGCCCGCCACCGCCGCCACGGCCATCGCGGCCACGATGCCCAGCCAGGGTGAAATGCCGTAGCGCATCAGCAGCAGCGTGGACGTATACGCACCCAGACCGAAGAAGGCCGCATGGCCCAACGAGATCTGATTGGCCAACCCGCCCACGATATTCCAGGACTGGCCCATGGCCGCGAACAGCAGCACCAGCGTCACGACGCGCATGGCGTAGCCCTGGTCTTCCATCAACCAGGGCGCCGCCAGCGCCACCGCCAGCAGCAGTGCCCAGGGCAAGATTTGTCGATTCATGCGCATCATGCCGCCCTTTTCAAAAGACCTTCCGGGCGCACGGCCAGGACCAGAATGAAGATGGCGAACAGCACCAGGTTTTGCAGTTGCATGGGCAGCACCAGCGACGACAGCGACTGGATCACGCCCACCGCCACGCCACCCACCACCGCGCCCATCACACTGCCCAGGCCGCCCAGCACCACCGCCGTGAACATCAGCACGCTGAATTGCGCGCCCACGGTGGTGGACGCCGTGAGATACGGCAGGATGATGCCGCCGCCCAGGGCCGTCAGCCCCACGCCCAGGCCGAAGGCCAACTGATGCACGCGGTGGGTAGAGATGCCCGACAGCCGGGCGGCCATCGGGTCTTGCGCGGTGGCTCGCACGGCCATGCCCCACCAGGTTTTCTTCAGCACCCACCACAGCGTCAGCCCGGCCACGGACGCCACCACGAAAGCCAGCAGATACGGCGCGCTGAACAGAATGGGGCCCACGGCCAGCGCGGTCATCTGGTAGGGCGTCTGCACCGAGCGGAACTCCGATCCGAACAGGATCAGCGCCAGGTTTTCCATGACGATCAGCAAGCCCACCGTCAGGAAAATCTGCGCCACGGCAGGCGCCTTCATCACCCGGTTGATCAGGAACTTTTGCGTCAGCACGCCCAGCACGAAGGCCACGGCGAATGACAGCAGCGACCCCACCAACGGGTCCAGCCCCAGCAGCTTCCAGGCGAAGTACGCCACGAACATGCCCACCATCAGGAACTCTGCCTGGGCGAAGTTGACGATGGACACCACCCCGAAGACGAGCGTCAGCCCGATCGAGATCACCGCGTATACGCCGCCCAGCAGAATGCCGTCCACCAGCGCCTGCAAGAATTGCATGACCGTCCCCCCTCTGTCTTGCGCCCTGGATTCAGCCGGCGCTGATGACGCGGCCCTTGGCCAGCGCCTGTGGCCAGACCGACACCAGCTCGTTGTTCTGCCACTGCACCATGACGGGCTGGGCCAGCGTGTTCAGGCCCTTGGCGTCGAAATGCACGCCGCCGCCCGACATCACGCCCGCCCAACCCTGGTCGTACTTCTTGGCGCGCAGGGCTTGGGTGACGGCCTCGGGCTTGTCGGACGCCGCCACCTCCAGCGCTTGGGCCAGCACCCCCGCGCACACGGCGTGTTCCAGCGCTTCGTGCGGCATGAAGGTGCCGAAACGCTTGCGATAGCGTTCGGTGTATTCGGGCGCCTGGTCGTAGTTGGCCGGGGCAATCGACAGCACCGCCTGGGCGTACTGGCCCAGTGCCTTGGCGAAGTCAGGAATCACGTAGCCCGCCGCGCCGCCCACCACGGGTACGGTCAGCCGTTGCTGGCGCATCACGCGGATGATCAGCAGGCTGTCGTTCAGATAGGAAATGGGGAACACGATCTGCGCATCGGAGCCGCGTAGCTTGCTGATCAGCGGCGTCACGTCGGTGATGCCCAGCGGGTAGGCTTCGTCCAGCACGATCTGGGCGCCGGCCGCCTTGGCCGCGTTGCGCACGCCCACCGCCTGCGAGGTGCCGTAGGCCGTGTCTTCGTACAGCAGCGCAATCTTCTTGATGTCGGACGCGCCCGCCACGACCGATGCGGCGTAATCGTATTGAGCCTTGCCCAGCACCGAGCCCTTGGACACCACCTGGAAGATGTGCTTGAAGCCGCGCTCGGTGAGCATGTCCGAGAACGACATGGTCAGCAACGGGATACCACGGCGTTCGGTTACTTCGGAGACGGCCAGCGTCAGCGATGAGGCGTACGCGCCGATGATGGCCACGCAACGGTTCTGCGTGATCAGGCGCTGCGCCACGGTGGCGGCGGTGGTGGGCTGCGAGGTGGCGTCCGCGATGATCAGCTTGAGCTTGGCGCCGCCCATCGACTTGATGCCGCCGGCCGCGTTGATCTCGTCGGCGGCCAGTTCCAACCCCTGGCGGGAATTGATGCCGAACTGCGCGTTGGCGCCGGACAGCGGCAGGATGACGCCGACATTGATCTCGGCCGGTGCCGCCCGTGCCATGCCCGGCAGCGAGGCCGCCAGCGCGGCCGCGCCCAGTCCCGCGACAAATTCCCGGCGCCCTTGGCGCACGGCCTGTGTGGGGTTGCTTTTCATGCTTGTCTCCTGGCTTTTATGGGGATGGGGCGCACGGCAGCCAGCCCGGCGCTTTGCCGCATTATTGTGCTCAATATTTACGCAGTCAAGCATATTGTCGGACAATCCGACTATTGACGATCTGACAAAAATGGGCTGACAATCGATCACGTAATTGCCGATCACCATCACCAACGAGGAACTCATGGCAGACATCAAATCCGAAACCCAAGCCCTGTTTGACCAAGGCCTGAACCTGCGTCGCGAGGTGCTGGGCACCGAGTACGTGGATGGTTCGCTGGCGCGCGCCAACGACTTCATGATGGCGTTCCAGCACATCACCACCGAATGGTGCTGGGGCTATACCTGGGGCCGTCCGGGCCTGGAGAAGAAGACGCGCAGCATGCTGAACCTGGCCATGCTGACGGCGCTGAACCGCCCGGCCGAAATCAAGCTGCACGTCAAGGGCGCGCTGAACAACGGCGTCACGGTGGAAGAGATCAAAGAGATCTTGCTGCAAGCCACTGTGTACTGCGGCATTCCGGCGGGGCTGGACGCCTTCAAGGTGGCCAACCAGGTGCTGGAAGAAGAGGGCGCCTTCAAGGAGCAGCAAGCATGAGCGCAGCGCAAGAACGCGTGGGCCTGATCGGCATCGGCAGCATGGGTTGGCCGATGGCGGCGCGGCTGGTGCAGGCCGGCTTCGCGGTGACGGTGTTCGACGCCGTGCCGGGGCAAGCCGACAAGTTCGCGCGGGAAGTGGGTGGCCAGGCAGCCGCCACCTGCGCGGCGCTGGCCGCGCAAAGCGACATCATCGTCACCATGCTGCCCACCAGCGGCATCGTTGAACAAGTGCTGAGCGGCGCCGATGGCGTGTTGGCGGGCCTGCGCCCCGGCAGCGTGGTGGTGGAAATGAGTTCGGGCGTGCCGGCCCATACGCAGCGCCTGGCCCAGGCGGTGGCCGAGGCGGGCGGGCAGATGGTGGATGCACCCGTGTCCGGCGGCGTGCCGCGCGCGCGCACCGGCGACTTGTCCATCATGTTCGGCGGCCCGGCCGACACGCTTGAGCGCGTGCGCCCGGCGCTATCCGCCATGGGCACGTCGATCACGCCGGTGGGCGATGTAGGCAGCGCCCACGCCATGAAGGCGCTGAACAATCTGGTGTCGGCGGGCGGCTTCTTGATCGGCGTGGAAGCCATGTTGATCGGCCAGCAATTCGGCCTGGATCCGAACGTGATCGTGGACGTGCTGAACGCGTCCACCGGCATGAACAATTCCACGCAAAAGAAGTTCAAGCAGTTCGTGCTGTCGCGCGAATTCAACTCGGGCTTCGGCCTGGATCTGATGGTGAAGGACCTGGGCATCGCGTTGGGTATCGCCACCGACACCGGCACGCCCACGCCGTTTGCGTCGCTGTGCCGCGAGCTCTGGGCCTCGGCCGGCAAGACGCTGGGCAAGGGGCAGGACCACACCGCCGTGGCGCGCTTATCTGAACAGTTGGCCGGCGTGGAGCTGGGCGCAAAGACAACGGATTCCTAGATTTCATCCTACGGCGCGGCATGGTCCGCGCTTTTTTTTAAACCTGCATCACCCACAACCGCCGGTACCAGGCGGAGGGGCCGGCTATCGCCGGCACATACAGCAAGGAGCGAGACATGAAGAAGACATTGCGGGCGGCCCTGGCCGTCGGCCTGCTTGCGCTTGGCGCCAACGCCAGCGCGCAGGACTACCCCACGCGGTCCATCTCGATGGTGGTGCCCTATGCGGCGGGCGGCTCCACCGATGGCCTGGCCCGCATCGTGGCGCAGGCCATGGGCGAGAACCTGGGCCAGACCGTCGTTGTGGAAAACCTGGGCGGCGGCGGCACAATGATCGGCAATCAGCGCGTGACGCGCGCCGCGCCCGATGGCTACACCATCACCTTCGGCAACATGGGGTCGCTGGCGATTGCGCCGTCGCTGTATCCCAAGGCCAAGTTTGATCCGCGCCGCGACATGGCCGCCATCGGCCTGGTGGCCACGGTGCCGATGGTGCTGTCGGTCAGCAAGAAAAGCGGCATCACCACGCTGCCCGACTTCGTTGCGCGCATGAAGAAGAACGGCACGGAAGTGAACTTCGGCAATGCGGGGTCCGGCTCCACCAGCCACATCGCGGCGGCCTACTTCATGCACGTGACGCAGACCCAGGGCATGCAGATTCCGTATCGCGGGGCGGGACCGGCCATCGCCGACCTGATGGCCGGCACGGTGGACGCGGTGATCGACCAGACTGTGACGATGATTCCCATCCATGAAGGCAAGCGCGTCACGGCCCTGGCCGTGGCCAGCGCCTCGCGCCTGCCGCAGATTCCGGATGTGCCGACGTTTGCGGAAGCCGGGGTGCCGGCCTTCAACATGAGCGTCTGGAACGGCATCGCCGCACCAGCCGGCACGCCACCCGCCGTCATCGCGCGCCTGGAGCAGGCGCTGGCGGCAGCCTTGAACAGCCCCGGCGTGCGCGATTCATTGGACAAGCTGGCGGCGCAGGCGCCCGTCGGCAAAGACCAGGGCGCGGCGGCATTCCAGGTCTTGATCGCGCGTGACGTGCCGCACTTCGCGGCCTTGATCCAGGACGCCAACATCACCGTCAATTGAAGGCCGGGGTGGCGCCAGCCGCTTTGTTGCCAGTTCCTTTGGCGCCACCCCGATCTGCTGGCATGATCACCAAGCGATCATGAAACAAGGAGACATACGCATGAGTACCATCCCGTCCACCCCGTCCGGCCAGCCGTCGCAAGAACCGCCGCTGTGCCTGGCCCCGTTGCCCGACATGGACGCCGCCACGTTCGACATCCCGCCCGGCGCCTGCGACACGCACGCGCACGTGGTTGCCGCCGACAGCAGCGCGTATCCGCTCGTGCCCGAGCGCACCTACACGCCGCCGCCCGCGCCGGAATCCGCCTACCTGGGCATGCTGCGCCAAACCGGCATGTCGCGTGGTGTGCTCGTGCAGATCAGCGTGTACGGCACCGACAACCGCTACATGCTGGAAGTGCTGCGCCGCCATCCCGAGCAGTTGCGCGGCGTAGGCGTCGTCGCGCCCGACGTCAGCGACCAGGAACTGGAAGCCATGCATGCCGCCGGCGTGCGCGGCCTGCGCATCAACGTCTTGTTTGGTGGCGGCATCGGCTTTGACGCCATGGAAACGCTGGCGCACCGCATTGCCGGCTTGGGCTGGCACATGCAGTTTCTGATGGACGCGCGCCAACTACCCGACCTGCTGCCGCGCATGCGCAAGCTGCCGGTGCCGGGCGTGGTGGACCACATGGGGCACATGCCGGTGGCCGATGGCACTGACAGCGCGGGCTTTCTGGCCTTGCAGCATCTGGTGCGCGACCACGGTTGGTGGGTGAAGTTGTCGGGCGCCTACCGCATCAGCGACCGCTTCGACGATTTCAGCGACGTGACGCCGTGGGCGCAGACGCTGATCGACACCGCTCCCGACCGCATGCTGTGGGGCAGCGACTGGCCCCACGTGCATCAAACGCGCATGGTCAACACGGGCCGCTTGCGCAACCAGCTTGCGCAATGGGCGCCGGATGCCGACGTGCGCCACCGCATCCTGGTCAGCAACCCCGAACGCCTGTATGGCTTCACCCCGGCGCGCTAAGCGCACGCCCCTTCAGAACCATTCAAGAGACAAACCATGCAGTGGTATAGAGAGCTGAACAAGACCGAACGCCGCACCTTCATTGCCGCGTTCGGCGGATGGGCCATCGATGCCCTGGACTTCATGGTGTTCACCTTCGTGATCGCCACGTTGATGACCCTGTGGGGCATCGACAAGGGCCAGGCGGGGATGCTGGGCACGGTAACGCTGCTGTTCTCCGCCATTGGCGGTTGGCTGGCCGGCATCCTGGCCGACCGCTACGGCCGCGTGCGCGTCCTGCAATACACGATCCTGTGGTTTTCGGCATGCACCGTGGCCATTGGCTTCGCGCAGAACTTCGAACAGTTGTTCGTGCTGCGTGCGTTGCAAGGCCTGGGCTTTGGCGGCGAGTGGGCCGTGGGCTCGGTGTTGATGGGCGAGATCGTGCGCGCCGAACACCGAGGCAAAGCGGTGGGCACCGTGCAAAGCGGCTGGGCCGTGGGGTGGGGCGCGGCGGCGATCTTGTACACCGTGGCGTTCTCGTTGTTGCCGCCGGAATGGGCATGGCGCAGCCTGTTCTGGATCGGCGTGCTGCCCGCTTTCCTGGTGCTGTACATCCGCAAGAACGTGCCCGAACCCGAAGTGTTCCAGCGCGCCCAGGCCAAGGTGCAGGCGGGCGAGGCGCGCGCGTCGTTCTGGACGATCTTCTCGCCCGCGCTGATCAAGACCACCGTCATCACGGCCATTCTTTGCACGGGCGTGCAGGGCGGTTACTACGCCATCACCACGTGGTTGCCAACCTATCTGAAGGTGGAGCGCCAACTGTCGGTGCTGAACACGGGCGGTTACCTGATGGTCATTATTTTCGGCTCGTTCTGCGGCTACATTGCGGGGGCTTATCTGGCCGACCGCCTGGGCCGTCGCGCAAACCTGTTGATCTTCTCGGTGCTGTCGACCATCAGCGTTTATGTGTACACGCAGGTGCCGCTGACTGATCACCAGATGCTGTTCCTGGGGTTTCCGCTGGGCTTTGCCGCGTCGGGCATTTTCAGCGGTATCGGCGCTTACCTGACCGAGTTGTTCCCGTCTGGCGTGCGGGCGTCGGGCCAAGGTTTTGCCTATAACTTCGGGCGCGGCATCGGTGCGTTGTTTCCCAGCCTGGTCGGCTTTCTTAGCCAGACGCACGGGCTGGGTTGGGCCATCGGCGCGTTTGCCACGGGGGCGTACGCGGTGGTGATCGTGACGGCGCTGCTCTTGCCCGAGACGAAGGGGCGCGTGTTGGAATAAGCGCCGCGCGCGCTGCCTTTGCGTTCGTATAGACGCTGCTGTTCGCGCTAGTTCGCGCTAGTTTTCGTCCGTGGGGCCTGGGCATCTGCCCGGGCCTTTTGTTTGGCTGTTTAAGGGTTTACCCGATATGGCCGCAATCATTAAATTTGTATGATGACCCGATAAATTCAACACAAGAGACATCCCATCATGCTGGCCCAGCCGAGATCCGCGCCGAACTTTTCGCGGCGCTTATTCCAGACATGCACCCCTGCCGAACAGGGGTTTTTTCATGACTGATGAAACCCGAATCCGTGAGGAAATCTGCGTCGTCGGCGCCAGCCTCTATCAACGCGGCTACACCGTGGGCGCAGCCGGCAACATCAGCGCCCGGTTGGATGATGGATGGCTCATCACCCCTACCGACGCTTGCCTGGGGCGGCTGGACCCCGCCGATCTGGCCAAGGTCGACCTGGACGGCAACTGGGTGTCCGGCGCCAAGCCGTCCAAGACGCTGGTGCTGCATCAGGGCATCTATCGCGCCAGCCCCGAATCGCGCGGCATCATCCACACGCATTCCACGCATCTGGTGGCCTTGACGCTTGCCGGCGTGTGGCGGCCTGACGAAGTGCTGCCGCCCATCACGCCCTACCAGGTCATGAAGGTGGGGCGCATTCCCTTGATCGCGTATCGCCGGCCGGGCGACCCGCAAGCCGCCGCAGACGTGGCCGCCGTGGCGGGGCAGGTGCGTGGCGCGCTGTTCGAACGGCTGGGGCCGGTGGTGTGGGAACGCTCGGTGGCGCATGCGTCGTATGCGCTGGAAGAGCTGGAAGAAACCGCCCGCCTGTGGCTGATGAGTCAGCCGCGCCCCGCGCCGCTGTCCGCCCAGGCCATTGAAGAGCTTCGCGCCACCTTCGGCGCGCGCTACTAGTTCCCTCACCTGTACAAAGCCGTCTGGCCGCCGTGTGGCGGACCGGGTCGGCGCATTCTTTTGGAGACGATGCATGCCCCCGATGGATTTGACGTCCGGCACGGCGCCCGGCAAACCCGGTATCCCGGACAACGCCGCCGCTGGCGCGCCGCAGCCTGACTCCCTGGAAACCGCGCGCGCCTACGCCAAGGTGTTCTGGCGGCTCGTGCCGTTCTTGATGCTTTGCTATGTCATCGCGTATCTGGACCGCGTCAACGTCGGCTTCGCCAAGCTGCAAATGTCGCAAGACCTGGGCTTCAGCGAAACCGTGTTCGGCCTGGGCGCCGGCGTGTTCTTCATCGGCTACTTCCTTTTTGAAGTGCCTAGCAACCTGCTCATGCACCGTCTGGGCGCGCGCATCTGGATCGCGCGCATCATGATCACCTGGGGCATTCTTTCCGGCATGTTCATGTTCGTGGAAACGCCCACCGGCTTCTACATCTTGCGCTTCCTGCTTGGTCTGGCCGAAGCGGGTTTCTACCCCGGCGTCATCCTGTACCTGACCTACTGGTATCCCGCGCATCGCCGCGCCAAGATCATCGCGTTGTTCATGTCCGCCATTCCCGTGGCCGGCATTTTCGGCAACCCGCTGTCGGGCTGGATCATGGAAGCCTTTCACGGCACGCACGGCTTGCAGGGCTGGCAGTGGATGTTCCTGATTGAAGCCATACCCGCGCTGCTTATCGGGGTGGTCACCATCATGTACCTGGACAACGGCATCGCCAGCGCCAAGTGGCTGACGGCGGATGAAAAGCAGTTGCTGACGCGCGAGATCGAACAGGACCAGAAGCAGACCGGCACGCAAAAGCACTCGCTGCGCGCGGTGTTCTCTGACAAGCGGGTGTGGTGGATGTGCCTGATCTACTTCGCCTTCGTCGCGGGCCAGTACGGCCTGACTTTCTGGATGCCCACGCTGATCAAATCGACGGGCGTGACGGGCGCCTTCAACATCGGCCTGCTCAGCGCCATTCCGTTCATCTGCGCCATCATCGTGATGAACCTGCTGGGCCATTCGGCCGACAAGCGGCGCGAGCGCCGCTGGCACTTGATCGTGCCGGCGCTGGCGGGCGCGGTGGGCTTTACCGCCGCGGCGTCCTTTGCCGACAGCACGGTTATTTCGCTGATCTGCCTGTCCCTGGCCGCCGCCGGCGTGCTGACGTGCGCGCCGCTGTTCTGGTCCTTGCCCACGGCTTTCTTGTCGGGCACCGCGGCGGCGGCGGGCATCGCCATCGTGAACTCGGTTGGCAACCTGGCGGGCTTCGCCAGCCCCTACATGATCGGCTACCTGAAAGACCTGACCCAATCCACCGCGTCCGGCATGTATGTGCTGGCCGCCGTGCTGGTCATCGGCGCCATCGCGGTCTGGTTCACGCCAGCCAAGTTGGTCAACCGTTGATGGCCCGACGCCCACGCCACCCCAATCAATAAGGACCCGCCATGCCGCGCCTGGCCGCCAACCTGACCATGATGTACAACGAGCACGCCTTCCTGGACCGCTTCCAGGCCGCCGCCAGCGACGGGTTCCAGGGGGTGGAGTTTCTGTTCCCCTACGACTTCGCCGCCGCCGACATCCGTGCGCGGCTGCAAGATAACGGGCTGACGCAAGCTTTGTTCAATGCGCCGCCCGGTGATTGGGCGGCGGGCGAGCGCGGCATTGCGTCGCTGCCGGGCCGTGAAGACGAGTTCCAGCGCGGCCTGGACCAGGCGCTTGGCTATGCGGCGCAATTGGGCAACCGCAGCCTGCACGTGATGGCGGGCCTGATCCGGCCCGAGCAGGATCGCGCGGCGCATCGCGCCGTGTATGTGCGGAACCTGGCGCGCGCCGCCAGCGCCGCCGCGTCGGCGGGTATCACCGTGGTGATCGAACCCATCAACACGCGCGACATCCCCGGCTTCTTTCTGAACCGCCAAGACGAGGCCCAGGCCATTTGCGCCGAGGTTGGCGCGGCCAATCTGAAGGTGCAGTTCGATTGCTATCACTGCCAGATCGTCGAAGGCGATATCGCCGTGAAGCTGGAACGCGACATGGCCGGCATCGGGCACATCCAGATTGCCGGCGTGCCCGACCGCCACGAGCCCAACCTGGGCGAACTGAACTACCCCTATCTATTCGACCGCATCGACGCGCTGGGCTATGCCGGCTGGGTCGGCTGCGAATACCGCCCCAAGGCAGGCACGCGCGCGGGCCTGGGCTGGGCCCAAGCCTATCTGGCCAAGCACTGAGTCAACAAGAAGCGAGCACCCCACCATGAAAATCCTGATCACCGGCGGCGCCGGATTCCTGGGCCAACGGCTGGCTCGACAACTGCTTGAGCAGGGCACGCTGACGCTGGACGCCAGCGGCCCGCAAGCCATTACGCGCATCGACCTGCTAGACGTCGTGAAGACCGACGCCTTTACTGACACGCGCGTACATTCGCGGGTGGGCGACATTGCCGACCCCGCCGTGCTGCGCGACGCCATCGACACCGATACCCGCGTCGTCTTTCACCTGGCGGCCATCGTCAGCGGCCAGGCCGAGGCGGATTTCGATCTGGGCATGCGGATCAACCTGGATGCCTCGCGCGCCTTGCTGGACGTGTGCCGCGCGCTGGGCCACCAGCCGCGCGTGATCTTCACCAGCTCGGTGGCGGTGTATGGCGGCGACTTGCCTGATACCGTGCGCGACGACACCGCCTTGAGCCCGCAGTCGTCCTACGGCACGCAGAAGGCCATTGCCGAACTGCTGCTGGCCGACTACACGCGGCGCGGCTTCGTGGATGGGCGCGTGCTGCGCCTGCCCACCATCAGCGTGCGCCCCGGTCGGCCTAACGCAGCCGCCTCGTCGTTTGCCAGCGGCATCATCCGCGAACCGCTCAATGGCGAAAACGCCGTGTGCCCGGTGGGCCCCGACACCCGCCTGTGGCTGCTGTCGCCGCGTGGCGCCATTCAAGCGCTGATCGCCGGTTGCGAACTGCCCGCTGACGCCGTGGCCGACCGCGCGCCGATCAACCTGGCGGGCGTGTCCGTCACCGTGGCCGACATGGAACAGGCGCTGCGCGACGTAGCGGGCGACGCCGTGGCCGACCGCATCACCTGGCGGCCGGATGAACGGGTGGAACGCATTGTGGGCAGTTGGCCCGGCCGTTGGGACACCAGCCGCGCCAACCGTCTGGGCTTGGCGGGCGACAAGAGCTTTGCCGACATCATCCGCGCTTACCTGGCAGACGACCTGCCGCGCTGAAGCTCGGCGTGACGCTTCCGTATCGACACGCCGTATCGCCATTCCGTATCGACACTTTTCTATCGCCATTCCCATCGACATTCCGGACGACACCGCCATGAGCCATCCGCAACCCTCACCCCGCCGCGTCGGCGTCATCGGCCTGGGCGCCATGGGCGCGGGCATTGCCCAAAGCCTGCGCCGCGCCGGCCACGAGGTGCACGTCTATGACATCCGCCCCGAGGCCGCCGCCGCCTTCGCCGCCCAAGGCGGCGTGGCCTGCGCCACGCTGGCCGACATGGCCGCCGCCTGCGACATAGTGGTCAGCGTGGTCGTCAACGCGCAGCAGACCGAAGCCGTGCTTTATGGCGACGGCGGTATCGCCGCCGCGCTGCGCCCCGGCGCCGTGTTCGTGATGTGCTCCACCGTGGATCCCAACTGGTCCATCGCGCTGGAGTCGCGCCTGGCCGAACTGGGCATCCTGTACCTGGACGCGCCGATCTCGGGCGGGGCGGCCAAGGCCGCCGCCGGCCAGATGACGATGATGACGGCGGGCAGCGCAGCGGCCTACGCCGCCTGCGGCGCGGTGCTGGAATCCATGGCCGGCAAGGTCTACCGGCTGGGTGACTGCGCGGGCGCGGGCAGCAAGGTCAAGATCATCAACCAACTGCTGGCCGGCGTACACATTGCCGTCGCGGCCGAAGCCATGGCGCTGGGCTTGCGCGAAGGCGTGGATGCGGACGCGCTGTACGAGGTCATCACGCACAGCGCCGGCAATAGCTGGATGTTCGAAAACCGCATGCCCCATGTGTTGGCGGCCGACTACACGCCCTTGTCGGCCGTGGATATTTTTGTGAAGGACCTGGGGCTGGTGCTGGACACCGCGCGGCACAGCAAGTTTCCGCTGCCGCTGGCGTCCACCGCGCATCAGATGTTCATGCAGGCGTCTACGGCCGGGCATGGCCGCGAGGACGACAGCGCCGTCATCAAGATTTTTCCTGGCATCAAATTGCCGGAGGCCAAATGAGTATCAAACTGGGCTGTATCGCCGACGACTTCACGGGCGCCACCGACCTGGCCAACAACCTGGTGCGCGCGGGCATGCGCACGGTGCAAACCATAGGCGTACCGGGCGAGCCCTTGCGCGCCGACGCGGACGCCGTGGTGGTGGCATTGAAAACGCGCACGCTGCCGGTGGAAGACGCCGTGGCGCAATCCCTGGCCGCGCTGGAATGGTTGCAGCAGCAAGGCGCCGAGCAGATCTATTTCAAATACTGCTCCACCTTCGACAGCACGCCGGACGGCAATATCGGGCCGGTGACCGATGCCTTGATGACGCGGCTGGGCACGCGCTTCACCATCGCCACGCCCGCGTTTCCTGACAACAAGCGCACCGTCTTCAAGGGCTACCTATTCGCGGGCGACGTGCTGCTGAACGAATCGGGCATGCAGCATCACCCGCTGACGCCGATGACCGACGCAAACCTCGTGCGCGTGTTGCAGGCGCAGACCACGCGCAAGGTCGGGCTGATCGACTACAGCGTGGTGGCCGCGGGGGCCGACGCGATTCTTGCGCGCGTGCAGGCCTTGCAAGACGAGGGCGTGGAGATTGCGATTGTGGACGCGGTGTCCAACGATGATCTGCTGCGGCTGGGCCCGGCGCTGCGCGGCATGCCGCTGGTGACGGCGGGTTCCGGCGTGGCGATCGGCCTGCCGGGCAACTGGGGCCTGGCGCCCACCAGCGCCGCCAGCCAGGTTCGCGCGCCGGGCTTGCAGGCCGTGGTGGCGGGTAGCTGCTCCAGCGCCACCAATGCGCAGGTGGCGGCGTTTATCGACAGCGGTCGGCCGGCGCTGGCGCTGGACCCGATGCGGCTGGCAACGGACGAGGATGTGGTGGCGCAGGTGCTGGACTGGGCCGAGCCGCGCATGCAGGACGGCCCGGTGCTGGTCTATTCCACCGCCGAGCCCGATGCGGTCAAGGCCGCGCAAGGCGCGCTGGGCGTGGCGCGGGCGGGCGCACTGATCGAAGCGGCCATTGCGCGTATCGCGGTCGGGCTGGTTGAACGCGGCGTGCGCCAATTGATTGTTGCGGGGGGTGAAACGTCGGGCGCCGTGGTGCAGGCGCTGGGCTTGCAGCAGATGGCAATTGGCGAGCAGATCGACCCGGGCGTGCCGTGGTGCGCCGGCTACACGCCGGTGGCGCGTGGCGACGTCAGCATCGCGCTGAAGTCTGGCAATTTCGGCACGCGGGATTTTTTCACCAAGGCATTCGGCTAAGGCCGGAGATAGCAGCAAAAGCAGCAGCAAACGCAGCAGCAACCGCAGCAGCAAAAGCAGCAGTAGATACAGGAGCAGGGCATTGGCCAGCAAACAAAACACCGAGCTCAAGGGCGGCTTGAAGTCGCGTCACCTGACGATGATGTCGATCGCCGGGGTCATCGGGGCGGCGTTGTTCGTCGGGTCCGGCAAGCAGATCGCGCTGGCGGGGCCGGCCGTCATCCTGGCGTACCTGGGCGGCGGCATCCTGGTCATTCTGGCCATGCGCATGCTGGGGGAAATGGCTGTTGCGCAGCCCGACACGGGGTCATTCTCCACCTACGCCGACCGCGCCATCGGGCGCTGGGCGGGCTTCACCATCGGCTGGCTGTACTGGTATTTCTGGGCCTTGCTGATGGGCTGGGAAGCCTATGTGGCCGGGCAGATCCTGCACGGCTGGTTTCCGATGGTGCCCGACTGGGGCTATGCGCTCTTCATCACTGTGGCGCTTATCGTCGTCAACTTCATGAACGTGCGCAACTACGGCGAATTCGAATTCTGGTTCGCGCTGATCAAGGTGATTGCCATCGTGGCGTTCCTGGTCATCGGCAGCCTGGCGGTGGTGCATCTGTGGCCCTGGGGCGAAGCGCGCGGCGTGTCGCAATTGACGGCGCAGGGCTTCATGCCCAATGGCATCAAGTCGGTGGTGGTGGCCATGCTGGGGGTGATGTTCGCCTTCATCGGCGCGGAAATCGTGACGGTGGCCGCCGCCGAATCCGCCGACCCCGCGCGTGAAATCATCAGGACCACGCGCTCGGTAGTGTGGCGGATCTGCCTGTTCTACGTGGGCTCCATCTTCATCATCGTCTGCCTGGTGCCGTACAACGACCCGCTGCTGTCGCAGCCCACGCACGGCAGCTATAACGTGGCGCTCAGCAGGTTGGGCGTGCCGTACGCGCAGGCCATCGTCAACTTCATCGTGCTGACGTCCGTGTGCAGTTGCTTCAATTCGGCCTTGTACACGGCATCGCGCATGTTGTATTCGCTGTCGCGGCGAGGCGACGCGCATCGCATCATGCAGGTGACCGGCCGCCGCACCGGCACGCCGTATGTGGGGGTGCTGATTTCCAGCGCGTTCGCGTTCGTGGCGGTGTGGATGATGGCCACGTCAAAGATGGATCTGTACGACGTGCTGATGCAGGCCACCGGCACCATCGCGTTGTTCGTGTATCTGGCCATTGCGCTGTCGCAGTTGCGCATGCGCTACCGGCTACAGGCGCAAGGCGTTGAGCTGACGTTCAAGATGTGGCTGTTTCCGTGGCTGACCTATGCGGTCATCGTGTGCATCATCGCTGCGTTGATCACGATGGTGGTGGAAGGCACGTATCGAAACGAAGTCGCCTACACGTCCTTGCTGGCGGGCGTGATCGTGCTGATGGGTTTGATCGCGCAGCGCTGGGGCATCGGCACCCGCCGGCGGCGCGAGCAGCTCAGCGGTGCGCCTGGCTAAGGCGCTTGGCCGCGTTCACCATGTGGATGCGCGCCGCCTCGCGCGCGCCTTCCACGTCTTGCCGGCGAATGGCCTCGACAATGGCGACGTGTTCTTGCAGCACGTCGCGCATCAAGTCGGCATGGCGGGCTTCGTTGCCGCGCGTCACGCGGGTGGCGGCTTCCAGGAACTGGCTGACGAACGCCAGCGTGGTCAAGAAGTAGGGGTTGCCGGTGGCGCGCGCAATGCTGCGGTGAAACGCCACGTCTTCCTTCACGCCGTCGCCGCCGTCCGCCACGGCCTGTGAAATCGCGGCCAGCGCGCGGTCGATCTCGACCATGTCGCGTTTCTTGCGCACCGCCGCGGCCTGGGCCGCGATTTCGGTTTCCAGCGCGCGGCGCAAATCCACAATGTGCAGCACCGCGTCCAGTGAACTGAGTTCGGTGGCATCGATGCGCAAGGCCCGGTTGCCCGTCAGCCCGGTGACATACACGCCGCTGCCTTGCCGCGCTTCCACGATGCCGTCCTGCCGCAGCCGCGACACCGCTTCGCGGATGACGGTGCGGCTGACGCCAAACTGCTCGGCCAGCGCGGCTTCGGTGGGCAGCTTTTCACCCGGCAGCACGCGGCCTTCGTCGATTTCGGCGAGCAGGCGCTTGGCGACCGTGTCGGTCAACGTGGGCGGGGACGGAAGTCGGGGGAACACCATGGATCTTGACTGCGAGGGAGGGAGCGGCCGGCAAGGGTCAGCGGCCGGTTTCACGGCCGTCGGCGGGCACGGCGCCCATGATAACCGGTCCTCTATCAACGCTAGCGTGTTGGCGAGGCATGGGCGTTGAGCAGGCAATCGATAAAGCACTGCGCGGCGGGCGTGGGTGGGGAATCGGCGCGGGTCAGGATGGACACGCGCGCGGCCGGTAGTTCATGGGACAAGGGCACCATGCGCAGGTCGCGCGGCAGCAGCCGGTGGTCAAACAGATTGCGCACGAAGATGCCCAGCGCGTCGCTGTCGGCAATGATGGCCAACGCCACCGCAATCGACTGGCACGGAATCACGTCGCGCGGCGCGGGCAGCTTGTGCGCTTCAAAGGCCAACCGCAGCAGGTTGGCGGGAGCCTGGATATTGCCGGGCAGCAGCCACAGCGCGTCGTGCAAGTCGGCCAGCGTGCGTGCATGGCGCAAGGGGTGGCCTGCGCGCGCGCCCACCGCCAGGGGCAGCGTGAACAGCGTGGTGCGGGCAAAGCCGTCGTCGATGTCGCCGTCGTATTCGGTTTGCACCAGGAAGTCGTAGCGGCCGGATTCTAGTTGTTCGTGGCTGAAGGGCGGCGCCACTTCGTTGAAAGCCACCGCCACGCGCGGCATGCGCGCCCGAAACGCCGCCAGCGCGGCGGGCAGCACGGTCAAGGCAGCCGAACTGATGGCCAGGTTCAAGGAACCCCCTTCGCCGTCGCGCATTTGCCCGATCTCTTCCTGCGCGCGCCGCGCCTCTTGCAGGATCACCACGGCGCGCTTGTACAGCGCCGCGCCATAAGGCGTGAGTTCGACGCCGCGCGCGCTGCGGCGCACCAGTTCGGCGCCCACGCTTTGCTCAAGCTCGCGCAGGCTGCGCGTGGCGGCCGGCTGCGTCACGAACAGGGCGCGCGCGGCCGCGCGGATGCTGCCGTGTTCGGCAATCAGGACAAAGGCGCGCAGTTGGCGAAGGTTCATGGGCCAGGGCTATAACAAAAAGGTTTCACTGGAACAAAAATACTGTCTTTTCCTTATCGTGCGCCATCCGTATATTCACGCGGATGGGGCGGGCTTAGAGGGCCGGGTGGTCCGCGCACCGCCCCGCCACGGACATCAAGGGGAAAACATGTCTATCGCCATCGCCGCCGCGTCCGGCGGGCAGCAGCCTTTGCATTCGTCGACGATGCGCCGGCGCGTGATAGCCGGCACCACCATCGGCAACGCGCTGGAGTTCTTCGACTTCACCGTCTTCACGTTCCTGATGCTGGTCATCGGGCCGCTGTTCTTTCCGGCCGCCTCCAGCTACGGCCAACTCCTGCTGACCACGGCCACCTTTGGCGTGGGCTTCTTGATGCGGCCGGTGGGCGGCATGCTGATTGGTTCCTACGCCGACCGCCACGGCCGCCGCGCCGCCATGACGCTGACGCTGTGGCTGATGGGCTTGGGTTGCGCGCTGATCGCCGCCGCGCCCACGTATGCGCAGATGGGCGTGGCCGGCCCCGTGCTGATGGTGCTGGCGCGCTTGATCCAGGGTTTCGCCGCGGGTGGCGAGGTGGGGGCGTCGACCACGCTGCTGGTGGAGCACGCGCCCGCCAACCAGCGCGGCTTTTACTCAAGCTGGCAGTTCGGCAGCCAGTCGCTGGGGGTGATGCTGGGCGCGCTGACGGTGGCGCTGCTGACGGCCACGCTCAGCAAGGACCAGATGCAAGCCTGGGGCTGGCGCGTGCCGTTCGTGATCGGCATCCTGACCGTGCCGGTGGGCGCCTATATCCGCCGCAACCTGGAGGAAACTCTGGAACCCCAGCTACAAGCCACCCCGGCTTCCACGCCAACCGCCACGCATGCGCGCGAGGCCGTACATGCCGCGCCGACCCACCAGCCGCTGCGCCGCGTCTTCTCCGAACACAAGGCGCTGGTCGTCAAGGGCATCCTGCTGGTCATCGGCGGCATGGTATGCGCGCAGATCATCGGCTTCTACATGCCCGCCTACGCCAACAAAGAGCTGGGCCTGCCCGCCACGTCCACGCTGTTCGCCAGCGTGGTGCTGGGCGCGATCGGCTTTGTGCTTGCGCCCTTTGTCGGCATGCTGGCCGACCGGGTGGGCCGCAAGAAGGTCATCTTCTGGTCGCGCGCGGTCACGGTGTGCGCCTTGTTGCCCTGCTTTCAGTGGCTGGTATCCGCGCCCAGCACGGCGCGGTTGATGACGGTGATTGCGCTGCTGGCCGTCTTGCTGGCTTTGCAGACGGCGCCGGTGATCACGATGCTGCCCGAACTGTTTCCGAAGGCGGTGCGCACCACCGGGATGTCTGTCGTGTATGGTCTGGGCATCTCGGTTTTTGGCGGCTTTGCGCAGTTCTTCGTGACCTGGCTGCTGCACGTCACCGGCAACCCCATGGCGCCCGCCTGGTACTTGATGGTGACCGTGACGCTTTCCACCGTGGTGCTGTTCTGGATACAGGACCGCACCGGCCATGCAATCGACACTCAGGAGGCATGATGCCCAGCAGTACCAGCTACTTCCCCCGCAGCTACGCGGAGTCGCGTGAACGATTCCTGGCCGACGCCGAGCGCCTGGGCGCGTCGGTCGCGTCCTACCCGATCGAGGCGCGCGGCAGCGAGGGCGAAGCCTTGGCCACCGACGTGGCGCTGATCGGCGCGCCCAACGCGCAACGCCTGTTGGTGATGACTTCCGCCACGCACGGCGTTGAAGGCTTCTGCGGCGCGGGCTGTCAGTTTTCCTTGATGGACGACGCGCCGATGTTGAAGCGCGCGCGCCAGGCGGGCGTGGCCCTGCTGCTGGTGCACGCGGTGAACCCTTACGGCTATTCGTGGATGGCGCGCACCGACGAAGGCAACGTCGATTTGAACCGCAACGTCCAGCCCTTTGATGGCACGCCGCTGCCGGCGAACCCGGGCTATGGCGCGCTGCATCCGCTGCTGCTGCCGGCGCAATGGCCACCGTCGGAAGACAACCAGCGCGACGTGGCCCGCTATGTGGCCGAACATGGGCAAGCCGCGTTTGCGCAAGCCGTGTCGCGCGGCCAATACACCCACGCCGACGGCCTGTTCTACGGCGGCGCCGCACCTGCCGCCTCGCGCGAAAACCTGCGCCGCATCCTGGAAACCCATGCCAGCCCCTACGCGCATATCGGCTGGATCGACGTGCATACCGGGCTGGGTCCGCGCGGCCACGGCGAAAAAATCTACGCCGGTCGCCGCAATGACGCCGAAGTGGCGCGCGCGCGCCAATGGTGGGGCCTGGACATCGCGGTGCCGTTCCAGGGCACGTCGGCCTCGGTGGACATTACCGGCCACCTGGCCAGCCTGATCTACCAGGCGTGCCCACAGTCGTCGCCCACGTTGATGGCGCTGGAATACGGCACGGTGCCTTTCGACGACGTGGTGCTGGCGCTGCGCGGCCGCAACTGGCTGCGGGCAAACCCCGATGCCCCCGCCGCGCTGCGCCGCGACATCCTGCAAGCCACGCAAGACGCCTTCTATTGCCACGCCTACGATTGGCACGGCATGGTGCTGGGGCAAAGCCGCGTGGCCGTGCTGCAAGCGCTGTGCGGGCTTGAAGCGGCGTCCTGACGCCAGGCGCTCGACAAGCGCCGCAATCCTTCAATGTAAACCTTGGGTGCAACCCGCCGCCGCCATGATGCGGCGGCGGGTTGCACCCGCGTGTTTGCACCGTGCTACGGAATTACCCGCGTGAAATGCCCCATGTTGGGTAATCCCTAGTTGAGCCGCGCAGCAACCCGTCGATATGCTTCGGTTAACCGAAGGAATCAAAGAGTTCCAACCGGAGGAGTTTCAAACCGAGCCGGCACCTCGCTGACAAGGAAACAGGATTTGCATAGCGCGCCTCCTTTGAACTCGGCCGTCGCGGCCACCCGGGTCAAGCCTATTCGCATGATTCCGTGGGCAACGTGGCTGCATCGGGTCTTCGTCGTATTGATGTATGCGTTCATGCTCTGCCCCATCGTGCTGGTGGTCTGGTTGAGCTTCTTCAAGGACGCCATCCTCTATTTCCCCCCGTCCGGCTACACGCTGTCCTGGTACGTGAAAGCGTGGGACAACCCCGCGTTCGCCAACGGCTTCCTGTTCAGCCTGCAAGTGTCGCTGGTGGCCGCCGCCATCGGCGTGGTGATGGGCGTGCTGGCCGCCGTCGGCATCGCGCGCTACCGCTTCCAGGGCAGCAAGGGCGTCAACACCCTGCTGCTGTCGCCCTTGCTGATACCCGGCATCGTCGCAGGCGTGGGCATCTACCTGTTTTATCTGCGCGCTGAAGAAGTGCTGGACCAGGACATCGTCGGCACCTTCGGCGGCCTGATCATCGCGCACGTCTGCCTGACGATTCCCTGGACGGTGCGCCTGGTCACGGCCGGCATGGCCGGGCTGGACGGCTCCATCGAGGAAGCCGCGCGCAATCTGGGCGCCAGCGCGCCCAAAGCCTTCATGCGCGTGACGCTGCCCATGCTGCGCCCGTCCATCGTGGCGGCCGCGCTGTTCAGCTTCGTGGTGTCTTTCGAAAACCTGGAACTGTCGCTCTCGCTGGTGGGGCCGGGCCGCACCACGCTGCCGATCGCCATCATGCAGTACCTGGAATTCAATCTGGACCCGACCATCGCTTCGGTGGCTTCGGTGCAAATCTTGCTGTTGGGCATCATCATGCTTGTGACCGACCGCTATGTGAAACTCAGTCAGGTGGTGTAAGAAAATGGCGAAGGTCTCAATCGAGAATATCCGCAAGCAGTTCGGTGCGGCGGTGGCGGTATCCGACTTTTCACTGGAGATCGCGGAAGGCGAGCTGGTCACGTTCCTGGGCCCCAGCGGCTGCGGCAAGACGACGACCTTGCGCATGATCGCCGGCTTCATTACCCCCACGGCCGGCCGCATCCTTATCGGCGACACCGACGTGACCCGGCTGCCGGTTCACAAGCGCGACACCGGCATGGTGTTCCAGCGCTACGCGCTGTTTCCGCACATGACGGTGGCCGAGAACGTGGCCTTCGGGCTGGAGATGCACAAGGTGCCCAAGGCCGAACGCGACGCCAAGATACGCCGCGTGCTGGACATGGTGCGCATGACCGAACTGCGCGATCGCTATCCGCGCCAGTTGTCGGGCGGCCAGCAGCAGCGCGTGGCGATCGCACGCGCGCTGGCCATTGAGCCCAAGGTGTTCCTGCTGGACGAACCCTTGTCCAACCTGGACGCCAAGCTGCGGCTGGAAGTGCGCGAGGAAATCCGTTCCTTGCAGCAGCGCCTGGGGCTGACCACCGTGTTTGTCACGCACGACCAGGAAGAAGCCCTGGCGATTGCCGACCGCATGGCCATCATGCATGACGGCATCGTGCAGCAAGTGGGCGCGCCCGACACCTTGTATGAGCACCCCGCCAATCTGTTCGTGGCCGACTTCCTGGGCAAGATGAACGTGTTTACCGGCAGTGGCCAGGCCGATAACCAGTTCCACACCGACGCGGGCCAGCGTATCACCACGCCGGGCGGGGCAGGGGCCACGCATGTGGGCGTGCGGCCCGAGCGCGTGCGGCTGGCAGAACAGCCTTCGGGCGGCAATGCTTTGGCGGGTGTGGTGGAGTCGTCGCTGTACCTGGGGTCGGTGCTGGAAGTGCGCGTGCAGTTGGAAGGCGGCAACCGCATGATCAGCCAGGTGGCCAATGGCGGCGCGGGCCGCGCGCAGCCGGCGCCCGGTGCGCGCGTGTACGCGTGCTTCGAGCCCGAAGACTGCGTGGCCTTCACGCAATAGGAGCCACCATGACGACTGCAACCGTAGACGGGCGGCCCAGCCGCTGGCTGGGGCCCGGGCTGGCCTTTCCGGCATCGCTGGTGGTGCTGGTGATCATCATGGTGCCCATCCTGCAATTGGCGCGCTACAGCTTCAACCAGTTCGACCCGGCGGAGCTGATGCAAACCGCCTTCACCTTCGACAACTACGCCAAGTTCTTTGGCGATGCGTATTACCGCGACATCTTCTTCACCACCTTGTGGGTGGCGGGGCTATGCACGGTGCTGGCGCTGGTGCTGGGCTTTCCGGTGGCGTACTTCCTGGCGCGCACGCAGAGTAAATACAAAAGCCTGTTCGTGATCCTGCTGGTGTTTCCGCTGATGGTGGGCAACGTGGTGCGCGCGGCGGGCTGGATGGTGGCGCTGGGCAATGCGGGCGTGGTGAACGCCGTGTTGCAGGGCCTGGGCCTGATCGACAAGCCCATCACGCTGATGTACACGCCCACGGCGGTGGTCATCGGCACCACGGCCGTGGTCATGCCCTACCTGATATTGACGCTGCAAAGCGTGCTGGAAGGCATGGACCTGTCGGTGGAAGAAGCCGCGCGCAACGTCGGCGCCAGCTTCTTCACCACGTTTCGCCGCATCGTGCTGCCCATTGCCGCGCCCGGCGTGGCGGCGGGCACGATGCTGGTGTTCATCTTGTGCATGAACGCCTACGCCACGCCGGTGCTGCTGGGCGGTTCCGGCCTGACGATGATGGCGCCCGCGCTGTATGACCAGATCACGCGCGCGTCGAACTGGCCGTTCGGCGCCGCGCTGGCCGTCATTCTGGTGTGCGGCACGCTGATCATTGCACTGATTTCGAACTGGCTGATCCATCGGCGCTACATCAAGACCATGGCGTCTTGAGCCCGAGCCACAACAAGGAAATTCCATGGCATCCGTATTGTTCAAGAACGCGAACCTGCTCGACCCCTTGCTGGCTGACCTGCAAGAAGGCCACCACGTGCTGGTCGAGGATGGCGTCATCAAGGAAGTGTCGGACAAGCCCATCACCAGCGCGTCGGCGCAGGTGATCGACGCCGCCGGCCGCACGCTGATGCCGGGCCTGATCGACCTGCACGTGCATGTGCTGGCCACGCAACTGAACCTGAGCACGCAAGGCGTGTTGCCCGATGCGCTGGTGATGATGCGCGCCGTGCCCATCATGGCGGCCATGCTGCGCCGGGGCTTCACCACCGTGCGCGATGCGGGCGGCGCCGGCTGGGGCTTGAAGTGCGCCGTCAACGAAGGCACGGTGAAGGGGCCGCGCCTGTTCATCTCGGGCCGCGCCATCAGCCAGACGGGCGGCCACGGCGACCCGCGTCCGCGTTCCGACCACCTGCGTCCCATGAGCTTTTGCGGCTGCTGCTTCCGCGCGGGCGACATCGGCCGCGTGGCCGATGGCATCGACGACGTGCGCAAGGCCGTGCGCCAGGAACTGCAGATGGGCGCGGACCAGATCAAGATGATGGCCTCGGGCGGCGTCGCATCGCCGACAGACCCGATTGCCTCCTTCGGCTATTCGGAAGAAGAAATTCGCGTCATCGTTGACGAAGCCGCCAGCCGCCAGACCTATGTGATGGCGCATTCCTACACGGCCGACGCCATCGAACGCGCCATCCGCAACGGCGTGCGCACCATCGAACACGGCAACCTGGTTGACGAGCGCGTGGCGCGCTTCATGGCCGAGAAGGGCGCGTTCGTGGTGCCCACGCTGGTGACCTATGAAGCGCTGGCCAACGAAGGCGCCGACTACGGTCTGCCGCCGGATTCGGTGGCAAAGATTGCCACCGTGCGCACCGCCGGGCTGCATTCGCTGGAGATCTACAAGAAGGCGGGCGTGAAGATCGGCTACGGCTCGGATCTGCTGGGCCCGTCGCAGCGCCTGCAAAGCGATGAATTCCGGATTCGCAACGAAGTGCTGTCCGCGCAGGAAGTGATCCAGTGCGCCACCACGACCGCCGCCGAAGTGCTGAACCAGGTCGGCCAGTTGGGCCGCATCCAGGTGGGCGCGCTGGCGGACGTGCTGCTGGTGGACGGCAATCCGTATCGCGACCTGTCCTGCCTGCTGGGTCAGGGCGAGCACATCGCGCTGATCATGAAGGAAGGCGTCATCGAACATAACGGTCTGGGGGTGTAAGCGCCATGAGCGATCCCACGTTTTCGCAATCGGAAGTTGGTGAGGAATCCCGTGACGTCAATGCCGCCAAGGGCTGGCATCCGCCGTCCGCGCCCGCGTCGCGTGATCGGGGGCTGGGGCCGTTTCCCCGGCTGATCCTGCGCGGCGCCACCATCATCGACGGCACCGGCGCGCCGCCCTGGGGGCCGGTGGATATCGTGATCGAGAACGACCGCATCACCGCCCTGGTCAACGTGGGCACGCCGCACAAGGCCATCGACCCCAAGCGCCGGCCCGGCCCGGGCGACCACGAGATTGATTGCCACGGCAAGTTCGTCACGCCCGGCTTTGTGGACGCGCATGCGCACATCGGCACGCCGTATCACGCGATGAGCGGCATCGTGCCGCCCGCCGACTACATCTACAAGCTGTGGTTGGCGCATGGCGTAACGACGGTGCGCGAGATGGGCGCCATGGGCGGCCTGGGCTGGACGATGGAGCAGCGCGAGCTCTCGGCCGCCAACAAGATCGCCGCGCCGCGCATGGTGGTGCATTCGGTGTTCCCCGCCGTGAACGACCGCGTGAAGACCATCCACACGCCCGAGCAGGGCCGCGAATGGGTGCGCAAGCTGGCCGCGCGTGGCGCCGACGGCATCAAGTTCTTCGGCGCGCCGCCCGCCATCATGGAAGCGGCCTTGGACGAGGCCGCGCAACTGGGCCTGCGTTCGGGCTGCCACCACGCGCAGATGGCGGTGACGCGCGTGAATGCGCTGAAGTCCGCGCGTTGGGGCCTGACCAGTTCCGAACACTATTACGGCCTGCCCGAAGCGCTGTTCGAAGACCGCGTGGTGCAGTCCTTTCCCACCGACTACAACTACAGCGACGAGTACTACCGCTTCGCCGTGGCCGGCCAGACCTTCATGCAGGCGGCGCAACCCGGTTCGGCCAAGTGGCGCCAGGTGATGGACCAGTTCCTGGAGTTGGGTCACACCTTCGTGCCCACCTTCAATATCTACGACGCCAACCGCGACCTGATGCGCGCGCGCCGTGCCGACTGGCACGACGACTACACCTGGAAGGCGGTGTGGAAGTACTTCCAGCCGCAACGCGGCGGGCACGGCGCCTACTGGTATCGCTGGAGCACCACCAACGAGATCGAGTGGAAGCAGAACTATCGCCTGTGGATGCAGTTCATCAATGAATACAAGAACCTGGGCGGCCGTGTGTGCGCCGGCAGCGATTCCGGGTTTATCTTCCAGATCTACGGCTTTGGTTTCGTGCGTGAATTGGAACTGTTGCAGGAAGCGGGTTTTCATCCCATTGAAGTGCTGCGCGCCGCTACGTCGCAAAGCGCCGCGCTGCTGGGCATCGATGAGGACACGGGTTCCATCGACGTGCAAAAGCGCGCCGACCTGCTGATCCACGATCAAAACCCGCTGACCGATTTCAAGCTGCTGTTCGGCACCGGCGCCATGCGCCTGAACGACGACACGGCCAAGGTGGAATGGAAGCGCTGCCTGCAAACCACCATCAAGTCCGGCGTGGTGTACGACACCGCCGAACTGCTGGCGGACGTGCGCAAGATGGTCAAGGATAGTTGGGCTGAAGACCCCGATGGAGAGCGCCCGCCGTTTGGCGGATCGCCCACGGGTTCGCCTTGCGACAGCGCGGATCAGGCGTCCTGACATGGCGGTCGATCTGTTCCTCTTGTGCGGGTTTCTGGGTAGCGGCAAGACCACGCTGCTGGTGGACTACCTGCGCGATCCGGCTTCCCGCGATACGGGCGTGATCGTCAACGAGGCGGGAGAAATCGGTGTGGACGGCGCCATTGTCGCCAACGACAGCGACAACGTGCCGATGACGCTGATGGCCAATGGCTGCGTGTGTTGCTCGCTGCGCAGTGACCTGGTCTACACCTTGAGCGCGCTGCTGGACGCGCCGCGCCCCGAGGGCGTTGGGCCCTTGCAGCGCGTGATCCTGGAATGCAGCGGGTTGTCACGGCCCGGCCCCATCATCGCGTCGCTGGCCGATCCCGAACTGGCCAGCCGTGGCCTGCGGCTGACGGTGGTCTGCACCGACGACTGCGCGCGCGACCCCGACGCGCTGGCCGAGATGGACGAAGCCATGGCGCAGTTCGGCGCCGCGCACCGCATCGTGCTGACGAAGACCGACCTGTTGCCGGCATCCGCGCTGGATGCCCGCGCCGCGCGCGCCGCCTTGCTGAATCCGCTGGCGGACGTGATCGCGGAACCAGACCGCCGTCGTGCCGTGCAGGCCGCGTTTGCCCCGTCGCAAGGCGTTGCCGACCTGGCGGGGTTGGCGGCCCGGATGTTGGTTGCGGGCAAACCAGGTTTGGCGCACCCGCGCATCCGCGTCATGGCCGCGCGGGCGCGCGAGGGCATCAGTTGGACGGATTTTTCAGAATGGCTGGATAACCTGGCCGGCCTGTGCGGCGAACGCCTGCTGCGCGTGAAGGCAGTGGTGCGCGTGGCCGACTGCGCCGAACCCATCCTGATCCAGTCGGTGGGCACCACCTTCAGCGCGCCGCAACGGCTGACGCGCCAGCCCGACGCCAGCGCCGCCATCATTGTGATCGCGCGCGACATCGATGCGGATGACATCCGCGCCTTGTCGCCCGATGCGCCGGTGGAAATGCTGGC
The DNA here is from genome assembly GCF_024806975.1 of Achromobacter sp. JUb104. Classification (NCBI taxonomy): domain Bacteria; kingdom Pseudomonadati; phylum Pseudomonadota; class Betaproteobacteria; order Burkholderiales; family Alcaligenaceae; genus Achromobacter; species Achromobacter sp. JUb104. The sequence goes on along the minus strand of NZ_JANUEY010000002.1, from coordinate 1,178,974 downwards.
CTGAACGTATGCAAGAACCCTGGCTGCGCGGCCGGGCACAGCCGCACCGCGCAGCCGCACCGTAGCAAGTCGTTAGTCCCCCTTCGATACGAGGTTGTTATGCAAGAGAAAAACCTGACTCGCCGTGGCTTCATCAAATCCGCCTCTGGCCTGGCGTTGGCCCCCGCGTTGGGCTGGGTGCCCGGCATGGCGCACGCCGCCGAAAAACAGATCGTTGTGGGAACCTGGGGCGGTGATTACCAAAACCTGCTGCAACAGATCATCAACCCCATCGTGACCAAGCAGGGCGTGGCCGTGGTGTACGACACCGGCAACGCCGTGGGCCGCGTCACCAAGCTGCGCGCCGAAAAGAACTCACGGCGCGGCAGCATGGACGTGGCGCTGCTGGGCGAAGTCGATATGTACGACGCCGAACGCTCGGGCACGCTGGAACCCATCGACGCGAAGAAGCTGCCCAACCTGGCGCACGCCATCGCCGCGCTGAAGACGCCGTATTCCATTCCGCACATCTTCAGCGCCATGACGCTGGTCTACAACACCGAAAAATTCCCCACGCCGCCGGACTCGCTGGAAGTGCTGCTGGACCCGAAGTGGAAGGGGCAGGTCGGCTTCTCGGACATTCTTTATCTGTACAACTCGGTCTTCGTCGGACTGGGCGCGGGCGGCGACACCAAGAGCTTTGACGGCGGCAAGCGCTTCCTGGCCAAGCTCAAGGCCAACGCGCCGCGCATCTACCCGTCCAACGAAGCGGTGGCGTCCGCCTTCAAGTCGGGCGAGATCGCCATTGCGTGCATGTGGAAGGCGCGCGCGCTGCAATGGAAGGACAGCGGCCTGCCGCTGGGCTTCGTGATTCCGAAGGAAGGCTCGGTGCCGGTGTCGTTCGAGGCGGGCGTGGCCAAGAACAGCCGCAACAAGGACGCCGCGTGGGAATACCTGAACGCCATGCTCGACCCGCAAGGCCAGGTCGGCTTCGCCGAAAAAATGGGCTACGCGCCGACGGTGACCAATGCGTCGCTGCCGGAAAACCTGAAGCGCGTCGGTTTCACCGAGGCCGAGGTGAAGCTCTTGAAGGCGTATGACTTGAAGGGCCTGACCGAAGGCAAGGCCGACATGCTGGAATTCTGGAACAAGGAATTCAAGGCGGGTTGATCGGCTGGGCTTAGGGCGGGCGTGATAGCGGGTTCATAGCCGGTTCATAGCGGGTTGATAGGGTTGGGGCCGGCGCGGCCGGCTCCAGCGGCAACCTTTGCTCTCGCCCTCGGCCGCAGCCTCACCCGCGCCGCGCCGCTTCGATCGTGGCAACGTCGATTTTGCCCATCGTCATCATGGCTTCAAACACGCGCTTGGCGGCGGCGCGGTCGGCACCCGTGTAGGCCTCGGTCAACACGCGCGGCGTGATCTGCCACGAAATGCCCCACTTGTCCTTGCACCAGCCGCACTCGCTTTCCGACCCGCCGTTGCCCACGATGGCATCCCACAAGCGGTCGGTTTCCGCCTGGTCGTCAGTGGCCACCTGAAACGAGAAAGACTCATTGTGCTGGAACGCCGGGCCGCCATTCAGGCCCAGGCAGGGGATGCCCATCACCGTGAATTCCACGGTCAACACATCGCCTTCCTCGCCGGAAGGGTAGTCGGACGGTGCATGGTGGACGGCGCCCACGGCGCTATCGGGAAACGTCTTGGCATAGAACCGCGCCGCTTCCAGCGCATCGCTTTCATACCAAAGACAAATGGTGTTCTTGGGAATCATCGGGGGTCTCCTGGTTGGTTGAAAACCCGTCGACGCCTGGCGCCCGAACAACCGGCGCACATCACGTGCAGGGGTTCGTGGTGTTGAGGATACTCGGTCAGTGGAGCCGATTCTCGTTCGCCAAATCCCGTTTCAACTGTCAGGTTTTTGTGGCAAACAGGACGTCGTTTGTGTGTATCTCAATTGAGATACATAATGGCCGGTCCATTACCGGAGGCTTCCATGGCACCCACTTCAATGTTGCACGTCCGTGTCGACGACAAGCTCAAGGCCGAAGCGGCGGAAAAGCTCGCCAACGTTGGCCTGACCATCTCGGATGCGGTGCGAATTTTGCTAACGAGAGTGGCAAAAGAAGGCGGTTTGCCCGCCGGCCTGGCCGTCGACGCCATGAGCTACGACTCTTGGTTTCGCGCGAAGGTGCAAGAGGCCTTGGCCGATACGCGGCCACCGGTCGCCCATGAAGCGGTCATGGACGAGGCTCGTGCCCTGATCAGCAAGAAGAAGCGCCGTGCCGGTTCTTGAATGGCGCGAAACGGCTCGCGAGGATTTGCTGGCGATTGTCGATTACATCTCGGACGATAGCCTGGCCGCGGCGCTGCGTTTGGTAGATGAAATTCAGAAGAAAGTGGTCAAGCTGCGTGAGCGCCCACGGCTGTATCGCGCGGGACGGGTAGCGGGCACCAGGGAAATGGTGATTCGGCCGAACTATTTGGTTGTGTATGCGGAATCGCCTCGCGCCGTGACAATTTTGCGCGTCCTGCACGCCGCGCAGCAATGGCCGCTCGATAGCGCCTGATCCCTAAACCGTGGCATGTTCGCGTCAGTTCATCGCCAAACTTTCATCGCTTTGATTCTGAAATGTTATATCATTCGTCCGCAATTTGTAATGATATAACATCCGAGAGAATACGATGAAAGGCAAGAAACTGGGGTTCAAGAAGGGAAGTCGCAAGATCGCCATTGCCCGGCCAACACGCCGTGGCAGCCTGAAACCGTTGGTGTGTTCGCTGATGCTGATCGCACCTATCGCGCAAGCCGAGACCGAGGCGGACAGCAAGCGCGCCAAGACGCTGGCGCCCATTACGGTTTCCGCCAACCCGCTGGGCTTGGACCTCAACAGCACCACGCTGCCGGCCTCTGTGTTGGAAGGCAACGAGCTGATCGAACGGCGTAGCGGCACGCTGGGTGAGTCCCTGACGAGCCTGCCAGGTGTCAACAGCGACACGTTTGGGGGCGGCGCCAGCCGTCCGGTGATACGCGGCCAGACCGCGCCGCGCGTGAAGGTGCTGTCCGATGGCTCCGAAGTGATGGATGCCTCCAGCATTTCGCCCGACCACGCCGTGACCGTCGAGCCGCTGCTGGCCGAACGCATCGAAGTGCTGCGCGGCCCGGCAACGCTGCTGTACGGCGGCGGCGCCATCGGCGGTGTGGTCAACGTGGTGGACAAGAAGGTGCCCACCGCCGTGCCGGAAAACGGTGTTGAAGCCGAAATGGAATTGCGTGGCGCGACGGGTACGAAGGAACGCGCGGGTGTCGTCGGCATCACCGCGGGCGAAGGCCAGTTTGCCGTGCGCGTCGAAGGCATGAAGCGCCGCACCAGCGACTACGACGTGCCCGATTGGCCGGGCGGCAAGCTGGAAGGCTCGTACAGCGAATCCAGCCAGGGCTCTGTCGGCATGTCGTGGATTACGCCGCGCGGCTACGTCGGCCTGGCGTTCACGCACCTGGAAAGCAAGTACGGCTTGCCGGGGCACAACCACGAATACGAAGGCTGCCACCCGCACGGCACGCACCTGCATTGCGGCGGTCACGACGATCACGACCATGAAGAAGAGGGCCACGGCGAAGAGGGCCACGACCACGACCATGAACACGGCGGCGTGCCGTATGTGAAGCTGCGCAGCAACCGTCTGGACCTGCGCGCCGAATACCAGGACCCGTTCGCCGGCTTTGAAAAGATCCGCGTGCGCGGCGGGCTGACCGATTATCAGCACGACGAAATTGAAGGCGGCGAAGTCGGCACGCGTTTCAAGAATAAGGGCTACGACCTGCGCGTGGAATTGCAGCACAAGCCCATCGCCGGCTGGCGCGGCGTGGTGGGCTTCCAGAACGCCTACAGCGATTTCCGCGCTGACGGCGAAGAAGCCTTCCTGCCGCGCAGCCGTACGCGCTCGAACGGCTTGTTCGTGCTTGAGGAATACCAGTTGAACGACTGGCGTTTCGAAGTGGGCGCGCGTCAGGACTGGCAAAACATCTCGCCGGAAGGCGGCGCGTCGCGCAGCAGCCTGTCGGGCACGTCCTTGTCGGCCGCGGCCATCTGGGACTTCGCGCCGCAGTACTCCGTGGCGCTGTCCTTGTCGCGCTCGCAACGCCTGCCGAACGCGCAGGAGCTCTACGCGGATGGCGTGCACCTGGCCACCAATACCTACGAATTGGGCAATGCCGACCTGGGCCGCGAAACCTCGCACAACATCGACCTGACCTTGCGCAAGCACGCGGGCGACACGACGTTCTCTGCCAGCGTGTTCCACAACCGCGTGAAGAACTACATCTACGCCAACACGCTGGACCGCTACGAAGACTTTCGCCTGATCGAATACACGCAGCGCGACGCGGAATTCACGGGTGTGGAAGGCGAATTGCGCCACCAGTTCACGCCGATATTCTCGGCCGCCGTGTTCGGCGACTACGTGCGCGGCAAGCTGACGGGCGGCGACGGCAATCTGCCGCGCATCCCGGCGGCGCGCGCGGGCGTGCGCGGCAACGTGAAGTGGCAGCAGTGGTCGGGCGGCGTGGAATACGCGCGCGTGTTCTCGCAAAAAGACATCGCGGCCTATGAAGACAGCACGCCGGGCTACAACCTGGTCAACGCGGTGGTCGCCTATCGCGGTAGCTACAACACGACGGGCTACGAAGTCTATCTGCGCGGCACCAACCTGCTGAACAAGCTGGCCTACAACCACGCTTCGTTCATCTCGTCGGTAGCCCCGCTGCCGGGCCGCAGTGTGTTGCTGGGTGTCCGTTTGACGTATTGATGCGCTGCGTCAATCGACGCGGGGATTACGCCCTTGGGTTGGCGTGATCCCCGCGCTGCGTACAACGTGCGCGAAACGGTGCGGCGGTGTGCTAAGTTGCCGGAAAAATCCCGTCCGGACCGGAGCCCCGCCATGCTGAAATTCGCCGCCAATCTGTCGATGATGTATCAGGAACATGCCTTCCTGGACCGCTATGCCGCCGCTGCGTCGGACGGCTTCATGGGGGTGGAATGCATGTTTCCCTACGCCGAGCCCGCCGCCTTCGTGCGCGAGCGCATGGATGCGGTGGGGGTGTCGCAAGTGCTGTTCAATGCGCCACCGGGCGTGACCAGCCGTGGCGAGCGCGGGCTGGCGGCGCTGCCGGGGCGGCAGGCGGAATTTCAGGCAGGCGTCGAACAGGCGCTGGCCTACGCAACCACGCTGTCTTGTTCGAACGTGCACGTCATGGCGGGCCTGGCGCCGGACGGCGTGCCGCGCGAGGCGCTGCTGGATTGCTACCGAGAAAACCTGGACTGGGCCGCGCGCCAGGCAAGGTCGGCAGGCGTGACCTTGTTGATCGAACCCATCAATACCCGCGACATTCCGGGCTACATCCTGAACCGCCAGGACGAGGCCCACGCGATCGTGCAGACCGTCAACGCACCGAACCTGAAAGTGCAGATGGACCTTTACCACTGCCAGATCGTGGAAGGCGACGTCACCACCAAGTTGCGTGAATATCTGCCGACGGGCCGGGTGGGGCATTTGCAGATCGCGGGGGTGCCGCTGCGCCAGGAACCCGATCGGGGTGAGCTTGATTACGGATGGGTGTTCAGCGTACTGCGCGAACTGCACTACACCGGTTGGATCGGTTGTGAATACCGCCCCGCAAGCGATACGTCGGCGGGGCTGCGATGGCTTAATGCCGCGCGCGCGTGATCGGTAAGCGCGCTGCCTGCCTTGCGCTTCTGTTGTTGCCGTCTCCATACCTTGCGCTGCCCGTGTCCCGGTTGCCGCTTACGGTAAATTCCCGGGCTTGCGTGCGCTTCGAAAATCATTAATATGTTAATTAAAAATTTATTCGATCGTGGTTCGAGGAGACCAGGACATGACTAGCAGCTTCCTGCCGCGCATGGTGTTGAAGGCGACGTTGTTCAAGGTGGCATTGAGGGGCGCCGCCGCGCTTTGCGCCGTGGCGTTCACCGTGTTGCCCGCCACCGCCTCGGCGGCGGAATTTCCCGATCATCCCATCCGTTGGCTCGTGCCGTTCAGTGCCGGAGGCGGCAGCGATATCGCCACCCGCATCGTGGCCAAGCACGTGGGCGATGCGCTGGGGCAAGCGGTCGTCGTGGAAAACCGCCCGGGCGCCGCCACCATCGTCGCGGCGCAAGAGACTGCCCGTGCCGCGCCCGACGGCTACACCCTGATGACGGCAGGCATGAGCACGCTGGCGCTGAACCCCTGGCTATACAAGAACCTGCCTTATGACCCGGCCCGCAACCTGACGCCGGTGTCCACGCTGGTGGCCTTGCCCATCGTGTTGGTGACCTCGCCCGGTTCCAAGCTGACCGACATGCCGGCCGTCTTGCAGTACTTGCGTAGCGAGCAGCCGGGCAGTTATGCGTCCTTGGGCGTGGGCAGCCCGCACCACCTGGCGATGGAACTGTTCCTGGAGTCGATCGGTGGCCGCGCCACCGCCATTCCCTACAAGGGCACGCCGCCCGCGTTGCAAGACGTGGCGTCCGGCGTGGTGCCCATGATGATGGCTGACCTGGCCGCCGCCCGGCCGCTGATTCAGGCGGGCAAGCTGCGCGCCATTGCCGTGCCGGCCGCGCAGCGTTCGGCCCAGTTGCCGGACGTGCCGACGTTTGCCGAAGCGGGCGCGGATCCATTCGAGGCCGCCGCCTGGCAAGGCGTGGTGGCGCCGGCCGGCACGCCCGCGCCCATCGTCGACAATCTCAGCCGCGCCATCGTGGCGGCATTGCAATCGCCCGATGTGGTCAAGCAACTGCGCTTGCAGGGCATGGAACCCACGGGCAGCACGCCGGCGCGGTTCGCCGAGTATTCAAGCGAAGAGCGCGAGCGCTGGGGCGCGGTGATCCGCCACAAGGGAATTTCTGTGGAATAAGCGCCGGTTGCGCGCACCCCTGATCCTACCGGCGCGCGTGCAGGTGCGCGCTTCACCGTGTACGGGCGCGCGCCTAGTCGTGCACCGGCGCCTGACGCTTCTTGCCGCGCTGCGCCGTGGCCGCGCAACCCGCCGACGCAATGATGATGCCGCCGATGGCCAGCCATTGCGTCTGGGTCAGATGTTCATTCAGCACGATCACGCCGGCCAGCGCGCCCATGGCGGGTTCCATGCTGAGCAGCACGCCAAACGTCTTCTGCGGCAAGCGCCGCAACGCCACCATCTCCAGCGAATAGGGCAGCGCGCTGGACAGAATGCCCACCCCGATCCCGGCCAGGATCAACGACGGGTCCAGCAAGGCCATGCCCGCATGCGCCGCGCCCACGGGCAACGCCACCATCGTCGCCGCCAGCAAGCCTAAAGACGTTGCCTGGCCTCCATGCACGTTGCCAGCCATCTTGCCGAAGATGATGTACAGCGCCCAGCACACGGCGGCTGCCAGCGCGTAGGCAATGCCGGTCGGATCCAGGTCGTGGATGGATTGCCCGGTGGGGATCAGCAGCACCAGGCCGGCCAGCGCACAGGCGATCCACACAAAATCGATGGCGCGCCGCGACAGCACCACGGCCAGCGTCAGCGGCCCGGTAAATTCAATGGCAATGGCCACGCCCAGCGGCAGCGTGCGCAGCGCCATGTAGAACAGCAGGTTCATGCACGCCAGCGTCACACCATACAGCGCGATCTTGGCGGCGTTCTGGCGGGTTAGTGGAAAGCGCCACGGACGCCAGAACGCCATCAGGATGATGGCGCCGATGACAATGCGGTAGGCAGTCGTGCCCTGCGCGCCCACTTCGGGAAACAGCGATTTGGCGAACGAGGTGCCGATGCACAGCGAGGCCATGGCGCCGATCAGCGACAGCGTGGGAAGCAAGGTGGAGGCGGGGGCGTTGTGCCCGGCGTTCAAGGTGGCGGCGGTCATGGAAACTCAGGGCAAGGGCAATGCAAAAACAGGCAACGGTGCAACGAAAATGGAAAGATCAGGGCGCCAGCGTGGCGGCCGTGGAGTAAAGCACATACAGCGCCAGGCCCAGCATGACGGCGCCCAGCAGGCCTTGCTGCATGCGCAAGAACCAGGGGTTGCGTCCGACCCATCCACGTATGCGCGAAGCGCCGTAGGCGAAGCCACTGCCGTAGGGCAGGCTGAGCAGCTTCATGGTGATGCCCAACACCAACATCTGAATCCATACGGGCCCGTTCTCCGGCGACGTGAACTGCGGCAGGAAGGCGATCATGAACAGCAGCACCTTGGGATTCAGCAAGTTGGTCATGAAGCCTTGCCAGAAGGCATCGCGCGCATCGCCGGGGCGGGCCGACAGGGAAACATCGGCCGACCGCGCGCAACGGATCATTGCCTTGACACCCAGGTAGCCCAGATACAGACCGCCCGCGGCCTTGATGCCCACGAACAGCGTCGGGAACGCTTGCAGCACGGACGCCAGGCCCAGCACCACGGCCGGCACCTGGATGAAGCCGGCGGCCACGTTGCCCAGCACGCTATGGAAGGCGGGGCGAAACCCCTGGGTCATGCCGCGTGACAGGGTCAACGCCATGTCCGGCCCGGGGGTAAGCTTGAGCGCCGCGTCGGCGGCAAGAAAAAGCAGGAAAAGCTGTAGCGAGGGCATTGCGGAAGACGGCCGAAGAAGCGGGGGCGCAGGCGAAGAAGCGGGAGCGCGGGCGAATGGGTTCCCAGTGTAAGCAAGCGGCCTGATTATTTTCTGCGTCCGGCACCGGCAAAATGAAGTTTCCCGTCGAATTGGGGCCGGAGTCTGTCGCGGCCGGGATTAGAATCTGCCGAAGGCCGATTTTCTCCTGATTCTTCACCCGGCTCGGCCCGACTCCCCAGCGTTTCCAAGCCCCCATGGAACTAGACGATTTCGACCTTCAAATCCTGCAAAGCCTGCAGGAAGACAACCAGCGCACCAGCCAGGACCTTGCCCAGCGGGTGAACCTGTCGCCCGTGTCGTGCCTGCGCCGCATGAAGCGGCTGCGTGAAGCCGGCGTGGTGACGGCCGACGTGTCCGTGGTGGACCCGGCGGCGGTGGGGCGCGGCATCATGATGGTGGTGCTGGTGTCGCTGGAGAGCGAGCGCGCCGACAAGCTGGACGTGTTCAAGCGCGCCATGCAGGGCGCGCCCGAGGTCATGCAGTGCCTGTCCGTCACGGGCGAAGTCGACTTTGTGCTGACGCTGACCATGGTCGACATGGCCGACTACGACACCTTTGCTCAACGCCATTTCTGGGGCAACCCCAACGTCAAGCGCTTCTCCACCCTGGTGGTGATGAACCCGGTAAAGAACACGCTGACAGTGCCGGTGACGACATCGGGGAATGTCTAAGGCACCAGCTCCGCAAGGCGCGCCGCGAATCACCGCGATAGGCACGTAGGATGGGTGCAGCGCGCGCCGCCGCCCGCAAATAACGCAACGCATATCGCGCGAAACCCATCAAGCAGCGGTGAATAGTCGGCAGATCCAGCCACAACGCAACCGCCGCGTGATGGGTTTCGCGCGATGGGCAGCGGGGTTCTTGCCTTCAATCTGGCGCGCTCCACCCATCCTACATAGTCGCGATCGGCGTCATCGGTGGGGCGGTCAGCATGAAATGATGCCGGCCTAGCGCGGCTGCGTGTCGGGCGCCAAGGGGGCGTTGGACGCGGGCGCTTGGGGCTTGCGCGCGCCGCTCAATACGGCGTCCAACGCCGCGCCCGCTTCATCCGACACGCTGCGCAAGTGCAGATCACGTTGCGGAAACGCGATCTCGATATCAGCCTGCCGCAGCGCGTCAACGATGCGCGTCATCATGTCGCTGCGGATGTTGATCCAGCGGTCGAAGTCATGGGTCCAGGCGCGGACGCTGAAATCCAGCGTGCTGGCGCCAAAGCCCATGAACAGCACCGTGGGCGCCGGTTCGGTGACGACGCCGGGCGTGTCGCGGGCCACGGCGTCCAGCAGTTCAATTGCCCGGTTGGGCTCGGTGCCGTAGGCCAGGCCGATACTGACTTCGATGCGGCGGCTGCGGTCCAGCAGGGTCCAGTTGGTGAGCTTGTCGGACAGCAGCGTGCCGTTGGGCACGATCACATCGGCGCCTTCGAAGGTCTTGATGCGGGTGGCGCGCATGCCGATGTCGCGCACCTGCCCGGACGTGCCGCTGATTTCCACCACATCGCCCGGCTGTATCGGCCGTTCAAACATCAGGATCAGGCCCGACACGAAGTTGTTCACGACCCCTTGCAGGCCGAAGCCGATGCCCACGCCCAGCGCGCCGAACACGATGGTCAACTGACTGGTCTGAAAGCCCGCCGCCGACAGCGCGATGCCCAGGCCCAGCAGCAGCACCAGGTAGTACGACAGCGATGCGATGCTGTTGCCTACGCCGCGCGGCAGCGCCATGCGGGTCAGCACCTCGTCGCGCAGGATCAGGCGGATGGTGCGCGCGGCCCAGAACGCAATCACTACCGAAATCAGGAAGAGCAGCACGTTGCCCAGGCTGATGGACACTTCGCCCACGGTCAGGGTGTAGGACAGCACCTGCACGGTGAACGCATAGGTGGCGCGCAGGATGCGGAAGCGGTCCATCGCGTAGACCGCCCAGCCCACGACGGCGGCAACGGTCAAGAGGCGGATCAGCAACTGCACCAGCGGCGGCGCATGTTCGCGCGCCAGCCGGAAGCGCGCAATGCCTTGGCGCGCCAACATCACTTGCACCAGGGTGATGATGACGGTGACGCCGGCGTAGAGCACCAGCCCGAAGTAGCCGCAACCGATGACCGCGCTGGTCAGCATTTCCGCCAGCGAGACATTGCCGACCAGGTTGGCTGCCAGCGACACACATAGCAACCCAACCGCAACCCAGGCAATGCCGCGCAGTGTGCCCGCCAGGCGGGTGGGGGCGGGGGACGACGCGGGGCGCCGGCCACGGCGCAGCAGCCACAGGATGGCGGACAGCGCCACCACGGTCAGCGCCACGGTGGACACGCGGTAGAACAAGGTGTTGGCCAGGAACAGAAAGCCCAGCCGCTCCGCCAGGAACAGGGCGGTGATTACATAGGGCCATAGATCCAGTTGCCGGCGCGCCGAGGGCGGCAGCAGACGCAGCACCGGCACCGCCGCCAGCACCAGCGCCACTTGCTGCACCATCAGTGGCGCGTCGGGCTCCAACGCCAGCACCGCCACCATCGACAGCAGCAGCCAGGTGGACAAGGGGCGGCCCAGCACGCCCGCCGCGGTTTCGCTCATGACGCCTGCGCGAATGGCGTCGCGGCTCTTTCTGGCCAGCCACAGCAGGAACACCAGCAGCACGATCTGAATCACATGCAGCGCGCGTTGGTTGCCGCTGCCGGTGCCGCTGTAGTCGCGCGCGAAGCGGGCTTCGATGTCGATGCCGGTGCGCAGCAAGGCCATGGTGTCTTGGCTGGTGTCTTGCGTCTTGCCCAGATCCCAAAGCGGCGGGGAATCCACCCGCATCAGGCGCGCGTCGATATCGTTGATGGCTTCGGCCACTGCGCGGTGTCCCGCCTTGATGCGTTCTTCGACGGCGTTGGCCCGTTGTTCAAGGCCGGCCTGTCGCGACAGCGGGCCGGACAGCGCCTGTGCGGCCGCGGTCAGTTGCGCCAGCACGGCATCCACGCGGTCGGCCAGCGCGGGCGGCAGGCTGGCGGCCGAGGCCGAATTCTTGATGGCCTGCCAGGCGTCGCGGCGACGCAGCAGTTCGGCCGCGTCGCTGGCGTACCAGGCGGTGGCCTGGCGCAGATCCGCCTGCCAGCGCGCCAGCCGGTGCGCGTCAAAGACCCAATGCCGTTCCAGGCTTTCGACCCTCATGATGGGCAGGGTGCGCAGTTGGGCCGGCTGGAATTCGTAGAGCTTTTCGTCGGTGGATTTGGTGATCGCTTCCAATGCCGGGCCGAGCGCGGTGTCGGGGTCGGTGGTGGCGACGCGTTGCAACACGGCTTCGGCGTAGCGCATGTCGCTGTCGGCGCGCAGCGGAATGTCGCCCATCTGAATGGCGGCGGGTGCTGCGGGTAGGGCGGGGGGTGTGGCGGCGGGCGGGTCGGCCAGCGCAAGGCGAGCCTGGGTCAGGCTCAGCAGGCCAAGGAGCAATCCGAACAGGCAGGTAAACAGTCGTGCTCGGACGCGCATGGGGCGGCTCCGTGGGGTGCTGCGAACCGGGGGCTAAGCCACTCTAGCGCATCACCAGTCCGCCGTCCACGAACAGCACCTGCCCGGTCATGAAGCCGCTCCAGTCGGACGCCAGGAACAGTACCGGGCCGGCTACGTCCTCGGGCCGGGCGATGCGCCGCAGCGGCGTCGCGGCAATCAAGGCGTCGCGGAACGACTCCTGAGTGCTGCCGCTGGCTTCGGTGGGGTAGACCAGGCCGGGCGCCACGCAATTGACCCGGATGCCGTAGGGGCCCAGTTCCGCCGCCAGGTTGCGGCTGAACGCCACCAGCGCGGCCTTGGCGGTGGTGTAGTCGTGATACGGCACGACGGGGTGCTCGACCAGGTTGCTGGCGATGTTGACGATGCAGCCCTGGGCGCGCTGCTTGAAATGCGGCAGCGCGGCGTGGCAGACGTTGAACGCGGCGCCCACCGAGCCATCGAACTGCGACTGGTACTGCTGCCACGACAGGGCGTCGAAGGCGGTCCGCTGGCGGGGGTCGAAAGCGTATGGCCGAAAGGCGTTGTTGACCACCACGTCCAGCCGGCCGGCGTCCTGCACAATGCCGTCCACCATGGCGCGCACGGCGTCCGACGAGCCCACATCGGCTTGCACGGCCCAGGCGTCACCGCCCGCCGCTTGGCATTGCGCCACCACGGCCTCGGCCGCATCGGCATTGCTTAGATAGTTGACGACCACCGTCGCGCCTTCGCGCGCGAAACCGCGCGCGATCTCGGCGCCGATGCCTCGGCTGGCGCCCGTTACCAGCACGACCTTGCCTGCGAATTTCTTTGGGGTGTCCATGTCAGTCTCCCGGCAGCAGGCCGGTGTCGACCACGGCTGCGATGTCGATGGGCTTGTCGATCAGGCCCAGCGCGCGGTAGGCGTCGGCCGCCTTTTGCAGCGAGTCCAGATCGAACGTGCCCAGCGGGCGGCCGGCGGCGGTCGAGGCCGCATTGCGCAGCCGGATCACTTCCAGGCTGATGGCGCGGTCGGTGCCGTCGATGGCGCGTTTGCCGGCCAGGGTGGCGGCTTCTTCGGGCTGGGCGATCATCCATGCGGCGCTGTCACGATACGCCTTCAAAAACGCCCGCAGCAGCGGCTGCTTTTGTTGATAGACCGCTTCGCGCACCACGAACAGGTCGCTGGACACGTTGAGCGTGTCGCGCACTTCCATGACGTTGACCTCGCCCAGGCCGCGCCGCCGCCCAACCAGCAAGCCGGTGTCGGTGGCGGCCGTGGCGTCCACCTGGCCTTGCAGTAGCGGCGCGAAGTTCAGCACGCCGGTCACCACGATTTCCACATCGGCTTCGGTCAGGCCCGCCTGATGCAGCATCACCAACAGGTTCTGGCGCGTGCCGCTGGCCAGGCTGTAGACGCCGATGCGCTTGCCCTTCAGGTCGGCGGGCCGCGTGATGTTGGCCGACTTCAGCGACACCACGTTGAACACGTTCTGCGGATAGATGTCGTAGATGGCGCGCAGCTTCTCGCCTTTGTCCAAGGCCATGAAGAACGAACCGGGGTCGGTGAAGGCCACGTCGGCCTGGCCGCTGAGGATGTTGCGGATGGCGTCACCGCCGCCCGCGCCGGGCAGGTAAACCAGTTCCACGCCCTGCGCCTTGAAGAAGCCCTTGTCGGGTTCGGCCAGCAGGTTGGTGATTTCGCTGATGGGCTTGCTCCAGCCGGCCAGGGTGACCTTGCCGGATGCGACGCTCTGCGCGCCCTGGGCGCGAGCGGCTAGCGGCGCCAGTGACACGGCGGCAAGGCTTGCGGCGGCCGTCAACAGTGCGCGGCGGGTCGGATGGGGAGGCATGGAAGGGGTCTCGAAGATAGTCATGATTGATCGGCATAGGGGCGCAGCAGGCGCCGTTCCAGCAGCAGCGTGGCCTGATAGCCCAGCAGCCCGATGACGGCGATGGCGGTCAGCGCGGCGAACATCAGGGGCGTGTCCATCATGCCTTGCGCGGCGATGATGACCGCGCCCAGCCCCCGGCTGGCGCCGATGAATTCGCCCACCACGGCGCCCACCAGCGCCAGCACCAGCGCCACGCGCAGCCCGGCCAGAATGCCGGGCAGGCCGGCGGGCAGCTTCAGTCGCAACAAGGTCTGCGTGCGTGACGCGCCCAGCATGCGGAACAGTTGCAGCCGGTTCGGGTCGACCTGCCGTAGGGCGGTCAGGGTGTTCTCCATCAAGGGGAAAAAGCAGATCAGCGCCGTCATGACCACGGTGGGCGCCATGCCGAAGCCGAACCACAGCACGAACAGCGGCGCGAGCGCCAGCTTGGGGACCACCTGGCTGACGATGACATAGGGCTTGAGCACGCGGTCCAGCAAGGCGGATTCCGCCAGCGCCACGCCGATGCCCAGCCCCGCCGCGCCGCCGATCGCCAGGCCCAGCAGCATCTCGGCAAGCGTTGCGCCGATGTGCGGCCAGAGGTAGCCGGTGGCAAGACTGGTCCACAACGTTTTCGCCACGGCCGAGGGGGCGGGCAGCACCAGTGCCGAAATCCCCACCTGCCGCACGGTGATTTCCCAGACGGCCAGCAGCAAGACCAACAGGGCCAGGGCAAGCAGGCGGGGCTTGATCGTGGCTTGGGGCGCGGCCTGGGGGATGGCTGGGTCGGCGGCTTTAGCAGCGGCGTTATCGGCGGCTTGGGATGCCGCTTTGATGGCGGTCGGCTTCATGGACGCGCCCCGTTCATGAACTCGAATACTTGGGCGCAGGCCGCATTGAACGCCGCGCCATGGCGCATGGCTTGCGTGCGTGGCGCGGGCAGGTCCACGGGCAGGTCGGCCAGCATGCGGCCGTGATGCATGACGGCCACGCGGTCGCCCAGGTAGACGGCTTCGCTGATGTCGTGGGTGACGAACAGCACGGTGGTATTACGCAGGCGGCACATGCGCAGCAGGTCGTCTTGCAGCTCGCCGCGCGTGATGGCGTCCAGCGCGGCGAAAGGTTCGTCCAGCAACAGCAAGGCCGGTTCAAGAATCAACGCCCGCGCCAGCGCCACGCGGCTTTGCTGGCCGCCAGACAGTTGGCGGGGATAGTGTTGGGCGTGGTCAGAAAGCCCCAGCATGGCGAGCAGGCCGTGCGCGCGCTCCAGGTCTTCCGGCAGCGGTCGGCGTTGCAGCGACACGGGCAGCAGCACGTTATCGATCACGCGTTGCCATTCCAGCAGCGTAGGCGCTTGAAACACATAACCCAGTTTCGGGCCGGGCGCGGCGGGCGTGCCGTCTTGCAGCACGACGCGGCCGGACTGCGGCGTGAGCAGGCCCGCGGCAAGTTTCAGCAGCGTTGTCTTGCCGCAGCCGCTGCGGCCAACCAGGCAATGAAAGCCGCCGGCTTGCAGGCGCCAGTCGATGCCGTTCACGATGGGCGCGCGACCGGGGTAGGTGTAGACCGCCCCTTCGATGTGAAGAAAGGGCCGGGACGGATCGGCAATCATGGTTCGTACGACGCGTAAGGGTCGGCGGCGGCTTCGGCGGAATGCTCGATCTCCGTCATGCGAACCAGATCCAGCAGGTTGAAGCGACCGTCGTGATGCCAGCCGGCTTCGGGCACGCTCATCGCGCCGATGGCACTGATGCGGGTGACGCCCGCCGCGCCCAGTTGATCGGCCAGACGGTAGAGCTCTTCGGGCGAGGCGGCCACGCCCACCGTTTGCAGATAGCGGCTGTGCGCGGCCACCAACGGCGCCACGTCATCCAGCGTGTCGACGCCGGCCACCACGATGCTGCGTTGCAAGGCCGTGGGCGCAAGCGGCGCGGCGGCATCGGTGTACAAGACGCTCCATGTCGCGTCGGGGTCGCCGATCAGCGCATCGGCGCCGTCGGCCGGCAACTGCCATTCGATGCTCTGCCGCCACTTGGCAATCGCGGCGGATTCCGCCAGGTCCAGCGCGCGGCGCGGAAAGCGCTGTTGCAGATTCGAGAGCTCGCCCGCCAGATAGGCGGCGAAGTCGCGCGGTGAAACCTGGCCGCCGCGCTGCACGTAGAAAACCTGCGGGGAATAACAGCCCTGCTGGTCGTAACGCATCACATCCCAGGCCGCGCGGCGCGCCAGGGCGGGCGCCTTCTGCGCATCCAACGCGGCGGCGCTGACCACGCCAAAGCCCAGCTTGTGGCCGTGCGCTAGAAAGCGCGCCGTGACCGGCAGGCGGCGCTGGATGGCGTGCAGCGCGTCGTTGCCGCCGTAAGCCACCACCGTGTCCGCCTGCGCGTAGAGCGCGGCGGCGTCTTCATCCCCCGCGCCGCGCCACCAGACCACGGCCAGGCAGTCGGCCAGCGGCGGATGCACCTCGGCCAGCAGGCGCGCGAACCAGCCGGCAAACAGCGGCTCGGCGCTGGGCAGCTTGCCGATATTGCCCGCCTTCACGAGCAACCCGCAAACCAGGCTCCATAACGCCAGCGCGGGCACGTTGCCCGCCCAGCTATGCACCAGCAATTGCGGGCCGTAGGCGCGCACCGCGCCGCCCTTGGGTGTCGGTTGAAAGCCGTCCAGCACCTTGGGGTTGGCGAAGTCCTCGGCCACAAAGCGGTGCAGTTGCGGCGCGCGGAACGTCTTGAAAAAGCCGGTGAGACCCAGCCGCACCATCTGCGCGTCGTAGCCGCTGACAATCGGCAGCAGCGCGTCGGCTTGCCGGCGGTACGGGTCGCTGGGGTCCAGCAGTCGGGCGATGGCGCGGTCGATGACGTCGATGATTTCCGACACCGTCATCGTCTTCAGATGCCGCGCGCTGGCCTGTTGGACGCGCTGGGCCAGCGCCTGCATCTGCAAGGCGGTCAGCACCGGCACGGCGACATCCACGCGCCGGCCGTCCTGCTCGAAGGGCAGCGTCTGCCATTGGACATCGGCCGAAGCCAGCCCCGGCAGATAGCCTGCTTCGATCCGTTGCACGTTCATGGCCGCGTCGACTGAATGAATTCTTCGACCGCCAGCGAGCAGCCCTTGGCCTGCGCGCCTTCGGCGCGGCCCAGCAGCAGGAAGCCGCCGTCGGCGGGTTCGCCCACGTCTTCGGTGAGGATGGTGCTGACGGAATTGAAGTTGCCCAGGTCGCAGTGCGCCAGGATGCCGCGTTCGCCGGCCGGCACCGTGCGCCCCGTGGCGGGGTCCACCAGGCGCGAACGGATCCAGTGCGGCCCCGATTTCACGGACGGGACCGTGGCGTTGCCGTCGTCATAAAACTGGGTGCTGAGTTCGGTCATGCCGTACATGTTGATGCACAGCGCGCGCGGCACGCCCAGCAGGTCCGATAGTTCGGAATAGAACGTGTCCAGCGGCAATTCCCGCGACTGGCCCTTGTAGCCGCCGGTATCCAGGATGCGGCTGCCCGGCGGCAGGCGGAACGTTCGGCCTGCCTTGCGCAGCGCATCGATCACATGCACGAAGCTGAAGCTGGCGCCCAGCAGGGCATAGGGCTCGCCATCGCGCTCGGCGGTTTCCAGGCGGCGCCACAAGCCATCAAGATCAATCCCCTGCGGCGACATGAAGTAGCGGCTGTCGTCGGTGCCAAACGCGGTCTTGGCCAGCGCCAGATAATGCGCCAGCGACGAATTCGGCATGGCCGCTTCGTCCGGGAACAAGATGCCCATGGGCAAGCGCGGCGTGCCCCGCATGACGCGGACGGCGAAGTTGCGCGTCATGGACAGGTCGTAGACGTCCAGGTGCGGGTGGAAGTGGCGTCCGCGCATATCGGCGCGCGTCGTGCCGCTGGTCATGAAGACGCGCTCGTCGGGGCGGGCGGGTTCACAGCGCAGTTCCATCGCCTTGAAGGCGTCGATGGGCACGGCGGGAATATCGCTCCAGGTCTTCACATTGCGCACCGTGGTGCCTCGGCGCTGGCAGAAGCTGCGGTAGGCGGCGTTGGCGCTGTACTGATACGCAAACAGCCGCAGCGCGAGCTGATCAAACTGCGCGTCGGTGCAGCCGTCCTGGGCAATGAATTCAAGGAGTTCCGCGACGGGCGGGGCGGCGTTGTTCATGGGCGTTCGTTGATTCCAATACAGGGAAGCTCCGAAGCCCGCCCGCACAAGCGGCGCAAAGGCGCGGCAGGGCGAATGCTCTTCTTACGCCGGCATGAACCGGGTCAAGTTCGCGGGTTTGATTCTCAGCACTGGCGTGCACCCCGGAGCAGAGGCAATGTTAACCCGCTCTAGGGTTCGTCGCTTAGGTCGAATCCCTGCTGGCCGTCCAGTCGGAAGGCCGCGGGGTCATACCGTCATGAGTTGTCGCCCCGCAGTGAGTCGACCCATCGCGTGGCGTCGGGTACGTCCGCCCAGGCGGCGGTGCCTTTGCGTACTATCTGCTGGAATTCGTCTTCGTCGTAGGCAGGGTGGTGCACCTCGAACGAACGCAGATTCAAATTGCGCAGTTCGCCCGTGCGCAAATTCTCTTCAGCCGTCACGTGCAGCAAGGCCGGACGATAGAGACGGTTTTCGCTCTCTTGTGCGAGCAACTGTTGAGTAGCGGAAACCGTTAGCGACTTGCCGTTTTCAAGCACAAGATGAACATTTGCCTTGGTCTTGCCGCCCCAGTCCACGATTTTTCCGTGCAGGTATTTTTCAACCGTTACCCAGATATCGATCGATTGTTTGAAGTCTGATTGGGCATTGATGATCGTGAGAGGGCGCCGGGCGGTGTCCTCAAGCGCGTAAACGCGATGAGGGTTGTTACGGGCCTGAGCTTGCCAACGCTCAATGACGGCAGCTCGCCTGGGGTCGATGGCGTTGAGAGAATCTGGCGCGGCCAGACGTTCCATATCCGCCCAGAGCATCGAAGCCGCCAACAACCCCTCGGCGACGAAAACCAGAGACCCTTCTTCTATCGACACCAGCACTTCGGCAGGGTTGACCTCTCGGGTTGATCCTTGCAGGAAGTCGCTGACCTCTTTCTGAAATTCGCCAAGCAAACTGAGCGGAACAGCCTTCGGCCCCACATCAACGCCATTGATGCGGTCGCGGAGAGCGAAGCGAAGATTGTCGGCGGGTTTCATAGCGACGATTGTAGATCTCGGCCCGGGCTATTTCGCGGGTCTGTAATATTTTGCAAGCGATGCGCCGCCGGCCAGCGAGCAGCCCGTTTGCCGATTCGCACCGCATCTGCTCATAGACCCAGTATTTGCTCAAAATCTGGAGCTATCTGCTCAGTGCAGTAGTATCTGCTCATTATTGAGCAGATACTGAGCAGATATCATGAGCAAAGTGACCCCGAAATCAGTCCTGGATGCTATCCGGCACTTGGCTGCGGCCGGGCAGCAGGAGGTTTCCTCCACCGACATCATCTTTGCTACGCAAGGCAGCTCGGCCACCGTGCGGCGACATCTCGATGCGCTGTGCGCTGGTGGACAACTCACACGCAGCGGCCAAGCGCGGGCAACCCGCTATCGGCTAACGGACGCAGCGTCTACCGAAAAGCCGGCCATCACCGAGCTACCGCCCGAACTTGAGGCTCGCCTGCATCCGACTTGGTCGGCTGCCGCGGTTGAGTTGAACAAGAAACTCGACGTGCCCCTCGCCGCGCGCGACCCGGTGACGTACCGGCGCGAGTTTGTCGATAGCTACGTGCCCAACGAGAGCTGGTTGGTGCCGAAATCCCTAGCTGAAGAGTTGTATCGCTCAGGGAGCATGAAAGAGCAACTGCCGGCTGGAACCTACGCTCGCGAGGTATTGGAGCAACTGCTTATTGACTTGTCCTGGTCGTCCTCTCGACTGGAAGGCAACCCCTATACCATGCTGGCTACCGAGGAACTGTTCAAGAAAGGGACCGCCGGCGATGATGCGAACGCGGTGATGCTGCTCAATCACAAGGCAGCTATCGAGTTCCTCGTGGAAGCGGTTCCGCTTCAGGGCCTCTCGACTGCGGTCGTCAGAAATCTGCACGCAGTGCTCATGCAGGACCTGCTTGCTGACAGCAACGGGCTCGGGGCTATCCGACAGAAAGTGGTCAACATCAGCGACACCGTCTATGTGCCAACCCAGGTGCCGGCAATTCTCGAGGAAATGTTGGAGGCTATCCTGCACAAGGCCAGGCACATCAAGAACCCGGTCGAGGCAGCCTTCTTCCTCTGGGTCAACCTGGCATACCTGCAGCCGTTCGAGGATGGCAACAAGCGCACCGGCCGGCTGGCAGCGAACATTCCGCTGATGCTATACAACTGCTCGCCGCTCTCGTTCCTGGACGTCGACCCGCACGATTACGCGCGTGCGATGCTGGGTGTGTACGAGTTCCTGGATGTCGCGCTCGCGGTGGAGCTGTTTGCCTGGACGTACCGCCGCTCGCAGAAGAAATATGCCGTGGTGATGGAATCGCGGGGCAAACCGAACCCGCTGCGACTGCGTTACCGCGAGAGCCTGAATGACGCCATCGGCCTGGTAGTCCGGGACAGGATGTCAGTGCAGGCCGCCGTTGAAGCACTCGGCCTCACTGAGAGCGCGGCGCCTGGCTTTCAGGCAATGCTGCTGGATGACCTGAAGAAGCTCGAAGTGTTCAACTACGCGCGCTACCGGCTCACGCTGAGCGTGACGCAAGCCTGGATTGACGACGGCCGGCCGCAGTAAGCACGCGCTGAACGTCAATGAGAGAAACTCCTTCGCACCAAAGCAAAAAGCCCCGCCAAGGCGGGGCTCAATGCTTGAATCTTTTGGTGGCCTGGGGCGGAATCGAACCACCGACACAAGGATTTTCAATCCTCTGCTCTACCGACTGAGCTACCAGGCCAACACGTACACGGTGCAAAAAGCCCAGCGCGGCGGCTGGGCTTTTTTTGGGACTTGATATTGCTACCGCAATCCCAATAATTCTTTTGGTGGCCTGGGGCGGAATCGAACCACCGACACAAGGATTTTCAATCCTCTGCTCTACCGACTGAGCTACCAGGCCAACGAAGTCCGCAACTATACACAATTTTTTGGGGCCACGCCAGCAAGGCGGGGCAATTCGCCAACAATTTTTCCGCCCCGGTTTCCGCCCTGACTGTTGGGTGAATGGCACGGATAGGTGCGACGCAGCGTCGCGGCTGGGGGCGGAACTGCGCTGGGGATAACCCGCAGGGGTATAATCTTCCAGTTATTTCGTGGCAGTCTTTTACGCATCCCACATGTCGGTAGCTGTCCTTGCCTTCGGTCTGAACCACACGTCCGCGCCGGTTTCGGTTCGCGAGCGCGTGTCCATGCCCGTCGATCTGGTCAAGCCCGCGCTGGAAGGCCTGCGTTCGGCATTCGGCGGTTCCGTCCGCGAAGCCGCCATCCTGTCCACCTGTAACCGCACCGAGATCTATTGCGCCGCTGACGGCCACGTTGCCGATCAACTGCCCGCCTGGCTGGCTGAACACAACCGCCTGGACGCCGGCACGCTGCGCCCGCACCTGTACCGCCATCACCAAGACGACGCCGTGCGTCACGCTTTCCGCGTGGCCAGCGGGCTGGATTCCATGGTGCTGGGTGAAACCCAGATCGTCGGTCAGATGAAAGACGCCGTGCGCGCCGCCGGCGAAGCCGGCTCGCTGGGCACCTTGCTGCACCAGATGTTCCAGCGCACGTTCTCGGTGGCCAAGGAAGTGCGGTCGCAAACCGCCATCGGCGCGCAGTCGGTGTCCATGGCCGCCGCCGCCGTCCGCCTGGCCGAACGCGTGTTCGGCAACCTGGACCAGGCCCGCACGCTGTTCATCGGCGCGGGCGAAATGATTGAACTGTGCGCCACCCACTTTGCCGCGCAACGCCCGCGCAGCATGGTTGTGGCCAACCGCACGGCCGAGCGCGCCGAAATCCTGGCCAACCGTTTTTCGGCCAGCACCATGAAGCTGTCCGACCTGACCGACCGCCTGTCGGAATTCGACGTCATCGTGTCCTGTACGGCAAGCTCCCTGCCCATCCTCGGCTTGGGGATGGTGGAACGGGCCACGCGCCTGCGCCGCCACCGCCCGATGGTCATGATTGATCTGGCCGTGCCGCGCGACATCGAACCTGAAGTCGGCCGCCTGGACGACGTCTACCTGTATTCGGTGGATGACCTGGGCCGCCTGGTGCAGACTGGCACCGACGCGCGCCGCGCCGCCGTGGTGCAGGCGGAAGCCATTATCGAAACCCGCGTCCAGGGCTTCATGCACTGGATGCAGTCCCGCGAAGTGGTGCCCGTCATCCGCGACCTGCACCAGGCCGCCGAAGACGTCCGCGCCGCCGAGCTCGAACGCGCGCGCCGCCTGCTGGCGCGTGGCGAATCGCCCGAAGCCGTGCTGGAACAACTGGCGCACGGGCTGACGCAAAAATACCTGCACGGCCCGCTGGCGGCGTTGAACCGCAGCGAAGGCGACGACCGCAAGCAACTGCTTGCCTGGATGCCGCGCCTGTTCCCCGGCCGCGACTCCCGCCGTTAGCGAATCTGCCCCACGTCCCGCCTCCTGGCGGGCGTTCGTCTTTGTGGGCGCCCGCTATTCCTGTTTTCTCTTTGGTCATTCCCCATGAAATCTTCCATGCGCAGCCGGCTGGAGCATCTGTGTAACCGCCTGATCGAGGTGGACGCGTTGCTCGCCCAACCGGAAACCGCGTCCGATATGGACCGTTTCCGCAAGCTCTCGCGCGAACGCGCCGAGCTGGAACCCGTGGTCGAGGCCTTCACCGCTTTCGCCCGCACCGAGGAAGACCTGGCGACCGCGCAGGAAATGCTGTCTGACCCCGAAATGAAGGCCATGGCCGAAGACGAGATCAAATCGGGCCGAGGCAAGCTGGAAAGCCTGGAGAGCGCGCTGCAATTGCTGCTGCTGCCGCGCGACCCCAATGACGGACGCAGCGTGTTCCTGGAAATTCGCGCGGGCACGGGTGGCGATGAAAGCGCGCTGTTCTCGGGCGACCTGCTGCGCATGTACACGCGCTATGCGGAAACGCGCGGTTGGCGCGTCGAGCTGATGTCGGAAAGCGCCTCGGAACTGGGCGGCTACAAGGAAGTGATCGCCCGCATTGACGGCGACGGCGCCTACGGCCGCTTGAAGTTCGAGTCCGGCGCGCACCGCGTGCAGCGCGTGCCCGCCACCGAAGCGCAGGGTCGCATCCACACGTCGGCCTGCACCGTGGCCGTCATGGCCGAAGCCGACGAGATGTCGGAAATCGTCATCAACGCCAATGACCTGCGCATCGACACGTTCCGTGCCAGCGGCGCGGGCGGCCAGCACATCAACAAGACCGATTCCGCCGTGCGCATCACGCACTTGCCGACGGGGCTGGTGGTGGAATGCCAGGACGACCGCTCGCAGCACCGCAACAAGGACAAGGCCATGCAGGTGCTGGCCGCGCGCTTGAAAGACAAGGAAACGCGCGAGCGCCAAAGCAAGGAAGCGGCCGAGCGCAAGAGCCTGATCGGCACGGGCGACCGCTCCGAGCGCATCCGCACCTATAACTTCCCGCAGGGCCGCGTGACGGATCACCGCATCAACCTGACGCTGTACAAGTTGCAGCAGATCATGGAAGGCGACCTGGAAGAGCTGACCGGCGCGCTGATCGCCGAGCATCAGGCCGAGCAGTTGGCGGCGCTGGGCGACGACATCTAAGGTGGCGCCATGACGACGCCCCAGCTGAAAAGCCTGCTGCTGGACACCCGCCTGCCGCGCCTGGAAGTGCGCATGCTGCTTGAGCACGTGTTGCAAAAGCCGCGCGCCTGGCTGCTGGCGCATGACACCGATCCGCTTGAGCCTGACGTGGCGGCGGCGTTCGAGGTCTTGCTGGCGCGCCGTCTGGCCGGCGAACCCATGGCATATCTGCTGGGCCATCGCGAGTTCATGGGCCACCGGTTTCGCGTCACGCCCGACGTGCTGATTCCGCGCCCCGACACCGAAGTGCTGGTGGAAACCGCGCTGGAATGCGTGGCGGGCATTGCGGGGCCGGCCGTGCTGGACCTGGGTACGGGCAGCGGCGCCATCGCGATATCGATCGCCCTGGCGCGCCGCGACGCGCGCGTGATGGCGTCCGACGTCAGTGCCGCCGCGTTGAAGGTGGCGGCGGCCAACGCCTGGGATCTGACCGCTTCGGTGCGTTTCGTGGAAGGCAGCTGGTTTGACGCTGTGCCGGCCGGCGAAGGCTTTGACCTGATCGTGTCCAATCCGCCCTACGTAGCCAATAACGACCCGCACCTGGACCAGGGCGACTTGCGCTTCGAACCGCGCGGCGCGCTGACCGATGGCGCGGGCGGGCTGGAAGACCTGGGCCGCATCGTGGCCGGCGCCGGCCCGCACCTGAAGCCAGGCGCGCAGCTATGGATGGAGCATGGCTGGGATCAGGCGCAGGCGGTACGCGGCTTGCTGGCGGAGGCGGGCTTTGAATCGGTGCACAGCCGGCACGACCTGGCGGGCATTGAAAGAATTTCCGGCGGGCGCTGGCCGGCCGGGGGGCGTTGACCGCCCGGGCAGTTGACCCGGCTGTTACAGTTTTCCACTACGGCAAACCCGCGAAAAGCCCGCCCGAGTAGCCCGGCGCGGGGCAGGTATCCGCCCAGCTTTACGGGTATTTACGGCCGTTTTTTCCGCTGTACCTATAATTGGCGTATTCCGTTATGCCTGTCCAAGAGACCACCATGAGCGACGTTCAAGAATTCATCCGCGAAACCGTGACCCAGCACCCCGTCGTGCTGTTCATGAAGGGCACTGCCCAATTCCCGCAATGCGGCTTTTCCGGCAAGGCCATTCAGATCCTGAAGGGCTGTGGCGTGAAGAAGCTGGTTACCGTCAACGTGCTGGAAGACGACGAAGTCCGCCAGGGCATCAAGGAATTCTCCAGCTGGCCCACCATCCCGCAGCTTTACGTGGCGGGCGAATTCATCGGCGGCTCGGACATCATGAACGAGATGAATGAATCCGGCGAACTGAAGACGCTGCTGGAGCAATCCGGCGCCACGGCTTAAGTCGCCCATGCGGCGACTTGTCATCGGCATCACGGGCGCCACCGGCGCGCTCTACGCGGTGCGCATGCTGCAAGCCTTGCGCGGCGTGGACGATGTCGAGACTCATCTGATTGTGTCGGCCTCGGGCGTGTTGAACATCAAGCACGAGCTTGATGTCAGCCGCCACGACATCTATGCGCTGGCCGACCACGTGCATTCGGTGCGTGATGTGGGCGCCACGCTGGCCAGCGGCGCGTTCCAGACGGCGGGCATGGTGATCGTGCCGTGTTCGATGCGCACCTTGGCGGCCGTGGCGCATGGCCTGTCAGATAACCTCATCACACGCGCCGCCGACGTCACCTTGAAGGAACGCCGGCGCCTGGTGCTGATGGTGCGGGAAACGCCCTTCAATCTGGCGCACTTGCGCAACATGACCGCCGTGACCGAAATGGGCGGCATCGTGTTTCCGCCACTGCCGGCGTTTTATCACCGCCCGGCAAGCATCGAAGAAATGGTGGACCACACCGTGGCGCGCGTGCTGGAGCTGTTCGACATCGTCGTGCCCGGCCCGCACTGGGAAGGCATGAAGTAGCCGACGAGCCTCGGTAGCGTGTACATGTAGCGTGCACATCTAGCGTGAACATGTAGCGTGAAAAATGAAGCAGCCCCGCATGCGGGGCTGTTTGCATCGCGGCCGCGCGCGTTTACTCGACCAGCCCCAGGCCATTCAGCGCGGCCAGATTCTCCGGCCATTGGCGTGCGCGGGCGTTTTGCAGTTCGATGCGCGCCCAGGCCATCCAGCCCGCCCACTCAATCCGCTTGTCCCATGCCGTGCCCCAGGCTTGCAAGGCCGCCAGGCCCGCTGCCGCATGCGCTTGGGCTGCATCGAAATCGCCCGCGGTCAGCGCCAATTGCGCCAGCAGCAAGCGCGGCTCGCCCACCCAGGGGTTGTGTTCGACGGCGGCTTCCAGCAGGTGGCGCGCGCTGTCCATTTCCGTCAGCGGATGCATGCGCGTGATGACTTGCCAGTAAAGCGCGCTGGCGGCCGCCTCGTCGCGCGCGCTGAGCGTGGCGCGGCAGGCGTCGAACGCCGGGGGAATGGGGATGCCTGTCTCGGCGGGCATGCGCGACAAGGGCGACAACAGGTGCGACAGCATCGACAGAATGTTCGACGGCGGCTTCAGCGGACCTGGCCACAGCGACGACGCCCAGTTCGTTTTCAAATCGCGGCGCTGCTGCTGCGGATAGCCCGCGAAGATCTCGTCTTGCCAGCTATGCCATTGTTCGCCGATGTCGGCGGCGGACACGACGATGAACGCGGCGACCTGGCGTGGCGTCAACGTAAAGACCTGCCCGTTAGCGCCCTCAAGCGTCATGCCGTCGCTGCCCGCACCTTGGCCCGCCAGCACCGCCTGCACGAACTTCGTGCGCGGCATCTCGCAGAACAGGCTGACCCACGCTTCGGCTTCTTCGCCCAGCACCTCGCGCAGCGTCGAGCGTTCACGCTCGCGGTCAAACAGCGTCAAGTCCACGTATTCGTTGCCGTAGACGCTGTGGAACAGGCCCAGCATCCGCACTTCGCGCGGCTGGTTCCACAGCGCCAGCGTGCGGTACACGCCCAGCAGATGGTGCTTGAAGGTGCCGGCCTTGTGCCAGTCTTCGCCGGCGCTGCGCGCGAACAGCAAGTCCAGCAATGCGGGCAGGTCGGCATCGATGGCGGCGTAGTGGTCGGCAAGCAGCGCGCGCGCGTGCGGGTGGAGTTCGTTGTTGGTGGACATGGCGCAAGGCGTGTAATTGAAGGCAGCCGCTATTGTGTCCGCATGAGGCGGGCTTGTCATGGGGCGGCGCTTTATACGATTTGGCTCATATCAATATGAATATTCATCGCTTCCAGTTTGGTAGCGCGCTGCATAGAATCGCGGGTCATTCTTTTTACATGCAGAGCTTCCTATGCGCCTTCGCCATACCCTCGCCATTTTTGCCGCCGTGCTCGGATTCACCGGCACCCAAGCCATGGCGCAGGACGCCGAACTGAAGGTGGGCGTCACCGTTGGTCCGCACGCGCAAATCGGTGAAGTGGCGCAGCAGGTGGCGGCCAAGCAGGGCCTGAAGGTGAAGCTGATTGAATTCAGCGACTTCATCCAGCCCAACGCCGCGCTGGACGCCAAGGAGCTGGACCTGAACATCTACCAGCACAAGCCCTTCCTGGACTCGCAGAACAAGGCGCGCGGCTACAAGCTCGTGCCGGTGGCGACCGCCGTGGTGCAGCAGATGGGCATCTATTCCAAGCGCTTGAAGTCGCTTGATGATCTGCCGCAAGGCGGCAAGGTTGCCATTCCCAACGACCCGACCAACGGCGCCCGCGCGCTGCTGGTGTTGCAGGCGGCCAAGCTGATCAAACTCAAGGACGGCGTCACGGTGACCGCGTCGCTGTTCGATGTGGTCGAGAACCCCAAGAAGCTGAAGTTCATCGAAATCGAAGCGGCGCAGTTGCCGCACTCGCTGTCGGACGTGGACGCGGCGGCGGTCAATTCCGCTTATGCCATCCCGGCCGGCCTGTCGCCCGCCAAGGACGCGCTGGCGTTGGAAAGCAAGGACGCGCCGTTCGCGGCCGTGGTGATCGCCGCGCGCGAAGACAACAAGAATGACCCGCGCGTCGCGCGCTTCATCAAGGCGTACCAGTCGGACGAGGTGAAGGCGTTTGTGGCCAAGCAGTTCCCGGGCGCGTATTCCACGTCTTGGTAAGCCGCCATACCCGCGCCGCCTGCCCGCCTTCGAAACGCGGCGACTGCAAGGGGCGCCGCGCCTGACGCACTGCGCGTCAGGCGTACTTGCCCGTCAACCCGCCGTCCACCACCAGTTCCGTGCCGGTGATGTAGGACGCATCGTCCGATGCCAGGAAGGCCACCGCTTTCGCCACTTCCCAGGGCGTGCCCATCCGGCCCATCGGCACCTGCTTGTCGCGCGCGGCCAGCGCCGCCTGGAGGTCGTTGGGGTCGAACATGCGCGCCACGTTCTGCGCTACGCGCGGCGTGTCGATCAGGCCGGGGATGACGGTATTCACGCGGATGCCGTCGGCCGCGTATTGCTGCGCCGCCATGCGCGCAAAATGAATCACCGCGGCTTTGCTGACGCTATAGGCCAGGTGCGGATAGCCGGTGTAGCGAATGCCCGCAATGGACGACACCGTGACGATGGCCCCGCCGCCTTGCTGGCGCATCAGCGGCGCCAGCAGGCGCGTGGCGATCAGCAGACTGGTCACGTTCACTTGCTGGATGCGGTTCCAGTCTTCCAGCGAAATGTCTTCCGGCCCGCCCACCTTGCCGATGCCCGCATTGGCTTGCAGGATGTCGATACGCCCGTAGCGGCGCAGCGCGGCATCGACTGCGGCCTGCATGGCGTCCGGGTCGGCCACATCTGCCTGCACGGGCAAGGCGCTGCCGCCCGCCAGTTCAACCTGGTGCGCGGCGTCTTCGGCGGCGGCAAGATCCACGTCCAGCGCCACCACTGACGCGCCTTCGCGCGCCAACGTCACACAGCTTGCGCGGCCGATGCTCCAGCCGGCGGCCGACGCCCCGGCGCCGGCCACCAAGGCGATCTTGCCTGCCAGGCGCGCGCCGCTGGTGGCAGCGGTGGCATTGGTAGTAGTGGCAGCGCCCGTGGCTGTCATGCCGAGCCCTCGCCGTCCTGCTGATGTGTCTTGCCCTTGCCCACGTAGGGAATGGCGTGGTCGATGGTTTCCCAGATGTAGCGGCCCGACGGGCTTTGCTGTTCTTCCGCCACGTGCGACACCAGGCCCGCCGCGCGCGAAATGACGGCGAAGCCGCGCATCAGGTCGGTGGGTACACCGATCTCGCTCAGCAGCGCCGCCACCGCGCCCGTTGCGTTGATGGTGATGTGCTTGCCATAGGTCTCGTCCACCGCGCTCGCCAGCAGGCGCAGCGCGCGCAGCGATGCGCCGTCCAGATCCGGCTCGGCTTCGGCCAGCGCCAACAGTTTGATCGAACGTGGGTCGTCGGGCTTGTGCAGATGGTGGCCAAAGCCGGGCAGGGCGCGGCGCTGTTCGCGGAACTCGCGCGCAATGGCCAGCGCTTCGGTGCGCCCATCGGCCGCCTGCTTGATGCGGTCCAGCAGGCGCGAGCAGTTTTCCATGGTGCCTACAAACTGGCTGCCCACGGCCATCAGCCCGGAGGCGACCGCGCCTTGCAGGTTCTCGGGCGCGCTCATGTAGATCAGGCGCGTGGCAATGGCGCTGGGCGTCATGCCGTGTTCCATCAAGGTCACCAGCACGGCGTCGACGATGCGCATGTCCACGGGGCGCGCATCACGCCCCAGGATCTGCATGATCATCACTTCGGTAAACGTCTTCTTGCCGATCAGGTCTTCAACCAGATCGACGTCCCGGTACGACATGCCGGTCAGGTGGTGGGCGCAAAGACGGGTTTCAGGGGTGGTGCTCATGGCGTTTCCTTTTGCGCGGCGTCGCGCACAGCGTTCTTCAACACCTTGCCGACGCTGGAGCGTGGCAGGCTGTCGTGGAAATGGAATTGTTTGGGCGTGGCGACCGGACCCAGCAGCGCGCGCACATGGGCTTTGAGCGCGTCGGCGTCGGCTTGCGCGCCAGGTTGTAGCTGGACGGCGGCGTGCACGGCCTCGCCCCATTTGTCGTCGGGCAGGCCGAACACCGAGCACTCATACACCGAGGGGTGCGCCGACAGCGCGTTCTCGACATCCACGGGATACACGTTGAAGCCGCCGGTGATGATGACGTCGCGCAAGCGGTCTTTCAGGAACAGATAGCCACGCGCATCGATCAGGCCGGTGTCACCCGTGTGCAGCCAGCCGTTGACCACGGTTTCCGCCGTCTTCTCGGGCAGGCGCCAGTAGCCGGTCATGGTCAGGTCGCCCTGCACCACCACTTCGCCGATCTCGCCCCGGGGCAGCAACGCGCCATCGGCGCCCATGATGGCCACGTCCGACAGCCAGGTCACCCGGCCAACCGAGGCGCGGTTCTCGGGCGTTTCCAGGTCGGCGGGGCGCAGCACGGTGACGATCTGCGGCGCTTCTGTCTGGCCGTAGGTGGTGCCCAGCACGGGGCCGAAGAAGTCGCGCGCGCGGTCGATTTTTTCGGGCGGCATGGGGGCGCCGCCGTAGATCAGGTTGCGTAGGCGAGGGAAGTCGGCGCGCGACACACCCGGCTGCGCCATGATCATGTAGATCAGCGTGGGCGGCATGAAGCTCAGCGTGCCGCCCCGCTCACGAAACGCCGCCGTGATGCTGGCCGGCGTCACGCTGTCCAGCAGCAGGTGCGCGCCGCCACGGGCCAGGATGGGCAACAGATACGTGCCCGTGCCGTGCGTGATGGGGGCGGACACCACGTAGCGGTCTTCGCTGGTCAGTTCCCAGCTGGCGATCTGGTTGATGATGCCGGCGTTCCACGCGCGATACGGCTGCATCACGCCCTTGGGTAGCCCAGTCGTGCCGCCCGTGAACTTGATGGCCTGGGTGGCATCGCGTGACAAGTCGTGGCGCACGGGTTCGCGCCCCGCATAACGCTTGAGCAGCGCGCCGGCCGCCAATGCTTCCGTGTTGTCGTCCAGATGGATGCGCGCGCCATCCGATGCGGGCGCCAGCGGCGCCCCGACGCCGTCGACGATGACGATCGACGGCGCCGTGGCGTCCAGGATGCGCCCGATCTCACGCTCGGTGCTGCGGTAGTTGAGCGGTACCCAGACCTTGCCGCTGGCCATCACCGCCAGCAAGGCAAGGATGTGCCGCGCGGAATTGCCCGCGCAGATGGCCACGCGGGTTTGCGGGGCAGGGTCCAGGTCTTGCAAGGCGGCCGCCAGCGCCCGCGTGTCGGCCGCGAGTTCGGCGTAGGTCACGACGCCATCGGGGCCGTCCAGGGCTACGCGCTGCGGGTACTGCTCGGCGGCGCGGAAGAAAAAATCGATCGGGTACACCTGTGCTCCTTGAACCTAGTTGGCCTTGATGTTGGCGCGCTTGACCACGGCGCCCCATTTGTCGATTTCGCTGTCGATCTTCTTGCTGAAGGTCTGCGGGGTATTCGGCGGCTGCGGCGCGTAGAAGCCGGCCTGCTTGTAGGACGCCTGCACTGCCGGGCTGGCCAGCGCCTTGTTCAAGGCCTCGTTCAAGCGCTTGACGACGGCGTCGGGCGTACCGGCGGGCGCCACCAGGCCGAACCAGGATTCCACGTCGAAGCCGGGCAGGCCGGATTCGGCCAGCGTGGGCACATCGGGGGTGGCATCCAGCCGCTTGGGCGACGTGACGCCCAGCGCGCGCAGCTTGCCGGCCTGCACATGCGGCAGCGACGACGGCAGGTTGTCGAACATGGAATCCACTTGTCCGCCCAGCAGATCGGCCACGGCCGGGCCACTGCCGCGATACGGCACGTGCAGGATGTCGGTGCCGGTTTCCATCTTGAAGAGCTCGCACGACAGGTGGATGGACGAGCCGCTGCCGGACGATGCGCAGGTCAGCTTGCCGGGGTGGGCCTTGGCGTAGGCGATGTATTCCTGCACCGTCTTGATGGGCACCTTGGGGTTGACCACAAGAATGTTGGGAATGGTGGCGACCAGCCCGACCGGCTTGAAGTCTTTGATGAAGTCGTAGTTGAGCTGGCTGTACAGCGAGCGGTTGATGGTGTTGGCGATGGAGCCCATGTACAGCGTGTAGCCGTCGGCCGTCGCGCGCGACACGATTTCCGCGCCGATATTGCTGTTGGCGCCCGTCTTGTTTTCGACGACGAAGCTTTGCCCAAGCTCTTCCGTCAGCGACTTGGCCATCAAGCGCGCGACGATGTCGGTGGCGCCGCCGGCGGCGTAGCCCACCACGATGGTCACGGGCCGATCGGGATAGGGCGCGGCCGCAAGCGAAGCGCCATTGACGGCTAGCGTGCCGCTCAGGGCGGCCGCGATGGCGGCCAGCCTCCTGGTGATTGTCTTCATTGTTGTCTCCGTCCTGTTTGTCTAGTATTTGGACAGATCTTTGTCTGCCCGTTTTCATATTGGGCTTAGTCAAGGGCGTCATCAACGCAGCGTGTCCAAAATATGAACAAACGTGATTCGGAAGAGACTGGCCCGCGCATCCTGCGCCGTGGGCTGCGGGTGTTGGGGGTGTTGCGGCAGGCGGGGGCCGGGGGCATGCACGTGGCGGATATCGCGCGCGCGGCGGGGATGCAGCGGTCTACGGTGTACCGCTACCTGGATGTGCTGATGGAAGAGGGTTACGCCCTGCGCGAGCCGAATGCGCCGCGCTGGCGCTTGGCGGAGCTGGGGGTGATGCTGGCGGATGACCCCCACGCGCAGGCGGTGCGGAGGCTGCGGCCGATACTGCGCCAGATCAGTGATGTAACGGGCGACTCGGCCTTCCTGATTTGCCGCGCGGCCAATGATTCGCTGTGCCTGCACCGCGAGGTGGGCAACTACGCCGTGCAGGTGCTGGCGGTTACGGTGGGCCACCGTCAGCCCTTGGGCGTGGGGGCGGCGGGGCTGGCGCTACTGGCCGCCTTGCCGCCAGGCGAAGCCGATGATGTGGTGACGCAAAACGCGCAAGCCCTGAGCGCCTATGGCGGCATGACCGCCGCGCACATGCGGCGCCTGGTGGAGAACACGCGGGGCCGGGGCTGGTCGGTGGTGGGCAACGCCGCCGTGCCCGGGGTGCTGGGCGTGGGCGTGGCGCTGTGCGATGCCAGCGGCTATCCGCGTCTGGCGGTCAGCGTGTCAAGCGTGATCGACCGCATGCAGGCCACGCGCCAGCGCAGTATTGCCGAGCTCATCCGCACGCACCTGGCGCAGGACGAAGCCCGGCTGTAGCGCGGCGCGTGGGCGTATCAGGCGGCCGCTGCTGACGGGGGCGCGCGATACGTTTTCTGGTAGTGCACCGTGAACGTCTTGAAGGCGTCCAGCGCCTTGTGCGGGTCGTGGCCGGGCTTGACCAAAAAGCTGTTGAAGCCCACGCGCGCCTGGTAGTGGATGGTGTCGATCATGACGTCGCCCACCGCGCGCAGTTCGCCGGCCCATTGGTATTGCGTACGCAGCAACTGCGCCAGTGAATAGCCACGGCCATCCGTGTAGTTCGGGAAATCCACGGCGATGAAGGCGATGCCGGCCGGGTTCAGGGTGCCGTCGGCATCAAGCAGGTCGCGCAGGTCGGCGTCGGGTTCCAGCAGCACGGCCACGGGATGTTTGTGGCGGCGCAAGGTGGCGCGCGACGTCTTCCAGATGGACAGCGGCACGACCCAGCCGGGTTCGTCCGTGGGCACCTGGCCTTCGGCCGCCACTTCGGGTTCGGGCACGAACGGGCGAGACGTATCGGCTTGCAGGCGGCCGTCAAGAATCAGGTGCGGGCCGGGGGCGTCGTGGGCGTAGAGGTCAGACATGGGCGGGCTCGGCGCTTTGTGCGGGTTTGGCGAAGGCGGGATCGGCGTAGACGTCCTGCTTGAAGGGGTCGATGCCAACGCGGTCCACCACGTCGATGAAGCGCTCGGTTTCACTGTCGCGCAGGCCCAGGTAGGTGCGGATCAGGCGGTCGACCACGCCGGGCACCTGGTCGCGCGCGAACGAGGGGCCGATGATGCGACCCACGGCGGCGCCGCCGCCACGGGTGGATTCCAGGTCGGGCAGGGGCTTGGCCGCGCCGTTCTGGCGGCCGCCCAGCGTGACCTGATACCACTCTTCGCCGGCCTTATCGACACCCAGGATGCCGATGTGCCCCACGTGGTGGTGGCCACAGGAATTGATGCAGCCGGAGATGTTCAGGTCCAGTTCGCCGATTTCGAACAGGTAGTCCAGGTCGTCGAATTGGCGTTGGATGGCTTCGGCCACGGGGATGGACACGGCGTTGGCCAGCGCGCAGAAGTCGCCGCCGGGACAGGCGATGATGTTGGTCAACAAGCCGACGTTGGGCGTGGCCAGGTTCAGCGCTTCCAGCTTCTGCCAAAGTTCGTGCAGACGGGCGCGGCGTACGTCGGCCAGGATGAGGTTCTGCTCGTGCGAGACGCGCAGTTCGCCGTAACCATAGGCGTCGGCCAGGTCGGCCACGGCGTCCATTTGGTCGGCCGTGATGTCGCCGGGCGGCACGCCGGTGGGCTTGAGCGAAACGGTGACGGCGGCGTAGCCCGCGACCTTGTGCGCGTGCACGTTGGTGCGCAGCCAGCGCGCAAAGCGCTTGGCGCCGGCGGCCAGGGCGTCGGTGTTGTCGGTGTCTTGCGCGGCGGCGGCGTCGTATTGCGGCCACACGAAGCGGGCCTTGATGCCGTCAACGAATTCCTGGGTGATGGTGTCGGGGCCGTCTTTGATGAGCTGCCACTGTTCATCGACCTGCTGGGCATAGACTTCGGGCGTCAGGTCCTTGACCAGGATCTTGATGCGCGCCTTGTACTTGTTGTCGCGGCGGCCATGCAGGTTGTAGACCCGCAGCGCGGCTTGCAGATAGGTCAGCAGATGCTGCCATTCCACGAAGGGGTTGATCAGCTTGCCGACGATGGGCGTGCGGCCCATGCCGCCGCCGACCCACACGCGAAAGCCCAGCTTGCCATCGCGTTCAACGGCTTGCAGGCCGATGTCGTGCACGCCCACGGCCGCGCGGTCTTGCACGGCGCCGCTGACGGCGATCTTGAACTTGCGCGGCAGGAAAGCGAATTCGGGGTGCAGCGTGGACCACTGGCGAATGATCTCGCACCAGACGAGCGGGTCGACGAGCTCATCGGGCGCTACGCCGGCGAAGTGGTCGGTGGTGGTGTTGCGGATGCAGTTGCCGCTGGTCTGGATGGCGTGCATCTGGACGGTGGCGAGTTCCGCCAGGATGTCCGGCACGTCTTCCAACTTGGGCCAGTTGAACTGGATATTCTGGCGGGTGCTGAAGTGGCCGTAGCCGCGATCCCACTTGCGCGCGATGTGCGCCAGCGTGCGCAGTTGGCGCGACGCCAGCATGCCGTACGGAATGGCCACGCGCAGCATGGGCGCGTGGCGCTGGATGTACAGGCCGTTCTGCAAGCGCAGAACGCGGAATTCATCTTCGGTAAGCTGGCCGTCGAGGAAGCGGCGCGTCTGATCGGCAAACTGCGCCACACGTTGCTCGACAAGCTGCTGGTCGACGGGGTCATACACGTACATGTCTACTGCCCTTGTAGTCTTCTCGGTTCGAGCCTTTTTGCGCCCGGCGCGGGGCGGCGAAAAAGGGGATTCATAACCGTAACAGGCAGCAGATATCAGCGTCTAAGTCATTATGGTAATAAGGAAATAAGGTCCGCCTGGCCCCATGGGGCGAGGGGGCGCGACCACCGTTCGATGGGTTGCGCGCGTTCGGCGCCCGCATCCTTCTGCCATCCATCCTCGCGCTTCACCCATCCTACGATTGGCGATCGGCTTCGATGGGTCCGTCCGCCGCCGTCGCACCAATTCCGCGCACGATGTGGTCCAGCAGCTCTCTTGCGGCGGGGGAAATGTGGCGGCCGGCGCGGCTCAGGACGTGCAGGCTGCCTTGGTTCAGGATCGGGTTGGCCAGCGGCAGGCTGGCCAGGCGCTGGGCGCGCATGTCGGCGGTGACGGCGATAGGCGGCGTTAGCGCGTACCCGATGCCCGCCGCCGCGAACTGCCACAGCGCCTTGAAGGATGACGTGGTCAGCACGTTACGCAGCCGCACCTGTTCGCTGATCTCGGCGGCCTGTATGTGTTGCCGCACGCCAAACCCTTCCTGCATCGACGCGCCGGAATAATCGGCCAGGTCAGTCAACAGCAGCGGCCGGCCCAGCCGGGTCAGCGGATGGTCTTGCTGCACGATGGCGCGGATGGGTTCGGGGCGCGAATAGTGCGTGCGCAGGCGCGCGTCGTTGGGGGGCTGGAACACCAGCCCGATATAGGCGCGGTCGTCCACGATGCGCTGCACGATTTCCGACGTGCGCGCCACGTCGATGTCCAACGTCACCTCGGGGTGGCTGCGCCAATAGCCGGGCAGCACGCGGTCGAACATCAGTTCGACGAAGCCCTCGCCCAGCACCAGGTCGATATGGCCACGTTCGGCGTTGCGCAGGCTGTCGATCTCGGAAAAGAAGCTTTCCTGAATGTTCTGCTGGCGCTTCACATAGCGCGCCAGGATGTGGCCGGCGTCGGTGGGCACGACCCCGCGTCCGCGGCGTTCGAACAGCGCCATGCCGCAGTCGCGCTCCAGCGCGGCGATGGCGCGGCTGACGGCGGACGGGTCCATGTCCAGCACCTCGGCGGCGCCGCGCACGGAGCCCCGGCTCATGACCTGCATGAAATAGTGGGTGCGGCGGGCGTCGAGTTTTTCATCCATGGCGGGCTCTTGAAGGCAGGCTGCGGGCGGGGTGGTGCGGCGGCAGATCCACAGTGGCGGGTAAGGGTTTACCCGAATCTTTTGGGATGTCGTGCAA
The DNA here is from genome assembly GCF_024806975.1 of Achromobacter sp. JUb104. Classification (NCBI taxonomy): domain Bacteria; kingdom Pseudomonadati; phylum Pseudomonadota; class Betaproteobacteria; order Burkholderiales; family Alcaligenaceae; genus Achromobacter; species Achromobacter sp. JUb104. The sequence continues at coordinate 1,142,594 of NZ_JANUEY010000002.1, read as the reverse complement.
AATTTTCCCAGGAAAAGGCCGTGCGTTGCATTTTACGCAACGCTTATGCCCCCGCGATGTCATGGTTGCCGATCGGACCCCCAGGCGAAAATCGCGCCTGCTGTTCGCGCACGCAGTTGGGTGTCCGGATCGCTGGTTCGCTGGTTCGCCGGTCGCAGGACGCAGGTCGCCGGATAGGAAGGCGCCGGACCGCCGAATGGCCTGACCGGCTGATCGCCGGGTTGCCAGCCGCCGGCCAGCGGCCACCAAACCTGCGGAATGCCGGCCGCCGGATCGCCGGATCGCCGGACCGCCGGACCGCGAAAACATACTCACGTTCATCAGGGGAAATTGATGTCTTACGCCAGCGCCAGTCTGGCCGCGCCTTCCATGTCGCTATCCGCCCGCGTTCGAATGCTTGCCGCCATCTTGTTGGTGGTGGTCATTTCCGAAGCGATTGGCAGCGTCACGTTTTCGGTGGGCCCGGGCAAAATCGTTCTGCAACCGATGCTTTGGGCCATCTTCATTGGCGCCATCGTGGCGGCTTTTGGCCAGCGGCTGCCCGTGGGCAGCGCCATCGACAAGGCCATGCAGACCCGCATCAGCGGCTATCTGCAATACGCCTTGCTGCCGTTCCTGGCCAAGCTTGGCCTGATGGTGGGCGGCGCGCTGCCGCAGGTGCGCGAAGCCGGCTGGGCGCTGGTGTTCCAGGAATTCGGCCACTTCTTCGGCACCATGGCCATCGGCCTGCCGCTGGCGCTGTTGCTGGGCATCAAGCGTGAAGCCATCGGCGCCACCTTCTCGGTGGGCCGCGAGCCCAGCCTGGCCATCATCGGCGAGCGCTACGGCATGAATTCGCCGGAAGGCCGTGGCGTGATGGCCGAGTACATCACGGGCACGGTGATCGGCGCGCTGTTCGTGGCGCTGATGGCCGGCTTCATCACCAGCCTGAACATTTTTGATCCGCGATCGCTGGCCATGGGCGCAGGCGTGGGCTCGGGCAGCATGATGGCCGCCGGCGTGGGCGCCATTGCGTCCCAGCAGACGCCCGAAATGGCGCACCAGGTGGCCGCGCTGGCCGCCGCCGCCAACTTGCTGACGACGGTGGTGGGCGTGTACTTCACGCTGTTCATTTCGCTGCCGACCACCATCTTCCTGTACGGCAAGCTGGAACCCGTGCTGGGCCGCTTCTCGCGCGGCAAGTCCGATGAAGCCGTGGTCGACAACAGCGTGTCGGAAGACGTGCCGGCGCATAACTCCAAATTGGGTTTTGGCGACCGCCTGACCGCCTATGTCATCTGCGGCCTGTTCGCGCTGGTGGGCAACCGCCTGGGCTACAACGTGCCGTTCATGGACGCGCTGCCGGGCATGGGCATCATCATCCTGCTGGTCGTGCTGACCGACCTGATCCTGCGTGTGGTGCCCAAGCTGCCGGCCGTGTTCGTGCTGTCGCTGATCGCCATGACCGCGGGCTGCCCGGGCGTGCTGCCGTATTCGGACCAGATCATCGCGCTGGTCGGCAAGGTGAACTTCCTGCCGTTCACGACCGTGATCCTGGCCATGGCCGGGCTGTCGATCCTGAAGGACCTGCCGGCCTTCCGCAAGCTGGGCTGGAAGATCGTGGTGGTGTCCCTGGCCGCCAACGCCGGCACCTTCCTGGGCGCCACGATGATCGCGGAATTCTTCCACTGATCGAACCGCGCTGAATGTGGAAAGGCCGCCTGACGGATGTTCAGGCGGCCTTTTTTACATGGTGGGTCGTGGGCTGACGGCCGTGCTGCGCTCAGGACATGGCGGCTGAAAACCCGGGACGGTAGCGCGCGTTGTCGGTAGCGTTTTCGGTGGCGCCGATGTTGGCCACCGCCGGCACTGCCACCGATGCGGCCTTCATGGCCACGGCGGTTTGCAGTTCCTGCACCTGCGGGTTGGCCATGGCGACGCGATATGCCTGCAAGGGCATCAGGCCTTCGATGGTGCCCAGGTCGTTCGCGTTGCCGGCGCGCTGGGCCACCGGGTCGGGTTGGGCGGTGTAAGTATCGAGGGCGCGGCGCAGGCGCGTGTCCGCGTACTGATCGCGAAAGACATCCAGGCTGGGCAGCGCGTCGGCCGCCGCAAGGGCGGCCGCGTCGGCGCGGGTGTGAATGGTTTGTGACGACGCTGGCGAATCGCTCGCCCTGGCCGCTTCTGTCGACCTGGCCGCTTCGCGTGCGCGGGCGATGCGCTGGGCTTCCCACGCCGCTTGCGCCTGCGCACTGCGCTGGGCCTCGCGCGCGGCTACGGTCTGGGCCAGACGCTCGGCTTCCCAACTGGGGCGGGTGTCGTCTACCCGCGCGATGTGCGCCGCGTAGGGCGCCGCAACGCGGGCAATGGGGGAGATCGCAGTGATGTTCATCCTTGCTCCCTGTGCGAGTCGACAAGAACCAGAGGTTTGGTTCTGCCGGGGGCTGACAAGTTCAATATTTGGCGTCAGAACTTCCTGCGTCAAAATTTACCGCGCTGCGGGCGCGGCGTCGTGTCAGCCCGTCGCACTAGGCGTCAAGGCGTAACCGTGTCAGGCCGGGGGCAGGGTTGCCTGCATGGACGGGCGTGCGTTGAAGGTCTTGAACCACGCGGCAACGCCGGGGTGGGTGCTGCGCCAGTCGTAGCTGGCGTAGCGGAAGTCCAGGTAGCCCAGGGCGCAGCCGATGGCGATGGTGCCGATATCTACACGGCCTTCCAGGCTGGCCACGTTCTTTTCCAGTTGCGCCAGCGCGTCGTGCGCCTTGCTCATCTGGCCGTCGACCCAATCGGACCAGCGCAAGGCTTCGGGGCGCAGGGCGGTTTCATAGCGGGCCAGCAGCGCCGCGTCCATGACGCCATCGCCCAGGGCCTGATCAGCCAGCGCCTGCCAGCGCGCGCGGCCGTTCGCGGGGAACAGCGCACCGCCGCCCAGGTCGTTCAGGTATTCGCAGATGACGCGGCTGTCGTATAGCACCTGGCCGTCGTCCGTGATCAAGGTGGGCACCTTGCCCAGCGGGTTGCTGGGAATGATGCTCTTGTCGCGGGCGACGGGGCCGGCGGCGCTGGGCAGGTTTTCGATACGTTCTGTCAGCGCCAGTTCGTGGGCAATGACCATGCATTTGCGCACGAAGGGTGAAGCCGGCGAGAAAAACAATTTCATAGCGGTCCTTGTCGGTTGCGTAGCGTCTTTGAAGAAAGCGAAAAGCAGCCGCAAGCGTACCGGATATGCGCCTTATTCGGTGATGCCGGTTTCCAGGCAAGGGTTGAATTCACCCGTTGCCGGATCGCGCAGGAACAGCACGCCGGTGGCCACGCCGAAGTAGGTGCCGTGCAGTTCCAGTTCGCCCTTTTCCACACGGCGGCGGATGGACGGGAACGTCATCAGGTTATTCAGGCTGTGTTCGACAACGGCCAGTTCCAGGCGCTTGAGCTTGGTCTGGCGGTCGCCGGAGCCGGGGCCCAGACGCTCGGCCATCGGTTCGATCTGCGACATCCACTTGCCGATGAAGTCGCCCTTGGACAGGGGCTTGGCGTCGTCGAAGAACGAGCGGATGCCGCCGCAAGAGGCGTGGCCCAGCACGACGATGTGCTTCACGTTCAGGCCGTTGACCGCGAACTCGATGGCGGCGCTGGTGCCGTGGTAGGACGATTCGGAATCCGGCTCACAGGGCGGAACCAGGTTGGCGACGTTGCGCACTACGAACATCTCGCCCGGGCCGGCGTCAAAGATCACTTCAGGCGATACGCGGGAATCGCAGCAGCCAATAAGCAGGATTTCCGGGCTTTGGCCCAGTTCGGCAAGTTTTTGATAGCGGCTGCTTTCCGAGTGGAAACGGCCGTCCAGGAACGATTGATAGCCTTCGGTGAGTCTTTTGGGGAACATGGTGTCACTTCCTAGTATCTAGGCCAGGCTTGCTGGCACGCCGACAGACGCAATAAGGGGCTTCGTTTGGAAGCCCCTGTTATCGAGTCGGCAAGCGGAATTTTCCCATATTTGCCCCTACAACCGCCTGTCTAAACCCTGCTTGGATAAGGGTTTTTTTACCGCGTCGCCTACTGCGCCCGGACGTCCAGCACGGTGACTTTCGTGAATTGCAGCGGCGTAACCGCCTTCACCAGCCGGATCTGCCCTGCGGGGATGGGGCCGATCACGTCATCGTTGACCCGGCCCACTTCGCGGCCTTGCGCGTCGTACAGCACGTAAGTCAGCACCGCGCTGGAGATGGGGCGACCCGACAGGTTGGCCAGCGACCCGGTGATGGTGGACATGTTGATGTTGGTGTCGCGTACCGACTGCACATTGCCCAGCGTGACGCCGTAAGTCAGGTTTTGCGCGCTGGCGGCGCCGGACATCCCGGCCAGCAAAGCAAGGGAAGCAAGGGCGAGTTTCATGGCGGTCTCCAGGTGTGCCGGCGTAGGGGCGCTTAGCTGTCCGCGCCGCCGTTTGCGCCATCCGCTTATTGGGGCGGACAGGGCTATCTCACACCTTTCCGCCACCGTGCACAACGGGTCAAAAGGATGAATCGGTAACAGGTTGCGTGGGTTGTTCCCATATTCGTCGCTTAATGACAAGGATGCGTCGGAATGTCTCTAGATTGAGATTTTTCGGCCTTGTCTTTTCCTAACTTTCCGATGCTTGCGGCGCGTGGCGGTTTGTTCGATGATGGCCGGGTCGGCAACCGGCCGTCAGCCCGGTCTGATGCGTGTATCCACGCAGGCGGGCGCTAAACGCAAGGGAGAAAACTCATGCTTTCCCGTACCACTCGGATGGCCTCGGCCATGGTGTTGTCCGCATGTTTTTTTGGGGCCTACGCCCAAACCCCCGCCACCCCCGCCAAGACCCCCACGCCGCAGCAGCAGCGCATGACGGAATGCAATAAGTCGGCCACGGGCAAGACGGGCGACGACCGCAAGGCCTACATGAGCAGTTGCCTGAAAGGCGAGACAACGTCGTCGGGCAAGGAGTTGACGCCGCAGCAGCAGAAAATGAAAGACTGCAACGCCACGGCGGGCGATCAAAAATTGACGGGGGATGCGCGCAAGACATTCATGAGCACCTGCCTGAAGGGATGATCGGGGCGGGGCGACGCCGTCCACAGGCCCGTCATGGCATTCGCCGCGCTATGCCGTCGTTCACAGGCACGCGATGGCATTCGCCACGCCGCGGCGTCGGTCATGGGCACGCGATGGCATTCGCCGCGCCACGCCGTCGATCATGGGCACGTAGGATGGGTGCAGCGCGGGAAGGTGTTCGCAAGGAACACAATGGAAATCGCGCGAAACCCATCAAGCGGCGGTGGATAGATGGCCAATTCAGCCACAACGCCGCCGCTGCATGATGGGTTTCGCGCGATGCGCAGCGGGGTTCTTGCCATTGATATTGCGCGCTGCACCCATCCTACAATTTACGACCCGTAGGATGGGTGCAGCGCGCGCTGGCATCCGCCAATACCGTAACGCTCATCGCGCGAAACCCATCATGCAGCGGTGACATCACGACCCATCCAGCCAACTCCGCCACCATCCATCAACCGTAGGATGGGTGCAGCGCGCGCCGGCATCCGCCAATACCGCAACGCCCATCGCGCGAAACCCATCGTGCAGCGGTGACATCACGACCCATCCAGCCAACCCCGCCACCATCCATCAACCGTAGGATGGGTGCAGCGCGCGCCGGCATCCGCCAATACCGCAACGCCCATCGCGCGGAACCCATCAAGCAGCGGTGACATCACGACCCATCCAGCCAACCCCGCCACCATCCATCAACCGTAGGATGGGTGCAGCGCGCGCCGGCATCCGGCAATACCGTAACGCCCATCGCGCGAAACCCGTCATGCAGTCGCGATCGGGGTCACCGGTGAGCCGATCGCGTGCGGCAGGCGCAGCGGGGGGGCGGTCAGCATGAAATGATGGCGGCCATTGGCATGCAAAAACTCCGCCAGGTCCTTCAAATACCAAAGCTCCGCCAACGGCAGGCCCAGCTTGAACAAACAATGGTGATGCAGCGGCAACATCGCGCGCGGGCCGGTTTTTTCGCGTGCGGGGTAAGCCTCGACCGCGTAGTTGTCCGCACAGATCGCGGCGATGCCGCTGTCCGTGATCCATTGCAGCAAGGCCGCATCCGTACCATCCAGCGCCGCGCCGTACGTATGCAGCACTTCCGGGTCCGGCGTGCCGTTCATCGCCACGACGGCTTCGGCGTAACCGGTGCGCAGCACCAGCATGTCGCCGCGTTCCACCGTGATGCCATCCGTTTCCAGCACATGCATCAATTCAGCATGGCCGATCAGCGTGCGGCCCGGGCCGTAGTGGCGGAACAGGTCCACCAGCACGCCGCGCCCTTGCATGCCTTTCTGCGCCAGATTCTCCACGCCCAGCTTCAACGCTGCGGACGGGCCACCGCTGTTGCAGCCGCAGCCGGTGTGGTCACCATCCGCCGGGCCGACCACATCCACACCCGCCTGAAAGCCGTTGTAGTAGCGCAGCTCGGGCTTGCCATCTCCATCGGCGTCAAACAGCGCGCCCACGTGCGCCAGCGCGTCCCACTGCGTGGAATACTGCATCGACAGCAGCACCTGGTCATCGCTCAATACATCCACCGCGTCCGGGTTGACGTTGCGCAACGGAAAGTTCAGGTACGGCGTATCCGCAAGCTTGGTCGGGCTCAGTTGCGGCGGATGGCGGCGCGGGTTCAGCACGTTGCCGCCCGGCAAATCCAGGGGCAAGGACAAGCAGAACGTCTTGCCCGCGCGGATTTCCCGCGCGCCCTTCAGCACTTGTTCTTCGGTGATCAGGTTCAGGCGGCCGAGTTGGTCGTCGGGTCCGAAGTCGCCCCAGTTGGAGCCTTCGGGCCGATGTTTCCAGCGCTGCATGCGGTTACTCCGTCAGGAAGTCGACGACCGCGCGGGTGAAGGCTTCCGGTTGTTCCCAGTTGGAAATATGGGACGTATTCAATTCAACATAGCGCGCGCCGGGGATGGCGGCGGCCAGTTCCTTGCCCTGGGCCGGGGTCGCGGCCAGATCATGCGTGCTGCTGATGACCAGCGTGGGCGCGGTGATGGCGGACACTTGCTGGCGGTAGTCGGCGTCGCGCAGCGCGGCGCAGTTGGCCGAATAACCGGCGTCCGGCGTGCGGCGCAGCATGTCGATCAGCACTTGCGTCAGGCCCGGCTCGGCGGCGCGGTAGTCGTCGGTCAACCAGCGTTCCACAAGCGTGGGCGCCATCTTTTCCAGCGTCTGCTCGGCCACGGCGGCGATGCGGGTGCTCCAGCCTTCCACCGATCCGATGCGCGCGGCGGTGTTGCACAGCACCAGCTTGCCGACCAGTTCCGGGTGCGCCAGCGCCAGCGCGATGCCGGTGGGGCCGCCCATCGACAGGCCGCAGAAATGCGCGCGCTTGATGTTCAGATGCGCCAGCAGTTCGGCGACGTCGCCGGCCAGTTGCGCAAAGGTGTATTCGCCGTCGGGAATCGACGACTTGCCGTGGCCGCGCGTGTCGTAGCGCAGCACACGAAAATGCTTGGTCAGTTCGGGAATCTGGCGCGCCCACATGTCGGAGCAGGTGCCCAGCGAATTGGAAAACACCAGCACCGGCGCGTCGGCGGGGCCATCAATGACGTAGAACAGCCGGGCTTGGCTGAGATCGGCGTAAGCCATGTGGGAAGTCCTCGGATGAAACCGCGGCCGCGCAAAGGCGGCCGCTTGGGGATTACAGGTGGCAGGTGCCGTCGACGTAGGCTTTGCGCCAGCGCGTGATGGTCACGCGGTCGAACAGATTGGCTTGCGAGAACGGATCGGCGTCGATGAACTGTTGCGCGGCTTCGCGCGTGTCCAGGTCCACGATGTACAAACCGCCGCCCGCGTCCTTGCCGTCGTCTTGCAGCTTGGCGCCGCAGGCCAGCAGCAACTGCTTGTTGGCGTCCAGGTATTCCAGATGCGCCGCGCGATGCTGCTGGCGCACTTCCTGGTGGTTGGGCTTGTCGAAGGTTTCGATGATGTAGGGCATGGAAGGCTCCGGTCAGATCGCCGAGGGGTGGCGCGCCAGCGCCGTGACGTTGATGTCCATGTACGGAAACAGCGGCAGCGACGACAACAGCGTGTGCAGCTCGTCATTGCTTTCGACATCGAAAATGCTGACGTTGGCGTAGCGGCCAACCACGCGCCACAGCTCTTTCCACTTGCCGTCGCGTTGCAGTTGTTGGGCCAGCGCCTTTTCGTCCGCCTTCAGTTTGTTGGCTTGATCGACCGGCATGTCGACGGGCAGGTTGACTTGCATTTGAACCATGAACAGCATGATGAGGGCTCCTGATTAGCGGGAAAATTTCAGCGGCAGGCCGGTCAGGGCCAGCAGTTCGTCGGCGGTGACGTCGCCGAAGATATCGGTGACGGTCACGCCGTCGGCGCGGATATCGAAGACGGCAACATCCGTGTACACGCGTGATACGCAGCGCACGCCCGTCAGCGGATACGTGCAGGCCTCAACCAGCTTGCTCTGGCCTTCGCGCGTTTGCAGTTCCATCATCACGAAGACGTCTTTGGCGCCGATGGCCAGGTCCATCGCGCCGCCCACGGCGGGGATGGCGTCGGGCGCGCCGGTGTGCCAGTTGGCCAGGTCGCCGTGTTGCGACACCTGGAAGGCGCCCAGCACGCAGATGTCCAGATGGCCGCCGCGCATCATCGCGAACGAGTCGGCGTGATGGAAGAACGAGCAGCCGGGCAGTTCGGTCACGGGCTGCTTGCCGGCGTTGATCAGGTCGTAGTCTTCTTCGCCCTTGGCCGGCGCGGGGCCCATGCCCAGCATGCCGTTTTCGGTATGCAGGATCACTTCGCGGTCAGCCGGCAGGTGGTTGGCCACCAGCGTGGGCAAGCCGATACCCAGGTTGACGTAGGCGCCTTCGGGAATGTCCTGCGCGACGCGGGCGGCGATCTGGTCGCGGGTCAGTTTGGTGCTCATTTCTGCTCCTTGGCGGCCGGGGCGGCGTCGATCTGCACGACGCGCTGCACGAAGATGCCGGGGGTGACGACGGTTTCGGGGTCCAGCGTGCCCAGTTCAACCACTTCGCGCACTTGCGCCACGGCCACGCGCGCCGCGCTGGCCATGATGGGGCCGAAGTTGCGGGCCGTCTTGCGGTAGACCAGGTTGCCCCAGCGGTCGCCGCGCTCGGCCTTGATCAGCGCGTAGTCGGCGTGCAGCGGATATTCCAGCACGTAGTGGCGGCCATTGATCTCGCGCACTTCCTTGCCATCGGCCAGCGGGGTGCCGTAGCCGGTGGGCGAGAAGAACGCGCCGATGCCGGCGCCCGCCGCGCGGATGCGCTCGGCCAGGTTGCCTTGCGGCACCAGTTCCAGCTCCAGCTTGCCGCTGCGGTACAGGCCGTCGAAAATCTGCGAGTCCGCCTGGCGCGGGAACGAGCAGATGATCTTGCGGACGCGGTTCGCGCCCAGCAGGGCGGCAAGGCCCGTGGTGCCGTTGCCGGCGTTGTTGTTGATGATGACCAGGTCTTTGGCGCCCTGTTCGAGCAGGGCGTCGATCAATTCCATGGGCTGGCCGGCAGTGCCGAAGCCGCCGATCATGACGGTGGCGCCGTCGGGTACGTCCGCCAGGGCGGCCGCCGCGCTTGAAACAAGCTTAGAGATCATGATGTTCGCTCATAGGTGGCGTGTCATAATTTGTTCTTCATTAGAACTTTCGTTCTGCTGAAGAACATCGTTTCATGGGGACCGCACAGCGTCAAGGCAAGCCGACGCATGACGATCCTCCATCGTTTGGCGTTGCCCGCAACGGCAACGAACGGCTCGCCAGCGGCGAGCTTTTTACTCTTGGGACCCACCGGATGGCCGAGCTCGACCCCCAACAACCCAGTGACAGCTACGTGCAATCTTTCGCGCGCGGCCTGTCGGTGATCCGGGCATTCGGCCCCGGCCGTTCGCAGATGACGCTGTCCGAAGTGGCCGCCGTTACCGGGCTGACCCGTGCCGGCGCGCGCCGCATCCTGCTGACCTTGGAACACCTGGGCTACGTCACCGTCGACGACCGCAAGTTCGAGCTGACGCCGCGCATCCTGGAACTGGGCTACGCCTACCTGTCCGGCACGCCGCTGTGGAACCTGGCGCTGCCGTACATGGAAGAAGTGGCCGAGCAGACGCGCGAATCGTGTTCGGTGTCGGTGCTGGAAGGCGCCGACATCGTCTACATCCTGCGCCTGTCCACGCACAAGGTGATGACCATCAACCTGGCCGTGGGCAGCCGCCTGCCGGCGTGGGTGACGTCGATGGGCCGCGTGCTGCTGGCCGGCCTGCCGGAAGCGGAACTGGACCGGGTGCTGGCCATGAGCCAGATCCAGCCCTACACCCCGCAAACGGTTACCGACATCGCCGAGCTCAAGCGCCTGCTGGCCGGCGTGCGCGCCGATGGCTACGCCTGCGTGGCGCAGGAACTGGAGCCCGGTTTGCAATCGGTGGCCGTGCCCATTGTTGACCGCAGTGGTCGTGTGATTGCCGCGATGAACGTCAGCGGGCAGTCCAACCGCTTTACGCGCGAGGCCATGCTGGACGCCTTCCTGCCGCCCTTGCGCCGCGCCGCCGACCAGATCAACCACGCACTGCTGCGCCGCTAGTTGCGGCGGGCAGGCGCGAAGGTCAAGGTGGGCGGCCATGGCGCGCGCGCTCAGATGGGGGCGACGCCCAGCGTCGTGCCGCCACACACATACAGCATCTGGCCCGTCACGAAACCGTTATCCGGCGACAGGAAAAACATGGCGGCGCGCGCCACGTCTTCCGGCGTGCCCAGGCGCTTGACGACGATGCTGTTGATGATGCGTTCGGTTTGCGGAGCGCCCGCCGGATTGCTCTTGGTGAAGAGGTCGGTGGCGATGGGGCCCGGGCCGATGGCGTTGACGGTGATGCCGTCGCCGCCCAGCTCCATGGCCAGCGTGCGCGTCAGGCCCACCAGCCCGGCCTTGGTGGCCGAATAGACCACGCGCTCGGGCTTGCCTAAAGCGGCGCGCGACGACATGTTCACGATGCGGCCAAAGCCGGCTTCGCGCATGGCAGGCAGCGCGGCCTGCACCAGGATCAGCGCGGTGCGCAGATGCAGGTTCACCACATAGTCCAGATCCGCCAGGGTGGCCGTGTCGGCCGTGCCCGGGCGGGTGGCGCCGGCGTTGTTCACCAGGCCCACGATGTTGTAGGCGCTGGTGACTTCGGCGGCGACTTCCTTCGTGCGCGCTTCATCGGTCAGATCGGCCTGATACGAGACCAGCCCGGCCGGCGGATTCTCGGGCAGGCGGTAGTCAATGTTGACCACTTTATGGCCCGCATCCAGCAGCATGCGGATGATGGCGGCGCCAATGCCGGCGCTGCCGCCGGTGACGAGATACGCAGTCGGTTTGCTCATATCGGTTTCCAGTCTGTGTGAGGTAAGCGCGTGGGATCAGTGCGTGGCGTAGCCCCAGGCCAGCACGGCGGTGATGTGGATCACGCCCACCCACAGCATCATGATGACGGTGTAGCCCATCACGTCGCGCAGCTTCAGCTTCGACAAAGCCAGCGCCGGCAGGATCCAGAAAGGTTGCACCAAGTCGTTCCAGGCATTGCCCAGCATGACGGCCATGGTCGTCTGGTTCAGGGCGCTGCCGATTTCCTTGGCCGCGTCGATCATGAACGGACCCTGGATCACCCAGTGGCCGCCGGCGGACGGTGCGAAGAAGTTGATGAAGAACGAGCTGATCAGGCCCCAGAACGGCAGCGTGGCCGGCGTGGCGAAGTCAACGAACACTTGCGAGATCGACGTCACCAGGCCCGACGCGGCCATGATGGCCATGATGCCGGCGTAGAACGGGTATTGCAGGATGATGCCGGAGATCGTCTTGATGCCTTCGGTCAGCTTGGCCACGTAGGCGGCCGGCGTGCCCAGCAGGATGATGCCCAGGAACAGGATGATGAAGTTGATCAGGTTCAGGTCCAGCGAGCCGCCGTCCATGAAGTGGAACGTGACGTAGGCAATGCCCAGCGCGCCGATCAGCAGGCTCAGGATGCGGCTGTTGTTCAGCTTCGAGGCGATGGTGCCTTTTTCCAGCATGTCTTCGCCGGCGTTGGAAGCGTTGGCGTCGCGGTCGATACCCGGGTCCACTTCAACAATCTTCTCGCCCTTCTTCGGGTGCAGCCAGGCGTTCAGCAGCGGCAGCGTGATGATGATGACCAGGCTGGTGATCAGCATGGGCACCGAGAAAATGGTTTCCGACAGCGGGATGGTGCCCATCTGCTTGGCGGTGGGGTGGCCGGGGGTGGCGACCAGCACGGGGATACTGGCGGACAAGCCCAGGCCGTACATCGTGAAGCCGCTATAGGCCGCCGCGATGATCAGCGGGTAGTGCACGCCCTTGACCTTCAACGCCAGCTTCTTGGCGACGATGCCGCCAATGACGAGACCAAAGCCCCAGTTCAGGTAGCTGCCCACGCCGCCGACCAGGGTCGCGACGATGATGGCGGTGTGCGGCTTGTGCACGTGGCTGACGATGCGGTTCAGCAGGCGGTCGGTCAGCGGCGCGGTGGCCAGCACGTAGCCCATGGCCAGAATCACGGCCATCTGGGTCGTGAAGGCCAACAGGCTCCAGAAGCCCTTGCCCCAGGCGCGGGTCACGTCGCCGATGCTCTGGCCTTCGATGCCCATGGCCAGCAGCACGGTGAGCAGGGTGAGTGCAATCGCGAAAACAAAAGGATCCGGCAGATACTTGCGCATCAGCTCGGTAAAGAATGAAGCCAGTTTATTCATGGTGCCTCCAACAACTCCGTAGGCGGTTCTCTAGTGTCTGGTCCCGGGCGTCATCGGGTGGCGATGCGCGGGAAGACCGACGATTGGTTTCTTTGTGTGGTGGGGCTCGTGGCCCGATGGCGCGGTGGGCGTGGCCCCCGCGCCTTATCTGTCTTTGTCTTGAATTCGATTGCGGCGTCGGAACAAAGCGCCGTCAGGTGTCGCCGGCCTTGCTGTTCAGCCAGGCAGCCAGTTCGCCCAGCGCGGCGCTTTTCTCGCGCAGCACGCGCTCGCGGCGCTCGGGGCTCCAGGTGTAGAAACCCTGGCCGCTCTTGGCGCCGATCTGGCCGCTGTCGACCTTGTTTTTCAGCAGGTCGGACGGCTCGGTGCGGTTTTCCAGGTCTTTGTACAGGTAGCTGGCAATCGCGTAGTGCACGTCGATGCCGTTCATGTCGCGCTGTTCCAGCGGGCCCGACAGGGCCAGGCGGATGCCCAGGCTCCACTTGACCACTTCGTCGATGTCTTCGGCGCTGGCCACGCCCTTTTCCAAGAGCGAAATGGCTTCGCGGGCCAGGGCGTGCTGGATGCGGTTGGCGATGAAGCCGGGGATGTCCTGGCGCACCAGCACCGGCCGCTTGCCGGCAAAGCGCAAGGTCGCCATGACTTGGGCGACGGTGGCTTCCGAGGTGTCGTCGTTGCGCACCACTTCCACCAGCGGAATGACGTCGGCCGGCGTGAAGAAGTGGGTGCCCACGAAGCGGTCGCGGCGCGCCACGGCGCTGGCGATCGCGTTGATGGACAGGCCTGATGTGTTGGTGGCGAACAGCGTGTACGGCGCGCACAGCGCGTCAAGCTTGGCGAAGATGCCCCGCTTGAGTTCCAGGTTTTCCGGTACGGCCTCGATCACCAGTTCGCAGTTCGCGGCGGCTTCCAGCCCGGGTTCCATGCGGATGCGCTGGAGCGCTTCCTGGACCTGGGTGGGGGCGTAGACGTTCAACTGGCGGTCGATGACGGCGCGGGCGCGGTCCAGCGCGCCTTCCATCGGGTCGATCAGGACGATGTTCAGTCCCTTCGACGCGAACAAGGCGGCAATGCCGCTGCCCATGGCGCCTGCGCCGATGACGGCCAGATTCTTGAGGGGAGTATCCATGACGGTTCGCTTGATGCTTGCAGGCGAACGTCACGGGCGGGCACGCGGGGAATCAGGGGGGATCTGGGGGATCTCAGTCTCTTCCGGGGTGCCTTTCCGTGCCGCTCGGCCGGAAAAATCGTTTTGTTCTAAGTGCGAACATTTGTGCGTACTTAGAATTTCTGTCAGGGATAGTACTAAAAGTCGCCAGGGGTGGACAAACCGGCATCAGCGGGTGTTCGGCAGGTGGACGCTGCCCGCCTAGCCGGAATTGCGCAGCCCCGCCGCGATGCCGTTGATCGTTAAGTGAATCGCGCGCTGCACCCGCTTGTCGACGTCCGCCTCGGGATGCTTCTGCGCCGCGCGGTGGCGGCGGATCAGGTCGATCTGCAAATAATTCAAGGGGTCGATATACGCAAAGCGTTCGCGCAAGGAATCTTGCAGGGCCGGGTTGTCGGCCAGCAGTTCGCGCTGGGTCAGCAGCTTCAGCATGGCCAGCGTGCGGCCGTGTTCGGCGCTGATCATGCCGAACACGCGCTCGCGCAGCGCGCGCTGCGGCACCAGTTGCGCGTAGCGCGCGGCGATGGCCAGGTCGGACTTGGCCAGCACCATTTCCATGTTGGACAGCAGCGTGCGAAACGCCGGCCACTCGCGCGCCATCTCGCGCAATTGCGTCAGGCGAGCGCGGCGCGAGCGGGGGGCGTCGGGGGCGCCCGTTTCCAGATAGGCCTCGATGGCCGAGCCCATGCCGTACCAGCCGGTCAGCATCAGCCGGCATTGCGCCCACGAAAAGCCCCAGGGAATGGCGCGCAGGTCTTCAATGCGCTGGCCCTTCTTGCGGGAAGCCGGGCGCGAACCGATGTTCAGCCCGGCGATTTCGCTGATGGGGGTGGCGGCGAAGAAGTACTCGGCAAAGCGCGGCGTGTCGTAGACCAGGCCACGGTAGGTGCGCTGCGCGGTTTCCGACATGAACGACATCGCCGGGCCGTGCTGCGCCATGTGCGCGTCTTCGGCGCTGGTGGCCTCGGCGCGCGGCGCCAGGCTGGATTCCAGCGTGGCCGCCACCAGCAGTTCCAGGTGCCAGCGGCCCACCTCGGCGTCCTTGTACTTGCTTTGGATGACTTCGCCTTGCTCGGTCAGGCGGATCTGGCCGGCCACGGTGCCCGGGGGCTGCGCCAGGATGGCGTCAAAGCTTGAGCCGCCGCCGCGTCCCACCGAACCCCCGCGTCCGTGGAACAGGCGCAGCCGCACGTTGCGCGACGAAAACACATCCACCAGCGCGCGTTCGGCCTGGTACAGCGACCAGTTCGACGTGAGGAAACCGCCGTCCTTATTGCTGTCTGAATAACCCAGCATGACTTCCTGCGCGCCGTTCTGCGCCTGCTTCACGCGCTGGCGCACTTCGGGCAGGTCCAGCCAGGCAGCCATGATGTCGGCGCCGCGCTGCAAGTCGGGAATGGTTTCGAAGAGCGGCACCACCATCAGGCCGTCTTCGGGGGCGATGTCCTGGCCGGCCGGCGCGATCAGGCCGGCTTCCTTTTGCAGCACCATCACTTCCAGCAGGTCGCTCAAGGTTTCGGTATGCGACACGATGGTCTGGCGCACTGCCTGCTTGCCATAGCGCGCGCGGCCGGCGGCGGCGGCGCGCAGCACGGCCAGTTCGCGCGTGGTGTCTTCGCTGTAGGCGATCCAGGGCGAGGCCAGCGGGCGGGCCTGGGCCAGTTCGGCGCGCAAGAGTGCCACGCGCTGGTCTTCGTCCAGCGACAGGTAGTTCAGCGGCTTGCCCTCGTGCTGGACGCCGGCGCGTTCGAACAATTCGGCCAATGCGTTTTCATGCACGTCGGAGCTTTGGCGCAGGTCGACAGTGGCCAGGTGAAAACCGAACACCTCAATGGCCTGTTGCAGGCCGGACAGCCGCAGCTTGGCCAGCGGCGAACCATGGTGCGCGGCCAGCGACGCGGCGATGACGGCCAGGTCGGCCGACAGTTCTTGCGGCGCCTGGTAGGCGGGCGCCGCCACGGTGCTGCGGCGCGCCAGGTTCTGCCCGGTCAGCGCCTGGGCGGTGGCGGCCAGGCGGGCGTACACACCGACCAGCGCGCGGCGGTAGGGCTCGTCGCGGCGGTGCGGGGAATCGTCGCCGCTGTTGTCGGCCAGCGCCAGCAATTCCGGGTCGGCCGAAATCAGCATGGTGGTGATCGACAGTTCCGCACCCAGCGCGTGTACCTCTTGCAGATAGTGTTCGAACAGCACGGTGGCCTGGCGCAGCAGCGCGCGCTCCAGCGTGCTGGCATCCACATTGGGATTGCCGTCGCGGTCGCCGCCGATCCAGCTACCCATGCGCAGGAACGGTTCCAGCGGCGGGGGCGGGGCGGCAAACGGCTTGGCGGTTTCGCGGTTCAAGAGCTTGGACAAATCCGCGTACAGGCGCGGGATGACTTGCAGAAAGGTGCTGCGGTAGTACGACAGCGCGTTTTCGATCTCGTCGGCCACCGTCAGGCGCGTGTAGCGCAGCATGCGGGTCTGCCACAAGGTGGCCACGCGGCCAAGCAGCGCGGCATCCAGTTCGGCCAGCTCTTCCGGCGTCAGCGGGTTGCCGCGCTGGGTCAGCGCGGCGGCAATTTCGCGGTGCACGTCCAGCGTGCTCTTGCGCTGCACTTCGGTGGGGTGCGCGGTCAGCACCGGCACCACGCTGGCATCCGCCAGCAGCCGGCGGATGCGGGCCACGCCCACGCCTTGCTTGCCCAGCGTCTGCACGGCGTCGCGCAGGCTGCCGCGCGGGGCGGTGTCGCCGGCCAGCGCGCGGACGCGCTGATTGCGATTCTGGTCGCGGTCTTCGGCAATGTTGGCCAGGTGCAGAAAGTAGCTGAAGGCGCGCGCCACCGAATTCGGGTCGTTGCCTTGCAAGCGCTTGACGCGCTGTTCCAGCAGCTTGCTGTCCGCCTCATTACCTTCGCGACGAAATTTCACCGCCGTGCGGCGCAGCGTTTCGATGGTGTCAAAGACACGCTTGCCTTCGCATTCTTCAATAACGGCGCCTAAAAAACGGCCTAGCAGCCGGATATCGTGGCGCAAGGGTTCTGCGGAGTCGGACTGCGGGCGAATGGCTTTCATCGGGCGGTGGATCCGTCGGGCTGAAGAAGGGAAGGAAAAAGGAAAGGCGTGGGCGTTGCGGCAAAACCAGGAAAATCGAACCGATTGATTTTACGCAGCGTTCCTTACGGGGACGCGCGTTTGTCTCGGTTAAAGTCCGTGATGTCCCTTCTTCTTTCTAGAAGCCCCCTTTATGCAAAATCATCAACGTCGCGCGCTCGTGCTGTTTTCGGGCGGCCAGGATTCCACTACTTGCCTGGCGTGGGCGCTGGACCGTTATGCCCATGTGGAAACGGTGGCGTTCGACTACGGCCAACGCCATCACATCGAACTGTCGGCCCGGCTGAACGTGCTGCGTGAAATCCGCGCCAACTTCCCCGACTGGGCGCCGCGCCTGGGTGAAGACCATCTGCTGGACCTGAAGGTGCTGGGCCAGGTGGGCGACACCGCCATGACCAGCGACCGCGCCATCGAAATGCAGGCCAACGGGCTGCCCAATACCTTCGTGCCGGGCCGCAACCTGCTGTTCCTGACGCTGGCGGCGGCGCTGGGGTATCGACGCCAACTGGATGTGCTGGTGGGCGGCATGTGCGAAACGGATTTTTCGGGCTACCCCGATTGCCGCGACGACACCATCAAGGCGCAACAGGTGGCGCTGGGGTTGGGGCTGGGGTCACGCATTACCATCGAGACGCCGCTGATGTGGATCGACAAGTCCGAAACCTGGGCGCTGGCGCATCAATTGGGCGGGGACGCCTTGGTGGACATCGTCGTTGAAGACAGCCACACCTGCTATCTGGGCGAGCGCGGCGCACGGCACGACTGGGGGTATGGCTGCGGCGAGTGCCCGGCGTGCAAGCTCAGGAAAATTGGCTGGGAAAAGTGGGTGGTGGCTTCCGCCGCTGAAGGCTGATTTTTTTCGGCGGCGCCGGTGTCAAGAACGGCTGCACGTTTGGCAATGGCTGCGAATCCTACGCGGCCATTGCCGTCACCCTGCCGATAAACCGCCGTCGCAATACCCAAGCCGCCGAGGCAATCACGGCCGCCAACACGACGGACATTGCCATGGCGGCGCGCGCGCCCTGCGTCTGGATCACAAACGCATACGCCACGGGCGCCGCGGCCGTCAGCAAGAAGCTGGGCACCAGCAGCGCGCCGACCAGCTTGCCGTAGCTGCGGAAATCAAACAAGGCCAGCGGCAGCGTGCCGCGCGTGATCGTCAGCAGGCCGTTGCACGCGCCGTAAAAAAACGCATAGGCGGCGGTGGCATACAGGTTGCCGTTCGAGAACCAGCCCAGCACGAAGCAAAATGGCATCAGCGCGGTGACGGCCCAGTTCAGCGTCAACGGATGCAGCCGGGCGCCCACGGCCACGTCGGCCATGCGCGCGGCGAATTGGCCGATGCCCCATAGCGCGGCCACGCCGGCCGCCGCCGCGCTGGCCAGGCCCACGCCGGTCAGCAAGGCGATCAGATGCGCGGCGGTGCCGGCCGCCAGGAAGTTGGTCACCATGGCGATCACGGCGTAAAGCGTGCCGGCCAGGCGGCGTTCGGCCAGGCTGCGGGTCAGGCCGGGGGTGTTGCTGTCGGCGGCCCTGGCGGGCGCGGCGTAGCGTTGGCGGGGCAGCGCCAGGTAAAGCGGCAAGGTGGCCAGGGCCAGCGCGGCATAGACCAGCACCGCGCCGCGCCAACCCAGCCAGGCGGCCAACGCGTGACCCGCCGGCCACATTGCCGTGGACGACAAGCCCCCGAACAGCGTGATCTGCGACATCGCTCGCCGCGCCGTGGGACCGCCCGCCCGCGCCAACGCGGCAAAGGCGGCGTCGTACAGGCTTAGCCGCATGCCGATGCCCAGCAATAGCCAGGCCAGGTAGTACCAGACGACGGTATGCGCGGCGGCCAGCAGCACGCAACCGGCGGCGGCCACCACCGCGCCCACCGGCATCACCACATGCCCGCCCCAGCGGTCCACCGCGCTGCCCGCCAACGGCGACACCAGCGCCATCGTCACGATGGCGGCGGAAAGCCCGCCATAGATGAGGGTGGCATCCCAGCCCAGGTCGGCCGTCATGGCCGGGCCGAACGCGCCGATCAGATAAAACGTCACGCCCCAGTTCACCAACTGGGTCAGACCCAGGCAGACGACGGCGCGCGGCCCGATCACGGGCGTTGCGGCGGCGTGCTGTCGCCTTCGCCCAGGCTGCGTTGCATCAGCACGGTATCGCGCCATTCTCCATGTTTGTGGCCCACCGAGCGCAGCGTGCCCACCGGATGAAAACCCTGGCTGGCGTGCAGCGCCAACGACGCGGCGTTGCGGCTGTCGCCCACCACCGCCAGCATCTGACGCCAACCCGCCGCGGTGCAGCGCGTGATCAGCTCAGCCAGCAGCTTGCCGCCGATGCCCAAGCCGGCCCGGCCGGCCTTGACGTAGACCGAGTCTTCGACCGTGTGGCGGTACGCCGGGCGCGGACGGTAAGGGGTGACGTAGGCGTAGCCGACGACCTCGCCGTTGATCTCGGCCACCAGGTGCGGCATGTCTTTTTCCAGCACGCCCGCGCGGCGCTGCCGCATTTCGGCGATGGAAGGCGGCTCCAGCTCGAACGAGGCGGTGCCGTGTTCGACATGGTGGGCGTAGATGGTCTTGATGGCGGGCAGGTCTGCTTCCGCGCTGTCGCGGATCAGGACGGTAGGGGTGGTGGGGGGCATAACAAGGCCGGCAGGTAGAAGGGAAAAAATCCAGCCGCCAGTGTGGTCCGAAATAAATCATAAATAAAGCTTTGGAAGATTATGATTTGCATAAGCAAAACTTTTGGTGGACGCCATGCGCGGCTTGAACCTGGACCACCTGCGCCTCTTCGCGCAGGTCATTGAGCTGGGCAGTTTCTCTGCCGCCGCCGAGCGCGGGGGCGTGACCCAGCCGGCGGTCAGCCTGCAGGTGCGCCAGTTGGAAAGACGTTTTGGCTTGAAGCTGGTCGAGCGGGTCGGCCGCCGTGCCGGGCCAACGGCGGCGGGGCTTGAACTGCTGACTCATATCCGCGTGATCGACGCCGCGCTGGCGCAGGCCGAGCAGGCCATGACCGCGCATGCCTCGCAGGTGTCCGGCCGCATCCGGCTGGGCACGGGCGCCACCGCCTGCACCTATCTGCTGCCCCCCGTGCTGGCCCAGTTGCGCCGCCGCTTTCCCGCGCTGGACATCGTGGCCAGCACCGGCAACACGGCGGACATGCTGCGCGGGCTGGAGAGCAACACGCTGGACATGGGGCTGGTGACCTTGCCCGCGCCGGGCCGGATGTTCCAGGTGACGCCGCTGATGGAAGACGAATTCGTGGCCATCTTTCCCGCCCGCGACTCGGCTTCCATTCCCATTCAGGTGACGCCGCAAGCATTGGCGCCGTGGCCCCTGGTGCTGTTCGAGCCCGGCGCCCGCACACGCCGTCTGGTGGATGACTGGTTCGAGGCGGCGGGCGTGGCGGCCAAGCCCTTCATGGAGCTGGGCAGTACCGAGGCGATGAAGGAGATCGTGGCGGCGGGGTTGGGCTGCGCGGTGCTGCCCAAGCTGGCGGTGTCGGGCGCGGGGCACCGCGATGCGTTGGCGGTGCATGCGCTGACGCCCCGCCTGTCGCGTGAGCTGGCCATCGTGATGCGCCGCGACAAGCCGCTTAGCCGGGGCCTGCGCCACCTGCAAGAGGCGCTGCTGGCGCTGCGGGAGTAAGGGTCCGGGCGGCTCGCGGGCAGCGCCGCCCCGATACAGCGTATTATTTAGCGTTTTGCCGCCACGCTAACAGCACTCGAGACAAATCATGCCGCACTACCGTTCCCGCACATCGACCCACGGCCGTAACATGGCCGGCGCCCGCGCCCTGTGGCGCGCCACTGGCATGAAGGACGGTGATTTCGGCAAGCCGATTATCGCGGTGGTGAACTCCTTCACGCAGTTCGTGCCGGGCCACGTGCACCTGCGCGACCTGGGCGCGCTGGTCGCCAAGGAAATCGAAGCCGCTGGCGGCGTCGCCAAGGAATTCAACACGATCGCCGTCGATGACGGCATCGCCATGGGCCACGGCGGCATGCTGTATTCGCTGCCGTCGCGCGAACTCATCGCCGACTCGGTCGAATACATGGTCAACGCGCACTGCGCCGACGCCATGGTCTGCATTTCGAACTGCGACAAGATCACCCCGGGGATGCTGATGGCCGCCATGCGCCTGAACATTCCGGTCGTGTTCGTGTCCGGCGGCCCGATGGAAGCGGGCAAGGTCAAGTCGCCCACTGATGGCAAGGTCATCGCCAAGATCGACCTGATCGACGCCATGATCAAGGCCGCCGACCCGAAGGTGTCGGACGCCGAAGTCGCCGAAGTGGAACGCAGCGCGTGCCCGACGTGCGGCTCCTGTTCCGGCATGTTCACCGCCAACTCGATGAACTGCCTGACCGAAGCCATCGGCCTGGCGCTGCCGGGCAACGGCACCATCGTGGCCACGCACGCATGGCGCAAGGGCTTGTTCGAGCAAGCCGGCCGCCTGGTTGTCGACCTGTGCCGCCGCTACTACGTGGAAGAAGACGAATCGGTCCTGCCGCGCAACATCGCCACCAAGAGCGCCTTCCAGAACGCGATGGCGCTGGACGTGGCCATGGGCGGCTCCACCAACACCGTGCTGCACTTGCTGGCCGCGGCGCAGGAAGCCGGCGTGGACTTCACCATGGCCGACATCGACCGCATTTCGCGCAAGGTGCCCTGCCTGTGCAAGGCGGCGCCCGCCACCGACAAGTACCACATTGAAGACGTGCACCGCGCGGGCGGCATCCTGGGCATCCTGGGTGAACTGGCGCGCGCCGATCTCTTGGACCTGTCTTGCGGCAACGTGCACAGCGGCACGCTGGGCAACGCCATCCAGCAGTGGGACGTGGCCGGCGGCGCAAGCGAAGAAGCGCAGAAGTTCTACCGCGCGGCCCCCGGCGGCATCCCGACCACGGTTGCCTTCAGCCAGGACGCCACCTTCCTGACGCTGGACACCGATCGCAAGACGGGTTGCATCCGCAGCAAGGAAAACGCGTATTCCAAGGACGGCGGCCTGGCCGTGCTGTACGGCAACCTGGCCGAGAAGGGCTGCATCGTCAAGACGGCCGGCGTGGACGAATCGCAATGGGTCTTCACGGGCCGCGCCCGCGTATTCGAAAGCCAGGACGACGCCGTTGAAGGCATCCTGGGCGACAAGATCGTGGCGGGCGACGTGGTCGTGATCCGCTACGAAGGCCCCAAGGGCGGCCCGGGCATGCAGGAAATGCTGTATCCCACGTCGTACCTGAAGTCCAAAGGCCTGGGCAAGACCTGCGCGCTCTTCACCGATGGCCGTTTTTCGGGCGGCTCGTCGGGCCTGGTGATCGGCCACGCCTCGCCGGAAGCGGCCGAAGGCGGCACGATCGGCCTGGTGGAAGAGGGTGATGTGATCGAGATCGACATCCCGAATCGCAAGATGCACCTGGCCGTGTCCGACGAAGAACTGGCCCGCCGCCGCGCCGCGATGGATGCGCGCGCGGATGGCTGGGAGCCCGTCGGGCGTGAACGTGTTGTGTCGCAAGCCTTGCAGGCTTATGCGGCGTTGGCCACGTCAGCCGATCGCGGCGCGGTGCGTGATCTGTCGCAGTTGAAGCAGAAAGCCAAGCGTTGATCGAGCGGGATTGATGCAGAAAGCGGCGCCCTTTTGGGGCGCCGTTTTTTTTGGGCTGGTGCGGCGTCAGCGTTGATGCGGGATGCCGCTGCGGGGTATTGCTACGGGGTACTGCTACGGGGTACTGCATTAAAGCTGTAAATTCCCTGTACAGCAGATAGGCTGTTTTTCAAGCGCAAGGACGCTTCATATGGCTTTGAATTCCGACGCATTGCGCGTGTTCCTGGGGGTGGTGGATGCCGGGTCGCTTAGCGCCGCCGCCGAACTCCTGGGCCAGACCGCATCAGGTGTCAGCCGCGCGCTGTCGCGGCTGGAAGAAGATTTGGGCGTGATGCTGCTGAACCGCACGACACGGCGCATGGAGCTGACGGAAGAGGGCGCGCATTTTCTGCCCAAGGCGCGGCAGATCGTTGCGTCGTTGGAAGAGGCCGAAGAGTGCATGCGCATGGTGCATCAGCGGCCGGCGGGGCGCTTGCGGGTGGATGCGTCGGTGCCGGTGATGCTGCATTGCGTGGTGCCGCATGTAGGGGAATTCCGGCGCGAGTATCCCGAGATATCGCTGGAGCTGACCAGTAACGACCGCATCGTGGATTTGATTGAGCACCGAACAGATGTTGCGATCCGCATGGGTCCGCTGACGGATTCCACCCTGCACGCGCGCGTTCTACGGCCGTCGCCGCGATGGATGATGGCCAGCCCGGAATACATCGCCCGGCATGGGGCGCCGGAAACGGTGGAGGATTTGGCCAAGCATGAGGTGCTGGGCTTTACACAGCCCGAAAGCCTGAACCTGTGGCCGCTGAAGCACGCGGGCGGGTCAAGTTATCAGGCGACGCCGACCTTGGCGACGTCAAGTGGGGAAACGCAACGGCAGTTGGCGTTGCGTGGGGTGGGCATCGCGTGTTTGTCTGACTTTGTGGTGCGTGAGGATATTGCGGCGGGACGGTTGGTGAAGGTGATGGAAGGGGTGTATAGCGATCAGTTGCAGCCGATGCACGCGGTGTACCACCGCAACACGCAGCTGTCGCGGCGGATTGCGTGTTTTTTGGATTTTTTTGCGGGGCGGGTTTGATGGGTTGCGCGCGATGGGTGGTTGTTTGCTTTTGGCGGTGATGTCGCGCTTCACCCATCCTACGGGGACCGGTCATTTGTAGGATGGGTGAAGCGCGCGCGGCGCGTCACCAATTGGCTAATGGTGATCGCGCGTAACCCATCAGGCGATGTTACCCATGCAACGCCCGCCCAAACGCGCTTAACACCGATTCATGCAAGGTCTCCGACAAGGTCGGGTGCGCGAATACGGTGTGCATCAGATCTTCCTCGGTTGCTTCCAATGATGCTGCCACGCCGTACCCGGTGATCAACTCGGACGCTTCCGGGTGAATGATGTGCGCGCCCAGCAGTTCGCCTGATTTTGCGTCGAACACGGTCTTCACCAGGCCTTGGTCTTCGCCCATGGCGATGGCCTTGCCGTTGCCCGCGAAGCTGAATTTGCCGACGCGGATCTCGCTGCCGTGCGCCTTCGCGTGTTCGCGCGCGCGGGCTTCCGTCATGCCGATGCTGGCCACTTGCGGGTACGAATACGTGCAGGCGGGAATGCGCAAGGGGTCGATGGCGTGCACGGATTTTCCGGCAATGGCTTCCACGCACAGCACGCCTTCGTGGCTGGCCTTGTGGGCAAGCCAGGGTGCGCCGGCCACGTCGCCGATGGCGTAGACGCCGGGCTCGGCGGTGCGGCAAAAACCATCGGTGACGATGTGGGTTTTCTCGACCTTTACGCGCGTCTTCTCCAGGCCCAGGTTTTCGACATTGCCGACGATGCCGGCGGCGACGATGACGCGGTCTACCTCCAGGTCTGTCTTCTTGCCTTGCTGCTCCAACGTCACCTTCACGCCCGTGTTGGTCAACGCAGACGCGGTGACGGCGCATTGCGTCATGACGCGGATGCCTTGCTTTTCGAATGCCTTGCGTGCCAACTGCGAAATATCCGCGTCTTCTTGCGGCAGGATTTCAGGCGTCATGTCGATCAGCGTGACTTCAGATCCGATGGCGCGGTAGAAGCTGGCGAACTCCGCGCCGATGGCGCCTGCGCCCACCACCAGCAAAGTCTTCGGAATCTCGGTGGGCATCAAGGCCTGGCGATAGGCCCAGATGCGTTCGCCCACCGGCAACGCGGGCAGTTCGCGGGCGCGTGCGCCGGTTGCAAGAATGATGTGCTTGGCCGCCAGCGTGGTGCCGTTGTCGAGCGCCAGTTTGGTTGTCGGTAGCGTGCCGTTGTCGATCGACTGTTTGCCCGCCAGCGTCGTGCCGCTGTCTAGCGACAGCTTGCCCGCGCCCGCCAACGTGGCCGTGGCGGCAAACACCGTCACGCCGTTCTTCTTCATCAGGTGCGCAACGCCCTGGCCCAGCCGGCCCGCCACCTTGCGTGACCTTGCCACCATGGCGGCCAGGTCGGCGCGTGCCTCGCCTGAACCCGTCACGCCGTAGTGCGAGGCTTCCTGGCAGGCACGCAACACCGTCGCGCTGTGCAGCAGCGCCTTGGTGGGAATGCAGCCCCAGTTCAGGCAGATGCCGCCGAGCTCCGCGCGTTCCACCAGCGCCACCGACATGCCCAACTGCGCGGCGCGGATGGCGGCCACGTAGCCGCCGGGACCGCCGCCCACGACGATCAGATCAAACTCGGTCTTCGTCATTGCGGCGGGCCTCACAGCAGAATCCGCACGGGGTTTTCGATCAGCGTGCGAAAGGCCGCCAGCCAGCGCGCTCCGACGGCGCCGTCCACCGCACGGTGGTCGGCCGACAGGGTCACCGTCATGACGGTGGCTGCCACCAGCTCTCCGTTCTCGCCCACTACGGGGCGGCGTTCGGCCGCGCCCACGGCCAGGATGGCGGCCTGCGGCGGGTTGATGATGGCGGCGAACTGGGTGATGCCGTACATGCCCAGGTTGCTGACGGTCAACGAGCCGCCGGTGAATTCCTCGGGTTTCAAACGGTTGACCTTGGCGCGGCCGGCCAGTTCGACGATCTCGGCGGCGATGGCGGACAGCGGCTTCACGTCGGCGTCGCGCACGATGGGCGTGACCAGGCCGCCGTCGGTCGCGACGGCCACCGAGATGTCGGCGCCCGCGTGGTATTCGATGGCGTCGTCGTGCCAACTGACATTCACTTCAGGCACTTCGCGCAGCGCCAGCGCGGCGGCGCGCACGATGAAGTCGTTGACCGACAGCTTCACCGCGCCGCCATGATTGGCTTGCGACCGCAGCGCCAGCAGCGCGTCCATCTTGCAATCCACCGACAGGTAGAAGTGCGGCACGTTCTGCTTGCTTTCCGTCAGGCGGCGGGCGATGGCGCGGCGCATGCCGGTGTGCGGCACGCGGCGGGCGGCCGGGCGGTTTGTTGAGGGCTGGGCGGTGGTAGTGGCCAAACCGGATGCATCGGGCGCACGGTCGCGCGCGGCTTCGACATCGCGGCGCACGATGCGGCCATGCGGGCCGGTGCCTGTCACGCCCAGCAGGTTCACATGCCATTGCGCGGCCAGCCGGCGTGCCAAGGGGCTGGCGAACAGGCGTCCGCCGGGGACGGGAGTGTTGGCGGCAGGGGCAATGCCAGACGCGGACAAGGCGGGCGCGGCGGGCGA
Organism: Achromobacter sp. JUb104; assembly: GCF_024806975.1. NCBI lineage: Bacteria > Pseudomonadati > Pseudomonadota > Betaproteobacteria > Burkholderiales > Alcaligenaceae > Achromobacter > Achromobacter sp. JUb104. The sequence continues at coordinate 1,116,338 of NZ_JANUEY010000002.1, read as the reverse complement.
TCCAGAAGTGGGCGACATTGCGCTTGTCGATCCGACAGCAGCCGACGTTGCGGCAGCCGACGCTGCGGCAGCCGACGCTGCGCCAGCCGACGCTGCGCCAGCCGACGTCGCAACTCTGGGTGCCGTGCTGCCCGGCGATCCCGCCGCCGCCCCGCCATGTTCCGCCAACGCGTGATCAATCGCCGATTCATTATCGCCGTCGGCCAGCAACACGCCAAGCACCGTATTGATCGGCACCGACGTCGCGCCTGCCGGGACCACGATGCGGCCCAGCACGCCCGCGTGTTCGGCGTTGATTTCGACAATGGCTTTTTCGGTTTCGATTTCCGCTAGCGCGTCGCCGACGGCAACCGGGTCGCCTTCTTTCTTGAGCCACTGATGCAGGTTGCCGTCCGACGTATCGGCGGCAATTGAAGGGAGCTTGATAAGGTGAGCCACGATGTTCGTCCTAGTTTGCGGCGGCGGCCAGGTCGGGCCGGTAGGCGGCGGGATCGTCGTATTCGACCAGTTCCAGCACGTTGCCTTCGGGGTCGCGGAAGAACGCGAGCCAGGTGCCAGGGCGCACTTCCATCGGCGCGGGCGCGCTGTCGAATACAACGCCGCGCGCTTGCAGGCCGCGCACCACGCCGGCCAGGTCACGCACGATGAAGGTCAGGTAGGTGGCGCCCTGGCGGTCCAGGATGGCCGCGCCGCGCACGGCGGCGTCAGGCGCCACGCTGGGTTGCAGCAGCTTGATGCGTTCGCCGTAAGGCGTCTGCAAGCGCGCCACGTCGTAGCCGTGCACGGTCAGCCCGGTAGCGCGCGCCTTGTCGGCCGGTACGCTCACGCGGTTCACCAGCGTCAGGCCGACGACGTCCGTGTAGAACGCCAGCAACGCGTCCAGGTCCTGGCAGCAGATGCCGACTTCCATCGGCACGGTCATGTGCAGTGCGCTCATGCCTGTTCTCCCAGATCGGCCAGCACGTCGGCCAGGCCCGCCAGCACTTCCTCGGTGTCGGCGAACGCCGCGCGTTCCAGCACCTTTGAGATGCTGGGCGACGCTTCGCCGCCCGTCACGCGCTTGATCGGCTGATCCAGCCAATCAAAGTAGCGACGCTGGATTTCGTCTGACAGCATCGCGCCATAGGACGTGCCGCGCGCGCCTTGCTCCACGATCAGCACGTTGTTGGTCTTCTGGATGCTGGCGCCGATGGTGTCCCAATCGAGGCTGGCGCGGTCCAGCGTGCGCAGGTCGATCACTTCGGCGTCCACGCCTGCTTCCTCGGCCGCCTTGAGCGCGCGGCTGACCATCGACAGGTAGGTCAGGATGGTGACCTTGCCGCCCTCGCGGCGCACGCGGGCGCGGCCAAACGGAATGGCGTAGTCCAGGTCGCCGTCGGCCACTTCGCCCGACGACGCGTACAAGTCCACGTGTTCGATGACCAGCACCGGGTCCTTGGAGGCTAGCGCGGTGTTCATCAGGCCCACGTAGTCATACGGCGTGGAGGGCGCCACGATGCGCCAGCCCGGCGCGGTGGCGAAGATGCCGGCCGGGTCCATCGAATGCTGCGAGCCGTAGCCCGTGCCCATCGCGACCTTGGTGCGCAGCACGAAAGGCACGTCGATGTCGCCGCCGAACATGTGGCGGGCCTTGCCGATCTGGTTGAAGATCTGGTCGGCCGCCACCCACATGAAGTCGGGGTACATGAATTCAACGATGGGCTTGTAGCGCCCGTCCATCGCCAGGCCGCCGCCCAGGCCGGCGAAGGCGTTCTCGGAGATCGGGGTGCCCAGCACGCGGTCGGGATACTTGTCCTTCAGGCCGCGCGTGGCGCCGTTGGTGCCGCCCTTCAAGCGGTGCACGTCTTCGCCCAGCACCACGACGCCGGGGTCGGTTTCCATGCGGCGGTCCAGCACGTCGGCCACGGCATCGACGAACTTGCGTTCGACCTTGGCGCCCGTGTAGTCGTCGGCGTCCTGGTAGCGCAGGTCGGCCAGCTCGGAACCATCACTGCGCAGGCCCACGTCGCGGAAGTCCGGACGTGGCCAGAGGTCGGCGCGCACGCGGCGCTTGCCGCCGTCAGCCGCTTCGGTCAGGCGGCTGCATACGTCTTTCATGACGTCCTTGCAGCGTTGGCGCAGCGCGTCCACTTCCGCTTGCGTGATCAGTTGGCGGCCGATCATTTCGGTGGCGATCTTGTCCAGGGGATCGCGACGGCGCCACTGGGCTTCTTCGTCCTTCGTGCGGTAGCCAAAGGCGCTGCCGGGAAACGGGCCGTTCTGGTGGAAGAAGCGGTACACGTCCACTTCCACGATGGTCGGGCCGTTGCCGGCGCGCATGTGCGCCACGGCTTCCGACATGGCCAGGTGCACGGCCAGCGGGTCCATGCCGTCGACTTTCCACGACGGAATGTTGAAGGCCAGGCCGCGCGCCGACAGGCGCGGTTCGGCGGTGGACTCTTCCACCGTGGTGGACACGGCGTAGCGGTTGTTCTCGATGAAGAAGCACAGCGGCGTTTTCCACGCGGCGGTCAGGTTCATCGTCTCCAGCACGGACCCGATGTTCACCGCGCCGTCGCCGAAGTAGGTGACGGCCACGCGGTCGGTGCCCGCGTGCTTGTGCGCCCAGCCCGCGCCTGCGGCCAGCGGCACGCCGCCGCCCACGATGGCGTTGGTGCCCAGCGCGCCCGCTTCCAGCCAGCGCAGGTGCATGCTGCCCCCACGGCCCCGGCAATAGCCTTGCGCCAGGCCCATGATCTCGGCCAGCGTCTTTTGCAGGACTTCATCAATGGCGGGCGTGAGCGGGTTGCGCGGGTCCAGGCCCAGCGGGGCCACGTGTTGCAACGCCTTGGCCAGAAACTGGTGGTGCCCGCGATGCGAGCCGTTGATCTGGTCGCCCGCGCCCAGGGCCAGCACGGAACCGACCGCGCCGCCTTCCTGCCCCACGGACGAGTGCGCGGGGCCGTGCACCAGGCCTTCGGCGGCCAGGTCCAGCACGGCCTCTTCAAAGGCGCGTATCCAGTGCAACTGGGTGAGCATGGTGCCGAGCAGGGCGGGGTCCGCCTGCTGCCAGTCGCCGGCGTCAACCGTCAGTTGCCGCCAGGGCGCTTGGGACTCAAGCGGTTGGTAGGTGGCCATGAGTGTGTCTCCAGAATGTTTTTAGCGTCAGTGCGATTAAAGGTAGCTGTAGCGGCTCCAGCCGCCATCGGCCACCAGGGTGTGTCCGGTGATGTAGGCGGCCTGGCGCGATGCCAGGAAAACCGCCAGGTCGGCCATTTCGGCCGGCTGCGCCATGCGCCGCAGGGGCGTGCGCTGTTTCAGGCGTTCGGGGTCAAGACGGCCGCGCGCCGCCAGGTCGCGCACCAGGTCGGTTTCAACGTAGCCGGGCGCCAGCGCATTCACGCGCACCCCCATCGGGCCCCATTCCACCGCCAGCGTTTCGGTCAAGAGCACGACGGCGCCCTTGGTGGCGCAGTAGGCGGCGCGGTCGGGCGCGGCCACCACGCCGTACATCGATGCCAGGTTAATGATGCTGCCCGCGCCGGCCGGCGCCATGCGGCGTCCGGCGGCCTGCGCGCACAGGAACACGCCGGTCAGGTTGATGTCCACGGCGCGGCGCCATTCGTCCACGGTGACTTCCAGCGTGGGCTTGTTGGCCGAGATGCCGGCGTTGTTGACCAGCACGTCGACGCCGCCCCAGGCCTGTTCGACCTGCGCAAACGCGCGCTCGACGGCGTCGGCGTCGGTGACGGACGCCTGCACGGCCATGGCCTGGCCGCCGGCCGAGGTCAGTTCGGCCACGGCGGCCGCCAGGGCGGCGGCGTCCATGTCCAGCAAGGCCACGCGCGCGCCCTGGCGCACGAACGCGTGGGCGGTGGCCAGGCCAATGCCCTTGGCGCCGCCGGTGATGACGACGCGTTGGCCGCGCAGGTCGCTATGGATGACTTCTGTGGTGTGGTCCAAGGTAGATGCCTGTAAAGGTTGTGCGTTGCGGCGGGGTCAGACCGCCAGCCATTCCTGGACCACGTCCTGGCGCTCATGCAACTGCGCGGGCGGTCCTTCGAACACGATGCGGCCATGGCCCATGACGCTGACGCGCGTCGACACTTTCAGCGCAATCGTCAGCTTCTGTTCCACCAGCACGACCGACACGCCGCGCTTGTGGATATCGCGGATCACGTCGGCGATGACTTCCACGATCTTCGGCGCCAGCCCTTCGGTGGGTTCGTCGATCAGCATCACCTTGGGGTTGCCCAGCAGTGAGCGGCACATGGTCAGCATCTGCTGTTCGCCACCCGACAGGTTGCCCGCTCGGGTGTTGCTGCGTTCCTTCAGGCGCGGGAAATAGTCGAACATCTGCGCGGCGGTCCAGTGCGGCGCGTCGTCGCGCTTGGGCTGTTCGCCCATGCGCAGGTTTTCGTCCACGGTCAGGTTGGCGAAGACCTCGCGTTCTTCCGGCACAAAGCCCAGCCCGGCGCGCGCGATTTCAAAGGGGCGCTTGTTGGTGATGTCGCGCCCTTCAATGGCGATGCGGCCACCGGTCACGTCCACCAAACCCATGATGCTCTTCAGGGTGGTGGAGCGGCCCGCGCCGTTGCGGCCCAGCAGGCTGACGACTTCGCCGCGCCCGATGGACAGGTCGATGCCATGCAGGATGTGGCTCTTGCCGTAGTGCGCATGCACGCCTTGCAGGCTGAGCAGGGGCGATGGCGGGGTGGGGTGCGCAGTTGGGTGCGTAGTTGGGTGCGCAGTTGGGTAAATACTCATACCGTTTCCTCTCCCAGGTAGGCTTCGCGCACGCGGGCGTCGCCACGGATGGCGGCGGGCGTGCCGGTGGCCAGGATCTCGCCGTACACCAGCACGCTGATGCGGTCGGCCAAGGAAAACACCACTTGCATGTCGTGCTCGACGATCAGCAAGGTGCAGTCGCGCGTAACGTCCTTGATGAGTTCCACCGTGTAATCGACTTCGTGCTGCGACATGCCGGCCATGGGTTCATCCAGCAGGATGACCTTGGGGCGCGAGGCCAGCGTCATGCCGATTTCCAGCGAGCGCTGTTCGGAGTAGTTCAGGTCGCCCGCGGCGGTGTGTTGCTTGGGCGTCAGCCGCACCTTTTCCAGCAGACGGTCCACGTCTTCGTTCACCGCGCGGTTGCGCGCGATGGGGCGCCAGAAGTTGTAGACCAGCCCGTGCATGCGCTGCACCGCCAGGCGCAGGTTTTCACGCACGGACAGGCGCGGGAACACATTGGTGATCTGGAACGAACGCGCCAGCCCCAGACGGTTGATGGCTTCGGGCGCCAAGCCGCCGATGGATCGCGAGCGCAGGCTGATGTCGCCCGAGGTGGGCGCGAACGAGCCTGACATCAGGTGGAACAGCGTGGACTTGCCCGCGCCGTTGGGGCCGATGACCGCATGGCGTTCACCGGCTTCGATCGCCAGGTTTACGCCCCGGATGATCTCCGCTTGGCCAAAGGACTTGCGCACATCGGTCAGGGTCAGGATCTCGTGGCTCATTTTGCGGGCTCCAGCACAGGGGCGGCATCGCCGTCGTTACGCCACAGGGCCAGCGCCCAGCGGCAGGCGGCCAGCCCGAAGGCGAACAGCGCTACAGGGACCAGCCAGGTCGACAAGGCCAGCGGCGCCCAGTCTTGGCCGAACAGCGCAATGGCGGGCCAGCCGGCGTCGGGGTTCATGGCCAGCAGCGAACGGTAGTCGCGCGCGAACATGCGTTGCAGCAGTTCCACCGAGAACACGGTGGCGGCAGTCAACAGCAGGCCGCCCGCCACCGATACCAGCGCGCGCGGCAGCCAGTTGGCCAGGCCGCGTTCACGCAGCGACTTGGCGGCGCGCTGCACCAGGCCCACCAGGCCGTCGGGCACGAACAGCATCACCAGAACAAACAGAACACCTTGGTACAGCAGCCACGAGCGCGTGATGTCGGCCAGCGTCTGCGACAGGAACGTCAGCACGGCGGCACCCAGTACGGGGCCCAGAAATGCATTCACGCCGCCGATGTAGGCGAACAGCACGGCGTCGGTGGACAGCTTGACCTCAAACAGCACGTAGTTGCCGGCTTCGATGTTCAAGGCCTGCAAGCCGCCCGCGATGCCGGCGAACATGGCCGACAAGGCAAACACCATGGTCTTGAGCGTATGCGGGCGGTAGCCCAGGTAGCGCAGGCGGTTGGCGTTTTCGCGCAGGCCCAGCGTCAAACGGCCCAGCGGCGTGCGGGTCAGGCCGTACAGCGCGGCAAGCGAAATCAGCACCCAAGCCAGCACCAGGAAGTACACCTCGATGTCGGAACCAAAGGTAAAACCCCAGGCCGGCATGCGCATGGCGGACACGCCCGCTTCGCCGCCGAACACACCTTTCAGGTGCGGCGCCAGCGCGTGCAGCAGTTCGGCCAGCGCCAGGGTGATCATCGAAAAGTACACGCCCGAACGCATGGTGGCGAACCAGCCGGCGACTAGCCCGAACAACAGCCCGGCCACGCCGCCCACCAGCGGCATCAAGGGCGTGGGCAACAGGCCCGCGCCGCCCAGGGCATTCATGGCGTGGATGGTGGCGAAGGTGCCCACGCCGAAGTACGCGGCATGGCCGAAGGACAGCATGCCGCCCTGGCCGGCCAGCAGGTTGAAGGCGCAGGCGAAAAGCGCGGCAATCAGCATCTGCACGGCGGCCACCAACTGGCCCGGGGGCAGCAGCCAGGGCAAGGCGCACAGCGCGGCTACGCACAGGGCCAGCAGCAAGGCGCTGGAGGCAAGACGGGTGTGGCTCATGCTTGCTCTCCCTTCAGTCCCGACGGCTTGACCAGCAGCACCACCAGCATCAGCAGGAAGGGCAGGGTGGCCGCCAGGCTGGACACCTTCACGGTCATCAGGCCGCCCACGCTTTCGGCCCATTCACCCGCGCCGAACAGGCCGAAGAGAGAGGCCAGACTGGCGTCGATACCGACCGAGAACGAACTGATCAGGCCGATCAGCAACGAGGCGATCATGGCGCCTTCCAGCGAGCCCAGCCCGCCCACGACGACCACCACGAACACCAGCACGCCCAATTCAAGTGCCATGTTGGGGTTGGTGGTGTAGAACGCGCCCGCCACGGCGCCGGCAAGGCCGGCCATGGCCGCGCCCACGCCGAACACGCTCATGAAGACGAGCGGCACGTTGTGGCCCAGCGCTTCGGCCATGCGCGGCCGGTAGATGGCCGAGCGCACGACGATGCCCACGCGGGTGCGCGACAGCAGCAGATAGATGACGGCGAACATCGCCAGCGACACGCCGCCCATCAAGAGGCGGTAGAAGGGGTAGTCCGCATCGAACACGCGGAAGGCCGCGAAGTTCAGGAATTGGGGAACGCGGTAGTCAACGGGGAAGTCACCGTAGAACAGCTTGATGAGCTCGGCCACGATGAAGGCCAGCCCGAAAGTGACCAGCAGTTCCTGAGCATGGCCGAACTTGTGGACGCGGCGCAGGAAAAAGCGTTCCACGCCCATGCCCAGCACGCCCGCGATAAGGGTGGCCAGCACCAGCGCCGTCCAGAAGCCGGTGACCGGCGAGAGCGTATAGGCGGCGTAGGCGCCGATCATGTAGAACGAGGCGTGCGCGAAATTCAGCACGCCCATCATCCCGAAAATCAGCGTCAGGCCCGCCGACACCATGAATAGCAGCAGGCCGTAGATCACGCCGTTCAACAGCGAGACGGTAAAGTATTCCATGTCTGATCCATCATTCTTGCGTCAAGACGGCGGGGCGTGTTGCGAGCCGGCCCGCGCCGGGGAGCATGTTTTTTTTGCGGGGTGTGGTGATGGGTTGCGCGCGGTTCGAGTCGGGGTTCGCGGGGCGACATTGCCGCGCTTCACCCATCCTACGTAGGATGGGTGAAGCGCGCGAAAATCACGCCGCGCAAGAAACTATCGAACGCGCGCAACCCATCAAGCAGCCTACCCCGGCCGCTTCATCTTGCACGTTGCCTGCACCGGCGCCGACACGTCCGCCGCCGCCAACACCTTCACCGGCTCGAAGCCCATGTCCGTGCCATCGGCCTTGTACTTGGCGTTCTTGCTGACCTTGGACACCACCATCGGCAACTGCACCTGATGGTCTTCGGCGCGCATCGTGTAGGTGCCCAGCGCCGACGTATAGGTGACCTTTTCCAGCGCGTTGGCCAGCGCCGGGACGGACAGCTTGCCGTCCTGGGGCTGCACCTGTTTCAGCGCTTCACCCAAGAAACGCACGCCGATCACCGTCTGCGGTTCCGTATAGCTGGGGTAGTGGCCGGTCTTGGCCTTGTAGTCTTCGGCGAACTTGGCGCCTTCTTCACCCGCCGCTTCGATGTTGTACGGGTGGGCGATGTAATGCCCCATCGCCACCTCGCCCGCGTTGGCCAGGTTGCCCACTTGGTCCAGGAACACGGTGGCGAAACGCACCTTGAGGCCGCCGGCCTGCGTGGCCTTCATCAACAGCAGCAGGTCGTTGGACCAGTTGCCCGTGATGACGGTGTCGGGCGAAGCCGCGCGGATGCGTGCGACGTAGGGCGCGAAGTCCTGGATCTTGTTGACTTCGTGCAGCGTCTTGCCCACCACTTCATAGCCGTACTGCTTGGCGAAACGCTCGGTGGCGTCCTCCATGTCCTGGCCCCAGGAATAGTTCTGGTTGATGGCGTACACGCGCTTGCCCAGCGTGCCGTCGGCCGACATGACCGAGGCCAGCGACTTCACGCGCAGGTCGGCATTGGTGGTGAAACGGAAGTGGTAGAAGTGGCACTTCTGGCCGGTCAGTTCCAGCGCTTCGCCGCCCACGTTCAGGAAGACGACTTCCTTGCCGGGGTTGCGCAGGTTGTGCTTGCGCACGTCTTCGGTCAGTTGGCCCGAGATGGCCGACGACGAGCCTTGCACCAGCACTTGCACGCCTTCGGCGGCGGCGGCGCGGAAGCGGTCGGAGGCGCCGACGGGGCCGCCCTGGTTGTCGAATTCAACCAGTTCCAGCGGCTGGCCGTTCCAGCCGCCCGCCGCGTTGATGCGGTCCAGTTCATATTTGACGGCGGCGCGGAACATCAGGCCGGTTGAGGCCTGCGGGCCGGACAGTGTTTCGATCAGGCCGATCTTGACGGGTGCGGCGTGCGCCGATGCGGCGATGCCGGCCAGGCACAGCAGGCCGGTGGTGAAAGCCAATTTCATGCGTGTCTCCTCCGTGGGACGGGAGTGGTGTTGTGTGTGCGTAAAGAATGCGTACGACCGTCAAACAAGCGCGCTTGGTGGCGGCTTTTGCAGGCCGGAGTCGGGCAAATCGGGGTGGGGGGTATCGCAAGATGGGGGCGAACACCGTCGTGCTGCCGGTGGTATTCACCCTGTTGTCCCCGTCCTGTTTTGCGGCGCTTCGGCCTTGTTTTTCTCTGACTGGCTTGCCTGGAAACCTGAGTTGCTTTACGCTTTCCGGATAAGTTGTCAGTTAACTTTTATAAGTTGTCTGATAAATAATAGGGCAAGCGTTTTTCTCGTGTCAAGCGGCGCATTCAGGAGTTCAATCGCAGATGACACGGCGATCAGAGCGATCGTCGAAGCCGCACACAGAAGACAAAAGACAGACGACTGGAGACAGGATGATTTCATTTGAAGGGCAGGTAGCCGCGATCACGGGCGCGGGCAATGGCATCGGCTTGGCAACGGCGCGCCTGATGGCGGCCCACGGCGCCCGCCTGGTGCTGACGGACATCGACGGCGCGCGCCTGGACGACATCGCCGCCGAACTCGACCCGACCGGCCAACGCATCTACACGCATGCGCTGGATGTGTCGGTGTCGCATGATTGCGAACGGGTGTTCGAGGCGGCGGCCAAGCATTTCGGTGGGCTGGACCACCTGGTGCATTGCGCCGGCATCTACCCGGAACAACTGGTCAAGGACACCAGCGACGAGGCCTGGCGCACGCTGATGCGTGTGAACCTGGACGGCACCTTCTATGCGTGCCGCGCGGCCCAGCGCCATCTGCGCCACAACGGGTCGATCGTGCTGCTGACGTCCTTGGCCGCGCAGCGCGGCAGTTACGCGCATGCGGCGTATTCGGCGTCCAAGGGCGCGGTGCAAAGCTTCACCCGCAGCCTGGCGCTGGAACTGGCGCCGCAGATCCGCGTGAATGCGGTGGCGCCGGGCATCATCGCCACGTCCATGACGCATGAGCTGATCGGACAGAAGGGCGCGCACCTGCTGGAAAGCACGCCGCTGCGCCGCTTTGGCACGGCCGATGAAATCGCGGGGGCGATCGCCTTCCTGTGTTCACCGCTGGCGGGCTTCGTGACGGGTGAAGTCATGCAGGTCAACGGCGGCATCTATATCGCTTAAAGTGCAGGACGCAACCATCACGTTTCCCCGACCTTCCATGCCGCCGAATCAAGATCAGGATCCGCCGCGCACCGCGCCCAAGAGCTCACTTTCCGCCGCGTTGGGCGATGCGCTGGCCGAGCAGATACGCCAAGGGGCGCTGGCCCCCGGCGACCGCCTGCCCACCGAAAAGCAGTTGACTGAAACCTATTCGGTCAGCCGCGCGGTGGTGCGCGAGGCGCTGGCGCGCCTGAAGTCCGAAGGGCTGATCACGTCGCAGCAGGGCAGCGGCGTGTTCGTGGATCCCAACTTTCAGCGCAACGCCTTTCGCATCAACGCGCCCACGCCCGGCGACACGCAAGACCTGGAACACATCCTGGAATTGATGCTGTCCATTGAAGTGACCGCCGCGCGCTATGCCGCGCAGCGCCGCACGGATCAGGACTTGAAGAAGATGCGGCAGGCGCTGGTCGGCATGGAATACGCGCTGATCAACGACAAGCTGGGCGACGAAGAAGACTATCAATTCCATCAGGCCATCGTGCAGGCCACGCACAACCCGCACCTGGTGTCGTTGAACGATTATCTGGAAGCGAATGTGCGCCGCGTCATCCGCAGCGCGCGCCACAACACGGCGCGCCGGTATGCCGAGCGCATGGCGGCGGTGCAAAGCGAGCATCAAGCCATCTTCGTCGCCATTGAAGGGGCAGACCCGGATGCCGCCGGCCGCGCGGCCGAACAGCATCTGCGCAACGCGGCCGACCGCCTGCGGCTGTTCCAGGCGGAACGCCCCGCGCCGGTGTAGCGGGCGGGGCGTCGGTGTGGAGTGCTGTGCGTGGATGTGGTTTTGGCTGCGGGGCGGGGTACGGGTTTGTGTGCCTAGGCGAAAGTCTGTTCCATCTCCCGCCGGAACTGCACCGCCGTTGACGTCTCGTCGTACTCCACGTCGCGCCAGCGTATCGCCTGCGACTGCCGCACCGGATTCTTGAGCTTGACTCCGTGCGACAGCCCCAAGGGCAGATAGCCTTCTTCCACCGAGTCGGGCGCCGGCATCAAGCGGCCAAACACCGTGTAGCCGCCTTCGCCGTCCAGGATCTGGCCCGCTTGCAGGTCGCGCTTGGCGGTGGCTACCACATCGCCGTGCCAACCGGCCGGCGCGCCGGTGGGTTCGCGGCGCAAGCCCACACTGGCCACGCTGATGCCCAGTTCCAGGCCAATCAGGTGATAGGGCTTGTACATGGCGGTGTAGTTGCCGCTGGGGTCGGTGACCAGGCCGTATTCCTGGAAGCAGCGGCGCACGTAGTCGCTGTCGGCGGCCAGCGTCACGTAGACGCCCCAGCGCAGGTCGCGAAACACGGGGCGGCCATCGCGCTCCAGCGATGAAATCACTTCCACCTGGCCGCGATGGTGCAGAATGCCGCCGTCTTCGCGAGGCCGCAGCACGCGGGCCAGGTCGTCCACGCCGCACGGCGGAAAATGCAGGCCCGATGGCGAGGGCAAGAGGCCGGTGGCGTTCGATACCGCCGCCATTTCGATGGCGCTTTTGGTGCCGTCCAGAAAGCTGTTGAACATCTGCGCGTTGAAGTCGCCCGCGGCCACCATTTCGGCGGTGAAGCCGTAGTAGGGCCAGACGGTGTCGGGGGTGGATGTGTGGAATTCCGGCAGGTACTTGGTGCCCTTGCCGGCCGCCATGACCTCGAAGCCGCTGGCGCGCGCCCAATCCACCATTTCGCAGATCAGGGCGGGCTGGTCGCCATAGGCCAGCGAATACACGATGCCCGCTTCGCGCGCGCGGCGCGCCAGCAGCGGCCCGGCCAGGGCGTCGGCTTCAACATTGACCATGATGATGTGCTTGCCGTATTCGCAGCAGGCCAGCACGTGGGTGATGCCGGCGGCGGCTTGGCCCGTGGCGTCGATGACGATGTCGACGTCAGGGCTGGCAATGATGGCAAGCGGGTCGTCGCTGAAGAAAACCTTGCCGTTCTTCAGCGCGTCATTGGTGCTGCTGGCATTGAGTGCGCTGGCCGGCCAGCCCACCCGGGTCAAGGCGGCGCGGGCGCGGTCGGGCGCCAGATCGGCTACCGCCACCAGCCGCATGCCCGGCGTGCGGGGAGCCTGGCTCATGAACATGGCGCCGAACTTTCCGGCGCCCAGCAATGCAACACGCAAGGGCTTGTGGTCGGCTTCTCGCTGCTTGAGCAGACGGTGCAGATTCATAGTGCGGACTCCTCCGGGGTGGGGGTACAGCCAGCACAGAATAGTCCTAAATCATGACGACTGAACAGCGTCCAGCGGGCCTCATGCGTCCGCGGTATAGAGCTCGCCCGCCAGCACGTTGCGCCAGTTCGCCCAGGTGATGCGGGGGCGGTCGGTCACCTGCCGGTTGTAGGGCGCATCAAACAGAATGTGCTTCCAGCGCGGCTTCACGGCGCCTTCAATTTTGGGCTTGTCGTCGATCAGCAGGTTGCCGTGCACCAGCGTCTTGTCCTTGGTCAGGATCAGCCGGTTGGTGGCGTCGCGACCCAGGTTTTTCTCCACCCACAGGTACTTTTCCGCCACGCAGTTTTCAAACTGCGAAAGTGGCGACGAGCAGATGCGCACGTCCATGCCCAATGCCAGCAGCTCGCGCACGGCGTCCAGCGCGCCCGGCACGGGCGGCAGCTCGCGGATGAAACCCGGCGCCGTGTAGATGGCCTCGGCCATCTTGCGTAGTTCGGGGGCGTAGTCCTCGCGGATGTGGAAAGACTTGCGGTCTTCGAATTCCACGGGCGCGATGTCGGGATGGCGCAGGCGCCAGGCGTCGAGGAAAGCGTGTTCGAAATCGGCCAGCACGCCGTCTTGGTCCAGCAGGATGATCATGGCAATCCCAGGAGTTGCAACCGCCTGATTGTGCCAGAGCGGCTACGGCGAAAGCGGACGCGATTGCGCCACGATCCGGTAGCGGCTGCCGCCCGTCTGCGATTCGGACGCCACCAGCACCAGGCGGTCATAGCGCCAGATCAACGGGTCGGGCGGGGGCGGCGGCGGGTCGTCGCGTTCGATGTTGCGCAGCAAGGTGACGTGCGGACGAAACGGCTGCGGCGGCGCGGCCAGGCCATAGTCGGCCAACCAGTGCCACAGGCCGTCGTGCATGGCTTGCAGTGGCGCGGGGGCCTCACGCGGCCCGGCCCACAGAATGCGCTGGCGCTTGAATACACCGTAGCGATCCAACTCCAGTTCTCCCGGCGGCACACAGCGGTCGGGCGTGGCGGCGGCCAGTGCATCCGCCAACTGCGCTTCGACCGGCCCCAGGAAAGCCAGCGTCAAATGCAGTGTCTCGGTGCGCATCACGCGGCCGCCGCAATGCGGGCGGGCGGCTTGCGCCCATTCGCCCAAGGACGCGGCCAAGGGCGGCGACGGCCACAAGGCGAAGAAAAGACGGATGGCGGACATGCGCCGATTGTAGGCGCGGGACCCTTGCCAGGCGTTGTTTACGTCGCCGAAGCGCCGTTCAAGTCCCCGTGTTTTCCGACTTGCGCAGGCGAGACAGCGCGGTGTCGAAGCGTTCGACGCCCGGCCGCGCGGGGCGGTCAGGCTTATCGAAGCGTTCCACGCCGGGACGCGCGGGCTTGTCGAAACGTTCCACGCCCGGACGAGCCGGTTTGTCGAAGCGCTCGACGCCAGGGCGGGTGAAACGTTCCACGCGCGGCGGGCTTTGCGTTTTTGCCTGCGCGCTTTGGGCCGCGGCCTGTTCGCGCTTGGCGATGATCTCTTCGGCGCGCTGGTGGTGCGGCGCCATCTTGCGCACCATCACCCGGCCGTCGCGCGGGAAATAATTGATGCGGCGCGCGTGCACGTCGCCCAGGTCCTGGGCCTTGACCGGAATGCCTTCGAGCTTCAGATAATTCAGGACAAACACGCCATTGCGTTCGCCGATGTTCATCTGCTGCATGGCGCTGAGTACCGCGCCGCCGCCAAACACCTTGGCTTCCAGGCGGTCGCGCGAGGCGCCGGCCTTGAGCAATTCGTTGATCAGCACTTCCATGGCGAAAGCGCCGTAGCGCATCGTCGCCGACGCGGGCGACTGCATGTCGCCTTCCGGCAACATGAAGTGGTTCATACCCCCCACGCCGGTCACCGGATCGTGAATGCAGGCGGCGACACAGGACCCAAGAACGGTCGAGATCATCAGGTCTTCGTTGGTGACGTAGTACTCGTTAGGGAGCACTTTCACCGCTTGGCATTGGAACGCGCTGTCGAAGTAGTGGCGCGTTGCGCGGGCTTCAAGTCGGGAGACCATGGGACTTATCAGGCAAGAACGGCGATTGGGACATGAAGGACGAAGCCCTGCGGAACGTTATGTTTCAAAAAGTGTAGAAAAATTTCGCTTTATTCTTACATATCCCGAATGACAACGGGAGAAATGCTTGTAACGGCGGGGAGTGATGCGGCCCTGTTTAAACGCCAAAGCAGACGCCGACGCCGGGCACACAACGCCAGCGACGACGACCGCGCCAGCCACCAGCAACTCGGAATCATCGTACACAGGCACGTGCAGAGTCTTTCCCCGGATCACGGGGAGGTTCGGGCTTTATACGTGGCTTTAATGCAGAACCGGGGCGCGCGCCCCGGGTGCGGGGGGCGCCTAAAAGCGGGTGCTGCGCGTCACCGACCAGCGGGCCGACAGCGCGCCCAGCGCGGCCGAAGCCACCACGGCGGTGACCAGGACAGATGCGCCAGGCAAATGCAGGGCGAACTCGGCGCCGTAGCTGCGGGCCAGCCCCAGCAGGGCGTCGTTCAGAGGCGACAGCGCGATGGCCGACACGCCGATGGCCAGCAACGAGGCCACCGCGCCCGACAGCGCGCCCAGATACAGGAAGGGCCGGCGCACGAAAGATTCCGTGGCGCCCACCAGACGGGCTACGCCGATCTCTTCGCGTTGCGACAGCGCTTGCATGCGCACGGTGTTGAACACCGTGGCCAACACCACGACGGCCACGCAGGCGGCAAGGAAACCCAGGCCGATGCGGGCAAAGCGCAGGATGGCCTCCAGGCGTTGCACCCAGGCGCTGTCCAACTGCACCAGGTCGACGTGGTTCCATTGTTTCCAGTCGCCCGCAAGCTTGTCGGCGCGGCCGGCCAGGTTGTCGCCATCGGCCAGCGTCACGACCACGGCATCGGGCAGCGGGTTACCGGGCAGCACGGCCAGCGCCTGCTGCCAGGCGGGGTTGGCACGCAAGTCGGCAAGCGCCGCGTCGCGCCCGACCACGCGCACGGCGCGCACGTCGCTTTGGTAATCGTCCTTGATGCGCTTGGCCACGTCCGCGGCCGCGCCCGCGGGGGCATCCACGCGCATGAACACGGTGACTTCCGGCGTGACGGACATTTGGCGCGCAACGGGCTGCACGGACACCAGGATGGCGCTACCCAGCAAGGGCAGGGCCAGCGCCAGCGCCATGACCAGCAGGTTGGCCAACGATGAGAACGGTTGCTTGGCCAGCCGGCGCACGGTGACCATCAACGCATAGCGGTGTTGCCGCAGCCAGGCGTTCATGAGGAGGCTCCCGGATTACCCATGCCCGGTTCAGTGCGGCCGCTGGCGCGCGACGGGCCGGAAGAAGCGGGTTGCCCCGCGTCGGACGGCGGCGTGGCAGGGCCGTGCGAATCGGCGAACTTGCCCGGGTCGATGCGCAGGGTGCGCGAGGCGTAACGCGCCATCAGCCCCTGGTCGTGCGAGGCAATCAGCGTGGTCACGCCCACGCGGTTGAAATCGCGGAACACGTTCATGATGCGCTGCGCGCTGTCATCGTCAAGGTTGGCGGTGGGTTCGTCGGCAATCAGGATGGCGGGCCGGTTCACGATGGCCCGCGCGATGGCCAGGCGCTGTTGTTCGCCGCCGGACAATTCGATGGGATTCAGGTCTTCCTTGCCCGACAGGCCCACCTTGTCCAGGGCGGCGCGGGCGCGCGACGCGGCGGAATCCCAGGGATGGCCCTGGACCGCTAGCGGCAGCATGACGTTTTCGAACGCGCTTCGATCGAACAGCAGGTGAGTGTCTTGCAAGATGACCCCCACGGCGCGGCGCAGATAAGGGCGCGCGCGGGCAGGCAGCTTGTCCAGCCGTTGCCCGTTGACCTGGATGGACCCGCGGCTGGCGGGCTCCAACCCGCCGATCAACTTGAGCAGCGTGGATTTACCGGCGCCTGAAGGCCCGGATACAAAAACGAATTCTCCCGCGCTTACGCGGAAGTTGATGTCGGCCAGGATATTTCGGCCGCGACCATATGATTTGAATACGTGCTGGAATTCGATCATGGCGGCTGTCGGATGAAGCCGCAATAGTAACTCGGGGACAGGAGGCAGGCATAAGCCGATTCACGATGGTCCTGTGAAAAAGCGTTTCCGCGTGACCAGTTGGACACCTTTTGAGCAGAACGAAATGAACACATCTTCGAACGCCGTTCAACTGAAAAAAGGCGTCCCCGTTTTCGAACGAAAACATCAATTGATTTCGCCAGTGTCCCTATATTTCAAGGGAATTCCCGGATGTGCCCGCCCGTGTCCGGACGCTACCATCCGCCCCATGCTTCGGCCCAACCCGGCCGTTGCAAGCTCGATTTGTCCCACACGGAGATCACGATGAAAGTACTGAAACTCGCTGCTATTGGCGCGGCACTGTTCGCTGCATCCGCGGCTGCCAATGCGGGCGCGACCTTCGATAACGTTAAGAAGAAAGGGTTTGTCCAATGCGGGGTTTCAACGGGCATTCCGGGATTCTCGATTGCTGACAGCAAGGGCGAATACAAGGGCATCGACGTGGACATGTGCCGCGCCATCGCCTCGACCATGTTCGGCGATCCCACCAAGGTCAAGTTCACGCCGCTGAACACGCAGCAACGCTTCACCGCGCTGCAATCCGGCGAAATCGACGTGCTGACCCGCAACACCACCGTGACGCTGACGCGCGACACGACGCTGGGCCTGATCGGCGCGGGCGTGAACTACTACGATTCGCAAGGCGTGATGGTCTCCAAGGACCTGAACATCAAGAGCGCCAAGGAATTGAACGGCGCCACCATCTGCGTGCAGCCGGGCACCACCACCGAGCTGAACCTGGCCGACTGGTTCCGCAGCCAGAAGATTGAATTCAAGCCGGTCGTGATCGACAAGTACGACGAAATCATCCGCGCCTTCTCGGCCGGCCGCTGCGATGCCTTCACCACCGACAAGTCGCAACTGGCCTCCACCCGCACCACGCTCGAGAACCCGGACAAGTTCGTGATCCTGCCGGAAGACTTTTCCAAGGAGCCGCTCGGCCCCATGGTCCGCCAGGGCGACGAGCAGTGGTTCAACATCGTTCGTTGGACGCTGAACGCCATGCTGGAAGCCGAGGAATACGGCATCACCAAGGCGAACGTCGATGAAATGACCAAGAGCCCCAACCCCAACATCCAGCGCATCCTGGGCGTGACCCCGGGCATGGGCAAGAACCTGGGCGTGGACGACAAGTGGGCTTACCACATCATCAAGAGCGTGGGTAACTACGGCGAAAGCTTCGAAAGCACGCTGGGCAAGAACAGCCCGATGAAGCTGGAGCGTGGTTTGAACGCGTCGTACAAGCAAGGCGGTTTGATGTACGGCTGGCCGGTGCGCTAACACGGCTGCCTGGCAAAACGGAGCCTGGCGCTCCGTTTTGCCTAGCCCGCCACCCGAGCGGGCGGCAGGAGTAGGGGTGGCCTTGCCGGCGTTGCCGCCCGGTTTACGACTTCTGTAGATTCATCATGACGACTTCTAAAAATAATGCCCCAATTGCGGCTCCCCGCCGGCGGCTCAACTGGAACGACCCCGGCGTACGCTCGGTGGTGTACCAGGTGTTCGCGCTGGCCGCGGTGGCCTGGGCAGTGTGGTTCCTGGTTTCCAATACGCTACACAACCTGTCCGTGCGCAATATCGCCACGGGCTTCGGGTTTCTGAGCCGAGAAGCCGGATTTGCGATCGGCGAAACGGCCATCGACTACTCCCCCTCGAATGACTACGGCCGGGCCATTCTGGTCGGCTTGCTCAACACCTTGCGCGTCGCCGTCATCGGCATCGTGCTTGCCACCATCCTCGGTACGCTGATCGGCATTGGCCGTCTGTCCAAGAACTGGCTCGTCGCCAAGATCACCTCGGTTTACGTCGAAGTGATGCGCAACGTGCCGCTCTTGCTGCAATTGTTCTTCTGGTACGCGCTGATCACGGAAAACATGCCGGGTCCGCGTCAGGCGCACAATCCGCTGCCCGGGGTGTTCATTTCCAATCGCGGCCTGAAGGTGCCGTCGCTGGAAGGCAATTCGCTGGACTGGATGCTGGCGGGCCTGGGCCTGGCCATCGTCGCGATCATCTTCCTGGGCCACTACGGCAAGAAGCGCCACGAAGCCACGGGCCACATGTTCCCGCTGGGTCGCTGGGCCATCGGCCTGCTGATCGGGCTGCCGTTCATCGGATGGCTGGTTAGCGGCGCGTCGCTGACGCTGCAAATGCCGGAACTCAAGGGCTTCAACTTCGCGGGCGGTCTGACGCTGTCGCCGGAATTCGCCGCACTGCTGGCGGGTCTGGTGATCTACACCTCGGCCTTCATTGCCGAAGTGGTGCGCTCGGGCATCCAGGCCGTCAACAACGGCCAATGGGAAGCCGCCGGTTCGCTGGGCTTGCCGCGCGGTAAGGTGCTGCGCCTGGTGATCCTGCCGCAGGCGCTGCGCGTGATCATCCCCCCGATGACCAGCCAGTACTTGAACCTGACGAAGAACAGCTCGCTGGCCGTGGCTATCGGTTATCCGGACATCGTGTCGGTGGTCAACACCACGCTGAACCAGACGGGCCAGGCCATCGAGGGCATTCTTATCATCATGGGCGCGTACCTCACGGTCAGCCTCTCGATCTCGATATTCATGAACTGGTACAACAAGCGCATCGCGCTGGTGGAGCGTTGAGATGAGCAGCACTACGCATACCCCCACCGACGCCATGCCGCCGCCCAGCACGCATGTGGGCCCATGGGCGTGGCTGAAATCCCGCCTGTTCTCGTCGCCGCTGAACATCCTCATCACCGTACTGCTTGCGTGGTTCCTGTTGATGTCGGTGCCGGCGCTGCTGGAATGGGCGTTCTTCAAAGCCGACTTCAACGCGGCGAACGCCCAGGAATGCCGGGCCTCGGGTGGCGCCTGCTGGGCGTTCATCATCGAAAAGCACCGGCTGATCCTGTTCGGCACCTATCCGTACGACGAGCAATGGCGTCCGCTGATCGCCACCTTCCTGCTGGTGGCCGTGATTGTGTGCAGCGGCATCCGCCGCTTCTGGAACTGGAAGCTGGCCGTCATCTGGGTCGTGGGCCTGACGGCGGTTGCGCTCTTGATGTGGGGCGGCGTGTTCGGCCTGACCTACGTGGAAAACGCACGCTGGGGCGGCCTGCCGCTGACGCTGATCCTGTCCACGTTCGGTATTGCCTTCGCGTTCCCCATCGGCGTGCTGCTGGCCCTGGGCCGGCGCTCGAAGATGCCGGCCATCAAGGCGCTGTGCGTCGTGTACATCGAGCTGATCCGTGGCGTGCCGCTGATCAGCCTGCTGTTCATGTCGTCGGTGATGTTGCCGCTGTTCCTGCCGGAAGGCGTGTCCATCGACAAGCTTCTGCGCGCGCAGATCGCCATCATCATGTTCGCCGCGGCCTACATTGCGGAAACGGTGCGCGGTGGCTTGCAGGCGATCCCGAAGGGGCAGTACGAAGGCGCGGATTCGCTGGGCCTGAAGTACTGGCAGCAGATGCGCAAGATCATCTTGCCGCAGGCGCTGAAGATCGTGATTCCGCCGCTGGTCAGCATTTTCATCGCGCTGTTCAAGGACACCTCGCTGGTGGTCATCATCGGCATTTTCGACCTGACGTTGGCAGCCAAGGCGGCCCTGTCGGATGCGGCATGGCGCGGATTCGGCGTAGAGGCGTATCTGTTCATCTCGCTGATCTACTTCGTGTTCTGCTTTTCCATGTCCAAGTACAGCCAGGCGCTTGAAAAACGTCTTGCGACGGATCACCAACGCTAGTCAATGGTGCGCGTCCGCCTGCCGGCGGGCGCGCACAGCGATATTTACGGGAGTACAGGCATGTCGGATGCCATTATTCGTTTGCAGGACGTGAACAAGTGGTACGGCCAGTTCCACGTGTTGCGCAATATCAATCTGGACGTGGCGCAGGGTGAGCGCATTGTGGTGTGCGGCCCGTCGGGCTCGGGCAAGTCCACGATGATCCGCTGCATCAATCGTCTGGAAGAGCACCAGAAGGGCCACATCATTGTCGATGGCACCGAGCTCACCAATGACTTGAAGCACATCGAGACGATCCGCAAGGACGTCGGCATGGTGTTCCAGCACTTCAACTTGTTCCCGCACCTGACGGTGCTGGAAAACCTGACGCTGGGACCCATGTGGGTGCTGAAGAAGCCGCGCGCGGAAGCTGAAGCCACGGCCATGAAATACCTGGAGCGCGTGCGCATTCCGGAGCAGGCCAAGAAATTTCCCGGCCAGTTGTCGGGCGGCCAGCAGCAGCGCGTGGCCATTGCGCGGTCGTTGTGCATGAGCCCGAAGATCATGCTGTTTGATGAGCCGACGTCGGCGCTTGACCCCGAAATGGTCAAGGAGGTGCTGGACGTAATGGTCACGCTGGCCCAGGAAAGCGGCATGACGATGATCTGCGTCACCCACGAAATGGGCTTCGCACGCAAAGTCGCCAACCGCGTCATCTTCATGGACCGCGGCGAAATCATCGAACAAAACACGCCCGACCAGTTCTTCGACAATCCGCAGAACGAACGGACTCAGCTTTTCCTGAGCCAGATCCTGCACTGATCCATCAAGAACCGCCGTATTGGCAAACACCCCAAGGCTTGGATTGCGATCCGGGTTTTGGGGTGTTTTGTTTTTGGCGGTGTGAAGGTGCATCCCGGGGGGAATGGGGCTGTCGTGGAGACAGACATGCAAATCCGAGCCCACGCCGCAAGGCTGATCGGCGCACGTGTGGCGCTGAAATCCCGCTTACCCGCGCGAATATCGGGCCAATCTGCCGCGTATCCCTTTGTTACGCCAGCGCCTGGGCTGCGGTATGCTACTGACCGCCATTGATCTGGATTGAGGAGAACAACATTATGACGAAAACCCCCCACAGCGAGGTCCGCCGTGCCCTGTTGCAAGGCGCCGTGGCGCTTGCCGCCACCTTGCCTTTCGGCGCACCCGCGCTGGCCCAAGCCACTGACTTCCCGACCAAGCCGATCCGCTTCGTCGTGCCTTACCCGCCCGGCGGCCCGCTGGACACCATGGCCCGCATGCTGGCCGAAAAGGTGCGCGGTTCGCTCGGCCAACCCGTGATCGTGGAAAACCGGTCGGGCGCGGGCGGCAACATCGGCGCCGATCTGGTGGCCAAGGCGCCGGCCGACGGCTACACGCTGGTCATGGGCGCGGTGGCCACGCACGCCATCAACCCCTGGCTGTTCGCCAACCTGCCTTACGACCCGGTCAAGGACTTCGCGCCCGTGACGATCGTGGCGGCGGTGCCGAACGTGCTGGTGATGAACAATGAATTCGCCGAGAAGAACAGCATCAAGACGCTGGCTGACCTGGTTGCCTACGCGAAGAAAAATCCGGGCAAGCTGAACTACGGTTCGGGCGGCAACGGCAGCGCGGGCCATTTGTCGGGCGAACTGCTGAAGGCGCGCGCCGACATCAAGGTTGAACACATTCCTTATCAAGGCGCGGCGCCCGCGCAGTTGGCCTTGCTGTCGGGCCAATCGGATTTCATGTTCGACAACCTGGCTGCATCGGCACCCTTGATCAAGGACGGCAAGGTCAAGGCGCTTGCCGTGACCACGGCCAAGCGTTCGTCGCTGCTGGCGGATGTGCCGACGGTTGAAGAGTCGGGCATCAAGGGCTTTGACCTGGGCACCTGGTTCGGCGTGTTCACGACCGGCGGCACGCCCGCGCCGGTGGTGGCAAAGCTGAACAAGGCCTACGCGGATGCGATGCAGCAACCGGACGTGAAGCAGCGCCTGCTGACGATGGGTTCGGAAGCCACGCCGATGACCCCGGAAGCGTTTGCCGAGTTCGTGAAGGGTGAAAAAACGAAGTACCAGGAGATTGTGAAGATCTCTGGAGCTAGTTTGAATTGAGGGGTGGGGGCGCGCGGAAGGCGTGAGTAGTTGGCGGCTGCGTGAACATTTGGCGGCTGCGTGAACATTTGGCGGGTTGCCTGATGGGTTCGCGCGCTTGGCGGCGGGGTTCTTTTGGCGAGTCTGGCGCGCTACACCCATCCTACGTGCCGGACGTCTCTTCTGGCGCGCCACACCCATCCTACGTGCCGGCCGTCTCTTCTGGCGCGCCACACCTATCCTACGTGCCGGACGTCTCTTGTAGGATGGGTGTAGCGCGGCACGGTCCAGGCAAGAATGCCAACGCCGAACGCGCGGAACCCATCAAGCAGCGGTAGAAGCAGCATAGGCCCCACAATCAACAAACAGCCGCCCGAGGTATTTATCGGGCGGCTGTTTTTTTCTGGCGTTCCGCGCTGGGGCAGGCATCGCCTGATGGGTTACGCGCGATTCACGCCTGTGTGCTTTTTACGGATCTGGCGCGCTCCACCCATCCTACATTTTGCTATCTGCCGCACGCACCTACATTTTGCTGTCTTCCGCACGCACCTACATTTTGCTATCTGCCGCAGGCACCTACATTTTGCAGTTTGCCGCGTGCACGTCTGTGTGATCGCGGGCCAGGACCTTCATGTTTTTGTAGACCAGCTTGCCGCTTGCGTCCGCTTCGATGTGCAGCAGATACCAATCCTGGATCGGGTGCTGGTTTGGTCCAAATTTGAACTTTCCGCGCACGCTCGCAAAGTCTGCTTTGCGTAGCGCGGCGCGGAAGTCGTCTGCGCGGCCAGTGATGTCGCCATTGACGGCTTTTAAGGCCGACGCGATCAGATTCGCGGTGTCGTAGGCCTGCGCCGCATACGCCGTGGGCGCACGTTGATACGCCTTGGTGAACGCCTCGACGAAATGTTTGTTCTGCGGGTTGTCCAGGTCCGCGCTCCATAGCGAACTCAGATAGAACCCCTTGCCCGCCGTGCCCGTCGCGGCCAGCATGCGTTCGTCCATGGAATAGATAGGTGTGATCATCTTGATCTTGTCCGACAGCCCCGAATTGGCGAACTGCTTGGTCAGGTTGATGCCCGCGCCGCCCGGATGAAACTGGAAAATGGCGTCGGGGTTCAACGCGCGGATGCGGGCCAGCTCAACCGAGAAGTCCGACTGATCCAACTTCGTGTAGATCTCTTCAACGATGTCACCCTTGTACGCACGCTTGAAGCCGGCGACGGCGTCGCGGCCGGCTTGGTAGTTGGGCGCCATCACCACTACGCGCTTCACACCCAATTCATTCGCGGCGATGCCGGCGGTGTCGGCGTACGAGTCGTTCTGGAAGGCGACCGCGAAGTAGTTCGGGTTGCAAGCCTTGCCCGCGTAGTTGGAGGGGCCGGCGTTCAGACTGACGTAGAAACCGCCCGCGTTCAGCACCGTGGGGCCAACCGCCGCCATGACGTTTGAAAAGTTCACGCCCGTGAAGAGGCGCACGCCGTCTTGCACCATCCTGTCGGCGGTTTGCTTGGCGTTGGCGGGCTTGAGCGCGTCGTCTTCCACGCGCACATTGACCGGCACGCCGCCCAGTTTGCCGCCGCCTTCCTTGACGGCCAGCATGAAGGCGTCGCGCTCGTCTTCGCCGATGTAGCCGGCGGGCGTGGACAGCGTGCCGATGAAGCCGATGTCCAGCGGCTTGCCCTGCGCGCCGGCGGCGCATGCCGTCAGCGCCAACGCCAGGGCTGCGGCGCCCCGTAGGATATGGCATGTCATGGTTGTCTCCTGTTGTGCTTTGGTCTTGTGCTTCTGTTGTTTGCCTGCACCTTGTGCTTGAATCCCGCTTCTTGCCTGCCCTTCGGTATTGATGTCTTTGTATTGAGTCCCTACATCGGCGCCAGGCAGCGTTCCACCTTCCAGCCGTACAACCACTGCAACGCGTCGTAGAACTGTGACTGGCTGCGGCCCGTCCACAGCATGTTGCGCACGGTGCGCTCCACGCCACGCGCGTGATACAGCCTGCCCATTTCCCGGGTGGACCAGACCACGCGCGCGCTGCGCGGAATGCGCACCGATTCATACAGGCGGAACGCCGCTTCCAGGTCGTGCCCGCATTCGCGTACGGCTTCACCCAGCGTGACCGCATCTTCCAGCGCCATGCACGCGCCCTGCGCCATGTACTGCGTCATCGGATGCGCCGCGTCGCCCAGCAAGGTGACGCGGCCCTGGCCCCAGTGTTCGACCGGGTCGCGGTCGGCGGTGGCCCAGCGCTTCCATGACGTGGGGCGGTCCAGCATCTGATGCGGGCGCGGGTGGATGCCTTCAAAGTACGACAGCACCTCTTCCTTGCTGCCTTCGCGCACGCCCCATTGCTCTTCTTCGCGGCTGTGGAAGGTGACGACTAGGTTGTATTGCTGGCCGCCGCGCAGCGGGTAGTGCACCAGATGGCAGCGCGGCCCCGCCCACAGCACGGGCGCGTTGATGCGCAGTTCTTCGGGCATGTTCTCGCGTTCGACCACGGCGCGATAGACCACGTGACCCGTCACGCGCGCGGGGTCGCCCACGGTGCGTTCGCGGATCACCGACTTCACGCCGTCCGCGCCCACCACAGCATCCGCGCGGTAGCGTTCACCGTTCGTGTCCACCACTTCCACGCCTTGCCCGTCTTGCGACATGGCGGCGATTTGCGTCGACGTTCGAAAGCGGATCAGCGGGTTCTGCTGCACGGCTTCAAGGATCGACAAATGAATGTCGGCGCGATGGATCACCGCATATGGCCCACCGAAGCGCGCGCGAAACGCTTCGCCCGTGTCGATGCGCACCACCTCCTGCGCATCCACCGCGTCCATCATGATGATGTGGTCGGTGAACACCGCGCGCGCACGCGCCGTGTCGCCCACGCCCAGCGCGTCCAGCGCCGCGAAAGCGTTGGGGCCAAGCTGGATGCCCGCGCCGATTTCACCGATGTGCGCGGCCTGCTCCAGCAGTTGCACGGCGATGCCTTGCCGGGTCAGCGCCAGCGCGGCCGCCAGCCCGCCGATGCCGCCGCCGACCACGATGACGGAGCGCGTGGCGGGGGGTGTCGTTGTCGTTGAGGATGCATTCATATCAAGGTTCCGTGCCGGTTCATTCCTGGCCGCCCAGGAAGGCGCCCTGGCGTGTCAGTTGCGCCTGCAAGGCCGCGATGGGAAGCTCGGCCGGCATGACGCCCGCGCTTAGCGCCATGGCCGCCGCCGTGCCCGCCGCTTCGCCCATCACAAAGCAACTGCCGCTGACGCGCGCGGCGGACTGGCCTTCATGCGTCATGGAGGCGCAGCGGCCCGCCACCAGCACGTTGTCGGCCACGCCCGGCCCCCGCTTGGGCACCATCATCCGAAACGGCAGTTGGTTGTAGCCGCGAGACTCCGGAATGGGCGGCCACACCCACTTCACGTCGCCGGCCGTGTGCATTTCCAAGGGCCAACCGTTCACGCCGATGCTGTCGGCAAAGTCGGCGCAGCCCAGCACGTGCTCTTTGGTTAGCACCGCCTCGCCCACGATGCGGCGCGTTTCGCGAATGCCAAGTTGCGGCGCGATGTCCAGCACGTAGGCTTGTTCAAAGCCCGGCACCTTGGCGCGTAGAAAGGCCAGGTACTGCATGATCTGCCGACGGCCTTCCAGTTCACCGGCCGACAGCGAACCGGCGTCGGTGCCATCGGCCGCGCTGCCATCGGCATTGGCCAGTTGCGTAACGTTCACGCGCCATTCGTAGTCGTGCTTTTGCGGCCGCACGATGGCGCCGCGTCGCGGGAAGGTGAACTCGCCGCTGGCGGCGGCTTCATCCATCAAGAGCGGAATGGTCTTCCAGGCTTCTTGCGCGCGCGCGCCGTCCACGTTGCCTACCTTGAACATCAACGTGGGGTACAGCATGTGACCGTGTTCGTCGCCTTTTTCGAAGGGCAGGCCGCCCCATTGCGCGATGTCGCCATCGCCCGAGCAGTCGATGAAGACCTTGGCACGCACCGCGCAGCGGCCAGACTTGGTCTCCAGGAACAAGACATCGACGCGGCCTTGTTCGTCGCGCGCCAGGCCCGTGGCCAGGGCGTGGAACAGCACCTGCGCGCCGCTGTCCTGCACCATGCCGTCGGCGGCGCATTTGAAGGCGGAGATGTCGTAGGCCTGGGCGTGGATCTTGCCCAGGATCAGGTGCGGGTCGTTCAAGCCGTCCATGGCGCGCATGCGGTCGAGCAGCTCGTCGGTCATGCCGTGCACCACCTGGCGGATGTTGCCGTGGATGTTGGCGTGCAGCCCGCAGAAATTGGACACGCCGGCGGCGGTACCCATGCCGCCCAGAAAGCCGTAGCGTTCCACGAGCAGCACGCGTGCGCCATTGCGGGCCGCGCTGGCGGCGGCCAGCACGCCGGCCGGGCCGCCGCCCAGCACCACGACGTCGAATTCGCCGTAGAGCGGCACTTGGCGGGCGGGTTCGGTAATGAGCATTGATGTCCTCCTTGCTTGTCTTGCGTGTGCCTTATTGCCCCTTGATGCCCAGCTTCTTGATCAAGGGTTCCCAGCGTTTGAGCTCGTCGTCCATGTAGGCGCGGAACTCGGCGGGCGTGCTGCCCACGGGGTCCATGTACTGCGCTTGCAGGCGCTTGGCCACTTCAGGGTCGCGGATAGCCTGGATCAGTGCATCGGACAATTTTTTCTGTATATCGGCCGGCACCTTGGACGACACCACGAAGCCGATCCACGCCGAGCCCTCAATACCCGACACCCCCGCTTCCGCCAGCGTCGGAATGTCGGGCAGCAGCGCCGACCGCTTGGATGAGGTCACCGCCAGCGCCTTCAAGCGCCCGTCCTTCACCATCGGCATGACGGCAATGGGCGGCAGCGCCGCAAACTGCGTATCGCCCGACAGCAGGGACGTCAGCGCGGCGGGTGACGACGGGTAGGGCACGTGCGTCGCGCGACCACCGATCTGTTGCAGCATCAGCTCAACCGCCAGATGCGACACCGTGCCCGCGCCCGTCGAAGGGAAGTTGTACTTGTCGGGATTCTTCTTCAGCGCGTCCAGCAACTGGCCCACGTTGGCGATGCCGGCCGACGCGGGCACGACCAGCACGTTGGGCTGATGCACGGCCAGCGTCAGCGGCGACAAGTCGGTGGCGGGCGCGTAGGGCAGCTTGTCGAATAGCAGTGTGTTGTTCACCAGCGGGCCGGTGATGGACACGCCGAAGGTGTAGCCGTCGGGCTTGGCGTTGGCGATGGCGTAGGTGCCGATGTTGCCGCTGGCGCCGGGCTTGTTCTCGATGACGATGGTTTGTCCCAGGATGGTGCTGGCCTTTTCGGCGACCACACGCGCCACCTGATCCGGGCTGGACCCGGGGCCGAACGGCACGACGGCTTTCAGCGGCTGCGACGGCCAGGCGTCGGCGGCGTGTGCGGTGGACAGCGGGGCGGACAGCGGAGCAACAACGGCCATGGCCAGCGTAAACGCGCGCGCCGCCACGCTCAGTGGCCGTCTCAGTGGCCGCGTCAGGGGCAAAAACTCAGTCATCCGTGTCTCCCACATTTTTCATGTTGTCGAAATAGGTTTGCTCATTGGCGATGAAGGCCGCCACCATCGCGCGATAGGTCGCGTCCACCACCGCTTCCAGATTGGCGAAGCCGCGGTTGTGGCGGGTGGCCAGCGCGCGCGCCTTGTCAAAAACCTGGGCCTGGCGCGCGGGCGCGCTGACCTGGTAGGCATCGCGCTTGAAGCGCGCCGCGTCTTTCACATACAGCGCGCGTTCGGCAATCAGGCGCACGATCTCGTCGTCCAGCCGGTCGATGTTGGCGCGCACCTCGGCCAGGTTGGCGCACAGGGGTTGGTAGGCGGGGTCGGTGTACTCGCGCAGCGGTGCGCCGTGGGTGTCGGGTTCTTGCATGGGCGTGCTCATCGTCATTGAATGGCGTCGGGTTGGCGGGCGGGCGCGGCGTGCTGGAATGCCGGCTGGGCGTTGCAGTGCTCATGGATGCGCAGAATGCGCGGAAAGGCCGACAAGTCGCAGCCCATGCGCTGCGCGTTGGCCACTTGCGGCACCAGGCAGCAATCGGCCAGCGTGGGAGCATCACCAAAGCAGTACGCTCCGTGGCCATGGCGGGCCAACAGTTCTTCCACCGCGCCCAGGCCTTCGTTTACCCAGTGCTGATACCAGGTGTTTTTCTGCGCGTCGCTCGCGCCCAGCACGTCTTGCAGATAGCGCAGGATGCGCATGTTGTTGACGGGGTGGATGTCGCAGGCGATGGCGTTGGACAGTTCCAGCACCCGCGCGCGCGCCAAGGTGGCGGCGGGTATCAGGCGCGGCTCGGGATGCGTGGCGTCCAGGTAGTCAATGATGGCCAGCGATTGCGACAACTGGACGTCGCCCTCAATCAGCAGCGGCACACCGGCCGACGGATTCTTGGCCACGTACTCGGGCGCGCGTTGTTCCTGCTTGCGCAGGTTCACAGGAAGGATCTCGTAGGGCAGGCCCTTGAGCGCCAGCGCGATACGCACGCGGTACGACGTGGAACTATTGAAAAAGCTGTGCAGTTGCATGGGGGCTCCCGTCAGACCATCTGCACGCTCAGCGTGCCCAGCCCGTCGACGCCGCCCAGCATCTTGTCGCCGCGAACCACGGGGCCCACGCCTTCCGGCGTGCCGGTGTAGATCAGGTCGCCGGGCTCCAGGCGGAAATAGCGCGACAGGTAGGCAATGGTTTCCGCCACGGACCAGATCAGCTTGCCGATGTCGCTGCGTTGCTTGTCGGCGCCGTTGACCTGTAGCCAGATGCCCGCCTGCTCGATGCCCGCGACGGACGCGGCCGGGTGCAGCGGGCCGATGGGCGCGCTCTGGTCGAAGGCCTTGCCCAGTTCCCAGGGGCGACCGGCTTCGCGCATCTTCATCTGCAAGTCGCGGCGCGTCATGTCCAGGCCCACGGCGTAGCCCCAGACGTGTTGCAGCGCGTCGTCCACGGCTATGTTCGCGCCGCCCTGGCCGATGGCGGCAACCAGTTCAATCTCGTAATGCAGGTTGGCGGTCTCGGGAGGGTAGGGCAGATCCAGCGTCTGGCCGTCGGCCACCGGTACGACGGCATCGGCGGGCTTGCAGAAAAAGAAAGGCGGTTCGCGGTCGGGGTCAAAGCCCATCTCGCGCGCGTGGGCGGCGTAGTTGCGGCCCACGCAGTAGACGCGGCGCACGGGAAAGGCATCCTGGCCGCCGGCAATGGGCACGGCGACGGGAGCGGCGGGAGCAAACACGAAAGGCATGGATCAACCTTGGATCGAGGATGGGGAAACAAAGCGGGGAAACAACGCGGAAAGCAAAGCGGAAAGCAAAGCGGAAAGCAAAGCGGAAAGCAAAACGGGAACCCAGCAGGAAGCGGGCCGCAAACGCAGCGCGGCGAACCGCGCGACGCGTATCAGCCGACGCGCTCTTCGCGCCATACGCCCAGCGCGTCCTGCACGGGGCGGTCGGAATAGCTGAACAGGGTGGCGTCGTCCAGCGCGGCCAGTTGCACGGGCAGCCACGACGGCGCCACGAAGACGTCGCGCGGGCCGAAGTGAAATTCCTCTTCGCCAATGCGCGCGATGCCCCGGCCTTCCACCACGCTGTAGACGGTGGAGTCGGTGCTGCGATAGGGCTTGCCCTGAAATCCGGCCGGCAAAAATTGCATGAAGGTGGCCATCGTGGGCATGGGGTAGCCGCCCGTGGCCGGGTTCAGGTAGCGCAGCTTCACGCCGTCCCAGGCGTCCAGTTCGCCATGCCGATAGAGCGCGTCCAGCGCTTCGCGGCTGCGTTCGTAGGGGTAGTTGAAGATGGGCGAGGTGCCGCTGGATACCTGATGGCGAACGGGCGCCATGTTGTGGCCAAAGCGCGCCATGCTGTCGCCTTCCGGGCGGGTCACGGGCTGGGCGGCTTGCGGATAGTTCTCGGCAAAGCCGGCATCCAGAAAGCGCAGCAAGGGAATGTCCAGGCCGTCCAGCCAGACGACGGGCTCGCCGCCTTCGACGGTTTCGGCATTGCCGTGGTCATGCCAGGTCCACGACGGCGTGATGATGAAGTCGCCCGGATGCATGGTGGTGCGCTCGCCGTTGACGGCGGTGTACGCGCCCCGGCCTTCGACGATGAAGCGCAGCGCCGATTGTGTGTGGCGGTGGCTGGGCGCCACTTCGCCGGGCAAGATCAGTTGCAGGCCCGCATACAGGCTTTGGGTGATGCTGGCCTGGCCGGGCAGGCCGGGGTTTTCCAGGATCAGCACGCGCCGCACGGCTTCCTCGGCGGTAATCAGCGAGCCGGACGCCATGACGTCGTCGCGCACGTCGTCGTACTTCCAGATGGCGGGTACGCAGCGCGGGGTGGGCTGGCGGGGTACCAGGTTATGCAATGACTCCCAGAGCGGAGCCATGTGTTTCTTGGCAATGCGGGCGTAGTAGCTGCTGCGGTCGGCGCTGCGGTCAGTGCTGCGCTCCGCGCCGGTGGTGTGGCCGTCGGGCATGTTTGTCTCCGGGTTGTCCGGCTGATGCCGGCTTCTACGGGTGGCCGCCGCGTGGTTCGCGGCTGGTCCAGGTTTGAAGACAATTATGCGTAGAACAGCTATGTGTTTTGAAATGAAATTATCTTATTATCCATACCAATAAACATATACATACGAGACAACCCCCCACGGATGAGGGCCTGCATGGACTGGACCCACCGCCTGCGGCTGCGCAATCTGAAGATGCTGTTGAGCTTGGCGCAGACCCGCAACATCAGCCATTCGGCGGCCATGCTGAACACCACGCAGCCCGGCCTGTCGAAGTGGCTGAAAGACCTGGAAGACGATATCGGGCTGCCGCTGTTTGAACGACATGCGCGCGGCTTGCGTCCCACGCCGCATGGCGACGTGCTGATCGCGCACGCGCAGCGGCTGGAGGCGCAACTGGACCGTGCGGGCGCCGACATGGCCGCGCTGCGCGAAGGGGGTGGCGGCCGCGTGGTGATCGGCGCATCCGGCGCGTCGGCATCCGATACGGTGCCGCTGGCGGTGATGAAGCTGTTGGAACGCATGCCGCAAGCGCGCGTCAAGCTGGTGGAAGGCACCACCGACCGGCTGCTGGCGCAACTGGCGCAAGGCGATCTGGATATCGTGGTGGGCCGCTCGGCGCCTGAACACCACGACCCCGCCATTCGCTTTGAAGCGCTGTACCTGGAACCTATCCACTTGGTGGCGCGGCCGCGTCATCCGCTGTTCGCGATTGAACAGCCGACCTGGCCGGATCTGTTGTCGTATCGATGGATCTTGTGGCCCAAGGGCACGCCGATCCGCAACGCGGTGGATGCCGCGCTGGCGGCGGCGGGGCAAGCGCCGCCGGCCGATCACGTGGAATCAAATTCGGTCACGATCAACCTCACGCTGATCAACAACAGCGACATGATCGGCGTCGCCTCGCATCGCGCCGCGCTGCGCTTTTCGCAGATGCGCGCGATGCGGATCATTCCGGTGCGGCTGTCGGGCTTTGGATCGGTGGCGATGTACTGGCGCGAAGATGCGTTCCGGCCGCTGGCGGTGCAAGAGGCCATGGCGGCGCTGCGCAACACGGTAGCGGAACACGCGCCGGGCGTGACGAGGCTGTGAGGCGACTGTGAAGTGACGAAGACCCGACCATGATTTGACTGCGATGGGACGATGACTCGACTGTGATGCCCTCAACCGACGACAGGCCCAAGGCCGGACTGAACACATTGATCGCGCAATGCCGCAAGGTAGAGGCGGCGCTGTCCGGCAGGGAGGATACGGACGACCCGATGGCGTCATCGGCGATGCACCGCTTCGTGGCCGACATGGACGCCCGCCACGCGCCGCCCGGCATGTGGTCGCCCCTGGTGCTGGCCGTGCTGGTCATGACGGGCGGCCTGGGCGTGGGGATCGAAGTGCTGAGCCTGTTGTTGCAGTCGGCCGGCGCCGCGTGGGCGGCGTTCGCGTTGGTGGCGGTATGCGCAGGCACGGCGCTGGCCTTGGCGATAGGCGTGGTGTGGGTGATGGCCGGCAGGTCCGCCGGATTGGTGGTGGTGAAGTGGCTGGTGCTGGGTTTGGTGACAGTTGGCGCCCTGGGCGTGGCGGTATGGACTCAAGGCGGGGTGCGCGCGGTGGGGCCGGTGGTAGCGCTGCTGGGCGGGTTGGGGGCGTGGCTGGTGGTGAACAGCGCAGCGTTCTATGTCTTCGCCGGATACCGCGTGGCGCAGCGCGTGGTGCAGCGCGTGGCGCAACGTAAGAACCCGCCACCGTAGGATGGGTGCAGCGCGGCAGAGATTTCAACAGAACGAAATCGCCAATCGCGCGAAACCCATCAAGCAGCGGTCCAGTTCTTTTGAAGCGTAGCCACACAGCAACCGTTGCATGATGGGTTACGCGCGATCGGCGTTTGGGTGCTAGGCGCGGTCTTCCCGCGCTTCACCCATCCTACCGACGTTGCGGCGGCGTTGTCATCGTAGGATGGGTGCAGCGCGGCAGAGATTTCAATAGAACGAAATTGCCAATCGCGCGAAACCCATCAAGCAACGGTCCAGTTCTTTTGAAGCGTAGCCACACAGCAACCGTTGCATGATGGGTTACGCGCGATCGGCGTTTGGGTTCTGGCGATGGCTGTGCCGCGCTTCACCCATCCTACGCCATCCTACCGGGCCGCTACCGTATCCGGGGGGACGGGGTTGTCCCAGCCGCCGCCGATGGCGCGGATCAGGGCTACCGCCGAGCGAGCTTGTTCGCCGCTTAACTGCACGGCAACGCGTTGCTGCAACAGTACGCTGCGGTCGGCTTCGATCACGTCCAGGTAGCTGATGCTGCCTTCGCGATATTGCGTGTGCGACAGCATCGCGGCGCGGGCCGAGGCTTCGACCGCGGCGTCTTGCGCCTTGGTCTGGTCGGCCAGGATGCGCAGGTTGGCCAAATTGTCTTCGACCTCGCGGAAGGCATTCAGCACCGTCTGGCGATACACGGCAACGTCTTCTTCATACACGGCGCGCGCGCGGTCCAGGCCGGCTTGGCGGCGGCCGCCGTCGAAGATCGGCATCGACAGCGCGGCGCCCACCAGCGGGCCCAGCAGGAACGTGCGGCTGGACCACTGGAACAGGTTGCCCAGGTCCGACGATTCATAACCAAAGGCGCCGGTGATGTCCAGGCGCGGGAAGAACGCGGACTTGGCTGCGCCGACGCGGGCATTGGCGGCGGCCATGGCGCGTTCGGCGGCGGCGATGTCGGGGCGGCGTTCCAGCAAGGTGGACGGCAAGCCTGCGGGAATCGACAGCGCCACCTTTTCAATCGGCTGCGGCGGCATTGTGAAGTCAGACGGCGCGCGGCCCAGCAGCACGGCCAGCGCGTGTTCGGCGGCGGCGCGGCGGCGGTCGATGCCCAGCGCTTCCGACTGCGCAGACGCCAGCTCGGACTTGGCGCGGGCCAGGTCCAGTTCGCTGATGTCGCCGGCATCGTAACGGCGCTGGATCAATTGCAGCGTGTCGGTGCGCAGCTTGACCGTCTGGTGGTAAAGCTGCGATTCGGCGTCCTGCTCGCGGACCAGGAAGTAGGTCGAGGCCACGTCGGCCTGCAAGGCCAGCAGCACCGACCGGTACAGCGCCTCGCTTTGTTGGGCGTCGGCGGTGGCGGCATCGGCGGTGGAGGCCACGCGGCCAAACAGGTCGGCTTCGTACGACACGGCACCTTGCGCGCGCCACGTCGTCACCGGGCTGGTGGACGTACCATCGGGCAGGCCTTGCGACACGGCCGAGGGGCGCTGGCGGTTCGGGCCAAAGGCCGCGTCCAGCGTCGGAAAGAAGCCGGCGCGGGCTTCGCGTTGCAGCGCGCGCGACTGCGCCAGGCGGGCGGCGGCGGCTTGCAGGTTCTGGTTGGCCTGCTGCGCTTCTTCTTCCAACTGGTTCAGGCCTTCGTCGCCGAATACCTTCCACCAGGCGCCGCGCAGCGCGTCTTCCGACGGTTCGGCGGGCTTCCAGGTGCCGGCTTCAGACGCGGGCAAGGCCGCTTCCTTGAAGGCCGCCGGCGCGGCGGCGGATGGCTTTTCGTAGGTAGGGCCCACCGCGCAGCCGGCCAGCACGAGCAGGACGGCAAGCAGGGCGGAACCGCGGGTCAGTCTTTGGATCATGATGAATTCTCTTTGGCGCGCGCCCTGCCTTGTGAGCAGGACGCGCTGGCTTCTCTTCTGCCTGCGTTAAGCGTGAGGCTGCGTGGTGGGCGGCGCGTTCGTGTCGATGTGCGGCGCGCACTCCGGCGCTTCATGCGGGGCCGCCGAATGCAGCGGCTTGCCGCCCAGCGAACGCAGCAACACGTAGAACACCGGCGTCAGGAACAGGCCGAACAAGGTCACGCCCAACATCCCGAAGAACACGGCCACCCCCATGGCATGGCGCATTTCCGAACCGGCGCCGGACGACAGCACCAGCGGCACCACACCCATGATGAAGGCGATGGAGGTCATCAAGATCGGGCGCAGACGCAGGCGGCTGGCTTCAATCGCGGCTTCCAGCGGCGTGCGGCCACTCATCTCAAGCTCTCGGGCGAACTCCACGATCAGAATCGCGTTCTTCGCTGACAAGCCCACCAGCACCATCAAGCCGATCTGCGTGAAGATGTTGTTGTCGTTGCCCGTCAGGTACACGCCCGTCAGCGCGGCCAGGATGCTCATCGGCACGATCAGGATCACGGCCAGCGGCAAGGTCAGGCTTTCGTACAGCGCGGCCAGCACCAGGAACACCAACAGCACGCTGATGGGGAAGACCCACAAGCCGGCATTGCCCGCCAGGATTTGCTGATACGTCAGGTCGGTCCATTCGAACTTCACGCCACGCGGCAGCGTTTCGGCGGCGACACGTTCGGCCGCGGCTTGCGCCTGGTCAGACGAGTAGCCGGGCGCCGGGCCGCCGTTGATGTCGGCGGCGGTGTAGCCGTTGTAGCGCACCACCATTTCCGGGCCGAACGTTTGGTTGACCGTCACCAAGGACGACAGCGGCACCATGTCGCCCGCCGCGTTGCGGGTCTTCAGTTGCAGGATGTCGTCGGCATGCGCGCGGAACTGGGCATCGGCTTGCGCACGCACCTGGAACACACGGCCGAAGCGGTTGAAGTCGTTCACGTACATCGAGCCCAGGTAGATCTGCATGGTGTCGAACACTTCCGTCACCGGCACACCCAACTGCTTGGCCTTCACGCGGTCCAGGTCCACATCCAATTGCGGCACGTTGATTTCATAGCTGGAGAACGCCGGGCCCAGTTCAGGCGTTTCACGCGCCTTTGCCAGGAAGGCCTGCTTGGCCTTGTCCAGTTCGGCATAGCCCAGCGCCGCGCGGTCTTCCAGTTGCAGCTTGAAGCCGCCCAGCGTGCCCAGGCCCATCACGGGCGGGGGCGGGAACACGGCAATGAACGAGTCCTGGATGGCGGCAAACTTCTGGTTCAGCGATGCGGCAATGGCGTCGCCGGAAAGCTCGGCGCTCTTGCGTTCACCAAAGGGCTTGAGCGTGACGAACACGATGCCGGCGCTGGAACTGTTGGTGAAGCCGTTGATCGACAGGCCGGGGAAGGCGATGGCGGATTGCACGCCGGGTTCCTTCAAGGCGATGTCGCTCATGCGGCGGATCACCGCTTCCGTGCGGTCCAGCGACGCGCCGTTGGGCAACTGCGTGAAGCCGATCAGGTACTGCTTGTCCTGCGCGGGCACGAAGCCGCCGGGCACCAGGTACGACACGCCAAGCGTCGCGGCCACCAGCACCGCGTACACGCCCATGGCGCCCGCCTTGCGGCGGATCACGTTGGACACGCCCGTTCCGTAGGACTCGGACGCGCGGCCGAACATGTTGTTGAACCAGTTGAAGAAGCGGCCGAAGACGCGGTTCATGCCACGGGTCAGCCAGTCCGGCTTGTCGTGATGGCTCTTGAGCAGCAGGGCCGACAGTGCGGGCGACAGGGTCAGCGAGTTGAAGGCGGAGATCACCGTCGAGATGGCGATGGTCATGGCGAACTGCTTGTAGAACTGGCCAGTCAGGCCCGTCATGAAGGCCAGCGGCACGAACACGGCGCACAGCGTCAGCGCGATGGCGATGATGGGGCCGCTGACTTCACGCATGGCCCGATACGTCGCGTCGCGTGGACTCAAGCCCGCCGCGATATTGCGTTCCACGTTTTCCACCACCACGATCGCATCATCCACCACGATCCCGATGGCAAGCACCATCCCGAAGAGCGACAGCGCGTTGATGGAATAGCCGAACATCAGCAACAGGGCGAACGTACCCACAATGGAAACCGGCACGGCCAGCAGCGGAATGATCGACGCACGCCACGTTTGCAGGAACAGGATCACCACCAGCACCACCAGCGCAATGGCTTCCAGCAGCGTGTGCACCACGGCTTCGATACTGGACCGCACGAACTGCGTGGGGTCGTATTCGATGCGGTATTCCACGCCCGGCGGGAAGTCTTGCGCCAGCTCGGCCATGGCGGCGCGCACCTGGGACGACACGTCCAAGGCATTGGCGCCCGGCGACTGCATGATGCCCATGCCCACCGCCTGCTTGTTGTCCAGCAGCGAACGCAGGCCGTATTCCTGGGCGTCCAGCTCCACGCGGGCGACGTCGGACAGATAGGTCACGGCGCCATCGGGCGAGGTCTTCAGGATGATGCCGCGGAATTCTTCCTCGGTTTGCAGGCGGCCACGTGCATTCACGTTCAGTTGCAGCGGCACGTCGCCTTGCGTGGGCGATGCGCCGATCACGCCGGCGGCCACCTGCACGTTCTGTTCGCGGATGGCGGCCACGACTTCCGACGCGGTCATGCCGCGCTGCGCCACCTTTTGCGGGTCCAGCCAGATGCGCATCGAGTAATTGCCCGAACCCCACACCGTGACTTCACCCACGCCCGTGATGCGGGCCAGGCGGTCCTTGATGTTCAGGATCGCGTAGTTGCGCAGGTAGGTGATGTCGTAGCGGTCGTTCGGCGAGATCAGGTGCACCACCAGCGTCAGCGTGGGCGAACTCTTGGCCGTGGTCACGCCCAGGCGCTGCACGTCCGGCGGCAGGCGCGGCAGCGCTTGCGACACGCGGTTCTGCACCAGTTGCTGCGCCTTGTCCGGGTCCACGCCCAGCTTGAAGTTGACCGTCAGCGTCAGGTTGCCGTCGCTGTTGGCCTGCGACTGCATGTACAGCATGTCTTCGACGCCGTTGATGGATTCTTCCAGCGGCGAAGCAACGGTCTCGGCGATGACCTTGGGGTTGGCGCCCGGGTACTGCGCGCGCACCACCACCGACGGCGGCACGACTTCCGGGTATTCGGAAATGGGCAGTTGGAACATGGCCAAGAGGCCCGCCAACAGCACCAGGATGGACAGCACACCGGCAAAGATCGGCCGGTCGATGAAGAACTTTGAGATATTCATGAACGTTCTCTGAAGACGCGCGGGCCTTACTGGGCTTGGGCCGCGGCGGTCTGCACCGGGGCGCGCTTGGCGGCGACCATGGGCACGACGGTGGGGGTCACGGCGTCGCCGGGGCGGATGCGTTGCAGGCCGTTGACGACAATGCGGTCACCGACGGCAAGGCCGGAATCCACCACGCGCAGGCCTTCCTGGTTGGCGCCCAGCTTCACCTGGCGGTAGACGGCGCGGTTCTTGTCGTCCAGCACCAGCACGTAGCGCTTGTCCTGGTCGGTGCCGATGGCTTTTTCATCGATCAGCACGGCGGAACGGGGCTCGCTGCCGCCCAGGCGCACGCGGGCATACAAACCAGGCAAGAGCGAGCCGTCGGCGTTGTCGAACTCGGCGCGCACGCGGATCGTGCCCGAGGTGGCATCCAGGCGGTTGTCCACCGACTGCACGACGCCCGTGCGCGAATAGCCTTCTTCGTTCGCCAGGCCCAGCTCAACCGGCACCGAGCCGGCCTTGCCATTGCGGGCGGGGTTGACGTACTTCAGGAAGGTTTGTTCGTCCACGTCGAACGATGCGTACATCTTCGACACCGACACCAGGGTGGTCAGCGGCACCGAACCGGCGCCGGCGGCCACCACGTTGCCCTCGGTGACTTCGGCGCGCGACACGCGGCCGTCAACCGGCGCTTCGATGCTGGTGTAGCCCAGGTTCAGCTTGGCGTAGTCCAGCGCGGCCTGCGCACCTTGCAGGTTGGCGGCGGCTTCGCGCGAGGCGTTCTGCTTTTCCTCGAAATCGCGGCGAGCGATGGCGTTGTCCTTCAGCAGGCGCTGACCGCGCGCAAGATCGGCGGCGGTGTAGGAGGCGCGGGCGCGGGCGGCGGTCAGGGCGGCGGCGGCGCGGTCCACCTCGGCCTTGTAGGGGCGCGGGTCGATGGTGAAGAGCACGTCGCCCTTCTTGACGATGCTGCCGTCCTGGAAATGCACTTTGGTCAGGGTGCCCGACACCAGCGGGCGGATGTCGACGCGGTCGATGGCTTCCAGGCGGCCGGAATAGCGCTGCCAGTCCACGATGGTCTTGTTGATCACTTCAGCCACTTCCACGGGCGGGGCGGCCGGGGCACCCTGGGCCATGGCGACATTGCCGCCGGCGGGGCCACGGGTCAGGGCGTAGCCGCCTCCGGCCGCCAGCACGGCAGCAAAAACAACGAGCAAAGCAATACGATTACGCGAAACCATGATGTTTCCTTGAGTGGTATAGGTGCGAAAGCGCGCTTGTTTGGGCCTGGGGCGGAGGCGGCCGCGGCGGTCGGGCATGGCAGTCCTGAGCATCCCCGGGGAATTTGCTTATGCTGCAGCGCAGCATTCAACAAGGTCGGGGTCCCTAGGCAGAAAACCCAGTTGGCGGCTGGTTTCTACAGGGGCGGAAAGCTGAGGATTGACATGCCCTGTGGGGTCGCCGGGAGGCAAGGGCACTTCAAGATGGTTTGCATTCTGAGTGTTTTGTGGGGCCGGATAAACTCAGTTATTTCGGCAACACTGTTCGACAAGGATGACTAATCAGCGCCGAAATCGGGTTATGCTCCGTTCACCCCGACTTATTTGCCCAAAAGGACACCGTTGCCATGGACCGTTTTCAGGCTATGCAGGTGTTTGTGCGCGTCGTGGACGCCAATAGCTTCACGCGGGCGGCCGACAGCCTCTCGCTACCGCGCACCACCGTCACCACCATCATCCAGAACCTCGAACGCCTGCTGGGCGTGCGCCTGCTCAACCGCACCACGCGCCGTATCGGCCTGACGCCGGACGGCGCGGGTTATTACCAGCACTGCGTGCGCATCCTGGCAGACGTCGAAGAAACCGAGGCCTGCTTCCAGGAAGCGGCGCTGCGCCTGAAAGGGCGGTTGCGCATCGATGTGCCGACCTGCATCGGGCGGCTGATCCTGATTCCCTCATTGTGTGATTTCCACGACAAATACCCCGACGTCGAGCTGGTGCTAGGCCTGGGCGACCGCCCCGTGGATATGGTGCAAGAGGCCGTGGACTGCGTGATCCGCGCGGGCGACCTCGAAGATTCCAGCCTGGTGGCGCGCCGTATCGGCACCCTGCAGACGGTTACCTGCGCGTCGCCCACCTATGTGGCGCGCCATGGCATGCCGCAAACCATCGAATCGCTGCGCGACCACCACGCCGTGCACTACTTCATGAGCCGCACGGGTCGCAACTGCGCCTGGGATTTCAAGGTGGACGGCAAGCACCAGGAAGTGGACATGAAGGGCACGGTGGCGGTGAATGAAGCCGGCGCCTATCTGGATTGCGGCTTGAAGGGATTTGGCCTGATTCAGGTGGCCCGCTATATGGCCTTGCCTCACTTGCAATCGGGCGAACTGATCGAGATCCTGCCGCAGTGGAAGCCCAGCTCCACCCCCATTTCGGTGCTGTATCCGCAAAGCCGGCAGTTGTCGCCCAAGGTGCGGGCCTTTACGGACTGGGTGGCGGAATTGTTCGCCGGATGCCCGCTGCTTAGCGGCCGGGATGAAACCGACCCGGCGGCAGCCAGTTGCGGCGTTTACCAGCGTCAACTGGGCATGCCCAGCGCCATGACGATGGGCGCGCCGGCGGCTCAGCCCCCAGTCCAGCCCCAGGCCGAACCCATATTGGCCCAAACCCCGCCGCGCCGTCGCAGCCCGCGTGAAGAGGCAGCCGAGTACGCGCTGTAAGCTCCCTGGCGTGGTGCGTCCGATGGCGCGCCACGCAGCCAGACCACGGGAAACCCCGTAGTAAATACAGGGATCGTGTCCCTCGTATTTTTTGAAACGTCTGTATAGTCCGACAGTCAAAGCCTACAACGCCCTTACTGTCGATCCGCTCTATGCAGCCTGTACTTCCCGCTTACCTGATCGCCCGTTGGCTGCTGCTGCTTGTGCTGTTGGCTGGGGTGTACTTCCTTAGCGGCTTCCTCGTCCCCGCCCTGGCGGCAATGATTATCGGCCTGGCCAGTTGGCCTTTGTACCGGCGCCTGGTCGTGCGCTGTGGCGGCCGCACGGCGATAGCGGCTACCTTGGCGTTGCTGATGGTCATCGTGGTGCTGATCGTGCCGATGTCATTCGCGCTGTCCTACGCCATCAAGGAAGCCAGCACCTTCTTTGCCTGGGCCATCGCGGCCAACCGCCACGGGGTGGCGGTGCCCAACTGGATCTCGTCCTTGCCGGTCTTTGGCGAACGCCTGGGCCAATATTGGGAATCGTATATCGGCCAGCCGCATGCGCTGGGCGAACTGGTCGAGGCGGTCAGCGGCGAGCATCTGGGCAACATCTACCGCATGGTGCTGGCGGCCACGGGCAACGTGTTCCAGCTTCTGCTGACCGTATTGTTCATGCTGATCACGCTGTTCTTCGTCTACAAGGACGGCGTGCGCATGGTGGCGCAATTGGACGTGCTGGGCGAACGCATCCTGCCGGCCCGCTGGCAGCGTTTTTCGCGCGTGGTGCCGGCCACCATCAATTCCACCGTCACCGGAATGGGCCTGATCGCCTTGGGCGAAGGCCTG
This sequence comes from Achromobacter sp. JUb104, assembly GCF_024806975.1. Lineage (NCBI taxonomy): Bacteria > Pseudomonadati > Pseudomonadota > Betaproteobacteria > Burkholderiales > Alcaligenaceae > Achromobacter > Achromobacter sp. JUb104. The sequence continues at coordinate 1,074,964 of NZ_JANUEY010000002.1, read as the reverse complement.
GTGCTGGGCATTGCGTACTGGGTGGCGGGCGTGCCGTCGCCGGTGCTGCTGGGCGTGGTCACCGGCTTCATGGCTTTGATACCGGGCGGCGCACCGCTGTCGTTCACGCTGGTGTCGCTGTATCTGGTGGGCTCTGGCCACCTGGTTGCGGGCATCGCGCTGATGGTGTGGGGCAGCGTTGAACTGTTCATCGTCGACAAAACGCTGCGCCCGCGCCTGGTGGGCGGCCCGGTCAAACTGCCGTTCCTGCCGACCTTCTTCGGGCTGGTGGGCGGCGTGAAGACGATGGGTATCGTGGGCTTGTTCGTGGGCCCGGTGCTGATGGCGCTGCTGGTGGCCGTCTGGCGTGAATGGGTCCACCACGAGGTCCAGGAACTGGACGCCGGGCGATCCCAACGGCCTTTGCCGCCCCAGGTTGAAAAAACCCCGTCCACCTGACGCGCGGCCGCGGACGCTTTGGTAATCTAGCCATCCCCGCGTATACCGGCGCCTGACCGGTACGCGCCTGCCCCGCACGCAGACGCTTCGCAACCGCCGCGGGGTGTGAGGATCGAGATGTCCGGGTTTCTGCATGATGATCAGATAGCCGTCCTGCGCAAGCAGGGCTTTGTGGTGGCCCGTCAGTTCGCGGACCTCAGCCAGGTGGCCGCGCTGCGCGCCTTGGCCCAGCGCCACTTGGCGGAGCATGTAGCGCCCATCGAATACGAAGCCGATCTGCAATACCCCGGCGCGCCGCCATCACGCGGGGCCGAAGGCGGTTTGACGGTGCGGCGCCTATTGAACGCCTACGCCCGCGACCCCTTGTTCGCGCAATGGGCAACGGACCCGCGCATTGGACAGTGGCTGGCGCGTTACTTTGACGAACCGCCCGTGCTGTCCACGGTCCACCACAACTGCGTGATGACCAAGCACCCCGCCTACGGCAGCCTGACGGGGTGGCATCAAGACATTCGATACTGGTCTTTTACGGATACCGACCTGGTTTCCTGTTGGCTGGCCCTGGGGCCTGAAACGCGCAACAACGGCGGTTTGTCTTTCATCCCGGGTTCGCACGCGGCGGCCTTTGCGCCCGAACAGTTCGACGAGAAGAAATTCTTTCGCGAAGACGCGCCGCAAAACGCCGATTGGATTGCGCGCGCGGTGTGCCCCGAGCTTCAGGCCGGCGACGTGGTGTTCTTCCACTGCCGCACCTTGCACGCGGCGCAGGGTAACCGTAGCGATCAGGTGAAGTTGTCGGTGGTGCATACGTATCACCCCGCGTCATGCCACCCCGTGGCGGGCACCCGTTCGGCATCGCAGCCCGGGGTGCGGCTGGTGGCGCCCGTCGAAAGTGATTGATATCTGCTATTAGTAATTGAACTACAATTAAATCAAGCGCAATACGCGATGCCGGGCCGGCAAATCCCGCATCGCGTTGATGTTTGCGTGGCCTCCCTAGAACTCAATAGGCTGTTCCCCGTGCGCAAAAAAAACATCGACGACACGCAAGAACCGCAGGCGCCCACCGCAACCCGGTCGTCGCTGTTTGTCGGCTCCACTGAAAAAGCATTTCAGGTGCTGCACGCCTTCGACGGTTCCAAACGGCACATGACCCTGGCCGACATCGCGCGTGAGTCGGGCCTGGACCGCAGCGCCACGCAGCGCCTGGTCTACACGCTGGAAACGCTGGGCTACCTGCGCCGCATTCCCGATACGCGCAACTATGGGCTGACGCCGAAGGTGCTGCAGTTTTCGTACAACTATGTGCGTGCGAACGAGCTGATCGACAAGGCATCGCCGTATCTGCTGGACATCAGTCGCACCTTGGGTGAAACGACGAACCTGCAAGAGCTGGACGGCCACGAGATCGTCTTCGTCGCGCGGTTTCCCGGCCATCATCTGGTGAACGTGGACATCGCCGTCGGCAGCCGCCTGCCGGCCTTTTTCACGGCGTCGGGCACGGCGATTTTGTCACGCCTGTCGGATGAACATCGCCGCGAGATTCTGGCGCAGACAAGGCTGGACGCGATTACGCCGTACACCGAAGTGAACCCCGAGAAATTGCTGGACCGCGTGCAGCGCGTGGCCGAGAAGGGCTACGCGATCATCGTGAACGAGACGGTGTTGGGTGATATTTCAGTGGCCGCGCCCGTGACGGACCATCGCGGGTTCGCGGTGGCCGCCATCAATATTTCGGTGCCGACGACACGTTGGACGGTGGCCCGCGTCGAAGCCGAATTGGCCCCCCACGTGCAAGTGGCGGCCACGTCGATTTCGAAGTCGAAGTTCGCGGGGTATTCGAGGTAGGTGGAGGTGGCTGTGATGGGTTCCGTGCGCTAGCCGCCAGCGTTCTACTGCACGCCCACACGCACTTCACCCATCCTACGATGTGACGTGCAAGCATCCCACCGTAGGATGGGTGAAGCGCGGCAAGGTCAACGCAAGAACGACAACGCCCATCGCGCGTAACCCATCACACAGCGCAAGCCGAAATCCCACCCACGCCGACACCCCCCCGCCTACTTCACCCCCTCAAACTCCTCCAGCAGCGGCACCAACTCCTTACGCAACGCCGCTTGCAACCCCTCCGCCGGGGCCACCAACGGGTCCAGCACCTCGGGCGCATTCACTCCGATCAAATCCATCACCGACTTCATCGGCCCGGGATTCGTTTCCGCAAACGCCAGATTCATCAACGGAATCAAACGGCGATGCAGCGCCATCGATTCACTCGTGCGTCCTTCCAACGCCAACGAAACCACCTGCTTCCACGCCGACGGCAGCAGGCTGGCCGTCACCACGATCCCACCCTTCGCGCCGGCGGCCAAATGCACCGGCAGCAAGGTATCTTCCCCACTGAACACCGCGAACGACTCATCCACCCCCGCCACCGTGCGCAGGAAGTGATACATGTCCGTATTGCAGGCCTTCATGCCAATAATATTTTCATGGCGCGACAGCTCATGCAGCACCTCCGGCGCAATCGCAATCCGCGTGCGGTACGGAATTTCGTAGATCATCACGGGCAGCGGCGACGCATCCGCGTAGCGCAAAAAGTAATCGCGTATCCCCGCTTGCGTCGGCGTCGTGTAGTACGGCGTCAGCACCATCAAGGCATCCGCGCCGGCATCCGCGAACTCCTGGCCCGCTTGCAGCGCATCATGAAAGCCGGGGTCCAGCACGCCGGGAATCACCGGCACGCGGCCGGCCACGGCGTCCACCGTCAGCTTGCACATGCGGATGCGCTCGGCGCGGGCCAGCGCGCCGTACTCGCCCGTACCGCCCAAGGGCACGATGCCGTCGATGCCCTGCTTGAGCAGGTAGGCGATCAGCGCCTGGGCCGCCTTAACGTTGATGGTGTCGTCGGCGTTGACCGGCGTCGGGATCGCGGGAAAAACTCCGCGCAGATGGGTTGCGTTCAGCATGTTGGGGTTCCTAAAGATAAATCAAACGCGCCGGACTCAGTTGGCCAGGCTGCGGCGACGCAGCCTGTCGGCCAGCCAGATCAGCGCGGCAATGAAAATGAACAAGCAGGTGGATACCGCCGCAATCACGGGTGAAATCTGCAACGTCACCTCGTCCCAGAACTGCTTGGGCAACGTGGCGTTCAGACCGCCCGAGGCGAACAGCGCAATCGTCAATTCATCGAACGACGTGGCGAATGCGAACAGGAACGACGACATCAGCCCCGCGCCTAGAATCGGAAACGTCACGAAGCGCAGCGTGGACCAGGGGCCCGCGCCCAGGCTTTGCGCCGCCAGATCCAGCCGCGTGTCGTAGTTGCGCAGCACCGCCATCATCGTGATCACCACGTATGGCACCGCCACCACCGTATGCGCCAGGATCAGCCCGATCATCGAGCCCACCAGGCCCACGCGGGCGAAGAAATAGAACATGCCCACAGCGATGATCATGCGCGGCACCACGATGGGCGACAGCACGAAGGCCAGCATTGCCGACTTGCCGCGCATGTTGGCGCGCACCAGCAGGAAGGCGGCGGGCGTGCCGATCAGCATCGCCAGCAAGCCCGTGCCTACCCCCACGATCAGCGACCGCGTAATGGCCTGCATCCATACGGGCGACGTGAACATCTGCTCGTACCATTGCAGCGAAAAGCCCTTGGGCGGCCACGTCAGCCCGGACCCCGAATCAAACGACAGCGGGATCATCAGGAAGGCCGGCGCGCTAAGAAACGCCAGCACAATCAGCACCATCCACCACAGCGTGCGTGACTGCCCGGTGCCCGACACCGACCGCCGCATGCGCTTGGGCAGCAGCGCGAACAGCGCATCGGACACGTTGGCCAGCACCGTCAGCACCGCATCACCCGCGCGGCGCGACACGCTTTCCTTGCCTGACGCGCGCACGCGGGTGGATGCGCCGCCCGTCATGGTGGACAGGCCCAGCACCTTGTCATAGATGGCGAACACCACCAGCACCACCACCAGCAACAGCACCGACACCGCGCCGGCGAACTCCCAGTTCATGGTCTGCTGCACCTGGTCGATGATGATCTGCGTGATCATCGTTTCCTTGCGCCCGCCCAGCAGCGCGGGCGTGATGAAGAAGCCGATGGCGGTAACGAACACCATGATGGCCGCCGCCGCAACACCCGGCATCGACAGCGGGAAATAGATCTTCCAGAACGCGGTGCCAGGGCGCGCGCCCAGCGTGGACGCGGCGCGCGGCAGGTTGCGGTCGATGTTCTCCATGACGGACAGCATCGTCAGCACCGCAAGCGGCATCAGCGCATGCACCATGCCCACCAGCACGCTGCCGAAGTTGTAGAGCAGGTTGGCGGGCGCATCCAGGATGCCCAGCGCTTGCAGCAACTGGTTCACCACGCCATTGCGGCCCAACAGCACCACCCACGCAAAGGTGCGCACCAGGAAGCTGGTCCAGAACGAAAGCAGTACCCAGAACAGCAGCGAGGTCTTGCGCTTGGCCGTCAGGCTGGAAATCAGATAGGCCACCGGGTAGCCCGCAACCACCGAGAAGAAGGTGGTCCATAACGAGATCTTCAACGTGATCAGCAGCACGTTGATATACACCGACGATTCAAACAGCCGGTGATACTGCGTCAGCGTAAAGCCCTGGTCGCCGACGAAACTCAGCAACAGCAACTGGCCGACCGGATAGATCAGCAGCACCAGCAGCAGCACGACCAGCGGCGCCGCCATCAGGAAATGGCGGCGGCCGGGGCTCATGCGCTTGCGAGGGGTGGCAAGGGTAGTCATGCGTTCACTCCGCAATCGCCACCGCGTCGGCGGCTTGCCAGCTAACGGTCAAAGGCTGGCCGATGGCGTATTGCTCGGCCTGCCGCTGCGTCGGATACGCCACGACGATAGGCGCGGCGTCGGGCACGCCCGAGTCCAGGTACAGCTTGGTCAGGCTGCCGGTCACCATCACGTCCAGCAGCTTTCCGGTCAGCCCCGGCCGGGTCAGGCCCGGCCCAGCCGTGCCCACGCGCAGGTTCTGCGGACGCAGCATCACCGTGACCTTCTGGCCGGCCTTGATGGGGGCGCCGTTGGACAGCGCCTGCCCGTTCACGCCCTGATGCGCCAGCTTCACGGTCAGCGTGTCACCGTCTACCGAGGCAACCTCGCCTTGCAGCAGGTTCGATTCGCCCAGGAAATCGGCCACGAACAAGGTGCGCGGGCGGAAGTACAGGTCGGCCGGCGTGCCCAGTTGTTCGATCGCGCCGCCGTTCATCAGGCAGATGCGGTCGGACATCGTCATGGCCTCTTCCTGGTCATGCGTCACGTACACGATGGTGGTGCCCAGCTCGCGGTGGATGCGCTTGATCTCCAACTGCATTTGGTCGCGCAGCTTCTTGTCCAGCGCGCCCAGCGGCTCGTCCATCAGGATGATGGCGGGGCGGTAGACCATGCAGCGCGCCAGCGCAATGCGCTGCTGCTGGCCGCCCGACAGTTCGCGCGGCAGGCGCGTGGCCACGTGCGGCAGGCGCACCATTTCCAGCGCCTCGTGCGCGCGGCGGCGCGCTTCGGCCGCCGGCACCTTGCGCATCTTCAAGGGGAACGCGATGTTCTCCTCGATGCTCATGTGCGGAAACAGCGCGTAGTTCTGGAACACCATGCCGATATCCCGCTCATACGGCGCGCCATAGGTGACGTCGGCGCCGTCGATCAGCACGCGGCCCTCGTCAGGCTGCGCAAGGCCGGCGATCAGGCTCAACAGGGTGGTCTTGCCGGAGCCGGACGGGCCCAGCAGCGTCAGGAATTCGCCGCGGGCGACGTCCAGGTGCGTGGGCGCCAGCGCAACGAAATCGCCATAGCGTTTGCCCAGGCCCGAGATTTGCAGATTGGAAGAAGACATGGTGTTCAACACGTTAAAGATGCCCGGTGCGCGCCACGGGCGTGGCGCGCGATTGACGACTTACTTCAGGACCCAGCCGTTGAAGCGCTCAAGCACGTCGCGCTGCTTGTCCAGCCAGTACGCCGCGTTGATGTGCAAGCCGGTCTTGATGTTGTCGGGGTGGGTGGGGCAATTGCGCGCCACATCGGCCTTGATGTAGTCGAAGGCGGCGGGTTGCGTGACGCCGGCGGCAAAGTACTCCACCAGCGACGCCTGGCGCTTGGGGTCGGAGGCAAACTTGATGAACTCGCGGCACGCGTCGGCGTTGGGCGAGCCTTTCAGAATGGCCCAGTTGTCGCAGCCCCAGATGTTCTGGTCCCACACGATCTGCACCGGCGCGCCGTTGGCAATGGCCGATTGCGCGCGCGACACCCAGGTGGCGATCATGTCGACCTCGCCCGATCCCAGCATCTGTTCAACCTGCGCGCCCGTGTTCCACCACACGTCCACCGATGGCTTGATCTTGTCCAGGCTGGCCAAGGCGCGGTCGATGTCGCAGGGGTAGACCTTGTCGGTGGGCACGCCGTCGGCCATCAGGGCTTCTTCGATGGTGTCGAACGGATGCTTGCGCAGGCCACGGCGGCCGGGGATGTCTTTCACGTTCCAGAAATCGGCCCACGACTCGGGCGCGCGGCGGCCCTTGAACGCGTCAGTGCGGTAGGCCAGCACGGTGGTGTAAACGTTGTTGCCCACGCCGTACGGCGACATGTATTGCTTCGGAATGGTGGCCACGACCGGGTCGGATTCCAGGCCGTGCTTTTCCAGATAGACCTTGCCGCCTTCGGTCAGCATCAGGATGGCCGGCTGGCTGATCTTGGCCATGTCCCAGGTGTAGTTGCCGGTGTCGACCATGCTGCGGATCTGCGCGGTGGGCTCGGCATTGGCCTGCACGCCCACCACCTGGATGCCGGTCGCTTCCGTGAACGGCTTGTAGAACACGGCGCCATACGCCTTGCTGTAAATGCCGCCGTCATCGCGCACCACGATGCGCTTGGAGGCCGCGCGCGACGGCGTCCAGATCATGGGCATGGCCAGGGCGGCGGCGCCGGCGGCGACGGATTTCAGCGCGTTGCGGCGCGAAGCGTTGTGGGGGATGGATTTCATGGAAGACTCCTGCGGGTCGGGTCAGGGACTACGGATCAAGGAAGGCGGATCAAATGCTGTGAGTCAAAGACAGCCGCTCATGGCAGCAAGCGGCCGGGGTTGAACAAATTGGCGGGATCAAAGGTGGACTTCAGCGCGCGCATCATCGCCAGTTCAACCGGCGATTTGTAGTGCGCCATCTCGGCCAGCGACGTGCGGCCCACGCCGTGCTCGGCACTGAAGGTGCCGCCCAGCGCATCGGCCACGTCATTGACGGCGCGGCGGATATCGGCGGCCATCGCGTCGCGGTCGGGCAGGGCGTTCCAGGCGTCGAACGTGAAGAAGGGAATGAAGTGCACGTTGCCGTCGCCCAGGTGCGCCACGATCAGCACGGGCAAGTCCGGTACCAGCCGGCGCACGGCGGCGGTGGCTTCGTCGATAAAGCGCGGCACGCTGGAGACCGGTACGGCGCTGTCGGTGGTCAGGCCCACGCCCGCTTTCTTATTGCCTTCGGACACGCTGTGGCGCACTTCCCACAGCGCGGCGCGCTGCGCGTCGTTGCTGGCCAGCACGGCGTCGTGCAGCAGGCCACGTTCAGCGGCTTGCTCAAGTGTCTGCTGCAACAGGTCTTGCAGTTCTTCGCCGCTGCCGGTGTCGGACAGTTCAATCAGCACATGCCATGGGTGCGTGCCGTCCAACGGATTCTTGCGCCCCGGCACGTGCGCCATCACGATGTCCAGTTGGTTGCTGTCGATCATTTCAAAGGCCGACAGGCGCGAACCGCAGCTGCGTTGGAACATGCCCAGTATGTCCAGCGCCGCTTGCGGGCTGTCCGGCGCCACCCAGGCCACGGCGTGGCGCGTGGGCAGGGGATGCAGCTTGAGCACGGCGGCGGTGACGATGCCCATCGTGCCCTCGGCCCCGATGAACAGGTGTTTAAGGTCGAAGCCCGTATTGTTCTTGCGCAGCGCTGTCAGGCCGTTCCAGATGGCGCCGTCGGGCAGCACCACTTCCAGGCCCAGGATGTTGTCGCGGGTATTGCCGTAGCGCAGCACGCCGGTGCCGCCCGCGTTGGTGGCGATGGTGCCGCCAATCTGGCAGGAGCCTTCGGCGCCCAGGCTGATCGGGTAGAGCCGGCCTTCGGCGGCGGCTGCGTCCTGCACCGTGGCCAGCACGCAGCCCGCTTCGACTTCCATGGAATTGTTCGCCGCGTCGACCCGGCGCACGCGGCGCATGCGGGCCAGGTTCACAATGACGGGCGGCGTGCCGGTCGCGTTTGGCACCGCGCCGCCGCACAGGCTGGTGTTGCCGCCTTGGGGCAGTACCGGCGTGGCGTGGGCGTTGCAGAGCCGGACGATGTCAGCCACCTGCTGCGTGTTGCCCGGCAGGGCGACGCACAACGCCGGACCCTTGTACCGGCCGCGCCAGTCTTCGGTGTAGCCCGCGGTGTCGGCCTCGGTGTGAAGGATGGCGTCGGCGCCCAGGGCCTGGGTCAACGCGTCTAGCAGGGTGATGCCGTTGGTCATGTCTGTGGTCCCGAATGAAGCTCGGGGTTCAAGGGAACCCGAGTGCATTGAGGCACAGCATACGATCGATTAAATCGCTTTTCGATTTGATTAATCGTATATCAATTGATTTTAGGGTATGTCCTAGGCGGGAAGCGGGCGACAGAACTCAGGCCGCGCGTGCAGCACAGCCCGCCTCGTCGTCTAATGGCACGCCTGGATTGCAGTTGCTGAAACGATCGAAATACAATCGTATCGTGCGATATGCAATCTACTGTGAGCTCGTTTGCACGCTGGCTCGCAATCTTTCCTGGACCCTATCCCTATGCGCGAAAAAATCGTTTTCATCGGCGGCGGCAACATGGCCTCCGCCATCATTGACGGCTTGCTCGGACAGGGCCGCGAGCTGGCCGATTTCCTGGTGGTCGAGCCTTACGCGCCCACGCGCGACGCGCTCATCGCGCGCGGTTTGGCCTGCCGGGAAAGCGTGGGGGCAGATATTGGCGACGCCGCACTGTGCGTGCTGGCCACCAAGCCGCAAGGGCTGCAAGAAGCCTGCGGGCAGGTGCGTGAATTCCTGCCGGCTGACGCCACCGTGATCAGCATCGCGGCCGGGGTGGACCTGGCGTCGCTGTCGCAATGGCTGGGCGGGCACGCGCGCATCGTACGCGCCATGCCCAACACGCCCGCCAAGGTGGGCCTGGGCATGACCGGCCTGTACGCCACGTCGGCCTGCGCGGAAGCCGACCGCAACCGAGTGGACGCCTTGTTCGCCGCCGTGGGCGAGCGCATCTGGACCGATACCGAAGCCATGATCGACGCCGTCACCGCCGTGACGGGCAGCGGCCCCGGCTACGTGTTCCATTTCATGGCGGCCCTGGAAAAGGGTGCGTTGGAACTGGGCTTTTCGGCCGACGACGCGCGCCGTCTGGCCGTGTCCACGTTCCGAGGGGCGGCGGGCTTGGCGGCTAGCGAAGCGGTGCCGCTGACGGAACTGCAAGAGCGCGTCACGTCCAAGGGCGGCACCACGTATGCGGCGTTGTCGCATATGCGCGAAGCCGGCGTGGCGGATGCCATCACGCAAGCGGTGCGCAAGGCCGAAGCGCGGGCGAGAGAGTTGGCGGCGGGCTAAGTCGGTGGGCTAAAACGTCGGCCCAACCACCACAACAGCAGTACCGACGCCGCGATCGCCGCGACGTTGAACTGCATGGCCGCGCTGAAAGCATGCGCGTAGCGTTCGGGCGCGCTGGCGTCGGCATGGGCATGCAAGGCACCGCCAAACAGCATGCCCGCCGCCGCGACGCCTAGCGCGGCGCCCACCTGTTGCAGGGTCGACACCACGCCCGCTGCCATGCCGGCATGGCGGTCTTCGACCAAGCCCAGCGCCACGTTGACCAGCGGCGTATTGACCGCGCCCTGCGCCGCGCCCAGCCATACCAGCGCGGGCACCAGCGACCACGGCGACAAGTCCGCGCCGGCCATGCCCACGTGAACCATCAATGCCACGGTGGCGCCGCCGTAAAGCAGGGCGGCCAGCGTAATGGCGGGCGTGCCGAAGCGGGCCACCAGGCGCGGCGCGGCCATGGACCCGGCCACAAAACCGACGCTTGCCGGCGCGAATATCAACCCCGCCGTGAACGCGTCCAGCCCAAAGCCGGTTTGCACCAGCATTGCGTAGCAAAGAAACATGGCGCTGGCGGTTGAAAACACCAGCATCACCAAGAGGCACCCCACGGCAAAGCGCGGCTGCGTCATCAAGCCCATGTCGAGCAGCGGCGCGCCGCCGCGCGCCTTGATGCCACGTTGCATGCGCACGAACCACAGCAACAGCAGCACGGCCACTGCGGCGCACGCTATCGCCCACACTGGCCAGTGTCGCGCCGGCCCCTCGATCAGCGCCAGCAGCAGCAGGGCCAGGCCCGCCGCCACGCACGCCGCGCCGGGCCAATCCATGGCCGCACTGGAAGGCTCGCGGGATTCGGGGATATGGCGCGCCAGACGCCACGCCAGCAAGCCCAGCGGCACGTTGATCAGAAAGATGGTGCGCCAGGCCAAGCCGAACAGGTCGGCATGCACGATCCAGCCGCCCAGGACCTGGCCGGCAATGGCGGCCAAGCCCAACGTCATGCCCATCAGGCCGAACGCCCGCCGCCGCGCCTGGCCGTCGAAGCTGACACGGATCAACGCATAAATCTGCGGAAACAGCATGGCCGCCGCCACGCCTTGCAGCACCCGCGCGCCGATCAGCGCGTTGGCGTCGGGTGCCAGTCCGCACAGCGCCGAGGCCAACGCGAAACCGGCCATGCCCAGCATGAACAAACGGCGCCGGCCGTGGCGGTCGCCCAGGCGGCTACCCGCGATCAACAACACGCCATACGCCATTTCGTAGGCGGCAATGATGAAGTTGATTTGTGAAAAGCTCGCCGCCAGCGTGCTTTGCATGCTGGGGATGGCGACGTTCACCACGAACAAATCGAAGATGGTGATGAAGCCGCCCGACAACAGCACCGCCAGGCCCAGCGGGCCCAGGGTGGGGGTGTCGGGGGTGGCGCGGGCGTGGGAAGAAGGCAGGGCGTTCGAGGTCATGTCAGCGCTATCGGATTGGGATCGGCGCTATTCTGGGCGGGCGCGCAGCCTTATACAATTTAGCTGTTTATGCTGTTACTACGGGCAATAGGCTGGCAGCAGTGGCCTTCTAGCAGCAACCCGTCAGCAGTAACACTTCAGCAGTAATCAGCCCACAGTAGCCCCGTCCACCAAACCCGATTCGCACCCCTTCATGACCCCAACGCCCACCCCCGAACGCCTGGACCGCACGCGCCCCGACCTGGCTGAATTCCTGCGCCTGCGGCGTGCACGCCTCAACCCGTCGGACCTGGGCCTGCCCGCCGGCAGCCGTCGCCGCACGCCTGGGCTGCGCCGCGAGGAGGTCGCCGCGTTGGCCGGCGTGGGCCTGGCCTGGTACACGTGGTTTGAGCAAGGCCGCAACATCAGCGTGTCGGCCACCTTTCTGGAAAACCTGGCGCGCGTTTTGAAGCTGGACGCCGCCGAACGCCGCCATCTTTATCTGCTTGCGCATCAGCGCCCGCCCGCTGAACCCGGCCGCACCTGGTGCACGGTGCCGCCGCAAGTGCGCCGCCTGATGGACGACCTGCCCACGCGGCCCGCCTACATCCTGAATTTGCGTTGGGACGTGGTGATGTGGAACGCCGCGGCGGATCGGGTGTTCGATTTTTCGGCGCAGGCGTCGGGCCGGCGCAACCTGCTGTGGATGCTGTTTGTGGAGCCCCGCATGCGGCAGCTTTTCGTGGACTGGTCCGCGCAGGCGCCCGCCATGCTGTCCACCTTCCGCCGCGACTTCGCCAGCGCAAGCGGGGTGCCGGACATTGCCGAGCTGGTGGATGAGCTGGAAGCCGTATCGCCGGATTTCAAGACCTGGTGGCGCGAACACGACGTGCACGGTGCGTGCATGGGACAGCGCAAGCTGCGCGTGGAGACGCTGGGCGACATCGCGTTCGAACACGCCACGCTGACCGTCGACGAAAGCCGCCATTTGCGTCTGGTCGTCTACGCGGCGGCGCCCGACGAACCCCGGGCGGCGGAGTTTGCGCACTGGCTGGCGGCGCATGCCGACCCGGCCGCCGTCTTCTAGCGATACAAACCGGCGGTTGACGGCCGGAATTTCGCGGGTGTATCGTAAGATCTATATCTTTAGATACATCGTAAGAGGCATTCCATGCGCCAGCACGACGTCGATCACACCCATGCCCACGGACATCGTGGCCATCATCATCCCCATCGCCATCATCACCCCCACCACGCCAGTGCCGGGGGTGATTGGTTTTCCGGACCGCCTGACGGGGGGCGCGGCGGCGATGCCGGCGGCTTTGGCGGCGACGGACGTGGCTTTACACGCGGCCGTCGCGTGTCGGCCGATGACTTGCAGTTGATGCTGCTGGGCTTGTTGGAACAAAACCCCAGTCACGGCTATGAGCTCATCAAGGCATTCGGCACGCTTAGCAACGGCTTCTACACGCCCAGCCCCGGCATGGTGTACCCCGCGCTGACCTATCTGGAAGAGCTGGGCTACGCGACCGTCGAGCAGGATGGCGCGAAGAAGCGCTACCACCTGGCGGAACCCGGCCGGGTCCATCTGGACGCGAATCGTGATCGCGTGTCGATGATGTTCAACCGCTTCAAGCACATCGCCCGCAAGATGGATTGGATGCGGCAGGCATGGAGCGGCGAGCCGCGCAGCCTGGGGCCGGAAGGCGAGGACGCGCGCACGGGATGGGTGCCCGAGTTTGTTGAAGCCCGCCATGCGATCCGCCGCGCGCTGATGGAACGCACCGATGCCTCGCCCGCTGAACAACGCCGCATCGCCGCCATCCTGGCGCGTGCCACCGATGAGATCAACAGCACGCCCTGTGCTTGATCCCGCACTTTCCCAGAATCTGGAGTTTTGATGAATCGTAGTGACCTGACCGTGGAGCGCGTGCGCCACAACTTGAAGATGCGCGTACTGACTGTTCAGCGCGTTGAGCGCGTCGCGGGCCTGTTGGCGCGCGTTACCTTCACTGGCGACGACCTGCAGGACTTCGTGTCCGCCTCGTTCGACGACCACGTGAAGCTGTTCTTCCCCGCCGATCCTCTGCTGCCGCCGGCGTTGCCCAGCGTCGGCCCGGACGGCGTGAAGTTTCCTGAAGGTGTGCCCAAGCCCGCTGCGCGTGATTACACGCCGCGCCGTTTTGATGCGGAGCGTTGTGAGCTGGAGATTGAATTCGTGCTGCATGGCGACGGTCCGGCTTGCATGTGGGCGGAACAAGCCCAGCCGGGTCAGCAGTTGGGTATTGGCGGCCCGCGTGGTTCGTTCGTGGTGCCAAAGGCGTTTGACTGGCATGTGCTGATCGGCGATGAAACCGCGCTGCCCGCGATTGCCCGCCGGCTGGAGGAATTGCCGGCGCAGGCGCAGGCGCTGGTGTTGATTGAAGTGCCGTCTGCGGAGAATGAGATGCCGCTGGCGTCGGCGGCGAACGTTGTGGTGCGTTGGTTGCCGCGTAATGGGACCGCGCCGGGATATAGCACGCTGCTGCTGGATGCGGCGCGGGAATTGGTGCTGCCTGAAGGCGAAGGCTATGTCTGGGTCGCCGCCGAATCCGCCGTGGCCAAGGCCGTGCGGGAAATCATGGTGTCACGGCATGCCATCGATAAATCCCGTATTCGCGCCGCGAGCTATTGGAAGCGCGGGGCGGTGGCGGTACATGAGTCGCATGAGGGGTGAGGGGGGGTGTTGGGGCGGGGGGATGATGGGTTTCGCGCGATATGCGTTGGGGTTCTTTTTGTTGCCTTGCCGCGCTGCACCCATCCTACGTCCGTCCCATCCTACGGCCGTGCCATCGTAGGATGGGTGCAGCGCGGCAGGGGCGTGATAAGAACTCAAACGCTTAGCGCGCGGAACCCATCTTGCGGTGGTGGTTCTTGCGTTGGGCTTGATAAGAATTGGGGCGTTGTTTGATGGGTTTCGCGCGAACGGCGTCTGCGTTCTTTTTTCGGCTCTCTCGCGCTGCACCCATCCTACCTCCGTCCCATCCTACGTCCGTGCCATCCTACGGCCGTGCCATCGTAGGATGGGTGTAGCGCGGCAGGGGCGTGATAAGAACCCAAACGCTTAGCGCGCGGAACCCATCTTGCGGTGGTGGTTCTTGCGTTGGGCTTGTTAAGAATTGGGGCGTTGTTTGATGGGTTTCGCGCGAACGGCGTCTGCGTTCTTTTTTCGGCTCTCTCGCGCTGCACCCATCCTACGGGGTTGGCGTTGGTTTTTCGCGGGCCAGGCGCAGCAGGTTGTCTATGCGGCCGCCGGGTTTGTCTGTGCGGACGGCCAGGCCTAGCACCGCGCGGGGCCAATCGAGGCTGAATGGGCGGTAGACCACGCCGTCGGGGCGCAGGGGGCGTAATGACGCCGGCACCACGGCCACGCCCATGCCTGCCGCCACCAGGTTCACCGCCGACGATAACTGCGGCGCGCGCTGACCGATCAACGGGTTCAAGCCATGCTGGCGGCACGCCGCCATGATGTCCGCGCTAAGCCCGTAGCCGGATTTGCGCGAATACAGGATGAAGCGTTCCTGCGTCAGATCCTTCGGCGCCAAGCGCTTGCGGCGCGCCAGCGCGTGGCCCAGCGGCAATGCCACTACCAACGGCTCTTCGGTCAACTGTGTGAACGTCAGCCCGCCGTCCAGCGCGAACGGCGGCCGCACGAAGGCGGCGTCTATCGCGCCATCGCGCAGTTGCGCCACCAGCGTCTCGCTATCGCCTTGCGACAGCGTCATCTCAACGTCGGGATACTGCTGGCGATAGCGTCGGATCACTTCCGTCACCACGCCATTGAACGAAGCCGACTCCGTGAACCCCAGCGCCAGTTCCCCCACTTCCCCCCGCGCAGCGCGTTGGGCCGTCTGCACCGCAGCTTCCGCGCGACGCAGAATATCCTGCGCGCAGGACAAAAACGCCCGGCCCGCGTCGTTCAGCACCACGCCGCGCCCCGCTCGGTCGAACAGCGGCGTGCCCACTTCCTGTTCCAACTGACGAATCTGCTGGCTCAGCGGCGGCTGCGCCATGCCCAGGATTTCCGCCGCGCGCGTGAAGTGCTGGGCCTCGGCCGTCACCACGAAATACCGCAGATGGCGCAGTTCCATATCGATACCTTTTGCATACTGATTATCAACATTCCATATATTGGACATTCTATTCCTGCAAGCCGATCATGCAGGCATCGATCCCCCTTTCAGGAACCCGCATGAACTCCCCTTTGAAACCCGGCGCCTTGCTGCGCCAGCATTTGGCCGATGGCATTGTGGTGGCGCCCGGCGCCTATGACGGCATGTCCGCGCGGCTGGTGGCCCTGGCCGGGTTCAACGCCGTTTACGCCAGCGGCGGCGCCATTGCGCGCGCGGCGGGCTATCCGGATATCGGCCTGCTCAGCTTTACCGAAGTGATGGACCGCGTGGAAAAGATAGTGGATGCCAGCGGGCTGCCGGTGGTCGCGGATGCGGACACGGGCTTCGGCGGGTCCGCCAATGTTGAACGCACGGTACGCATCATGGAGCGCGCCGGCGTGGCGGCCTTTCATATCGAAGACCAATCGTTTCCCAAGCGCTGCGGCCACCTGGACGACAAGAGCCTGGTCGACGTCGAGGAAATGTGCCGCAAGGTCCACATTGCGCGGCAAACATTGGGCGACCCCGACACGCTGGTCATCGCGCGCACGGACGCCATCGCGGTCGAAGGGTTTGACGCCGCCATCACGCGCGCCGAGCGCTACCTGAAGGCGGGCGCCGACATGATCTTCGTGGAAGCGCCCGAAACGCTGGCGCAGATCCGCGCCATTGCCGACCGCCTGCCGGGCCTGAAGCTCATCAACATGTTTTATGGCGGCAAGACGCCGCTGGTGCCGCTGCCCGATCTGGCGGCCATGGGTTATCGCCTGGCCATCATTCCGTCGGACTTGCAGCGCGCCGCCATCCACGCCATGCAGGCCACGCTGGCCGCCATCAAGCAGACCGGCGACAGCAGCGCGGTGGCCGACCAACTCACCAGCTTCAAGGAACGCGAAGCCATCGTGCAGACCCAGCGTTACCTGGCGTTGGACACGCAATAGGCGTCCAACGCCGGGGCTTCACGCCCGCCTTTCATGCACGCACTTCAAGCACGCGCTGACGCTTCAAGCACGCGCCGGCCTTAGCGGTCGCAACGCGCCGGCATGGTGTTAGGCCACAAACGCTGCCCCGCGCTGCCGTACAGCGCGCGCACGCCGCACACCATTTCCACGCGGGCCAGCGCGCGGCCGGCCGGGTCGATGAGTTCCGAGTAGTCCATCGTGGACACCACCGCGCGCTGGTTCTTGAACGGCGTGACGGTGCTGTACTCGGGCTGAATGACGTACTGCCCCTGGCGGTCGACAAAGCCGATGTTCATGTCGCCCAGGGCCGGCGCCAAGCCGTCGCGCAGCGTGCCCAGCGCATGGAACGCCGGGCCGGTGAGCGCGCCCTTGGCGTCCACGGCGCGCATCGCGCGAGTCGGCAGCAACGACACCGCCTGGCCTTCCGAAAACGCCGATGTGACGCCCTCAACGCTCAGCCGCGTCTTGCCGCTCGTGTCGACATAGTCCGTGCGCAGCCGGCCGTTCACCTCGTAATGCCTGAGCAGTTGCGGTGAACCTTGCGGCCACTGCCATTCGCCCGCGGGCAGCGTCACCACCGTCTTGCCCGCCGCGTCGATCAGGCGCGCACCGCTTTCATCGGATGCCAGCGCACGCGCGGGCGAGCCCTGGAACACCGAGCCGGTAGCGGCGCTGGGCGGCATCTGCCATTTGCCCTGTTCGTTCAGATAGCCGTGACGGGGCGTGCGACGAATCTCCAGCCAGTCGCCCAGTCGCGTGTAGAGCGCATCTTCCAGGTCCTGCGCATTGGCGCCGTCTGCCGAAAAGATCCAGCGGCGCTGATCGCTCTCGGCCGTGACGGTGCCGTCTTCCGTCTGGCCAATTTGCAGCCGGCTGATGAAGGGCGTCAGCGCGCGGCCCTGGCTGTTGAACAGCGCAACGGGGCGGGCGTAGTCCTCGTCCTGCGCGCCCGCCTGCATCACCTTCCACAAGCTGTCGTTGACCCGCGCGACGGCATGATGGCGCGCCGGCACGGTCCACTTGCCTTGCAGATCGATCACGCCCACGCGGTCCGCGCCCAGCGATGCGACGGCGCGCCCGTTCTCAAACTCGCCGATCTCCTGAAACGCGGGCGCGGCCAGTTCCTTGCCCGCCACGAAGTCGTACAGACCCCACGGCGCATCGGCGCTGGCGGTCTTGACGTAGCGCATCACCCCCGGCGCCACGACCTGCGAGTCGAAGACATCGGCGGGCAGGCCGTACAGCTTGCCGTCGCGGTCGATCATCTTGTTCACGCCGTTGGCGTACACCAGCGCATAGCCTTGGTGAAACGCGCCTATGTATTGCTGCGCCGGCAGGTCCATCACGCGGCCCTGGGCATCCAGCAGGCGGATGCCGTCGGCGGTGGTCGCGGCGTAGCGCAGTTGTTCCGGCTTGAGGCCGTCGATGGATATTGGCGCATCGCTGTCGCGGTCCGCGCCCACTTCCAGCATCGTCAGGTCCTTCCACGACGGGTCGGTCACCAGGCTCCCATCCGCCAGCAGCAGGCCGGCGCCCGCCGGACCGCATTGGCAATGCGACTGGCCCAGCAGCCCCAAGGGCGCGCCAGGCAAGTCCACGGCCAGGGCCTTCAGTTGCATGTTCTGCACGGCCTCGACGGCGTCAGGCTTCAGCAATACCTGGCCGTCGGCGTCGACGATATTGAGCAGCCCACGTTCCTGATTCTTGATCCACAGCCGGCCTTGCTGCACATCCATCGTGCCGGCCTCTGCCAACCAGGCGGGTGCGGTGGCGCCGTGCAACCACGCGCCCTTGGGCGTCAGCAGGCCGACGCCTGCCTCGCCCCTGAACAGCACGAAGCCTGCTTCATCGACGCTGGGCGCGAGGCCCGCGCCCAGCGGCACCGGCTTGGGCTGACCAGGCACCAACGCCATCATCGTGTCGCCCGACGGGTACACGATCACGTCGCCAAAGCGCTGCGAGGCCTCGGCTTCGGGCGACGTCATGGTCACGACCAACTGGCCGGCGGTGTCCAGTACCGCATAGCCTTTGCGATCGCCCAACTGCGCGCTCCAGAACTTGCGGCCCACGGGGTTCAGCGATTCGTAGTGCTGGTCCGCGCCGATCGCCTTGCCGTCCGTGCCCAGCAGCACCACGCCGTCTGGCCCATAAGCCACGGCCAGCATGCCGTCGCGATTGACCGAGATATCGTCATACACGGGCTCAAGCACCCAGTTCCAGTCGCGGTCCACCAAGCCGTATCGATATTCGCCGTTGTCGGCGATGAAGAAGCCCTGGCCATAGGCTTGCGTCACCTTCACGCCGGGCATGGCGAAGCGGCGTTCGCCCGATGGCGACCGGTATTCCAGCTTGAATGCCACTGCTGCGCGCGCGGGCACGCCGTCTTCGATCACCAGGCTTTCAATACCGGCGTCCAGCGGCTCGCCCACCGTTTCGCCTTGGCGGTTGATGAACACGTGGCGTCCGTCCACCGTGGCTACGGCCAGGCCGATTTCAGCAAAGTCGCCCACGCTGTCGTAGCGCGGCGGCACGGCCATGCGGCCTTGTGGGTTGATGAAGCCCCACTTGCCTTGCCATTGCACGGCGGCCAGTCCGTGGCGAAAGTCGCGCACGTTCTCAAAGATGGGGCGGATCACCAGCCTGCCGTTCTGGTCCAGAAAACCCCAGGCATGGCGGCGCAGGGATTGGTCCGACGGCACGCGGCGCATCGGTTCCAGCGCGGACGGCAGCAGCACGGCGGCGCGTCCGTCCGCCAGGTTGCGGATGCAGCCGTTGGCGTAGGGCGTGTGGTACGAGATGTCGTCGACGGCGGCGTCGTTGCGCGCGCGCGCTTCGTCAACGCAAAACACATGGCCCATCTGCGCGTGCGCGGACAGGGAGGCGCCCAGCGCCGCCAGGGCGCAGGCGATACGGGTGGTGCGGATCACTCGTGACGTCATGGTCATTCTGCTTTGGCGGTGTCTAGGGCGGGGGGATCGATGCGCGTCGCGTCAGGGCAACTTAGAGCTTCGCGCGGCCAGCTCTGGTTTTCTTCCGCGTCGAAGATCACGATCTGGTCGCACAGCATGCCGAAGGTGGTGGTGGTCTTGCCGCGTGTGTCGATGAATTCGACCAGGTGATCGTGAAACACCATGGCGCGTTCGTCCTGGAAGTCCTGTGCCCATGTGAACGCGGGCGGGATGGCGTAGCGCCCGCTCAGGTCGATGTAGCCGTACAGCTTGCCCGTGCGGTCCAGGCGTTGCGCCCGGGCCAGGCCGTGCTTCAGCGCACCCAGATCGCTGAAGTGCGCGCCCACGACGCGCTTGCCCGCCGCATTCAGGAAGCCTTGCTTGCCGTAGTTTTCGCTGTAAGGCACCACGCCTTCGCTGGCGCGCCGGTAGCCCACCGGAAAGCGGTTGGACAGGCGCGCGACCTCGCGGCCCTGCAGGTCCGTCAGCACGGAGGTGGACGCGCGGTCGTCCTCGAACAGCACGCGCTGCATGGACGCCAGCGGAAAGCCGTCGCCGTGCTTTTCCAGCACGGTCTTGCCCTGCTGATCGATGACGCGGTAACCCGAACCCAGATTGACGCGCGCCAGCCCCTCGGGCTGCACAAAGAAGGGATTGAATTCGCCATACAGCGCGGGCACTTGCAGTTGGCCGCGCGCGTTGATGGCGCCTTCGCGTTCGCCTTGGCGCACGATCAGCCAGTCGCCATGCTGCTCTTTGCTTTCCGGCTGGCCGTCAGAGATTTTCGTGGCGCGGCCTTGCGCGTCGAACAGCACGGCGCTGCCGTCGGCCAGTTCGCCCATGTAGCGGCCGCCTTGCAGCTTGTCGGGCTTGCCGAAGATGATGTCGCTGCGCTTGCCGGTGCGCAGGTTGACCATCCGGTACGGGCTGTCGCCATAGCGGCCGGCCAGGCCCTTGCCTTCCGGCTCGTTGACCAGCATGAAGCCGTTGCCCAGGTATTCCATGTTGTAGGCGCTGTCGTGCGTGGCCGGCACGACCCACTGGCCCTGGCGGTTGACGAGGCCCCAGCGGCCCTTGTCCTGTACGCGGACCCAGTCGTCGTCGAATTCCTCGATGCGGTCAAATTCCGGCTTCAGCGCGGGCGCGCCCAGGCGCACGTTCCACAGGCCCCAGCGGCGTTCGCGGTTGTCGTCCGCCGCGCGGTAGACCAGCAGCTCGCCTTCCAGTTCGGACGCCGCCGCGCTCACGTCATCCGGCAAGCGCACCGGTTTGCCGCGCGCATCGATCAGCAGAGCGTCGTTGCGCAGCATGTCGCGGGTACGCGCCCAGGTGTAGGGGCCCTTGAACGGGCGCAAGTCGTCATAGTCAGGCGGCACGGCCCATGCGCCCTGGCCGTCGATGGCGCCCACCTTATCGTTCGTGGCGCGCACCACCAGCGGCATCGTCACGTCATAGGTGTTGATGTTTTCCCATTGCGGGTTCGACACGATCTTGCCCGTGACGGTCAGGATGGCCAGGGGCCGTGCACCGTTGAGGTCGCGTAGCAGCGCCAGCGGCATGGTCTGATCGCCGGAACCTCGCTGGGCGGATTTGCCGGGAGAAAACGCGCTGACGTCATAGCTGCGCAGGCGCATGCCGGTGTCCGCATCCAGCAAGGGCTTGCCGTCGTCGGCGTACACCTGCATGAGGGAAGCTTCGGCGTTGACCGCGAGGGCGGTATGCGACGCGGCGTCATCCGCGCTAAGGGTGTCAGCCACTTCCGCGTCGGCCGCCGCTTGCCCGGCGTCGGCCGTCTCGGGGGCGTCTGTCACGACGGTCGCGGCGGCGGCCGCTGCGGTGTCGACCGCCGCGGCATCGGCCGCCGCGGTGTCGACCGCCGCCGTCGCCACATCCGTGGCGGGTTTGGAGGCGTCGGTCGCGTAGGTTCCAACCGAGTCGGCCACCGCGTCGGGGGCGATTGCGTCAGCGGCGATGTCCACGTTGCCGTCCGATGCTTCCACCGCCACGGGTGGCTCCTCGTCTGTGGCGTCGCTGGCGGCCTCGCTCCCGCCGCCAGTGCTGGCGGCGGTATCAACCGGCATGCCATAAACCCATGCCCTGCCTTGAACGATGTCGACCCGGCCGTCGCGTATCGCCAGTTTCTGCACCGTGCCGTTGGGGCTGATCAACAGCGTTGTCGATGCGTCGGACAGATAGCGCCAGCCGTCGCGTTGCTGCACGCCCATGTACGACGTAGAGAACGCATGCACGGGTTTGAGCCTGGCGTCCAGCAAAGTGGACTTGCCGTCTTCGCCCGCCACGAGCCAAAGGCCGGACGCCAGCCACTGCACGCGCTCGTAGCTGGCTTGCGAAATCGCTTCGCCGCGCGGGTCCACGAAGGTCCAATCTTTTTCACGGCGCACCGCCACGACGTCACCGTCGCGCATCGGCGCTTCGCGCGAGCGCAGCACCTGCGGCGTCACGGCCCAGCGGCCCTGCGCGTCCAGCAAGCCCCACCAGCCGGAATAGCGCGACCCGCGTACCTGCGCGGGCAAGTAGCCGGCCGACGGCGCGGCCAGCATCATCACGCCTTCGGGCAGCGCGGTGGCGGTGCCCGTCGCGGTGTTGATCAGGCGGGGCGGCGTGGGCACCTCCATCGAGGCCAGCTTCTGGCCGGGCATGAAGCCCCACGTGCGGGTGCCCAGCGGGAAGGTCTTGACCACCTTGCCCTGCCGGTCGATCAGCACATCGTGCTCGTCGTCTTCAACCAGCGCGGTGCCTTCGGCGTTAAAGCCGGTGGCCGTGGTGAAGCGCGGCTTGATGACCCACTGGCCCTTGGTGTCGATATAGCCCCACAAGTGGCCCTGGCTGACGGCGGCCAGGCCATTCTGAAACGGCGAGGCCTGCGTGTAGGCGGGCGCGATGGCCATGCGGCCTTGCTTGTCGATATAGCCCCAGGCACCGGCCTCGTCGCTGCGCGACCCGGTCAGCACGCCGGCCAGGCCTTCGCTGAAGGACTGATGGCAGACCGTGTCCGCGCCCTGGCCGTAGTAGCTGGTGGTGCATTGGTCCAGCCAGGAATCGGCACGCGCCGTATCGGGCAGGGCGGGCAGCGCCAGCGCCACGGCCAGCGCCAAGGGCTTGATCGCGGCGCGCATCATGCGAACACGCGGGCAGGGGCCGCGAAAAGAGGAAAGCCAAGCCGGACGTGCCACATGGTCGTATGCCTTGCCAGAATATGCGAAGGCAGCACTGTAACCAGCAGTTGCGGGGGACAGACGGGTAAATGTAACGATAGAAAACGAAGCGTTAACAGGTGGCCTTTTTTCGCATTCCCGCGCCGCATGCAGCCGGCAAAAAATAATCGGTTGAAGGCGCGTCGCGGCCCTTCTGTAATGAAGCCGTGATGCCTCCCGTGCCGAGGCCCAGCGTACGACCAGAGAGGTACACCATGCCGGCGCCCCTTGTTCCGCCTTCCCCCGCTGCTTCAGGCCCCGCTGCTTCAGGCCCTGCTGCTTCACGTCCTGCTGCGTCGCATCCCGACGCATCGCCTCCCGATGCTTCACGCTTGTGGATGCTGGTGCTGGCAGGCGGCATCATCATGGGCTTGGCCTTGGGCGTGCGCCACGTACAAGGCTTGTTCCTCTTGCCCGTGTCGATGGACCGGGGCTGGAGCCGCGACACCTTCGCCATGGCGCTGGCCGTGCAGAACCTCACCTGGGGCATCGCGCAGCCGTTTACCGGCATGGTGGCCGACCGCTATGGATCGGCCAAGGTCATCGCGGGCGGGCTGGTGTTCTACGCGCTGGGCCTGGTCGGCATGGCGCATGCCGTCACGCCCTTGGCGTTCATGCTGACGGCGGGCGTGTGCATCGGCATCGCGCTGTCCGGCACGGCGTTTGCCGCCGTCTATGGCGCGCTAAGCCGGCTGGTGCCGCCCGAGCGTCGCGGGTGGGCGCTGGGCGTGGCCGGCGCCGTGGGCGGCCTGGGGCAATTTGCCATGGTGCCCGCCGCGCAGGGGCTGATCGGCGCTTGGGGCTGGGTCAGCGCGTTGCTGGTGTTCGCAGTGGTGATGGCCGTTCTGCTGCCCTTGGCCCGGCCGCTGCGCGAGTCCGACAGCGTAGCGCGTGACGCCAATGCGCCGGACGCCAGCCTGTCCTTGCGCGCCGCCATCGGCGAAGCGTTCACGCGGCCGGGATTCTGGCTGTTGAACCTGGGTTTTCTGGCATGCGGATTCCAGTTGGCGTTCATCGGCACGCACCTGCCGGCCTACCTGATGGACAAGGGCCTGCGCGCGGCCGACGCGGTGGCGGCCTTGGCCATCATTGCGCTGACCAACGTCATGGGCACCTATGTGTTCGGCGTGCTGGGCGCGCGCCATCGCCGCAAATACCTGCTGGCCGGCATCTACCTGCTGCGCACGGCGGCTATCGCCTTGTTTCTGTTGCTGCCCTTGTCCACGGGAACCGTGTACGCATTCGCCGCCATCATGGGCTTTGTCTGGCTGGGCACCGTGCCGCTCACCAATGGCCTGATCGCGCAGGTGTTCGGCGTGCGCTACCTGACCACGCTGTTCGGCTTCGTGTTCTTCGGCCATCAACTGGGGTCGTTCCTGGGCGTGTGGCTGGGCGGCGTGGTGTTCGAGGCCACGCGGTCGTATGACCTGATCTGGCTGGGCGCGATGGCGCTGGGCGTGGTGTCCGCCGTGCTGCATTGGCCCATCGACGACCGCGAGATCCTGCGTGTGCGCACCGTCGGCGCGCCGGGTTGAACCCTACACAGGCCGGTGCTGGGTGCCCGCGCCCATCGTGATGTGCAGCATGCGACAGGGCTCGACCACCTTGACGGTATGCCACGCGCCCTTGGGGATGACATAGGCGTCGTCGGCCAGCATCTTCACCACTTGCACGCCCGTCGGCCATTCCAGATGCAGCTCGGCCGCGCCCGACATCAAACGCACGATCTCGTCCGCCTCGGGGTGCATTTCCCATTGCGGCCAGTCGTTGGCGAAGGTGTATTCAGATACCAGCCAGCCGCGGCCAAATTTGTCGAGCGCGTCAGGCGACTGCGACCAGAACGCATCCCCGCCATTAACCGTTGAAGCGGTGC
Organism: Achromobacter sp. JUb104; assembly: GCF_024806975.1. Classification (NCBI taxonomy): domain Bacteria; kingdom Pseudomonadati; phylum Pseudomonadota; class Betaproteobacteria; order Burkholderiales; family Alcaligenaceae; genus Achromobacter; species Achromobacter sp. JUb104. The sequence goes on along the minus strand of NZ_JANUEY010000002.1, from coordinate 1,050,308 downwards.
CGTCGGCGTCCAGCAAAACATAGTGCGATGACAGATCAAGAGCCATGGTTCGCATCCTTAGGGAAGAGGGGCGTGCGGTCATTCTTCAAGGCACGATCCAGCGCGGACCCCATCGGGCCAGAATTGACCCGATCGGGCCAATTTTGACTCGCCACAAGCCATTGATTCAATAGCGATATTTTTTAATCGAGTCAAAACTGGCCCGTTTTCCAGTGAAAAACGGCGGTGTCGCGGGAATTCTGATCAGAGAGCTCCATCGTAAGTGTCTTAGTGGCGTGGCAAGCCATTGATTTCATGGAGGTTGTTGACCGGACGTGACGCTTGGCATGGATGTTGCATGAGTCCGGCTAGCGCCTCGTTCGAGAGGCATCCCGGCCGCTACGGTCGATACGACGACGGAGCCCGTCATGCCCACCCCCGCAACGTTTTGCATTGCCAGCAAGACCCTTGGCCTTCGAGTGTTCGCATGACGCTCAGCCAATCGCTTATCGACATCGTCGAAGAAACCCTGCCGCTGCCACCCGGCAGTTGCAACGCCTGCGAACGTAACGGCGTACCGATTCTGCTGCTGCGCCCGGCGGTGGTGGCCAAGAGTCCGTTCTTACGTGCGCGGGGTGCGCTGACGCATCCCGGTCTGCAAGAATCGCTGCGCATCATGCGCAAGGGCTATGTGTATGTGCTGCTGGATCGCAGGGTATGGCACGCTTATCAAGTGACCGAGGCGGGCCATATGCGGCATTTCAATCCTTACGAGATGGCGCGCGACGAGCCTGCTCCATTGGCCGAGCGCTGCGTCCAGGCCGCGCACGACCTGCCCGCGTCGTTCATCGGTATCGACATTGATCAGTACAAGCTGGCCTGGATAGCATATTCGCACGACCCTTGGCCGACGACCGTGCTGGATGCGTACAAGTCAGGCAAGGGTTTGAATGCCAATTACCCGCAACGGTTTGTCATCGTGGATTTGCCCAAGTTGCGGGACGATCCCACGGCCGGTGGCACCGCGCTGGCGCTGGAACATGCGCATCCGTTGAACAAACACGTGGCGGAGTATGTCAGCGGTGTCGACGACTTCGGCAGTGTTCACGGCTGGTCATCGCGCGTGGCGCAAGCCACGGGCATGCGCAACTACTTGACGCTGATGGAACGGCAGCACCGCTTGCCGCAAGGCGTGAGCGGGCTGGTCCTGCCCGACCCGATCGGCATGGCCGAAGAACTCAACAACGTCCGCCTGGGCGCCTATACGCAGAAGCGCTTGTGGTCCGAAGAGCCGACTCGCCGCTATGCCTACCTGACCTCGCAATGCCTGCTGGCGATTCAACAGATGTACGCCGTACAGGCCGACGCCGAGACAATGGATAGCCCCACACCCTTGCTTGGCATCATGCCCAGCGAGTCCGGCACGCCGCCCGTGTTCTGGGACCCCGCGCGTGAACGGCAAGAACGTGTGCAAGCGAAAATCACCGATCGCGTTGAACGATTGAAAGAACGTTACTGGGAAACCAATCCCCCCGCTGAGCCGCGCCGCCATGGCCGGGCGAGCTTTCAGGCGCGGTATGACCGGGACATCAAGCGGTTTGAAAATGATATCGATGCGTATGGCAAGGATTGGGCGCAGGTGGTGGGCAGCGCGGCGTGGAAGCGCATCGTGGCAATGGATTATTCCGATGCCGATGAACGGTCGCGTCTGCTGCGCTTGATTACGGTTGGTGCGTGTTTGGACGGTGGGATCACGGATGCGATGCCCGCGTCCGATGCCGTGTCGGGGGAACCCGAAACGCTGGGGCCCACCGGCACGGCATGGCGGTCGTTGCTAAGCGATCCGAATAGCGCCGCTTATCTGGCCTTGAACGGCCATCAGACCGATTTGCAAACCACGTTTATCCCTCTGTTTGGCGCCGGGGCGGTTGCCAACGACGCTGGGAAAAAATACTTCGAAGCCGTCAAAAGCATCATCAGCAGCAAAGAAATCGGTGCATGGCGAGAAGGCCGCGCGGCAGACGCCGCCGACCAACTGCTGACGGCCATGCACGGCGCCAGCAAGCGCCTGAATCAACACTTGAGCGTCGGTTCCAAAGCCGCCGTCGACGCGGTTCACGTGGGCGGTGCGTGGCTGTACCGCAAGGCGCAGATGACGCAGGTGGTGATTCAACTCACGGTGGGGGAACTGCTGTCCATCTGCGCCGAAGAGCTGCAACGCGTCGGCGAGTCCCTGCAACAAGACGCCAGCCGGCGCGTGCGCGCGTTTGTGTTCGCCGGCTTGATCAGCATCCCGGACCCGGCGGTGCGCAATACGCTGATTGACGTGACGCTGTGGATGGAAGGCAGCGCGGAAGACATCCGGAAGCGAATCAACGACTTTCAGAAAGTAGCCGGTGATCAAGTAGGGAATGTGGCGCGCCAAATCGAAGGTGCGGTTCGCCAAGCGGAAGGCGCGGCGCGCAATGCGTCGCATGGCGCAATGCGCAAGATCTCGGTCGGCATGAAGAACCTGGAAGCCCCGGCAGCGCAACTGCTGAAAGACCTGGAACTAAGCGCGGCGCATGCGCAGGAGTTCGCGAAGAACGGGCTGACGAGCTTGAAGCGCTTGTCGGTCGGGTCGGGTTATGGCGCGCTATCGCTGGTCAGCTTGTATTTCCTGCATGACAGCGTGCGTACCAGCCTGGATGCGGCGCGGGAGACGGTTGGGGCAAGGCATCCTGAAGCGATGGCCGCGTTGTATGGGGCGGGGGTAGGGCTGCTGGGTGCGGGTGTGGAGGCGGGTGGGTTGACGCTGAGAATTGGCGCCGAAAGTGTGCAGCCGTTCATGCGACGAGTGGCGGCGGCCGAGGGCGGTGCTGTGGCGCGGGCGATCGGGGTGGGGAAGACGCTGATCAAGGCGGGGGGAGTGATAGCGGCGTTGGGAGGGGTGGCGGATGGGGTGGGGAGTTTTGCGGCGGCGAATCGCGCTGAGGCCGATGGAGATGCTAACGCTCCGTTTGCATATCGGCTTAGTGGCTTCCTCGCTACGGGCGGTGCCATTTTTAGCGGGTTAGGTGCAGTAACGGGAGGCGCATTGTTAGGGCCCTTAGGGGTCGGCATTGCATTAGGTATAGCCGCATTTGTGATCGGGAAAATCGCCAAGAAGCTGGAGTCAGATAGTTTGGAACTATGGGCTCGTCGCTCCTATTTCGGTAGGGTTGAGCAAGAAAGTCGCTGGGCGACTGCCGATCAAATGGATGCGGCAATGTCAGCATTGAATGCTGCGTTTATCGGCATGGAAGCGACCCTAGGCTTTCATTCCGCCAAGCGCGCAATGGATGCCGATACGCTTTTGACGGCTGATATTTTGGAGATCAAGTCAACGGGTGGAATCGAATCGGGAACAGAGCTTGGCTATCGAGTCGTGCTCCCCGGCTTTGATCCATCGAGGTCGAGCTTCGAATTCAAGCTTCTTGTGAAACGGTTTGGCCTCGAACGAAGCGGTCGACGTCTTCCCACGTTGTTAGAAGGGGTTCTGGCCGCCATGCATCACAACAGCGAGCATGGAGCTCCCGGCCTGGAGGAGTTTAGACATCTGACTGCGAATGATCAGTGCTTGCCGACCCGAGAGTCTCCCATCTTGAGTTGTCGATACTGGCTGGGGCCGTTGCATAGCATTAAGAGCGCCACGATTGAGATCACCTTTTGGCCCGACAAGGACGACCTTACCGGCTACGCCCGCATCAACATGACAGAGGAAGCGTAGTGGCCCGACCAAAACTCAATCCGCCCTGCGCTGGGTGGCGAAGGGATTTGTCAGGACCGGAGGACCCAGCAGAGGTCATGCCGAGCCTGTGTGATGATGCGGCCAATCATGTTGATGAGATATACATGGAGTTGTCTCGACGATCTTCGAGCATACGTGGTCTTCTTCTTTTTGCTATTCCGTACACGGCTTACTCGGCAATTATCGGGGCGCCTGAAATTTTTTTCCAGCTTCTGGCAGGGGGCGACGAAAGGTTCACAGCTACGGAATATCTACTGATGTTCGTAGCCCTATTCACGACGGCGCTTTTTGCGTGGTTGAGTGTGTTGCTCTATCGAATCGAAGTCACTCAGCCCCGCGACCTCCCCATCCGCTTCAACCGCGCCCGCCGCCGCATCTACGTCTACGGCTTCCACATGGTCTGGTGGAACCCGTTCACCCGGTGGTACGTCACCACCGCCAGCTACGCCTGGGACGACGTTCGCGCCGAAGTCTGGGAGCAATGGGGCGCCACCTCCGGCGGCGGCTTGATGATCAAGTGGGGCGTGTCCCTCGCCATCGTCACACCCGACACCAACGACGTCATCGAACGCTTCCACCTCAGCACCTACAACCACGACCAGGACAACCTCTGGGCCTACGTTTGCACCTACATGCAGCAAGGCCCGCAAGCCTTGCCGCCGTGCGACATGGAACCGCGCGACGCGAACGATGTGCCGGCGTACAACCTGGCGCTGCGCTGGGCGCCTCGGGTGGAGTGGCCGGAGGCGATGGACGCTGAGTCCCGCAGCGCGCCCTGACGGCATTGCAGGGTTACACCCGTCACGTCGAAGCGATATCATGTCGCCCATCAGCAATCACCACGGGAAATGCGATGAGCCAGGGGTTCGATGGGGTCAGGCCCGCGTCGGAATCGTCGATTGAGATCGGCTTTTTCTATGAAGGCCGGCATTGCGTCGAGCGCATCCGCGTCAAGCCCACGGCCGCCAACCTCAAGCGCGCCGCGGATCGGCGGGCTGCCATTCTTGAGGCCATCGCCCGTGGCGATTTCGATTACAACGCCGAGTTCCCCAAACGCGGCGCGCCGCCCAAGCCATCACAGGGTTCCGCATGACTAGCAACAAGCCCTTGGAAGTCAATGTTCTGACGCCCAACGCCTTTACGCCTTACGGCTGGATGTTGGGCAAGCCGATGCCGGACGGCAATGGCGTGCCGCTGTTCTCAAACCCTGCCACCGACTTTTGGCAGGAGCATGTGTTCAACACCGGTGCAGGCGGCGATGCCGAACTGTTGTGGGTGAACTACCGCAGCCCGTCCACGGAAATCGCCAGCCTGGAAAAGCACTTGCTGACGCAGCAGGCCATCGTGCCGCTGACCGGCGAAATCATTCAAGTGGTGGCGCAAAGCGCTGCCGACGGCAGCCCCGATCTGGCCACGCTTGCCGCGTTTCGTGTGCCGCAAGGGCAGGGCATCTGCATGCGGCCGGGGTGCTGGCATGCGACACGCGTCATCGATGGCGAGGTCACCTGCCTGATGCTGACACGACGCTCCACAACGGTGGATCTGATCCAGCATCTGACGACCGACGCGAGCTCCTCGGAAAGCGCCATCGTCGCCATTCCGGTGCAGCACCTGGAAAACTTGGCGGAACAGGCGCAGGCGGTTGATGCGTAAGCGTGCCTGCGCTCAATCCGCTTCGCTGCAATCCACGCCCAACAGCTTGAACAACGGCCACTTATTTCGATAGCGGTCGGTCCATATCATGCGGGCGTAGCCGTCGAATGGGGCATCAACCTTGTGCACTGTGATGGGCGTGGCGCCGGCATCGTCCGTCGGGCAAAAGGGCTGGCCAGGGGTCGGATACAGCGCGCCTTCCCATACCGGACTGCCGCAATGCTCGCAAAAATTGGTCCATTGCCCTTGTTGCGCGGCATCTTGACGCAAGGGCGGCGCCACCCGTTGCAAGGTCAATGCGACGTCCGCCGACAGGATGTAAACCTGGGAAAGCAAAGCAGGACCGGGTATCGTCTGCCAGTGTTCAGGGCGGAACAGCCAGTCATGAAAATCGCCCGGAGCCAGGCCAAGGCTGTTTTCGTCTTCGTCCAGATCGATGTCGGCTTCCATGCTTTCATGGCCGGGCGGCACGGCCAGCGCGAACACCGTCGTGGCTTGCCGACACGATTTGCACACGTGCCGCGCCTGCAATACATAGTATGAAGACGCCCGCACATTGGCGTCCGGGAGGCTGGGGCGGGAGGAGTCGTTGTCTTGCATGGCCTGTCTGATGAGGGGTTGTGCTTGATGCGGCGCGCGCGCCACATCCTTTCTTCTTCATTACCGGGAAATATGCCAGAATCGTCCCCGGAAATTCTGCCTTGCCCGCGACGCTGCCGCCACCTGGGCGTTGCCAACATCGTGACCGTGTTGGAGCAAACCATGCGCGACTGCCAGAGTATCACCGGATTTTCCTGCCTCGCTCGACGCCGGCCCGCGCGTTGGCTCACTGCCACCGTCGTTGCCGCCGGCTTGATGGCAAGCCTGGCGGGTTGCAGCTTCACGTCGTCCGACGAAGCCACGGGGTCGCAGTCTGTCGGCATCCATGGCGTCACCGCGCAACAAGCGCGCAGCATTGCCAGCGAAGCGTATCTGTACGGCACCCCCATGGTGGCCAGCTACCAGACCATGTACGCCTTCAACCTGGACAAGAACAACCCGCAGTACAAAGGCCCGCCCAACACCTTCAACAACATCGCGCGCGTCTTCACGCCAGACGACACCGCGTTCGTCACGCCGAATGCCGACACGCCTTATTCCTTCGCCATGCTGGACCTGCGTGCCGAACCCGTCGTGATCAGCGTGCCGCCGATCGAAAAGCGGCGGTACTTCGTCCTGCAACTGATGGACTTGTACACCTACAACTTCGCCTACATCGGCAGCCGCGAAACCGGCAACGGCGGCGGCAACTTCCTGGTGGCGGGGCCGCGCTGGGACGGCAAGGTGCCGCGCGGCATCACCAAAGTGATCAAGTCGGAAACCGAACTGGTCAACTTGGTGGGCCGCACGCAGTTGTTCAATGCGGCCGACCTGAACAACGTCAAGCGCATCCAGGCGCGCTACAAGATCCAGCCCTTGTCGTCCTTTGCCAAGCGGCCCGCGCCGCCCGCGCCCGCCGCCGTTGAATGGATTCCCCCTGTGCCGCCCGGCGAGATGCGCACGTCGCTGGAGTTCTACAACCAGCTGGCTTTTCTGCTGCAATTTGCGCCCACCCATCCCACGGAAAAATGGCTGCGCGAACGGCTTGGCAGCATCGGCATCAAGCCCGGCCAAGCGTATCCCGTTGATCAGTTGGACCCGCGCCTGCGCCGCGCCTTGCAGGAAGGCATGCATACGGCGCAGAACGACATCGACAAGAACCGCACGGCACTGGCCGGCAAGACCGATGGGCTGTTCGGCAGCCGCGCCAAGCTCAAGAACGACTATCTGGCGCGCGCGACCGGTACGCAGATCGGCATCGGCGCCAACAGCCGCGAAGAAGCGCTGTATCCCGTGCTGGAAAAAGACAGCCGGGGCCAGGAGCTGGATGGCCGGTACGCGTACACGCTGCGCTTTGCGCCGCGCAGCCTGCCGCCCGTAAATGCGTTCTGGTCCATGACGATGTACCGGCTGCCAGAACAATTGCTGGCGTCCAACCCGATCGACCGTTATCTAATCAATTCCCCCATGCTGCCGTCGCTGAAGAAAGACCGCGATGGCGGGCTGACGATCTACATCCAGTCGCAGTCGCCGGGCAAGGGCAAAGAGTCCAATTGGCTGCCCGCGCCGCCTGGGCCGTTCATGGTGACCCTGCGCTACTACTGGCCCAAGCCGGCGCTGTTGGACGGCAAGTGGGTCACGCCGGAAATACAGCGGGTGGCGCAATAGCGGCATGAAACGCAACTTCAACATCCACGACCTGCGCATCTTTTATACGGTGGTCATGACCGGGTCCACGCGCCAGGCCGCGCAGGTCATGAGCCTGACGCAGCCCGCAATCAGTCATGCGGTGTCGCGGCTGGAAACCGCCACGGGCGTGCAGTTGTTTGATCGGTCGCACAAGACCCTGCGGCCCACCGAAGCCGGGCAATACCTGTACACCGAAGCCAAGTTCGTGCTGGACGAATTGGTGCGCATCGACGAAGCCCTGCACAGCATTGAAAAGTTTGGCGGGCGGGGCTTGCGTGTGGCGTCGTCGCCCGCGTTGGCGCTGGTGTATGCGCCCGAAGCGGTGAAGCGGCACCTGGATGAACACGGCAAGCGGCCGTTCTCCATCGACGTGGAATCGTCGGTGCAGTGCATCAGCGCGGTGGAAACCATGCGGGCCGACTTCGGCCTGGGTGCGGTGGGCAGTGACAGTCCACGTGTGAACTTCACGACGTTTCTGCGCACCGACGTCATGCTGATCGCGCACCGTGAGCACCCCTTGGCGCGGCGCGACGTGGTGGCGGTGTCGGACATTCCCCCAGAATCTTTCGTCAAGCCGCTGTGGTCCGACTACGTGGTGGCGCAAGGCGACATTGCCGATTCCGATGCGCTGGACTCCGGCATGCAAGCGCATATGACCTTGGTGCCCGGCACGGTGCGCGCCGTGAAAGGCGTCAGCCTGGTCAACGCCATATCGGCGTCGGACATCGTGTCGGTCTACCCCGACATCGTCGCGGTGCCGCTGGCGTCGAGGCAGTGGTTCGAGTTTGTACTGATCACGCGCAAGGAAGCCCAGAACCAGGATCTGGCCGAACGCTTGCTGGGCGCCTTGCACGCCACGGCCCAGGCAAGACGCAACGGGGTTTTTGCGCACACGATCCAACTGATCGCCTAGCCCGTCACGTCGGCCCCCGTGCACACGGGGGCAGGAGACAGGGGGGCGGGCATAGGGGAACGGGGGGGACGGAAGCTCAATCGGCCGGCGGCTGCCACGGCAAAGATTGCAGATCGCCGTCGATGCTGATCGCTTGCCCGCTGATCATCGCGCCAAACGGGCTGGCCAGGAACAGCGCCATGTTCGCGATGTCGGCGCCCTGGACAAACTGCCGCAGGCTGACGCCCGCCAGTTCCAGCTTGGTTTCTTCTTCGACCGTCAGACCCATCGCGCGCGCCCGCGCGGCAATCACGCGGTCGATGCGCGGACCGGCCACCAGCCCGGGCAGCAGGGCGTTGACACGGATGCCGTAAACACCCAGTTCCACCGCCAGCGATCGCGTCAGGCCCACCACGCCCCATTTCGAGGCGGAGTAGGGTGTGCGCAAGGGCAGCCCCATGCGGCCCGCCACCGAACTGATGTTGATGATGGCGCCGCCACCCGCCTGGCGCAGCGCGGGCACGGCGTGCCGCACCGTGTGGAATTGCGATGCCAGGTTGATGTCCAGCGTGGCGGCCAGCTCGTCCGGCTGGATGTCGGTGATGCGGGCGGTGGGGCCGGCGATCCCCGCGTTGTTCACCAGCACGTCCAGGCCGCCCAGGTGCGCCAGCGCGGTCTCCATGTAGCGGTCGATGTCTTCTCGGCGGCTCACGTCGGCACGGCTATTGGCATGGCGGCATTCAAACAGCGCGCCTTCGTCCACGTCGCAGACGTGAACATGCGCGCCGCGCTCGGCGAAAGCATCGGCCAGCGCCGCGCCGATGCCCGCCGCGCCGGCGGTAACGATGACGCGGCGGCCACTCAGGTCCACCGGCAGGGCGGTCAAGTCTTGCGGGTTCATGCGGTTTCCTTCGGCGTGGGCGGGTGTCATGGTGTCAACATCATGGCTTCATCAGTCGGCACTTGGATTCCTGCGGCGACGTGTAGATTTCGTCGCCCGGAATCTTCGCGATCAGCTTGTAGTAGTCCCAGGGGCCCTTGGATTCCGCCGGCTTCTTCACCTGCATCAAATACATGTCGTGCACCAGCAGGCCGTCGGCGCGCACCGTCGCGTTCTTCACGAAGAAGTCGTTCACCGGGTTGGACTTCACCCACTTCATGATGGTCTCGCCGTCGGTCGTGCCGGTGGCTTTCACCGCGTTCAGGTAGGTGGTGGTGACGGAGTAGTCGCCCGCTTGCAGCATCGACGGCTTCTTCTTCATGCGCTCTTCAAAGCGCGCCGCCCACTTGCGCGACGCATCGTCCTGGTCCCAGTACCAGGCGGTGGTCAGGTACATGTCTTGCCCGGCCGCCAGGCCCAGCGCGTGGATGTCGGTGATCAGCACCAACAGGCCCGCGATCTTCATCTTGGGTGTCAGCCCGAATTCCGCCGCGGCCTTGACCGCGTTGCTGGTGTCGGCGGCCGAGTTGGCCAGCCCCAGCACTGTGGCGCCAGACGCCTGCGCCTGCAAGATGTACGAAGAAAAGTCCGCCGCGTTCAGCGGATGGCGCACGCGGCCTTTCACCTGGCCGCCGTTGGCCTGCACCACGGCCGATGCATCGCGCTCCAGCGCGTGGCCGAATGCGTGGTCCACCGTCAGGAAGTACCAGTCCTTATTACCTTCCTTGAGCATCGCGCGCGCCGTACCGCGCGACAGCGATACCGTGTCGTACACGTAATGAACCGTGTACGGCGTGCACTGCGCATTGGTCAGTTCCGACGCGCCCGCGCTCACCACGAAGAACGGCGTCTTCTTTTCTTCGGCCACCTTCGCCATCGCCAGCGCTGCGGCCGAGTTCGCACCCGCGATCAGCATGTCCACGCCTCGCTGGTCCAGCCATTCGCGTGCGCGTGACGACGCGATGTCGGCGCGGTTCTGGTGGTCTGCCACGAGCACTTCAATCTTCTTGCCGGCGATCTCGCCGCCCATGTCGGCCACCGCCATCTTGATGGCTTCGGCCCCGCCCGGGCCGTCGGCATCGGCCGACAGGCCCGACATGTCGGTAATGAAGCCGATACGGATCACGTTGTCGTCGGCCATGGCTGCGCCGCCCATGGCCAGCAAGGCCGACGCCACTGCCGCGTTCAAGATTTTTTTCATGTTTGTCTCCCGCCTGGGGTTTGATTGTTGTTGCCGTGCCGCCGTCAGAACGCGACGTTGTCCCGGCCCTTCAGTTGCAGAATCTCGCGCGCCTCGTCGGGCGTGGCGATGGTCAGCGACAAGTCCTCAAGAATGCGGCGGATGCGACGCACCTGATCCGCATTCGACTGCGCGAGTTCGCCCGGACCATCCCACAAGGAATCTTCCAGCCCCACGCGCACAAAACCGCCCATCGTCGCCGCCATGGTCGCAAGCGTGGTCTGCTTGCGCCCCGCCGCCAGGACCGACCAGCGGTAGTCATCGCCAAACAGCCGGTCGGCCGTGCGGCGCATCATCATCACGTCTTCGGGATGCGTGCCGATGCCGCCCCGGATGCCGAAGACGGACTGGATCAAGAACGGCGGCTTCAACAGCCCCTTGTCCACGAAATGCGCCGCCGTGTACAGATGCCCGATGTCGTAGCACTCGATCTCAAAGCGCGTGCCGTTGTCATTGCATGACGACAGGATGTGCTCAATATCCTTGAACGTGTTCTTGAACACCAGATCGTTGCTGCTTTCCAGATAGGGGCGTTCCCAGTCGTGCTTGAAGTCCTTGAAACGTTCCAGCAATTCATACATGCCGAAGTTCATCGACCCCATGTTCAGCGAGGCAACCTCCGGCTTGAATTGCGTGGCCGGCAACATGCGTTCGCTGACCGGCAGCACGGGCGAACCGCCGGTGGTGATATTGACGACCACATCGCTTTGCGCCTTGATGCGCGGCAGAAACTGCGCGTACAGCGCCGGGTCCTGCGTGGGCCTGCCAGTCTGGGGATCGCGCGCGTGCAGATGCACGATGGCCGCGCCTGCCTCGGCGGCATCCAATGCCGACTGCGCGATCTCGTCGGGGGTTATAGGCAGGTAGGGCGACATCGACGGCGTATGCACCGAACCGGTAATGGCGCACGTGATGATCACATTGCTCTTGGGTTTTTTCATGGGCCTTGGACGTATGACGTTGAGGTCTGACGTTTACGTATGACGTTTTATCGTGGCCCCGGCTGTCTCCTCCGGGTGCGGCCCATTCTGTCGCAGGGCATTGCCCTTGTCACCTGAACAGAAATTATCAACTGATACGGTTTCCGGTGCTGCGGCGCAGCGTGATCCTGGCGCTTGTTGCCGAATGGAACTGTTGCCCGCGCCGGTCTGGGCTCAGACGCAAAAAAGCCGCCGCCGGGTTTCCCCTGGCGGCGGCCTTTTTGCGTACAGCGGCGGGACTTAGTCCTGGCGGCTGGTCACTTCAACCAGGTGATAACCGAACTGGGTCTTCACCGGGCCTTGAACTTCACCAACCGGCGCGCTGAACACGACGGTATCGAATTCCTTGACCATCTGGCCCGGGCCAAAGGTACCCAGGTTGCCACCGTCACGGCTCGACGGGCAGCTGGAGTTTTCCTTGGCGACTTGAGCAAAGTCAGCGCCGTTTTCAATGGCGGTCTTGAGTTCGTTGCACTTGGCTTCGGTGGAAACGAGGATGTGACGGGCGGAGGCTTGTGCCATGAGGGCTCCTTGCGGAATAGATTGGGGAGGGGAGAGTAACGCATTTGGGCGTGCTCACTACGGTGCCATCATAAACTGGCTTTCAAGACGGCCATGTTGCGGTCATTAACGTTCCGTTACGTGGATCTTTTCCATTCCTGCGCCTTCTCGATGGCACCCCCGCGTCATACCTTTGCCAATTCCCTATTCCGCCAACCACTCCCGAAACGCCTCCAGATCCATCCCGCTAGGCACGTACCAAACCTTGCGCGTCTTGTCCCATTGCGCGCCTAGCGCCTTCACCACGTCCCGGTTTGCATACGCCACCTTCAAGTCGCGATGCCCCACCGCCTTGACGGGCGCGGCCATGTTCCGGCGTAGCGCCGTATCCGCGCGCTTCTGCGTCCCCGCCAACTGCATGCGCGCGATGAACGCACTGCGCCGCGCAGTGTCTTCCGTCGACACCAGGGTCAGTCGCGACTTTGTCCGTGTTGCCGCCACATAAAACAAATTCTCTTCTTCCCCCGCTTTACGCAGCGGATCGGGAAACGCGTCGGCGTCCATGAATGGAAGGATGACGTGTTCGAATTCCTTGCCTTTGACGTTCACGATGCAATCCATTTGCACCGTGTTCTTACCCGGCCGTGCGCCGACGAAGGCTTCGGCCGCACCGATCCATTCTGAAAACTCGCGCAGGGTCTTGCCCGACATTTTGGCCGAGGCGATGAAGCCGTTGACCGAGCGGGTGACGACGGACGCTTCATAGGGATGCACGTACAGGCGCTTGGCGACCTTGTCCATGTCCATCAGGTCGCGCACCGTTTCCAGGGCTTGGTAAGCGGGGCTGTCGGTGGATAGTTCGCGCAGATGCTCCACGGCGTCCGAGATGCGGGCGCGGGCGGCGGGGCTGCCGACGCGCTGGATCTGGCCGGTAAAAAAGTGCTTAAGCGCGGAGGGTTCTTTTGCTAGCGTCGTCTGCGCCTCTTGCAGTTCCTTGGGCGTCAGCGGCACTTCGGCGAAGGTGGTCAGTGCGTCGACGATGGCCTCGCGCGTGGCCGGTGCGGCCACGTGGTGGAAGTCGTCAAGCGCAATGGCCAGCATGCCGCGCAGGAACAGGATTTCTTCGCGCAGCAGGTAGCTCTTCATCGTCAGCGTGCGGTAGGGCAGGCCGGCGTTCATCAGGGCGTTTTCGATTTCGATGGACTGATGCGCGTCGCGCAGCAAGACACAGCATTGGTCCAGCGGCTTGCGGCCCTGCTTCCATTGCAAGATGGCCTTGACGACCTGCGCGCCGCAGTCGCCCGGCGTGTCGGCGTAGATGGCTTCGTGGATCTCGGTGCGTAGCGGCAGGTTGGAATCCACCGGCTTTTGCTTGAAGGCTTCCATCGCGTAGGCCAGATGCGGGCCGTGGCGGTAGGTCATCGTCAGCGGGAAGTTCGCGCAATCGGGGAAGCTGGCGCGGATGCGGGTTTGCAGGAAGGATTCGTCGGCGCCCAGGTGGGAGTAGATCACCTGGTCTTTGTCGCCCACGCCCACGAAGTAGGTGACGTCCACGTTCAACAGCGCTTCGATGATGCAGAACGATGCTTCGTTGATGTCGTGCAATTCGTCGACGAGAACCAGCTTGTAGGGGGCCAGCACGTCGCGCGGGTCAGACGCGGATCGCAGCAGGCGCGCCAAGTCATAGGTGGCGTCGAAAAAGCCCCGGGCGTCCACGTAGCCGAAGACGTCGACGCGCTGCTTTTCGTATTCAACGGCCCAAAGATAGTCGGTGATGGTCACGCCCGCGCTTTCCGCAATGAACAGCGCATCGGCCCCGTCATCCGGCGCGATCCGCATCGTGGCTTTGAGCTTCAGCAGGTTGTCCAGGAACTGGCTGACGGCGGTGTTGTGCGTGCGGATGTCCAGCAGGTCGGCGTATTGCGGGTTATTCGCCGCTACGTTTTCCAGCGCAAACAGCGCGTAGCTTTGTTGTTCGCGCGTGGACGGCAGGGGCTCGGGCTTGCCGTCTTCAACCTTGGCCAATACCCGCTGCGCATACTCTTCAACGGTCAGCACGTTGACGCGCCGCGCCGTGTTGTAGGCGATGCCCACGTCCACCAAGCGCGTTTGCAGCACCTGGCGGGCTTCGTCGGTGAAGGTCAGCGCCAGGATGTCTTCGGGCGGCAGGCCGCGCGTCAGCGCTTCGCCGATGCGCAGGGCCAGCGTGGTGGTCTTGGCGGCGCCCGCGTTGGCGATGACTAGGCTGGTCCGGCTCCGCGAGGTCTGGATCCGGCTCTGTTCTTCAGTGGGAACGAAGCCGGCGGGGAAGAACTGGGGGGCAGGGGAGTTTGTGGTCATCTAGGCGGAAAAGGCGCGAGCAGGAATGTCGCAGGGGCAGACGCCAGTGTACCGATTCCATCAGCCGGCCCCGTCCAATGAAAACGGCCGGCCGGCGCATGAAGCGCCCGCCGGCCGTTCAGGCCGAAAAAGGGGAGCAAGCCCGGAGTCAAACGTGGGGTCGAACCCGGAGCCAGCCCAAGCCAATTAACGCACCGGCCACCCATACATCAAGCCGCCATCGCGGTACGACGCATTCAGGCCGCGCGACAGCTTCAGCGGGCTGCTGGGGCCCAGGTTCTTCTCAAAGCTCTCGCCGTAGTTGCCGATGTGCTTGATGATGTTGTAGGCCCACTTGTCGTCCACGCCCAGGTTCTTGCCCATGCCGGGCGTCACGCCCAGCAGGCGTTGCACGTTGGGGTTGGTGCTTTTCAGCATCTCGTCCACGTTCTTGGATGTGATGCCGTATTCCTCGGCTTCCAGCATGGCGAACATCGTCCAGCGCACGACGTTGAACCATTGCTCGTCGCCTTGGCGCACCATGGGGCCCAGCGGTTCCTTCGAGAAGTTCTCGGGCAGGATGTCGTACTGACCCGGGTTGTCCAGATTGCTGCGCGCGGCCGCCAGTTGCGACTTGTCGCCGGTGAAGGCGTCGCAGCGGCCCACTGCGAAGGCGCGGATGATCTCGTCCAGGCGTTCCACCACCACCGGCTTGAAGACGATGTTCTGCGACCGGAACCAGTCGGCGAGGTTCAGCTCGGTGGTCGTGCCGGGCTGCACGCACACGGTGGCGCCGTCCAGTTCCTTGGCGCTTTTCACGTTCAGGGACTTGTTCACCATGATGCCCTGGCTGTCATAGAAGTTGACGCCCACGCCGATCAAGCCCAGCGTCGTGTCACGGGTCAGCGACAGCGTGGTGTTGCGCGGCAGGACGTCGACTTCACCCGACTGCAAGGCGGTGAAGCGCTGCACGGCGCTGACGGCCATGATCTTGGATTTGGCGGGGTCGCCGAACATGGTGATGGCCAGCGCGCGGCACAGGTCCACGTCCAGGCCGACCCAGCCGCCCTTGCTGTCATTGACCGAGAAGCCGGCCACGCCGGTCGAGACGCCGCACTGGACAAAGCCTTTGCTCTTGACGCTGTCGAAAGTCACGCCGGCCGTGGCGGCCCAGGACGAAAGAAATAAGGCGGTGCCTGCCGCAACGTGTTTGAGTGCTTTCATGGTGTCTCCGCGCGATGGGCGCATAGGTATTCTGTCGGCCGGTAAGCCGAGGTGCGCGGAATGGTAGCCACGGCGCCTGGGCGGGAATATCAGGGAATTCCCGTTAAATCCACTGGGCGGAATTTTGGAGGGATAATCGCTGCCAGGCCGACAGAGGGGCGATGGATGAACGAGAAAGACCAAGAAAAAAAGGCAGACGGCGATGACCGACGCCGACCCGGCCGCGCCTTCGTCAAGCAGCAGGTGCAGGGCACATGGCGTGAACTGATCCGCGTCAATGCCAGCGACCGGCGTTGGGAGATGCCGCTGGCGGCCGCCTTGTCTTCCGGCCTGCCCTTGATGGTGGGCGCGTATTTTGGCCGCATGGATTATGGCCTGATGTCCAGCCTGGGCGGTATGGTGTTTCTTAGCCTGCCCAATGCGTCCTTGCAGCAGCGGATGATGATGCTGCTGGCCGCGTCCTTCGGCATGGTGGCCTGCTTTGCGGTCGGCGCGCTGACGCAGTTCTGGCCCACCGCCACGATCGCGGCGCTAACCCTGATTGCGATGCTGGTGAACATGGTGTGCCGCTGCTATCGGCTGGGTCCGCCGGGCAGTCTGTTCTTCATCATGGCAACGGCCATTGCGGCGTACACGCCCGGCAGCATCGAGGATGTGCCCATGCGGGTAGGCATGGTGGCGCTGGGTTGTCTGGTGGCTTGCCTGGTGGCCTTTGCCTATTGCCTGCACATGACGCGCGTGGCGCCGCCGCCGCCCGATACGCCGCTGCCCAAGCCCACGTTTGATTTTGTTGTGTACGACTCGGTCATCATCGGCCTGTTCGTGGGTATCTCCTTATTAGTGGCCGAACTGCTGCAACTGCCGCGCCCGTACTGGGTGCCGGTCAGTTGCCTGGCGATTATCCAGGGCGCAAGCCTTTGGGCGGCGTGGAACCGTCAACTGCACCGGATACTGGGTACGGCGCTGGGCTTGTGCGTGGCGTGGGCTTTATTGAGTTTGCCGCTGAACGTGTGGACGTTGGCCGCCGTGATGATGGCGCTGTCGTTCGGGATTGAAACCCTGGTGGTCCGGCACTATGCCAGCGCCGTGGCGCTGATCACCCCGTTGACGATATTTCTGGCGGAAGCGCCGCATCTGGGGCAGGGCTATCCGGCCGAGGTGATCGAGGCGCGCTTTGTGGATACGGTGATTGGCGCGTTCATCGGCGTGCTGGGCGCGGTGCTGCTGCATAACCAGCGCATTCGGCCGCGATTAAGCCGGTGGATGCGCGCGGTTTTGCCCAATCGTGTGAACTAAAGGGATGAACCAAGACCGTGAACTAGTCGGGTGATCCGCCCGCCACGCAATAAGGGCAATCCAAAGCGGGCTTGGCCGCTTGCGCCGGCATGCCTTCCAGCGCCGCCGCATGCAAACACTCATGCGACAGCCATTGGCTCAGGCGGTCATAGCTTTCCATATTGCTGCGCCAGTTCGGCGCGCACAGGTAGTAACCCAGCGGGCTTTCGAACGTGCGGTCGAACACATCCACCAACTGCCCCGTGGCCAATTCCTTTTCGATCAGGCAATGCGGCATCAACGCTACGCCAAAGCCCGATGAGGCCGCCTGGATAATCATCGAAAACAGATTGAACCCGGGGCCGAAACGCGCGCGGTCATAATCCCCGAGATAAGTGGAAAACCAATATTCCCAAGACAGCGGAATCTCGATGTGCTGCAGCAGCGTGCACTGCTTGATGTCTTCCAGGCTGCCGATGGGGTGCTGTTCCAGATACTCGCGCGAACACACCAGGCGCGTTTCGCGGCCGGTCAGATACTTGGCGTCGCCATCGTGCCAATCGCCGTAGCCATATTGAATAGAGGCATCGAAATCCAGTTCGGTGCTTTTGTAATCGGCCACGCTGTAGCGCACGAAATTGATCGAGATATCGGGATTGAATTCGCGGAAGGTCTTCAAGCGGGGAAACAGCCACTGCGCGGCGAAGGTGGGCGCGGCCGATACGTTCAGCGATTTGGCGGACTGCTGCGTCGCCATGACTTGCGACGTGGCGCTTTCCAGCGTGTGCAGCGCGGGCCGGATCAGGCTGAGGTAGGTGGCGCCCATGCGGGTCAGTTGCAGCCCGTTGGTGGCGCGGATGAACAGCGCGTGGCCCAGATAGCTTTCCAGCGTGGCGATGTGCCGGCTGATGGCGCTTTGCGTCACGAACAGTTCCTTGCCCGCCTTGGAAAACGACAAATGGCGCGCCGCCGCGGTGAACGCATTCAATTCAGAGAGGGTGGGGCAGCGGCGTCTCATGACGATGGGGCTGAGTCGACTGACAAGAAAAGGGGGGTATGAGTAAAGCTCATAAGGCTGTTCAAATTTGTGTCGAACGCCTAAGGGGAGACCCGGTATCGGACGTTTGGATTGTACCGGTAGAGTTCGCCATGCTGAATTTCCTGCATGTTGAACGAATAGCGTGATTTATATATGAAGCCGGTTGTTGTTAAGAACTGCAAGATCTTGAATACCCGATCGTTGGCCCTGGAAGCCGCGGCGAATGTGTTGATCGAAGACGGAATGATCACTCGCATCAGCGCCGACGAGCTGACCGTGCCGGACGCCGAGGTGGTGGACGCCAAGGGCATGACGCTGATGCCGGGCATGATCGACTGCCACGTGCACGTGGTGGCGTCGTCCTTCAACCTGGGCCGCGTGGCGGCCTTGCCGAATGCCCTGGCACTGTTGCGCGCGCTGCCCATCATGCAGGGCATGCTGGACCGGGGCTTTACCAGCGTGCGTGATGCCGGCGGGGCCGATTGGGCCTTGGCGCAAGCCGTGCTGGACGGCGTGATCGACGGCCCGCGCCTCTTCTGCGCGGGAAAGGCCCTGTCGCAGACGGGCGGCCATGGCGACTTCCGGCAGCGTAACGACGAACTGGACCCCTGCCCGTGCTCGGTCAAGATCGGCAACATCGGCCGCGTGGTGGATGGCGTGGACAACTGCCGTTTGGCGGTGCGCGAAGAAATCCTGAAGGGCGCGACGCAGATCAAGGTGATGGCGTCGGGCGGCGTGGCCTCGCCGAATGATCCGATCCAGAACCTGGGCTTCTCCGAAGCCGAGCTGCTGGCCATCGTGGAAGAGGCCGGCAACGCCAGCACGTATGTGATGGCGCATGCCTACACGCCGCGCGCGATCATGCGCGCCGTGCGCTGCGGCGTACGCACCATCGAACACGGCAACCTGGTCGACCGCGAGGCCGCCGAGGTGATGAAAGAGCACGGCGCCTACATGGTGCCCACGCTGATCACCTACGAAGGGCTGGCCAACGACGGCGAACGCTATGGCCTGCCGCTGGACTCGGTGAAAAAGATTGCCACCGTGCGCACGCAAGGCCTGACGGCGCTTGAGATCCTGGACGACGTCGGCGTGAAGATGGGTTACGGCAGCGACCTGCTGGGCGAAACCCACTACATGCAAGCCGATGAACTGACCCTGCGCGCCCGCGTGCTGGGCAACGCCAAGGTGATTCAGCAGGCGACCTTGATCGGCGCCGAAATCCTGAACCAGCAAGGTCTGCTGGGCGAAGTGTGCGTGGGCGCGCACGCCGACCTGCTGCTGGTTGACGGCAACCCGCTGGATGACATTTCCCTGCTGACCCAGCCCGACTCCATCAAGCTGATCATGAACCGCGGCTTGTTGCACAAGAACGCCTGCTGACGTTCTTTCACTCTTACTTCCGGAAATCTCCATCATGTATTCCGTATCGGACCGCCTGGAGCGGCTACCGTTCTCCAGCTTCCATTTCCGCTTGCTGATGATCGGCGGCCTGGGGCTGGCGTTTGAAGCGCTGGACGCCGGCATCATTGCGTTCATCATCCCGTCATTGCGCACGCAATGGGGCCTGTCCACCGGCGAAATCGGCTGGATCGCCAGCAGCACCTACGTGGGCTTCCTGGTGGGCGCGCTGTTCTCGGGCATTCTGGGCGACCGCTACGGCCGCAAGAAGATCATGATGTGGGCCTTGATGCTGTTCTGCGTGGCCACGTTCATCAACGCCTTCGCTCGCAACTATCACGAGTTCTACATTCTGCGCATGATCGCGGGCATCGGCATGGGCGCGGAAGGCGCCATCATTGCGCCGTATCTGGCGGAATTCGTCAGCAGCAAATACCGTGGCCGCTTCACGGGTGCGCTGGCGGGCTTCTTCTCGTTTGGCTTCGTGTTGTCGGCGTTGCTGGGCTACTTCATTGTTCCCATGAGCGATGACGGCTGGCGCTGGATCATGATCATCGCGTCCGTCCCGGTGGTGTTCTTGCTGTGGTGGCGCAAGTCGTTGTTCGAATCGCCGCGTTGGTTGGAGCACACCGGCCAGACCGCGGAGGCCGACCGCATCTGCTCGGCCATTGAAGCCGAAGTGGAGCAGAAGCTGGGCCGCCCCTTGCCCAAGCCCGTTGCCACGCGCCGCGCCGCTACCGCCGCGGAAAACCCGCAAAGCGCGATGGAAAAGCTGACGTCCCTGTTCTCGAAAACCTATCTGGGCACGACGGTGCTGGTGTGGGTGTTCTGGATCACCGTGCTGTTCTGCTACTACGCCTTCCTGGTGTGGATTCCCAGCTTGTTGGTCGAGCGCGGCTTCACCATTACCAAGAGCTTTTCGTACACCATCCTGATCTACCTGTCGCAGATTCCCGGCTATTTCTCCGCCGCGTATTTCAACGACAAGATCGGCCGCAAGTACACGATTCTGGCGTACATGCTGTTGTCGTGCTTGTCGGCGCTGGGCCTGGCGCTGGCCAGCGGCGAGCAGCAGATCATCATGCTGAGCATGCTGCTGTCGTTCGGCATGAATGGCGTGATTGCCGGCCAGTACACCTACACCGCCGAGATCTACCCGACCTCGATCCGGGCAACCGGCATGGGCGCGGCATCGGCCTTTGCGCGAATTGGGTCGATTGCATCGCCCACCATTGTGGGCGTGGCGTATCCGGTGTTGGGCTTTGCCGGCGTGTTCGCCATGATGACGGCCATCTTGATGGTGGGCGGGCTGGGCATTCTGTTCTTCGGCAAGAACACGCGCGGCGTGGTGCTTGAGGCGATTCACTGATGACGCAAGCATCCACGTTGGCGCCTTGGGCGGCGCATGCGCGCGCCCTGGCGCAAGCCGGTGACCGCGCCGCGCAATGGCAGGTGGTGTCGGCCTTGCTGGAAGAGGCCTTCGGGCACCAGCTATTCACCGCCTTGCTGTATCTGGAAGAACACCGGCTGATGAAGCGGCTGTACACCTCCGATGAAAGCATCAGCCCACTGGGCGGCTTCAAGGCCACGGGCAACGGGCCGTGGTCGCGCCATGTGCTGGAACAAGGCCAGTTGTACGTCGCCAGCAACGAGGACGACGTGCGCTCGGTGTTTTCCGAAGCGCCGATGCTGATCGAGCGCGGGCTGCATTCCGCGTTCAATATCCCGGTGCGCTATCAGGGCCGGGTGATTGGTTCGTTGAACCTGCTGGCCGGCCGCAAGGCCTATGACCACGCCGATCGGGATCTGGCCGCGCTTATCTCTGGGTTGTGCGCGCCGGTCTTCATCGAGGAAATGCAGGCCGCGCAAGCGGCGGCGGCAGCGGTGGACCGGGCGGGGTTGGATAGCGTCTAGGCGCTTTCCCGCACCAGCCGATCTTTGCCGTCGGCGACGTTTTGCAGGGGTGGCTGGTCCACCCCGTTTTTCGCGGCCACGACTTCGGCCATGATCGACAAGGCGATCTCGGCGGGCGTCTTGCTGCCGATGAACACACCGGCGGGGCCGTGCAGCTTGTTCAGGTCGGCTTCGCTGATATCGAAGTAGTCACGCAAGCGCGCACGGCGCTTGTCGCTGTTCTTGCGCGAGCCGATCGCGCCGATATAGAACGCATCGGACTGCAAGGCGTCAATCAGCGCCAGGTCATCCAGCTTGGGATCGTGAGTCAGGGCAACCACGGCGGTGCGCGCGTCGGGCCGCAGGCGCAGGATCAGGTCGTCGGGCATCTCGCGCGTGAAGCTGATGCCGGCTTGTGCCCAGTCGTCTTGTGCGCGTTGATCTTGATGCGATTCACGCGGGTCGCAGACGATGATTTCAAACCCCAGCGTCAGCGCGATCTGGCACAGATACCGGCTGGTGTCGCCCGCACCAATCACGATTAGCCGCGCGGCGGGGCCAAAGCGGGTGGTCAGCGTGGTGGCTGACAGCGTGGCGTCGGCCAGCCTGAGCGTGCGGTCGTGCGGCTCGGCTTGCAATGTCACTTGCCCGGACGACAGGTCCAGCCTGCGCGTCACTCCACGCCGTTGGACGCAGGCGTCCAGCAGTTCCGGCAGCAGGCTATGCGCGCCGATGCGTTCCATGACCAGCTCAATGGTGCCGCCGCAGGGTATGCCGAAGCGCCGCGCGTCGTCGGCCTGCACGCCGTAGCGCAAGACTTCAGGCACGGGGTTGCCGTGGTCGATGTGTGAGATGCGTTCAGCCAGATCATCTTCAATGCAGCCGCCCGACACGGATCCCACCACCGCACCTTGCGCGTTCATCGCCATGATGGAACCGACGGGGCGGGGAGACGAGCCCCAGGTGTGCGCCACGGTGAACAAGCACACGGGCATGCCGGCCTGATGCCATTGCAGCGCTTGGCGCAGCACCAGGATGTTGATGTCGCTCATGGGCGCGGTATCGGTCAGGACGTGAGCGCGGCGCGCACGGCTTCTGGCGTGAAGGGCGCTTCGTAGAAGCGCTTGCCAGTCGCGTCGAACAGGGCGTTGGCAATAGCGGCGGGGCCAGGCACGGACGCGGATTCCCCCGCGCCCATGGGCGGCTCGTCTTGGCGCGGCATCAGCAAGACATCAATGGCCAGCACATCCTTGAAGCCGATGATGGGGTAGCCGCCCCATTCGCGGCTGGCAACGCCCGCTTCATCAAAGACCACTTTCTCCAGCAGGCAGCGGCTGAGTGTCTGGATCACATTGCCGTGAATCTGGTGGCGCACGCCGTCCGGGTTGACGATCATGCCGGTGTCCTGGCCAACCACTATCCGTTCCACCCGCACGCGCCCCGTGGCCGGGTCCACGCACAGGTCGATGACCCAGGCGGCCCAGGCGGCGCCAAAGCCGGGGAATTTGCTGTGGACGTAGCGTGCGTAGGCAAGGCCGCGACCGTGCAAGCGGCCATCGGCATCCGGCTTGCCACGGCTGCCGCGCGTACCTGCGCGCCACTGGGCACGCGCGGCCGTGGCTTCTATCAATGCGATGGCGCGTGCATCGTCCAGGTTGCGCACGCGATAGTCGACCGGGTCGGCGCCCGCGGCCTCGGCCAGTTCGTCGATCATGCAGTCATGCGCAAAGGAATTCGGCAAGGCCGACACACCGCGCAACCACGATGAGCGCACCAGCGGCGGCATGTCGTGGCAGACCACGCGGCGGCTTTTGTAGCGGTAGGGCGGCGCGGCGGTGCGATCGCCCATTTCCAGCGTGCGCGGCTCGCCGGAGACGATGCCCGTCAATAACAGCGCCAAAAGCGGCGCATCGTTGGACGGGTAGCGCACGGCGAAGTCCACCGCCAGCAGCTCGCCTTGCGGGTCGATGGCGGCGGCCACGTCCATCAACTGCCCGGTGCCCTTGGGTTCCCATTGGTGTTCTTGTTCGCGCGTGAGCTGCACGCGCACGGGTGCGCCCACGGCCATGGACAGCAGGGCCGCATCGGCACAGACGTCGTCCGCGCAGTTGCGGCCATAGCAACCGGCGGCTTCCAGACGGACCAGGTCGATGTGGCCTTCACCCAGGTTCAGCAGCCGGTCCAGATCGGTGCGCAGCATGTGCGGGTTCTGCGTGCCGGTCCACACGGTGAGCCGGCCGTCAGAAAAGTCGGCCACGGCGCAAGACGGGCCTATGGACGCATGCATCTGGTAGGGCCAGACGTAGCTGCGGCGCAAGTGCGTGGCAGCTTGCGCGCAGGCGGCATCCACATCGCCTTCTTCGATCAGGGGCCGTGCTTGGGCGGGGTTGGCGCGGATGGCGGTGGCCAGATCGTCGAGTTGGGGTGCGGGCGGTACGGGCTTCCAGCGCACCTTGAGCGCACGCATGGCGGCAATGGCCTGTTCTTCACGGTCGGCCACCACGCCAACGAAGTCGCCTTGCACCACTACCTGCACGTTGCCGGGCAGATGCGCGACGGATTGGCGGTCCACGTCGATCAGGCAATGGCCGATGAAGCTGCCGGCGTCGCGCCCCGGATGCGGCGGGCGCACCACGCGGCCATGGCGCATGCCGGGCACGCGCACGTCATGCACGAAGCTGAGTTCGCCGGTGGCTTTGGCGGGGATGTCCACGCGCGCCACGCCTTGGCCGACGATGCGGTATTCGCTGGCGGGCTTCAACGGCACGGCTTGATCGGGCGGCGCCAGGGTTAGCCGGATGTGCTGGCCGGCCAGCAACTGGCCGTAATGCAGTTGGCGTGTGTCGTCGTCGGGGGTTGGCTGCACTACAGGCCGCACTACAGGCCGCACTACGGGCCGCACCACGCCATCGCGCACTTGCACTGCATCACGTGGCAGGTTCCATTGCCGCGCCGCCAGCATCAGCAAGTGCTCGCGCGCCTGCGCGGCGGCGCGGCGCAAGGGCACGGCGGAAATCTGGATGCTGGCGCTGGCGATGGTCGGGCCCTGGTTGGGCGCGGCGCTGGTGTGGCCCAGCACCATGTCCAGGCGCGACAGCGGCACGTCCAGCTCTTCGGCAACGATCTGCGCCAACGACGTACGGATGCCGGTGCCCAGGTCCACATGGCCGTTGAAGGCCAGCACGCGCCAGCCGGGCGATGGTGTGTCGCCCGCCACCAGGCCCGCATCGCGGACGATGGCAATGAAGATCTCGGGCGTGGCCTGAACGTAGTCCGACGCGCTGCCCGGCTGACCCGGCGCCGGCTTGGGCGGCGCCGAGGGCTCGCGCACCACGAGCAAGGCGTCGGGGTGGGCGAGCAACGCGCCAGGCAGGTGGTGGGGCGGGGGCAGGGTCATGAAGGAAGCAGGTTTTGGGCCGGTGGAGGATTATGTCGCCGTTACCGGGCGGCCGGCACTGGGGCATCCACCAAGGCGCGGGTCTCGGCCAGTGCGTGGTCCAAGGGCATGACGGCGGCGTACTTCTGCGCCATGTCGAACAGGTTCGCATCGTGCGGACCCAGGGCGCGGTCGCCGCAGCAGTCCGACACCACCATGGGCCGAAAACCTGCCTGCATGGCGTCCACCACGCTGGCGCGCACGCAGCCGCTGGTGACGCAGCCGGCCACCAGCAAGGTCTGAACGCCGCGCTGCGCCAGCCAGGGCGCCAGCATGGTGCCGAAGAAGGCCGACGGGGTGCTCTTGCGCACCACGTATTCGCCGGGCGCGGGGGCCAGCTCGGGCACGATGGCGCTGTTGTGGCTGTGCTCTTTCAGGGCCAGCATGGCGGGCACTTTCAGGCAGAAGATGTTGCTGTCGGCATCGTCGTCCGAGAACACGATGCGGCTGTGCGCCACCGGCCATCCCTGGGCGCGCGCGTGGGCCAGCAAGTGGCGCGTTTGCGCGATGGCTTCCGGGATGTTGCCGCCGCCCAGCACGGCGGGGTCGGCAAAGCCGTTCACGAAGTCCACGATCAACAAGCCAAAGGGCGCTTTGAGCGGCAACGGCGTGCCGAAGCCCTGGCGCGAATACGCGGAGATATCGCCCGTGACGGCGTCGGTGGGGATGGTTTGGGTCGAGGCGTTCATTTGCTGTCCTTGCGGCGGGCGGCGTGCGCCAGGCCGGATTCGTCTTGCACCACGCCGCGCGTCACGACCGCCTGGCCGTCCAGCGCCACGCTGCAATGGCGCATGGGGATGTCGATGTGGCAGGCGGTGGTGCGGCTGCCGCCCGCTTCATTGTTGGGGCCCATGGACCACAGGAAATTGCCCTCGAAGGCGCGCGCGTCCATGCCGATGTGCGCTTCCTTGTTGTAGTGCGCCAGCATCGACCACTGCGCGCGCGGTTGCAGGCCCCAGCCTATGTGCGACACCGCATAGGCTTCGGGGTCTTCGTACGCCGCCATGTATTCCTTCAGGATGTCGGCCTGCAAGCCGCCGTTGATGCGGGTGACGTAGCCGTTTTCAATGACCAGTTCAATCGGGTCGGTCACGTAGTCTTTCATGGGCAGCAGGATGTCGCCCCGGTCCAGCACCACGCGGCCATTGCTGTGCCCCTCGTTGGGCCAGGTCAGGACGAAGCCGCTGGGCCAGTGGTCCCAACGGCCGGGTTCATCCACGAAACCGTATTCGGATATGGCGGGGAATTCGCCCAGTTCGCAGCGCAGGTCGGTGCCGGCCGCCGACGTGATGTGCATTTGCTTGGACGCTTCGATGCGACGCGCGGCGGCTTGCACGCGCGCACGGTCGGCTTCGGTGGGCACCAGGCGGCACAGCACTTCGGGCGGCTCGATGGCCAGCAGGATCTTGGTGCCCGTCTGCAAGATCTCGTGCTGCTCGGGCGAGAACAGCAGCGTCATCAGGTCCAGCACCAGGTCGCTGGCATTCAGCGCCGCGATGGCGGCGGGGTTGCCCGTCAGCGGGGTCGCGCCCAGGTAGGCCAGCGCGTCGCGGCTGATGGATTTTTCGGCGTTGACGGGCGGCAGGTCCAGCCGGTTGACGCGCGCGCCGAGGTCAGTGGCGGCGGCAATCGCACAGCGCAGTGTTTGCGGATGCGTGTCGGCGCCGGTCAACACGGTGACGATCTGCCCGGCTTCAAGCCGTGACAGCGTCAGCACCTGCTTCCAGGCGTGGATCAAATCGATATCGCTGACGGACATGGCGGGCTCCTTGAATCAGCGGATTGAGGAAAAGGCGTGTCAGTCGACCTTGCTGCCAAGGAAGTCGCCAAAGGCCGCATAGAAGCCGGCTTCGTTGTCCCACGGAATCATGTGGCCCGCGCCGGGCACGCGTACGTGTTGCGTTTGCGGCGCCAGCCCCTGCCATTCGGCTACGTCGTCGTCGCCGACCACGCCGCCTTTTTCAGCGGTCATCAACAACAGCGGAATCTTGATGGCGGGCAGGTCGGCATGGATGTCGTCGCGGCCAAAGTCTTCAAAGCTCTGCACGATGGCAGGTTCGAAGCAGGTGTGCAGCCATTGTGCGCGCAATTGGCGCTGGGCTTCGGTCCAGGTGGGGCAGAAGGCCAGCATGGCTTCGGCGGTCATGCCGTGCGTGGCTTGTCGGATGGAGTCCACGTACCAGGCCAGGTTGGCCGGGTAGGCGCGGCGGCCCGGGCCGGAGACGGGCGGGTCCACGATGACCAGACGCGTCAGGCCCTCAGGTTGGCTGCGCGCGGCACGTACGGCGATGCGGCCGCCCATGGAATGGCCCACCAGCGCGTAGTTCGTCAACCCTAGCGCCTGCGCGAACGCCGTGACGTCGGCGGCTTGCGCGTCCAGCCCGTAGTCGAGCCCGGGGCCGGATGCGGACAGGCCTCGGCCGCGCACGTCCAGCACATAGGTGTCGAACTGGCGGCCCAGATGTTCGGCCACAAAGCCCCAGGTAACCGCGGGGCTGGTGATGCCGGGAATCAAGATGACGGCGGGGCGGCCGGCGCGTTCGCCCGCCGTGCCGCCGTAGCGCAGGTAGTGCTGGCGAATGCCGTTGGCGTGCACGTGGCCGCCATAGAGGTAGGTGCTGGCGGCTTGGGTCATTGTGCGTTCCTGGAATAGGGGTAAGCGCCCGAGAGCAGGGCGCCGGCGCCGGGTACCACCGGGTCCATGCCCAGTTCCTTCAGGATGGCGTAGGTGGTGGCGATGGAGGCAGTGAGCACGGGCTTGCCGGTTTCGGCTTCCACTTGCGAGACGGCGGGCAGCGACGGCATTTGCACGCAGGCAGACAGCACGATCACATCAGCGTCGGCCACGTTCATGCCGGCGACGATGCCGGGAAGTTTGGCGGGGTCGTGGCGGCCCACGTCCAGGTTGTCGGGAATTTCCAGCGCCCGCCAGTCCACGATTTCAAACCCTTCGGCGGCGATGTAATCCATGACGAGTTCGGTCAGCGGAATCATGTAGGGCGCGACCAGCGCAATCTTCTTGGCTCCCATGACGTGCAGCGCGTCGACCAGCGCGCCGGCGCTGGTGATGACGGGGGCCGACGCGCCGTTTTCAGCGGTGCGCTCGGTCAGGCGCTTTTGCGACACGCGGTGGTAGCCGCGCCCCATGGCCATGATGGCCACCAGGCAGGCGTAGCCCAGCACGTCGACGCGCGCATCGCTGAGTTCCAGCGCGCAGCGGTCGCTTTCGGCGTCCATGGCGGCCAGCTCTTCCTTTTGCACCTTCTTCATGCGCATGCGGCTGGAATGGAAAGTAAAGCGGTCACTGGGGCGTAGCGATGAGTGCGCCGTCAGCATGGCGGGCACTTCGGTTTCCATCGTGGTGTTGGAACTGGGAACGATCTGGCCGATTCGGAATGTCTTCGTCATGGAGAAGCCTTGAAAAGGGGCGGGCCTAGGGTTTTCGATAAATTCAAAAGAAGCGTATACGCTCTATTCTTGCAAAGAGCGACGCAGATGACCAGCCCGGTTTCCGTAGTGGTTTTCACCTAATGATGTGAAATCTATGCACTGTTTTGGTGATGCGTCTTGGGGTTTACGCTTGGATCGAAAATTTCTGTATCCATAAATTAAGCGTGTACGTCATAATTTTCAAGAATTCGCTTTCCCAGTCTTTCACTATCCAGCAAGGAGAAGTTCCGTGTCTACATCCCCTCGTATCGCCATCGTCGGCGCGGGCCTTGGCGGCGCCGCCACCGCTGCGCTGCTGCTCAAGGAAGGGCTGAACGTCCGCGTCTACGAGCAGGCGCCCGGCTTTTCGCGGCTGGGGGCCGGCATTCACGTGGGGCCGAACGTCATGAAGATTCTGCGGCGCATCGGCATTGAAAACGCGCTCAATGCCCAGGGCTCGCATCCGGACTTCTGGTACAGCCGCCATTGGGAAACCGGCGACATCCTGGCGCAGATTCCGCTGGGCGATTACGCCGTCAAGGAATACGGCGCGTCGTACCTGACCGTGCACCGTGGCGACTTCCACGCCTTGCTGATCGACGCCTTGCCCAAGGGCGTGCTGGCCTACGACAAGAGCCTGACCCGCGTGGAAGATCGCGGCGACGTGGTCGTGATGCACTTTGCCGATGGCACCTCTGAAGAAGCCGACATCGTCATCGGCGCTGATGGTGTGAACTCCCGCATCCGTGAAGAACTGCTGGGGCCCGAGCTGCCCAAGTACGCCGGCTACCTGGCGCACCGCGCCGTGTTCCCCACGCCGCAGACCAAGCCCGGCATGCTGCCCTTCGATTCCTGCGTCAAATGGTGGAGCGATGACCGCCACATGATGGTCTACTTCGTCACCAGCAAGGCCGACGAGCTCTATTACGTGACGGGCGTGCCGGTGGAACACTGGGACTTGAACGACCGTTGGCTGCCCAGCAGCAAGGATGAAATGCGCGAAGCGTTCAGCGGCTGGCACCCCACCGTGCAGGCGCTGATCGACGCCACGGTTGAAGTGACCAAGTGGTCGCTGCTGGAACGTGACCCCTTGCCGCTGTGGAGCCGTGGCCGACTGGTGTTGCTGGGCGACGCCTGCCACCCCATGAAGCCGCACATGGCGCAGGGCGCGGCCATGGCCATTGAAGACGGCGCCATGCTGGCGCGCTGCTTCAAGGAAGTGGGCGTGAACAATCACGAACTGGCGTTTGCGCTGTACGAGGCCAACCGCGCGGAACGCGCCAGCAAGGTGCAGCGCATTTCGCACGACAACACCTGGCTGCGTACGAATGAGGATCCGTCCTGGTGTTTCGGCTATGACGTGTTTAACGAACCGCTGATAGACCCCAAGACGCGGGCCGCGGCCTGAGGATCTGTCCGCCGCGCGGGCGTGGGGGCTTGCCCCTAGTCCCGTGTCGCGGCAACCTTCGTACTTCTCAAAACCCGCACACGCGCCACACGCCATGGGATCCACCGTCAATTCGAACAGCACCCCGCCTCCGATCCGCCTGAGCGTGAACGGATGCGACTGCGACGTGCCCGCCGATCCCGGCACGCCGCTGCTGCATGTGCTGCGCAATGACCTGGCGCTGAACGGCCCGAAGTACGGCTGTGGCTTGGGCGAATGTGGTGCATGCACCGTGTTGATCGATGGCGTGGCCGCGCGGTCTTGCGTCATTCCGGTGCGGGCTGCGCAAGGGCGTGCCGTGGTCACGCTGGAAGGACTGGGCACGCGCCAGCAGCCGGGCACCACGCAGCAGGCTTTCATCGACTGCCAGGCCGCGCAATGCGGCTATTGCCTGAACGGCATGATCATGACGGTGGAGGCCTTGTTGCGACGTAACCCCAACCCCACGGAAGACGCGCTGCGCAGCGAACTGCACCACAATCTGTGCCGCTGCGGCACGCACGTGGAGATCATGCAGGCCGCGTTGCGGGCGGTGCGCTTGCGGGCGGAGGGTGTTGGTGCGCCCGGCTTGCAAGCGGCGGATGGGGGCGGTGTTGCGGGTGTTCCGGGTGCTGTGGGTGTTTCGGATACTTCGGGTGATCCGGGCGTTGTGGGTGTTGCCGACGGCGGATCCACGCGATGAGTTCGGACACCTTGGCGTTGCCGCACCATCACGCGGGTCTGCCCGCTGCCTTACCCGCCGACTTGCTGCACGGCGTGGCGTTGCGCCCGCCCAGCGTGTTGTGGGATGGCGCGCGGTATCGCGGCAGTGTCTTGCAGCACGCGCAGTTGGATCAGGCACGTGGGCTTGCCGGCGTGGTAATGGCGGTGCAGCGCACGCACTTTGCCGGTGTGGTGGCGGTGTCGCCGGTTCACGCGCGGCAAGCGGCCGTGGCCTTGGCGCCTGTTTGGCACGCGCCGGACGCCGTTCAAACCCCGCGCGCGGATGCGGCCGACCCGGACCAGATTCGTTATGGCATGCGCCTGCCATCGTCCGAGCCGCGTGCCGGCGCAAGGGCGACGGCATGGGTGCTGAACGGACACGCCAGTGTGTGGCTGCCGGCATGCACGCCCGCCACGCAAGCACAGGTGCGCCGCGAACTGGCGGCGCTGCTGCAACAAGCGGAAGACACGATCAGTGTCACGGTGGATGGAGCGGTCTCCGAAGGCCAGGACGCAGTGCATCCGCTGGACTTGATGGACGCCGCCGCCGACGCCGCACTGCTGTCGCAAGCCGTGGGCCGGCCGGTATGCGTGGCTTGCCAGTCGGGTGTTGCCGATGAGTTGGTGTTGCGTGTGCCGGTGACTGATGCTGAGTCCGCGTCCGTTGCTTTTGACGCCGTTGCATCTAATGCCTTTGCTTCGAACGCCGCTGCTTCGAACGCTGCTCTCTCCAGCGCCTCTACCTTGACGCCGCAACCTGCATCGGTTGCCGATGGTCGCGTTGCGGCGCTGCTGTCCGACGCATCCTGGGCAGTGCGCCCCAGCCTGGCGCGGCTATTGAGCCAACCCGGGCAGGCAAGCGCGTCGGCGCATGCGACGGTATCCGGCGATTCCGTAGGGTCGTCCCGACGCGCGCTACCGCCGTTGCGCGCAAGCGTCGATGAATTGAACGCCGCGCAAGTCTTCGCGCAAGAAAGCCAGTGGCACGAAGCCGCGCTGGCCCAAGATAAAGATCCCATCGCGTGGCGCTTGGAACATTTGCCGGAAGGCAAAGGCCGAGACCTGGCGCGCCAAGTCATTGACCGTGCAACGTCACGCGCCGCCGACGCCCCTGCGCCGCGCGTAGGCCTGCTGCATGGCACCGGCTTTGCCACCGCACAGGTGCAATGCGTGGATGACGACGGCGCCGCCCGCATGGTGTGGAGCGCCTGGGTGGCCGAGGTATCGGTGCAACCCCAGACCGGCCATGTCGATGTCACGCGCGTGGTGGCGGGTCACGACAGCCAGCACCTGCACCCGGCGCAAGCCGCATCCATGCAGGCCGAGATCGAACAACAAACCCCGTGGCTGCTGGCCAACGCGCGCCGTCTGCTGGCGGGGCCGCCGGCCTTTGACGATTGGACGAGTCCATCACAACAGGACGACGCCGAGACAGCGATCGCATTGCGCCGCGACGCAGGCGGTGACGGCATGGTCCAGCGCGATGCCACGGCCAACGCGCTGGATGGCGTGGTGAAGCAAGGGCAGTTGGCCGTGGACGGCGTGGTCACCTTGCCCGCAGCCGCCGCCATTGCCAACGCCATTCACAACGCAACCGGCGTGCGCCTGCGGCAAGCCCCGTTCGACACAGAATCCTTGCGCCTGGCATTGGCGGATCAACGCCCAGTGCGCGGGCGTGGTGTGCTGGCGCGTGGCTGGATGTGGCTGGCAGCCGGGATGGCAGGGCTTGCCGGCGTCGCCGCCGCGCTCTGGCCGCTGAAGCCCGCGTTGCCGCTCACGGCAGGCCCCGACGTTTCCCTGTATTCCATGCGCGCCATCGAACGCGGCCGCCTTGTCGCCGCCGCCGGTGATTGCATCGCCTGCCACACCGCGCCAGGGGGCAAGGCCAACGCGGGCGGGCTGGCGCTGGACACCCCCTTCGGCACGATCTATACCACCAACATCACGCCCGACAACGACACCGGCATCGGCCGCTGGTCTTATCCCGCATTCGAACGCGCCATGCGCCAGGGCGTGCACCAGGACGGCCGCCAGCTCTATCCCGCATTTCCCTACACGGCCTATGCCAAGCTGAGCGATGCGGACATGCAGGCGCTGTACGGCTACCTGATGTCGCAACCCGCCGTGAAATCCGAGCCGCCAAAAACGGAGTTGGCCTTCCCCTTCAATATGCGTCCGCTCTTGGCGGGCTGGAATGCGCTGTTTCACGACGCCACGCCCTTCACGCCTGACCCGTCGCGCAGCGCGCAATGGTTGCGCGGCGCCTATCTGGTGGAAGGCGTCGGCCACTGCGCCGCCTGCCACTCGCCACGCAACCGCTTGGGCGCGGAGAAGAAGGGCGTGCATTACCTGGCCGGCGGCGAAGCCGAGGGCTGGACCGCGCCCGCCCTGAATCAACTTGCCACTGGCCCGCGCGCCTGGACGGGCGATGAGCTCTTCCAGTATCTGCGCACCGGCTATTCACCGAGCCACGGCGTGGCGGCCGGGCCGATGGCGCCCGTGATCCATGGATTGGCTGAATTGCCCGACAGTGACGTGAAGGCCATCACGACGTACTTGCTGGATTTGCCGAAGCCGAAGGGTGAGCGCGAAGTTGTGCCTGTGGCGCCGGTTGCGCCGGCTTCTCCTTCCCCGGCAGCATCGCGGTCGCCCTCGCCCTCGCCCTCGCCGGCGTCTTCGCTATCGCCTGCCGCCGCGACCGCGCCATCGCCCGCGCCCGCCGCCGCAACGATCCAATCCCTACAAGGCCGACGCGCCAACGGCGAACGCATCTATCAGAACGCTTGCGCGGTCTGTCACGAAGCGGGCAGCGGGCCCACGCTGTTTGGCGCCAAGCCCTTGCTAAGCGCCAACACCAATCTGCATGCCGCCACGCCGGACAACCTGATCCAGGTGATCTTGCGCGGCATCCAGGAGCCCGCCGATGATGCGCTGGGATACATGCCGGGCTTCAAAGACAGCCTGGACGACAAGCAGGTCGCCGATCTGCTGGGTTATTTGCGGGAACGTTTTGCGCCGGACGAAGACGCCTGGCCCGATCCCACCACGACGATTAAACGGCTACGCAACCATGCGGAGCTGAATTAAGGAAAACGCGGCCATAACGCGTGCGGCTTTAGTGATGATCACATCAAGGGGTTTCATCTATGTCAGCTTCATTGGTTTCCGTGGACAAAGCCATTCAGGTGGCGGGCGTCGGCAAGTTTCAATATCGGCTATTCGTGATATTCGGCCTGGTCTGGATGGCCGACGCCATGCAGGTGCTGTCCATTGGTTTTTCCGCGCCGTCCATTGCAAAGACCTTCGGCATCACCGTGCCGCAAGCACTGCAAACGGGCACGCTCTTCTTCATCGGCATGCTGATCGGTGCCTTCATGTTCGGCCGCATGGCCGACCGCATCGGGCGCCGCCCGGTGTTGATGATCGCGGTGGTCATCGACGCCTGCGCGGGCGTGGCCTCGGCCTTCGCGCCTGAGTTCACGTGGCTGCTGTTCCTGCGCTTCCTGACGGGCATCGGCGTGGGCGGCACGCTGCCGGTGGACTACACGATGATGGCCGAGTTCCTGCCCAGCGCCCGCCGTGGCCGCTGGCTGGTGCTGCTGGAATCGTTCTGGGCCGTGGGCACCATCTTCCTGGCGCTGCTGGCCTTGGCGGCCGTGTCCTGGGGCGACGATGCCTGGCGCGTGATCTTCTTCGTCACCGGCCTGCCCGCGTTGATTGGTGTGGTCTTGCGCTTCTACATCCCTGAATCGCCGATGTACTTGAACCGCAACGGTAAATCAGACCAGGCGCGCAAGGTGCTGGAACGGGTGGCCCGCGTGAACCGCCGCGATGTCGAAGTGCCCGCGCTGCAACCGGAAACGCCCGTCCATAAATCCATCTTCGCCTTGTTCTCGTCCAGCTACCGCCGCCGCAGCATCGGGCTCTTGCTGGCGTGGGCGCTGATCTCCATTGCGTACTACGGCGTGTTCGTCTACCTGCCCATCAAGCTCAGCACCGCCGGCTTCGCCTTCATGCGCGGCCAGGAATTTCTGGTGCTGCTGGCGCTGGTGCAGTTGCCGGGCTTTGCGCTGTCGGCCTATGGCGTGGAACGCTGGGGCCGCAAGCCCACGCTGATCGGCTTTTTGATCTTGAGCGCCGTCGGCTGCATGCTCTACAGCCTGGGCACCGCACCCGCTGTGGTGATCGGGTCTACCTTGTTGATGAGCTTTTCGCTGCTGGGCACCTGGGGCGCGCTGTATGCCTTCACGCCGGAGGTCTACCCGACCGATTTGCGCGCCAGCGGCATGGGCATGGCAGGCGCCGTGGCGCGCTTTGGCGGGCTGTTCGCACCAGCCATCATCGCGCCCATCATGACCAGCCACTTCACGCTGTCGTTGGTGGTGCTGTCCAGCATGCTGCTGGCGGGTGCGGTGGCGATTGCGTCGGTGGACGTGGAATCGCGTAACCGCGCGCTGGATTGATGATGGGGTAAAACGCGGCGGCGCTGGCGTGTATGCCGGCGTCGCAGTTGCCAAGAACGGCGACGAACAGCTCAGACCTGTTCGTCGCCGTTCAGCATTTTGGTCAGCAGAAAATCCAGCGCCAGGCGCTCGGCCGGGTTCAGATTGCCGTAGGTGCTTTCGGTGATCTGCTTGGCAAACGGTTCCATCTCTTGCACCAGCGCCTGCCCCACGGGCGTCAGGCTTACCACCACCTTGCGCCGATCGACGGGGTCGTGGTCCACCTGCACCAATTCGCGCTGCTTCAAGCGATCCACCACGCCGCGCACGGTGGCCTGGTCTATGACAGTTGCCTTGACCAGATCAGCCAGCGAGCTCGCGCCATGATCCCGCACCGAACACAGCACGACAAACTGCGCGGCGGTGAGCTGGGAGTCGGGAATGTAATGCTGAAACAGCGCGGTGTGCCGCTGATAGACACGCCGCAGCAGGTGACCTATCTGATCAGAAAACAAATAGCCTTCCGTGTTGGACGAGGACTTGCCTTTTATATTGCGCATAAGCCTATCCGAAGCAATGCATGGGTCATGATGATTTTTATCAACGGGATGCAGGTTGCCTAGTTTGCCAGCAGCGTGACGGTTTGTGGGTTGTATGTGCGGGTTGCGCTGCCGCAGCTCGCATAAGGCACCGCGCGTTCGGGTATGCCTGTTGCGCGTATGCCTAGTTTGTCGCTGGGAAAATGCACCTGCACAAAGCGTTCGACCTCGACCGTGCCGTCAGGCAGGAAATACAACTGAAGCCGCATCAGCGTGGATTCTCCGTCAACGGGCTCGGGGTTGCGAAACGCCGGAACGTGCAGGGTCGCGGTGTGCCAGGGGTGGGCGGTGTTGGTTGTGTTGGCCGCTTTAGACGTTTCAACCGCGCCCACTGCGCTAGCCGTTTGCCAGCGCAGCACCGCCGGCCGGCTCAGAATAAGAAACGCGGCACCGATCGGCCGCGCAAAGTCATGGCAGGCCGCTGGCAGCGGCGCGACGGACGCCAGCGCGGTGTCGCCGATATCCAGCGTCTGCCCGTTCACTTCAAGCCTGGCAATGGCGCTGGGCGTGTAGTTGACCGCACTGAGCAAAACCAGCCCGTGCTGC
Source organism: Achromobacter sp. JUb104 (assembly GCF_024806975.1). Lineage (NCBI taxonomy): Bacteria > Pseudomonadati > Pseudomonadota > Betaproteobacteria > Burkholderiales > Alcaligenaceae > Achromobacter > Achromobacter sp. JUb104. Next base: position 1,014,334 of record NZ_JANUEY010000002.1, on the reverse strand, counting down.
CCCTGCCGATCCAGACGTTCCTCCGTCATCCCCGCCAAGCGATTCAACGCGGGCGCGACTTCCACGTGGTCGAGATAGTGAAAATACAGATGCCGCAACATCGACTTATCCGGTTTGTTCAACGCCGATGCAAAACGCGTCAAGTCCGGGTAGGCCAGTCGCGTCAACGGCAACGATGGGCCGGCGCCATCGCCCGATTCCGTGCGATACGTGTACTGCACGATATCGTCGCGCAAGCGCGCGCCGTCGTACGGAAAGGGCTGCGTGGCAGTCGGGCTGGGATAGCGGTTGAAAACCATGAACCGCTGAGGTTCGTTGGCGGTAAGCGGCATGCTAGGCCCCGCGCCGGACGACGTGCTGGCGTAAGGCGTGGCGTCGATCCGCAGATCTTTGCCGCTAAGGTTGACGTGCGTTTCTGCAATATAGGGATGCGCGTCGCTGAAGCGGTCGCGCTTGGACTTTTCGAACGATTCGCTGGCCGGGTAGATCAGCATGGCGATGAGCGTCGGCAAGAACAGCCACGCATGGATCCGCCCCGGCACCTGGCCCCGATCGCGAGAAAGGTAGTAGAGCCAGACGATGACCAGCAGGATGGCTAGCGGCACACCTACCCAGATTGCGGCGGTGAGAATGGCGACGATGCCCCAGCCTAGATTGGGGGTTAGTGCGGCAGTAAGGCCAAGGAACGCCAGCCAGCCGGCCAGGGCGATGGAGATGATGAGGCCGAAGAGGTAATGCCGGTAGGGGGTGGTCATTGCGTGGGGACGCGGGCAATCAATTAAACAAGATGGAGTACATCACTTAGCGAGCGGAGAGAGTCGCTGCTAGCTGGCGTGGATGCCTGCCTATTCAAGTGATAGCCATGTATGCCGAATTTGCGAGGCCCGACCATATCGGCGTCCATGGTGTCCCCTATCATCAAGACCTCTTCCGGCCGGCAGCCAATCCCATCACAAAGATATTGATAGATTTCTGGCTGCGGCTTCACAGCGCTGGCTTCGTACGACCAGGCGCAGAAGTCCGGCTGGACGGTCAAGAGTTTTAGCACGGGCGGTCCATACGGCGCGGCGAGGTTGGAGCAAAGCGCTACTTTGATGCCCCGGTCTTTCAGGGCGGCCATTGTGGGAATGGCATCGTCGAAGAGAGAGATGGACTGGATCTCGTCATGCAATTCGGCTTCCAACGCGCATAGGTCGTCTTCGCTGACCATTCCGCCAAACAAACTTGCGGCTTGTCTGAGGTCCAACACGTTGCTCATTGCCAGAATACCGTCGTCGCGTTGTCGCTGACGGCCAGCTTCGTGTAGCAGCCGGACCAACTTTCGAAAGGGACGAGTGGGCCGCTCGATGCGGACCAATGTTCCAAACACATCAAATGCTACAGCCTTGATTGCCATCGGAGCTCCGGTTTGTCAGAGTTCATGTCCACGGGGAGGTGGGGCGGGTGGAGGCAAGCTTATCGCAAGGGTGGTTTTAGCGGCGAGACGGCCGGGCGGAGTTAAAAGGGGGCGTGAATGTGGGGGCTGATGTGCGGCTGGAAATAAAGGTGTCCGCCCACGCTACAAAATTCAATTAGCCGAATTGAAGTGTGGTGCTTTGCAGATTCCTGTGAGGAAGGGGGGCTATACCCAGTTTGGGTATGGTCGTACCCAAATTAGGTATGTTGCACCGAGCCTGTCAGCGACTCCAACCTCCGTGCCAACTTCCACAAGCAGGCTTGTGAATTCGGCGCACGTTTTGCGGGGTTTGGGCAACGCAGTCTGGGCGAACTCCATGCCTCAGAAATGAGAAGGCCCAAACATGTTGCCGGACTGGCCGGTGACAGAGGTTTGGGCGCGATTGAGCCGATTGTTGTCTGTATAGGCTTGGGGCGTCAAGCTGCCGGTGGGTGTGCCTACTAGGTGCTGGTAGCCCTTTCTTCATCTGGTATCGGCCAGTTCGCCCGGCGAAAAATACCACGCTTTTTTTTGTTTGAATGAGGTCGGCGGAGGTGTCTCGCGTGGGACTACCTCAGTCAATTCGCTGGGTAGGGCAATGCTATTGAGGGGATGATGCGATGGGGACGAAGCGTGTTTAACGCGCGTCACATGAGGAATTCTGGTGCCCGGGGCCTGCACACCAAAATGCTCTCAGGGCCTTATTCTAAGCGGGTCTCGGGAAAGGCGCCAGTCCGCGGGCACGTGCTGGGGACATCCTTCATCCAAATTCCTGACCCTCTCTCTTTCGACGAGGTAGTTTCTTCCAAATGTGATCGGTTTTGCCTTGAGCACTCATGGGGTGCATGGTTTCATTGACGCATCGCAACTCACTCTGTTAGTCAGACCATGTCATCCACCAAGCGCCCCGCCCCTCGCAAACCCCGGACGTTCCCTGATGTCGAGCTACTGAACCGGGCCGACTTGATGTGCGGCCTGGATATCACTAAGTCTACGTTGCACCGATGGGTGGACGACGGATACTTGCCCGCGCCGCACAAGCTCGGGACTACGCCGTATTGGCGCCGGGAGACGATCATGTCCTGGATCGACGCCAAATGCCCTGCTATGACCTTCACTGTCGAGTAACAGTCACCCTAAAGCGAAAGGCCCGCTCTGGCAGGAGTGGGCCTTTCTTGGCATGGCAGATACGTCATGCTGGTGTGGACACAGAAGACGGGAGCTTCTATGTCGTATGGCAATTCTACTGGTGGCGATTGGCCGCTCGCAAGCAGCTCTGGTCGAAACTGTAGGCCTATCGCAGCCAAGAGTTTGGCTGCCTACCCGGCGCCAGCCTGGGCTAAATCCTGGGGCGCAGCCGCCATCGAGATGGTTGCCGAAATTTGGCGCAAGGCCCACGCCGATCATGCACAAGCTGTAGCAGAGAGAAGGGCGGCCGCCGAAAGCCAGGCAGTAGTCCATGCTCAACGTACTAGCAAGCAAACAAAACGCAGAGAGAAACCCGAGCAGTCAGATTCGCTCTTCGCGGTGCATCGGCGTCTGACGGCGCTCGGACGCAGTAGGAAGATGGTCGACACGGAGCGAGCCGTTATGGCCTTTCACGACAGCATTCGCGCCAGCGGATTCAGGACAGCAGTGCTTACGTCCTTCGATATGGAGGGCAATCCGGTGTTCGGCCCTACCCGTCGCTATTGCAGCACGTCCCATCGCCTACGTTGCGTGAGAGCGGTTCAACGGAATGACGCCCTGGCGCGCGATGCCTTTGCCAAAAGTCGCGGCATCAAAGTAGACCTCAACGCCGCCTTTCGCCGGCAGATACAAACCAGAGTGGCAGCTTACTACTACCGGGCTCTAACCGGGATCGTTGCGGGCCAATGTACCGGGCTGAAGGTCTACACAATGACGCTGACGCTTGACCGGAAGTGGCACGGTCGACCGCTAGCGGACCAGTTCAAAGAACTCAAGCGGGCCTGCAAGATGCTGGCCGATCGGCTGCGCCGTGCAGGTATTTCTTGGGAGTATGTGAAGGCTGTCGGCACCCACAGGGCCACTCTTTGCCCACACTTGCACTTGATTGTCACCTTGAGGCCAGGCACGTACAGAGCATTTCGTCGGCATGTGCGGGAGTGCTTTCCAGGACTCCGCGGCGTCAATATGAAGCAGGTTTACGACGCTGCCGGGGCCGCGAGCTATTTGCTTCACGAGTTGCAGGATCTAGATGGATCCGTGACTCGTACTGTCTGCCGAGAAGCCAGAAGCAGATCGGTGAGTTTCTCAGTCGGTTGGCCTGCCGCTGCAGAACGCAACGGGCCCGCTTTTCGCGCGCATGTTGCGTTGAAAACCAACCAATGGGACGCTAGCAACCGTCCACGGTTGCGGCGGTGGGTCTTTGCTCCGATACCGCCACTTGAGGGGGGAAAGAGTTGCTCCGAATTGATTTCGCATCAATCCGAGTTCTCTGGGTTAAGTGTTTCGACCGGCGGGGCCTGCTTATGCGCCACCTGAATCGCCCCTGGAGGGCCCTCGCATCCGATCCGCTCGGAGCGGTTTCACGCGTGAAACTCCGACCTCAGCCATAAGAGTCGGTGTTTTTGCGGAGTCGCGCGACATCGCCATATCGAACCGGCTAGTAGCTAAGCCCCTTCCTGGGGCTGATGGGTTTCACGCGTGAAATCCGCTGACTTGTTCCGGGGACAAAGTGATTGGCAAGCAAACACAAGATGGCAAGGTCGACTCAGAGTATCCGGCATTCAGCCGCACGGGAAAATGTGCGGATGATCTGAGACTGCCTGAACATCGGCGTCAATTTGCTCAGGTGTGACGGCTGCATGACGACGATCCGGGCGATGTAGTCGACGGTGCGATGCGAGTCATCGAGCGCAGCATTGCAGAAGGACGGCCTATTCAGTTTCCCTAGGCGGACGGGAGAGCGGTGAAGCGGTGGACCTGGCCTCGCCGCGCCTCGCCTCTCTTCCACCTTCCGGGACACCTCAGGCATCGCTTGAGCGTGTGAAAATGGAAGGCGGAGGGTCATCAAGACTCGCTTGGAGCTTGGCGCGAACAAGCGGTCGTAGCTGCGCGCCGACTCCTCACTCTCGAATTCAGAGAGGATCGAGGAGAAGGCAGTGCTCATGGCATGCTTCAAGTGATGTTGCATTCCAAGCCATAGGATTCAAGGACAATCAATGTGGCCTCAATCGGGTGCTGCGTGCCCTTAACCCTTGGAATGGTCACGTGCTTGAAGAATAGTGCGGCAAATTGCATCGCGAGCGATTTGCGCTGGCACCGAGCCCGCGGGTGAGAAAACATTAAAAGTGCCTACTACTGCGTGCCCTTGCTTTTGAGTGTGGCCTGCGATCCCTTTGGAAAGCTGATAAAAATCCAATTTGTCTGGTTTGGAAAATGTAATCAGCCGGGAAAACTTGGAGAGGTGGCTGCTCTCATTCGGGAACTGTAATCCAGTTTTTCACCCGCGACATTACATTGTTTTCCAGAATTAGACACGCACCCGCTAACAAAGACGAACACAAGGCTCTGGCGGAATTTGATGGCCATTCAAGCGAAATCTTGGGGGGCAGGTAATGCAGTGGCTGTAATCGTGTTCTCAAATTGAATATAGTTGATCCATCGGCAATCTCGCTCGTGTGTTTAGGCCGTTGGGGGTGCCAGCTTTGCTCCTCGGGTTGCACTGGTTTTGACGAGCACGAGCTCGACCCCGGTTTGGGTAGCCCGATCGGAGCCATACCGACTACGAACTCGATCCGTCCGATTTAGACGAAGTGCCAGGCCGTCAAATTATCTGGAATGGGCGCACTAGACTCGCAGCCGTGAGAAACGTCAGAAAATACTAAATCCGAAAATCAATTTCACTGTCGGTTCAAAATTCAGAAAAATCGGTTCATTTACATTTGTTGTCTAGATTAATTATGGCTACATTACACTGGTGGTACCACAAGTGGGGTTGGGTCCCCAGGCAGAGTGGCGAACCATAAACGTAGTAAATCGGCTTAATCAAACGCACAACCAACCTGAAAATTCAGACTCTCTCGAACGCGATCCGGAATGGGATGAGGATGAAAGCTATACCACGATGCCAACCCTTGCAGCGCCTTCCCAGCACCCCGCCAGATCAAGGACAAGACGCGAGTTTTGTACCTCTCTTACGTTAAAACTCTGTGCAAGAAATTCCTCGCGGTGTGTTGCCCGAGGCTCATATGGGGGGTGTGCAGTCCATTGATCTCGTTGGCTACTTGATAGCCCGCGCACCCAGCATCAGGCCCAAAACTTTCATCAATTACCGCAGCGGGCTTTCGTATTGGATCAACTCGCTTTCAGAATCGGCCGAGGCGCGCCATGCACGGCTGGTCCTGCAGGTCGGGGTCCCTAAGTCAGGGTTCAAGGGACCGAAGCCAGGGAAAACCTCGACTCTATATCGCCTCGCTCGAGCAGGCCGCGGACCTTCAAGCTTCGGCAGTTCGAAGCGCTGATCGTCGAGTTCAATAGGCGTACCGCACGGGGTGCTGATCGCTGTAATGGCAATAGGGCATCCGAGTAGATGGTTTGGTTGCAGGCGGGCCTAGCCAGTGGCTTGCGCCCAGTGGAATGGGAAGCGCTGAATGGCTGGACCAAAGCAGGGGGCAGTTGCCACTGAAACGGCGGTCACGCGCGAGCGGCTGCTGGCGTTGGCTCGTTTCAGGACGCGAACGGGGTCATCTATCCCGACCTGGCTGGCCTGATGCAACGAGCAGCCGGGCGTGAATTAGTGAAGTTTGCTGCCTAAAATTAGATGAAAGCATCAACGTGAGAAGGGAGGTTCTTACATATAAGAGAAGTGAAATTCCCATTTCAAATGAAATGGCCTAAAATGAGCAAAATATTTCACATGCCAGGCGCCATGTACGCTAGTTACCGTGATCCGCTCATCGAAACGCTGCGACAGACCCGAAAAAAACTGGGCCTCACCCAGCAGGCACTTGCTGACCAGGCCGGCATCAGCCGTAGGGCGCTCGTGGCGATTGAGGGGGGAGGCGACTGCAGTCTTTCGACCCTCAGACGTCTGATGCGAGTGCTCAACCTTGAGCTGACCTTGTCTCCCGCCGAGTATCGGCCCCCGAACCTGGAGGATATTCTCCAGGAGAACGAAGCCGGTTTCGGGCAGTCGTCATCGAGGCCGAGAGCATGAAGCTTGATATCTACGTTCAGAACCGCATGGTGGGAGTGCTAGAGCAGACGGGTCTCACCTCGTATGTGTTCACGTACCTGCCGGATGTTCCGCGGGAACTGGCCGTTTCGCTGCTCATGCCGCCGCGTACAGCCAGCTGGAACAGCCCCTTTCTGTTTCCCGTCTTCCAGGTGTCGTTGCCCGAAGGGGCGTTGCGTCAAATCCTGGAGCGAACCTTCGCCAAGAATTTCGACAAATTCGGGGATATGGAGCTGCTGGCCATCGTGGGAGAGACCCTGATTGGCCAGGTGAGGGCGGTGCCACACGGCCAGCAGCCGTCCAAGCGCAGTATGCACGAAGCCCTGGAGAGCCTGCTGTCTGCGGATCTCAAATCCATTGTGCAGCATTACCTGGGTGAAGACAGCCGCGGGCCGGGTGTTTCCGGGGGCTTCCTCAAGTTCTTGGCGCGCAGCCCCGTCGAGGGTGATGGGGTGAAGCGCACCCTGGCTATCGATCAGTGGCTAGTGAAGTTGAATGACCCCGACCGCGACGACATCGTGCTGCTCGAACACTTTGGCATGATGGCTGCGCGCGAGATGGGGCTCGACGTTCCCGAAACCCACCTGGCCCGCGATGCGAGCCGCATTCTGGTTCATCGGTTCGATCAGGGCCGGGACGGCGTTGCGAGGGGCGTCGAGGATATGTGCGCGCTGACTGGGCAGCCGGCCCGCGACAAGTTCAGCGGGTCGGTCGAGCGCATCGTGAAAACCATCCTGGCGTTCTGCCCAGGCGCCGCAGGCCAGGGAAGCGCGGAGCTCTTCTACGCTCAGTATTTGCTGGCCGCCACCATTCGCAACGGCGACGCTCACCTCAAGAACTTCGGCTTGCTGTATGAGCCAGGCCAATCGCCGCGGCTTTCACCGGTGTACGACATGTTGACCATGGCTGCCTACGCTCCTCGCGACAACTTTGGCGACGCGAATGACGGCATGGCCCTGACGCTCGGGGGCACGAAGAGCTGGCCAACAGCTGATGCTCTGAAGTTGCTTGGAAAGGTCTGCGATATCTCGACGCCGCGGCAAAAGCAGTGGCAAGGGCGGATGGGCCAGGCGCTCATCAAGACCGCCGGCGCTGTGGAGCAGTTCCAGGCCGATAACCCAGATGTGGCGTTTGCGCACGCCGCGCGTATGGTGGAGTTGTGGGCTCACGGCATGCGCCAGGTCGACGCCGTCATTGCTGACGAGCTGATGGAGCGTGCGCACCAGCTCGAGGGCCAGGCCGCAGGCCCCGCCTAACGCTCCCGGGACGCTTAAGCGGAGGGCGAGAGGCAACTTGGCCCAAAAGAGCCATTCGTCCTAGCGTGTGCGCCACGCCACGCCACGCCCCGCCCTCGTCCCGCGGCGTTCATGCGGTCACAAAATGCAGGCAACGCTCGGCGACATTATGGCGAATATCGAAGCCGAGGTTGCAATCGAAGACGCACGCTCATGCCAGCCGAACTTCGTACTGGTCGGCTGCGTGGCCTAAACGGCACACTGATAGTTCAAAGGTGTCTCCCTCTAATGTGAGCGAAAAATATCCACCTTGGTTTCCAGACATTTGCGCAAGCTTAAGTCGGTTGCTCCAACTTCGAACCACCCCCCTGGCTTCTGATAGAAATCCAATCCGCGCCCAATTTTTATGATCCAGCCGTTATCCAGACGAATCTCACGATCATGGATGTTCGGATTAAGCTTCACCTCCAGCTCTACATCCAACTCCACCAAGCTCTGTTTCAGCTCATCGAGTTTTTCGGCGATTTCGGCCAGTTGGGTTTTATCGTCGTAACCGGTAATCAGGTTGATTTTCTTCACCGTACCGGCCTTTAGCATCGTCTCGCAGAAGCGCACGAAGTTCTGAATCTGGTGCTGCAGGCGAATGTACGGGTCTTCAATCACGACGGACTTAGCGCCTTGCAGATAAGGGCCGAGGATCGATTCATAGCTGTGCCCGGTATCACCATAGAGGATGGTGAAGTGCTGTTCCTTGAGTTCGACTGGTGCCGGTGCTGTCTTCGCCGAGGCTGGCTCCGCTGATACTAGCGTCGGTACTGTTGGAGGCTCGTGTGTAGCAGGGGCCAGCGGCACGGCCGTGCGCACTTCGACTGCCTCGGCAGTTTGTCCACCCGCCAGATTCAGACGACGGCGCGCAGGCTCTTGCGTGGCCGGCGCATCCTTCGACTCCGGGCAGAACACCACAACTTCCTCTCCGCTCGCTTTTAAGTAAGACAGGTCGATGCGTGCAAACTCGTCGTCTGGTTTTCGCTTGTTCATCTGCTCCTTGACGCGGCGGCGGCACTCCGTGGCATAGGCCACGTATTCCTCGAACTCCTCGTCCGTCGGCGGCCCGTTCGGATGCAGCACCTTCAAGAATGCGCAAACGGTTTTCTTGATTCCTTTCTCGTCGCGCCCTTCAATCGATTTCCCGAGTCGAATGCGCTTGCTCACTTCCTCATACCGATTCGTGTGCTTGAACTGGTAGTGGAAAGCTTCGGCCAAGTAATCGGTGATGAAGCCGTAGTTGCTGGTCAGGAACGCGCTGCTGTTCTTGGGCATCTCCCAGCCTGGGATGTACGCGGCGAAACGATCCATCACCGCCAGGTCGAGTTCCGGCGGCAAGGGCTGAAACAGGTCGTGCTCGTTAGAGTTGACCACCTGCTGTACCGACACGTCGATGTTGCCGACAAAGCTCAAGCTGGCATCGGCGATCACCTCGGCTCCGCGCGAGAAGCGCCCGTTGGCCATGAAATCCTTCATGATCTGGATGGTGTCCGGATCACGCACCTTAATGCCACCGACTTCATCAAAGGCCACCGTATCCCAAAACCCAACCAGGCCCACCTTGCGCCGCGCGTTGTTGTAGAACAGTGTGGCCTTGGTCGCCTGGCCGCCCGAGATCAAGGTCGCGTAGGGTGAAAACTCGCTGAAGAAGTAGGACTTACCCGTGCCGCGTGGCCCTAACTCGATGTAGTTGTAGTTGGGCTCCACCAAAGCGGCCAACCTGGCGATGAAGTGCATCTGCACGCGCTTCGAGAGCTTGCTCGGTTCCAGGCCTACTGAGCGCAATACCGCAACGATCCACTCATCACGCGTGAAGGCCGATCGGCCTTCTGCGTAGCGGCCAAAATCGAATCGCGTCAGTTGGATCGGTCGCAAGTCCTCAATGGAGAACGCATAGTCGTCTTCATCAATGTCGTTGTGCGCCAAGGTGACTTCGGCCCAAATGCCGCCTTCTAGCAAGCGATCGTTGTCCCGGTAGAACTTCTCTGCAATAGCGATGCGTTGCGAGTTGAAGTTTTCCAGGGAAGCCCAATGGCGCTTTTCCTTCTCGACATAGCGAACATGCACCTTGTCGATGAAGCGGTGCTTGCCTTTTGTGGCCACCTTGGACTGCGCGGCGTTGGCTTCATCTGGCCGTACATAGTTCTCCTGTAGCGACGAGAGCACTGCTTCCATGCCGGCGTCCATCTCAGCCTGGTCATTGCTGGCGCAGTACTTGGCAAGTAGGAACTCTAGGACGAACGTCGGGACGTTGGTGCCTTTCTTGATCCGGTGCAGCAAGTCCTTGCGCAGCACCTTGCCATCGAAAGTGGCGTTCAGTTTTTTGTCGAGTTCGTCCATGGGCTTACTCCGTATAGTCCGTTTCAAGCGCCAGATTGCTGTAGGCCGCCAAGGTCGTTGGGTTCAACGCCACAACCTTGAACTTGCCCCTGAAATCCTCATCCATTCGCAATGCAATCTGTTTGCGCTGGTTTGGCATCAGGGTCACCGTTCTCGTCGCAGGGTTCACATCACCACCGGGGCGCGGCTCTCCCACGACATTACCCTTGCTGTCCTGGGCCTCAAGCAAGATTTCCACGCTCATGTCGTTCGACAGCAAGTCCGCCACCAACATCACCTCGATCACGGGCAGGAAGGTGGTGATGCGCTTGGCGCCGTTCTTGTAGCTCAGATCCATCAGGACCTTGCGCGGCTCAGCATCGGCTCCGCTATCCAGCCGGGCGACCAGCACCGGAACAACCGCCTCCGCCAGCGAAGCCCCGCCATGAAAATAAAGATGGCCAGAGCGGTACGGCGCCATACTGCGCGGCAGCGCCACTTGCGCGAAATCGCCGCGAATACCGACCTTGTCAGCGCCAACGATCAGGCTATGGCTATCCGCCGTGCCGTTGCCCAGCATCATGCGGTCATGGGCATTTAGCCATTTCCCCTGCGGTTTCACGCACACATCGCCAGCTTCTGCCTGGGCATTCAGGAAGAAACCGTGATCGGTCACGATGACAGCCTCTTTGAAGCCCATGCGACTCAGTTTGTGCAGTGCCACGCGGATCAGCTTGAGCGTGCCGGGGATCAGACCCAAGGTTGTCTCGGGATTGTTTTCCAGTTGACTGTCTATTTCCGTAGAGCGCAGCACCAGCAGATCGACCGTCTCGGCGATCTTCGGTTTGCCCCGCACAAAGTCGCTCAGCGGCATTTCCTCGAAGCGATCGCCATACCGCTTGGCCAGCACACCCATGCGCTGCGCCACGCTTCCTACAGGTTCGCCGTCTAACTTGGGCACCAGCGAATCGTTCTCCAGCGCCAGGGCCAGCCCGGTGCGGGCATTGGGCAACAGGCTGGCCATGCCGACCAAGGTGATGGAGGGCAGCTGCGCATACGCCACCTGTAACTCAACAGGGCCATCCTCGGTCAGCAGCTTTTCAAGCGCCACGCCCAATTCGTAGCGCAAGGCATCTACCATCAAATACGCCACCTTGCGGCCACGCTCCTTGAGGCGGTCAGCCACAAGGCGATCGAAAACATCGGCGTTGGCCAGTCGACCAGCAGGCGGCCAGCCTGCCGTTTCGATGTGCTTGACGAAGATGCCTTGCACCTTTTCCGCCAGGCGGCGATATCGCGCACGTGCCTGGTTGATGACCTCGTGCATCAGCCCATGCTGATCGAGAAAATCGCCCGCGGCCTGCTCAAACTCACGCTGCAGACGATCTGCCTCGCGCAAACTGTTCAGATAGAAGTCGATCAACTCCGCCTGCGATCGCGCATGACCAGGCAACTGGCGTTCGAAGTCGTCGCAGGCTTCCACCAAGCTCAGGCCCGAGCGCACCAGTTCCCACTGTGCCTGGCTTTCTCCTTTACCCAGCCAGACTGAGCCCTTGTGCCTGGCCAGCACTCGGCGTGTGGCATCCGTGTCGTCCGTGACGATGCCCTTGATGGCGGCGCGCAGGAACGTCCGCTCCTCAAAGGGAAAGGTATCCCGCTCGCCCAGGTCTTCCAGAGAACCGCACAGCTCAACCAGATTGAGTTCCTTCTCTATGGTCTCAGCCCGGTCGATGTAGGCCGCACGTGCTTTGGGATCATTGCGCAATTGGTCGCACACCCCTTCGACGATAGGCCTGGCCTCCGGCGGCGCGTGCGGCACGCCATTCAGGGCATCGGGCAAGGCCAGGGGCAAATCAAAAACGAACTCACTGAACAGCACATAGCGCCACAGTTCGTCCGCCAGTGCGCCCCAGGTCTTGCCACGTGTTTTCACGCTCAGTCCCAGGGTCGCTCGCAGGAAGTCGCGTGCCTCCTGTACCCAACCTTCCTGGACCTTCAATGCGTCGATCTGCTTGGCGCTGGGCACCAGAAGTGCAGCCAAAATTTCGCGGCCCGATTCCACCTGCAATGTGGCTCGCAACTGGGGCCAGCTTACGCCGCCGCCAATCGCGTCAATGACTGCAAAAGTCGGCCCGGAGGGCGACGTAGCAAACACCTGGCGGATCTCAGTGGCGTGGTCCGGCCTTGCACGTAAGCACAAGCTCAGGTAATCGTCACCATCATCTTGCGGGAACACCGCGCCGCATTCCGCATACAGGGCAAATGGATCTGCTTGCTTCTGTTCGTCGGTTTCCGGGCGCTTGGCAGGCACATAGATCAGCACAGCCCCCAGCGGCGCCTTGGGCTGGCCCACATCGCGCAGTGCCAACAAAGCAGCTTCGCGGCTTTCGATGCTGCTCTCGGATGCATCCACCACCCGCACCTTGTCAGCCGCCAGATCTAAACACTGCTCACGGTAGCGCTTGTCGGCGTCATACACCACCAAGGCGCCAGCTTGCATCAGACGTGGCCGCAGTACGCCTTCTCGGATAAATTCTGCAATCGTCATTTGTCCTCCCGCAGGCTCAGGATGGACATCACCTCCTTGAGCATCTTGTCTGTTCGCGCCGTAATGGCGACCTCGTTCCACTCATCTCGACTGGCCAAGTCGGCATTCAGATACAAGCCGTTGCGGTAACCGATGAAGTCGCCCTGGTCGTTCTTGCGATCCCGCTTTTTCAAGAATTCCATCGTGCCGAGCTTGGAGTTGTAGCCACTCAGTGTCAGATTGCCGAGCTGGTGAGCACAGCGCTCGCGAATGGCCGCCGCAGTGTCTTTCTGCTCCCCTTCGAGCATCGTCACCCAGCCCGGCCCTAAGTTTTCGGTCTTCGGCAGGATGTGTTCGACGGTAAAGACGGGGCGATCATTGGCGTCATGCGCCCACAGGTCGCGTTTGTTTTCTCGGGTTTGGTGTGTCTCTTCCAGCTTGCATAGCATGAACCGCGTGGCCTCGTAGTTCTCAAGGTACACATCGCCCTTAAGGCGCGACTCACAAACCTCCTGCGCGGCTGCCCGTGCCAGCAGCCAATCACCGGTCTGCTGAACGAAGCCGTCCAGCGTCGTGATCTCGCCACTGCGAATCTGCGTCAACAAGTAGCCGACCAGTTCCATGAACATCGGGTCTAGTTCGCGGGTAGGCGGCATATCGGTGAGATTGCGCCAAAAGAACCACTTGGTGAGCAAAGTGGCCAGACGGCTCACCGCATCACCCTCGGTCCATTTCTTGCTCTGCGCCACCTGGCTAGCCCACAGCAAGAATGCGTAAGCCGGCGCGGCTCCCAGGCGCTGAAGGTCTTGCAAGGCCGCTGCGGCAGCGTCGCCCCATTCCGCGCGTGCAACGATGGGATTGAGCAGCGCCGAGTAGGTTTTGCCCTTGGCCTGAAGTGCGCCGAACAGCCACACCGGGCGCTTGCGCAGCAGGGTGTCGTAGATGGTGATCAGGTTCGAGCGTGTGGCGCGGGTGCAGCCTTTGACCTCGACCCGCTTGAGGTACTTGAACATGTTGTACAGCTGGCGCAGGAAGCGCTCTTGCACTGCTGGGTCGGGCAACAGGTCAATTAGGTCTTTCCATTCGTCAAACGCCCGGTCGATGCCGTAGTCTGGGCGCTTGTCCAACTCGGCTAGCAGGTTGTTCTTGATGATGTCGATGGCCGAGAGCGGGATGCCTCGGTTATTGATCGACTCGAACAACATGAAGGCATCGGAATGGCTGCGCACCTCGATCTTGACCAGCATGGCCGCTTTAAGCTTTTCCAGCAGGGCCAATACGCTGTCCTGGCTCAGCCCTTCAAGTCGCTCGCAGAAGTAACGGTAGGCGCGTGCAATGCGGCGGTTGCCGAAATTGCTCAAGCCCTTCGGCGCTTTCACATGCTTGGGGAACAAATCACTCAGCACCTTCTGGAAATCGGTCTTGTTCTGCGCCTGCTCGCTAGGCTCCAGACGCCACTGGCCAGACGCGCGGACAAAGATGCGGCTCTCCAGGTTGTCCAGCTCTACCAGCAGACGGCGATCCGGATTCGGAATGGCATTCAGCTTGTCGTAGAACGCACAGAACAACAGGCTGATGGTGGTGAACCGTTGCTGGCCGTCGATCAGCTCCAGCCGGCCACCGGCCATGCCATCTTGCTGGGTGTTCACACAGATGATAGAGCCCAGAAAGTGCCCACTGGGCGACTCTTCCAGGTCATTGAATAGCGCGTCCCAGTTCTTGCCGCCCCATACATACTCGCGTTGGTACTTGGGAATGAAGAACGACGTCGTCCCATCGGGGCTGAAGTAGAAGCTGACCGGCAGCGCTTTGACGTCCTGAATCATTCATCGCCTCCGGTCTTCTTTCTGCCGCGCGCCTTCTTCGGCGCTGCCTCAGGCTCGATGTACAAATCCTCCAGACCATGCGCGATGGCGAGGCTCTTGTCGGTCTTGCACTTCTCGCGCACGCGCTCGGGCCAGTAGTTCATGGCCAGGTGCGCCCAGTCGTAGTCGCCTTTTTCCAGCTTGGCCCAAGTATCCTTGAGCACCTTCTGCCAAGGTTTGTGGCGAAACAGCGACCACAGCGGCGCGGCGCTGATCTGCACGCCATCATCGTGGTTGGGCTTATAGCTGGGCGCGAGCTTGAGCAGGGTGTCGCGCAGCTCGATAAGCTCCAGCTCGAAGGCTTGCAGTGCTTCGAACTGCTTTTCTTCGTCTCGTGTCCTGGCCGAACCCTTGTTGCGCAGCGCCGTCACTTCGTCGCCGACTTGCTTGAGCTTGGGTTCGACGAAATCATTGATCGCCGTGTACAGCGTCTGGCTGGTAAGACTGGGGTAATAGACCCACAGGGTGTAGCTGCCAGACGTGGTGGACAGCGGCCAGTAGATAGGCGCCTTGCGGCGGCTCTTGGAGTAACGCTGCAGATGAAAGGCAAAGAAATCGCGCTGCATCCAGCGGCGCACATCTTCCGGCACGGGAGCCCTGACACGGGTGAGCACCTCTTCAATCAGCCGCACCGGGTCATGCGGGTGTCCTTGGTCGTCAACCAGGATGCCTGGGTGCGCATGGAAAGGTGCGGCACCGTCCGGAAGCATTCCGGGGCTCTTGGCGGGCAGCGGATCAAAGGGTTCTGGTTCGGTAGGTACTGCGCGCTCGCCAGTGGCCAGGCGCCAGTCGAAGCGTCCGAAGGCCACACCGAGGGCCCAACTTAACAGGCCCGCCGTGTGGTCGATGGTGGAGGCGCTGTCTTCGTCGTCGCTGGCCTCGTCGTCCTGGCCATCGCCCGCTTCGGAATCTCCCTCGTTGGCTGCGCCCTGTCTGGCGTGCACCGCTGCGCGGTCAGCCTCGCTGAAGCCATAAAGGTCGAAGGCGATGGCATTAATCTCCACCTGGATGCGCCCCAACTCTGCTTCGATAGCGAGCGAGTCGTAATCGCCCAAGCGAGAGCGCAGCGCGGTAGGCAGTGCATACGCATGAGAGGTTTCTTCGATGGTGTCCAGGGTGCGCTTGAGCGACCATGCACGTTTTGCAAGTCTTTGCAGCGCCTCTGCATTGGCTGTAGTCGGTTCAGCCCATGGCAACATCTGAAGCACGCCGACGATAAACTCTGGATACCCAAACCTTCCAAGAGCAGTTTTGAAAATGTAATCGAATGCTGCGCTGCTAAACAAAGCAAGTGTGGCCAACTCGCATCCCTCGGCTGGAAAAGCGGAGTAGCCACGCACAGAAAATACGCATCCTGCCGGCATCAGCTGCGGCGAGAAACGATGGGCACGAAGGGGCCACGTTATGCCGGAGCGAAAGTAGTAATCGGGATTGCGAATTACGCATAAAGGAAATGCAGTCAGTTCAGCACCGTCGTCCATCCAGTTGATAGATAGGTGAACGTCTGCATAGAACGGGGAAAAAGCCCCCCCTTTTGCAAAAGGTCTCCATTTCGGGGCAATTTCGTCGCAATCAACTTCCCACCAGTCCCGCAAGAATCTGAAATCATCAGAAGTTTGCAGCCCAACTCTCACCGTTCGCCCATCACCTTCAAATCGAGGAAGACGCTTGAAAATTTCTCTGATGTCGTCGGAAACCCAATAGGCAAATGGTTTTCCAGGCACTGCATCGAAAGACTCCGGTGCAATCTCGAAAGTCCTGCAATCCACTCCACCCTGACGAAGAGCTTGGCAGGCTGTAAGAAGAGCTGCTGATTTATCCTCTTCACCCAGGAGGCGCAAAAAGTGGCTCATGCTTTTTTCTCCAACACATAGGCAGCAGCCTCGACCATTGCATCGTCCATTACGCCAAGACCAAAGTCCGCCATGACTTCTGGCCTGGCAATCCCTAACACCACGTCCTCGCGCCATTTCTGGAAGCTGGAGAGGAAGAAGCAAGTGCGCGAGGTAATGGCGCCGATGCGTCCTCCAGCGCGCAGCAGTTCAAGGCCACGCTCGACCATGATGGCCAGCAGGTCGTTCTTGCTGCGCGGGTAGGCTTTGGCGAGCTGGTTCTTGGTGTTGGCGGCCAGCGCGCCGAACGGCGGATTCATTACCACCACATCAAACACTTCACGGCATAGATCGATAAGCCGCAGACCTTGCAGGGCATCCTGTGAAAAAAGGCGTCCCTGATACGTTGACTTGCCTGCCTGGGCGAACTCAATGAGTGCCGTGCGCAACCTTGCCTCTGCTTGCTGCCAGTTTTCTTGCTCCTGTTGAGCAAACAAGCCAGTACCCTTGCCGACATAAACCTGGCGGATCAAGCTCGGCAACTCGCGTTCGACCTGGAGCAGCACGCCCAACTCCGGCAGGCCCTTAAGTAGTTGCAGGGTCTTCTCAAATAGCTCGGCATCGCGCTGATCGAGGTTCGCCGCAAACTGCTCGCGCAGCTCACGCTCTGCCGGCGGCGCAATGGCGGCGACCACATGACCGCGCCCGATTAGCGGGCGGTCTTTGGCCTTCACCCCGGCATCGTGCCAAGCGCGCTGCGCCCGCAGCCACAGCGCCAGCGAGGCGATCTGCGCGGCGCGCGGATCAATGTCCACGCCGTAGATGTTGTGCTCGATGACCAGGCGCGGCACATCGCGCAGGAATGCCGCCTCGTCCTCATAGGTCTGGCTCAGTGGCTTCAGTGCCGCCTGAGGCTGAGTCGAGACATCCAACGAGCCGGGGCCATGCTGTTGTTCCCAGGCCCAGGCTTCGCGGTAGATCTCGGCGAACAGGTCGAAGGCATACAGGCCGAAGTGCATGGAACCGCAGGCCGGGTCCAGCAGCTTCAGGGCGCGCGGGTCGCGCAGCTTGGTGGCTGCTTGAGGCGTTTCGTCCGGTTTCACCAGCAGGTATTGGCAGCGATCGCGCAGATCGGTGGCCCCGCCCGTAGCGTTGAACCAGAGTCGTCCGAGGGTGTTGTCCACCAGGAACTCGACCACGTAGCGCGGCGTGAAGAACTGGTTACGCACCGCCAATTCGCGGCTGTTGCGCGGCGCCTGGCTGGCGTCGCGCATGGCCTTGCGCTCTTCCTTGGAGTTGAAGTACTGGTAGATCCAGCCGATGGTTTCGTCCTCGCTCCACAGCGGGGCAATGTCGGCATCGTTGATCAGGTTCAGCACTTGCAGCAGCGCCGCCTCACGCGGGAACAGGCGGCCCTGCGGTGAGTAGCGGTCGAACAGGCCGGGCAGGTCTTGGGCGAGCTCATCGAACACGCTGAACAGGTACACGCGGTAGGCATCGCCGGTTTCGCCCAGGCCGGTGCCGGCCAGGCGCGCATAGAGCTGAAAGCCCTTGGCCTGGAAACCGTTGCCGACCGATTCGACCAGCAGGCCGCGTGCTTCGGCCATGCGTAGCGCGGCCAGGCGGTTGAGCACTGTGAAGGCCTGCTCGCGCACGATGCGATCCAGACCCTGGGTGGCATTCATGTCGCCGCTGGCGGTGAAGTGCGCCAGGGTATCTCGCAGGATACGAGCGGTTTCGCGCTGGGCGTCGTTGATGTGGCGCAGGCTGGCCAGCTCCGCCACAGTGCCCGAGTTCGGGTCCATGCCGTAATCGTTTTGCAGCTGGCGGGTGAATTCCTCTTCCAGCACCCGGCGCGCGTCGTTGACGAAGCGCTGCAGGCGGTTTCTTGTTGTTTGGTCGAAAGCCATCAATCGATTCCTATTGTTCTGTGCCTGCTTGCTGTGAACCGGGCGCTTGCCAATCCTGTCCAAAGTGAGCGCGCAGGCTCTCGATGGCGGGCGGCAAAGCGCCGTCGCAGGTCACCCCCAGGTAAGTGGCAGCACGCGTGGTGCCCACGTACAGATATTTGTCGAAGAGCGCGGGATGCAGTGCAGCAAGCTGGTCGATGCCCACGAAGAACACCGCTTCGAACTCCAGGCCCTTGATGTGCTGGATGTCGAAGACACGCACATTGCTTTCCTGGCCCACTGCTTGCCCCTCGCGGCAGGCAATGACCTGGATGTTGTGTTCGGACAGGGCTGCGTTCAGCGCCTCAGCCACTGGTGCCACGTCGTCTTCGGCATTCACGAAGATGGCGGTGGATGGCAATTGGCCGACGAAACGCTCGATCTCTCGGATGCGGTCTGCCAGCCAACTGACCACGATTGCTGTGTCTGTGGCGTGTTCCAGGAGCGCGGGCGCTACGCCGCCACTGTCCACATGTGCAGGCAAGCTGGCGTTCTGCTCGGTGCCGCCGACGGCACGGATCATGGCGCGTGCCAGATCGTTCAGCTGCTTGCTCTGCCGGTAGGAGACGGTGATCTCTTTGATGTCGAAGTCGGCAAAGACCCACTTCATTTCGTCAGCAGATCGCGCGCCCCAAGTGGTCAGGCGTTGGTTGAAGTCGCCGCAAGCAAAGAACGAGCGCAGCCGTGGATGCGCCAGGGCTGCCATGCAGGCAAGCTGGATAGGTGAAAAGTCGGTCGCCTCATCCACCAAGACCTGGTTGCGGTAGTGCCCCAGGATGGGCTGGAGTGCCGACCACGCGGGGCTGTCGATATCCCGCAGGACGTTAGGTCGGCTGATCAGGTCGCCTGCGGCGCGCAGGATGGCGAGAAGCACAATATCCAGTTCGAGCGGATGGATATCGCGGGCTTCGAAGCCTTCTTTGCGATACCAGTTATCGGCTTGCTGGCGATCGCGCCGAAACGCGCGGTAGCGCTTCGGAATGCCGTCGAGATAGCGCTTGACCGGGTTCACGAAGCGGCGCACGTTGGTCTGCACCAGCAGACTCGCACCCACACCGCCACGGTCGGTTTCCGTCAGGCCGCGATCGGCCAGCCACTCGATGATCTTGCCGTTGCGCGACGTCTTGCTGACCGCTCGCTTCGAGGCTGCGGCCCGCGCTTGGGCACGCACGGCTTGCATGTAAGCATTGAGGGCCGCAGCACGGCCGGTGCGCGGTGTGGCGCTGTCTTCTTCCTCATCGGCATCGAGGTCGTCTTGCTCGTCGGCGTCGGTGGTCTGGACTTGTTGTAGGCCGTCGATAAAGCGTGCCAACTCATCCAGGAACGCCCTGTTGCAGTTGAGTTGGAGGTTGAGCGCGGCTTTGATCTTGCCGTCTGAAGCTTCCTTCAGGCTGTTGACGAGCGCCTGTACTTTGGGAATTTCGGCTGCCAGCGATCCGAAGGTGGACGCTGACGCGCCATCACTGGCTTGCGTCAGGATACCGTGCAACCGCTCACCCAGACTCTGGACTTCTGGCGCCTTGGCCTCGCGGAGCATGCTGGCCGCTTCATGCAGCTCTTGCACATAGGCGTTGCGCTGCCAAGTGTTGAAATCGTCGAACCACTGAATCGGGCGCTCCAGCGCCTCCTCACTCAGGCTCGGCAGGCCGTCTTTCAGGACATAGCTGCCGCCACCCGATGCGGTTCTGAGAACGCCGAAAGCGTTTCTGGCAAGTTCGCGCCGATAGTCCTGCCAGGTTTTGATGCGCTGATCGGACGCTGGAACGTCTTCACGAGCGAAAGCCTCCTTGAGGTACTGCTTGAGCAACTCGGTGGGCGTGAACATCAGCCAACTGTTGGCGTGGACGGTGCCCTGAGCAGTAGCCACCATCTCGACCAAGCGCTGCTCACCTTCTTCCAGAAAGGCGGTATCGAGCTTCTGGCCCAGGCGACGGATCAGGGTCGTCGTCTTACCTGTGCCAGGTGGGCCAAGAATCAGCAAGCGCTTGTCGAGTGGAAGGCGGAAAATCTCATCCTGGTATTGATCCAGAACGGGCTGGTCGCGCAGCCCCATCTTGGTGATGACACTGCGACGCACGCCGTCAATGATGTTGGCCTTGACGGTTTCTTCAGCCAGCAGTTGGCCCAAAAGGTCTTCAGTGACCTCTTCTCCAACAACTTC
This sequence comes from Achromobacter sp. JUb104, assembly GCF_024806975.1. Classification (NCBI taxonomy): domain Bacteria; kingdom Pseudomonadati; phylum Pseudomonadota; class Betaproteobacteria; order Burkholderiales; family Alcaligenaceae; genus Achromobacter; species Achromobacter sp. JUb104. Next base: position 993,766 of record NZ_JANUEY010000002.1, on the reverse strand, counting down.
AGTCAACAGCGCCCGCAGCGACTCGATGGTGAGTGGGCCAAAGTGTTCGGCTTCCACCACGGTGTTGCGCGAATCCCAGCCATCAGCCAGTGCGGAGGGGCGGAGTTGGGCGCGCTCTAGAACTTCGACAGTATCGCCATTCGGCAGGGTGAACTCGGTACCCACTGACAGTGACGCCAGACGACCGACTGGCGCGCGATAGCTGGCCAGATTGGGAAAGCCTGTTATCGGCGTAGTGCGGCAGATGTAGTACGTGCGCTCTTCACCTTCCTCGTCCGCGACGACAACACGAGCAATCGCTGGCTCCCATTCCAGCACGGCATAACTGTCTCTGTTGGCCTGGTTGATTTGGTCAAGGCGCTGCACGGTCGCGCCGGACGTCATGGTGTTGATGCTCGCCATGACATCGGAGCCGAGGGCTCGCCCATCGTGCAGCTTGCTCTTTGCAGCAGCAGCGATGCTGCCAAGCTGGGTCAGTGCTTCCTCTGCAAGGTGTTCGATGTGTTGCCTGGACTCTTTGGACACTTCCATCGTTAGCTCCCGCCCGTTCCTGGTTGATCGCTGAGCACCAAAGACACCTCGATCTCGGAGTAGAGGCCAAGCTGTACCTTGATTTCATTGAGCTGTTGGATCAACGCGTCGATGTCTGCGGCAGAGGTCATCTTCACTGGCACCGCGATTGACTTGCTGAGTTTGGCCGGACCTTTCTCGCCAGTTTTGGCCCTCTCTTCCTCCATGCGCTGGCGCAGGCGTTCCTGGCCTTGACGCTGGATCGACCGCTTCAGATCGTCGAGAGTGCTGTTGATGTCGTAGTCGCGCGCCAACAGTTTTTTGAGTCCGGCCAGATCCTGCGGCGCTGCGAGCGTGAGCCCGTCTAGACGATTCACGGCATTGCCACGTTCCTCCTGGGTGAGTTCTTCCCACTCGGGGATACGTTGCAGGTCTTCAACGCCATCCTTCAAACGCAGCTTTTGCTGGTCTGAGAGCGTGATGACCGCATCGCGCACGCGGCCCTTCAAATGAGTGAGCTGTGAGTTGAAGTCTGCGGTGTGTTTGTAGAAATCTTCTTTGCCCAGGCGCTCCGACAGGGTTCCCAGGTCTTCGGCAAGTTCGCGGCGCAGCTCGCCTGGCACGCCGGTGTCCGGCAAGGCTTCGATGTCGCGGCGGTGGGCTTGCAAGTCGCGCAGGGTGGCGTCAAGGCCGTTGTCCAGCACCCGTTTCACTTCCAGCGACCACTTGAGGTTGTCGTAAATGGCGGAGGCCTCGGCGCCCAGGCGCTGCGGAGCATCAGAGGCATCGGTGAACAGGACGTCGGCAATGTCCTGGTTCAAGGTGCGAATACGGTCACTGCCTGCCAACCCAAGGCCAACAAGCTTCTCGGCCAAGGAGCCGTAGTCGTGCTGAAAGCGTGGGAAGTGCTTCGTCGCCGCCTTGCTGATCTCTTGTTCCAGCGGGATCACCATGTCACCGACCAGTTCAGAGAGGCGCTCAGCCGCCCGGCCGAGGGTTTCGATGGATGGACGCTCGTCGCGAAGTGAAACGCCGATTTGCTTGAACGAGTTGTTGGTTTTCAGGGCGTCGATCGCCTGCTGCCCAGCCGCCGTGACTTCACGCCCAGAGACTTTGAGCTTGATTTCACCGGCCATGAGCATGGCGGCCACGATGTAGCGCGTTGTATCCGGCGACCAACCAAACGGGTCGCTGCCGAAGTCGTCAAGCAGGCGCTTTCCATCGACCGTACCGCGTTTGTCGATGTAGTCGCGGATGCTGATCATCGCCTTGTGATCGGTCTTGAACGAGGCGCGCCCCGCTACGGTTTGCACCAGTCCGAGCGGGTCCAGCGTGCTGCTGATGGCTGCGGGGTTGGCAACCTTCAGGAACTTCTCGGCGGTGTCGGTCCCGGCACGCACCGGCGCTTCGACATAACGGTCGAAGACCTGGTCTGCGACGTCTGCAAGCAGCTTCTTGGCTGCTTCCAGCAGGTCGGCGTTCAACGCCGATACGGCAGTGGCTTGGCCTCGAAATACGAACGAGCCAGCCTGCAGGGTTTGTTTGATCTTGCTCTGTAGTTGAGTCGCAAGCTTGGCGGCGCGATCAAGCTGGCCTGAGCAGTAGTCCTTGACCTCTTGGTCGGGTTCGTTGCGATGCAGCTCGGCGATGCGCTGGCAGCGGTAGATTTCATTTGCCAGGTCGTCGAGGTCGGCATTGGAGCGGGCCAGCAGACCAATGACATTGCGACCGGCGCGACTACGGGAGTCGTCCAACATCCGATGCTTGGATGCCTCGTAATCACTGGCAGGCACCCGTTCTACAACAGTCTGGATGACATTGTTGTCACCAGCCAGACTGGTGGTGGCGCTGCCAGCCTGGACTTTCAGGCCCGTTGCGACGGCCATAGTCCCGTGAAGGCTGACTCGGGGAAGCGGGTCGAAGGACTCGCGCAGCGCATCGTTGAAAATACGCTTCACATCGACGGTACGCAGCGCAATGGCGCCGCGCTCTTGTTCGATGTCACGCAATTTTTCACTGAGAAAGATCAAGCTGCCATCTTTCTCGCCCAGCGGCACGTGCACGTCGCCAAGCATTTCCTCGACGGCCTTTTTGACCGTGTCGAGTTGCGAAGGCGCGGTAACAGATGGGTGCATCAAGCTGGCGACGTTCTGCACCGACACAGGCAGATTGCCCAGGATTTGCAGCACAGCGACGGACTTGGCGATGTCTTGATGAAGTTGCGAATCTGGGAAGCGAATCTGTACTTTGCCGACCGCCTGGTGGATGGAAGTGAAGGCGCGACGGATATCCTTTTCCAATTCGTCGTACAGAGTGACAGTGGTAGCCAGCCAGCCTACAGGCTGATCGGCCATTGCCTTGGAGCCACCTTCGCCCTTCAAGACGTCCTGGATCACCTTGATTGCTGAGCGCAGACCGATACCACCGGTAGATTTGGCTAGCGCACCCAGCAGGTGCAGCAAGATGTCAAAGTGCGCCGGCAAGAACGGGTACAGATTGGTGAAGCTTTCTTTGCTGAAGTCCGCGTCGTAATACTTGGCGTCTTGCAGCTTGGTGTTGTGTCGCAGCGCCTGGCCGTGGGCATCGAACAGCTTGCCTAGTTCAGTCTCCCCCGTTGGCGATTTACCGAGCAGGCGGCGATAGCAGATCTCCTTGATGTCACTCGACTCAAGGTCAATCTGGATCGGGAAACGGTCCTTGAGTTTGTAGAGCTTGTCGGAGTTCAATGCGGCGCGCGGGTCGTCCTCCGTCAGCGTCTGCTGCGCGGTAGAGATGATCCATGCCTTTCCGTCGCCCAGGCGCTTGAGATTCTTCGCCAGGCCATCGAGGTTGAGAATCAGGTTGTCGCGTGAGGCGACGTACTGTCCGACTTCGTCGACGATGAAGATGATGTTCTGCTTGCCGCTCTTTTCGCGAACGATGTCGATCATCTCCTGCACGCGCTGGTCTTCGAACTGGAAGAAACCCTCGGTGCTGGACGAGAAGGACTTGGCTTCCGGGAAGAGTGCTGGGTACATTTCGTGGGCGATTTTTGGGATCAGCCCGTCGATAGCCAATGGGTTGTTTTGCACGCGCGTCCAGGTTGCGCCTGGCAGCGCTTGGGCGATGCGATCGTGCAACTCGGGCGTTCGACCATCTTTCTCGACCATCCGCTCGAATGCGGCGACCTTGAGGTTGCGCGAGTAGCCAGCCCACTGCAGTACCTTGAAATAAAGAACGGTGGAGACATCCTCCATCGTGGCGCCGGCGAGCATTTCGCTGGCAAGGTCAAGCATGACCACAGCGGCCGGGAAACGCTTCGCGACAGTGGTGAGGAGCGCTTTTGTTTGGGGCTTGTGAAGACGGTCTTGCAAATAGTTGATGAACGGCGTGCCGTCGATGGTGCGCTGATCATCGAACGCCAGGCCGAGGTACTTGGTGAACGAGCTCTTGCCCGAACCATAGAAGCCAGAGACCCAAACGCCCACTTCGTTTTCGCCACCGGATTCCATCGCGAGTTGCATGCGATCGAGGAGCTTGCGGAACTGCTCCTCGATGCTTTCGGTGACCACGTACTCGGAGATCTCGGCCTTGAGGCGACCTTCTTGCGAGGCGCCATAGGTGATGACCTTCTCGATGGTCCGGTAAATGTCCTTGCTTGGATCGAAGAGTGAGCGAATCGTCATAGATTTGTCCCAGGATTCTTTTGTCTGTTCAGCCGCCAACGTGTACGGAGCGGTAATTTCCATCTTCCGGGTAGAAGCCGAGAAACTTCAGGCGCGTTTTGCCGGTTCGCACGCCGGGGTAAAGAAAAATCGTCGGTACGTGAAACTTGCCTTGAAGCTGGCTTTCGATAGCACCAATCCGCATGAATGGATGCAGTGCTTCCAGGTCAGTGACCAACAAGAGCGCGCTCTGCTGTCCCTCTAGAGGTTGCAAGGCAGCCTCTAGCCGATTGAGCAAGCCGTACTCCGTTGTCAGGATGTCCGCCAGTGCCTTGTTGGTACGCGGCCAGTCCAGCGGTGCGGACTTGTCTTCCATCACGCAAAGTGTCCAGAATGGATCTTCTTTGAGCAAAGCCCAGATTTGTTCGACGATGGAGAAGGTATGCACGTCCCAGCCTTCCTGGTGCAACTTCGCCACCCAGGCAGGCGTTTGGCGTTTCACTTCGAGAATCTGCTCTGGCGGGAAGACCAGGTAGTAGATTGGCTCGAAGCTCGCATGGCCGAGTTCCCGCCCATGCCGGATGCGCTCGCGCAATTCGTCAAAGTCAGCTTTGATTGAGGACATCGCAGAGCGCCTCCATATCTGTTTTCTTCCAGCTGATGCGGATCACATCGCCAGCAGCCTGGACGATGAGCAACCCTTTCAGCGAAAGTCGTTTGATTTCCTCCAGCACGTCTTCGCGCGCCAGACCAAATAGTTTCCAGTCCTCGTGGATCAGCAGCGCGTTGTCGCTGATGCCGGAAAAATGCAGTTCGTAAGCCAAGAAGGCGGCCACGGCTGGAGAAATACGAAACGGCAGGATGCGACGTCTCGAACGCAACCCACGCTCAAGCATTCCATAGTCAGCACAACAACCCGTTAGATAGCCGGAGACCCGCCGTACGGTAGTTTCCGACCAGCGTTTGATGGTCTTGCCGTCATCGATGCCGCGTTCGACAAAGTTGCGTGCATCCTCGTTGGTGATCTCGGTGTATCCACCGGCATATCGAGCCCAGTAGACGTGGCGCACGAAGTCGCCCAGGATCGGGTTTGCCCGACTCGTAAATACGAGCATGAGCTGCGTCAGATCAGCCGTAGATAGCGTTGCGGACAGACGCTTTAGATGGGCTGCCGGTACGCCACTTGCTACGAGATAGCGTGGAGCGAAGCATTCGACGACGATGTTGCGGAGTCGGCGTGCAGTGACGGTGGGAAACCGACCTGAATCCAACGCGACCAGATGCAACTGATTGGCCGACATGCCTGGCGACCACAGGTCAAGCAACGTCTTGGTTTCGTTGACGAGACCAAGGCCTGCCTGCAACTGAGTCGTGTAGGGGGGGGGGGCGGCCACGATTATGCCACCAGATACGGATAGGTTTTGGCGTTTTGGGTGAAAGCCGATAAATAGGCGGCAGCGATGGCCTTCAGAGTGTCGTTAGAATCGAGATCCTTGATGTTTCCGACCGCCGTTGGACCGACGCGGGACGTACGGCCTGTTACAGCCAATTGCTTCAACGCATCCAGCGCCATCTCTTTGTTCCATGATGCCTGGTTGGCGAGTTCTTCTCCCCCTCTGCTTTGCAAGGTCGCGTGCAGATCTTGCTCGACCTCTTCGGTCAAACGAAATAGGTGGTAGTTACCAACGCTCAAATGTTCATCGTGTAATCGTCTGGCCGCTTCCAGCACACCTTGGTACTGAGCAAGGCGAGACGTTTTCGAGAAAACTGGGTCCAGGAAGGGCTTGCTTGACGCCTCATAGAACGCGGTGGGCCACCAGGCGCACTGAGCACGCTCACCGAGAAAGCCAACAAGCAAGCGCATGTGTAGAAGAGTCAAAAGGTAAGAGTCCGGCATTTCATTTTTCGTTTGTTCAGTTGACCAAATGCTCATAATTTTTAGTAATAGCGATGGCTTGAGGGTGCACGAACTAAGTCTTAATCCAACTGTCACGTTCAGCGCGTGATATCCCTGCACCTTCAACTCTGCAGTCAGCGATTTTGTGGACGGCCGGCGGCCCGCAGATTGTCCGAGCAGTTGCCTTCAATGCTCCGCGATCTGCGAGGGGGCGAGAATCTAGCTCTCCGTAGACGTAGGCTACGCTGTCAGAATTCACAACATGGGGACGGACTGGTAAAAGTTTCAAATTATAAGGACAAAATGAGGAATATCGGCGCCGGATGCAAGCTGTGGACAGGGATACGCGAGCGTCGATAATCGTCGACCAAAAGGATCCGGCCGCTGAAAGTGAATTTGGTGTCATTACCACCCATCTCCAGGCAACGTACTCCGCCGGCGAAGGAAAAGTTTGGACCTTCTAACCCGAAGCATTCAGGGGCTGACTTTCACCCGTTCTAAGTTTGCATAGAGATGCGCATCGAACCCCCAAGGAAAAATTTCAGCAGCCTCATCGACATCGAAATCGATGACCATGAGTGGCCCAGCGTCGGCCTCACGCCTCGTCACATCAGCGACCGTGACCCTGGTATCAACGTGGACCTCGTGCACTCAGCGAGTCATCAGACTCCCTCGCGGTCCGTCAGCTCACGCCCTCAGGGAGGGGCCTGAACAAAACACTTGTAGAGTCGGCCAAGGTACGCAGAACAGAAGCAGAAGGTCCCGAGCCTTACTTGACCAGTGACTTCACCCCATATTAGATGGCGCGGCGCGAAATACGGCCCCCCTAGCGGAGACCCGGGGGGGGCTGATATTTCGGGTCGCATGACGCCCGAGTTGATCCGCGAGAACGTGCACCCCAACCCGGTGGAAGTGTGGAAGTTTCTGGACGATCGTGTCACGAATCTGGCGAAGTCCTATTTCGCAGCCGTCCTAACCAGTGAGCGAGAAATGAACTTTTGTCGTTTTGCATATGCATGCGACGTACATTGTGAGTTCTGACAGGAGGCTAGCAGGCGGCCATGGATGTGGCGCAGGGTCGGTTCTTCCGGACTCCTGCGTCTCAATGTGGGGCTGTTCCAGGGGAAAAGTCCGGGGCTGCGTCGTTGATTTCGTCCGCAATCGAACGCAGTAGCGCATCGTCGTAGTCATCTGGCACGTGAATGACCGAGCCATGGAGTTGCGCCCGCAGCGCATCCCAGCGTGCTTTCAAAACTCTCCAGTTATGCTCATCGTACGTGCCCTGGAACACAATTGGCAGGATGTCGATGCGGGGCAGGTCGCGGCCTTGGACACCGTTCGCCACCGCTTCCTCGAGCAGCTGCTCCCAACGGCTGCCAAGCCGGTCCACGCGCCCGATCTGTTGTTCGACCACGGCGGGATTCCATTCTGGGTGCAAGAGCAGCACGGTCCGGCAGGCCTTGTGCAGATTTAGCCCTTCGCGGCCAACCACTGACTGTGCCACGAGTACTTGGGGATAGCTGTCCTGACGGTTGAAGGCCATTTGCAGCAGCCGCCGCGTAACTTGCTTGGTTTCGCCGTACATTAGCCGTGCGAAGCCGCCCTGCGGATGGCGGTATTCCTCATCAAAGCTCTCCGCCAGCTTCGGCCACAACGCCGTCGCTCCAGCTTCGTTCAAGCCCGCTTCGCCGCGTTCGTCGATATCCTCGCGCTCCATTGCCGCATCGACAAGATGCACGAACGCGTCGGTCCAATCCTGTGGAGTCGCTTCGTCATGCGGCAGCAGTTCCATCACGGCTCGGGTGACGGAGGCCTGGCCGACCGGATTGCGTTCAAATGCGTGGAACAGGCGCTTGGCGGCACTGTGGTCGGGATACGTTGCCAAACCGGCGCGCAGTGTATGGAACAACTGCTCACGCGCCGCCTGGCGACGATTTTCAAGATCCTCATATTGACGCTTTAACTGCGCATTGATGCTGTCGATCGATTCATCCCGCAGGATGCCGAGCTGCCGTTGCGCGGCCCTGACCGCGTCGTGTTCGCTTTCGCGCACGCCGCTCTGTGGCCAGGGCGTGTTGTCGCGCAAAGCCCGGAGCATCTGGCGCGCATTCAGCAACTCGACCAGCTTCTTCATCGGTGTGGTGTAGCGGCCAAAAACCAGGACTTTCTCGCCTTTTTCGTGAGCGGCTTCGATTTCCTGGACCGCCCTGTCGATGGCCGGATGGTCGAGCAGCACATTCTCATTCCTCAACGCATGCCGCATCACGTCCAGCCACCAATCCACGCGTCGTGACCGGGGGGAGTCCGAATGGGGATTGTCCTCCAACCGACGGTCCAGCGCCAATTGCTCACGATCCTCGGTTTCATCTTGCTGAAGCTGATCGATGATCTTAGCGATACCGTGGCCGTTGCCCATGGTCAAGCGCAGTCGTTGCGCCTGGGGCGCGGTGCCCTGGGCGGCGGCGAGGGACAAAGCTTCCCCCGCGCAAACCACCTGCCGCCAGGCGGGCGACAGCTTCGCCGGATCGATGAACAGTGGGCGTTCCCGCCGATAGGCGTGAGGCGGCAGCCCAGCGTGGCGGGCGAATGCCTGTACCGATTGCGCTTCGCGCTTGTCGCGACGCAAGAGATATGGCGACAAAGTCTGCTCGAACGCTCGGGCCGTCGTCCGATAATTTTGTCTTTTACCCGCGTCGGTCGGTTGTGTCTTGACCTCATTGACCGCCTTTACGTAATTGCCTATCGCGCGCGTCGTTTGCTCATGGTCAGGCAAACTCCGCCCGTCGGCCGTCTTAACGGCGATACGATCCAGCACGTCCTGCCATTGTTCTGCGTCCAGTTCCACCGGCGTGGCCGTCATGGCCAGCCTGCGTCCGTCGGCGGGGGCCAAGGCGACGTTGTTCAACAGGCGGGACAACCCCGTCGCGTCTCCCCGGCTCTTGTGCGCTTCGTCGATGATGATGAGATCGAAGAAGCCTAAGCCGATGCCCACGGCGCGTTCCAGCGAGACGCGCAACGCGGTGCCGGAACTGTACTGGCCAGGTTGCGTCGCCGCCGGCCAGGGAGCCTCGTCGACCAATGTGTTCAAAAACGCGACGGGGGTGCCCCCGGTGCGTTTTGCCCACGCTGCGATATCCTCGGCCGCAGCCCTAATCCGTGGATCCGACAGTTCTTGCGTCGCGTGGAAGTGTCTGGGATATCGGCCATCGCAGGCCTTGCGCCACGTGGCGTACAGCAAGGGCAGCAAAGACCAGTAGGGCGAGCGCGTGCCTTCGCCGATGCGCCAGTTGGCGATTTGATGCGATAGCAATACCACGCTTTGGGCCGACCAGGGCGACGCGTCGCCCTCCTTGGGATCCCATGGCTTGAAATACTGTTCCAGGCTTCTGAGCAGGGGTGGGCACTCCACACCTCCGTCCTGCATTTCCTGCGCCCATTGAAAACCCAGCCCGGGCGGCACCAGCACGGCGACGCGCCCGCCCTGGCGCACGACTGCGCGGGCCAGGGCGACGGCAATGCGGGTCTTTCCCATGCCGACTTCGTCGGCGATCACGACGCCGTTTTGCGGAATGCGCTGGGCCAACGCCGTCAGGCTGCGACGCTGACCCTCGTTCAACGGCCACGTTTTTTTTTGGGATCCGTCGGTTTCATCGAGCGATGCGATCAGTCCCTTCGCGACTGCGTTCCAATCCATTATTTTTCTTCTCCAAAAGCCAGATAGCCATCCTGCACGTCCCAGGATTCGGCAACACGTTGCAGCGCTTCCTCGTAGCGTCGGCTATACGGGTCGCTGGCGTCGCGGGCATAGTCGGGACGGAAAGCCGCCTGCCGCAGGCAACTGAGTGGATCAATCTTCAACTGCTTGAAATCGGCCAGCACAGCACTGCCGCGCGCCTGGCACAGCGTCTGCTCAAGGCGATGGCACCAGGCCGTCCAGTCGGCGTACGTGACTTGAACCTGTTTCTGGGCGATCAATTCGATCTGCATCATCATCGTACGGATCGCGGCCGTCTGCGACGAACCGCCCGCGCCACGCGACTGGGTCTTCTTGCCAGATGCGTCCGTATCATCGTCGTCGCCATCTCCATCGCCATCGCCGGTGTCGATTGCGGGAAAGCCGAGCAGTTGGGCCGCAAGTTCCTGGAGTTCCAATTCAGGCAGTTCGGTGGCGGCGATCCGGCCGTACTCGTCGATCACGGGAACCTGCCGCTCTTGGTGAGCCGGCGCGCCCCAGCGTAGTCTGACCTGGCGCGGCGCCTCGCCTGGCCACACCCAGTCCAGCCCCATTCGAACGCAGGCTGCTTCGTCCGGACCCAGCACCTCGACATCCGCGGTACTCCCGCCGGGCGCGCGCAGCAGTCCGCCGCCCAGCGTCGGCTGCCATTGCAGATAGGCCACCGGAGCGGCAAGGAAGACATCGTTGTGTTCCGGCATCGGATCGCCGGCCATGAGCCGTTCATTGACGGTCAGCGGAATTCCATTGGCTTGAATCGGCAATAGGACCGTCAGGGCCGGCACAGTAAGATCCCGGGATGGTAACCACGGCGTTCTCGGCAAGGAGAAAACCACTCCCGCCTCAAGATTGCCGCTTGTGCGTGCGGCGCGTTGGATAAAGCCCGGGTTGGTCAGGTTCCCCGAGCCCAGGTAGAGCCAGCCGCTGGTGCAGGCGTTGCCGACGTCATTGCCGCCGAGCAGGAATTTGGCGTGCAGGGTGCGGTGTGCGTCCGGGCCAAAAATATGTTCGGGCAAGCCAGGCGCCAACACGAACCAAGAGCGCTCAGCCATCGCTTCCAGGCACACGGCTACAGCCTGGCAGCTTTCCGGGTTGACGTAGACCTCCACCAGGGCGTTGCGCGTCAGCATGTCATGGGAGCGCAGCGTGTCTTCTATCCGGGCTAGCACTGTGGGCACCCGACCCGGCGCGCTATCCGCCCCGGCCTGCGGCAGATCCTCGAAAAAGCCCGATGCCATGGCCAGATAGTTGCGGCGAACCTTGCCGGCGTGCTGCGTTATCCGCTCTGGCAATTGCTCGAGCAAACCGCGCGAGCGGTTGTCAAAGAATCGAGGCTCCTGCCCAGCCGCGCGCGAGGCGCATTGACCTACCCATTCGCTGAACCGAGCGACACGGTCCGCCGCGCAGGGATTTTCCGACATGGCATCGAAGATGCGGAGATCGAAATGGGACGCCAGCCAGTCCAACATTTCCCACGAGGCCTTGATGTCCGCGCAGCGTAGTGACAGATCGCGCGCGTCCGTGTCCAGGTCTTCGGAAGACAGTTCAATCGACCACGCCAGGTCCAGGCTTTCCTCAACTGTCTGCTGGGTCCAGTTGCCCGTTGAGACGATCAGGCGCAGTCGCCACGAATCGGCGCTTGCTTTGCGAAAACCTAGCAGGGCGACCTTGGCGTGCATTAGCTTGAATGGTTGCTCGTTGGCTCGGCGTAATGGCAGGTGGGCCACCCCTGGCACATCCAGTAGCGACAGTGCCTCGTGTTGAGGATCGAGGATCAGGCCCAGGGAAATCTCGCCCGCCTTGGCGCGCTGGGCGTGAATGCGGCGGGTGAATCGCTCGGCCGCCTCGTCGAGGAACAAAGCATCGGCGGAATAGCCGCATATCCAGCCGAATAGCCCGTCATAGTCGTCGGGCGCATCGAAAAAATGCAATAGGGACGGCGTCATGCTGCCACATCCTCCAGATCTTGGTTCGTGATGTCGTTGCTCGTCGCATCCGGTTCTTCCCGTATGTCTCGATTCAGTGCATAGAGGTTGCGCATGCGGAAGGACAGGCCTGCGGGCCATGCGATAACGCCGTCGACCAGACCCGCATCGTCCGGATCCGGCGCTGACGACAGATCCGGTGGGTCCGCGTTCTGCACGGTTCGGCGAACCGCGGACCCGGGCTTGACCTGGCGGCCGACCAGACGCAGCACACGGCCGTCGCGGCGCAGCAAGTGCTCGAGTTGCTCGGTGGTCGACGCGAGGGCGCATTCGCGGCAGAACGACATGGCATCAGGGTCGGTATGCGAAAGCGCCAGATACTGTTCAGCGGATCGGCGCAGACCTGCCAGTTCGTTCGTCAGCGTTTCGGCAGCATCTTCGATGCTCATTGTCGCCTTACGCACTGATAGGAGCGCCCGTTCCAATTCGTCGAGCACGAGCAAGGCTTGATCGCGGCAGGCCATGAGTTGCGCGCCCGCCCGCAGGTCAAGCCAATGCGCATCATCGGCAATCGCGGTCGGCCGGTCTTCCCAGCGCATCGGCATCGCAGGCGGATTGTTGCGTACGTCCTCGACCCATTGCAGAGCAGCACGGCGTCGTGTCTTGTGGGCGATGCTTTCGTTCCCGGCACCGAGCATTAACTGCGCATGGAGCAGGCCCCGGGCCGCAGCCGACAGCGGCACGCAAGGTGACAGCAGCTTGACGAAGCGCGGGGGCCAACTAACTGGCTTTCCCTGCACCCAGTTCAAGAGATGCGTCAGGACATCGTAGCGACTACCCTCACCGCATGCCAGGGTAATCAGCTTCTGGCCAATCTCGTTGGTCGACAGGGCGTTGAACCGCCGGCTTTGCCCGTCCGCTAGTCCCAGCGGCATTAGGCTTTGTCCGACCGCCATGCGCATGGGCTGCGAAACATAAAAGCCAGGGCGTCGCAGGGTACGAAAATCCAAGGCATGCTGTCGAGGAAACTTGTGTATTCCCCGCAAGCGCGGGTGCTGGGCCCATTTGTTGTCGTTGAAGCCGTGCCAGCAGGCCAGAGCCTCAATCGCGTTGGCGCATTCGATATTGCCTACCGCCATTTTCTCGTAGCGTGCCAGTTCGGCGACGCGAATGCCGAGGATGGCGAGAAATACCTGCTTGGCAAACCAGACGCCACCAGTGCCCGGTACGGCCAGCTCATTGAAACGCCGGACGGCCTGCCCTATTTCCAAGGTTCGCGTACGCCTCTCACCGGTCAGTACTGCTGGTCCCAACAAGCCCCATTTCATAGTCATCTGCCTTATTTGTGGATTCAACACGCCGTGCGCGCGGGTACCCGGCACAATTCTGATCAAGCCCGCTGCCGCGCGGGCGTGCCACTCCTACGCCGGTGCGACCCGCACGGTGTGACAGACACTCATGCGCCACTGCGCCATGTCACATAAGGAGGAAAGCGAATCGGCCACCAGCGATAGAATTCGCCGCAACGAAGATCGCTTATGGGTTTGGAGCGCGAAGGCCTCCGCATGCGCCATGATTTAAGGATGGCGAAGGAGTGCCGCTTTGAGTTTTTTTGTTGCCGCGACTCGAGATATTGCAAGACGGTTCAAGCCGCCTGCGGAACGGCGGCGATCCCTGGCGGCTGCCCCAATCTCTCCAGCATTCCCGACATGAAGTCTTGTGCAATTTCAGAGATCGAGATTTTGAACAGCAGCATCTCCGTATGCACCAGGGGACGATCATCTTGCCAGAGCTGCCGGTGGGCTTCGGCCATGACGTCGAGATAATAAGTATAGGCATCCTGCTCGGGCACCACCGCCTTGTCGAGCCACGCCCTGAGGGGATCATCCTTGCTTGTCTTACCTACGCTCACGGCCACCATCTCCTCAAGCGAAGGACATGCGCTTCCGTAACTTCCCAACCAGGCAAAGGCGGCCGCGCTCTCGGCGTCCAGACTCGCAAGCAGTCCGTTTCTACCTGGAGGAACGGGCAACACCGGCGCATTCACGGCTCGAATAAAGTGGATCGCGTTCAGCGCAAAAGCGATGCGCGCGTCGTAAATCAATGCCCAATCGTTCCACACGAATGAAAGCCATTTTGACCAACTAGCGATTCCACCGAATTTGTACAGCCCGCGTCTGATTCTCGGACGAACCGCCGAACGAAGGCTTTCGTGATCAACAACCGCATCGAATCCAGTATCGATATCGGTGAACCGAGACGCGTACTCTTCAATCGTTTCCGCATGGTTTCCATTCAACCCACCCCAGTCGGAGATCACGAATTTGGCAAGATCGGCCAGTTCCTCAACACGGGTTGTCCCTTTCTTCCCGGCATGGATCTCGCGTGATCGCTGCGCGACCGCCTGGCGCAACTCCAAGGTTTCGGCGAAACCTCCGCCAAATTCACGGTGGGAGAGCAAGCCGCGGTTCCGTGCCGCGGCTATGCAGCTCTTCGTCATACCCCAGCTGTAGTCATCCAGTCGATGACGGTAAGTAGATAAGTACGTAGCCACTTCACGGCCAAATTCGACTGCTTGCAAGGTTATAGGCTTCATTTCTCTTTTCATCCGTTCATCACTATCTCAATCCCGAAAAAAGTCGGCGATTGTCCTTTCCTTCTGCTTGCACCCCGACAAGGTGGGTGCCGGCCTAACCTGGCATGACGCCGGACACCCGCACCAGGCTGCTCACCTCATGGGGCGCGGTTGCCTTGCATACTGACATGTGGTGATTTTTGTCATGCAGCTTGATACTCGCGCTTATCGTGTCTCTACCAACCGCGTCTATGAGCGTTTTTTGTACGAGCATATCGAGCTGTCGCGACGCCAAATCCACCCGAGCGCCACGCCCCAAACCGGGGAGCACCCAGATAAGTCGGTTTTTGCTAGCTTCAACGCTCCCACCGCGTATCTCCACCCCCGTAGCGAGTAGCTCCTCTAACAGCAACGCGGTGCTCGTACCTTGCTTGGCATGCTTCAAGGCGGCGCACGCCGCATCGCCTAGGGTGTCGAAGTGCAGCTTCACTGCAAACTCTCGGGAGCCCGTTGCCTTGTTGATATACCAGATCTGAGGGCTCTCCACCGCAGCGATTCCCAGCCAGTCCTCGCGCCAACCATTCTCCAGACCAAAGGCCTCGTCTTCGCTTTTGCAAGCCAGCATCCGCGTGACGCGGGCGCGGACCGCCCCATCAACTTGACCGTCCGGTTGCACCATTGGTCCATAAACGACGTGCTTTCCGCGAACGAGAAAGATCCAATGGTTGCCGTTGGTGACGGCCCCATCATCCCGGGCTCGAGATAACAATCGATAAGGTCCGGATGCAATTTCCTAGCGAACTTCTTTGCCTCAATCAACCAGACAGGCCGAGATCCCTGCACGATAGCGATGTCCGCCGACAACCGCTTATTCGGACCATTCGGCTGGGAGTACTCATAGAAGGATTCCAGGCCGCTGATTTCCAATGCGGCATCCGTCACGGGACAGATCAACCGATACATCGCCCACCGTTCGGATGGTTGCGGTCGAATCGGCTTCTCGCCGAACGACGTACCGAGTTCTTGCTGGCCCGAGGCACTGTTTTTTACGAACTTACGAATGAGCTGCAGCAATCTGCACAGCGCGAGCGGCAACTGGCAGAAATAGCCAGAGCTCACGCACGGCCTCTCCCGACGCGGCCTCGACAGCACGGGCGTAGGCCTCCAGTTGTCCGCCGTGCGTCGCGGCCAGGCGCTCGCCGTCCGCGACGCCGCGCGGGTCGGCCTTGTGATCGATTAGGATGCGGCCAGCCCCCACACGGATAAGCAGATCGATCTGACCGCGGATGACGGTGCCATCGGGACGTGGCACCTGAATCGGCAGTTCCGCCTGGGCAGTGCCGTCTGGCCACTTCGACTGCCACCAGTCCTGAAAGGCTTCCACCTGGAAGCGGACTGCCGCCGGCGTCACGGCGCCATGGACGCCCCAGCGCATCAGGACCTCCCTGATCTGCTCATCGTCGATGGGACGCGACGGATCCGCCACCGAGCAGGCGATGCAACCATGCAGCGCCGAACCCAGCGCAGCCATGTCGGTGTCGGACTGCACAACGATCCGCTGGCCTACGTCCTCCACCTTGACCGCCCGATGCTGTCCGGTCTGGGCGGCGCTCGGCGCAAACCAGAGCCGTTCAAAAGATTGGGGCTGGCGCGCGTCGAAGTAATGCATGGCTCGTGCAACCGGCGGGGGCGGTGCGTCGAGCGATTCATCGAACTCCCAGGCTTTCGTTTCGCGGACGACAGTCTGGCCGTCCATCACGGATGCGCCCGCCGGTCCCCAAAGCTTGATGGCAGCGCCGATCTCGTCGAGCCAATCGCAGGGCGGGGCGGAACCCACCGTCTTGGTACCGCCCACCAGGGCGATCACATCGCGCGCACGGGTGAGGGCGACATACAGCAGGCGTGTGTTCTCCGTGCGTGCCTGCTCGGCCATGAGCTTGCCGGTTTCTGAAGCCTCTGCATCGGCGATGACCTGCACGGAAGACTTAAAGGGATTGACCCAATGATGGATATAGCGGTTGGCCAGAGGCGTTGTCGCATTAAAAGCACCGATCGTCCGGGAACGCACGCTCCACAGATCTGTGCGGTAGCCGTGATCCAGGCCGATCACAATCACCATCGGCCATTCCAGCCCCTTGGCCGCATGGAAGGTCATGACTTCGACCGCGCCATGGGCCGCGGCCGCCCGACCGTCCGCGCCATCGGCCACCAGCTCCTGGAACCAAAGCAACATCCCGTTGATCGTCGCCGGCTGCCGTGAGCCCAGACAAGCCTCCTCGTACTGGTGCGCCAATGCCAACAGCGCTTCAATGTTGGCGATACGAACCTGCGCCTCGCGCTCCGCCGCCGACCACTGGTGTGCCAAGCGCGCAACGCCGGACTCAGCCTTTGCCAACCGCAGTGCCTCACGCGGCGTGAGCGACACTAGGGACGGCCGCAAACTGGCCAGCCTTGCGATAAGCGGATGAGCGTCCGCTCCCTCCGCCTTCCATGCCGACATTGAGGGCGAAGTCTCGCCATCTGCGCCCGCAGCTATCCCGGAAAGGAACTGCAAGCGGTCTTGCAGCCAGTCTTCCGGCCTCACCGAACCCGTCAGCCCGACAATCATGGCCGTGGCCACCGTATCCGAGGCGTCCTGCAAACGGCGCAGGCAGGCCAGCACCAACTGAATCTCGGGCGTCGACATCAAGCCAGGCCGGGCCGCCGCTGCGGCAATGCCCCAGCGGCTCAGTGCGTCGACCGCGGACTTAATATGGTCATTCTTGCGGCACAGCACGGCGATGTCGCTGGCTTGCAACGGACGTTCCTGGCCCGTGGCCTTGTCGGCGATCAGGATGCCGCGCTGCAGCAGCTCCGACACCGCGGGACCCAAGGCCTTCAGCGAAATTGAACGTTTCCCGGCTTCCGTCACGAATGACCAGTTCAAGAGCTGAGGCTGTCCGGCAAGCGGCTTGCGCACCGGTCTGAGCGCGGTTTCGGAGGCTGGCGCGGGGTGAAATGCCGGCACGAACACCTCGTTGGCAAGGCCCACCAACCCCGGGGTGGAGCGGTACGAATCCGACAACGGTGTACCCATCGTGCCGCCCCAGCCTTCCACGGAATCGAGGATCTGCTGAATGAGTGTCGAATCCGTGCCGCGAAAGCCATAGATGGCTTGCTTGGGGTCGCCTACCCATATCGAGCTTTTGGCCAGCTTCGCCAACTCTACGAAGATGGCCAACTGAAGCGGATTCGTGTCCTGGAACTCGTCGACCAGAACGAGATCGAGCTCACCTGCGAGCGCTTCGCGCACCAAGGCGCTGCTTTGCAGGGCTCGCAGCAACAAGACCTCCTGATCGGTGAAGTCGACTACACCAAGGTCCCGCTTGGCATTGGCAAAGGCTTGCAAGGCACGTCCCGCCAAGTCGAACACCGTACAAAGATAGTTCCGCACATCATCGTGAAACCGGTCATGGGTAGGATGGCGTGCTGCGATATCTTTAAGGTCCTCCACAATGCTGGCCTGCTTGGCACCAGCATTCAGTTTCGAGAGTTGCTGCCAGGCATTCCACGCAAGCTTCCCGCGAGCGAGACCGCTACGGGCCGCTGCGACTCTCTCGATCGCGTCGTTTAGAACCTTGGTATTCACGCCAGCGGCCTGCGCCTGCTTGAGCTCGCGCTCCGCGCGTTCAAGCGCCGCAATCAAGACGGCATCGTGATCGCCCTGCGGGCGCGGCCAGCACGCCAGCATCGCGTCCGCGTTCCGCGGCCCCATCGCGACAAGTTCTTCTGGGCTGATGTTGTTGGAACGCGCGGCGTTCATGACCGCCTGCAGCGTGGCGGTCACCGCATCGTCGTCCAGGTCCAACCGCGCGGTTAGTTGCGCCAGATTCTCGACGCCGCTCGCATCCTGGACTCCCTCGACAGCAACGCGCACAAGGCGGCGGCCTTCATCTTCGGTCAGGACCGTCTGATCCGGCGAGATGCCGAGCTCAAAGCAGAAGCGCTGAATCAAGCGCCCGCAGACGCTGTTGACCGTACCGATGCTCGCTTGCCCCAGCGCGGCAGCCAGATCGAGCCGCCGCTGGCTCAACAACGTCGACCTCGCGCGCTCGCGCAACTCTGAGGCAGCCTTGACCGTGAATGTGGTGGCCAGGATCGCTGCTGGCCGCGCAGCGCCGCTTTGCAGACGGTCCGCCAGCAAGTGAGTTAGGTAATAGGTCTTTCCGCTGCCCGCCCCGGCGCGGACGAATTCCACATTCATATTCTTCTGATCCATGGTTATTCCCTGCTGCCGAAAAGCGCCGTGTAATCGCCGTGCCACGGCGCGGTTTCGCCCAGCGGCAGGCAGTCTGCCGGAGATGGCCCCGGTTCCGGATCGAGTCCCTCTCCGATCACGTCAACATGGCCCTCCTGCCACTGCCGCACCCGCCAGGCCCAGGTGGCTCTGGCCTGCATGACGAGTTCCGACGCGTTGACACCGTTCTTTGCACTGAAGACACGGGCTTGTGGGCTGAAGACGTCTGGCGTAGCGGTCAACAGCAGAGCCTCACGGAACGTGAAATAGCCCACTGCGGCAGGCGGCGCTCCGAGCTCCTGCCGAATCATTTCGCCATACAGCGCCAGTTGCAGGTAGGTGCCGTCGGACAGCGCTTGCCGATACCGCTTCGCGCCCGTCCATTTGAGATCGAGCGCGGCGGTCCTACCATCTGCCAGATGCAATAGCAGGTCCGTGGCGCCGTTGAGACGCAACGCGCCGAGCATGCCAGCCAGCGGCCGCTCGGCCTCGACGCGGACGACGCCGGCATGCGCCATATGCTGCAGCAACACCCACAGGCCGTGACGCACAGTGTTCTTGAACTGAAAGAGCGCAGCGCTGTTGCCCGGCGCAAGCAACGGCATGCCTTCCTGTTCAAGCAATGTTGCCAACTGTGGTTCCAGCCACGCTTCCAATTGGGCCTGGCTCCACGATGGCGCATCATCGTTGACGAATAGGGTCTCCACCAAGCGGTGCGCGAGGTTGCCGAGCAAGCGGCCATCCTTCGCGACCACCGTAGCCCGCCCAGTACGCAAACCGGCCGCATACTTCAACACGGCGATCGCGGGGTTGTTGAAATGAAGATCCAATGACGTGTAAGACTGCGAGGGTAGTCGTGTCGGAACCGGATAGGTGGCCCGCCAGGCCGTATCCTTATCCAATTCCCAGACGCCTTGCGCGCGTTGCAAGGGCAGAGGCGCGACCTGCCTCAACTGGTCGCGCACCATTGGATGCTCTTCAAACTGCGATACGGCCAAGGCAGGCGCGAGCAAGGCGATAAGCTGCCATGCCGGATGATCTTCCGCCGGCGCCGGCGGCAAGACCAGAATCAGACGATCAGCCGCAGTCAGCAGCGGCCGCATCCACAACGCGGCGAGGCTTCCCATGGCGAACGCCTGGTCCACAAGCTCGACCCCGCCCGCGGCCAGCGCTTCGATTTCTGGACGGCTCCACGGGTGTCCCGCAGGCAGCTTCGGAGCGGAAGGCATCCACCAAATGACTTCGGCGACTGACCCCAGGGCGCAGGCTTCGGGGGCCGTGGCGCTGAGCATGCAAGCCGCCTCGGCCACGGCCAAGCTATTGCCGCAGGCCGTGGTCGCCTGAGCGCATAGTTGTTCGAGCAACCGCGGCTTGACGTGCTTGACCCCGTCCCGCTGCAGCGACTGTAGGCCACTGAGCGTGCCCGCGCATTGGCCCAGGGCCGCGCCAAGATCGCGCGCCACGGTGTCGGTAGGCATGAGGTGCTGCAATCGGCCGCGCAGCGCCTGCGCCAGCAGCTTGACCCGATCGATTGCATAGTCAATGGGCGCGCCGACGGCTCGCGGATGGCGGGACGATTCAAGCCAGACCCGGATGTGCTGCTCCAGTTCCGCGCGAAGTTCGGGTGGAGTCTCGGCCAGCAGGCGTTCGCGCGCCTTGACCCACTCGGCCCCGCCGATACCCGGATGCTCTGAGAAGACCGCGCCGAACGCGCGACGAGCCGAGGACCGGAAGGGGCCGATCGGATGCATGAGGAAATCTAGCAGTCGCGCAGGTTCCAGAGGGTCCCAGAAGGTCTCGAAGATCAGCGGCAACGCCAGCAAAGCTGGGCGCAAGGCACTGGATTCGTCAAAACCGCAGGCCGGTGCGCCGTTGACACGCAAGGTATCGTCGACCGAAGCGCCGTGCTGCTCACTGACCAGGAGCATTTGTGCCTGCCCGGCATGATAGTGATGAGCTAGCCATTGCTCCGCGGTTTCGCACGTGTGGGGACGAAGTACGACAATCGAGCCATCGCTACCGTCGATATCCGGCTGAGCCGTGAACGATTGGTCAAGCGACACTGCATCCGACACGGCGCGTTGCAGACGCCCCAGTTGCGTATGCGGCTCGGCCGCGGGAACCAGGACGCTTCCATCGACAACCGGAAGTCGGGCCAGCAGCCTACGCCACAAGGACGGAAAGAGCTTGCAGTCCTCCAGCAGCACGATCTCGCCGACCGGTACGCTGCGCTCATCGAGGCGACGCAGGACAGCAATCAGGCGATCGCCTTCGCCAGGGGGCAACACTCCGGCCGCTGCGGCTTCGACGACGGCCATGTCCGATAAGCGAGACGGCCATCCCATTGCTGCGACACCAGTCCATCCGCCAAGGATCCATTCGTCGCGCCATTGCAGGAGCCGGGCCGCGGTGCCGATTTCATCAGCCGCCAAACTGTCGTGAAAAAACCTGTCCGGCCCATCGGATTGACGCAATGCCTGCAGGAAGGCCGCGGTCCGTTCAGCCGCACTGACTGGCAACGACGACAGGCCGAGCCAGGTTTCCAACATCGCGAGAAAGGCCTGACGCCCCACGGTCGCGCGTTCGAGCGACGCCCCGGGGTGAGGGCCTTGCCACTGCTCGATATGCAGGCCCAGGGTAATTCTTAGCGCTGTCGTGGTGCCTTGTTGCTTTTGCATTTCGCTCGCTCTTTGGTCATAGGTGCGGAATGGGGGGGGGCTGGCTTCCTCCTCGGGAGCCGCCACAGGACTGATCACGCCGGAGTCGGGCATCCGTCGAGACGTTCGAGCAATCGCGCCGCCGCCCGCTCGGACATGACCAGGACCAGCTTCATCGAGGCGCGTGTAGCGCCTACAAACAAGCGGCGAACCTCGTCGTCACCCAGTATTTCGAAATCGATCTCCGCCATCACGACTGCCGGTGCGGACTGCCCCTTGAAACGGTGCACGGTATCCGTCACCAGCGTGCCCTCCGAATACTCCGGCCTGCCTTCGCCGTCGTAGGTGCCAAGAAATTTTCTCAGCGCATACGAACCCAATTGATCGTAGGACAGGATGCGAGAGCTATCCCTTCCTCGATAACTGAGAAGCGCAATGTCCGCAGGTGCAAACCCGGCCGATTCGCACAGGCGCACGCCTTCTTTGACTCGATCGAGCAACTGCACGCCCGTCTCGTAGGTAAGGAATTCCACGTCGTGGCCCGCGACGGGCGATGCCGGCACGACCGCCACTCCATCCGGGACCAATGCTTGCAGCAATTGGACGACAGGGCGCGGACTACGGAAATTCATGTCTGCTCGCAGGCGTATCCAACCCGGCAGTTCCACGGCGGCATGGCGATACAGCTTCTGCATCGGATCTTCGAGCCACAGAATGCGGGCATCATCGCGGGCATGGCGCAGAATCAGCTCAAACCATTCGGCCTTGATGTCCTGCCCCTCATCGATGATGACCGTGTCGAACATCAGATCCAGCGGGACCGCCAATTCCCGGCAGGCGTTGACCAGTTGCTCGAAGGCCATGGCCGCATTGAAGTCAGGCACCGATCCCGACTGTCTGACCATGCGTACGCACAGCATGTGGAACGTGCACACCACGCCGCCAGCCGGCACGATCGCGGCAATGTGATCTGCCAGGGGCCGGTTGAAGCAAAGATACAGCGGCCTGCGTCCGGCTTCGATTGCCGCGCGGTACTCGGCCAGGGCCAACTGCGTCTTTCCAGAGCCAGCCGTGCCGTTCACGTTCAGTCGAAAGGGCGTCATGTCGATTTGCCGGGCCCAGTACGCCAGGCCGCTGGACACGCGGGTGACCAGGGCCTTGGCCTGCCCCACCAAGACGCTGGCATCCACCTCCAGTTGAATCACGTCGCAGAGAAACCGATGTACCTGCGCGTACAACGGACCCGCGATGCCTGCAGGGAGAATCTGCTGAATCACCGTACACAATGCGTCGCGTCGGCCTGCGTCGACGATACGCTCGGACATCACGCCCACCGTTTGCGGCGTCTTGCACAAATAGTCGGGGCAATAGAGCAGGTGCTCAATCTCGATGTAAGCACCATTCAAGACCCGTGCTAGCTTGCCTCGCAGGCTGTTCACCGTACGGCCCATCTGTGCTGGTACCGATTTCAGCTTGCCGGCGCCGTAGTTCTTAGCCAAGCCATCAGGCGTCTCTTCCAATGGTCCACATTTCTGCTCGATGAGCAGCATGTGTCCGGCCTGGTTGACGATTACGAAATCGACTTCGCCGTGGATGGCGTGGGATCGTTCGATATTGGTCCAATGCACGGCGTGATACACCGTATATTCATCCGGCAAACCCTGCGCCAACGACTCCAACGTCTCGAATTCCCGACGCATCGCGCCAATGGCGTCCATGGTCTGCCAACCATCCGGCACGATACGCGCCATGTTGCGAAGCTCCTTTTGCAGGCGAAATTGGCGGACGGTAAAGGGGGAAGTACAGGGCGTCAGCCTGAAGAACGGACCGCCCAATTGCCAGAAAGGTCTATCCAGCCAAAATCAATATTTTGATTTAATTGTATGCATTTGAATACATACGTCAGCATACCTTATCCTGCGTTTCTTTTTTAATTGCGATCTGATTGCCGCCTTAACGGATAGTGGACACCGGCCCCGGGTCCCAGTCGAGAAGCATGGCGAAATCCTTCCGGTTTTATACTGAGCTAAGAAGGCGTTTCAGCCGGCTCGCAATCAGCGCTGGCGTCGAAGGCGCGGCGCATCGCAGTTGTCTTGATTGGCATTTTGGACAGTGGGTCGCAATATCCCTCCCAACGACAAGCGCGTCACTGGCGGGCACAAAAGTCTGTGCCCAATTGCATTCGGTGCACATCTGGGTGAATGGCCGGGGACGGACAGGCATGCTGTGATTCCAGGAAAGTAGGGCGAAAAACTCAGGAAAATTCGAGCTTGCTCCGGGCTCAATCATTTCTCGCGCAGGCGTCTTCTGCCGCATCTCGCCTGATCGCGTCAATATATCTGCCCAGGATTGCCGTGCCTAATACACCCGTCACGAAAACGATAGCGAATGCAGCCAAGTGTTCCAGGGGTGTGGCGTTGTTGTTGATCATGTGAATTCCAGGATAGGTAAAATCGGCAGCCCGATGACTGCCGCACCGCAACCAGAATAAGAGGCGATCGGGACATTACGTGTCTCGATCACCCACTCGTTCACGCACGCGTGGCATAAAGCGCCGCAAGCGTTTCCGCTTCTTTGGCCATTTCCTCGCGTAGCATTGCTGGCCCCACGACCTCGACATTCGGGCCAAACGCTCTCAGCCACCAACGCAAGCGCTTGCTGAGCAAGACCGTCCCCATGACCCGCAGCTCCGCTCCAACATATTCCGCCACTTGATCATCTGATAAGGGCGACTCGATCAGGTGATTACCAGCGCCGCTGAGAAAACGCAGTTCCAGCTTGATGGTGCCCTCCACCATAAAATCGAACTGTCGTTGATGTTTCACATACTCGGCCAGGCTGAATTCCCGGGGATAGGTGAATATCTCGGGCAACATGGTTGCGCTGACCACCCTGTCAAGCCGGTACATGGCAGGCTTGGGATAGCCGACCATGGCTGCGACAAGATAGATCACCCCGCCCACCTCGACCAATCCCAGCGGGTCGATAATCTTCGCCGTTTCCTGATCCCCTTTGGAGCGAACGCGATAAACCACTTCGATTTTCTGCTCGAAAAATAGAGCACGGGAAACTGTGGAAAAGATGTTTGAGTCTATGGCCGGATGCTGCAAGGCAAAGGCCCCGCTTTCTACTTCGACCTTGTCCACCCATTTCCGATAGCGGCGTTCGCTGTCGTTGTGCGAGACGCCCAGACGTTTCTCGGCGGTATCAAACAGGGAAGACAACGATTCCGCAACCAGTGACGGAATCTGCCGAGAAGAGAATCGTTTCAGCGTCTGGAGCGCGAGCGCCTGCTCATGCGTCATCAATCCGGCAGACTTCGCGGCGATCCCGCGGGCGCCGGCCCGCTTGCGCCAAACCAGCGCGGTGCCACGCTTCTCGGAGTCCACCAGTTGTTCATCGAGCAGCTTCTGCAATGCCCGCAGAACAGTCTTGACGACGGGACGCTCGGGACTTGCCCTGCACACCTCGCGGTGTACCTCGGGCGTACTCATGAAATGGCCGCTATTCTCAGCGTCCTTCAGAACATGAAAAACACTAGCGATCAGCGGGGACATGGATGCGTTCATTCGTATCGACATGGAATCAGATGACCTGGCTGATCAGAACTTGCCAGACAGGTCATACCCGACATAAGCGAGCATCGATGCGAAGAATACGCCAATGATGATCGCCGAAATTTTCATCTTTGCTTTCAGCGATGAGAACTCCTCAAGCATGGCCCGTCGTTGCTGATCCATTGCCTCCATCATGACGGTCTGACACCTTTCAAGGGACGCAGATAACTCATGCGCAACACGACAGCTCTCTTGCGTCAAATTCCGGAATCCCTCTGAGCTGGCGCTATCGCTCTTGCGGTGCAGGTCTTCGAGTACGGTACCGATTTCGACAATGGCCTGCTTCAACTCGAGGGCAAGCGACTGCAGCTGGCCCGAACGATCAACATCGGCGTTTTCTGCATTCTCACGATTCAGGCGAACTTCTGCTATGGCGGCCTGAATCAGGTGCGCCTGCTCCGCTCTTGCCGCGCCGACCTCCTGGCCCAGCGAGGACGACAACTCAGTCAGCTTCGCGATGATGTGCTGCGACTGCGAGCCGACATGCCCTGCAATGACTGTCTGAATGCTCGACGCGATTTCAGGCAGACTGTCCTCGCGTATTCTTTTCAGCGTCTTCTGGACTTTTTCCAGATCGCCCACGGAAACATTGACGGCATCATTGACCTCCGACACCAGATCCTTGGTGTCCAGAAGATCGTCTTTCAGCGTCTTCAGTGAATCTTCAATGGGATTGAGCGGCCCTTTGAGGATTTTCACCATCAGATCGGAAAGGCTCTTTTCTTTGCTCTTGATTTCTGCTGTC
The DNA here is from genome assembly GCF_024806975.1 of Achromobacter sp. JUb104. Taxonomy (NCBI): domain Bacteria; kingdom Pseudomonadati; phylum Pseudomonadota; class Betaproteobacteria; order Burkholderiales; family Alcaligenaceae; genus Achromobacter; species Achromobacter sp. JUb104. The sequence continues at coordinate 968,187 of NZ_JANUEY010000002.1, read as the reverse complement.
AGATCCATGATTCAGTTTGCGGGTTCATTCAGATTCATCAAATTTTCTCGCTGATTTTTCATTTCGACGCACGAGAGCACTTGCAGAAAGGCATCGCACTCGTCTTCGTTCTGCAGGGCACAGTGCATGCGGCCACGCAAGCCGGACAAGTACTCCTCATCCAAAAAACGGATGAGCTTGTCGCATCGTTCCAGATCCTCTCGCGCCACGTCTTCGATGCGTTCACTTTCGGCACGGCAGCAGGCCAGTTGTAAGCTGAACCGCTCCTTTTTTTCCATCGCCTTTTTCAGCTCATATTCGTCCAACTGCAGTCGGGCTTGGGCCTTGCGAAGTTCAAACTGAAGCATCTTATGGACGTCGGCCAGTGATCGCCACCATGCATCTCGCCACAACGTGATCAGCGAACTCGTGGCAGTTTTTGCTGCCGTGTGTACGGCTGCCAGATCCTCTTGGTAGTTCGACGAAAAGAAATACATGTCGAACGTGTAGCCGGAAATTTTCCGGCGAATTTCTCCAAAGGCCTTGTCGAGCTCCTCCTGGACGACGCACGCTTCAGGCGGAATCGCGCCTCGGCGAACGGTTCTCCAGTATGACGACGCAAGTTCGGAATTCGACTCGGCAACCGTATCCAGTTCCATACTGGCAAGAGCGGCGCCGTACCGGCGCATCCATTCCCTGAGAATCGAACAATCATCCTTCTCAGGTAGGCCTTTGCCTTCTGGCATGATGGCGCACGTTTTGACGCAGTTACTCGCGGCGACGACAACTGCCTGAAAAATCAGTGCTTTGCTTCTTTCGAGGTCATACTTCTTCAGTATCTCGCGATGACTGCACAACTTTCTGCGTTCGTTTTCGATCAGACTCACCCAGTCAGATACGTCGGCGGCGGCCAACTCTTCTTTCCTGGAGAGTTCTGAAATCCCTTTCTCGGCCGCGTCGATCTTTGTCCTGTTGATATGCCTGACGCTGAGATGCGTATTCAAGGTGCTGCGCAGCCGGCCCATCGGCGTCGTGGCGCTTCCAATCTGCTCAAGCAGCTCCTTCCTCAACGCAGTAATGATGGGCACGAGGCGTTCATGCAGCTGCGGCTCGGTCTTTTCAACGTTCGTCCAGCTGCTTCCGAACTCCAATGGAAAATAGTGCCGCACGTCCTTGGCGGCGTCGATCAGGGGGCCAAAGCGTTCGATCTGCTCGATCAAGCGCTGGCGCAGCCTGCTGACATCGAAGCCGGCATCGTTACGGATCAAGTCCTTGACCGACTGGGCCGAGTAGGAATAGGTCGTCACGATCCGGAATCGATGCGGCATGATCTGCCAATCTTCGATGCCGGGAAGCGTGATGGCGCCGGGCTGCACAAATCCCAGGTCGTCGCCCCGGCCCACCAAAAGAATTAGGTCGGCAAACGGCAGATAGACTTTGGCCATCTGGTTGACGTGGCTTTGCTCCTGGTCATTGGCCGGCTTGTCGCCCGGCAGATCCAGAATCCGGACGTCTGGTGCGGTCGACGCTGCAGCAACGAAGTAGCGCTGCGGAATATGCACCACGCAAGGCGATTCCGCAACGAGAAAGCCGCTCTCCATCTCTGCCCGCAATTGCCCCAGCGCCTGCTCGATGTCCTCGTCGGTGTCGAACCAGCGTGCCTTGCCATGGAGCTCCAGCCCCCAGCGCTCGGTTTCCGAGCGACAATATTCCATGGTCGTGGCAGTCGCGGATTTTCCGGATTCCCGCCCGCCGCGCATAACGCGGGACACGGTGGAAATACCCGCCGGATCTATCCCCAGAAGATCGAGCAGCAACGTCGTTTTACCGACCTGAGTCTTGCCGAAAATCGCGATGTAGGGCTGCGCGGCCATCTTATTGCCGCGCAGCTTCTCCTGGACATCGGCGCTCAGGGTATCGACCAATTTCGCGTAGGCACGTAATGCCCAGTCGGAATCCTGCGTGTGCACGTCGTGCCAGTAATCCAGGATGGCCTTCTTAGCCATTGTGTGCCGTTCCTCCGGCCGCAAGGAACTGCAATCCCGACGCGGATGCGTTGAGTTCATGCTGCAGGTCGCTGTTGAGCGATGTCACATCGGCGATCGCGCTGGCCAGCCTGTCCTTGTGCATCAACATTTCATCCATGCGGTATCGCGCACGCATTTTCTCCTGGATGTGTGTACGCACCACCGCCATGGTGTCGTTGAACTGATCCCGCAGATGCGCGACGTAACTGTCGTGCACGCTGTGCAGCATGGCGTACGCCTGCTCACTAGTTTTTCTTTCGAAGGTACGCATCCTTGTCACAGCCGAGACAGTGACGTACGCCGCGGCCACTACGGCGGTTGCCGCAACCGCGGCGGGATGCAGGGTCATCGGCATGGGCACGGGCAGCGAAGACGTGGTCTCTCCTGCGTCAGTTGAAGCCTGACCAAAGAGAGCGCCCAGTATGTCGGAGTCGCCGTCACTGATGACGTCCACCGCCATGACCGCGGCAAGCGATCTTATGGCTGTCTTCCCCAATTCCACGCCGCTTTTCACGCTGTTCACGCCATCCGTAACGATGTTGGAATCGCTCGGTTCCTCGATCGGAGTCAGATCGTTCTTGAGTCCCAAGACCTTTGGCATGGCGTAGATGAGCCGGGAGTACTCCAGGGACATCGCAGGAATCAATTTCACGCTGCCACCCAGTTGCTTGCTGGCGTCCTGATGTGCCTGTTCTTCCTGTTTGCTGCTGTTGCCAAGCAGGATCCTGATGTCCTGGATGGCCTCGGGAGTCAATTTCTCGAATTGCACCGCCTGACCGGATGCACGCTGGTATCCCAGTTGCATCCGCGCCTGGGATTGTTCCTGTGTGAGTCGCGCGATGGGCCCATCGGGCGCTTGTTCCTCGCGTAGAGGGCCGAGAGCCTCGCGTGTCAATTCCGCCGATGCGCTGGTGTAGCGGGAGAGCAACGTGGGAATGGCCTGCCGCCAGCATGTCTGCACCAGCTCCTGCATCTTTCCTTGCGATTCGCTGGTGGTGTCGAATGCGTTGGAAATCCAATTTCGGAATCCCTCGTGCTCGCGTTGCAGCCGGGATTGCATTGCACCGTAGGCCTCTCCGCGAGCATCGAGGGCAGCCTTTTCGACTGCCTTGTGGTGCTTGGCTCGAAGCGTTTCGACAGCCTCATCGAACTTCTCCAGAACGTCAGCCAGCACTTCCTCGCCATCGGCGCCACCCACCTTGTCCGAATTGAAATATAGCCGGGATTTGCTGCGTATCGCATTGAGCACGCGGGTCAGATCCTTGCCCACGAGTTCCGACAAGTGGGTCATCTGAAGATGGCGGTCTGACGGACCGGTAAAGTTCAGATCGTAGATGGCGTCGCGCAACATGGGCATCCACTCCTCCCTGTACTGCAGATCATCGGTGCCGGTCAGAATGATGTGCTTATGCGCCTGATCCGCGTCGACACGAAAGGTAGCTTGTGCGCTGGCCCGCAACTCGGCCTGCCTCTTCGTATCGTGACGATGGGCTTCGGTCTTGGAGATGACGATGTACGGCCTGCAGTTCTTGAGCTCGTTCTCCAGCATGTCCCGTACGATCTCGAGCTGCTGCTGATTGGCCAGCCGGGTTTCGTCCGTCACGACGACGCAGCCGCCAGCGGCAATCATGGCCTGACGCATCAAGTCCTGCCAAGAGCGGTTGGCTCGATCCTGTTTTTCGTAGCCCGGCAGAAGTAGCCAGGCCTGATTCTCGCGCTTGAAATAACGGCACGGGACACGCAGGACCGGCAACAGGTCACCGGCCTCAGGGTCGCAGATCGCGCGCTGAAATTTTTCGATGTCGACCTCGTCTTCCGCCAGTTCGAACCTTTTTGTGGTTTCATCGAAAACAAGCCGGCGCACGTATCCCTGAGGTTCCGTCACGCCGGTCTGCTCGAGAATCAGCACAGGCATTTTTTCGCCTCGGCCCTCATTGCTTTGAAGCCAGTTCGCGGCGTCCATGCCGTTCAAGTCATACAGGCTGGACATTAACGTTGTCTTGCCCGCCCCTTGCGACCCTCCCATCGCAATGATCCAGGTGTTGCCCAGAACCTCTGCCAGCAACAACCGTCGCATGACATCGAGCAGCTTTTGATCGATGTCCTCGTCGTCAAGATCCTTGCAAGCCGCACGCAGGCGACGCAGCGCCTTGTTCAACTCGGTGAGCAGCATTTCAGGGGATTGCATGGTCATTGCAGTTCTCTTCTTTTTAATATTAATAGTTGCATTTTGAAATATAAATCACCGAAGCACAACTGCGAGATTCGAGAAAGTCTGCAGTGCGCGGGGCGCGGCTTTACATGACGAAGACCGGAAGCAGATCTGGAAAACCTCCGGTGCGGTTCTCCAGTAATTATGTAGCGGCCTTTTTGAATGGCACTCTCGCCATGCGAACGGATTTTTTCTACTTGAGCAGAGATGAATCTCGCTCGCATCCAAAACAAAATAACGACGCTCAGTAAACATTCTTAAGATTCAGACCGCGCCGATTTACTCGAGCATCGGCCATGCGAAACTTAACAGCGCATCCACACGCAGCGCACCATCCAACGTCATGGGGGCGGCGACCAAGGGCCGCAGATCTTGCAAACCTGCCTCGACGATCGTTCGTTGCAACTCCCGTTCGGGAACGCCAGTCACCACGAGGGCAGCAGGTTGCACCAGCAATAGCGTCAGCGCCTCGCGCAGTACCTCGGAAAAGCCGGCCGCAGTTTCATCGAAACCGATAATGCCCAGAAGATTTGCATCGACGAACCTGCGTGTCGCACGCCATGCGAGCAGCGCCTTGTAACCGTGCGGACGCGTCCACTCCAGTGCCGACAGCGCGCGTGCCAGCGATTGCACGGCCTCCGCCCATGGCCTTTCCGCCGCCATGACCCAAACGCCCGTACGCACAGCCGGCAGTTGGCTGATCCTGCCGCGGCAAAGGGCCAACGCCGGCACGCCGTGCTCGCGAGCCTGACGCATCGCCTCGATCGGGCCGAAGGTGTTCCACATCGCACGGCCGTTTCCGGCCAGGGTGGCGAAGTCGACTAGATGCAGCGATAGCGTGCCGGATGGTCCGTCCGTGTCGGTGTACCAATCGAAGCACGGCATGTCCTGCGCAAGCTGCCGCGCAAGCTGGGTGATGTCGTCCGCGGGCACCCCCCAGCCATGCAGGGTGATTGCGGGGCGATTGAACACGGCATGCGTTCCACGGATTGCTGTCGAGCCAGGCACTGCGCCTCCACTTGAGTTAGGAGTACACAGTTTGAATCGCGATCTGGACATTAGCTGTCCCGAAGGACTTGCCTAGCCTATCCGCGTCAAAAAATTCCCTGCGGAGATGTCTGCTTTTTGACCGCGAGCTTCCCTTATCGGGGAGTTGCTTATTCGGCCGGCTACGTAAGCAGGTCTGCTCAACCTATCTTGAACTCTTCTGATCGATGGTGTGCCATTTATTCTTCAGCGAACCTAACCCTTTTGGTGTCGTTGGTTCCTTGGCGCGGATGCATAGTCAGTCGCATGCCAGTCGATGATTTCCAGAGGCAAAACCGTCAACTCCGCAGTGAGCCTATGAACAGCTGTGCCAGCAATCGAAGTCTAGAGTTGCTGTCAACCACTTCGAAAGTGTGCAAGCGAGAGGCTCTCTCGCCAATGCCGCAGCAAACCCGCCGCTTTACGGGTAGCCAAACCGCAAGAGATCCTCATGAATCAGAAGACAGCGTCGCAGATTTGCCACTGATTCACTGTTACACACATTGGGCCTGCCGCTCTATGGGAGAGGTCATAGGTTTGCTGCGGAGTTGGAAATTGCCCTGATTTCTCCCTTTGAAAAAAGTCGATCAGAGCCTTGTGCTTGTATAGGCTATACGACAGACCATCACAACCACGGCCTTTTCAGCGCGTCTATAGAGGCCCGTTATGAGAATGATTACTCGTTCAATCGAGCCTTGCTAGGCCTTGGGGAGAGCTCCGCAGCAACCTAGTGCTTTCTGAGTCTTAGTGCCTTTGAGCGCGCCCTTCCTTTGCGTCGATCGAACCCATTTCCTGCCGAAAGAGCCCCAACCATGAACGAACACTCTGATCGACTAGATACGTTGAAAAAGCAATTCCCGCGTGTGCTTCAGAACGCCAATCTTCCGTGGGGGCTGGAATGCGGTCCCGGCTGGGATGGGTTGCTCGCGAACCTGCTCTTCCGTATCGACACTATTCTGACCGAGTATCCCGCTTGCACGGCGAACGTCGTGCAGATCAAGGAAAAGTTCGGTGCCTTGCGGTTCTATTGCCAAGTTGATGGCGAGGACGATGCTAGGCGAGACGCAGCGGCCGAGGCTATTTCGCGGGCGATCCGCCACGCCGAACACGTCAGCGCTGAAACGTGCGAGAACTGCGGGCAGCCAAGCTCGATACAGGATGCCGGGCTTCTAACAACAGTCTGTCCTAAGTGCACAAGTCGGTGAAAGCTGGTCACCAAGACCCCTGACTAACGAGTCCGAGGGAGGCTTCAGGCCCAGAGTACAGAAACCTTAATGTTAAAAAAATCCTGTTCAGATGTAGCCAGGGTCTAGGAGCGGCCCTGGCGATGCGGTCATCAGGCCGCCAGTCGAAGTGCGGGTGTCGTCTTCCCGTCGCGCAGACCATCAAGATAGTCTGCCCAAGCCTGCACCATCGCCAATCTCTGCGTCAGGAACTGAGTGCGGTCATAACTTGTGCCCAGTTCTTCTCGCGTCTTGTGGGCAAGGTGCCGTTCCACTACATCCCTGTTCCATTCCAGTCGCTCTACTAGCAGTGTGCGTGCCATAGCCCTGAAGCCGTGGCCCGTAATCTCTGTACGTGTGTCATAACCCAGCGCTCTGAGAGCCGAGTTAACCGTGTTTTCCGAGATGGTCCGAGTTGCATCACTGCGTCTGGCTGCCGGCTTGAACACGAAGCCGGACGGCCCTGTGACCTGATGCAGGTTACGCAGGATCTCGAGCGCCTGCCTCGAAAGCGGGACCAAATGAGTTGGTGTTTGTTCGTGTTCCTTGTCCACGCGGCGCAGCTTCATGATCTCAGCTGGACACGTCCATACGCCCGTCTCGAAATCGATCTGATCCCAGCTCATCCTGCGCACTTGGCCGGGGCGCTGGAAAACAAGCGGCATGATCTCCAACAGAGATTTCGTGATGAAATTCCCCCGATACTCTTTGAGGTCGCGTAGCAACTGCCCAACGGCTTCGGGCTTCAAAATCGTAGCGAAGTTCGTTGTGCGATAAACCGGCAGGTCCATCTGGGTCACTGCCATAAAGTTTGCCGCTGGCACGATCATTTCGTTGCGTACGGCGAATGCATAAATCCGTTTGAGGTGTGTGCGCAGCTCTCCTGCCGTCTCGCGCGTTTCCACGGCCACAGCCATTAGCAAGCCGTGGACCTCTGGAGGGGATACCAGGTGCAAAGGCCGTGCGCCCAACTTCGGGAGCAGGTGGAGTTCGATCATTCGCAGGACCTTACGCTCGTAATTCGCCGACCACTTTCCCAGCACTGCGGCTTCTTTGTGCCAGGCGCGTGCCACGGTCTCCATAGTGTCAAAAGCGCGGCGTTTGGCAACCGTGACCTGCTCGATGCGGTGGATCTTCGGGTCGACCTTGGCGGACAGCAGCTGTCGCTGCTCCCCGGCACGCTCTCGCGCTAGAGCAAGTGGCACGTCCGTTAGCCGCCCGAGGCTGAGCTTGCCCTTGCGGCCTCCTGGAGCCGTAAAGCGGAATAGCCAATCCCGGCTGACTGTGCCATCGGATCGTAGCCGCAGCCGTAGGTAAAGGCCGCCGCCGTCGCTCAAAAGGGTTTCTTGTTTGCCAGGCGGGATCAAGGCTGCCGCGCATTGCTTGGCCGTAAGCTTCATATGCTCTCCAGAAATGGGTGTACCCACGGGGAATTGGGAGAGCATTTTGGGTACACGCCAGGGAACCCAGAAACGCGGGCTTCGGTGTACCCCAGCGGGAATCTATGGGACTCGCTGGGAATTTTGTCTAGCGCTAACTCGCTGATGTAAAAACGAATTTGTTGGCTATGGGCCTTGCTGGGAAGGCCAGATGGTGCCCGGGGCCGGAATCGAACCGGCACGCCTTGCGGCGGGGGATTTTGAGTCCCCTGCGTCTACCAATTTCACCACCCGGGCAAGGGGGTCGCGAACACGTCCAGATGACGGCTGCGGGAGAACGAAGACAGCGATTATATGCGTACTTTCAAAAATTGTCAGGCGGCCTCAAATCCAGCCCCTGATCAAGGCCGGATCCGCCCCGCCATCCAGCCGAAAACGGACCCAGCCCTCAAGCACGACCTACTTCTTTTCCGGCAAGAACCAGTTCATCACCAAGGCGCAGATCCCGCCGGTGGCGACACCCGATTCCAGCACGCTCTTCACCGCATGCGGCAGGTGCGACAGAATTTCCGGTACTTGCGACACGCCCAGCCCCAAGGCCAGCGACACCGCGATGATCAACAACGCGCGGCGGTCCAACTGAATGCCGGCCAGGATGTTGATGCCGGACGCGGCGACCGCGCCGAACATCACCATGGCGGCGCCGCCCAGGACGGGTTCGGGCACGGCTTGCAGCACGCCGGCCACGCCGGGGAACAGGCCCAGCAGGATCAGCATGCCGGCGATCCATACGCCGACGTGGCGGCTGGCGATGCCGGTCAGTTGGATCACGCCGTTGTTCTGCGCGAAGACCGAGCTGGGAAACGTGTTGAACACGCCGGCCAAAAGCGAGTTCGCGCCGTTGACCAGCACGCCGCCCTTGATGCGCTGCATCCACAGCGGGCCTTCGACGGGCTGCTTGGAGACCTTGCTGGTGGCGGTGACGTCGCCGATGGCTTCCAGCGACGTGACCAGGTAGATGATCAGCATCGGCACGAACAGCGCCCACGAGAAGCCCAGACCAAAGTGCAGCGGCACGGGGATCTGGAACAGGGCAGCTTCGCGCGCGCCGGTGAAGTCCAGTCGGCCCATGGCGGCGGCGGCGATGTAGCCGACGGCCAGCGCCAGCACCAGCGCGGTGCTGCGGATCCAGACGACGGGCACCCGGTTCAGCAGGATGATGGTGCCCAGCACCAGGCCGGACAGCGTCAGGTTCTCGGCGCTGGCGAAGGTGCCGTTGGCCATGGCGCCGAAACCTCCGCCCATGCTGATCAGGCCGACCTTGATCAAGGTCAGGCCAATCAGCAGCACGACGATGCCGGTTACCAGCGGGGTGATCAGGCGTTTGACGAAGGGCAGGATGCGGCTGATGCCCATTTCCACGAACGATCCGGCGATGACGACGCCGAAGATCGCGGCCATCACGGCTTCGACCGGCGTGCCTTGCTTGACCATGACCGAGCCGCCGGCGATCAGCGGGCCCACGAAGTTGAAGCTGGTGCCTTGCACGATGAGCAAGCCGGCGCCCAGGGGGCCGAAGCGCTTGCACTGCACATAGGTGGCGATGCCGGAGATGACCAGCGACATGGACACGATCAGCGTGGTGTCGCGGCTGCTGACGCCCAGGGCCTGGCAGATCAAGAGGCCGGGGGTGACGATGGGGACCAGGATGGCCAGCAGGTGCTGCAACGCGGCGACGAAGGCGACGGGCGGTGCGGGGCGGTCGTCGGGACCGTAGACCAGGTCGGCGCTGGGCGCGTCGTCGGGGGCGCCGTGGGGGGCGGGTTGGGACAGGGAGGCGGGTTGCATGGGCGGAGGGCCGGCCGGGGGTAGGAGAAAGTGCGGGATTTTAGCGGGCTTCGCGCTGCTGCCGCGACGGGGCCTTGAAAAGTTCCCGATAGCCCCCACCTCGGTAGGGTTTCCGGAAGTCCGCGCGGGCACACCGCCCCGGCATCCCGGTTCTTTGCATTCCCTTTTATTTGTCCCTAATTTTTTTACTTCACGTAGAACCATGAGCCAAACCGCCACGTCTTCCACGTCCGAAACCCTGGGGTTCCAGGCCGAGGTGAAGCAACTGCTGCACCTGATGATCCATTCGCTGTACAGCAACAAGGAAATTTTCCTGCGCGAGCTGGTGTCGAACGCATCGGACGCCTGCGACAAGCTGCGCTTTGAAGCCATTGACCAGCCCGACTTGCTGGAAGGCAATGGCGAGCTTGCCATCACGGTCAGCTACGACAAGGCCGCGCGCACCATCACCATCTCGGACAACGGGATTGGCCTGTCGCGCGAAGAAGCCGTGGCCAACCTGGGCACGATCGCGCGTTCCGGCACGCGGGAATTCTTTTCCCAGTTGACGGGCGACAAGCAAAAAGACGCGCAACTGATCGGCCAATTCGGCGTGGGCTTTTACTCGTCGTTCATCGTGGCCGACAAGGTCACGGTGGTCAGCCGCCGCGCCGGCAGCACGGACGCGATCCAGTGGGAATCCGACGGCCAGGGCGAGTTCACGATTGGCGCCGCTGACAAGGCCACGCGCGGCACCGACGTCACGCTGCACCTGCGTGCCGACGAAGACGACTTCCTGAACGGCTGGAAGCTGCGTGAAGTTCTGCGCCGCTATTCCGACCATATTTCCTTGCCGATCCGCATGGCCAAGGAAGAGTGGGATCAGGAAAAGGGCGAACAGGTCAAGACCGAAGAACTGGAAACGGTGAACCAGGCCAATGCGCTGTGGGCCCGCAGCAAGTCGGAAGTCACGGAAGAGCAGTACCGCGAGTTCTACAAGACGGTGTCGCACGACTACGACGACCCGTTGGCCTGGACGCACAACCGCGTGGAAGGCCGCAGCGAATACACGCAACTGCTGTACGTGCCCAAGCACGCGCCCATGGACATGTGGGACCGCGACGGCCGCCACGGCGTGAAGCTGTACGTGAAGCGTGTCTTCATCATGGACGACGCCGATCAGTTGCTGCCGTCGTACCTGCGCTTTGTGCGCGGCGTGATCGATTCCGCCGACCTGCCCTTGAACGTGTCGCGCGAAATCCTGCAAGAAAGCCGCGACGTGCGCGCCATTCGCGAAGGCTCGGCCAAGCGCATTCTGTCGCTGCTGGAAGACCTGGCCGAGAACAAGCCGGAAGACTACGCCACGTTCTGGACGGAATTCGGCCAGGTGCTGAAGGAAGGCGCGGGTGAAGATTCCGCCAACCTGGAACGCATTGCCAAGCTGATGCGCTTTGCGTCCACGCAGTCGGGCGACCAGGCGCAGACGGTGTCGTTTGCCGACTACGTGTCGCGCATGAAGGAAGGCCAGGACAAGATTTACTACGTCACGGCCGACACGTTTGCCGCGGCCAGCAACAGCCCGCATCTGGAAATCTTCCGCAAGAAGGGCATCGAAGTGCTGCTGCTGTCTGACCGCGTTGACGAATGGATGCTGTCGTACCTGCGCGAATTCGATGGCAAGTCGCTGGTGTCGGTGGCCAAGGGCGGCCTGGACCTGGCCGAGCTGGCCGACGAGGAAGAAAAGAAGCATCAGGCCGAAGTGGCTGAAGACTTCAAGCCGCTGGTCGAGCGCCTGCAAAAGACGCTGGAAGAACAGGTGAAGGAAGTGCGTGTGACGCTGCGCCTGGTGGATTCGCCGGCGTGCGTGGTGGTGGGCCAGAACGAACTCAGCCCGCACCTGCTGCGCATGCTGAAGGCCGCGGGCCAGGAAGCGCCGAACGTGAAGCCGGTGCTGGAAATCAACCCGGAACACCCGCTGCTGGCACGCATCCGTGCGGCTGAAGATGGTGAATTTGATCAGTGGGCACGGCTGCTGCTGGATCAGGCCCTGCTGGCTGAAGGTGCACAAATTGCCGACCCGGCCGCGTTTGTGAAGCGCTTGAATGCGTTGCTGCTGAAGTAAGCGGCGGGGTAGTGGGATGAGAGGGCGCCTGGGAAACCGGGCGCTTTTTTTCGCCGGTAACCTACGGATATTCTGAATATTCCCGATCGGTAATATTCAAGCGAAATCACAGCGTTGCGCGGAAAATATTACCGATCGGGAATATTTAATTGGATTCGTGGCCGAAACACCCTAAACTTACCGAACGGTAATTTTGGAGGCATCCATGCCTATCGACCACGCCCAAGCCACGTTGCCAGCAACCATCCGCACCGCAGCCGAACTGGGCGAACTGGTGAAAGCCATGCGACGCGATCAAGGCTTGCTTCAAGCCGATCTTGCCGGCCTGTCTGGTTCGGGTAACCGTTTTGTGGGCGACCTTGAGCGCGGCAAACCCACGCTGCAATTGCAGAAGGTGTTGGACATGCTGGATCTGCTGGGTCTTGAAGTGCAGATCGCGCCGAAACGTCCGAGGCTGCCATGACAGCGTCGGACGCATTGGATCTTTATCAAGGGGTGCGCAAGGTGGGTCGCCTGTATGACGAGCGGCCGTTGCGCTTTGTGTACGACGAGTCGTGGCGGAACGTCCCGGACGCGCAGGCCATTTCCCCGACGATGCCGCTGGCGCAGGCCGATCATGCTGGCGACGCCGTTCATGCCTTCTTTGAAAACTTGCTGCCTGAAGGGCAGGTACGCAAGTTCTTGCAACTGAGCCGCCACGCGACGACGGTATTCGGACTGCTGCGCAGCGTGGGCGGCGACACGGCCAGCGGGCTGACGATATTGCCGCAAGGTGAAAAGCCCGCGCCCGCGCACTATCGGCCCACGACCTGGCAAGCCATTGCCGAACGCCTGAAGCATGGCGCGGTGCCCGCGCTGGTAGCCGAAAGCGACGAGGGCGCGCGAATATCCCTGGCAGGCGCGCAAGACAAGCTATTGCTGTCGGTGTTGCCGGACGGCTCGCCCGCGATGCCCGAAGGCTCGGCGCCGTCATCGCATATTTTGAAGCCCGACATTCGCGGCCTGAAAGGAGTGTGGGCGTCGGCATTGAACGAAACCCTGGTGATGCAATTGGCGACGCAGCTTGGCTTGGGTGTGGCAGACGCGCACTATCAACGCGACACCCACGCCTGCCTGATCAAGCGCTATGACCGCTTGGACGATGGTCAAGGCGGCTTGCTGCGCTTGCATCAGTTGGACTTATGCCAATTGGCGGGCAAGCCGTCGGACGTGAAGTACGAAGCAGACGGCGGCCCGACGCTGGCGGATTGTCGCCATTTGCTGGCGGGCATGGGCGTCGGCGCGGGCGACCATAAGCGATTCTTGCAATGGGTGATTTTCAATCTCTATGTGGGCAACAACGATAGCCACGCCAAGAACCTGTCCGTGCTCCAGTCGCCGAACGGGCAATACCGGCTGGCACCGTTCTATGACCTGATGTGTACCGCGATGTACCCGGGGCTTTCCCGCCGCTTTGCGTTTTCCGTGGGCGGCGTGATGACCCCGGGCAGCATCGGACGCGAACAGATCGAGGCCATGGCCACGGACCTGGGCTTTCACCCGCGCTACGGCGTGACGATGGCGCGGTCGTTGATGACCGCGTTGCCCGGGGCACTGGAGGCTGTGCAGGCGAGCCTGCTTGCGCAGTCCGCCGCCGGGTCCGAACGCACGTTGATCGAACGCCTGGGCAATTGGATCAAGACGAACGCACGCCGCCACGCCCAGCGCTGGGAATAAGCACCGCGTCCAAAGCCAGCACCCCCTGCCCATCCGGCAGCGCCAACAACGGGTTGATCTCCACGGAGCTGAAATCTTCCCGGCGCGCATCCGCGAAACGCGACAGCGCCACCAAGGCATCTGCCAACGCATTGATGTCGCAGGGCGGTGCGCCGCGTGCGCCTTGCAGGAGCGCGTAGCCCTTGATTTCGCGGATCATCGACAGGGCCTGGGCATGGTCAAAGGGCGCCAGGCGGAAGCTGACGTCTTTCAGCACTTCGACGAAGACGCCGCCCAGGCCGAACATGACGACGGGGCCGAAGACCGGGTCGCCGTGCACGCCCACGATGCACTCCACGCCTTTGGGCGCCATGGGCGCGACCAGCACGCCGTCGATGCGGGCAGTGGGGCAGTGCGTGCGTACGCTGTCCAGGATGGCGGCGTGGCCGTGGCGCACGGCGTCTTCGCCCGACAGGTTGAGCTTCACGCCGCCCACATCGCTTTTGTGCAGGATGTCGGGCGACACCACTTTCAAGACCACGGGGCCGGCCGCGCGGGCAGCGGCGGCCACGGCGGTGTCGGCGTCGGTGGCAAGCGTGCAGTCAGGCACGGGCAGTCCGGCTTGGCGCAGGACGTCCATCGCCTGCACTTCGTTGTAGGTGTCACGCAGCGGCGCGGTGCTTGCATTAACAGACGGCACGGAGGCGTGGGCATTCGGGCCGGCGTTGGAGGTGCCGTCCGTGTTGCCGCTCGTGGTTCCTGTCGTGCTTCCATTCGTGCTGCTGTTCGTGCTTCCAGTCTTGCTGCCATTCGACGCGGCATCCGACGTGGCCCCCGACGCCGCAGCTAACCCCGCCACCGCGCCTATCGTCCGTATCGCGGCGCTGGGGTCTTCGAACACCAGCGTGCCCAAGCGTTCAAGCTCGCGGCGGCGCTTAGGCGGGAACAGCGCGCAGAAGGCCAGTGGCACGTCGGGGTGGCGGGCGCGCATCTCGCGGGCAAAGGTTTCGAAGGTGGGCCACAACGTTTCCGAGGACCCGGCGGCCGCCAGGAAGACCGCCAGCGCATCGTAGCGGCCGTCGGCCAGCATGTCGTCGGCGGTGGCCAGCAGCAGGCCGGGTTCGGACACCACCTGGCCGGTGACGTCGACCGGGTTGCGCGGGCCGGCGAAGGGCACGCGTTCCAGCAGTCGGGCCTGCGCGGCCGCGTCGGGTTCGGGTAGCGACAGGCCGGCTTCCTCGGCCTCGTCGGCCATCAAGGCGCCAACGCCGCCGGATATCGTGAAGATGCCCAGGCGCTTGCCTTGGGGGCGTTGCTGCCAGGTGTCCAGCGCATAGCCCAGGTTGAAGAAGTCTTCGATGCTGCGGGCGCGCAGCGCGCCGTATTGGCGAAACAGCGCGTCGTAGACGGCGTCATCGCCCGCCAGCGCGGCGGTGTGTGACGCGGCGGCCTGCGCGCCGGCCTGGGTGCGGCCGATCTTGGTGACGACCACGGGCTTGCCGGCATCGCGCGCGGCGGCCAGTGCACCGCGCAGCTTGGCGCCGTCGCGGCAACCTTCCATGTAGGCCATGATGACCCGCGTGTCGGCGTCATGCGCCAGCCAGTTGATGCAGTCGGCCACGTCGATGTCGGCTTCGTTGCCGGTGCTGATCCAGTGCGACAGGCCGAGTCCGCGTTCGCGCGCCATGCAATAGGCATAGGCGCCGAACGCGCCGCTTTGCGACACCATGCCGATGCCGCCCAGCGCCACGGCGCCGTTGGCGGGCGCGGGCGAGAACGTGGCGTAGACCTTGTGGCGCACGTTCATGTAGCCCAGGCAGTTGGGTCCCAGCAGGCGGATGCCGCGCTCGCGCGCGATGGCGCATAGCGCCTCTTGCATGGCGACACCTTCCGCGCCGGTTTCCGAAAAGCCTGACGTGAATACGACCGCGCCGCCCACCTGACCAGGGCGCGCGCTTTGTAGCGCCTGGGCGGCATGCGCGGCGGGCACGGCCAGGATGACCAGGTCCACGTCGGTATCCAGCGCGGCCAGATCGGGCGCGGCGGGCAAGCCCTGGATGCTATCGGCGCGCGGATTGATGGGCAGGATGCGGCCGTCGTAACCATGCTGACGCAGCAGGCTGACCGGCATGGCGCCGATCTTGCCGGGGGTGGCGGACGCGCCCACGATGGCGATGCTGCGCGGGGTGAACAGGCGGGACAGGGTGGGGTCGGAATGCGTAGTCATGATTTGCGGGCGAGTAGGTTCAGGAAAAGCGCACGACGCTGCGGCCGGTGCTGCCGCGTTCGAGCATGGCGGCCAGCGCTTGCTGCAAGTCATGGGGGGTGATGACGCGCGCGGCAAGGTCCAGGCGCTGCGGGCGGTAGTCGGAGGCCAGCCGTTGCCATAGCGCGCGGCGCAGCGGCATGGGGCTGTTGGCGTTGATGCCCAGCAGCTTCACGCCGCGCAAGATGAAGGGGATGACGGACGTGGGCAGCTCCGCGCCGCCCGCGTTGCCAAACGCGGCCACCACGCCGTCGGGGCGCACGCTGGCCAGCGCGTGGGCCAGCAAGGGGCCGCCCACGGAATCAATGACGCCGGCCCAGCGCGCGCTCATCAAGGGTTTGATGGGGGCGGACAGGTCGGGCGGGGCCATGACCTCGGCGGCGCCCAGCGACCGCAGGTAGTCGGCGGCATCGCGCTTGCCGGACATGGCGCAGACGCGATACCCGCGTTGGCTGAGGATGTCGATGGCGATGCCCGCCACGCCGCCGGTGGCGCCGGTTACCAGGACCTCGCCTTGGTCAGGCGCCAGGCCGCAGTGTTCCATCCAGTGCAGGGATAGCGCGGCGGTGAACCCCGCGGCGCCCAGCACGGCGGCATCGCGCAGTGTGATGCCGGCGGGCAAGGGCAGCACCCAGTCATGTGGCACGCGCGCGTATTCCGCATAGCCGCCGTCGCAGTCCACGCCGATGCCAAAGCCATGCACGACGACTTCCTGACCGGGAGCAAGCGCGGGGTCGGTGGAGTGCACCACGGTGCCGCTCAGGTCGATGCCGCCGATGCGGGGGTACTGGCGCACGACGTTGCCGCGTCCGGCCTGCGCCAGCGCGTCCTTGTAGTTCAGGCCGGCGTAGGCGACCTTGATCAGCGTATCGCCGGGGGACAAGTCATCTTCCGACAAGGTGTCGAAGCGTCCTTGCGGGGGCGCGCCGTCGGCGCCGCCATGCAGCCGGTAGGCCTGAAAGGTGGGGATGGGCATGCGGGTCTCCTGGGATGGGTCAGCCGCGCGCCAAGAGGCGGCGCGCAAGGCTGGCGCGGTGCAGTTCGTTGGCGCCGTCGTAGATGCGGAAGGGGCGCATTTCTTGCCAGATCATTGCCACGGGGGTGTCGTCGGACAGGCCCGATGCGCCCATCATTTGCACGGCGCGGTCGGCCACGCGGTTGACGGCTTCGGATACGAATACCTTGGTCATGGCGCTGTGCTGCTTGACGGACAAGCCCGCGTCCATGCGGCCCGCGCAATCCAGCGTCATCAAGCGGCTGGCATGCAGGTCGATGTGTGAATCGGCCACCATGGCCTGGATCTGTTGCAGATCGGCCAGGCGCGACCCGAAAGACTCGCGCGTGTTGACGTAGGCTTGAGCGGTTTCCAGGGCGCGGCGGGCGCGGCCGATGTAGCGCATGCAGTGCGACAGGCGCGCGGGCTCCAGCCGCAGTTGCGCGTATTCCAGGCCACGGCCGGGTTCGCCCAGCACGGTGTCGTCGCCGACCTCGCAGCCGTCCAATTCAATTTCCGCATGGCCGCCGATCTGGTAGCCGGTGACCATGCCGATGTCGCGCACCACGCGGTAGCCCGGCGTGTCGGCGGGCACGACGAAGAGCGTGGCGCCGGCATCGGCCTGCGCCAGCACCAGCGCAAAGTCCGCGCCGACGCCGCCGCTGATGAATTGCTTGTGCCCGTTCAACACCCAGCCTTGGCCGCGCCGGGTTGCGCGGGTGCGCAGCATGGACGGGTCGGACCCCGCGCCCGGCGCGGGTTCGGTCATGGCGAAGCAGGCGCGCTGTTCCGCGCGGATCAGGGGCAGCAGAAAGCGCTCGCGTTGGGCGGGGGTGCCCAGTCGCAGCAATGTCAGCATGTTGGGCTGGTCGGGCGCGGCGCAGTTCAAGGCGGCCGGCCCCAGAAAGCCGCGACCGGCCGCTTCCAGCACTTGCGCCAGCGCGCGCCAGCCCAGGCCCAGCCCGCCAAGTTCCACGGGCAGTTGCGGCGCGTACAGGCCAGCGTCCCGGGCTTGCACGCGCAAGCGCGCTACACATGCGTCCAGGGCCGCCACGTCGCGGGCGATGGCGGGGGATTCTTCGGGGATGGCGATGTCATCGACAAAGCGGCGAACCCGTTCGCACAGGTCTTCGATGGCGGCGTCGCCGATGGGCTGGGCGGGCATGGCGTTCCCTTCTTAAAGGCGGGCTGGTATTGGCTTGCTGGTGAGGCTGACGTCTAAACGCTTACTGGATGCGGGTGCCGGTGGACTTCACCAGCTTGCTCCACCACAAGGTCTCGTCCGCGATCTGCTTGGCGAATTCGGCGGGCGTGTTGACCAGCGGCTCGGCGCCTAATTCCTGGAAGCGGGCGCGCAACACGGGGTCTTGCAATGCCTTGGCCACGGCGGCGTGCAAGCGGTCCACCACGGCGGGCGGCGTGTTGGCGGGCGACATCAGCCCTTTCCACGCCATGACCTCAAAACCCGGCATGCCCGCTTCGCTGAAGGTGGGGATGTCTGGCGAGGCGGTCGCGCGCGCATCGCTGGGCACGGCCAGCGCGCGCAGGTTGCCCGCTTTCACTTGTGGCAGCAGCGCGGGCATGTTGTCGATCATGAAATCGATATGGCCGGCGACCAGGTCGGTGATGGCGGGGCCGCTGCCTTTGTAGGGCACGTGTTCGGCTTGCAGGCCGGCCTTCTGCTTGAGCAGTTCGCCGGCCAGTTGCGCGGGCGAGCCATTGCCGGGTGAACCGAACGACAGCTTGCCGGGGTTATTGCGCGCGTACGTCAGGAATTCCTCCAGCGTCTTCACGGGCATGGACTTGGTCACCACCATCAGGTTGTGTTCGCGTTCCAGGCAGGTGATGGCGGTCAGGTCCCGGGCGGGGTCGAACGGCATGTTGGCGTACAGGCTGGGGTTGATGACGGTGGGGCCGGCCGCCGCCAGCAGCAGCGTGTAGCCGTCCGGCGCGGCGCGCGCCACGAAGTCCCCGCCGATATTGCCGCCGGCGCCCGGCTTGTTTTCCACGATGACCGGCTGGCCCAGGATGGGGTGCAGCGCTTCGGCCAGCAGGCGGCCCAGGATGTCGGTGGATCCTCCGGGGGCGAACGGCACGATCAGCCGGATCGGCTTGTCGGGATACGCGGCGGCGGCCTGGGGCGGCAGCGCCGCGCAGGTGAATGCGGCGGCGATGGCGCCGATCCATTTCGGCAGGTGCTTGTGCAGCATGAGAGTCTCCTTGGGTTGATGGGCCGCGGGCTTCTTTTGGCTGCGGTCCCGGGATAGCGCCCTGGCCTAGCGGCCGGGCGTGTAACCGGCCTGCGCCAGCGTGTGGCGGGCGATGGTCAGTTGATGAATCTGGCTGGTGCCTTCGTACAGGCGGAACAGGCGCACGTCGCGATAAAACCGTTCAATGCCCTGGTCGGCGATGTAGCCGTAGCCGCCGTGCATCTGCACGCAGCGGTCCGCCACACGGCCGCACATTTCCGACGCGAAGTATTTGCAGATGGACGCGTTCATGGTTACGTCGCGGCCCTCGTCGCGTTCGCGCGCGGTTTGCAGCACCAGCGCCAGCGCGGCCTGGATGTCGGTCTGGCAATCGGCCAGCATCGCCTGGATCAGTTGGAAGTCCATCAGCGGCTTGCCGAACTGCTGGCGTTCGGCCACAAAGCGCAGCGTGTCGTCCAGCATGCGGATGGCGGGGCCGATGCACAGCGCGGCCAGATGAATGCGCTGCTTGTTCAGCACTTTCATGGCCGTCTTGAAGCCCATGCCTTCCTGGCCGCCGATCAGGTTGGCGGCGGGCACGCGGCAATCTTCAAAGTAGACGGCGGACACGGGCGACCCGGCCTGGCCCATCTTGTCGTAGGGCTGGCCGGTGGACAAACCGGGTGTGCCGCGTTCCACGATGAAGGCCGATATGCCCTTGGCGCCCGGCGCGTCGGGGTCGGTGCGCGCCATGACGGTGAACAGGCCGGCAAGCGGGGCATTGGTGATGAAGCACTTTTCGCCATTCAGCACATAGCTGTCGCCGTCGCGCACGGCGGTCGTGCGCAGGGCGGTGGCGTCCGACCCGGCCTGCGGCTCGGTCAGCGCGAAGCAGCCGGTCAATTCACCTGACGCCAGCCGGGGCAGGTAGTGGTCTTTCTGCTGCGCGGTGCCGTCGGCCACCAGGGCTTCGGAACCGATGCCGGTGTTGGTGCCCACGCGCGCCCGAAACGCCACGGAGCATTGCGACAGCTCAATCGCCGCGCGGATCAGTTCTTCGGTGCTCATGCCCGCGCCGCCATAGGCTTCCGGGATGGAATAGCCGAACATGCCTTGGTCGGCCATGGCCCGCACCAGGTCGTCGGGCACTTCATCCAGGCGCGCCACTTCGGCTTCGCGCGGAACCAGTTGCTGGCGGACGAAGCGCCGCAGCGATTCGATGAAGGCGGGAAAGCCGTCAGGGTCCCTGATCATGGGTTGTCTCCGATTTTCTAATTGGCTGGCCTGGCGGGCGGACGAATCCGCGCCGGACAACATGGAACCCAGGCTAGCAAAGCAAAGCGAAATGCGAGACAAGTGTTTTGATATCTTGAACGCCTATTGCTCGATATGGGCCGCGCTTGCTCTATCATCGGCATCAACATTCCACGCTTTTTCGCTTTTACTGCGCGCCTTTCATTTCTCGCCTTTCACGTTCCGCCTGTCACTATTCAGCGCGGAATCTCCACCCGGATTGCGACCATGACCACGCCCCTGGGCGGCCGCCACCCCGACCCTGATTTCGCCACCACGCTGGCTCACGGCCTGGCCGTGTTGCAGACCTTTCGCCATGGCGAACCCGCGCTCAGCAACCGCGAGCTGGCTGAGCGCACCGGCCTGTCCAAAGCCACGATTTCGCGGCTGACCTATACGCTGGTCCAGCGTGGCCTGTTGCGCTATGACGCCAGCCTGCGCCGCTACCGGCTGGGCACGGCGTTGTTGTCGTTGAGCTATCCCTTGCTGGCCAGCATCAAGCTGCGGCAGTTGGCGCGCCCGCTGATGACGCGGCTGGCCAACGCGGCGGGCGGGTCGGCGTCGCTGGGCATGCATCACGGCACGCACATGGTGTACGTGGAAACGTGCCGGGGCCATGACGCCGTGGCGTTTCGGCCCGACATCGGCGCCATGCTGCCGCTGCTGCCCTCGGCGATGGGCCGGGCGTGGTTGGCGCAGGCGGATGACGATGAGGCAGAAGCGCTGTTGCAGGCGCTGCGACTGCAAGATCCGGCCGCCTGGCAACGGCATGCGCCGGGGTGGGAGCAGGCGCGCCGCGACTATGCCGCGCATGGCTACTGCGTGGCCGAAGGCGAATGGCATGCCGACGTGCATGCCGTGGCGGTGCCGATGCGTAGTCGGGTGGACGGGCAGGTGTTCGTGTTCAATTGCGGCGTGCCGGCGCGGCGGCTGCGACCGGGCGATTTGCGCCGACGCATCGCGCCACGTCTGCTGACCTTGGTGACGCGGGTGGAAAAAATGCTGGAGCGCCAGGATGCCGCTTGAACTTGAACATGACGCCGCCCGGGATCCCCAGCCCAACCCCAACCCCGACCGCGACTTTGCCACCACCTTGGCGCACGGCATCGATATCCTGGCGTGCTTTCGGGCGGACCGGCCGGAGCTAGCCAACAAGGACTTCGCGCAGCAGACCGGCCTGTCCAAAAGCGCGGTGGCGCGCCTGACGCATACCTTGGTCGAACTGGGTTTCTTGCAGCGCCTGGGGTCGCCCGCCCGCTATCGGCTGGGCGCGTCGGTGCTGGCGCTGAGCTACCCCTTGCTGGCCAGCATGCAGATCCGCCAGTTGGCGCGGCCGCTGATGAAGCAGTTGGCCGATCATGCGTGCGGCGCGGTGTCGCTGGTGGTGCGCGACCGCTTGCAGATGGTCTATGTGGAAACCGCCAGGTCAAACGATGCCTTGCAGACCCGGCCCGACATCGGCGCGGCCTTGCCCTTGCTGTCCAGCGCGGCGGGCAAGGCCTGGCTGTGCCGGGTGCCGGATGCCGAGCGGGCGGTGGTGCTGAACCAGTTGCGCGTGGCCGACGCGCGCCATTACGCCGAGCACTTCCCCAGCCTGGCGGCGGCATCGCGCGACCTGGAACGCAAGGGATATTGCGGCAACAACGTGCAGTGGCGCCCAGACGCCTATGGCTTTGCCGCGCCCTTGTGGCGGCCTTATCAGTCGCTGCTGTACGTCTTTAACTGCGGCGTACCGTCGGGGGACGGACCCTACCGCGAGCGGGCGGCGGACATCGGCCCCCGACTGGTCGCCCTGGCGCGTGAAACGGAACGCTTGCTGGGTCTGACGTAGCGCCCGTGCTTGGGGGCGATTCGTGACTTGAAGTCAAAAGTGTTTGCCCGCCAGACGGCTTTTTCCGCAAGGATCGCGCCGTCATACTGCACGCCTGTCTTTCCGACGTGCTCCAAGGAATCCGCATGAACCCGCAAGATAATCCGCCGGTGAAGTCCGGCTTGCCGCTGTTGGCGCTCGCCGTCGGTGCGTTCGGCATCGGCGTGACCGAGTTTTCTCCCATGGGGTTGTTGCCCGTTATTGCCGAGGGCGTGAACGTCTCCATTCCCAGCGCCGGCATGTTGATCAGCGCCTACGCCATCGGCGTGATGCTGGGCGCGCCGCTGATGACGCTGGCGTTTTCGCGCTGGTCGCGGCGCAAGGCGCTGATTCTGTTGATGTTGATCTTCACCATCGGCAACGTGCTGTCGGCGCTGTCGCCCAACTACACCACGCTGTTGCTGGCGCGGCTGGTTACCAGCCTGAACCACGGCGCGTTCTTCGGCCTGGGCTCGCTGGTGGCGGCCAGCGTGGTGCCGCGCCACAAGCAGGCCAGCGCGGTGGCGACCATGTTCATGGGCTTGACCATCGCCAACGTGGGCGGCGTGCCCGCCGCCACGTGGCTGGGGCAGGTGATCGGCTGGCGCATGTCGTTTTTCGCCACCGCCGTGCTGGGCTTGATTGCGATGTTGTCGCTGTGGTTCGCCTTGCCGGCGGGCGAAGCGGGACGCCGCCCGGATGTACGCCATGAACTGGCCGTGCTGAAAAGCCCCGTCGTGCTGCTGGCGCTGTTGACCACGGTGCTGGGCGCGGGCGCGATGTTCACGCTGTACACCTACATTGCACCCACGCTGGCCGACATTACCGGCGCATCGCCCGCCTTCATTACCGGCATGCTGGTGCTGATCGGCCTGGGCTTTACGTTGGGCAACGGCGTGGGTGGCCGCATGGCTGACCGCTCGCTGGACGGCACGCTGATTACGTTCCTGGTGATCGTCATCATCGACCTGCTGGCGTTCCCGTGGATCGCCTCCACCCAGATCGGTGCGGCCGTTTCCCTGTTGATCTTCGGCGTCGCCACCTTCGCCGTGGTGCCGCCCTTGCAGATGGGCGTGATGCGCGCCGCCACGGCGGCCCCCGGGCTGGCGTCTTCGGTGAATGTGGGCGCGTTCAACCTGGGCAACGCGGTCGGCGCGGCCGCTGGCGGCGCAGTGATCTCGGCCGGGCTGGGCTACTCGGCGGTACCCATCGCCGGCGCCGTCATCGCAATGGCCGGGCTGGCGCTGGTGCTGGTGCAGCGGGCCGGCAACGTGCGCCGCCGCAAACTGGCGATGCAGGGCTGCTGAGGGGCGCGTCGAGCATTAGCTATTCGCAGGGCGGGTTTGGGTGTTGTCGCCCAACCCGCCCATTAACGTTATCTGGCGCCCGCGGGCGTCAGCGGTTGTACCGCCAGCCGCAGGCCCAAGGCTTTCAGGATTGCCGTCAGGCTGCTTAGCGCGGGGTTGCCCTTGGGTGACAGTGTGCGGTAGAGCTGGGTGGGATTCAGGTGCGCTTGCGCCGCCACGGTCTGCACGCCACCAAAAGCCTGCGTCAGTTGCCGCAGCGCGATCAAGAGTTCAGCCTGGGTTCCGTCTTCCAGCACGCTGTTGATCAGGTCAACGGCCAATGCGGGGTCATCACGGTACAGCTCGGCCATCGCTTCATCATGGGGTCTGCTTTTCATGGTGTTCTCTGGTTCCAATGTTGCCAAGCGCGTACCGCGCGCTTCAAAATATTCGTCTATAGACGAATATAGCTCAAGTTGACTCCTTCTACAGCGCACAAAAAAAGGGGTGCCGTTCATTCGGCACCCTTCATCTCACCAACACACATCAATCACGCTTCTATCCGCTCCACCTTACCCACCAGCAGGATGTACGACAGCGCGCCCAGCAATGCCAGCGACGACACGTACACGATGGCGGGGGCGAAGTTGTCTTTCGATACCAGGAAGCCGATCACGATGGGCGTGCAGATGGATGACAGGTTGCCCACGAAATTGAACACGCCGCCCGTCAGGCCCAAGAGCCGCACCGGCGCCAAGGTGGACACCAGTGACCAGGTGATTGACGCCAGGCCGTTGCCGAAGAAGGCCAGGGCCAGGAAGAAGATGACCCAGGGGGTGGAGTCGGTGAAGTTGGCGCCGATCATCGATGTGGAAATCAGCAGGCCCAGGATGATGGGCAGCTTGCGGGCCAGGCCCACGGTGGCGCCGCGCCGAACCAGGAAGTCGGACAGCACGCCGGAGCACAGCACGCCGACGAACGCGGCCAGGAAGGGCACGGACGCCAGGAAGCCCGACTTGATGAAGTCCATGCCTCGGTACTTCACCAGATAGGTCGGGAACCACGTCAGGAAGAACCACAGCGTGGACGTCAGGCAGAACTGGCCCAGGTACACGCCCCACAGCTTGCGCTTGGACATCACCAGGCCCAGGTCATTCCAGTTGAACGGCGCCTTCTTGGCGCGCGCGTTGCGGTCCAGGTCGACCACGCCGCCGCCTTGCTGGATCAGTTCGATCTCGGCGGCGTTGGCGCCCTTGAACTGGCGTGGCTCGCGATAGATCAGGTACCACAGCACGCCCCAGACGATACCCAGCAAGCCGGTGCTGACAAACACCATGTGCCAGCCGTAGTGGTGTTGCAACCAGGCCAGCACCGGCGTCAGGAAGGCCAGGCCCACGAACTGGCCCGATGTGTAGAAGCCGATGGCCGTGGCGCGTTCTTTTTCGGGAAACCAGGTGGTGACGACGCGGTTGTTGATGGGATAGGCGGGGGCTTCCAACGCGCCCACCGCCAGCCGCAACACGAACAGAATGATGAAGCTGCTGGCAAAGCCCATGAAGAAGGTCGCGGCCGACCACAGAATCAGCGCGGCGGCATACAGCACGCGGGGCGATACGCGGTCCACCAGCCAGCCGCCGGGGATCTGCATGGCGGCGTAGGTCCAGCCGAAGGCGGACAGGATCAGCCCTTCATGCCAGGTGTCCAGCCCGAACTCGTCCTTGAGCGCGGGCGCGGCGATGGACAGGTTGCTGCGGTCCAGGTAGTTGATGACGACGGTGATAAACAACATCACCATGATGATGTAGCGGCTGCGCGTGGGGCGCTGGGTCTGTTGCAAGCCGGCGTGGGTGGCGGTCGACACGGATTGTCTCCTCGTGCGCCCTTCTAGGGGCGGGGGCCATCGGCTTGGATGCCGATGGGTTATCGATATGAAGAAGAAAAAGCGGCGCTCGTGACAGAAGCATGAGACGCCGCATGGCGGTCAGTCAGCGTGATCGGGCTGGCCTTACCACTCGGCGAAGCTGCCGTCGGCGTGGCGCCATATCGGGTTGCGCCAGCGGTGGCCCACGGCGGCGCGTTCCTTCACGTATTCCTCGTTGACCTCGATGCCCAGGCCCGGGCCTTGCGGAATGGCGACCATGCCGTCTTCGTACTTGAAGACTTCGCGGTTGCTGACGTAGTCCAGCAGGTCGTTGGCGGCGTTGTAGTGAATGCCCAGGCTTTGTTCCTGGATGAAGGCGTTGTAGCAACCGGCATCGATCTGCAAGCAGGTAGCCAGCGCGATGGGACCTAGCGGGCAATGCAGCGCCAGCGCCACGTCATACGCTTCGGCCATCGCGGCGATCTTGCGGGTTTCGGTGATGCCGCCCGCGTGCGACGGGTCGGGCTGGATGATGTCTACATAGCCTTCGGACAGCACGCGCTTGAAGTCCCAGCGCGAGAACAGGCGCTCGCCCAGCGCAATGGGGGTGGACGTCAGCGGCGCCAGTTCCTTCAGCGCTTCGTAGTGTTCGCTCAGTACGGGCTCTTCGATGAACATCAGCTTGAACGGGTCCAGCTCTTTCATCAGGACCTTGGCCATGGGCTTGTGCACGCGGCCGTGGAAGTCCACGCCGATGCCCACGTTGGGGCCGACGGCCTGGCGCACGGCGGCCACGTTCTCCAGGCACTTATCCACCTTGTCGAACGAATCGATGTATTGCAGTTCTTCCGTGCCGTTCATCTTCACGGCGGTAAAGCCACGGTCCACGGCGCTCTTGGCGGCGGCGGCGGTATCGGCCGGGCGGTCGCCGCCAATCCACGAATACACCCGGATGCGATCGCGCACGTTGCCGCCCAACAATTGCGACACCGGCACGCCCAGGTGCTTGCCCTTGATGTCCCACAGCGCCTGGTCGATACCGGCGAGCGCGCTCATGTGGATGGCGCCGCCGCGATAGAAGCCGCCCCGGTACAGCACCGTCCAGTGGTCTTCGATGTTGCGCGGGTCTTTGCCGATCAGGTAGTCGGACAGTTCTTCAACGGCGGCGGCCACGGAATGCGCGCGGCCTTCCACGACGGGCTCGCCCCAGCCGACGATGCCTTCGTCCGTTTCGATTTTCAGGAAGCACCACCGGGGCGGCACGATGTAGGTGGTGAGCTTGGTGATCTTCATGCTTGGGTCTCCTGGGCGGAATAGGCGCGTTGCCAGGCGGCGACGAATGCGCGCGCGTTCTGGCCGACATCGGTGGCCGTCAGGCCGGGTTTGTACAAGGCGGAGCCCAGGCCGAAGCCGCTGGCGCCCGCCTGGGCAAAAACGGAAAGGTTGTCGGGCGTGATGCCGCCTACCGGTACCAGCGCGATCGGCGGGCGCATCACGGCGCGCCAGGCCTTGAGCACGGCGGGGCCGAGCTGCTCGGCGGGAAACATCTTCAGCACGTCGGCGCCGGCCGCTAGCGCGGCAAACGCCTCGGTGGGCGTGGCAACGCCGGGGCAGGACGCCATGCCCAACTTTTTCGCGGCGCGGATGACGGCGGCGTCGCTGTGAGGCATCACGATCAATTCGCCGCCCGCATCCTGCACGCGCGCGCAGTCGTCGGGGTTGAGCACGGTGCCGGCGCCGATCAGGCAGTCGGTGGGCAGCGCGGCGCGCATGGCGCGGATGCTGGCCAGCGGGTCCGGTGAATTCAGCGGCACTTCGATCAGGCGAAAGCCCGCCGCGTACAGGGCATTGCCGATGTCTTCCGCTTCGTGCGGCTGGATGCCGCGCAGGATGGCGATCAGCCCGCAATGGGCCATGGCGGTTTGCAGTCCGGTGTGAGTCATGTGGGGTTCCTAGACGGGTGCCGAAGTGGGGGTGTCGGTGTCGACCGGTTCTGCCTTGACCGGTCCGGCTTTGATCTGCCCGGTCTTGACCAGCCCTGCGCAGACGGCCAGGTGCCATAAGCCGCGTTCAGTGGCGTTCTGCGCTTGCTCGGGCGTGCCCAGGCCGTAGTGCTGCATGGCCAGGATGTAGCGTTGGCACAGCGCGGGGTCGCCGCACAGCACGATGCGGGGCCGCTCGCCTTGCTCGCGCAGCATCTGGGCCAGCGCGGCAATTTCGTGGCCGATCAGCAGGCCCGACAGATAGTCGGCTTGCGAGGTCGAAGGCAGTTCCCCGGTCAAGCCCAGCGCGCGCGTGCTGAAGATGGTGGACAACACGCCGGCGCGTCCGGCCGGCGCACCGGCCACTTTCACGCCGCGCATGAAGGCACCGCTGTCGGCGGCGATGTCGGCGTCCTGGTCGGCGGCGGGCGCCTCGCTCATCGTGCGGCCCAAGATGGTGTGGCCGCGCAGCGCGGCGTAGACCTCGCCGGTCATGAAGGTGTCAAAGTGCGTGACGCGGCCCTGGCGGGCGCTGACCCACTTAGAATGCGTGCCGGGCAGGCCGATCAACACGCTGTCGGCGGGGATCTTGGCCGGGGTCCGGGTCAGGCGTGAACTCGCGTCTGCGCTGCTGTTTGCACCGCAGTTTGCGCCGCTGCCTTCGGCCGGGCCTGCGGTTTGATCGGTTGCTTGATTGGCGGCTTTATCGGCGGCTTGATCGACGGCCAGGTCCGCTCCCGATCCACCAGCCTGGTCGAACATCACGCCGAACACCTGCGTTTCTTCGCCGCGCATCACGTTGGGCAGGCCATGGCGCTGGATCAGGCCGGGCACGATGTGTACCGGCGTAGCGTTGGGGCCGGCGCCTGGGCGTTGGACGACGGTCAGCAAGGTGCCGATGCGTTCCAGGTCGACGGGCACGTCCAGGTACGCGGCTTCCTGCCAACCCTGGGCGCTGCCGACCATGCCGCAGGCGATGACCGGCAGCGTCGGCTCGGCGCGCAGCCAGTCGCCGCAAGCTTGTTCAAACGCCAGGTCGAAGCCGGACAAGGCGGTGCTGGCCGCGCCGTCCTGCAAGGGCTGCGGCAGGCGCATGATGCCCCAGGGCAGATGCCGGGTGTCCAGCGTGCGGCCCGTGTCGTCCAGCCGGTACGCGCGTAGCGAAGAGGTGCCCCAATCCAGCGCGATAAGCGCCGCGCGGGTGGGTGTTGCGGGTGTCATCTGATGTGTCTCATCGTTGGTCGCCTTGCCCGACGTCGCTTGCCGGTGGCGCCGAGGTGGGCGCGGGCAAGGCATGCAATACGGGGCGCTGCGACCTTGTTGTCTTGATGCGCGTCGGGCCTTCATAACAGCCTGCGCGCGTTGGGAAAAAATTCTAGATCAGAGCTTGAAAATCTCAAAATGTAGAATTAAATCCCATATACAGGGAATGTGGCGTGACGCGATCGGGCAGCCGCCGGGGTGGAAATCCTGCCGCAACTCCGCCGCCTCCGCGCCCTGCGCCATCCCGGGTATGCTTGCCCCCGTTCTCGCTGTGTATTCACGTTTCATGACCACCATCCCGACTGCAAATTCCACCCCCACGCTGGACCCCGACGCCGTCGCGCCTGCCGGTACGCAAACCTTGATGCGCGGCCTGGCAGTGGTGCAGGCGGTGGCGGCCGGTGCGCGTGACCTGAAAGACATCTGCGCCCGCATCGGCGTGGCGCGCAGCACCACGCACCGGCTGGCCAGTTGCCTGGTGCAAGAACGCTATCTGCGGGCCTTGCCGGGCGTGGGGTATGTGCTGGGGCCGAAGCTGATCGAGCTGGGTTTCCAGGCGCGCGAAGCGTTTCCCATGGCGACCCTGGCGCGCCCCTATCTGGATGCGCTGGCCGCACAAACGGGCGACACCATCCATCTGGCCGTGCGTGACAACGACGACGTGCTGTACCTGGAAAAGATCTCGGGCAAGAAAGGGCTAGAGATGCGGTCGCGCGTGGGGCATCGCATGCCGCTTGCCGCCACGGGCGTGGGCAAGGCGCTGCTGCTGGACACCGAAGAACCGCAATGGAAGGCGCTGCATCGCATCGGCGCGCCGGTATCGTCGCGCGCGCCGGGCGGCCAGCAGACCTGGGAAGCGTTTCGCGACCGCATGCGCGAATACGCGGCGCAAGGCTATGCGTTTGACCTGGAAGACAACGAGCCGTCGATCCGCTGCGTGGCGGCGCCCGTGCGCGATGCCTCAAGCGGCATCGTCGCGGCGATCAGCGTGTCCAGCACGGTGCCGTACATGTCCCTGGAACGCATGCGCGACATGATCCCGGTGGTGCAGGACGCGGCGGCGGGCATCTCGGCGGAAATGGGCTGGAAGGTCGACCGCGGCTGAGCCAGCGCAGTGCGTAGGATGGGTGTAGCGCGCAAGGTCGCCCGCAAGAACGCAAACGCGGATCGCGCGTAACCCATCAAACAATGGCTGATCCTAAGCGGAGCCTGCCACAACGACATGGTGCTAAGCGGAACCCGCCACAGCGCCTCTGTTGCTTGATGGGTTTCGCGCGATCCGCAGCGGGGTTCTTCACACCGATCTCTCGCGCTACACCCATCCTACATTTCTCTATTCCCGCGCACGATCATTCGGGCGCGCTATTCCAGCGGAAGCGTCAGCACGCCTTGCGGGGCGGGGCGCATCATCACGCGGCGGTACCAGGCGGATAGCGCCGGGGTGTCGGGGCGTTCAATGGGCAGGGCCAGCCAGCGGTGCGCCGCGCAGACAAGCGCGATGTCGCCCATGGTCAGATGGCGGCCGGCGATGAATTCGCGGCCTTGCAAGGCTTGATCCAGGATCAGGGCGCGCGCGTTGGAACGCTTGACCGAGCTCTCGATGGCGGCGTGGTCGCGCTTGTCTTCGGGCGTACGGATCAGGCCCAGGAAGGCCGGGCCCATCGCGCCTTGCCATTCGGTGGCCTGCCAGTCCATCCAGCGGTCGGCGTCGGCGCGCAGGCAGGCGTCTTCGGGCCAGAGCGTGCCCACGCCGTAGCGCGAGGCCAGGTAGCGCACGATGGCGTTCGATTCCCACAGCACGAAGCCGCCATCGTCGATGACTGGCACGGTGCGGTTCGGGTTGAGCTTGGCGAATTCCGGCGTGTCGTTCACGCCGAACGGCCCGCCTGCCTGCACGAAGGTGTGCGGCAGCGCCAGTTCGCGCACGGCCAGCATCACTTTCTGCACGTTGACGGACGTCAGGCGTCCCCAGATCTTCAACATAACCAGTCCTTGAGTAGTGTCAGACGGGCGGCAACTGCCGCCGCGCAAAGCCGCTGTCGCGCGAAAAGCGCGTCCAGTTGAAAGCCGGCCCGGGGTCGGTCTTGCGTCCCGGGGCAATGTGTTCGTGGCCCCAGGCCGCGGCCAAGGGGTAGCGCGCGCGCAGCACCGGCGTCAGCTTGCGCAGCGCCAGGTATTGCTCGTCGGCGTAGGGCAGGGTGTCCGTGCCTTCCAGTTCGATGCCAATGGAAAAGTCGTTGCAGCGTTCGCGCTTGCCAAAGCGCGACACCCCGGCGTGCCAGGCGCGTTGGTCGGTGGACACGAACTGAATGATGCGCCCATCGCGGCGAATAAAGAAGTGGGCCGATACGCGCAAGCCGCGCAGGCGTTCCAGCCAGGGGTGCGAAGCGTAGTCAAGTGTGTTCAGGAACAGCCCGGCCACTTCGGGGCCGCCAAACTTTCCGGGGGGCAGGCTGATGTTGTGCAGAACCAGCAGCGAGACCTGCGCGTCTTTGGGACGTGCGTCGCGGTTGGGCGAGGGCAGCAGGGTTACACCCGGGGCCGGCGCCAGCCAGCCATGTCGATCCAGAAGCAGAGCCATAAGAGAGAGCATGCGTGGTGAATCCAACGGGCATTATGCCGTGGTCGCCGCCGCCTCCCAAATCTGCGTTTTTCGCAAGGGGCCGCGCGTAAAACGCAGCCGTTGGCGCCATCGCTGCCGCCTGCGCGCCGCTTATTTCCTGGCCGGGCCCAGCTTGGAATGCTCGGTGCTGCACCAGGTGTGGCCGTTCAGCAGCACGGCTTCGGATCGGGGCAGGTGGATGCCGCAGTGCGCGCATCGCACCATGGATTCCGGCGCGTGCTTGGCCGGGGCCGGCTGGCTGCGGCCTTTGGGCTGCTCGCCAGCCTGGCGCGCCGCCGCCATGCGGGCGGCGATGCGGGCCACGAACAGCACCGCGATGATCAAAACGATCCAGAACAACAACTTGCCCACGTCAGCCTCGATGCAGAATCATTTCCAGCACGAACCGGCTGCCGGTGTACGCCAGAATCAAAAAACCAAAACCCGTCAACGTCCAGCGCAGCGCCACACGCCCGCGCCAGCCCCACACGTGGCGGCCAGCGAGCAGCACGCCGAACGTCAGCCAGGACAACAGGGTGAAGACGGTCTTGTGGTCAAACGGCAAGATTTTGCCCGTCAGCTTCATGGACGCCACCGACCCCGAGCCCACCGCCAAGGTCAGCACGATGAAACCGATCCAGATAATACGGAACAGCAGTTGTTCCTGCACCAGCAACGGCGGCTGGGAGTCCAGCACGCGGCCGATGATGCTGCGTTCGGCGGGGGCGTCCAGCGGGCGGTGCAGATGGCGGTCAAGCAGGGCCATCATCATGGCGTGTAGCGCGGCGATGGTGATCAGGCCATAGGCGGCCAGGGCGATCAGCAGGTGCACGCGCAGCCAGGCGTTGTCGGCGTGGGGCACGAACTGCCCCTGGGGAAACACGGCGGCCAGGGCGCTGGCGATGGCGGCGGCGGGCAGCAGCAGCAATTGCAGGCCGTCGATACGTACCAGCAGGCTTTCCAGCCAGAACACCACCATGCCCAGCCAGATGGCCGCGGACAGGGCCAGTGCCCACCCAATGAACAGATGCTGGGCGCCCAGCATGGATTGTTGCAGCCCGATTCCATGCAGGACCAAGGCCCCCAGCAGGCACAGACGGCCGATTTTGCCCGTCCGTTCGACTTCCCCGGCGCCGGCCAGGCGGGCCCAGAGAGACCCCCCTAGCACTGCGTACGCCAAGGCAGCCGCTGTGTGAAATACAATGCCTAGTGACATAAAAACCGTTGTCTGGATGGGGCCTTGGGGTGCGTGCCACCCGAAAGCGCAGAATCCGCGCCTGCGGCCACCGTTCAATCAACTAGTTTAAGCGGAAACGCCTCTCATGCTCGATAACCTAACTCAACGCCTTTCGCGTGTCGTCAAGACGCTGCGCGGTGAAGCCCGCCTGACCGAGGCCAACACCCAGGAGATGCTGCGCGAAGTGCGCATGGCGCTGCTGGAAGCCGACGTGGCGCTGCCCGTCGTGCGTGAATTTGTCGCCCGCGTGAAGGAAAAAGCGCTGGGTGAAGAAGTGGCCGCCAGCCTCAGCCCGGGCCAAGCCCTGGTCGGCGTCGTCCACAAGGAACTGACCGCCCTGATGGGCGGCGACCTGGGCGCTGATTCCAACGAACTGTCGCTGGCTGTGCAGCCGCCCGCCGTCATCCTGATGGCCGGCCTGCAAGGCGCGGGTAAAACCACCACCACCGGCAAGCTGGCGCGCTGGCTGTCCGAAGGGCAGCACACGCAGCACGGCCGCAAGACGGGCAAGAAGAAAGTGCTGGTGGTGTCCGCCGACGTCTATCGCCCCGCCGCTATCGACCAGCTGAAAAGCGTGGCCGCGCAGGTCGGCGTGGACTTCCTGCCGTCGGACCCCAGCCAGAAACCCGAAGACATCGCGCGCGGCGCGGTGGACCATGCGCGCCGTCACCACTACGACGTGCTGATCCTGGACACGGCCGGCCGCCTGGGCATCGACGAAGCCATGATGCGCGAAATCCGCGCATTGCATGACTTGGTCAAGCCGGTGGAAACGCTGTTCGTGGTGGACGCCATGCAGGGCCAGGACGCGGTCAACACCGCGCGCGCCTTCGCGGACGCGCTGCCCCTGACCGGTGTGGTGCTGACCAAGCTGGACGGCGACGCCCGTGGCGGCGCGGCCCTGTCGGTGCGCCACGTCACCGGCAAACCGCTGAAGTTTGTCGGCGTGTCCGAAAAGCTGGACGGGCTGGAACCGTTCTACCCCGACCGCATGGCGCAACGGGTGCTGGGCATGGGCGACATCGTGTCGCTGGTCGAGCAGGCGCAGAAGAACATCGACATCGCCGATGCGCAAAAGCTGGCGGCGAAGATCAAGTCGGGCAACAAGTTCGACCTTAACGATTTCCGCGAACAGCTAGGCCAGGTGAAAAAGCTGGGCGACATGGGTTCGCTGCTTGAAAAGCTGCCGGCTCAGTTCCAGCAGGCCGCGGGCCAGTTGCAAGGCGGCCAGGCCGAAAAGCAATTGCGCCGCACGGAAGGCATCCTGAATTCCATGACGGCCGCCGAACGCGCCAAGCCTGAGCTGATCAAGGCATCCCGCAAGCGCCGCATCGCCACCGGTTCCGGCGTGCCGGTCCAAGAGGTCAACCGCCTGCTGGCTCAGTTCGAGCAGATGCAGGGGATGATGAAGCAGATGAAGAAGGGCGGCATGGCAAAGATGATGCGCGCCATGGGCGGCATGAAGGGTTTGGGCCGCTTCGGCATGAAGTAAGGCCCCCACGGTGCGCGCACTGCGTGCGCTTCCTGCCCCCTAGGGCTAGCTAAAAAAATGGCCAGACATTGCGTCTGGCCAAGCAATCGCGGCAGGCAGGGGGCGCCGTGCCGCGACACAATCCGGAAAACGCATGGGTGTTCTCCGGCTTGTCGAGTTCAATGAGCGCTTACGCCACCGGCGGAATGCGCAGCACCTGGCCCGGGTAGATTTTGTCCGGGCTCGTCAGCATCGGCTTGTTGGCTTCGAAGATCAGCGTGTTCTTCGCGCCCTGGCCCTTGCCGTACTGCGCTTCGGCAATCTTCCACAGGTTGTCGCCCTTTTGCACCGTGTACATCTTGGCTTCAGGCGTGGCCTGCTTCACCTTCAATTGGTTGTCCACCGCCGCCACGCCCACGGTGTTGCCTAGCGCCAGCGAGATCTTCTCGGCGTCTTCCGTGCTGAGCGCCTCGCCCGCCACCGTGACCTTGTCGCCATCCACCGAGATTTGCAGGCCATCCGCGTTCAGGCCGTGCTTATCCAACTCTTTCTTCAACTCGTCCGCTGTCGCGGCCTTGGCCTCGCTGGCGCCGAAGAGCTTTTCGCCTACATCCTTGATGAAATTGAGCAGACCCATAGTGTTTCCTTTATCTATGTTGCGGTGAGAAAACGAAGTGCGATCAGGGCGCGCGGCCCACGAACATCTTGCGTACGATGCCGGCAATCAAGGTCAGCACGGCACCACCCACGCCGCCGCCCACCACACTGCCCGCTATCGCTGAAAGGTCCAGCCCCGTGTTGGCCGCCGTGGCGGCGCCCGCCCCGGCGCTGATCATGGGCGCCAGCCACGAACCCCCCGCCAAGCCGCCGATGGCGCCCGCGATGGTGTTGCCCAGTGGGCCTAAATTGAACTGCTGGAGCATTTTTCCCAGTCCATTCCCGCCCGCTGCGCCAGCAACGAGCTGGATGAGAAGATTGATGATGACGGCGGTGTTCATGATGCCTCCTTGCCCCAATGGGGCGATGTGCAACGCTAGAACAACAACACGACAACCTACAACGCCAGCAGCAACGATTATTACTCGCGTATTCGCCGCGAGACGAGGGGGTATCGTGTAACAGGTTGCTAGCTGCTTGGCAGACTACGCAACAATGCTCGTCACTTCGCAGGGCGTGTCGCGCGGCAAGCGCAAACCGCATCGGGCGCGGGATGTCATGCGTAGCGACGTGGTGCGCAATGCCATGAAAAAGGCCGCTGAACTGACAGCGGCCTTTGCGGTTGCGGCGCCGGTTCGCGCCACGGGTGTGGATAAGGGCGATCAGCCGCCGCCCACCGCCACCACGATTTCGATCTGGTCGCCGTCGGTGAGCGTGGTCCGTTCGTGCTGGCTCTTGGGCACGATTTCGCCATTGCGTTCCACCGCCACGCGCTTGCCGGCATAACCCAGCGTTTGCAGCAGTTCAATCACGGTGGTGTCCAAGGGAAATTCGCGCGCGTCGCCATTCAGGGTGATGTGCATGTCAGGTGTCCTCACTGTTTTGCGTAAGCGTCGGTGGCGGCGAGCAGGCGCGCCAGCGTGCCGGGTTCATCAAAGGCATGGCCCGCGTCGGGCACCAGATGAAAATCCGCTTCCGGCCAGGCGCGATGCAGGTCCCAGGCCGTGCGGGCCGGCGTGCAGACGTCGTAGCGGCCTTGCACGATGGTGCCGGGGATGCCGCGCAGCTTGTGCGCGTCGCGAATCAACTGGCCTTCTTCCATGAAGCCGGCGTTCACGAAGTAGTGGTTCTCGATGCGCGCAAACGCCAGCGCGGCGCGGTCGGCAGCGTGGCTTTGCTGGTGGCGCGGGCTGGGCAACAACGTGATGGTGCTGTCTTCCCACTTACTCCAGGCCTTGGCCGCGCGCAGTTGCTCGGCCGGGTCATCGCCCGTCAGCCGCTTGTGATAGGCCGCCACCAGGTCACCGCGTTCAGCTTCCGGAATGGGCGCCAGGTATTCTTCCCAACGGTCCGGAAACAGCCACGACGCGCCTTCCTGATAGAACCATTGGATTTCCGCGCGGCGCAGGCCGAAGATGCCGCGCAACACCAATTCGCTGGTATGCGACGGATGCGTTTCCGCATACGCCAGCGCCAGGGTCGAGCCCCACGAGCCACCGAACACCAGCCACTTTTCCGCGCCCATGATCTCGGTGCGCAGGCGTTCGATGTCGGACACCAGATGCCAGGTCGTGTTGTTGTCCAGGCTGGCGTGCGGCTTGGATCGGCCACAACCGCGCTGATCGAACAGCAGCACGTTGTAGCGCTGCGGATCGAACAGTTGGCGATGCACGGGCGAACAGCCGCTGCCCGGCCCACCATGCAGGAACACGGCGGGCTTGCCGTTCGGATTGCCCGACATTTCCCAATAGATCTGGTGGCCGTCTCCGGTATCCAGCATGCCGTGGCGGTAGGGTTCGATCGGCGGATAGAGCATTAGGCGACTCGCTTGAAGATCAGGTCCCAGACGCCGTGGCCCAGGCGCAGGCCGCGTGTCTCGAATTTGGTCAGGGGGCGGTAATCGGGGCGGGGCGCGTAGCCGTCCACCGTGTTGGCCAGCAGCGGTTCGCCGCTAAGCACTTCCAGCATTTGCACCGCGTAGTCTTCCCAGTCGGTGGCGCAATGGATATAGCCACCCGGCGCGATGCGGCTGGCCAACAGCGACACGAAGGCGGGTTGCAGCAGGCGGCGCTTGTGGTGGCGCTTCTTGGGCCACGGATCCGGAAAGTACACGTGCACGCCGGCCAGCGAGTCCGGCGCGATCATGTCGCGCACGACTTCCACGGCGTCGTGCTGGATGATGCGCAGGTTCGTGATCTTGGAATCTTCAATGCGGCGCAGCAGCGAGCCGACGCCGGCATTGAACACTTCCACGCCCAGGAAGTTGTCTTCGGGGCGCGCCAGCGCGATCTTCTCGGTGGTTTCGCCCATGCCGAAGCCAATTTCCAGCACCGTCGGCGCTTGACGGCCAAACGCGGCGGCGGGATCCAGGCGGCGGGGCGCGTACGGAATGGACCATTCGCCCATCAGACGTTCCAACGCAGCCAACTGGCCCTGGGTGATATGGCCACGGCGATGCACGAAGCTGCGAATGTGCGTGGCGCCCGGGCTGTTCGGCGCGTGGGCCGTGCTGGCCAACGCCGCCTGGGTTTCGGGGGAAACGGGCGCGGCGGCAGGCGCCGATGCCGACGAGTCGGCGGGGGTGTCGGAGGTGTTCACGGAAGGCGTCGCGGGGGTGTCCGCGGAGGAGTTCGCGGGGTTGTTGGGTTTCATAGCCCCGAATTGTAGTGGCAGGTGCGGCGGGGTGGAGTCGGCCGGATGGACTAAATTGGGGACGCATTTAATTCCGAAGGCCGATACCGTCGAAAACGCACGCAAAAATCACCCCTGGAATCTGAAAATCCCGCGCTATAATCATCGGCTCTGCCCCGGCCCCGCGCTGTGGCACGACACCCGAGCGGGTGTAGTTCAATGGTAGAACGGCAGCTTCCCAAGCTTCATACGAGGGTTCGATTCCCTTCACCCGCTCCAAAACCCTTTTAAATTTCTCCGCTGCTTTTGAGTGGCCCCGGCTGGCGCTGTCCGCACCTTTTCCATCAAGTACCTTTTGGCCCATACTTGGCCAGCGGGTCATTGGGCATGATTGTTCGTGCGTACTATTATTCAGATATGAATTGAATAGTGATTTAATGGTTCATATATGAACCTTTATTTCTATTTATTCGATTGCTCATGAACTGCCTGTATGCTCAAATATGAATGCCTAATGGCTATTTTTGTCCATATCTGAGCAGGTGCACGTATGCCATCTTCCGAGCAAAAGACGCTGGGCCCACGCGTGGCATTGCCACGGCCGGTAGACCGCGCGTTGCACCGCCTTGGGCAAGACATCTCCACGGCGCGCCGTGTGCGCCGCTTGAGCCAGGAAGACTTGGCGCAGCGTATCGGTACATCACTGAGCACCGTGAGGCGCATGGAAGATGGCTATCCCGGCACCGCCTTGAATACCTTCCTCCGTGCCTTGCACGTGCTTGGCCGTCTTGACGAGATGGTGAAGGTGATGGCTACCGAAAATGACACCCTGGGCATGGAACTGGTGCGGGAACAACTGCCCCAACGGGTCCGAACCTCCCAGGGCAACGCGCGCACTGCGCGTTCTGCTGCCGCCAAAGAGGGCGCAGTGGATGACACCGATGAATTGGAGGGCTTCTGATGGCTACCAAGGCATCGCGGCGTCAGGATCTGGAGGTACATCTAGGTTC
This sequence comes from Achromobacter sp. JUb104, assembly GCF_024806975.1. Taxonomy (NCBI): domain Bacteria; kingdom Pseudomonadati; phylum Pseudomonadota; class Betaproteobacteria; order Burkholderiales; family Alcaligenaceae; genus Achromobacter; species Achromobacter sp. JUb104. Next base: position 930,106 of record NZ_JANUEY010000002.1, on the reverse strand, counting down.
CCAAGGTCAGATCGTAGGGCGCTTGTATCTGGGTAGCGGCAAGCGTAGCGCGTTCAGGTACGACGAACGTTGGTTACGGGATCCAAGATTCTTCGCGCCGTCACCCGATCTCTTGCCGGTTTTGAGCGTTCAACATCCTGACGGGGCTTTTTTCCGTGCGCTTGAGGATACGGCGCCAGACTCGTGGGGCGAACGCGTGATATTTGCGCTCGGGTGGAACGCATTGGCACGTACCGCCGTTGGTGGAGTTGGGCAAGGTCGTGCAAGCGGCCCGCGCGTTAGAGGCCGGCACTGAGAGCGCGCAGGACCTGCAATACCTGCTTGGGCAAGGCACCTCGTTGGGCGGGGCCCGGCCCAAGTCGACCGTTCGAGATACCGATGGCCGTCTGGCCCTGGGCAAATTTCCCAGCCAGGCGGACAAGCGCGACGTGATTCGCGGCGAGGTGCTCGCTATGCAGCTTGCGGCCAAGGCGGGCATCAGCGCGGCTGCGGCGCGCGTGGAGCTGATCAATGGAACGGCAGTCGCCATCATTCGGCGATTCGACCGCGCCGCTGATGGCGGCCGTATACCCTACGTGTCGGCCGCGACGATGCTGCAGTCTGATGGCCGCGACACGGTTCAGGCATATACGGAATTGGTGGACGTCCTGTTGCAGGACGGCGCCAATCCGATTGCCGATATCCATCAGTTGTGGCGCCGGCTGGTCTTCAACTTTCTGATCTGCAACACGGACGACCATTTGCGCAATACCGGGTTTCTGTATGACGCGCGCAACCATGGATGGCGTTTGTCGCCAGCATTTGACCTGAATCCGATGCCTGGAGACCGTCGCGAGAGCAAGACATGGCTAACCGAAGACTCCGGACCCATTGACAGCCGGGACGTGCTGATGGAAGGGGCGCCTTACTTCAGATTGGAGGCGGAGGAAGCGGGGGCAATTTGGGCAGAAGTCGCGCAAGCCGTCGATAGCTGGCGCTTGGTTGCCAAGGGTTTAGGAATGCAGAGCACCGATTTAGTGGATTTCGATTCCGCATTTGCTTAACGAGCCCTCACCCCGCATGGCTCTGGAAATTGAAGACCCTCCACTGGCTGTCTTTGCCAAGCCGCATCTCGAACGTCATCATGCATCCCGTCGCCGCGTCATCGAATTCCACCCACACCTGGTCTTGATCCACCGCCACGCCGTTTAGCCAGCGGCGCAGCCGGTTGCCATGGGTTTGTGGGGGATGCCAGGATTTCAGCTCGGACACGCGCCCGCAGAATTGGCGGGCGGCGACGCGGCGCAGTTCATCCAGGTTGCGCCCGGTGTAGCCGTTCTTGAATGTCAGGTCATGGGCGCGTTGCCAGTTTTCCTGGTGGATATCCTGAATGAATGCCGAGGCGGTGGAGGTCGCGCCCTTGGGTTCGTAGGGCGATTTCAGGATCGTCCAGCCTGCCCAACCCAGCAAGAGGCAGAGCACGGGCAAGAGCAGCAAAGCAACGCGCAGCCCCACCTTCCGGGGCAAGCTTCCGCCCTTGTGGTCGTCGAATGTCAATGGATCTCCAATCGGTCAGCGGCGCATCATACTCGGCGAATCGCCGGAATCATCGTCAATCAACGCCCGCTGGTACAGCGCGTCCTTATCCAGAATCGTCATGCCGCCGTAGTGCGTTCGTAGTACCCCCGCGCGCGCCAGCCGCGTCAGCGCGGCGTTGCATCGTTGGCGGGACACGCCGCACAAGCTGGCGATTTCTTCCTGGGATATTTTCAATCGGCCCTGCGTGTCCGAATGGCGTTCGGCATCGAATTGCGCCGCCACGGCGCGGGCCACGGTGGTGTCCACGTCCAACAGGACGTTGCCGGTGTAGCTGGCCATCAGCCAGTTGACCCGCTGCGCCAGGTGCATCGTCAATGCCTTGGTGAATTCGATGTTGTGGTTCCACAGGCGTTCGCAGGTGTCGCGCGGCAGGATGACAATGCGGCTGGGGCGCAGCGCGATCACCTCATATTCAAAGCGCTCGCGGCGCAGCATGGTGGCTTCGCCGAACCAACTGCCGATGCTGAAACCGGCCAGCGACAAGGACTTGCCGTCCGCGCCGGGCGACGTCCATTTCACCAGGCCTTCAACCACGCCATACCAACCCAGCGATTTCGACCCCGCGCGAAACAGGTATTCGCCGGTGGCCAGCGATACCGTGCGCAGTTCCGATCGGACCAGGTTGCGCTCAAGCTTGGGCAGGCCGTTGTACCAGGGCACAACGCTCAGCATTTTGTCCACCGGGCATTCGGCCGGCTTGCGCGCGGGGCCACGGGTCTGGCTGCCTACGTTGGCGGTCGGTCCAGGCATGGTTTCTCCGTTCAACAACAGGGCAAAAGGGGAAAAGGGCGCACAGGTAAACCCTAGGCCGCTTTGTCACCATGATGACTGTACGCCCCTGGGGGCGGTCCCAGAATACTTGAGGCATCAAGAGCCAAAAAACATAAGAGGAGACCGGTATGTTGTCAATGCCACGCATCAAGTCCGGCAGCGCGCTCGCCTGCGCTGCCGCCGTGTCGCTGCTCGGCGCCAGCGCCGCGCACGCCCAGATCTCGGACGATGTCATTCGGATCGGATTCATCACCGACCTGTCCGGCGTGTATTCCGGCCCCGACGGCCCGGGTGGGGCGGAAGCCATCAAGATGGCCATCGAGGAAATGGGCGGCGAGATCAACGGCAAAAAGATCGAACTGTTGACGGCCGACCACCAGAACAAGGCGGATATCGCATCGGCCAAGGCGCGCGAATGGTTCGACCAGCGCGGCCTGGATATGCTGATCGGCGGCACCAATTCCAGCACCGCGCTGGCCATGTCGAAGGTGGCCGCGGACAAGAAGAAGCCCATCATCGTGGTGGGCGCGGGCGCACCCGCGCTGACCAACGAGCAATGCACGCCCTACACCTTGAACTATGCCTACGACACGGTTGCGCTGGCGCGTGGCACGGGCGCGGCGGTGGTCAAGGCGGGCGGTAAAAGCTGGTACTTCCTTACGGCCGATTACGCCTTCGGCCACGCGCTGCAAGCCGATACGACGAAGGTGGTCGAGGCGGGCGGCGGCAAGGTCGTGGGATCGGTCAAGCATCCCTTGTCAGCAAACGATTTCTCGTCGTTCCTGTTGCAGGCGCAAGCCAGCAAGGCCGAGATTCTTGCCTTGGCGAATGCCGGCGCCGACGCCACCAACGCCATCAAGGCCGCCAACGAATTCGGCGTGACCAAGACGATGAAGCTGGCGGGCATGATCATGTTCATCAACGACATCCACGCCATGGGCCTGCCCGCCACGCAGGGCATGTACCTGACCGATAGCTGGTACTGGAACGCCTCGGATGCGAGCCGCGCCTGGAGCCAGAAGTTCTTTGAACGCCGCAACGCCATGCCGTCGTCGCTGCAAGCGGCCGACTACTCCGTGGCGCTGCAATACCTGCGCGCGGTCAAGGCCTTGGGCACGGATGACGCCGACCGCGTCTTGGCATACCTGCGCGAGATCAAGCTGAATGACATGTACATCAAGGACGGCGTGGTGCGTCCGGATGGCCGCGTCGTGCACGACATGTACCTGTTGCAGGTGAAGACGCCGGACGAATCCAAAGAGGCTTGGGACTACTTCAAGGTGCTGCAAACGATTGACGGCAACGAGGCCTTCACCAAGCAGGCCGAGACGCGCTGCGCACTGTGGAAGTGAACCGGAGACCCCCATGGCCAAACGCAAAGTCATCGTAACCATCGCCCCGACCGGGGGCATGGCATTCAAGACCCAGAACCCGCATCTGCCGACGCAACCGGCTGAAATCGCGGAAGACGTTTACCGCTGCTACAACGCGGGCGCCAGCGTGGTGGCGCTGCACGCGCGCCGGTCCGATGACCAGGCCACGTGCGACGCGGCGATCTACCGCGACATGAACCAGCGCATCCGCGAGCGTTGCGACATCGTGCTGAACAACTCCACCGGGGGCGGCGTGCATGGCGACATGGTGAAGGAAACGTCGCCCGGCACTTGGGAAATTTTGTGGGAAGAGCGGCTCAAGGGCATGGATGCCGGCGCCGAAATGTGCACGCTGGACGCCACCACGCTGAACCTGGCGTTTGGTGGCCGCGAATACTTGATGAATACGCCGCTGAGCAAGGCGCGCGAACTGGCGGCCGGCATGAAGGCGCGCGGCATCAAGCCCGAGTGGGAAGTCTTCAGCCCCACGCACATCCTGCAAGACGCCACGACGCTGATCGAGGAAGGGCTGGACGAAGGGCCGCACTTCATCAACCTGGTCATGAACGTGCATCGGAATTTTCAAAATGCGATGCCGTTCTCGCCCCGGCATCTGCAAATGATGGTGGACCTGCTGCCAAAGAACAGCATCTTCTGCGTCAGCGGCATCGGCCCGTCGCAGCTTGAGGCCAACATCAGCGCGTTGCTGCTGGGTGGCCATGCGCGCGTTGGCCTGGAAGACAACCTGTATTACCGGCACGGCGAACTGGCCACCAATGTCCAACTGACCGAGCGCATCGTACGCATCATCCGCGAAATGGACATGGAGCCCGCCACGCCCGCCGAGGCGCGCGAGATCATGGGCTTGCCCTTGCAAAGCGGTATCCGCCCCGAGTTCGCGGTCTGATCGCATCATCTTTAACGAGACATCATGATTGAATCCCTGAACGGCAAGCGCGTCCTGATCACGGCGGGCGCGCAGGGCATCGGCTTGGCCATCGCGCAAAAATTCCTGGCATCCGGCGCCGAGGTGCACATCTGCGACGTGGACGCGGCAGCCTGCGAAGCGGCACGCAGCGCGAACCCGCGTATGACGGTCAGCGTGACCGACGTGTCCAGCGAAGCGCAGGTGGCGGCCATGTTCGCGGACTTGGCCGCGCGCTGGGGCAAGCTTGACGCCTTGATCAACAACGCGGGCGTGTCCGGCCCCACCAGCCGCCTGGAAGACACCACGCTGGATGCCTGGCAGAACACGCTGGACGTCAACCTGACCGGCACCTTCCTGTGCGCGCGCAGCGCCGTGCCCTTGTTGCGAGCGGCAGGTGGCGGCGCCATCATCAATATTTCGTCGGTGGCCGGCCGCCTGGGCTTTTCGCTGCGCAGCCCCTACAGCGCCAGCAAGTTCGGCTTGACGGGGCTGACGCAGACGTGGGCCATGGAACTGGGCCCGTCCAACATTCGCGTCAACTCCGTGCTGCCGGGCGTGGTGTCGGGTGATCGCGTCGAGCGCGTCATCGGCGCCCGCGCGCAGGCAGGCGGCGTCAGCAACGACGTGATGCGCGAACAACTGGTCGAGAAAGTCTCGCTACGCCGGATGACCCGCCCCGAAGACGTGGCCAACCAGGTGGCCTACCTGTGCTCCGACGAAGGCGCGGTCATCAGCGGGCAGAGCATCTCGGTGTGTGGCAACGTGGAGTATCTGGGCTGATCGTTAGCCGGCACGCGGAACAGGGCGGACCGGCATTCTTCCATCAAACCCTGGGCATCCCCCCGTCCTTCTCATACGCCAGATAGTCAAGGTGGATGCCGATGTGGTCCGCGATGTATTTCGCGTCGTGCCACACGCCCCAGATAAATGACGACGACCGGTTCGACTGGTTCGGCAGGCCCAGAAAGTAGATGCCTTTTTCAGCGGTGATGCCGCGCTTGTGAACGGGGTAGCCCTGGTCGTCGAACACGTCGACTTCCATCCAGCGGTAATCCACCTTGAAGCCGGTTGCCCAGACGATGCTCTTGATGCCGGCCTCGGCCAGGTTCAGGCTCAGGATCGGATTTGTCAGGCACTCGGGGTCGTCCAGCAGCTTCCAGGCTTCGGGTTCAGGCGGCAGGTCCAGGCCGTTCTGTTCGATGTAGGCGTCGGCTTCGCGCAGCACTTCAAAGTAGTCCGCATCGCCTTGCGCAACGTTTTCGGCCAAGCCCTCCTGGAACGCCATCACGCCGTTCTCAAAGCGCTGCGTGATGCCGACCAACTGAATGCCCGTGTGCGCCAGCCGACGAAAGTCGATGGTCTTGCCGTTGTCGTAGCCGCTGACCGCGAAGGCGACGTGCTCGCGCTTGGGCTTTTTCTTCACCTCGTCCCACATGCCCAACGCACCCAGCCACCAGCAGTAATCGCGTTCGCGGTAGGAACGGGGCGGGCGATAGTGTTCGCCCACGGACAGGTACACGGTGCGCCCGGCGCGGCGCAATTCCTCGGCAATCTGCGAGCCCGAAGCGCCCGCACCCACCACCAGCACCGCGCCGTCAGCGAGTTGGCCGGGATTCTTGTAGGCGGATGAATGCACCTGCTGGATGCCCGCGTCTTCCGGCACGATGGCCGGGTAGCTGGGAATCTGGAACGCGCCGGTTGCCGTCACCACATGCAGCGCCTCGAATACGCCGTCTGACGTGGTGACGGTGAAGCCGGGGCGCTTCTGGTTGCGCTGCACGCGCAGGACCTCGACGCCGGTGCGCACGGGCGCATTGATCATCCTGGCATAGTCTTCGAAGTACTGCGCCATGCGTTCCTTGGGCGGGAACACGTCCGCGCCGATGTCATCGAATTTCAGGCTGGGAAAGCGGTCATGCCAGGCGGGGCCGTTGGCCACCAGCGAGTCCCAGCGTTCCGAGCGCCAGCGTTCGGCGATGCGCTTGCGTTCCAGCACGATGTGGTCAATGCCCATCGCGCCCAGGTGCTCACTCATCGCGATGCCGGCCTGGCCGGCGCCGATCACCAAGGTATTGGTTTTTTCCACTGACATTGCTTTTCCTAAGAAGGTTCAAGACCGCATACGTGCATCGATGCGGCGCAGTGTGAGCCAGATGGCCGCGCTTGATAACTTGGTTTTTTGGACGCTGGGCTTAGGAAAAAGCAAATCACTCCCCCAGAGCCAACGCCGGGATCTCGTTTCGTTTTTTCCGATGGACCGCATCAATATCCACAAACGGCCGGTAGACCCCGCTTCCCTTATTCTGCAAAGCATCGCGCAACAGATAGAGCCGCCATGCAGAACAGCCCCGTGTCCCCAAAATCGTCCAGCGCGGTGAGCCTGGAAGGAGTGGTCAAGAAGTACCGTCAGCAGACGGTGTTGCAGGAGCTGTCGCTGAAGATCCGGCGCGGTGAATTCCTGACGCTGCTGGGGCCTTCAGGCTGCGGCAAGACCACGCTGTTGAACCTGATCGCGGGGTTCGCGCAAGCGGACAACGGCGAGATCTTCATCGAAGATCAACTGGTTACGGATCTGCCGCCCTATCAGCGGCAGATTGGCATGGTGTTTCAGAACTACGCGCTGTTTCCCCATATGACGGTGGCGCGCAACATCGGCTACGGCCTGCGCATGCGCCGGATGCCTGCTGGTGAGATCGCGCAGCGCGTAGAAGAGGCCATGGCGCTGGTAAAGCTGGACGGGCTGGGCGAACGCAGGCCCCGCGAGCTGTCCGGCGGCCAGCAGCAGCGGGTGGCGCTGGCGCGCGCCTTGGTGATCCGCCCCAAGGTGCTGCTGCTGGATGAGCCCTTCTCGGCGCTGGACAAAGGCCTGCGCGGCTCGATGCAGGTGGAAATTCGCGAGATCCAGCGCAAGCTGGGCGTAACCACGGTGTTCGTCACGCACGACCAGGGCGAGGCGCTGGCCATGTCGGACCGCATCGCGGTGATGTCCAGCGGCGTCATCCGCCAGATCGCCACGCCCGACGAGCTCTACCGAAATCCGCAGGACCCGTTCGTGGCCTCGTTCCTGGGCGATGTGAACATTCTTCCCGCGCACTATCACGGTTCAGACCCCGACGGCATCTTGCTGCGCCTGGGCGCAGGCTTGATCCGCGTGGCGCGAGACCGGCTGGTGGGCGGTTCGCACGAAGGCCGCCGCCTGGACATCTATGTGCGGCCGGAACAGATCCGGCTAGAGAGCCTGCATGGCGAATCCGTGCTTAGCGGCACGGTGGTGAACCATGTGTTCCAGGGCGATCACATTGATTCCTATATCGACGTCGATATCCCCGTGGCGGGTCATCAGCGCGTGATGGTGCGCAGCGCGGGTCTGGACGCCTTGCAGCATTGGCCGGTGGGCTCGGTGACCGGCCTGGCGTTGCCCGGCCAGGGCATCAGCGTGTTCAACGTGTCGTAATGCCCGCCATGACCGTCATTCCTTCCACCATGCAGGCGATCGTGGCCCGCGAGCCTGGCGACGCCAGTGTGCTGACGTTGGCAACCCGGCCCGTGCCGACGCCCGGCCCCGGCGAAGTGCTGCTGCGCGTGCACGCAGTCGGCGTCAACCGGCCGGACATCATGCAACGCCAGGGGGCGGTACGGCTGGCCCCTGGCGTCACCGACGTGCTGGGCCTGGAAGCCTGCGGCGAAGTCGTCGCCGCAGGCCCCGGCGTGCCCGAAGCGCTGCGGGGCCAACGGCTGATGAGCCTGTTGCCCGGCGGTGGCTATGCCCCCTGGTGCGTGGCGCGCGTCGATCATTCTTTTGTCGTACCGGACGGTCTGGACGACGACGCGGCGGCGGCCTTGCCCGAAGGCTTGTTCACCGTGTGGCACAACCTGTTTGAGCTTGGCCGCCTGCGCATGGACCAGACCGTGTTGATTCATGGCGCGGCGGGCGGCATCGGCACGCTGGCCCTGCGCATGGCGCACGCGGCGGGCGCGCGGGTGGTGGCGACGGCCGGGCGCGCGGATCGCTTGCCGGCGCTGCGCGAGATGGGCGCGGCCTTTGCCATCTGCTATCGCGATACGGATTTCGTGCAGGCCTGCCTGGACGCCACGCAAGGGCAGGGCGTGGACGTGGTGCTGGACATGGTGGGCGGCGACTATGTGCGGCGCAACCTTCAGGCGCTGGCCTTTGGTGGCCGCCACGTCAGCCTGTCGTTCTTGCAAGGGTCCCAGGTCAACATCGACCTGCTGACCCTGATGCAAAAGCAATTGAGCCTGCATTCATCCACCCTGCGGCCGCAAAGCGCGGCAGAGAAAACGCGCATGGCGCAGGCCATCACCCGGCATGTGCTGCCGCTGGTGTTGGACGGCCGCATCGCCCCACGCGTCCACGCCAGCCTGCCCCTGTCAGAGGCGGCGCAGGCGCACCGCTTGCTGGAAAGCGGCGACGTCTTCGGCAAGGTCGTGCTGCGTCCTTGATGCGTTGCGTGGTTCGTTTTGCGTTCGCGATAAAGGAATAGACCCCATGTTGAAGCTGCTTTACGCACCCACTTCCCCCTACGTCCGAAAAGTCATGGTTTGCGCGCATTTGGCGGGCGTGGCGGATCAGATCCAATGGCTGGACAGCGCGGCCAACCCGGTACGGCGTGATGCCCGTATCGCCGCCCACAACCCCTTGGCCAAGGTGCCAACGCTGATCCTGGGTGATGGCCAGTCGCTGTACGACAGCCGTGTCATCTGCGAATACCTGGCCCATCTGGGCGGCAACGCCGATTTGTTTCCCGCCGTGGGGCCGCGCCGCTGGGTCGCCCTGGCGCAACAGGCGCTGGGCGATGGGCTGCTGGATGCGGCCCTGCTGGCGCGCTATGAACGCACGGCTCGGCCGGCTGAACATCAATGGCCGGTGTGGCGCGATGCGCAACTGGTCAAGGTCGGCGCCTGCCTGGAGCAGATCGAACAGCAGGCAGGCGAGCTGATCAACCCGCTGACCTACCCGCTGACCGACCCGCAGGGGGCAGCACTTGCTGCGCAAGCGCCCACCATCGGTGAAGTCACCTTGGGTTGCGCGCTGGGCTATCTGGATTTTCGTTTTCCTGAACTGGACTGGCGCGCCAGCCATCCGCGCGCCGCGCAATGGGAAGCGGCGTTTCGCAAGCTGCCCGCCATGCAGGCAACGCTTCCTCATGAAGCTTAAGGCTGCATCACCTAGACCACATTCCGGACTACCGCCATGACGCCATCCACCACTACCACCAACGCCACCATCTGGTTTCTCAACGGCCCGAACGCCAATCTATACGGCCTGGACGCCAACAAGACCTATGGCGCCGAGAGTTTCCCGGCGCTGCGCGACCGTTGCGAAAAGAAGGCGGCAAGCCTGAACCTGCAACTGCATTTCGTGCAATCCAACCATGAAGGCCAGTTGATCGACTGGATACAGGAAGCGCGCGGCGATGCGCAAGGCATCATCATCAACGCCGCGGGCCTGACATATTCCTCGATTCCCATCCTGGATGCCTTGCTGGCGTTTCCCGGCCGCATTATCGAAGTCCACATGAGCAACATCTGGCGGCGCGAGACGTTTCGCCATCATTCCTATATTTCCAAAGCGGCCGACGGCGTCATCGCGGGCCTTGGCGGCGAGGGCTATGAGCTGGCCATTGAAGCCATGTCGCGCCTGATCGCGCGCCCCGCTTGAAAGGCGATACCGATGACGTCAAGCAACACCGCGAGCAACACCGCAAACAACACCGCGAACAACGCCGCGAACAACGCCGCGAACAACGCCGCGACCCTCGCCGCGCCCTCTGGCGCGCTGGTCTTCTACAGCCAGTTCGACGATTTCACCGCGTGGAAACAGGCATTGCAGGCGCGCATGCCTCCGTTGCGCGTCCTGCACGAGAGCGAGGTCGACGACCCCACCGCCATCCACTACGCACTGGCCTGGAAGCCGCCCACCGGCTTCTTTGACCCCATGCCCAACCTGCGCCTGATCATCAACTTGGGCGCGGGGGTGGATTCCTTGGTTGGTCGCAACGATCTTCCGGCCGGCGTACCCATTACCCGTATCACCGATCCGCATATGGCTCGCATGATGGCGGGCTACGTGCTGTTCGCCACGCTGCGCCACGCGCGCGATATTCCCTGGTTTGAACAGGCGCAGCGCCGTGGGGAATGGGCGTACCGGCATCCTCGGTCGCCAGAAGATACGCGCGTGGCGGTGCTGGGCCTGGGGGAACTGGGCGCCTATGCCGCCCATGAACTACAACGCCAAGGCTTCACCGTGCTGGGCTGGTCGCGCAGCCCGCGTCAGATTGAGGGCGTGCAGTGCCACGCGGGCATGGATGCGCTGGATACGGTGATCTCGCAGGCCGATATCCTGGTGATCATGCTGCCGCTGACGCCACAGACGCGCGGCCTGCTTGATCAGGCACGACTTGAGAAGCTGCCGCGCGGAGCCGCGCTGATCAACGTGGCGCGTGGCGCCTTGGTGGACCAGGCGGCCATGACGGCGCTGCTGCAAAGCGGGCATATCGGTGCGGCCACGCTAGACGTCTTTGAACGCGAACCCCTGCCCGGTGACGACCCGCTCTGGCGCATGGATAACGTGCTGATCACGCCGCATCTGGCATCCGTCGCCATTCCGGCGTCGGCGGCGGCGCAGATCGCCGAGAACATCGCGCGCGTGTCTTGCGGCGATGCCCCGGCCAACCAGATCGACCCATCGCGCGGGTATTGAGCGTCGGGCGGCCGGGTCGCCGGCCGCCGGGCCGCCGGATCGCCGGACCGCCTAATCCACTTCTTCAATATTCAGGATCTTGCCCAGGCCCAGGAAAGCGTTGGCTAGAGCCAGCAGGCTGGCCGTCACGGCGATATACACCACCGACAGCGCGGCAAGCGTCGGGTCCGCGAATTCACGCACGTAGTTGTACATCGACACCGGCAGCGTCTGCGTCAGTTGTGTCGTGACGAAGAGCGACGCGGTGAATTCACTGAACGACATGATGGCGGCGAACAACCACCCACCAAAGAGACCCGGCGCCAGCAAGGGCACGGTCACCGTGAACATCACCTTCAAGGGCGACGCGCCCAGGCTGGCCGCCGCCTGTTCCAGGCGTTCGTCGATGTTCTCCATGGACACATACACGCTGCGCATCACGAACGGCAGCACCAGCATCACATGACACAGGATGACCAGGCCGTAGCCCCGGTCCATGTCAAACTGCGCCACCAGAATCAGCAGCCCCAGGCCCAGCGTGAAATGCGGGATCACCAGCGGCGACAGCAGGATGGCCTGCAACATGTCCTTGCCGGGAAAGCCCATGCGCTTGACGGCGATGGCCAGCGCGGTGCCGATGAACAGCGCCAGGAACGACGCCCAGACCATCACGATCAGGCTGGCGCGAAAGCCCTGCTGGAAGTCCGGGTACGTGAACACCCGTTCAAACCAGCGTAGCGACCAGGCTTCGGGCGGAAACGTCAGCAGCGCCTTGTCGTTGAACGATGCCAAGGTCACCACCACCACCGGCAACAGCACGAACGCCAGGATAAGGGTGATCAGCAGCGGCGCGCCAATGCGCAGCGGCAAGGGCAGAGTGTGTTTGATGGCCATGCTAGTGCGCTCCCATTGCTTTGAGTCGCTTGGTGCCCCGGCCCAGCAGCATCAGCGACACGACCGTCAAGGCCAGGCCGGCAACGCTCAGGCTCGCGGCCAGGGGGAAGTTCATGGAAGAGAAACCCAACTGGTAGACCAGTGTGGACACCGTCGGCACACGGCCGCCGCCGATCATCTGCGGCGTGGCAAACGCGCTGAAGGTCCAGGCGAACGACGTGGTGATGCTGGCGATGATGCCCGGCATGGACAGCGGCAGCGTTACCGTCAGGAAGGTGCGCACGGGGCCGGCGCCCAGGCTTTGCGCGGCTTTTTCATAGTCGCGGTTGATGTGCGAAATGGCGGTGGCCAGCATCAGCACCACCACGGGTATCGTCACGTGTACCAGCGCAATCAGCACGCCCAGGTGCGTGAACATCAGGTTCAACGGTACGTCGATCAGCCCAATTTTCCGCAACACCGTGTTGATGAAGCCGTTGTTGCCCAGCACGATGATCCACGAATACGTGCGGACGATTTCACCCAGGAACAACGGCGTGATCGACACGATGAGGATGAACGATTTCAGCAGGCGGTTGCGCACCCGCACCATGGCGTAGGCCAGCGGGTAGGCCACCAGCAAGGAGCAGACGGTGGTTTCGATGCTGAGCAGCAGCGTGTTGGCGAAGGCGGACAGGTAGACGGACTTGCCCAGCCCCGTGAAGTTCGCCAGCGTCAGCCCGCCCACGTCCAACGAGCCGGGAATGAAGGCGCGTACGCTGAATTGCAGCACCGCCGCCATCGACACGCAGATGCACAGGGCGATGAGACCGGCGGGTGATATCAACCAGCCGCGCAGACTGGAACGTGTATTCATAGGGGCTTGTCAATCCGAATGCGTTGATGCTTGCTGGAAACGCCTGTGTCCCGCCACATTCAAGGCCGGGACACAGGCGCGGCGCGGTGCAACCGGCGCGGGCTTCAGTTCATGATGTTCTCGGTGAACCACTTGCGCCATTCCGCGGTCTTCTCGGCGCGCAGCTTGTCGTCGATGACGATGGCTTGCGTGTCCCACTGTTCCTTGGTGGTGAACACGCCGGGCAGCGCCGCGTCCTCGGCCGATACCTTGGCGTTCGTGACGACCGGGCTGGCCTTCTTGAAGGCCACGATCTTGGACTGCACTTCGGGCGACAAGGCGATGTTCATGAACTTGTAGGCCAGGTCCGCCTTGGTGCTGCCTTTCATGATGCCCATGGTGTCGATGCCCAGCACGGCGCCTTCCTTGGGCATGACCACCTTGATCGGCACGCCTTGGCTGATCATGTAGTAGGCGTTCATTGACAACAGGATCTGCACCGGGGTTTCGCCCGTGGCGATCAGTTGCTGGCTGTTGGCGTCGTTGGTGTAGAAGGCCTTGAAGTTCGGCTTCAGCGCGCGCAGCTTGTCCTGGCCTTTTTCCCACGACTTGGCGTCGCCGCCCGACAGCATGGCCGACACGTTGATGATGTGGCTGGGGTCGAAGTCCGGGGCAGACAGCTTGCCCTTGAGCTCGGGGTTCCACAGGTCGTTCCAGCTATCGAACTTGATGTTCTTGGGCGTCAGGTCGGGGCGGTAGCCGATGGTGTACACGTACGCCCAACTGCCCACGTGATACGGGCTGACCTTGGCGCGGTCCACCAGGTTGGCGTAGTTGGGCAGCTTGGCCGTGTCCAGCTTTTCGAACAGGCCGCCGTCCACATACAGCCAGCCGATGTGCGAAGTGGTGAAGGTGATGTCGCTTTCCGGGGTCTTGGTCAGCTTGGCCTTGTTGAGCCGGTCGATCGTGCCGCCCGTGATGTACTTGACCGGCACGCCCGTCTGGCGCGTGAATTCCTTGCCGATGTTTTCGTCGATCAGGTCGCGGAAGCTGCCGCCCCAGGTGCTGACCACCAGCGCGTCCTGGGCCCAGGCGACGTTGCCAAGCAGCGCGCCGGCAACCAGGCCGGCTACCGTAAGTTTGCGAATCATTGAAATCCCCTTGTCTATGTTGGTTCCGCCGAGCGCTTCCGACTGGAAGCCAGATGATGGAAGAGGGGGCAGCGGGGGCCAAGTCGCCTTTTCCTTCGGCCTGGCTCGAATTTCCTGAGGCGCGGTGCGTGGGGGCGCAACTTGGCTTGTCCGCGCCTGAGTCGGAAATTCCGAGAGCGGCCAAAGGAAAAAACAAATAGCCGGTGGCGTCGTCCGGGTTTGAAGATGGGGGCCATGCCATTGACCCACCTACCCACGCAGCCATGAAACACAAGCGCATCCGCACCTTCAATACCAAGATCACCTACCCGGAACAGAGCCTGGACAACGATCTGTGCCAGGCCGTGGTGGCCCGGGGCAGCACCGTCTTCCTGCGGGGACAGATCGGGCAGAACCTGGATACCTCTGAAAGCGTGTGCATCGGCGACGCCGCCGGGCAGGCAGAGCAGGCCATGGCGAACATCGCCATGCTGCTCAAAGAGGCAGGCGGCGAACTTGAGGACATCTGCAAGATCACCATCTACATCATTGATCCGCGCTATCGCGAGGCGGTCTACCGCGTGGTGGGGCGTTGGCTCAAAGGGGTATTCCCGGTGTCCACGGGCATCGTGGTGTCGGCCCTGGCGCGCCCGGAATGGCTGGTCGAAATCGACGCCACCGCCGTCATCCCCGATTGATATCCATTCAGGCCACCGACCATGACCTTTTCGATCATTGCCCGCTGCCCCGCCTCCGGCCAGTTCGGCGCGGCCGTCTCGTCGTCTTCGCCCGCCGTGGCCTCGCGCTGCATCCGTGCGCGCGCGGGTGTGGGGGCCGCCGTCAGCCAGAACATCACCGACCCCGCGCTCGGGCCGTTGGCGCTGGACGCGATGGCGGCGGGGCATACGCCGCAACAAGCGCTTGATGGCTTGCAAGCGCGGCCCTTCATCGCCTACCGCCAGTTGATGGCGATAGACGCCACGAACCCGCCGGCCATCTACACGGGCGCCAGCGCGCTGGGCGTACTGGCCAGCGCGGCGGGCGAGCACGCCGCCTGCGCCGGCAACATGCTGGCCAGCACCGACGTGCCGCGCGCCATGCTGGCCGCGTTCGAGCGGGCAGAGGGCGCGCTGGCCGAACGCTTGATGCAGGCGTTGCTGGCGGGTCAGGCGGCGGGTGGGGAAGCGGGGCCGGTGCATTCCGCCGGCCTGCTGGTCTATCAGGACCTGGACTGGCCGATCGTGGATCTGCGGCTGGATTGGGTAGAGGCCGGGCCGGTGGAAGCGCTGTACGACGCGTGGAAAATTTACGAGCCCCAGCTTGCGGCCTACGTGACGCGCGCGCGTGACCCGCGTGACGCGCCAAGCTTCGGCGTGCCGGGCGACTTGTGAGGCTGAGCAAAATGTTGCCCACCGCGACGGGCAGACCGGATACTCTGCAACATTCCCTGTTCCCTCAAGTTGGACCATGCTCAATCGCATTTCCCTGCGTCAGATGGAGTACCTGGTGGCGACGGCCAAGCACGGCAGCATCGCCGCAGCGTCCGCCCAGATCCACATCTCGCCGCCGTCCATCTCGGCGGCCATCGCCCACATCGAGACCGAGCTTGGGGTGCAACTGTTCGTGCGGCATCCCTCCAAGGGCCTGGCGCTAACGCCCTTGGGCATGCAGGTCATGCAGGAATGCGAAGACCTGCTGGAACGCGCGACCAAGCTCTACGAGATTGCCTCGAACTCCACCGACGCAATCCAGGGCGTGCTGCGCGTGGGCTGCTTTCAGCCGCTGGCGGCCATGATTGCGCCCGAGGTCATCTTTGGTTTCTCGCGTGCGTTCGAAAAGGTCGAGCTGCATATGGCCGAGGGCGACCAGCAAGAGCTCATCAACAAGCTGCACACGCTGGACATCGACGTCGCACTCACCTACGACTTGCAGTTGGGCGAAGAGATCAGCTTTGAAACGCTGGCGCACATGCCTCCGCATGTGCTGGTCAGCGAACTGCATCCGCTTGCGCAGCAGATTGCCGTCACGCTTGATGAGCTGGCGCAGTTGCCCATGGTGCTGCTGGACCTGCCCATGAGCCGCGAATATTTCCTGTCCTTGTTCTCCAAGGCTGGGCTGGAACCGAACATCGTGGCGCGTTCACGTTCCGAAGACGTGGTGCGTTCGATGGTCGCCAATGGCATCGGCTACGCGCTCTTCAACGTGCGGCCGAAGTCGACGCAATCATTGGATGGCAAGCGTCTGGTGCGCCTGCGCCTGGCCGGTGAGCAACGCCCCATGCTGCTGGGCTTGGCCACGTACAAACCAATGAAACCCTCGCGCCTGACGCAAGCATTCATGCAGCGCTGCCGCGCGTATATCTCGGATCAATACATCCCAGGCATGAGCGCGGCCAGCTTCTTCGACCCCTACATCTCGGGCGTGGCCGCGGCCGATCCGCCATGACGGGCAAGCCCGGGATTTATCAAGCGCGTGTCATCGGGCGTAAATATTTCCTACCTACCATGCTGCGTTCTCTAACCAGTTTGGTTGATCCTGATGATCCAAGCACGACCCTTGCGCAGGGGGCTCCCTGCCTACGCCTTGCGCGCCACGTCCCTGGCGGTAATCCTGGCCTTGTCCGCCTGCGGCGGCGATGACGACAACGACACCGACGCCCCAGGTCAGAACGATGACGTTGCGTACGTCATCCCCGCGCCGCCCGCCGGGTTGGGCCGAGTCGATACCGCGCCGGTGCCCGATGCGCCCGCCTTTGTTGATTTCGCCAGCACGAACCAGCGCGGTGATCCGCGCTACGCCACCCTGGAAACCAACGCCGGCGTGCGTGTGCTGGATGGCTTTCTGGACATCTGGGAACCGCGCACCCGTTTGGTGGATGCTGGCGTCACCGCAGCAGGCGCCGACGGCTTTCCCGGCATCATCGCGTCGGACTGGACCGGTATGCCCGGCGACGCCACGGATGGCCGCGTCAAGAACAAGGCCGTGCACGACGAGAACATTGACTTCGTCGTGCGCACCACCGCCGCCCGCACACCGGAGCAGGCCAAGGCCGCCTACCTGGATGATCGCCGTGGCAAGAACTACAGCGTGACCGATGGCCTTGGGCCGCTGACGCCGGCATGGCGCACGGCTGCCCAGCAGACCACCAGCATCAACGACGTGGCACCCGACGCCACCACGGTGAAGTACGACGACACCGGCAACAACACGGGCGTAAGCGGCGCCGCCAACCCGACCTTCGGCGACGTCATCGCCTTTGTGCAGAGCATGGGCGCCAATGCGTCCACCGAGCCCAGCAAGCGCTACTACAAGTACGCCCGCCCGTGGCGCTGGAGCGCGGACGTGCAGGTGGTGCCCACGCTTGAACCGGCCAAGAGCACGTCGGCCCCGACCGACGGCGGCTACCCCAGCGGCCACACGGCGGAATCCGTGCGCAACGCCATCGGCATGGCCTACCTGGTGCCGGAGCGCTTCCACGAATTGCTGGCGCGCGGCCTGGAGCTGGGCGAAAGCCGCATCATCGCCGGCATGCATTCGCCGCTGGACGTGATTAGTGGCCGCATCCTGGGGCAGGCCTCGGCGCTGGGCAACATCTATGCCGCCAGCGAAGGCACGCGCTCGGTGGCGTACGCGCAGGCGCACCAAACGCTGATGGCCGCCGTGGGCGCCAGCACGCCCGAGCAGTTCCTGGCGTTCGCGCATTCGCAGGACGTCAGCCAGGATCGCTTTGCGGATCACGCCAAGAACAAGGCGGAGTACCGTCGCCGCCTGACGTTCGCCTTCACGCAGATTGGCGACACCGGCAAACCGGCCGTTGTGCCCAAGGGCGCTGAAGTCATGCTGGAAACGCGCCTGCCGTACCTGACGGCCGAGCAACGCCGCGTGGTGTTGAAGACCACGGCGCTGCCCTCAGGCTATCCGGTCATTGACGACGCCGAAGGCTTTGGCCGCCTGAACCTGTTCGCGGCCGGGGACGGCTATGGCGCCTTCAATGGCGACGTGGACGTCACCATGACCGCCAGCCGTGGCGGCTTCAATGCGCTGGACGTGTGGCGCAATGACATCAGCGGCGCGGGCAAGCTCACCAAGAGCGGCACCGGCACCTTGGGGCTCGCGGGCATCAACACCTACACGGGTGGCACCCTGGTTGCCGGCGGCACGTTGCGTGCCGACTCGGTCAAGGCGCTGGGCAATGGCGCGGTGTACCTCAGCGGCGGCGCGTTGTCGCTGAATGCTGCTGAAGCGGTGCAGGTGCAAGGCAGCTATACGCAGACCTCGGCGGCTGTCTTGCAAACCCTGATCGGCGACGATGAAGCCGGCCAGATCGCCGTGAACTCGGATGCCGCCCTGGCGGGCCAGTTGAACGTCGACTTCCGCTTGGGCTACACGCCGCAAGTTGGCACGACGATCACGGTGCTGCGCGCCAACAAGGTGCATGGCACGTTCGACGGTATTGCGGTCAAGGGCTTCAAGGCCACTGCCGTGTACAACGCCGACAGCGTGCAGGTGCGTTTGGATTCGGCCAGCTGAGTCCGACGGTCATGACAACAAGCTGAATTTGATATCGCGCGGTGGCGGGCGACCTGGTCGCCAGCACGCCGGCTTGGCCCCTGCCTTCGGGATGGCAGGGGCTTTTTTTTGTCACCACGTATCCGTGAAACTCTGGGTTTTCGGCGCGGGGGCTTTTCCATAAACTACCGGACCACCCCTATAACGAGAACGCCATGAGACAGTTTCTTCCCACCCTGGGCGCCGCCCTGGTTTTGTCGCTGAGCGCGCACGCCGCGCTGGCCCAGACAGCACCGGCCGCGGGCGCCGCGCCCGCGGCAGCCCCCGCCACCCCACGCGATCCCTTCTTCTGGTTGGGGGAAATCAACAAAGCCACCGCCGTCATCAACACCGACGAAGGGCTGTTGGACAAGTCCATGGCGCCGCGCCTGGCGGCGGGCGTGGCCAAGGTGATCCACGACGGCAATCAGCCCGGCGCCAAACGCCCCGCCACCGTCATCACCTTTGAACCCCTGTTGATCAAGGCGGCGGGCGAAGACATCACGCTGCTGCACGCCGGCCGCTCCAGCCAGGACATGCACGCGACCTACCGCAGCGCCATCCTGCGCGACAAGCTGCTGGACCTGGCCGATCAGTTGAACAAGACTTCCACCACGCTGGTGGAACTGGCCGCCAAGCACGCCGGCACCGTCGTGCCGAACTACACCAATGGCGTGGCCGCGCAGCCCAACAGCTATGGCCACTACCTGCTGGGTCAGGCAGCAGGCCTGGCGCGCGACGCGCAGCGTATCCGCGAAGCCTATGCGCGCATCGACCGCTCGCCCATGGGCACCACCGTGCTCAACGGCACCAGTTGGCCGCTGGACCGCAAGCGCATGGCGCAATACCTGGGCTTTGAAGCGTTGGTCGATAACGCCTACGACGCCTCGCAGATCTCGTCCATGGACCAGCCGGTGGAAGTGGGGTCCATCGTGACCAGCATCGCGCTGCGCACCGGCAACTTCGTTGAAGACGTCATGACGCAGTACGCGCAGTCGCGCCCCTGGATCCTGCTGCAAGAGGGCGGTGGCAATACCTATGTGTCCAGCGCCATGCCGCAAAAGCGCAACCCGGGTTTGTTAAACGACACCCGCAGCGACGCCTCCACCGCCGTGACGCTGGCGATGGGGCCAATCATCCAGACGCACAACATCACGCCGGGCATGAGCGACCCCAAGGACGTAAAGCAGAATTCCGCGATGGTGGACAGCGGCATCTCGGCGCTAAAGCGCTGGGATCGCGTGTTGAAGGCCATGGTCATCAGCCCCGAGCGCGCGCTGGAAGAGCTGAACAGCGACTGGACAGCTTCGCAGGAACTGGCCGACGTGCTGATGCGCAAGTACAAGCTGCCGTTCCGCGACGGTCACCACTTTGCATCAGAAGTGGTCACCTACGCGAAAGCCAACAACATCAAGCCGCTGGACTTTCCGTATGAGCAGGCTCGCCGCATCTACGCGGATGCCATGAAAGACTCCAAGTACGCCAAGGAACTGCCGATGAGCGAAGCGGAATTCCGTTCGACGCTGGACCCGGTGGCCATTGTGAAGAACCGCGCCACTATCGGCGGCCCGCAGCCTGCCGAGATGGACCGCATGGTGAAAGAAGCGCGCGCGCAGTTGAGCGAGCAGGGCAAGTGGATTCAGGATCGCCGCGCCCACATCAACCAGTCGCTGGCCGAGCTGGACAAGCAGTTCAACGCCCTGGCTTCCAGCGCCACGAAGTAAGCGCAAGCCGTGGCGCGCGGGGCTACTGGACGGCGTCCAGCACGCACCCGCGCAGCCAGCGATGCGCGGCGTCGCCGTCCATGCGGGGATGCCACAGCATCGATACGGTAAACGCCGGTACGGGGAAGGGCAGCGCAAAGCTGTGCAGGCCGGCGCGCAGCGTGCCGGTGTGCCGTTCCGGCACGGTGGCGATCAGGTCCGTTTCCCGGGCCAGCGCCAGCGCGGCGGAGAAGCCGCCCACCACGGTGGCGATGTGCCGTTGCCGCCCCGTGGCAGCCAAGGCGTCGTCCACCGGCCCTTTGTCCTGATTGCGGCGCGACATCAGAATGTGTTGCGCCTTGGCGTAGCGGGCCAGCGTGATCTTGCCGCCACTAAGCGGATGGCCCGCGCGCACCACGCCGATGAAGCGGTCTTCAAACAATGCGCGCGTGCGCAGCTCGGGGCTGGCCGCGTCGCCCACCACGCCGGTTTCCAGGTCGACCTCGCCTTCGCGCAGCGGCGCACTGCTCTTGTCGGTCTTCTGCATGAAGCGCAGCCGCACGCCGGGGGCTTCGTCGCCAGCGCGGGCGAGCAGCCGGGCGCCGAAATTTTCGACAAAGCCGTCGCTGGCACGCAGCGTGAAGCTGCGATCCAGCCGCGCCAGGTCCAATGCTTCGGCGGGCCGCAGCACGGCTTCCACGTCTTGCACCAGTTCATGCACATGGGTGCGCAGCGCCAGCGCGCGCGGCGTGGGAACCAGCCCGCGTCCGGCGCGCACCAGCAGCGGGTCGCCCGTGGTGGCGCGCAGCCGCGCCAGCGCACGGCTCATGGCCGACGGGCTTAGCCGCAAGCGGCGCGCCGCGCGTGCCACGCTGCCTTCGTCAAGCAAGGCATCCAGGGTGACAAGCAGGTTGAGATCGGGCGTGGCCATGCTCGCAAACGTAGCACGGATGTGTGCTGCCCCGTTAATGTTGGTATGGCGTTTGGTGCAGGTATTCAATGCAAATGCTGCGCCTTCCGCCTTGTAATCGCAACGCCTAGGATGTGTTGAGGGCGCCGTGTTGGTGGCCCGCTTTGCTTGCAGGCCTGATCGTGCATACCCAAGCTTCCCCCGCTTCCCCATCCTCATCCATTCCCCTTCTGGCCTGCCTGTCCTTGTGCATGCTGCTGCCCGCGCTGGCCACCAGTATCGCCAACGTCGCCTTGCCGACGCTTGCGCAAGCGTTCGAAGCGCGCTTTCAGGACGTGCAATGGGTGGTGTTGGCGTACTTGCTTGCCATTACCACGCTGATCGTCAGTGTGGGCCGCTTGGGCGACTTGATGGGGCGTCGGCGTCTGATGCTGGTGGGTATCGGCCTGTTCACCGTGGGGTCGGCGCTGTGTGGCGCGTCACTCTGGCTGGGCGGCTTGATGGGCTTGATCGGGGCGCGTGCCGTACAAGGCCTGGGCGCTGCCGTCATGATGGCGTTGACGATGGCGTTCGCCAGCGAGGCCGTGCCTAAAGAGAAGACCGGTAGCGTGATGGGGCTGCTGGGCACGATGTCGGCGGTGGGCACGGCGCTGGGGCCCACGGTGGGCGGGGTGCTGATCAGTGGCTGGGGTTGGCCGCTTATCTTCCTGATCAATCTGCCGCTGGGCGCGGTGGCGTTCGCGCTGGCCTGGGCTTATCTGCCGGCGCACCGCAAGCCCGCCGCCCAGCCACGCGCGCGCTTTGACGTGATGGGTTCGCTGCTGCTGGCGCTGGGCATTGCGGCGTATGCACTGGCGATGACGGCCGGTGGCGGCTTGGGCGGCTTTGGCGCAAGCCAGGCCGTGCTGCTGTTGGCGGCCACGGTGGCGGCGGTGGCCTTCGTGCGGATGCAGGCCAGGGCCGCGTCGCCCTTGATTCAGTTGGCGCTGTTTCGCCAGCCCACGCTGCGGTCGGGCGTGGCGACCAACACGCTGGTGTCCACCGTGATGATGACGACGCTGGTGGTGGGGCCGTTCTACCTGGCGGGCGCGTTGGGCCTTGACGCCGCGCGGGTCGGGCTGGTGATGTCTTGCGGACCGGTAGTGGCGGCGCTGGTGGGCGTGCCGGCCGGGCGCGGCGTGGACCGCTATGGCGCGCAGCGGGTGATGCTGGCCGGCTTGGCCGCGATGGCAACCGGCGCGATCTTGCTGCCCTGGGTGCCGCTGGTGGTTGGCGGGGTGGCGGGGATGGCGCGCGTGGCGGAATACGTGGCGCCGCTCGCGGTGATCACCAGCGGCTACGCGCTCTTCCAGGCCGCCAACAGCAGTGCCGTCATGGCCTGCGCGGGCGCGGACCAGCGGGGCGCGGTATCGGGCGTGTTGAACCTGTCGCGCAACCTGGGCTTTATTACCGGCGCATCGTTGATGGGCGCGGTGTTCGCCTGGGCGGCTGGCGCGGGCGACCTCCGGGCCGTCTCGCCCGCCGCCTTGGCGACGGGCATGCGGTGGACGTACGCCTTGGCCGCGGCCTTGTTGCTGGTGGCCTTGGCCTTGGCGGTGTTGGACCGGGGCCGCGCGCGCGTGGTGGCTTAGAACGACACCATGTCGGCCGGGTTGATGATGCCCATCACGCCCAGCGCGCCCTTGATCAGCGGAATGGCGACGGGCGACAAATGCCGGCCCAGCGGAATGCCCGCGTGGTCAAAGCGCGTCAGCATGGCGTAGTCGGTATTGCGGCCGGTCAGGTCGTCGCTGATGGCGCGGCCGATGCGTACCGTCTGCGCCACGCCGTGGCCGCTCCAGCCATGCACCATGTACACCGGCACGTCGCCCCCGCTCTTGCGGCTGTCGGTGGCGCCGTTCAACGTCAGGTCACTGATGCCGCTCCAGGAATATTCCAGCTCGGGCTTTTCCAACTGCGGGAACACGGTCTTGATGCGGTCCAGCAGGTAGTTGTTGACGTCGCGCGGCGACCACGAATTGCCCGTGCCTTGGCCGCCAAACAGCAGCCGCTTGTTGCGCACCGGGCGGTAGTAGTCAATTTGCAGTTGCGTGTCGTAGACCGGCAAGCCCGACGGAATCAGCGCATCCAAAGTGTCGCCCAGCGGCGGGGTGACGGCCACATAGGTGAAGAAGGGCACGGTGGTGGCGCTGCCCGGCATGAACTGGAAGGTGGCGCTGTGCACGGCCAGCACCACGGCGCGGCGGGCCTTGATGGCGCCTTGCGCGGTCTTGACCAGCGTGCTGCCCGGCGACTCTTCAATGGCTTGCGCGGTGGTGTTGTCGTAGACCCGCCCGCCCAGTTTGACGAAGGCGTGGACCAGGCCGCGCAGCAAGGCCAGCGGCTGTACCTGGCCGCCGCCGCCGTCGATGGCGGCGCCGAAATAGATGTCGGACTTCACGTACTGCTCGTTCAGTTCGTGCCGCCCGATGATCTTGACCTCGTCATCGCCCAGGCGGCGGCGCGCGTCGGCGTTTTCAACCAGCGCGCCCATATGGCCCGCATGCACCGCCGCCGTGATGTGGCCGCGCTTGCGGTCGCAATCGAAACCGTAGCGGTCGCGCAGGCCGTCCACCGTTTCCATGGCTTCTACCGACGCAAAGCGCCACAGGCGCCGCGCTTCGTCGGTGGAGAGCTTGTCCAGCATGGTGCCGGCTTCCCAGCGCGCCAGGCCGGGCGTCATCTGCCCGCCGTTGCGGCCCGAGGCGCCCGAGCCGATGTGATCTTTTTCGATCAGCACCACGTCTACACCCGCTTCGGCCAGGTGCAGCGCGGTGGACGCGCCCAGCAAGCCGCCGCCGATGACGACGACGTCGCAGGCCAGATCGCCGGGCAAGGTGCCGAACGACGGCCACTCGGACAGCGACGCTTCGTAATAGTTGGCGGGCATGGGGTCGGACGGGCTGGCGTCCTGGCGCCAGTTCCAGATGCGCGGGTCGATGCCCAGTTGGGTGGCGGTCTTGCGCGCGTCTTGCAGCAATTGGGCGGGTTGCAAGGCCGTGTTGCCAAGCGGCACGGTGGTCAGTGGCGAGGACAGGGCGGAAGAGGCCGCCGGCCACAAGCCCAGCGCGCCGACGGCGGAAGCCGCGGTCGAAGCGGCGGCCGTCTTGAGGATGAATTCGCGTCGATTCAATGTCATGTCGAGATTCCTGGTAGCGGGTACGGGGGGCTCAGGCCGTCTTGGGGGAGGGAGCGGCGCCGTAGCGGTTACGGCCCGGGGCGCCCGCGGGCAGCATGAAGGCCTGCAACAGCAGCGTGCCGATGACCGGCACGGCATGCAGAAGGCCCCACCAGCCGCTGCGGCCGGTGTCATGCAGGCGGCGGATCGATACCGCCAATGCGGGAAGCAAGGTCAGCAGCAGAAAGCCCGCCGTGTACCAGCCGAACAGGATTTCGGGGTTGGCGATGGCCAGCGCGCGTTCCACGGCCGAAATCGCCAGCACCATCAAGATCTGGCACAGCACGAAGATCCAGTACTCGCGGCGCGGCGCGCGTCCTTCGAAGACGGCGTAGTGTTTAAGGGCTTGCAGATACCACTTCATGAAGGTTCTCCTGTTTGCAAAAGATGTGCGCCATCCGCGCCGGGGTGGGCGCGGGCGGCGGGGACACGCCAAAGAAATAGGTGGGGCGGGCACGGCCCGCGTGGGCTCAGCCCGTCAGGGGATGGGGCCGATCATGGGGCCCGCCTAGGGGGGGCCGCCTAGGGGGGGCCGCCAAGGGGGGCCCCCCTAGTGGGGCGCCGATCAAGTGTGGCCGGCTATGTGTGGCCCGCTATGTGTGGCCGCTAAGGTGCGGCAGACCCAAGGGGCCGGGCAGGCCGAAGGCCGAGCGCGGCGGTGCGCCGGGCAGCACCGCCAGGCGCAGCGCGCGGGGGGCGCCAATCAGGCGGTCGCCGTGCTGCGGCCGCCACAGGCTGCCAGGGCGGATGCGGTGGGCGGTGGACATGACCACGCGCGAATCGGCATTGAGCACCAGCGCCGGCTTGCCGATGTGGTGCAAGGCGGGCAGCAGCATGCGGTCCAGCGTCGAGACCAGCACGTCGACGGCGGCAACGCCCGCGCAGGCGTCCTGCACCAACACCGGATGCGCGGCGGTGATGGTGTAGGCGCCGTTGCAGATGTAATCCACATAGGGGCCTTCCACCACCGGGCGCAGGCAACGCGCGGGCTGGTCAAACCAGGCGAAAGCGCGGAAGTCCAGACGCCGCCGTGTTTCCTGGTTGCGATCCAACTGCGCCTGCTGCATCGACGGGCCTTCCTGTTGCCACCATTCCAGCGTCCAGTAGCCGTCTTCGGGCCCGACCGGCGCCGCGTAGCTGGCAAAGCCCGCGCCGTTGCACCAGGGGTTGAGTTGCAGCGCAACCTGGATATGGGTTTGCAGCGCGCGGCGCTGTTCGCCCGACAGTCGAAGGCCGCTGCCCGGCGCCGGGGTCTGCCCCGACAGGATCTGGGCCGCCGCTTCAGCCAGCGCGCCGGCGGTGTTCTGCGCGTCGTTCACGACGCATTCCAGAATGCCGTTGGCGCGGTCGATATGAGCGTCTTCGTTCATCTGCCGTCTCCTCTGCCCAGGCTGGCCGCCAGCGTCAGCGGCCCTAGGTCTGTTGTGGCGGGGGCGCCGTGGCGTCCAACCGCAGTTTGTGTTCAAGCAGGTGGTCGGTTTGTATGCCGATCATGTCCTGGGCACAGGCGCTGCTGGCAGCCTCGTCGCCGGCAAGCAGCGCGGCCTGCAAGCGGCGGTAGGCGCCCACGATGCCGGTGTGCAGCGCCGCGTGCGGGTAAATGGAGGCGACCAGCGGCGCCCATTCCGCCTGTATCGCCAGTTCCTGGTTGGCCAGCCGCGCGGACTGCGCGTGGGTGGCCAGCATCAGCAGGCAGCGCATGTCGGCCTGTGCGCGCGCCTGCGGGTCGGCCGCCGCCTGGAACTGATCGATCTCGCGCGCCAGCCGCTGATGTTCATTGGCGGTGGAGCGTTGCGCGGCCAGCTTCGCGCTGTGGCCAACCACCGCGCAATGCAGTTCGCCCAGGTCGGCCAGGTCGCCCGGCGTGGCCAGCCGCAGCGGATGGCGGTCGTGCATCATCTGCGCCGGCACCGGGCAGACGAAGCTGCCGCCATTGCGTCCGCGCCGGGTATCGATCAACTGCCGGGCGCGCAAGGTGTTCAGGGCCTCGCGCATGGTCACGGGCGACACGCCCATCAGGCGTGAAAGCTCGTTCTCGTTGGGCAGTTGTTCGTCGGCATGCAGCAGGCCGGCCACGATCGCGTTGCTTAAGCGTTCGACCACCTGCTCCGAGCGCGTGCCTTGGCCGATGGGGGCGTAGACGATGGCGTGGGCGGTCATGGCGGGACTCCGGGGCGGGAATGGGAAACGTGCATCATGCCATGGCGGCGCTAGAAGATGCCGTGGCGATGCCGCGCCTGGCTGTCCTCGGGCACCGGCGTGATGGCGTCCCACAGTTCGGCAACCTTGCCGTCCTGCACGCGCCACAGTTCGAAGTAGGCATGGCGCTCGCCGGCGATGCTGCCTTCCGAATGCGTCAGCACGAAGTCGCCATCGGCCACGCTGCGATGCACGCGGCTGTATTGCAGCCCCTGGCCCGCTTCGCGCAACTGGTTCAGGAAGTCGACCACGGCCACCGTGCCGTCGGCGATGTCGGGGCTGTGCTGGTGAAAGCCTGCGCCGTTGCAGTAGTCGTTGAAGGCGGAGTAGTCGCCTTCGATCAGGGCGCGGGTGAAGAAGGCCAGCACCAGCGCGCGGTTGGCCTCGACGTCCTGGCCCGCGCGCGGTTGCGTGGGGCCATCCAGTTGGGTGCGGCCGCTGGCGTTGGGCGGGGCTTCGGGCACCAGGCCGTCCCAGTGCTCAACGATGCGGTTGTCGGCCACGCGGTAGATGTCGAAGCCCACCAGCGCTTGCTCGCCCAGGCCGGTGTAGCGGCCATGGATGGCGACCAGGTCGCCGTCCACCAGGACGCGGTAAACCTCGTGATGCAAGTTGGTATGTTCCTGCACCAGCATGAACAGGCCGTCCGCGCCGTCTTTCACCAGCGGGGAATGCTCAATGAAGCGTGGCGAGAAATAGCGCTCCAGCGCGCCGGTGTCGCGCAGCGTGAACAGTTCATGGTGCGCGCGGGCGACAAGGTCACGCAGGACATTGGCCTTGGGCGGGGTGGTGTGTGAAGTCGTGGTCATGGCTATCCCCCCCGGTTAATCGTGCGAGCTCATCACGTGCTTGACGCGCGTGTACTCTTCGAAGCCGTAGGCGGACAGGTCCTTGCCGTAGCCCGAACGCTTGAATCCGCCATGCGGCGCTTCGGCGGTCAGCGGGATGTGCGTGTTGATCCACACGGTGCCGAAATCCAGATCGCGCGACAGGCGTTGGGCGCGGCCATGGTCGCGCGTCCAGACGCTGGCGGCCAGGCCGTATTCCACGTCGTTGGCCTTGGTGATGGCGTCGGCTTCATCGACGAATTTCTGCACCGTGATGACGGGCCCGAAGACTTCGGTCTGGATGGCTTCGTCGTGCTGTTGCAGGCCGGTGATGACGGTGGGCTCGAAGTAATAACCGGCGCGCGCGGCGTGGCGGCCACCGGTTTCAACTCGGGCGTGGGCGGGCAGGCGCTTGATGAAGCCTTGTATGCGCTCGAGTTGCGCGGCGTTGTTCAGCGGGCCGTACAGCGCGTCTTGGTCGTCGGGTTCGCCGAAGCGCGTGTCGCGGGCGGCGGCCACCAGCTTTTCAACGAAAGCGTCGTGAACGGATTCCGCGACGATGACGCGCGTGGCGGCGGTGCAGTCCTGGCCGGCGTTGAAGAAGCCCGTCATGGCGATGTGCTGCGCGGCGCGGTCCAGGTCGGTGTCTTCAAAGACGACGACCGGCGCCTTGCCGCCCAGTTCAAGGTGGGCGCGCGTGAGGTTGGCGGCGGCGGACGCGGCCACTTGCAGGCCGGCGCGCACCGAACCCGTGATGGATACCAGCGCGGGGGTCTTGTGCGACACCACCTTGGCGCCCGTGGCGGCGTTGCCCAACACCACGTTGAAGGCGCCGGCGGGGAAGAACGGCGCGGCAATCTCGGCCAGCAGCAAGGTGCTTTCAGGCGTGCTGTCGCTGGGCTTGAGCACCACGGTGTTGCCCGCGGCAAGCGCCGGGGCGATCTTCCATACGGCCATCATCAGCGGGTAGTTCCAGGGGGTGACCTGGCCCACCACGCCCAGCGGTTCACGGCGAATGCTGGAGGTCAGGCCTTCCATGTATTCGCCGGTGGCCTTGCCTTCCAGGAAGCGGGCGGCGCCAGCAAAGAAACGGATCTGGTCCACGCACACCGCCACTTCTTCCGAGGCGATCAAGTGCTTGAGCTGGCCGGTGTTGCGGCTTTGGGCGTCGACAAGGCGCTCGCTGTTGGCGGCGACGGCGTCGGCCAGTTTCAACAAGGCTTGCTGGCGGGCCGACGGGGTGCTGCGGCCCCAGGTCTTGAAGGCGTGGCTGGCGGCGGCGTAGGCGGCGTCCACGTCGGCGTCATTGGCGTTGGGAGAGCGGGCGATCGGCTGGCCGGTAACGGGGCTGATCAGATCAAAATACTCAGAGCCCTTGGACTCCGCGTATTGGCCGTTGATGAGATGCTTGAGGGTGGGCATCGCCATGGTTTGTCTCCGAGGGGGGATGGGTGCTTGTTCTAATAATTATATTCTCTGATGTTATAGGTATTAATTCTGCTGGGGTAAACCCTGGAGCTATCAGAACTGCCAGGGATGCCTTATTCAGCCGCATGAACGCAAACGCCCGGGCGCAAGGCCCGGGCGTGGTCATTCATTGGAGGGTTTGGGACAGGGACCTTCAAACGGCCGGAACCCTTACTCCGCTTTCAACCCCGCCTTGAGGATCAGCGGTTCCCACTTCAGCCGTTCGCTGCGCGCGAAGGCTTCCAGCTCGGCCGGCGTGCCGCCGCCGGGTTCGTGGCCCAACTCCAGCAAGCGCTGCCGCACCTCGGGTTGCTTCAGAATCTTGACCAGCGCGGCGTTCAGCTTCTGCACCACGGCGGGCGGCGTGCCCTTGGGCGCATACATTCCGTTCCACGCGATCACCTGGAAGTCCGGCAGGCCTTGCGCCGACACGGGCGGCACGCCGGGCAACAAGGCCGACTCCTTCAAGGACGTGACGGCCAGCGCGCGCAGCTTGCCGCCGGTAATGAACGAGCGCGCGGCGCTGACGGTGTCGATGCCGATCTGCACCTGGCCGCCCATCAGGTCGGTGGTGGCCGTGGCCGAGCCCTTGTAGGGAATGCCGCGAATGCTGGTCACGCCTTGCTGCTTGAGCAGTTCGAACACCAGGCGCGCCGTGGTGCTGGGCATGCCGACGGTGACGCTGTCGGGCTTGGCTTTCTTCGGGTCTTTCAGGTCTGCCAGGCTCTTGTAGGGAGATGCCGGCGTGGTAACCAGCACCATCGGAAACGAACTGACCAACATGATCGGTTCGAAATCCTTGGCGGGATCAAAGTTGGTGGAAGCGTAGATGTACTGGTTCAGCACGTGGGTGCCGTTGGTGCCCATCAGCACGGTGTAGCCGTCGGGCGCGGCGCGGGCCGCTTCGGATGCGCCGATGTTGCCCCCCGCGCCAGGGCGGTTTTCAACAATGAAGGGTTGGCCGACCTCGCGCGCCAGGTAGTCGCTGAGATAGCGCGCGGCCACGTCGGTGCCTTGGCCGGCCTGATACGGCACGATGATCCGCACGGGCTTGGAAGGATAGTTGTCCGCCGCCGCCACGGGCTGCGTGCACAGCAGGGACGCCGCCAGCGCGGCGATCAAACGTAGTGATTTCATGGTGGTCTCCTGGGTTTTCTTATGGGCTTGCGTTCGTGCTGCTACGGCTTGGGCGGAGGCCTGCGCGGCGGCAGAACGCCTTGCTCCCGCAAGCTTGCGATGCGGGTGTCGTCGAGGCCGGCCTCCCGGAGGACCTCGTCCGTGTGCTGCGCAAAAGCGGGCGGCAGGCGGCCCATGCGCGGGGGCGCTTCGGCCAGGCGCGTGGCGGGTCCGATGCCGTGGTAGCCGTCGCGATCAATACGCATGCCGCGATGCGTCGTATGCGCCTGCTCGAAGGCCTCGGGCACGCTATTGACCGGACCCACCGGCACACCCAGCCGCATCAGGTCATGGCAGACCGCCTCGCGCGCGCGATCGCGCAGCGCCCCTTCGATGGCCGCGCGCAGGGCGTCGCGGTGTTGCAGGCGTTGGCGGTTGGAGGTGAAGCGCTCGTCTTCCAGCAACGGCGACAGGCCGATGTAGTCGCAAAATTTTTGGAACTGGCGGTCGTTCACCACGCCCAGGAAGATGTCGCCATCGCGGCAGGCAAAGCGGTCGTACGGCGCGATGTTGGGATGCGCGCTGCCCATCAGCCCGGGCGTGCGTTGCGTGTGCATCCAGTTGGCGGCGTGCGGCACCAGCAGGCTCAACGCGGTGTCGAACAAGGTCACGTCCACGCGCTGGCCCTGGCCCGTGCGGGCGCGGTGGTATAGCGCCAGCAGAATGCCCGACTGCGCGGTGTATCCCGTCAGGTGGTCGACGATGGGAATGCCAATGCGGGTGGGCCCGCTGGCCGCGTCGCCGTTGACGCTCATCAGCCCGCACATGGCTTGCAGAATGGCGTCGTAGCCGGGCATGCCGCCCAGCGGCCCGTCTTCGCCGAAGCCCGAGATGGCGCAGTAGATCAGTTGGGGAAAGCGCGGCTTCAAGTCGGCTTCGTAATCCAGGCCCCACTTGGCCATCGTGCCGGGGATGAAGTTCTCGACCAGCACGTCGGCCTGTTCCAGCAGGCGCAGCAACACCTCGCGGCCCCCAGGCAAGGACAGGTCCAGCCCGATGGCGCGCTTGCCCCGGTTCACCGCCGTGAAGTAGGCGGCGTCGCCGTCCGCATTGACGGGCGGGCCCAAGGCGCGCGTTTCGTCGCCGGCGGGCGGCTCGACCTTGATGACGCTGGCGCCCTGATCCGACAGCATCTGGGTGCATAGCGGCCCGGCCAGCACCCGGGACAGATCAATCACCCGTATGCCGTCAAGCGCACCAGCGGCGCGGGCAGGCGGGGCGTGTGCAGCGTGCTCCGATGAACCAGACATCATTGACCTCGTTTTGGTCATGTCCAACGCAAGGGCGGCGATCCGCCAGCGCGCGATCATGGCAAGCAGCGGCGGCCGGTCAGCCGTCGGGAATCAGGCTACGCGGGCGCTCGATGCGTGTGATGCATTCGATGCAGGCGATGCGCCCACGCAACCCGCGCGTCATCCGCGGGTGGGCAATTCAACCACGCCCGTGCCCAGTACGGACAGCTCGTCGTCCTGGTTGCGCGCTTCCTGTTCGATTTCAACCAGGTGCCGGCCGTCTTCCACGTACTTGCGTGTGACGCGGCCCTTGAAGAACAGCATGTCGCCTTCCGGGTTGTGGCGGCGGATCTTGCACATGGACTTGCGCAGGAAGCCGGCGTCGCCCATCCAGTTGGTAAGGTGGTGCGTCAGCCACGAATTGCGTTCGGGACCGTAGTCATAGGCGCCCGGCGCGCCCACTTCCAACGCGAACTCCTCTTCCCAGTGCACGCGCTCGGGCACATCGGGAATGCCGAATCGGTTGGTGATGCCCACGCCCGGGTGCGCGTCGATCAGTTGCCAGGCCAGCTTGTTGGCGCGGATGTACAGGCCGCCCCAGCCCTGCGCGTAGGCAATGAAGCCCGTCACCGTCATCGGCCCCTTGAACATCACGGGCAGTTCCTCGCCTTCTTTCACGTCTTCCCAGTAGCGGGGCGTGGCGCCGCGCACTTCTTCCTGGGCATAGAGCTTGTAGGCTTCCTTGATTTCCTCGGGGCTGTAGCGGCGCGGTTCGCGGGCGCGCACTTCCTTGTACTTGCTGCCTTGCTCGCGGGCGTGGTCGCGTTCGGTGCGAAAGCACCAGCTATCGGCCTCGGCCACCTTGTCGCCGTCCTGGTTGAAGAAGTCCACGTGGTAGATCTGCTGGATCGCGCGGCCGGCGAAGCGGGTCTGGTGTTCAATCAGGTCCTTGAGGTGCGCTTCAGTGGAGATCACATCGTTGCGCTTGACGGTCTTGTGCCAGGTCCAGTCGGCGCCCGACCACATGGCGTGCACGCCGGGCAGGCCGCCCACGTAGCCCGACACAATACGGCTCGTGGAAAACAGAAAGCTGGGCAGGGCGATGATGCCGCCATGCTGGGTCTTGGCGGCGTACTCGGGGTCGGACCACAGGGGGTTGTCGTCGCCGATGCCGTGGGCGTAGTGGCGGATGTTGTCGCGCGTGGCTTCGTAGCACCACGGTTCGGCGGTGGCGCCGATTTTCACGCCGATGCGCGCGCGCAGTTCGTCCAGACCGCGTTCGGTGATGGTCGGGAAACTACGTTCAGTTTTGGTCTTGGTCAACATGATGTCTCCTGGGGATGGGTCAGACGTGCGCGGCGGGCGCGGCTTTCGGGGTGTCAGTGGTTGATGCGGCAGCATTGGCAAGCTCTTGCTCGCGTAGTTTTCGGCGATGGATCTTGCCGGCCGGCGTCTTGGGCAGTTCAGGCACAAACACCACCTGACGCGGGTACTCGTGCTGGGCCAGTTGGCTGCGCACGGTGTTCTGGATTTCTTCCACGAAGGCGTCGTCGCCCGGGCGGGCCGACACCACAAAGGCCTTCACGACCTGGCCACGCAAAGCGTCAGGCACGCCGATGGCGGCGGCTTCGGTTACGTCGCGATGCTTCAGGATGGCGTCTTCGATCTCAACGGCGCTCATCGTCCAGCCGGCCGAGATGATGACGTCGTCGGCGCGGCCGCCATGCCAGAAGTAGCCGTCTTCGTCGACGCGCCCCAGGTCCTTGGTGGCGACCCAGGCGTCGCGACGCCACAGTTTCAGTTCGCCTGTCACGCCGGGCGGGCAGGGCGCGCCGCTGGCGTCCTGCACTTCCACGCGCAAGCCCGGCACGGGTTTGCCCAGCGAGCCCGGCTTGACGGTGAAGTCGGACGCGCCGGGATAGTTCACCAGACACACGCCGATTTCGGTGGTGCCGTACATGCTGCATACGGGGCGGCCAAAGGTGGCTTCGACAAAGGCAGACGTTTCGCTGTCGATGGGCTCGCCGGTGAAGGACAGCTTGTCGAGCTGATAGCGATACCGGCCGGCCGCGCCGGAGTTGCGCATCATCCGGTAATGCGTGGCCGCGGCCGAGATGTTGTTGAAGCCGTGCTCTTGCAATGCTTGCAGCAGGCGTTCGGCGTTGAACTTGCCGGCGTAAGCGCCGATGGTCACGCCCAGCGCCAAGGGGGCAAGCGTGCCGTGCCACAAGCCATGGCCCCAGGCCGGCGACGACGGGCACATGTAGCGGTCGCCCGGCCGCACGCCGGTGCCGTACAGCGCCGCCAGCATCAGCGTGACCAGCGCGCGGTGCGTGTGCTTCACGGCGTCCGGCAGTTCGCGGGTGGTGCCGGACGTGTATTGATAGATGGCCAGGTCGTCTGCCAGGGTGTTGCAGGCGTAGTGCGCGGGATAGGGGGCCAGCGCGGCGATGAAGCCGTCGTCCGCGATGACGACGCGCATGTCGTCGGCGGCCGCCACCATGGGCGCCTTTTCCGCGTTCGTGACCAGCATGCGGGGCTTGCAGTCCTGCACGCGCAACCGGATGCCATCAGGGCCGAACAGGGTGAACAGGGGCACGGCGATCGCGCCCATTTTCATGGCCCCGAACATCGCCACGTAGAACGCCAGCGAGGGTTCCAGCATCACCGCCACGCGGTCGCCAGGGCGTATGCCCTGATCCACCAGATAGTGCGCGAACCGCGAGGATGCCTCTGCAATCTGCTGGAAGCTGAAGGTTTCATCACCCCCCGCCGCCCGCACCAGGATGATCGCGGGCTGGTCCTTGCCCGCGTGCCGGTCGATGCATTCGTGCGCGATGTTCATGCGTTCACGATTGCCGTCGAACAGCTCCCAAAGTTTGTCTTGGGAGCAGAGCGCCTGGGCGTCTGCGTAGGAAGTGGTCTGCGTCAACGTCGTCATGTCGTCGTACCTGTGTGGGTCGGCAAGCGGTTGAACAGACTATGCGCGTCGGTTTTTAAATTGTCAATGACGTCTATTGATTGTATATATACAATTTAATGCCCGGTTCGAGGCCCCCGGTGCTAGCGCGCCCAAGGTATGCTTGCCGCAATAAAAATCGGAGAGCCAGATGAGTGAAGCCAGTTCCCAGGAATCCGCTGCCGGCACGGGCCCGCGCGTGCGCGCCGTGCCGGCGGTGACGCGGTCGATCGCCATCCTGCGATTGCTGGGCCGTGGTGGCGAAGCCATGACCTTGAAGACGATCTCGCAGGAACTCGGCATGGTGACCAGCACCTGCCTGCACATTCTTCGCGTGCTGGTGGAAGAGGGCTTGGTGAAAGTCGATGCCGGCACCAAGCGCTACAGCCTGGGCGTGGGCATGTTGACGCTGGCGCGCAGCGTGATCGAAAGCAGCCCGTTTCCTGCGTTGGTGCAGCCCGTGCTGGACAAGCTTTCCAGTGCCGCGAACGTCACCGCGATCGGTGTGGAAGTGACGGGCAGCGAGCACATGGTAGTGCTGGCGCTGTCGCGTTCCACCGCGCCGTTCCGCTTGCATGTGGACGTGGGCAGCCGCTTTCCCGCGCTGATCAGCGCGACGGGCCGCTTGGTTGCCGCGTTTTCCGAGCTATCGGACAAAGAACTGGAACGCCGCTTCAAGGCCTTGCGCTGGGATCAGGCGCCCGACTACGCCGCATGGAAAGCCGACGTGGACGCCGTGCGCCGCGACGGCTACAGCCTGGACCGCAACCACTACATCAACGGCGTCGTCGTGATTGCGGTGCCGGTGCTGAACAGCCACAACCGGATGACGCATTCCTTGGTGGCCGCCGGGCTGGCCGAGCAATTGGACGACGCCCGCGCGCATGCGCTGGCCAAGGACCTGCAAGCCGAAGCGCACACGCTATCGCAACTGTTGTCCACTCGGAGCTGAACCCATGCCGCCACCCATCAACGCCGAATCACTTGCCGCCGAGGGTTGGCATTGCAAGACACTGCCCGGATTCGCAGGGCTGATCGGGCCGTTGTGGGTGCGCAAGGAAGCGCAAGCCTGGGCGTACGGATTATTGGCGACTGCCGATCACCTGAACCCCGCCGGCGTGGTGCACGGCGGCCTTTTGACCGCACTGCTGGACCACGGCCTGAGCGCCATCGCCTGGCAAGCCTTGGACCGCCGCCCGTGCGTCACCGTGCAACTGGACACGCATTTCCTGGCGCCGGCCCGCGCGGGCCAGTTCCTGGAAGTGCGCGGGCAGTTGCTGCGCGCCACGTCCAGCCTGGTGTTCATGCGCGGGGAGTTGAGCGTCGCGGGGAATGTGGTCGCGACGGGGGCGGCGGTGTTGAAGGTGCTGGCCGCAGCGTCAGATCATTGACTTTCCGCTTTGCTTCGCCGCGCTGATATCCTTCCACAGCGTCACGCACAAGATCGCCAGAATGGCCGCGGATATCGCCGGCCAGATCAGAAAATAAGCGGTCAACCACATATCAATATCCTTGTTGTTGAAGCAGGTGCATCATTGCGCGGCGTCGGGGGCGAGCGTTGAGGACGGCGTTTTCAACCTGACCTCCTGCTCGTGATGAAACGACGTCACGCGGTCTGCCAGCAGCGTGAAATCAAAGCGTTCGCGGTTGCGCAGGCTGAGCGCCACGCACACGATGGCGCTGGCGCCATAGGCCGTCAGGGATGCCAACAGCACGATGTAGTCGCGCAAGTTGCCGATGAAGGCGGGCAGCATGACGACGACACCAATCGTGCCCACGGCGATCGCGGCCGTGCGACCGAAGAAGCCGAACGTCATCAGGCCCAACACCACCCCGCCGCCCACGGCCGCGCAGATTTCAAAGAACACCGCGATCACGCCCGTCATGGGCAGCAGTTCAAAGCGCGCGATTGTGAACAGCGCCACGGCGGACAGCACCGAGCAGACGAATGCGCGGTTGTTGACGCGGTCCCAATAAAAGCTGGCGATCACCGGAAAGACGATGGCGCCCCACAACGCGCCCACGAACACCAGCATGACCAGGATGTCCAGGCGCAGGCTTGCGAAGATCACGCCAATCATCGTGGCGATGATCATAGTGGCGCGGCCCCACCACAGCATGCGGCGCGGGTCCGGGCGGCCGCGCGCCAGGTTCTTGGCGTAGACGTCGGTCATGACGATTGCCGATAGCGCAGCCAGATCGGAATCGGCGGTGGACGACAGCGAGCCCACCACCAGCAGGAAGAACAGCGCGATGCCAAACGGAGGCAGGTAGGTCGACGCCATCTGCGGAATGATGTTGTTCATGTCGCCGTTGGCGGGTTCAAGCCCCACGAACAACGCCAACAGGCCCAGCATGCCCAGCCCGATCACCACTGCGCCATATCCGATGGTGGCCGTCAGAAACGTGGGCTTGATCAAGTCTTCCCGTACGGCGAATAGCCGTTGCGCGATGGTCTGGTTGCCGATGGCATAGGCCAGCACCGCCACGAAGTAGGGCGCGCCTTGTTCCAGGATGGCTTTCGTCGAATAGAAGTCGGCCTGATCGCTGCTCAAGCGCCACATGTTGGCTTGCAGCAAGTCTGGCCCGCCGGCGTTGAAGAAGATCAGCGGGATGATGATGACGGCGGCGATGATCATCGCCGCCAGTTGCGCGAAGTCGGTCATGATTGATGTGCGAAAGCCCGACCACAGCGTGTAGGTCAGCACGCCCAGCCCGGCGATCAGCACGCCCTGGATGAACGTAAGCGGGCTGAGTATCGACACCAGCGCGCCTGCCGCCGTGAAGTTCACCATCAGGCTGATGCAACTGCCCACAATGTTCGACACCGCCATGATCATCTGGCTGGACGTGCCGTGGCGCGCATGGATCACTTCGGCCAGTGTGTGCGCCTTGGGCGCCAGTTGTCTGAAGCGTTTGCCGAAGGGGTAGATGAACAGAATCATCAAGGCGCCCCAGAAGCCGTAATGCAGCGGGCCCGACAAGCCGTACTTGAATCCGGACGTGGCACTGGCGTAGAAGGACGCCGCCCAAATCCAGGTGGCGATCATGCTGGCGGCCGACAGGCCGAAACCGACCGCGTTGTTGGACACCATGAAGCCATCCACGTTCTCGTTTTTTTCGCCGATGAACAGCGACATGAGGAACGTGGCGCCATAGAAGCCGGCCAGCAACAAAATGGCTGTGGTGGCCGATAACTGGAAGAAAACACTCTCTTGCATCTTGTAGGTCCTTGCTCGTGGACGGCCAGGCACCAAACACCATTGATCACGAGCGCAGGGGTTGTACGTTTCGCGCGCGCGATCACGTGCCTGCCCGCCCGGGCAGGGGATGGCAGCCCGGGTTGGACAAGACACAAGACACACCGTGATGGTGTCTTGCTGCGGCATTGGGCCGGCGCATCATGGAAACGAAGACGTCGTTCGAGCGCGTAGTCAGAACGCGTAATTCGACGCCATAGCTCGAAGCCCTAGATGCAGGCGCAGCTCAATGCGGTGAGCAATGGTCCTGCTGGGTAAGCAGGTTTTTGTTCCGCAGCCGCCGGTATAAGCCTGGCGGCTGGGTGGTGGTGTTTCGGCGCTGGCGCCGGGCCGCTGTGCGCGACCGTGTGACGGGTGCCCTGGGATGACAATGCATCGTCAGAGTCCGGTGATGAGTAACAACAGCCCAGGAGTATAGGGATAGACGAAGGCGGCGTCTACCCTTGAGGCCTAAAAAACCGGGTAAAAATGGGGGTTGCGAGTGTTTGCTCGCAGCTTTGATGCATCAATTTTCAGCGGGAATTGAGGCTGCCGCCAACAGCGCCGCCCAGTCGTCGGGCGGGTTTCCGTTGCTCAACATTTTCGTGAACACCCGATACGCGTCATCGTCATGCCCATAGGCGCGTTTGGTGTTCTCGTCGTTCACCCAGGCAAAGACAATCACCTTGCTGGCAGCGTGGTAACGGAAAAACAAGCGGTATTGTTGAAAAAACTTGGCGCGGAACCAGTGCTTATGGTCCGCGCCCAGTGTGCCGCCTTGCCGGTATTCTGGCCGGCTTGGATCTTCGGGGATGATCTCGAATGCCAGCTTCGTGATGGCCGCGAGACGCTTGGCGGCATTGCGTTTTGTATAACCGTCAGGATCTTTGGCGCGCTGCGCGGCCACTTGGCTGGCTAGCTGTTCCAGTTGTTGGCGAAACAGAGGGTGCAGGTAAATCGTCCAGCCATGGATGCTGACCGCGCCTGCTTTTGTGCTCATTCGTCTGCCTCGGACAGCGGTGCATTCAAATCCAGCTCACCCACCTTCGAAGCCAGGTCGCGCAAGGAATCCGCCAAGCTGGCGGGAAGGGCTTGCAGGCGATCAGGGTGCGCAGTGATGTCTTGCGCAAGAAAGGTCAGGAAGGCAGAGATGGCCGGATCGTCGTCGTTCGACGTGTCGGCACGCGTCAAAAGGACTTCCCCGCCCGGCCGGATGCTGTAGTGAAGCTTGTCGCGTTTGCTGAGCCCGAGCGCTTTGCGCACGGTATCGGGAATGGTGGTTTGGTAGCGGTCAGTCAGGGTCGATTCAATTTCCAGGGTCGCAGGCATGGCGGTCTCCTAAGCGGAATGTTGGAATGGTAATGCAATTGCATTACCGAATCAACGCCGCTCGGAGCCCGTCACCACCAGCCCGCGCTCAGAACCCCTGCCGCGGCACGTGTACCCGCCCTTCCATCAACACCCGCGCGCTGCGGCTCATGATGGCTTTCGTGACCTTCCATTCGCCGTCCACCAACTGCGCCTGCGCGCCCACGCGCAGCGTGCCGGAGGGGTGGCCGAAGTTGACGTTGTCGCGTTCGGTGCCGCCTGCGGCCAGGTTGACCAGCGTGCCGGGCACTGCCGCGGCGGTGGCAATGGCCACCGATGCCGTGCCCATCATGGCGTGGTGCAGCTTGCCCATGGACAGCGCGCGCACCAGCACGTCGATCTTGTCGGCCTCGATCTGCTTGCCGCTGGATGAGACGTAGGCCTTGGGCGGCGCAACGAACGCGACCTTCGGCGTGTGCTGGCGGCTGGCGGCTTCTTCCAGTTTTTCGATCAGGCCCATGCG
This sequence comes from Achromobacter sp. JUb104, assembly GCF_024806975.1. NCBI lineage: Bacteria > Pseudomonadati > Pseudomonadota > Betaproteobacteria > Burkholderiales > Alcaligenaceae > Achromobacter > Achromobacter sp. JUb104. The sequence continues at coordinate 890,589 of NZ_JANUEY010000002.1, read as the reverse complement.
CAGCGCGCCGTGCGCGCGAATGGTTTCAAAGCGCGCCAAGGCGGCGGCGTCGCCATTGATGTCGTCCTGCAATTCCGTGCCGGTATAGCCCAGCGCGGCCGCGTCCAGGAAGATGGTCGGGATGCCGGAATTGATCATCGTGGCCCTGAACGTGCCTACGCCCGGCACCTCCAGGTCGTCAACCAGGTTGCCGGTGGGGAACATCGAGCCGCCGTCGCCGTCTTCGGCCGGGTCCATGAATTCCAGTTGCAGTTCGGCGGCGGGGAACGTCACGCCGTCCAGCTCGAAATCGCCGGTTTCCTGCACCGCGCCGTCGGTCATGGGCACGTGCGCAATGATGGTCTTCTTGATGTTGGCCTGCCAGATGCGCACCACGGCCACGCCGTTGTCGGGCACGCGCGCCGGGTCCACCAGGCCGTTGGTGATGGCGAAGGGGCCGACGGCGGCGGACAGGTTGCCGCAGTTGCCGCTCCAGTCCACGAACGGCTGGTCGATGGAGACCTGGCCGAACAGATAGTCCACGTCGTGATCCGGCTGTGTGCTCTTGCCCACGATCACGCTCTTGCTGGTGCTGGACGTGGCCGCGCCCATGCCGTCGATCTGTTTGCCGTAAGGGTCGGGGCTGCCGATCACGCGCAGCAGCAGCGCGTCGCGCGCGGGACCAGGCACGCGCGCGGATTCGGGCAGGTCGTCAAGCTTGAAGAACACGCCTTTGCTGGTGCCGCCGCGCATGTAGGTGGCGGCAATCTTGGTCTGGGGAGCATGAGCCATGGGTTGTCCTGATGTCTTGAATGTTGAAGGCGGCGGGCGCGTAGGCACCCGCCTGTCCAAATGAAAATCAGCCGGCCTTCTTGGTGGCACCCGCCACGGATTCGGCTTCCAGGAAGTCTTGCGCAAAGCGTTGCAGCACGCCGCCGGCGTCGTAGATGGAGACTTCTTCCGCCGTATCCAGGCGGCAGGTCACCGGCACCTGCACGGTCTCGCCGTTACGGCGGTGGATGACCAGCGTCAGGTCGGCGCGCGGCTTGCGTTCACCGATCACGTCATAGCTTTCAGTGCCATCCAATGCCAGCGTCTTGCGGTTCACGCCCGGCTTGAATTCCAGCGGCAGGACGCCCATGCCGATCAGGTTGGTGCGGTGGATGCGTTCAAACCCTTCGGCCACAATGGCTTCCACGCCCGCCAGCCGCACGCCCTTGGCCGCCCAGTCACGCGACGAGCCCTGGCCGTAGTCCGCGCCCGCCACGATGATCAGCGGCTGCTTGCGTTCCATATACGTTTCGATGGCTTCCCACATGCGCATCACCTGGCCTTCCGGTTCTACGCGCGCCAACGATCCCTGCTTCACCGTGCCGTCGTCGTTCGTCACCATCTCGTTGAAGAGCTTGGGGTTGGCGAAGGTGGCGCGTTGCGCGGTCAGGTGGTCGCCGCGATGGGTGGCGTACGAGTTGAAGTCTTCTTCGGGCAGGCCCATCTTGTGCAGGTATTCGCCCGCCGCGCTGTCCATCAGGATGGCGTTGGACGGCGACAGGTGGTCGGTGGTGATGTTGTCGCCCAGCACCGCCAGCGGCAGCATGCCGCGCAGCGTGCGTTCACCCGCCAGCGCGCCTTCCCAGTACGGCGGACGGCGAATGTAGGTGCTTTGCGCACGCCAGTCGTACAGCGGGCTGACGCCTGCCTTGCGGTCTTCCTGAATGCCGAACATCGGCGCATAGACCTTGCGGAATTGCTCGGGCTTCACCGCCGACTTCACCATGGCGTCGACCTCTTCGTCGCTGGGCCAGATGTCTTTCAGGCGGATTTCCTTGCCGCTGGCATCCACGCCCAGCACATCGCGTTCAATGTCGAAACGGATGGTGCCGGCAATCGCGTAGGCCACCACCAACGGGGGCGAGGCCAGGAACGCTTGCTTGGCGTACGGGTGGATGCGGCCGTCGAAGTTGCGGTTGCCGGACAGCACGGCGGTGGAATAAAGGTCGCGGTCGATGATCTCTTGCTGGATTACCGGGTCCAACGCGCCCGACATGCCGTTGCACGTGGTACAGGCAAACGCCACCACGCCAAACCCCAGCGCTTCCAGATCGGGCAGCAGCCCGGCTTCTTCCAGGTACAACTGCACGGCCTTGGAGCCGGGCGCCAGCGAGCTCTTCACCCAGGGCTTGCGGGCAAGGCCCGCGCGGCGCGCGTTGCGCGCCAGCAGGCCGGCGGCGATCACGTTGCGCGGGTTGCTGGTGTTGGTGCAGCTGGTGATGGCGGCAATGATCACCGCGCCGTCAGGCATCAAGCCCGGCTCGTTTTCCACCGTGCCGGAGATCCCGCGTTCGGCCAGGTCGGACACCGGCAGGCGGCGGTGCGGGTTCGACGGGCCGGCCAGCGTGCGCACCACGGTCGACAGATCAAAGCGCAGCACGCGCTCGTATTCGGCGGTCGCCAGGCTGTCGGACCACAGGCCCGCCGTCTTGGCATAGGTCTCCACCAGCGCAATCTGTTCGTCTTCGCGGCCGGTCAGGCGCAGGTAGTCGATGGTCTGCTGGTCAATCGAGAACATCGCGGCCGTCGCGCCGTATTCCGGCGCCATGTTCGAGATGGTGGCGCGGTCGCCCAAGGTCAGGCTGGCGGCGCCTTCGCCGTAGAACTCCAGATACGCACCCACCACCTTTTCTTTGCGCAGGAATTCGGTCAGCGTCAGCACCACGTCGGTGGCGGTGATACCCGGCTGCGCACGGCCGGTGAGTTCAACGCCGATGATGTCCGGCAGGCGCATCCACGATGCGCGGCCCAGCATCACGTTTTCAGCTTCCAGGCCGCCCACGCCAATGGCGATGACGCCCAGCGCATCCACGTGCGGCGTGTGGCTGTCGGTGCCGACCAGCGTATCGGGAAACGCCACGCCGTCTTGCGTGTAGATCACGGGCGACATCCGCTCCAGGTTGATCTGGTGCATGATGCCGTTGCCCGGCGGCACGACTTCGATGTTGCGAAAGGCCTGTTTGGTCCAGTCGATGAAATGGAAGCGGTCTTCGTTGCGGCGGTCTTCCACCGCGCGGTTGCGGGCGAAGGCGTCGGGGTCTGTGCCATCGAATTCAACCGCTAGCGAGTGGTCGACGATCAACTGCACCGGCACCACCGGGTTCACCTTGGCCGGGTCGCCGCCTTTCTCGGCGATGGCGTCGCGCAAGCCCGCCAGGTCCACCAACGCGGTCTGGCCCAGGATGTCATGACAGACCACGCGCGCGGGAAACCACGGAAAGTCCAGGTCGCGGCGACGTTCGATCAACTGCTTCAACGCATCGGTCAACATCGCCGGATCGCAGCGGCGCACCAGGTTTTCAGCCAGCACGCGCGACGTGTAGGGCAGGCCCGCGTAGGCGCCGGGCGCGATGGCTTCGACGGCGGCGCGCGCATCGAAATAATCCAGGCGGGTGCCGGGCAGGGTCTTGCGGTACGAATGGTTCATCATGCCTCCGTGCGCTGCAACGTGCTTTGCGCGATCTGTTGTTCGATGTTGATGCGGGACGCGCGGATATGGCGGCGCATCAGGATTTCAGCCAGCTCGCCATCGCCGTCGGCAATGGCGTCAAGAATACGGTGGTGTTCGGCGTAGGCCTGCCGGGGGCGATTGGGCGTGGTCGAGTACTGGATGCGGTACATCCGCGCCAATTGATAGAGCTCGTCGCACAGCATGCGAAACAGCATCTGGTTGCCGCTGCCCTTGACGATGCGGTAGTGGAAATCGTAATCGCCTTCCTGCTGGTAGTAACCCACGCCGGCTTGAAAGGCGGCATCGCGTTCATGCGCGTGCAAGACCTCGCGCAGCTCGGCGATTTCAGACGGCGGCATGCGCTCGGCGGCCAGCCTGCACGCGGTGCCTTCCAGCGACTCGCGGATTTCATACAGCTCGGACAATTCCTGCGGCGACAAGGACACCACCCGCGCGCCCGCATGCGGCACGCGCACCAGCAGCCTCTGGCCTTCCAGGCGATGCAGCGCTTCACGCAGCGGACCCCGGCTGACGCCATGGATACGCGCAAGCTCGGGCTCGGAAATCTTGCTGCCGGGGGCGATCTCGCCCTTGACGATAGCCGCCTGGATCTTCTTGAAAATGTGATCCGACAAGGTCTCGCCATCGCCGGGCGCAGCGCCCGGCAGGGTCAGCACTTTGCTCATGGTGTCAACAATCGGTCCGATTTGTGGGGGTGAGATCGGGTTAAAGCGCTATGGAAACGCTAGATTGTCAACAATTTACCTTGTGGAACGGTGAGGTGCAAGCGGCCGGGCGGCCGCTTGCGACAGAGGCGTCAACGCCGGTTAGCGCTTGTGGTGCACCTGCTGCATGCCGTACACCTGCACCGGCAGCCCCACGTGGCGCGCCTTCAGTTGCAGCGACAGATACTGCGAGTAGTGCCGCGACTGGTGCAGGTTGCCGCCATGGAACCACAGCCCTTCCTGCTGGGTCGGCTTCCACATGTTGCGCTGTTCGCCTTCCCAGGGGCCGGGGTCCTTGGTGGTGTCCGACCCCAGGCCCCAGCACTTGCCGACCTTGTCGGCCACCTCCGGGCTGATCAGGTCGGCGGCCCAGCCGTTCATCGAGCCGTAGCCGGTGGCGTACACGACCAGGTCCGCCGGCAAGGTCACGCCGTTTTTCAAGACGACGGCGTCGCGCGCCAGGTGGCTGACATCGGTGTTGGATTGCAGCTTGACGCTGCCGTCGATGATCAGGTCGCAGGCGCCCACGTCGATGTAATAGCCCGACCCGCGCCGCAGGTATTTCATGAACAGGCCCGAGCCATCGTCGCCCCAGTCCAGCATGAAGCCGGCCTTCTCCAGCTTGCCGTAGAACTCGGCGTCGCGTTCGCGCATCTGGTTATAAAGCGGGATCTGGAACTGCGCCATGATCTTGTAGGGCAGCGACGCAAACGTCAGGTCGGCCTTGCGCGTGGTCATCCCGTTGGCCAGCGCCTGCTCGGAATACAGGCCGCCCAGGCCGATGTCCATCAAGGTGTCCGACCGCACGATGTGCGTGGACGAACGCTGCACCATCGTTACGTTGGCGCCGCCTTCCCACAGGGCCGCGCAGATGTCGTGGGCCGAGTTGTTGGCGCCGATCACCACCACGTTCTTGCCGCGATAGGCGTCCGGACCGGGATGCTGCGAGGAATGTTGCTGTTCACCCTGGAATTCGTCCAGGCCGGGAAAGCGGGGCACGTTCGGCTTGCCCGACATGCCGGTGGCCAGCACCAACTGCTTGGGCCGCAGTACCACGGGCTTGCCTTCCCGAAGCACGGTGACTTCCCATTCTTTCTTTGCTTCGTCGTAACGCGCCGATTCGCACACGCTGGACGTCCAGTAGTTAAGCTCCATCACCTTTGTGTACATCTCTAGCCAGTCGCCCACCTTGTCCTTGGGCGCGAACACGGGCCAGTTCTCGGGAAAGGGGATGTAGGGCAGGTGGTCGTACCAGACCGGGTCGTGCAGGCAGAGCGACTTGTAGCGCTTTCTCCAGCTATCGCCCGCGCGCTCGTTCTTTTCAATGATGATGGTTGGCACGTTCAGTTGGCGCAGCCGCGCACCCAGCGCGATGCCGCCTTGCCCGCCGCCGATGATCAGCACATAGGGCTGCGTCGTGTAGCCCAGTTCGGCGGCTTCCTGCTCGCGTTTTTCCAGCCACGTCTGACGCTCGCGGCGACTGCCGTGCTCGGCGCCCATGGGGCGGCGCGTGCCGCTGGGTTCCTCATGCCCCTTGAGTTCGGACATGGTGGTCAGCAGCGTCCAGATCTTGCCGTCCTTCACGCGGATGTGGCCGTAGCCACGCGCCAGGTTGGTGTCGATGTTCAGCCAGCCTTGCAACAGGCCGCCGTCGTCGGTCGACGCTTCACGTTCGTCGCGCGTGAAGCGCACCGGCTCCACCTGCGACAGTTGTTGCGTCAGCATGTCGCGGATCTGCGCATGGCCTTCGAAGGTGCGCAGGTTCCAACTGAACAGCACCAGGTCGCGCCAATAGCATTCGTCGTGAAACAGGCCGGTGATGGCGGCCATGTCCTTGTTTCCCAGCGCGGTGTTCAGACGGGCGAGCACCGCGTCCAAAGCGGCGTCGGCGGGGGCGGTCTGCATAACTTGTCTCCTTGCCCAGGGCGGGCGTGGTTGGGGTGGCGGACGCGTGCGTCCGCGAGCGGCCCCGACCTGTGCCGGCCGGTGGCTGCCCAACCCCTTCCATGCAAATGCTGTGCCAGCTCGCCGACAACGCCGCGCGCCCGTGGCACGGGGGAACGGGCGGATACGCTGCCGACCCACCGTGGCGCGACGCCACACCTGTGGCGCGGGGGTGTGGCGCCGTGGGGGGGCTGGGTCGCGGGCAGGGGGCAAGTCGGGCGAGGCGCGGCAAGTTGCGGCCAAGCATGGCAAGTTGCGGCCAGGCGCGCTAACTGGCGGCGGCGCGGTAAGTTACTGCCTGGTCGCGGAAAGTCGCGCCAGGAACCCGCAGTGCAGAAAGCCCTAGCGCCGCCCGCGAGCGCCCAAGCCGTAGCGCCGCATCTGCCGGTGCACGGTGGAACGGTCCAGGCCCAGCCGCCGCGCGGCTTCCGACACATTGCCCGCGCAACTGTCCAGCGTGGATCGCAACGTCGCTTCCTCGGCCGACACCGCGACGCCGCCCGGGGCCAGCGCCTCGGGCAGGTCGGCCGGTTCGATGATGCCGTGTTCGCACAGCGCGGCGGCCACGGCGATCACGTTGGCCAGTTCGCGGATATTGCCGGGCCAGGCATGCGCCTTCAATGCCAGCAAGGCGGCGGGCGACAGCACGGGCGCGCCCGATTCATCCTGATGGCGCGCCAGCATGCGCGCGATCAACCAGTCCAGATCCTGGCGCTCGCGCAGCGCGGGCACGGTCAGCGTAGCGGCATTGATGCGGTAGTAAAGGTCTTCACGAAAGCGCCCCTCGCGCACCAGTGCGCCCAGGTCGCGGTGCGAGGCCGACACCAGCGCCAGCCGCAGCGCACGCGGCGCATTGGCGCCGATGGGTGTGACTTCGGATTCAGCCAGCACGCGCAGCAGCCGGCTTTGCAGCGCCAGCGGCATATCGCCGATTTCGTCCAGGAACAGCGTGCCGCCGTCAGCCTCCTCGATCAGCCCCTTGCGGCCCTTCGGCGCAGCGCCGGTGTAGGCGCCCGGCAGATAGCCGAACAGCTCGCTTTCAATCAATGATTCGGGAATGGCGGCACAGTTCACCGCCACGAAACGGCCCGGCCGCCGGCTGTCTTCGTGAATGGCGCGCGCCAAGTATTCCTTGCCCACCCCGGTTTCGCCTTGCAGCAGGATAGGCAGGCCTTGCCGGGCGAGCTTGGCGGCGCGTGTCTGCAAGGCCGCCATCCTGGCATCGCCGCCGTCCAGCCCGCGCAGCGCCGACGGCGTGCCGCGCACGGCGACGGTGGCGCCGCGTGCACTGCGGTTCGGTTCAATGGCGTGCGCAAACAACGCGTTGCCATCCCGCGCGACGATCAAGCGGTCCTGCGGCGCATGGCCACGCGTGTATTGGGGCAGGTCGTCCAACTGCACGTCGAAGAAGCGCGTGACCGGTTGGCCGATCAGGCCCGCCGGTTGGCGCCAGTCCAGCCCGGCCGCGCGGGCCAGCAACTTGGCGCCCGAGTGCGTCATGCCCAGGATGCGGCCCGCGCCGTCCAGCGAGATCGCCGCTTCCGGGTCCACGTCCAGGAACTCGGGCGACCGCGCGAAGCGCAGCACCCATTCGTTGCGCGTGCGCGCCATCAGGTTGGCCAGTTCGATGCGGCGCGTCGTGCTGTTGACCAGGTGCAGCGCCAGGTTTTGGCTGGTCTTCAGGCTGGGCGAACTCAGCAAGGAAATATCCAGCACGGCGGCCAGTTCCCCGTCGGCGTTGTAGATCGGCGCGGCCGTGCAGGACAGCGGGGTATGGGTGTTGTCGAAATGGTCGGTCTGGTGAATGGTCAGCGCCTCGCCCGTCTCCAGGCAAGCGCCCACCGCGCAGGTGCCGGCGCGCGGCTCGGACCATTCCGATCCCAGGTACAGGCCCGCCTTGCGCAGCTTGGACGTCTGCGCGGGGTCGCCCAGGAATTCCACGGTGACGCCTTGGCGGTCGGCCAGCAGCAACACGTAGTTTTGCCCGGCCACCTGCCGGAAAAGATGGTCCAGCCCGCTGCGGGCAATGCGGATCAGCGCTTCGGATTGCTGGCGATGTTCCCGCAACCTGCCATCCGGCACGATATAGGCTTCGCAAGCCTGCGCGGGGTCCAGCCGGTATTGATCCAGGCAGCGCAGCCAACTGCGCACCACGTGCGCGTCGCGCTGAGTGGGGCGGCCCCGGCCCACCTGTTCGATCTCACGGATGTGGGCGGTATGCAGGGATTCCTGACTAGGCATGTCGTCTCCATGTTGCGCCCGATCTATGCCGGATCAACACGGCAGCATGCACAGAGACGAATCGGCTTGTAAATGGTGGTTATCCAGTGGTGGTGGGGGTCATCGATTTCAGCGGAGCGGGGGGGGCGGGTGACGCTGGATCCAAGGAGGGTCATCACTGAATTTTGAGACTTTTGATTACTTGATACTGCCAGCGGGCACTTGAAAATAGCTCGTCCGAGCGGGCATCTACCAAGGAGCAGAGCGAATAATGAACTGCCCAAATTCTGCCAAACGCCACGCCATCCCAGCAATCGTATTTCTCTTCAACGGATTCTAGTTCAGTAAAGTCAGGTGATTCCTTGAGATAGTCGACCTGAAGTCGTGTAATTATTGTGGTGTCTCGATTGTTATTTTTCGGGAATGGGTATCGTCGCCTTTTTATTATGGTCTGCTTTGTGTCACGGGCGCTGTCGTAATAATTTTCCCTTAAGGACTTTAATCGGCCATTTACGTATTTAAGTAGCACGAAGTCCGGAGGAGGGGTTTCGGTTGTCTTGAACGATCTAAGGCTTCCATAGAAGGCGGGGCTATTCACCTTATCTTCATAAAACAATCTGCATTTATCGACTTGGATAACTAGCGGTCGACTCGATTGCACTGAGTATCCGCAAGCTGAGGATAGGTCAAACAGAGCTCTGGAATTAGAGGCATTCGAATTTGAAGAAAATGCGATGATACCTATGTGCATCAAGACGGCCATTAATTTAATCATGGTCGAATGCTCCCCTCTGGAAGGTTGATAGGAACTTCGTCCGATATGGCCTGATATGCATGGGAAAATATTTGCTTCTATTCTGTAAATGTAATGCTGCTCTGTTTACTTGTAAGGTGACGTTCAATACATCGGCGGCGAGAGGTGGGCCATCGGTCAAGTCTTGGAAACTCTTTATGTATGCCCAATCAGGGGCGGCCGAGTTTGTTTCGTCTGATACGTCAGGATCGAGAAACTCGACGCTGCGAAGGACTTTTAAGATGTGAGGTAGTTGGTTGGTTTTGGGCTCATTCAGCCGCATGACGATCATGAATCCACATACATGCTTTTTTTCGCCAAATAAGCAGTAGGTCATTGCGCGATCACGCAAGCGTGGTAGCCCGTCATCGGCATCCTGGGTTTTATAGAATCCACTGGCATTGGCCGACGAGAAGTTATGAATAGACGTTACGGCCCTCAACCCTCTTATCTCATCCTGATCCGATGTGGGGTAAAGAGGTTCCCAATCTTCGTTGCCGATATTTAATATCGCGCCATATTTCTTGGCGACTGAGTTATTTCCTGAAATTGGATTGTTGCCGCAAGTAAACGGAACGCCAAACTTATGTAATGAGGTGTCGACGGGCGCTTTCTCAGAAGCGTATCGAGCTAGGCCTGGACCTCTCCTACTCAGTTCGCCGTCGAAATAGTCCACTATGCGGATAACACAGTTATCCCCCATGTCGACGCGAAGTTGCTTGGGTGCCGCCGTTGGCTCGCCGGCGAGGCAAGAGATCCCTGATACTTGCAAAAGTACGTAAACCAGTACGGTGAAGAACTTGATTTTCATAGGGGTTCTCTTCTCGGAGTATGTCCCTCCGGATATTCAAGGGATAGGCGGCCAGAAGCATCGGGAAACAGAAAATCTCCCAAAACCGCCAGTGCCTGCGCAAATGGAATGCATCTGGCGATATATCCATTGAAGTTTATGCTTGGGTTATTTACCGCTTTGGGGTAATTGATGCTGGCCGAGGCATTTCGGAACCCGGTGGCGTGATAATAGATTTTTTGTTTAATTTGCGTCGGAGCACTTGGGTGCGTAGCCGCGACGACGCGTCTTTCCAAACTGACTTCGCCATCGGCGTATCGGGCAATTTTCATCAAGGACCAATAGAATCCAGCACTATCGGATGGCGAGAAGTACGCTTCCGTCTGAAGCGGTTCGACTTCCGCCCCAAGCTCTGAGCGCCATTGAAGCATTATCGCGGTTACCCCGCTGACGGCATCGCCTAGGAAAGTAATGGCTTGCGATCGGTGAGAATTGGCCTGCTTAGTGGCATGCGAGAGAGCTTCCCGCGTCTCCTGTGATATTTGTTTTTCTCGCCCACGATAATCCCAATAGCGGATGTAGTTCGTCGCATGTGTCAATTGCAAGAAGCCACGTCCATCCCAAGGGTAGTACCAGCGGGTGGAGTCGTTCTCGCGCAGAGTTTGAAGCCAGGTTGTTTCTTGAAGGGCATTGGCAAAGAAAGTCGCCATTCGAAGGGGAGTGTTTATTAAGTTTTTTCGCAACGCCAAGTTAAGGTGCGCTTGATGGAGTTTGATGTTGCGCTCCCTGGTGTCCCCTAGCTTGACGGGCTCGTAATATATCCCGGAGCCATGTTCTCTTAGCGTCTCCTTTGGCAAGAGCTGTATAAACTCTGACTCGCTTAGCCACATGCATTTTGCGAACTCCTCAATAAACTGCAACGGATGGAAGTGGTAATGCACCTTATCCAGTGCCAAGCCTTTCTCCTGCGCCTCTTCCCAGAACGCCAGCGCCAGGTGATGCCGCTTCAGCCTGCCATACGCCTCATCGCTAAGGCACTCACTCGTCCTCAACACATTCGCCGGACGTTGATCAGGATCGTCGACCTTCAGCCAACTCCATCGCTGATCAAAATCGTCACGCGACCATTCGGTGGGAATTTTCACCACACAGCGGCGCAACGCCCTGGATACCTGCGCGGTGCGGATCTTGGCGGTGGCGCGTGCCAGGCGGTCTTGGTATTGCATCAAGGCGTGCGCGCCGGTCGCCACCTTGTGGATCGTGTCGCCTATGACGCCTGTCACCTGCGGTAGCGGATGCGGCGTGGGTTTTAACGGCTCAATCAGGTTCAGCAGCGTGCCCGAATCGCATCGGCTATTCCCATCCAGGTCGTCATCAATAAACGTCCAGCCTTGCCAGTGCGGAAAGTCCGCGTCGCTGTAGACGCGAACGCCCACCGCATTTAGGTCAACAAAAAATATGCTGCCATCAGACAGCCGGATTCTGCGGATATGCGGTAGCCGGCCGTTATACAGATCGCTTTGCGCTGGTGCATCTGGACCCAACACACGGCCAAAGCGCAGCATTTCAAAACCGGCGCTGGGGCAACCTGGATAGTTTTTGACGGCGGTGTTGTAAAGCTCGTAGGAACTTTCGCTTTTATCGGCGGCGCCTTGCAAGATGCCGGTTACCTTGCCCTGCCGGTTGCGGGCAGTGACCGTGAAAACTCCGCGCTGTTCGCTGATGCTGATAATCAGCTCTGCTGTCGTCCGCGCGGCCACCGGCACATGCCAGTTCGCCCAATGTTCGGAATTGGAACCGGAAGGAAAGCGGTCGGCCAGCGCGCCATATACCCCAGGCACGTAGATCGTTCTTTCGGTTGCGCTAGGGGTGGGTAGATCAAACATATTCTGGTGGGCACCGGTTACCCAGTTGAACCACGTCTTCTCGTCCCCCTCCCGCTTCGCGCCGCTGATGGACTTGCGGTTCATCTTCCACAACTGATCCGGGGTGGTGCCGAACAAGGATGCGATGGCATCGGGGCGATCATTGCTTCCCGGTTGCCCGGGGTGAAACAAACGGGTGAGATAGGTGCTTCGAGATTCGCGAGGGTTCGTGTCGTAAAGCGGCGTATTGGCCGGCAGCACAAAATGAATATCGCCCCACACGCAGTCGCGTCGGCCTTCCTGGCTTTTCAATTCCCCCTTGCTGCGGCCCAGCAACCGTTCTACGTTGGCTTTGTCGGCCACGATTTCGAAGTGAATGCGGTGGGGGGCGCCGTAGATGTAGCCGGCCTGGGCGATGGCCTCTTTGCGGCAGACCTTGTCGCCGGTGTTCAAGGCAAGTTTTGTTCCCGCGTTCTTTTCCAAGGTATGTAGGTGCTGATAGATGGAATAAAACGTGACGTTGACGCCTTCACCGATTTCGGTGTCGTGCTTCAGGACCAAGACGCCGTTGCTGGTCCAGCCCTTGTAGTACCTCAAGGGGTCATTGGACGGCGTGGCGGAATCGATTGCCGGTTTAGGTTTGTCGCTGGCCCTGGCATACACCACGACGCCATCCGCGATCGCCCGCACCGGTTCGGGATTCTGTGGAGACCCCGGCGCCACCAGGTGAACGCCGCCATGCCAGCCAAACTGATGGCTGACAGGAAACGCACCCTTGCCGGTTTTTTCACCCAGGCTCCAGTAGGCATTGCTTTCCGCGTCTTCGGCTTGCAACACGGCGCGTAGGAAGGGCGCGCTGATCAACATGACGTCTTACTCCCAGGTTCGAACTGCGATGGACTCCTGCGCGATTTCCTTACTCCGACAACGGAATATCCGCCGGGTCGACGTCGCGCGACACGGCGGGCATTCCCGCTATCTGGAGTGAGCTGCCGCTACCCGAGCTGCTCTGGCTCAAGGGCCCCTTGATCTTGATTTCGACGCCATCCAGCGTGATGCCCGAGCCGTCGATGGTGATGGTGCCGCCAGGGCCTTTGAATACGACCTTCTCGCCGGCCTGCAGCTCGTAGACCGTGGTCTTGCGGTGTATCTTCTGACCCACTTCAAGCAGGTCGTACCCTTCGATCTTCGTTTCGGCATAGCCGCCGATGTCGGTCCAGTGGTTGGCCGCCGTCTTGTCGCGCCGACTGTTGCCGACCTCTTCCGTGCGGTCCTTGGCCGTCTGGATGGTGTGGTTGCGGCCCACGCTCAGGAAGTCGTCCTGGCCGGTGCTGTGACGGCGGTCTTGGCCGATATCCACATGCTCGTTGTTGGCCACGGTTTCGCGGCGGTCGCGGCCGATGGCGATCGTCTCGTCGTTTTCGATCTTTTCGCTGCGGTCGTGTCCAACGAAGGTGGTTTCGTCGTGATTGACGTGGATGTTCTGGTCGCGCTGCGCATGCACGAAAATTTCTTCCTGATCGCGCTCGTCTTCAAAGCGCAGTTCGTTGTAGCCTTCGCCCTTGTGGGTCTGGCTTTTGATCGTCATGCGCGTCTTGTGACGGGGCAGTTCGTAAGGCGGTAGTTGCAGCGCCATATGGGTGCGGCCCGTGATGACAGCCTGGTCCACGTCGCCATCCAAAAAATTCACGATCACTTCCTGTCCGATGCGCGGAATGGCCATGTGCCCCCACATGGCACCCGCCCAGTTTTGCGACACCCGGATCCAGCATGAGCTGTGCTCGTCGTGGCGGCCCAGCCGGTCCCAGGGAAACTGCACTTTGACGCGCCCGTAGCTGTCGCAATAGATCTCTTCGCCTTTGGGCCCGGTCACCGTGGCAATCTGAGGCCCGTCGATGCGCGGCTTGGGCAGCGGTTCGGCACGCCATTCCGTATGTTTGGAGACAAGCTCTGCCGTGTAGCCATAGCGCGTGCCTTGCTGTGCATCGGCGCCGTCTTCCTGTTGGCTGCTGTGCTGCACCCCGTGATGACGCATGCGTACCGGGCGCCAGCCTTGGTTCAGGTCGCCGCGCGGATGGCCTTCCAGTTCGAACGACAAGCCCGGGACCAGACGCGGGTCGTCGCCTTCGACCGATGCAACGCGCGCATCGCGCCGTAGCCCCCGCAGGCGGTTCTCGGTGAACGGAATGCCCGCTTCGTCGCGTTTGTAGCGGCCCGGGTAGTCATAGCGTTCGTAGTGGCGACGCTGGTGGTCCAGGTTGACGCCATCGCGGCTGTGTTCCTGCGTGTACCGGGGGTGGGTGTAGGTGTAGTCGCGTTGGGTCTGGCGGGCCGTGCGAACCTGTTCGGCGTAGGTGAAGCGGCGTAGCGCCGGTTCGGGTTTATCCCCACCCGGGGCAGGCTGGTACTGGACCGGGCCACCGTCGATGTTGCCGTGGATGTGCAGGCGGTCGCTGTGGACCAGGCGGTGGCCTTTGGCATGATGATGAAAGGCATGGAAGAAGCCTTCTTCGCGGGCCAGGCGTTCCAGGAAGTACAGATCGGTGTCACCGGCCTGCACGCAGTATTCGCGCGGCAGGTGTTCGTGGGTGACCGTCTGTTCGTAGTCCAGGACCCCGTGCTCTTTAAGCACCGCTTGCAGGATTTCGGGTACGGACAGGTGCTGGAAAATGCGCCAGTCGGAACACAGGCCGGCGCGGGCCAATAGCGGTTCGACGGTGGCGCGGTAGCGGGTGCGGCGAAAGCCGGTGGTGCCTTGTTCGAAGCGCGAGACCACGCCGTGTACGTAGCGTACCGGGGCTTCTTGATACCAGATGGTCAGCAAGGCCGCTTGATCCAGCACGTGGCCGAAGTCCACCGATGATTCATGGCTGGCCAGAGCTAGGTCCAGCCGAAAGGGCTCGGACAAGCCCTCGTACAGGGTGAACTCGACCACTTCAAAGTCCATGCCGCCTACGATGCCAAAGCTGAATCGAAAGTCGTGTTTGTGACTCACGATGCCCCCCTTTGAGTGCGTCATGCGGCACATCTTGGACAGCGAGTCAGGGTATGGCTATAGGACGACTAAGAAATGTTGAGCACCGGGCACGGAGTGTTATCGAGCATGCTCTGCCGATACCGGTTTTGTCAGCAAGCATCTGGGTAAATCGTGCTTATCCAGCGATATCGCGGTCCATCGACCGCAGCGCCTTCGGAATGCGGTAGCGCTTGCCGTCAAACGAAAGCGTGTGGCGGGTCTTGCCTTGCTTGATGGTTTTTTCCTCGCAGCCGCCTTGCTGCACCGAGGCGCGGCTGGCCGAGTGGGATTCGGTGGCGATCAGGTTGCGGTAGCCACGGCGTTGCGCGTCGCCTATCGCCAGGCTGACGGCGCTTTCCGAGAATTCGCCGGCGCAGGTGGTGTCCCATACGCCGGATGAGCGGTTGACGGCCATGCCGTCCAGCACCATGCGCAGTTCGTTTTCGTGCACGGTGAACAGGCGCAAGCTGGTTTCGTCGAAGGGGTTGGCGCGCGATGCGCCCTCGCGTTCGATCCGGATGCCGAATGCGCGCTGGTCGGCCGCCACGTCATAGCGCGCCGTGTCGAATGCCAGCCCGGCGATCCGCACGGCATCGTCCGACATCAGGCCCACCAGCCTGCGTCGTTGGCGCACTTGCAGCGTCTGCTTGTCCAGCACCAGCACGTCCAGGTCGCCGACGTGGCCATTCTCGGGGTCGGGCGTGTCCTGCATCAAGGGCACCGCCACCAGCAACAGGTCCGGATTGGCGGGCCACGTTTTGCACGCCACGGCAAACGGCGCGCCTACATCGGCATCGGAGAGCGTGACGATGGCGTGTCCTTCCGCAAGGCGAATGCGGCCTTGGGCGTCGGGCTTGTCGGTGTTGTTGTAGACGGCGCGCACGATGCCGGCCGCTTCGGGGCAGGGGCCGCTGGCGGCTTGCGCGGCGCCACAAGCCAGTAGGGCGGACAGGGTCAGGGCGCCGGTCAACAGCGAATAGGGACGGAGCATGGCGGGCGGGCGGAGGGGAAGAAGTCCGAATTCTAATCAGGCCTTTGCGCGGCTGCGCGCCCCTTCGCTACCGCCCGCTACAGATCGCTACAGGTCCACCCGGACCTTGCCTGCCTGTACCAGTCCGGCCACGTCGCGGATCTCGGCCAGCAACGATTGTTGCAACTGTGCAGGTGTTCCGCCCGTGGGGGCAAAGCCCTGTTCGGCCAGCTTGGCGCGCACGGACTCGGTTTGCAGGGCGCGGTTGATGCCCTGGTTCAAGGCGGCGATGGTGGCTTCGGGCGTGCCGGCCGCGCAATACGTGCCGAACTGGATCTGCGCGTCAAAGCCGGCGTAACCGCTTTCGGCGACCGTGGGAATGTCGGGATACTTCGGCAGCCGTTCGCGGCTGGTTACGGCCAGCACGCGCAGCCGCCCGCTCTTCAAATATGGTTCGACGGCCGCCACGGTGGCCACCACCACCTGAATCTGGCCGCCTAGCAGGTCCGTCATCATCGGGCCCGTGCCCCGATAGGGCACGTGCAGCATGTCGATGCCGCACGCGGCTTGCAGCAGTTCGGTCGCCAGATGCTGCGGTGTGGCGTTGCCGGGCGATCCGAAGGTCAAGCCCTTGGGTTCACGCTTGGCCTGCGCGACCAGGTCGGCCAGGGTCTTGGCGGGCACGTCGGCGTTGACGGCCACCATGTACGGGGAACGCGCGATGGGGCAGACGGGCGCCAGTTGCTTGAGCACCTCTTCCGGCGGCCGCGCGTAATAACGCACCGACGGCACCAGCCCGGCAAACAGCAGCACGCTGCCATCCTTGGCGCCGTTGGCGGTGTAGTCGGCGCCTAGCATGCCGCTGGCGCCCGGCTTGTTCTCCACCACGACGGGGCGGTCCAGCGCCCCTTCCAGCGTGGCGGCGACAACGCGGCCCAGCACGTCGGTGCCGCCGCCCGGCGGAAACGGCACGATGACGCGTAGCGGCGCCTCGCGCGCGGCGGCATTTCGGCCCAGCGACAGGCCCAGCGACGCGGCCAGCGGCGTTGTTGCGCCCAGGGCCAGTTGCTTCAAAACGGTTCTGCGATTCATGCGGTTGTCTCCTTCTGCGCCCGTTATCGGGGCGTGGGCCGATCACCTCTGTCTGGCGGGCGATTCAGCGGGGGGCTGCGGGTCGGAAATAGGCTGTGGGCTCTGGGCCATTCGGCCCCCCGGGCATGCCGCCCGTCAGCGCCTCCGACGGCGCGCTCGGCAATAAAAACGCATGCAGGGCCGAGGCAAGTGCCTCGGGGGCTTCCACCGGCAGCATATGCCGCTGGCCGTCCACCACACGCACTCGCGCGTCAGGTAGCGCCCGCGCCAGCGCGCGCGTCATGCGGGGCGTAGACCCGACGTCTTGGTCTCCCGTCATCACCAGCGTCGGACACGAAATGTCGGGCGCGGCTTGCGCCAGCAGCGTGTCGCCGTGCGCGAACAAGCGATAGGCCGCCAGGAAGTCGGCGCGGTTGTTGTGAAGCAGGCGGTGGCCGATGGCGGCAATACGCTCCGGGCGCGCGGCCTCGAACGCGGGCGTGAACCAGCGTTGCAGCGACACCGCCGCTGCCGCGCCCACGTCCTGCGTGGCCGCGGCCTCCAGACGGGTCATCACGGCACGCACTTCGTCTGGCGTGCGGTGGAACACCGTGCTCAACAGCACTAGCCGGGTCACGCGCTGGGGCCGCGCGGCGGCATAGGCTCCCGCGATCAGGCCGCCCATCGAATAGCCCAGCACGTTGGCTTCGCTCCAGCCGGCCGCGTCCAGTTCGGCGTCCAGTTGCGCAATAAACCGCGGCATCTCCGCGGCCCCTTGAAGGCCCGGCGCCGCGCCATGACCCAGCAGGTCGTAGCGCAGCACGTCAAAGCGGGCCTCCAGCAGCGGCGCCACATCATCCCAAAGCGTGTGGTCCAAGCCCACGCCGTGCAGCAGCACCAGCGGTGCGCCACGGCCGGATCGACGGCGTGGCGTGCTCATTTCGACTGCGCCTCTTGCGCCAATTCCTGCAAGTCGGAATAGCGGTTGCCGATGCGGTGATGCGGCCTGCCCGACGTTGCCGCGCCCAGCGCAATCACGATTTCGTCCGGCGCGGGGGCGTCGTTGATGTTGGTCTGCACGGTCAGGTAGTGTGAACGCAGGCCTTCGTCCTCTTTGTGCATCAAGGGCACGGAAATAACGCAGCCCGGGCCGCCGCGCGTGTTGGTGAAAGCCAGGTAGCTGGTGCCGCCCACGGCATTGCGGTAGGCATTGCCAAAGCGCAGTGTGTGGATCAACGCGGATGCATGCTCGACTTCCCCTGACGTGCCCACCACGGCAGCCTTGCCGTAGGCTTCGATCTGGTCGGCCGACCCGGCCTGCCGCAATATCTCGGCCACCAGCAGTTCGCCCAACGGCGGCGCGTTTTCCAGGATTTGCGGACGCAGGTCTTCCTGGAACGGCAAGCCCGCCCACGGATTACGGATCACGGCGGCGGCCACGATCATGACCAAGGGGCGCTCAGCCGGCTTGCCGCCTTCGATGCAGGTCTTTTCAACGTAACTGATGATCTTGCGCACTTGCAGGGCCATTTGATTGCTCCAACGCATAAGGGCTGATGATGAGCCCATTGTTCATGCCGAGAGCAAATTTTGACAATCCAAATTAACTCAAGTTAATTTCGGAAAACCTGAAGCCAACCGGTGCCCAGCATGCCCACGCCCCTGAAGATCCAGCACCTGCGCCAGTTCCTGTTGGCGGCCGACCACGGCAGCTTCCGCCTTGCGGCCGAAGGCACGCATCGGTCGCAAGCCGCCGTGTCGGCCGCCATGCAAGACCTGGAACAGCAACTGGGCGCGCCGCTGTTTGAAGCCGGCAAGCGGGCGCAACTGACGCCGTTGGGGCTGGCGGTGGCGCCGCTGCTGCGCGAATTGCTGGCTACGCATGACCGCGTGCTGGATGCGGCACGGCAGCTGGGCATGGGCAACAAGGGGCCCGTGTCGCTGGCGGTGATGCCGTCATTGGCCGATGAGTGGCTGCCCCGCCTGCTGGAACGCTACGCGCGCAGCCATCCCGACATCCGCATCCGCGCGCTGGATGAGTCGTCGCAGGACGTGCACCGGCTGGTGCTGGGCGGCGAGGTGCAGGTGGGCGTAGCCGGGCAGGTGCCGCGCACGGCCGAGGTTGCCTTCACGCCCGTCGCGCGCGATGCCTTTGGGCTGGTGTGCCGTAAATCGCACCCGCTGGCGCGGCGGCGCGGGGCGGTGCCGTGGTCTGCGCTTGAAGACGAAAGGCTGATCGGCAACGCCACGTTCGACACGCTCAAGAACCGGCAACTGGGCGGCTATATCGACGATCCGGCCATGGTGGTGTCTAACCGCGCGTCGTTGCTGGCCAGCGTGGTCAGCGGCCTGGGGGTGACGGTGCTGCCGGTGTTGGCGCGGCCCGCCGTCAGCAGTGGGCTGGCGTTCGTGCCGCTGTGCGAGCCCACGGTAGAGCGCATCGTGGGCGTGCTGACCCGCAAGGAAGAAACGCTGCTGCCGTCGGTGGCGGCCATGCACGCACTGGCGCTGCGTTCTCTGGCCCAGTTCACCCGGCGCAAAGGGGCGGCGCTGGTGTAACTGGCCCTTGGCCGCGCATCCGCCTTAGGGTTGCTACCAGTGCGGCGCCCGTGAAGCCCAGCTTAATAAATCCTAAATTGGCAGCCGCGCGGCGCTGCGTCAGAGTGCGCAACAGAGAAAACGGCCGTCAGATGCCGTCCTGGCCGGCGAACCGATCCGCCGCGCCATCAACCCCGCACAGCAAAACCCTATTGAAAAAAACCCGGGACAAACCGGGCGGCTTGCTATCGACCGTTGCCACGTGGCGGCGGTCATCCCTGTTGGTCCGAGGAGACGACAATGAGCAAGAGCTGGAAGAGGTTTGCAGGTGCGCTTGGGGCAATGGCGATGATGGCGGGGGCGCAGGCCGCCGACGCGCCGCCCGACGTCAAGCTGATGCAGTTGTCCGTGGGCAAGATCGAGCTGGACAAAGGCTTCATGACCGCCATGGTCGATGTGGGCACCAAGATCAAGATCCCCGTGCCCGCCTATGTGATCCAGCACCCGCGCGGGTTGGTCTTGTTTGACACCGGCATGAACCAGGCTACCGCCGATGGCAACTGCGCCAACTATTGGGGCCAGGGCTTGTGCGGCGCCTTCAATTCCATCCAGGGCCGCGACGAAGTCATCGACCGCCAGTTGAAGGCCGCGGGCTTTGACGTCAGCGACGTGAAGTACGTGGTGTATTCGCACTTTCACCTGGACCACGCCGGCAACATCAAGATGTTCCCCAAGGCCAAGCACGTGGTGCAAAAGGCCGAGCTGCGCGCCGCCTGGTGGCCCGAGAAATTCCAGCGCGCCGCCTATGTCATGAAAGACTTCGACACCACGCGCGACTACGACTTCATCCAGGTGGAAGGCGACTTCGACCTGTTCGGCGACGGCACCATCGTGCTGCTGGACACCAAGGGCCACACGCAGGGGCATCAGTCCTTGCAGGTGAAACTGAAGAACACCGGCACGGTGCTGCTGGCGGCGGACGCGATCTACACGGCTGAGAACGAGGCGGGCGTGATCCCCGGCATTACCTGGAACACCGCGGCGTCGATGCAGGCGATTGACCGGCTCAAGCAGATCCGCGACGCGCGCCAGGGGCAGCTTTGGTATAGCCACGACGCCGAGCAGCACGCGCAGAACGCCAAGACCAAAGTCTTTGACTAAGGCGCCGGGCTCTACGCACCGATCCTAGCCACCCCGACCCAAGAGCACCCCATGCAGCCGGCTGTTGCTTTGCATCAGGTCTGCAAGTCGTTCGGACCCCGCCAGGTCCTGCATTCCCTGAGCCTGTCCGTGGCGCCCGGGGAAATCGTGGGCCTGTTGGGGCCGAACGGCAGCGGCAAGACCACCACCCTGCGCCTGATGGCGGGGTTCTACACGCCGGATAGCGGCCGCGTCACGGTTCGAGGGCGGGAACCCGCCCCAGGCCGGGGCAATGCCGACATCGGCTACCTGCCCGAACGCGCGCCGCTGTACGACGCGCTGACGGTCATGCAATACCTGGAGTTTGGCGCGGGCGTGAAGGTGGCGGGCGGGGCGCGCGCGCGCCGTCAGGCCATTGAACGCGCCATCGACGGCTTCGATTTGCAAGCCGTTGCCGGCAGCGCCATCGGCCGCCTGTCCAAGGGCCAGCGGCAACGGGTAGGGCTGGCGCAAGCGGTGCTGAATGATCCGCCCGTGCTGTTGTTGGACGAAGCCACCAACGGCCTGGACCCGGTGCAGATCGTGGAAGCGCGCGCCATGATCCGCCGCTGCGCCGAAGGGCGCGCGGTGGTGTTCAGCAGCCATCTCATGCAAGAGGTGGAGGCCTTGTGCACCCGCATCGTCATCCTGCGCCAAGGCCACCTGGTGGAAGATGCGGCCTTGGGCCAGGCGCAGTCGGCGCTGCAATTGCAACTGGCCTTGCCCACGTCGGGCCACGCGGCCTTGCATGCTGCCTTGTCGGCCTGCGCGGGCGTGCACGCGGTGGACGCCACGGTGCTGGACGCCGCGTTGAGCAAGTGGCGCATCAGTTGGAACACAGCCGGTGTTGGCGAAGCGCCGGGCGCCGTGTGCGATCAGGTGCTGCGCATCGTGCTGGCGCATGCCCAGGTGCGCGCCGTGCTGTCCTTGCACGACGCCGTCGAAACCCGCCTGCTGGCGGCGTTGGCGCCGAATGATCCGGTGTTATGGGACCCGGTCTTGCGGAGGCGCGCATGAAGGGCTTTCTTGCCTTGTACCGAAAAGAACTGCGCACCGACTTCGGCTCGCCCGTGGCGCTGGTGGTGGTGGCCGTGTTCTGGGCGCTGTCGGGCTACCTGTTCAGCTTCAATCTGTTCTTCGTCAGCACCGGGCAAATGGTCACGGCGTTTCACAACATGACGATC
The DNA here is from genome assembly GCF_024806975.1 of Achromobacter sp. JUb104. NCBI lineage: Bacteria > Pseudomonadati > Pseudomonadota > Betaproteobacteria > Burkholderiales > Alcaligenaceae > Achromobacter > Achromobacter sp. JUb104. The sequence continues at coordinate 868,813 of NZ_JANUEY010000002.1, read as the reverse complement.
TTGCTGATCCTGGTGATGCCCTTGGTCAGCATGCGTGCGTTTGCGGAAGAGGCGCGGCAGGGCACGTTGGAATTGTTGCTGACCTTGCCCTTGTCGGACGCCACGCTGGTGGCGGCCAAGTACGCGGCGGGGCTGACCGTATTGGCCTTGATGCTGGCGGGTACGACCGCCGCCGTGCTGCCGCTGGCCTGGTACGGGCAGCCTGACTACGGCCCCATCGTGGGCGGTTACATCGGCGTATTCCTGTACGGCGCGTTGTTTTTGGCGATAGGCATTGCCGTGTCCAGCGCCTGCTCGAACCAGATCGTGGCGGCCAGCGCCACCTGGGGCATCCTGGTGTTGCTGTGGTTCATGGACTACCCGGCCGCGTTGGATGCCTTTCCAGCCTTGTCGCCGTTCTTTCAGGCGCTGTCCCTGTCGGCGCAGCATGTGGACTTTATCCGGGGTGTGCTGCCCGGGCCTGCCACGGTAACGCTGACCAGCGTGGCGGTGCTGGCGTTGATGATCGCGGCCGTCAACCTGAAGCGCTGGAGGCTGCGATGAACGGCCACTCCGGCTTGCGCCGCGCGGGCAGACGGCTGGGGCTATGGCTGCCCGTGCTGGCGGTCGCGGCCTTGCTGCTGGCGCTGAACCTGTGGGCATCCCGCAATCTGGGCCGGCTGGATCTGACGGCGCAGCGGCTCTACAGCCTGTCGCCCGAAAGCCTGGACGTGGCGCGCCAGATCAAGCAGCCCGTGGACGTGACCTGGTTCTATGACCTGCGCAACAAAAGCATGGTGGACGCGCTGGAACTGCTGCGCCAGTACGAACACGCCAACCCGCTAATCCGCGTGCGCGGCGTGGACCCGGCGCTGCGCCCGGCCGAGGCGCGCGAAGCCGGCATCCAGTTCGCGGGCAGCGCGGTGCTGGCCGCCGACAGCCGCAAGATGACGATCAACGGCGGCACTGAAACCGACTTCACCAACGCGCTGATCCGCATCAGCCAGCAGGGCGCGCAGACGGTGTGCTTCACGCAAGGGCATCGCGAAGCCATGCTGGACAGCCTGACGTCGCTGGACGATCTGGAAGACCACGGCGACGACGAAAATCTGGTGGCGCGCGTTGAAGTGCATGAGCAGCATGGCATGGCGATGGCGCGCAATGCCTTGCAGACGCTGGGCTTTGGCACTCGCGCCGTGAACGCGGGCAGCCTGGCGCAAGCGCTGCCGGCGTGCGCCGTGGTGGTGGCCGCCGGCCCGCGTACGCCGTTCGGCGCGGATGACACGCAGGCGCTGCGCCGCTGGACGGCGGACGGCGGGAAGACCTTGCTGCTGCTGGAACCCGACACGCAGCACGGCCTGGATGCCTTGCTGGCCGACTTCGGCATTGCACGGCCGGCGGGCGCGCTGGCGGACCCGGCCAGCCACTACCGCAACGACGCCGGCAGCCCCGCCGTCAGCGACTACACCCGCCACAAGATGACGCGCGGTTTGCCCTTGAGCTTCTTTCCCGGCGCGGCCGTGCTGGAGCCCGCGGGCGACAGTCTGCCCCCGGGCGTGACCGTGATTCCCTTGGCGCAGACGTCCGCCCAGGCGTATCTGCCGGGTCAAGCCGGCACGCGCCACACCTTGATGGCGCTGGCCACGCGCAACGCGCAGACGGCCAGCGTGGATGGATCGGCGCGGCCCACCTTGCTGGTGGCGGGCGATAGCGACTTTGCGACCAACCGCCATTTCGCCACCCTGGGCAACGGCGCGCTCTTCACCAGCGCCGTCACGCTGCTGGCCGGCGAAGACGCCTTGCTGACGATCCGCCCGCGTCATTACGAAAACCGCCGCGTCGAGCTCACCAACCGCCAGATGCGCACGGTGTTCTGGACCAGCACCGTCGTCTTGCCGCTGCTGGCGTTGATGACGGGGTTGTTGCTGTGGTGGAGACGGCGGTGAACGCCGCGCGCCTTTCCCAGGGACGTAGCATCGCATGGCCGATGTTGCTGGTGGCCGGGGTGGTGTTGTCGGCGTGGCAATGGCACGAAGCGATGGAGTCGCCCGCCACGCACAGCGGCCACACGCATCTGCATGACGATAGCGGCAAGCCCGCGCGTTTGTATGCCTGGAATGCGGATCAAGCGGCCCGCGTTACTTTGCTGATCCCTTCGCAAACGCAGACATCAACGCAGACATCAACGCAGACATCAACGAAGACATCGAAGGTGCAGGTGCCGAAGCAGACCCAGACATCGGCGCAGACGTTGATGCTGCAACGCGGCGCGCAAGGCTGGCACGCAACCCCCGCCGTCGCCAACTTCGACGTCGCCGACTTCCTGGCCTTGTTTTCGCACGCCCGCAGCGACCGCATCCTGACCCCGCATGCTGGCGAATCCTATGGCTTGAACCCACCCGCGCTGCGCATCGCCATCGACGACGCCAACGGCGCCGCGCTGGCTCGCATGGACGTGGGCGCGCTTACGCCGGATGGTCTAGGCCGTTATGTGCAATTGCCCAACGAACCGCACCTGCGCATCATCCCCAATTACCAGACGCGGGCGCCCTTGGCCGCGACGATGCAGGTAAACCCGTAGACGGTAAACACGCCCGCCACGGCCACTCTATCGCTTGTGAAACCCGGCTTGCGCAAAGATAAATAGGCGCTGAAAACGCGCCTCCCTATACTTCTTTTCCACATCGGACGACTACGAAAAGCGGTTGCGGCCTGCGATCGGACCCGTCCATATAAACGCCTTCCGGCCTGTTCCGATTCGTATCGGCAGCGGGCACGGCAAGGTCCATAACGAGACAAGGGCGCGCCATGCGCGTCCCGGGCTACATGCCCGTACCACCGTGCAGGGGACGCACGTTGCCAAGGCAACGCATCGCCCGCGCGGCAGGTGCTTAGCGGATTGGGAGAAGACGCTTGACCTTGGATCTACTGCCTCTCGCCTTGGTGGATGGCGTGGCGTACGCCAGTCTGCTGTTCCTGGTGTCGATGGGACTAACCCTGGTGTTCGGCGTGATGGGCATCTTGAATGTTGCCCATGGCGCCTTCTACGCCTTCGGTGGCTACGCCGCGGCCAGCCTTGTCATGTTCCTGGCGCCCAAGACCGACTCCCCCTTCCTGCTGTTCGCCGCCTTGTTCGTGGCCGCCATCGCGGTGGGCCTGGCTTTGGGCAGCATCATGGAATTCGTGCTGATCCGCCGCGCGCAAAACTACGACCCCATCCTGAAACTGCTGATCACCTTCGGCGGCTTCCTGATGCTGGAAGACATACAGCGCCTGCTGTGGGGCGCGCAGCCCTACAGCGCCAGCGAAGTCGTCAACCGCCTGGGCAATATTGAAATCGGCGACATCACCTACACCACCTACCAACTGGTGGTAGTGCCGGTAACCGCCGTGCTGGCCTACGTGTGCCTGGAGTTCTTCCTGCGCCACACCAAGCTGGGCAAGCAGACGGTGGCCACCACGCACAACCGTGAAGTGGCCACGTCGCTGGGCATCAACGCCAAGAAGATCGGCTACGTCACCTTCGTGATCGCCACCATCCTGGGTGCCCTGGGCGGCGCGATGGCCGCGCCCACCACGTCGCTGGTGCCTGGCGCCGGTACCGACATGACGGTGCTGTCGTTCGCCGTGGTGGCCACGGCGGGCCTGGGGCAGATTACCGGCGCGCTGATCGCCGCATTGCTGATCGGCATCATGCGTTCCATTGCCGTCTACGCCGCGCCCGAACTGGAAGTGGCGGTGCCGTACATCATCATGGTGCTGGTGCTGATCATCCGGCCGCATGGCTTGTTCACCGTCGCCCAAGCCCGGAGGATCTGATGAAAGTCGTCGTACTCAGCCTCGTGGCCGCGCTGGCCACGCTCTTCCTTGGCTATACCTATTCGTGGACCATCACGCCGATCGTCATCGGCCTGACCTACGCCATTGCCGCACTGGGCGTGTCGGTGATGGCCCGCGCCGGCCAGATCTCGTTCGGCCACGCCATGTATTCCTGCATCTCGGCCTACACCGTGGCCTTCCTGGCGCGCGCCATGCCGGGCACCGATGCGCTGGTGCTGATACTGGCCGGTGTCGTGGCCAGCTTCCTGGCCGCCGTGGTGGTCGGCCTGTTCGTGGTGCGCTATCGCGGCATCTTCTTCGGCATGTTGAACCTGGCGCTGAGCATGGTGCTGTTCGCGCTGCTGGGCAAGCTCTACACCCTGACGGGCGGCTCGGACGGCATGCGCATCGTGCGGCCCGCCATTGCCGGTGTGCTGATGGAGCGCGAATCGTTCGAACGTGCCTTGCTGGTGCTGACGCTGGTCTTGTCGTTGGTGCTGGCCTGGTGGGTGCAGCGCTACTTCCGGTCGGGCAGCGGCCAGGCGCTGGCGGCCATCAAGACGAACGAAACGCGCATTGAATATTTGGGGTTTTCCGCCTACTTCATCATGTGGAAGGGCTACCTGCTGTCCGCTGTCGTGGTGGGGTTTTCAGGCGCGATCCTGGCGTTGATGCAGGGCCTGGTCACGCCGGAAATCGGATCGTGGCTGCGGTCGGGCGAATTCGTGTTCATCACGATTCTGGGTGGGGCAGGGCATGCCGCCGGAGCCTTCCTGGGCGCAGTGGGCTTTGAAACCGTGAAGCTGGTGTCGGCCGCGTACTTCCCCGGCCTGTGGCAGTTCTTGCTGGGCCTGACGCTGATCCTGGTGATCTTCATGTTCCCCACCGGCTTTGTCGGCCAGATCATGCAGCGCATCGCCAGGCAAAAGCGCGACGAAGCCCGGGCCCGCGCCAACGCCACCTCGCAGGCGCGTATTCAAGCCGCGACGCAAGCGGCGGCCAGGAACTGATGATGAAACCCCTTATTCAAACCACTGACCTGCATCTGTCCTTCGGCGGCGTGATCGCGGCCGACAACATCAACTTTGAATTGCATGAAGGCGAGCGCCTGGCCGTCATCGGCCAGAACGGCGCGGGCAAGACCACCTTCATCAACATCTGCACCGGCTACCTGGCGCCCTCCAAAGGCAAGGTGTATTTCGACGGGCGCGACGTTACGGCGATGGCCCCGCGCAAGATCGTGCGCCTGGGGCTGGGCCGTTCGTTCCAATTGCCGCAGTTGTTTACCGAGCACACCGTGCGCCAGTGCGTGCAGATTGCCGCCGCGCGCCGCAACAAGGAACTGAGCTGGTTTCGCTCGTTGGAAAGCACCATCGACGAGAAGGAAGTGGACGCCACGCTGGACTTGGTGGGCCTCTTGCCCGAAGCCGACGAAGCGTCGATTGAACTGCCCGAAGGCAAGCGCAAGCTGCTGGATGTGGCGATGGCGCTGGCCTTGCGCCCCAAGCTGCTGATCATGGACGAGCCCACCAGCGGCGTGGCCTCTGAGGACAAATTCGCCTTGATGGAAACCGTGATGCATGCGTTGGACGAACGCCGCGTGACCAGTTGGTTTGTCGAGCATGACGTGGACATCGTGTCGCGCTACGCCACGCGCGTGGCGGCCTGGATCTCGGGCAAGGTGGCGGCCGACGGCACGCCGGACGAAGTGCTGAACAACCCGCAGATCAAAAGCGAAGTGCTGGGGGCCTGAACCATGTTGAACCTATCCGACATCAACGTAGACCTGGCAGGCAACCGCATCCTGCGCGACGTCAGCGCCAGCTTCGACGCGTCCAAGACCATCGGCATCGTCGGCCGCAACGGCGCGGGCAAGACCACGCTGCTGCGCACCATCATGGGCCTGACCAAGATCAAGTCCGGCAAGATCATGTTTGACGGCGCCGACCTAAGTGCCATGCCTGGCCACAAGCGCGCCGCGCTGAAAGTGGGCTACGCGCCGGAAGACCGCGTGATCTTCCCGACCATGACCGTGCAGGAAAACCTGAACCTGCCCTGCGAGGTGCAAGGCCAGTCCAAGACAGACATCGCGGCCCGCATCCAGACCGTGCTGAAGGTGGTGCCGCAGCTGGAACCCATGCTGGGCCGCTCGGGCTCGGCCTTGTCGGGCGGCCAGGGAAAGATGGTCGCGCTGGCGCGCGCCATCATGGTCGGCACCCGCTTGCTGATGCTGGACGAACCCTTCCAGGGCCTGGCCCCCAAGCTGGCCCGCGACTACACCGAAGCGCTGGAACGCCTGAAGGAATTGCAGCCGGAGTTGTGCGTGGTCATCACCGAATCCAACGTGAAGCTGCTGGGCGGCATCCCTGACCAGATCTGGACGATTGAGCGCGGCTCTATCACCTTGAATTGACTACCGGAGACATTGCATGACGCAGATGATTATCAACGGCCGCCAGGTCGATGCCCACGACGGACGCACCATCGATGTGGTGTCACCCGTGGATGGCGAGGTGTTCACCACCATTCCGCGCGGCCAGCAGGCCGATGTCGATGCCGCCGTGCAGGCGGCGCGCGCCGCGCTGGAGGGTGACTGGGGCCGCATGACGGCGCTGGAACGTGGCCGCCTGATGCTGCGCCTGGGTGAATCGGTATTGGCGCACCACGAAGAACTGGCGCAACTGGAATCGCGCGACACCGGCAAGCCCATGTCCACCGCGCGCGGCGACATCACCGTGCTGGCGCGCTACTTCGAGTTCTACGGCGGCGCGGCCGACAAAGTCCATGGCCAGACCATTCCTTTCCAGAAGGACTATTCGGTTCAGTTGATCCGCGAACCGCTGGGCGTGACCGCCCACATCATTCCGTGGAACTATCCCGCGCAGATGTTTGGCCGCAGCGTCGCCCCGGCACTGGCCATGGGCAACGCCAGCGTGGTCAAGCCGGCCGAAGACGCCTGCCTGTCCATCATTCGCGTCGCCGAATTGGCCCTGGAAGTGGGCTTTCCGGCCGGTGCGCTGAACATCGTGACAGGCTTGGGCGAAGAGGCGGGCGCCAGCCTGTCGCGCCATGCCGACATCAACTTCATCACCTTCACCGGGTCGAACGAAGTAGGCGTGCTGATCCAGCAGGCCGCCGCCGTCAACGCCGTCAAGTGCGTGCTGGAGCTGGGCGGCAAGTCGGCGCACATCGTGTTCGATGACGCCAATTACAAGCTGGCCATTCCCGCCATCGTGAAGGGCATCGTCCACAACACGGGCCAGACCTGCACGGCGGGTAGCCGCCTGCTGGTGCAGCGCGGCGTCTACGCCGACTTCATGAAGGCGCTGGCCGAAGAGTTTTCCAAGGTGCGCGCCGGCACGCCCGACATGGACCTGACCTGCGGCCCCGTCGTCAACAAGGCGCAGTTCGAGCGCGTGAACCGCTACATCGCCAAGGGCCTGGCCGACGGCCTGACCGTGGCGGCCGAAGGCGGCATTGCCGACGGCGTGCCTGCGGGCGGCTACTTCGTGACGCCCACGCTGTTCTCCGCGCCCTCGCATGACAGCACCTTGCTGACCGAAGAAATCTTCGGGCCGGTGCTGGTGGCGCTGCCCTTTGACACCGAAGCCGACGCCATCCGGCTGGCGAACGCGACTGACTACGGCCTGCTGGGCGCGGTCTGGACCGAGAACGGCGGACGCCAGCAGCGCGTGGCGCGCGGCATCAAGTGCGGCCAGGTCTACATCAACGGCTTTGGCGCGGGCGGCGGCGTGGAACTGCCGTTTGGCGGCGTCAAGAAAAGCGGCCACGGGCGCGAGAAGGGCTTCATCGCCCTGGAAGAAATGAGCACCACGAAAACGTTGATCCAGTTCTACGGCGAATGATCGCCACGCCATCTACGGAGTCCAGTCATGAGTCAGTTGCAGGGTAAGGTCGCCATCGTTACGGGTGGGGGCAGCGGTTTCGGGGAAGGCATCGTCAAGCTGTACGCGAAGGAAGGCGCCAAGGTCGTCATTGCCGACATCAACAAGGAAGCCGCCGACCGCGTGGCCGGCGAAGTGGGCGCGGCCGCGCTGGCCGTGAAGGCCGACGTGTCCAGCCGCGCCGACATCGACAACGTGGTGCGCGTGTGTCTGGAGCAATTCGGGTCGGTAGACATCGTGGTCAACAACGCCGCCATTACCCACAAGAACCAGCCGATGCTGGACGTGGACGAGGCCATGTTCGACCGCATGTTCGAGATCAACGTGAAGTCCATCTATCACATGGCGCAGGCCGTGGTGCCCGTGATGCGCAAGCAAAAGCGCGGCGTGATTCTTAACGTCGGGTCGACTGCCGGCATCCGCCCGCGCCCCGGCCTAAGTTGGTACAACGCGTCCAAGGGCGCGGTCAACGTGCTGTCCAAATCCATGGCCGTGGAACTGGGCCCCGACGGCATCCGCGTCAACGCCATCTGCCCGGTGATGGGCATTACCGGCATGTTCGAGCTGTTCATGGGCTTGCCCGACACGCCCGAGAACCGCGCCAAGTTCGTGTCCACCATTCCGCTGGGCCGCTTCTGCCAACCCTCGGACGTGGCGGCGGCCGCCTTGTTCCTGGCGAGCGACGCGGCGGAATTCATCACCGGTGTGGAGTTCCCCGTGGACGGTGGACGCACGGTGTAAGCGTTTGGATCCGGCCGGCACGCGCCGGCCGTGTTGCTTCTACTTGGATGTCAGCGCATGAAAATCAAAGCGGCGTTGTTGCGTAACGTAGGGGTGCAAGGTCCTTACGCCCAGACCCGGCCTTTGGCCATCACCGAGGTCGAGTTGGACCCACCCGGCACGGGCGAAGTGCTGGTGCGCATCAAGGCGGCCGGCCTCTGCCATTCGGATTTGTCGGTCATCAACGGCGACCGTCCGCGTGGCGTGCCGATCGTGTTGGGGCATGAGTCGTCGGGTGAAGTGGTCGAGACCGGCCCCGGCGTTACTGACCTGAAACCCGGCGATCACGTGGCCATGGTGTTCGTGCCCAGTTGCGGCTGCTGCAACCCCTGCATGGAAGGCCGCCCCGCGCTGTGCGAACCCGGCGCCGCCGCCAACACGCAAGGCACCTTGCTGGGCGGCGACCGCCGCCTGCACATCGGCGACGAATATTTGAACCATCACACGGGCGTGTCCTGCTTCGCGGAATACGCCGTGGTGTCGCGTCGTTCCTGCGTGAAGGTCAACGTTGAACTGAGCCACCGCGAGGCCGCGCTGTTCGGCTGCGCCGTGCTGACCGGCGCGGGCGCGGTGCTGAACCGGGCGCGCATCAAGGCCGGCGACACGGCCGCCATCGTGGGGCTGGGCGGCGTGGGCTTGTCGGCCTTGCTGGCCGCTGTGGCGGCCGGCGCGCGCCGCGTCGTTGCCGTCGATCTCAGCGACGAAAAACTCGCCCTGGCCAAAGAGCTGGGTGCCACCCACGTGGTCAACCCCAAGCAGGTCAAGACAGACGACGATCTCTTCGACCTGGCCGGTGGCCGTGTGGACTACGGCTTTGACATGGCCGGCGCCGTGCCCGCGTTCGAGACCGCCTACAAGCTGACCCGGCGCGGCGGCGCCACCGTGACGTCGGGCCTGCCCAACCCCAAGTTCAGCTTCCCGCTGTCGCTCTCGCAGATGGTGGGCGAAGAGCGCGACATACGCGGCAGCTACCTGGGGTCGGGCGTGCCCGCCATCGACATCAGCCGCTACATCGACCTGTACAAGGCCGGCCAGTTGCCGGTGGACCGGATGATGGGCAAATCGTTTTCGCTGGACCAGATCAACGAGGGGTTCGATCACCTCGCCACCGGCGGCAGCCTGCGCGACGCCATCGTTTTCTAAGGGCATAGACCCGACTACAACACTGGAGACAACACCATGAAAACCTCAAGACTCGCCGCCCTGTTAGGCGCCACATTGCTGACCGGCTTCGTGGCCCTGGCCGGCGCCGCCGACAAGCCCAAGGAACTGAACATCGGCATCTCGACCTTTCTGTCGGGCTCGGCCTCGGTGTTCGGCGTACCCGCCCGCGACGCGGCCGAAATCCTCATCCAGGACATCAACGCGGCAGGCGGCATCGACGGCGTGAAGCTCGTGCCCAGCTACATCGACGAAGGCGGCGGCGGTGAGAAACTGCTGTCCGAATATCGCCGCCTGGCCGAAGGCGGCACCCGCGTGATGCTGTCCGCCATTTCCAGCGGCCACTGCAACATCGTGGCCCCCGTCGCCGAAGACCTGAAAGTGCTGAACGTGATGTGGGACTGCGGCACGGAAAAAGCCCTGGAAGGCAAGAAGTACAAGTACGTGGTCCGTACCCAAGCCAACGCCACCACCGAAATGGTCGCCCAGGTGCTGTACCTGATGAAGGTCAAGCCCGACTTCAAGACCATCGCCATCGTCAACCAGGACTACGCCTGGGGCCGCGATTCGCGTGACATCTTCCTGGCCGCCCTGAAGAAGTTCAAGCCCGACGTGAAGGTCGTGGCCGAGATGTTCCCCAAGTTCGGCGCCGCCGACTTCTCCACCGAAATCAGCCGCCTGCAAGCCCTGCGCCCCGACGTCATCGTGTCCACCTCGTGGGGCGGCGACCTGGACAACTTCGTGCGCCAGGCCTCGCAACGCAACCTGTTCAAGAACTCCACCTTCGTACTGTCCCTGGCAGAAAGCTCGCTCGAACGCCTGGGCAACGCCTTGCCCGAAGGCGTCTACGTCGGCGCGCGCGGCGACCACTACTTCCTGCACCCGGAAACCAAGGACGACCCGCAGCACCAGGCTTTCGTGAAGAAGTTCCACGACAAGACGGGCGCGTATCCGATCTATTCGGTCTACCACATGGTGCAGGCGGTGCAAGGCCTGAAAGCCGGCTACGAAAAAGCCATCAAGGACAACGGCGGCGCCTGGCCCACCGTGGAACAAGTGGCCGCCGCCATGCACGACGTGAACTTCAAAGGCTACGGCCGCGAAGTCAAAATGCACCGCGCCGACGGCCAAGCCCTGGAAGCGCAGTTGTTCGGCGTGACAAAGAAGAGCGACAAGTATCCGTTCAAGGTACTGGCCGATATCACCATCGTGCCGGCGGAACTGGTCACCCCGGGGGTGGAAGACACGTCGATGGGCTGGATTGAAAAGAGCCTGACCCCGGACGTGCTGAAAAGCGACCAGATCAAGGTGTATTCGAACTGAGCAAGCTGTGTTGTGTGTGCAGGGACTCCCCGACGAGAAATCGTCGGGGTTTTTTTGGGCTTTTTTTAGGTGTCAGACTGGACTAACCCGGATTTCCCGGACAGTTTGGTTAAGGCACTGCGGCCTCGACCTGAGCAGGGGTTCGATAACCTAGCCCCTGGTGGATTCGCTGGCGGTTGTAGAAGACCTCGATATGGTGGGCTTTTTAAGGTGTCAGACTGCATTTTTTATTTTTAATATCTTGGCCAGGCAGGGCGTGCGCGATTTCTTAAGTCTGCAGTCCTTGCGTGCCAAAAACGTCTCCTATTTCATGCCATCCATGTTGGCAGTCCATGTAAGCTGAATTGCTATATTTTTTAATGGATGGGAAATATGGCACCCAGGCTACCGCGGGTATTGATTCCTCATTGTGCACATCATGTAGTGCAGCGAGGCCACAGCCGAAAAGATGTGTTTAATGGGCCCAACGACTGCGATGCGTATCTCGATGACCTATGTAATAAAAAGGCGGAATTGGACGTGCAGGTGCATGCCTATTGCTTGATGAGCAATCATGTGCATCTGCTTTTGACTCCAGGCCGGGATGCCACCGCGATAAGCCGCCTGATGAAGGAACTAGCGCGGCGGGCGACCAGGAGGTGGAATGTTCAACGCGCGGGTTCGGGTTCGCTTTGGGAGGCTCGGTTCAAATCGAGTATTGTCCAGACAGAAAAGTATCTACTTGCATGTTGCCGCTATATCGAATTGAATCCGGTGAGAGCGGGCATGGTTGCGCACGCGGGAGAGTATCCGTGGTCGAGCTACCGTGGCCGAATGGGCCTATGGCCTGATAAGGTTTTGGATCTTCATCCTATCTATTTGGGACTTGGAAGCTCGGAGATTTTGCGTCGGACTGCGTATCGTGACTACTTGAACTCTGAAGTTAGTGAGGCCGATCTATTGACGATAAGAGCGGGCAGTCGGACGAGCCTTCCTACATCAGATGAGAATTTCGTGAGAGAGCTCGAGAAATTGCTGGGGCGAAAGGTGGCGCCCGGTGCGCGTGGACGTCCTTTAAAGGCAGTCTGACACCTTGAGTTGCGCGGGTTGTTTTGCAACGAAATTCCAGTATGCCATTTGGTTATAACGTTTTAACAGGGTTCCCTGTCTCGCGATGAAAGACAAAAAATTTGAGGCCCTGAGCCAACTTCTAGGCTGCTATTTCCATCAGGATTGGCCCCAAGAATTTGCAACGGAGGAGCTCGCTTTGTCAGCCATTCTTAAAGCTGAGCCAAAAGATTATCTTCTTCGCGCGGCGATGGAGATAGATGCGATTCTTTCGGCTGAAATGAATGATGAAGATTTAAAAGTTTTTATGGTTGAGGTTCTTGGGTGCTACTTTGATCCTACCTATTCCGGGGAGTGCCCGGTGCATTGGTTAATAAGTGTGCGAGCATTGTTAATGAGTAATTCTGCTCAAATTTAATCCTGTCATTTGTATTGTTTTTGAAGGGACATCGCTTCAGTTCAATGGTGTGTGGCGCTGCCTCATTTGCCGGTGATTTCCAGCGCACCAGAGCAGCTTTATCGCTGCGAAGTTTAGGTGTTAGGATACATTTATTTCGGCCTTGAACGGGTGCGGTTAAGGTGTCAGACTACATTTATTTCGGCCTCGATTGAGTGCGGGAATAAATAATGGAATAACGCAGTCTGACACCTTAATTTAGGACGCCCTTTAAAGGTAGTCTGACACCTTAAATTGAAGATTTGTTGGGGCGAAAGGTCGCGCCCGGTGCGCGTGGACGTCCTTTAAAGGCAGTCTGACACCTTAAGCGGGACACCTTAAGCTGTTAGTAAATCTGGACTGGCTGTCACCGTAAAATATGGAAAATAAATTGCAAAGATCGGATTTTATTGAATTGGCAAGGTGGGCTGCTGGTGATTTGAAGAGGTTTTCTTATTTCGTCCAATTGGCGGAGAACTATGGCATCCATTCTGATTTATTGACTGTAAATGTGGATGCGGAAAAGTATGAAAAGATTTGGTTTGAGATGGAAATTGTAAATGCTGTTGCTCTATCTGAATGGGAGATTGACGGAAAGCCGGATGAGTGGGGGGGGCGGTGGGTGTCTGAGTTTCAGAGAGACGCTGTAGAAGTCACAGAAAATCTAATTGATTTTTTGGAGGGGCTCGGACGGGAAGATTAGATCTGGTATACCCCTCGGGTCAAAATCGCAGTCGAACTTTAGATGGGTGAATGTGATTGCGAAAGCTACCCCTCCAGGTATAAAAAATGTAGTCTGACACCTTAAATTTGCGTAGCTCTGTCATTTAAGTTGTTTTTAAAAGGGGCATCGCTTCGGTTCAATGGTATGTGGCGGTGCCCCATTTGACGGTGATTTGCAGCGCACCAGAGCAGCTTTATCGCCGCGTCGTCGGTGAGGAGCTGGCATTAAGATATCGTCTTGCCTGTCAAGCGTTTAGGCGTAATCGGGGCGCTCTGCGCCCGAGGGATACCCCAGATGGTGGCCAAGCTCGGCGCCCAGCGCCCGCTCGATCAGCGCCTTCTTGAACGCCATCGACAAGTCCTGAAAAAATGTAGTCTGACACCTTAAATTCGAGGCGGGCAGCTGCCGAGCGGTCAGGAAGTTGGGCTAAATATAATGAGGCTATTACTGAAATGTCGGAATACTCTCGCATAAGTGGTCAGCTCCCTAATAATCAAGGGAGAGTAAGGTGATTGACGTAAAGTCATATAAAGGTATTAATAATGTTGATTTCGGAAGTAAACAATCTATTGTGATCTCTGTGTTCGGGCGTCCGGAGCGAAAAGAAATTAATAGGGAGGGGGAGGTTGAATTTCATTTTTCCGGCTTTGTGGTGAGATTTGATGCTAATTCAGAAGAGTTTCGAGAGTGCACACTTCTTCCCGAGTGCGGAGCTAAGATTAATGGATTTTTAATTGATTGGTCGGATGGTTTTTTGAGCTGGCTTGCTTCAGAAGATTCCGCTCTTAAAGAGGTGCATGGCTTTGTTGTGTCGCTTAGGCTCGGTCTTGCGGTGGCTGGATTTCATGACAACGATGATTCCGAAAAATCCGTTCATGCATTTAGATATGGTGACTGGGACATGTTTTTGGGAGCAAATTAAGGTGTCAGACTACATTTGTTTGGGTTCGATCGGGCGGGCGAATAAAAATGCAGTCTGACACCTTAAATCCCGACACCTTAAATCCCAATAGGGGGCATAAGGGAGAAGATATGTCCAATTGGCTTATTAAGTAGCGAGTATAAATAATGCTGGTGGTAACTGGTATACATAAAAAAATTGCGAAACACACCGCCTCTGCTATGGATGCGAATGTGCAGGGAGTTTCGTCGTATTGGGACGAGGCGGAAACTAGCAGTGTTTACATTATGCGGATTGATGATCGGCCGCAACTTGGTGTATCGGCCTACGCGACTATCGGCTTGTCGGATCATCCGCTTTTTTATAATGGAGTCGAGTTCGGGACCCGAGCTGAACTGGTCGGCGCGTGTGCGTCGAATACGTCGGGGTTCGATGAGGTCTTAGCGACCTTGTCTTTCTGCGTGATAAATTCGCATTGGTTCTGTGGCCCGGGGAGAATATTTCCCGATGTCGTGTCCATGCACGGAATATCGAGTTCGCTTACTGATATTTACTTTGCCTCGCCATTTCTTTGGGGGGATCGGCTTCGTTCTGTCGAAATGGACGGTCGATTGGTCGCATGGCTACTGGCAGTGCCTATTTCGCGCAAGGAACGAGACTTCGCAGATAATTGCGGCTCGGATAAGCTTGAAGATTTGTTTGTTGAAGCGAATATTGACATATACGATATAAACCGGCCGTCGGTCGTATAGTCAGATCTGGATTTTTGGCTTAAAAATAATTGGAATTGAAATTAAGGTGTCAGACTAAATTAAGGTGTCAGACTACATTTATTTGGGTTCGATCGGGCGGGCGAATAAAAATGCAGTCTGACACCTTAAATCTAAAGTGAAGGACGCCTCGGGCGTCATTCTGGATACATTCGCCGACACGTTCAAGAACGAGGCAGGGCAAGTTTACAAGCGGAGAGCAGACTAATGGACGCCAGCAGTACTTCGGTCGTGGTGGATATCGCGCGGGATTTTATTGGGCTGATGCGAGAGGTCGACCCTGCGTGGGAAAAGGCCTTTCATAGGTTTCGCATGGATGGGGCGAGGTATGGAAGCAACGGTTCATACGTCTCATCCGGAAAAATACACTTGATAAGCGCTTTGCAATTCGCTGTATTTTATAGGGAGGCTAACGAGAAAGGTCTCCGCTTGTTAAAGGCATTGGGGCGCGAAAGAGGAGTGTTTCTGCTGACGATAGATTGCGAGATGAACTACCATGTTGATTTTGAATGGGAGGATTTAGATAAATGGGGAATAAGTAAAATTGACGGCGCATCTGGATTGCCGAATGGGCTGGAATTGGGTGTGAAGTAGAAATTTATGGATCATGGCTGTTGCTTTCCAGGCTGGTTTATATGGGAATTATTTTAATAATTTTCGAAGGTTAGTTCCTAAATGACTGGCGTGAAGGTTACCCTCTTTGATTTGGTTCTTCGCATAAAGCTGGAGGGCGGTTTAGCAAGTTTTTCGTACTCTTGATGGTGATCTGTGTCACCAGGAGTGCGGGACGCGCTGCATCTCAAGTTTCGGCGCTGTTAGAAAGCGACAGGGCCACTGCGTGGACAGAGGGGCTGAGGGGGGCTTACGATTGATCCTCCGGCGACAGTCGGTGCCATATTGCTCGTCCAGCAACATTCGGATCTTGCTCACGCACATGTCACGGGCGCACATCGCGACGATCTTGTCATCAAAACCGGTCACCGGCGCGCGTGCTTGAAAATGAGGATCGGGGAAAGCTGCCATCCGATTCCGAGGGATATCCAGCTTGGGCGGGCCGTCGTTGGTCAGCACGGGCTTGCTACTCTTGCCTTTGCGCTGGTTGGTGGCGTCTTTCCGGCGCTCGCTGCCTGGGGGGATACCCCGGGTGTCGGGCAGCTCCGCGCCCAGAGCACGCTCGATCCGCGCCTTCTTCAGCAACAGGAACGTGTCTTGGATCCCCTCGGTCGTCATCGGCCCGGTTACAAGTTCATCGAGCAACTGCTCGGCACTGGCCGGTGGTGCAGACGTGCTGGACTGCTTGGTGGACTTCGGATTGCGTGCCCTGGTCCGTCTCCTTGAAAACCACTTAGGCCTGCACACAAAAATCCTGACAGTCCCGGTCTATCCCCGCCCCACCGGCAACCCCACCACCGCCTCCTTAAAATCCGGAAACTCCTTCAAATACTCCACACTCCCTGCCACCCGTTTCACCACCCTCTCATCCACCGTCAAATTCAGCACCGCCGCGCCGTCCCACATTCGCGCGCGCTTCTTCACATGGATCAGCACTTTCTCCGTGAACTCCTTATACGAGTCATGCGGATGGCACTGGTCATAGTCCGTAGACACCCGGTGCGCGATGCCTGCCTCCAGTCCCACCTGCCTTGCTTTCTCTTGCAACCAAGCCGCCGGCAGCGTCTGCAAACTTCCATCCCGATACCCACCCCCAATATCCGAATGCGCGCCAATGAACCAACGCTGCTCTACCGGCCTGTCCGCAGGACGGGGTTCGGAGTTAACCAGCCGCGTCCACAAGGTCGGAAAATACGGCTCGCGATACTCGTTCGTTGCAATCGCGTGATAAGCGTGATGCACGTGGTTGCTGAGTTCGGTGTCGTGGAAGTTATAGAACTTGGAAAACCCGGGAAACGAAATGCCGCCGACGGGTATCCCCAAGCTGCCTACCGTGTCCCAAACGCCGACAAAATGCAGGTCGGTATCGCGCGAAAATTGCGTGCGAAACGAGAGCGCTTCGATGGAAGACGGATGGCAATCATCGCGATATAGCGCGTAGGCTTCAGCAACGTTGTCGTCGGTGGGGCTTTTGAGCAGCCCGCATTTGCGGACCATGCCGGCCAGGCTGCGGGCGGAATACGCGCCGCGGCTGAAGCCGAACAGAAAGATGTGGTCGCCGGCTTCCTGGCGTTGGCATAGCCATTGGTAGCCGTGGCGGATATTGGCGGATAGCCCGGCGCCGAATGCGCCGCCCAGGAATTTGTCGATGGCGGCCCACAGGCCTTGGCCTTGGGTGCCGACGCCTTCGATATACAGGGTTTCCTGCGTGCTGGTTTCCGGTGCGGCTTTGTAAAGCTCGTAGGCGTTGGTGCGGTCGTTGGGTTCGTTCCACGTGCCGTCAAAGAAGATGGCCAGATTCTTCATCATGTTCAGCTCCCCACAGATCGAGTCTTCCGATACATCTGTTGCTGGCTGGGATGACGCCCGCGTGAGGCAAGCTAGCACGCGGGTTGCGCGTTTGCCGCCTGCGTGGTTTCCCTGCTGGCGGCATGTACACCGCCTTTTTTACTAACCGACTGGACATAAAAAAGCCTGCGCCGGGGTGAGGGCGCAGGCGAATCCCGAAGGCGGGATGATCGAACTAGATAATGTGTAGCAATCCGATTCTTGAAGGATGGTATCCGCGTGGAAGCGGTTGGTAGCGGAAGCGATCAGTTGATCGTCACAACTCCAACACCACCTTCCCACCGCCGCACGAGCGCGAGCAGCACGCCATCATCTTGTTGTTCGCGTCGCGTTCGGCGCGCGTCAGCACGACGTCGCGGTGGTCAATCTGCCCCTCCAGCACGCGCACCTCGCACGATCCGCAAAGGCCTTCCTCGCAGTCGCTTTGCACGTCGATATTGGCGCCGCGCAGCGCGGTCAACAAGGTCTGGTCCGCCGGCACGTTAATGACGATGCCCGAGTCCTTCAGCACGACTTCAAACGGCTGTTCCTTGGACGGGTCCAGCGTGCCCAAAGTGGAATGGAAGTGTTCCACGCGCAGCGCGTCTTCGGGCCACGCGGCGCAACAGGTGGCCAAGCCATCCAGCAAGCCTTGCGGGCCGCACGCATAAATCTGCGTGCCGGCATCCGGCTGGGACAACAGCGCCGCGTAATCCGCGCGGGCGCCTTCGTCTTTGACGTGGGCATGCAGGCGCTCGCCGTGCAGCGCGGCAAGCTCGTCCAACATCGCCATGCAGGCGCGTGACCGCCCGCTGTAATGCAGCTGGTAATCCAGGCCCAGTTCCTTGGCGCGTCGCGCCATGGCGCTGATAGGGGTAATGCCGATGCCGCCGGCAATCAAGATTAGTTTGTCGGCCGCTTCATTCATGCGGAAGTGATTGCGCGGCCCACGGATGCGCAAGCGCGCGCCGGGCGTCGCGTTGGCGTGCATCCATGCGGAACCGCCTCGGCCTTCTGTTTCCTTCAACACGGCAATTTCAAATACACCGGTCTCCGAAGGATCGCCGCACAAGGAATATTGGCGCGACAAGCCCGTGTCGCCGCATTCCACATCAATATGCGAGCCCGGCGTCCAGCGCGGCAGCGGCTTGCCATCGGGCGACACCAAACGCAGGCGCAAGATGCCGTCAGCGGCTTCGACCGCGCTTTGGACGACGACGGGGCGGGTGATGGCGTGCGACGAGGGCTCGCCGATGCGCACGGGGTGCTGATTATTCAGCAATGCCGGGGATGCCAGTTCCGGGTTTTGCTTCGGGTCCCACTCCACCCACAGATGCTCCGGCCCACGAAACGAGGTATTGGGCACATAGGTAAACGACTGCTCCGACAGCTTCATATGCGGAAGGCGACGCGTGAGTTCTTCCAGGAAGATCTGCATTTCCATGCGGGCCAGGTTCTTGCCCATGCATTGGTGCGAGCCATAGCCGAAGGTGAGCTGGTCGCTGGCGTTTTCGCGGCGGATGTCGAAGAGGTCGGCGTCGTTGAATTGGCCTTCGTCGTGGTTGGCGGATGACGTGACGATCAGCAGCTTGGAGCCTGCCGGGATCGGCATGCCGGCGATCTCGACGTCGCGCGTGGCCAGGCGGCGCCACGCGGCGACAGAGCCGTTATGGCGCAGGCATTCTTCGACGGCGTTGGGAATCAGGTCGGGGTCTTCGCAGATTTCGCGCCAGGCGTCGGGGTGTTGCAACAGCAGCTTGATGGCGTTGGCCGATGCGTTGGCGGTGGTTTCGTGGGCGGCGACGATGCCGGCCATCATCATGGAGTGCAGGTAGGAATCGGTGACGACGTCGGGATGCGTCTGCTGCTTGCGCAGGCCGTACTGCATCCAGCCGGGGCCGGACGGGTCCTGGCGCATCTTGTCCAGGATCTTGCCGGCCAACTGCCAGAAGTTGCCGACAGCATGCGCGACGGCCACTTGTTCTTCGGGCTTGGGGCGGCCCCAGGTGTTGACGGTGTGCGCGATGGAATATTGGCGCAGCAGCTCCATGTCTTCTTCGGGCACGCCCAGGAAATGCAGCGCCACGGTCAGGGGCACTTCCCACAGCATCTGGTCGACCAGGTCGGCGCGGCCGTCGTTGATGAAGCGGTCGACGTATTCGCGGGTCAGGCGGCGCACCATGGGTTCGTGGTGCTTGAGTTCTTCGGGCGTGAACGGGTCCATCAGCACGCGGCGGCGCGGCATGTGGGCGGGTTCGTCTTCGTTGACCAGCGTGCGGTTCATGGCGTAGCCGTACGACTCCAGCACGGCGTTGGCCTCGGGGCCGGTGGGGGTGATTTTTTCCAGCGCGATGGACGGGCTGAAGGTGATGTTGTCGCGAAAAATCGCCTTGATGTCTTCGTAGCGCGTGACCACCCAGTAGCCCAGCTTGGGGCTGTAGAACACGGGTTCCTGCTCGCGCGCCCAGCGCACGTATTCAGGCGGGTCTTGCTGGTAGCCATCGCCGAAGGGGTCGAACTCGGCCGCGCGGGCGCTGACGGGGCAGCCGGTGGGGCTTTGCATCGCGGCAAGCGCCGCGTGATCGATGGGACAGCCCGACGGGCGCGAGGAAGAGGGCGATTGGCTCATGATGCTTTCCGTGTATTCGTGATGCATCGGCCTGCCGCGTGAGCGGCAGGCCGCGGGTGGTGATGGCAGCGCTTAGTCCAGCGTAATCTTCAGATCAGTGATCAGCTTCTGCCAGCGGGCGCGTTCGCCCTTGAGCATCTCGGCGTATTCAGCGGGCGTGTTGCCGACCGGCTCGATGCCGAAGTCGACCAGGCGCTTGCGCGTGGCCGGGTCGTTGATGGTGGCCACCACCTGCTTGTTCAGCGCGTCGATGACGGCGGGCGGCGTGCCGGCCGGCACCACCACGCCCACTTGCGCGGACGCTTCGACGTTCTTCAGGCCGATCTCTGCGAACGTGGGCACGTCGGGCAGTTGAGGCAGGCGGGTCGGGTTGGCCACGGCCAGGGCGCGCACCTTGCCGCCGTTGATGAAGCCGGCGCCGGCTGCCAGGTCGACCATCATGGCGGGGATCTGGCCGCCCGCCACGTCCGCCAGCGCGGGCGATGCGCCGCGATACGGCACGTGGGTCATGGTCAGGCCGCTTTCGACTTTCAGCAGTTCCATGGCCAGGTGGTGCGGGCTGCCCGCGCCGGCGGAACCGTAGTCCAGGCCTTCCTTGCGCGACTTGGCCTCGGCCAGGAATTCCTGCACGGTGTTGACCTTCATGGACGGGCCAACCACCAAAATCATCGGAAAGCGGCCCATCAGCGTGACGGGCGCCAAGTCCTTGACGGGGTCATACGACAGCTTCTTGTACAGCGCGGGGTTGAACACCAGCGTGCCGTTGTCGGCCGACAGCATGGTGTAGCCGTCGGCCGGCGAGCGCGCGGTTTCGGATGCCGCGATGGCGGTGTTGCCACCCGGCTTGTTCTCGATCACAACCGGTTGGCCCATGCGACCCGACAGGCCCTGGCCGATGCTGCGCGCCAGAAAGTCGGAGCCGCCGCCTGCCGCGTAGGGCACGACCCAGCGCACGGGCTTGGACGGGTAGTTGGCAGGCGCCTGTTGGGCGAAAGCGTTGGCAC
Source organism: Achromobacter sp. JUb104 (assembly GCF_024806975.1). Lineage (NCBI taxonomy): Bacteria > Pseudomonadati > Pseudomonadota > Betaproteobacteria > Burkholderiales > Alcaligenaceae > Achromobacter > Achromobacter sp. JUb104. The sequence continues at coordinate 847,896 of NZ_JANUEY010000002.1, read as the reverse complement.
AGGCCAGCAAGGGCAGGGCCAGCAGGCCGGCCAGGAAAGTGCGTTTCAGGGGGCGATTCAGGGTGCGCATCGGCTGTCTCCATTTCGGGATGACCTGATGGCATCCCTTCTTTTGCGTAAATCATATACGCAATGCGTAATTTATCAAGAGGGGTTAACCTTGGAGCCGATTTCGCGGCGCGTCGTCGTCCGCGCACCCTATTTGCAGGAAGTGCATCCGCTATGAGTCCCCCCAAGCCGTCGACCAAGACGTCCACGAAGTCGCCCAATAAAGGGGCCACTGCCGCGTCCCCCAAAGCGTCCACGACAGCGACCGTCCCGACCCCCGAACTGGACTCCGCTGACCGCCCGCGCGAACGCCGCCAGCGGGTGCAGGCCGCCGAAACGGGCATGGTGGTGCTGAAAGGGCTGGCCCGGATGGGCGGCCGCGCAAGCTTGACCGCGCTGGCCGCGCACGTGGATGAAAGCCCCGCCAAGGTGCACCGCTATTTGATGAGCCTGATTGCTGAAGGGCTGGTGGACCAGGAAGTCGCGACTCAGCAATACCACCTGGGCCTGGAAGCGCTGATGGTCGGCGTGGCCGCCATGCGCCAGGCCGACCCCTTGCGCATCAGCGAACCGGTGCTGATCCGCCTGCGTGAAAGCCTGGCGGTCACGTGCTTTATCGCCGTCATGGGCAACAAGGGGCCGACCATTGTTCGCTTCGAGGAACCGGCGTTGCCCGTCACGGTGAACGTGCGCGTGGGCTCGGTGCTGTCGATGCTGTGGTCCGCCACCGGCCGCGCGTTTTTGGGGGCCTTGGACGAGGCGCCGATTCAGCAGATGGCGCTAGCCGAACTGGCCGAGTCGCCGGACGATCTGCGTGCCTTGCTGGATCGCGACGATCCCATTGGCGGGCTGCGGCGCCAGGTGCGCGCGGCCGGGTGCGCCACGGTGAAAGACACGAACCTGCGCGGCATCAGCGCGGTGTCGGCGCCTTTGTATGACCACACGGGCCGCCCCTGCGCGGTGCTGACCGCGCTGGGCGCGACGGGCGGCTTCGATGTGTCGGCGGACGGCAAGATCGTGGCGGCGGTGAAAAAAGAAGCGGCGGCGGCCAGCGCGGCGCTGGGGTACGTGGGGGAGGGCGAATGAAACGTCTCGCCATCCTGGGCGCCTTGCATGAAGAAATCGCTGACCTGCTGGCCGCGATGGAACCCGGCGCTACCGTCCACCGAATCGCCATGCGTGATTTTCATGTGGGCACGTTGTGGGGCACGCCCTGCGTGATCGCGTTAAGCCGCATCGGCAAGGTGGCGGCATCCGCCACGGCGTCGATCGTCATCCGGGAATTTGATGTGTCGCGCGTGATCTTCACCGGTCTGGCGGGCGGGTTGCACGCGGACGTGGAGGTGGGCGACGTGGTCGTGGCCAGCACCTTGATGCAGCACGACATGGACGCGCGTCCGCTGTTTGATCAGCACGAGATCCCCTTGTTGGGGCGGGTGTGTTTTGACGCGGACGCCGGTATGAGCAAGCTGTTGCTGGACAGCGCGGCAACGTTTGTTGGCCGCCGCGACGTGTTGGCAGAACACGCCGGGGCCACGCTGGCCCCGCCCACCGTCCACCACGGCCTGATCGCAACCGGCGACCGGTTCGTCAGCCACAACGACGAGGCCCAGGTACTGCGCAAGCGCCTGCCCACTGCTTTGTGCGTGGAAATGGAAGGCGCGGCGATGGCGCAGGTTTGCTATGAATTCGGCGTGCCCTTCGCGGTGCTGCGCGTGATATCCGACCGCGCCGACCATGCCGCCAAGACCGACTTCACCGCGTTCCTGGAAAACGTTGCGCGCGTCTACTCCGCCGGCATTCTGGCGCCGCTGCTGAAATCGGGTGCCTTGCTGGACGGCTAGGGCTTCTGCTCAAGCCGGTGTGGATGACTGGCGACCCTGCCCCGGTTTCAAGCGCAGCTCCACCGCCAGCCCCCCGCCTTCCCGCGCGCTTAACGTCAGCGTACCGCCCACCACTTCCGCCAACTGCTGCGCAATGGCCAGGCCCAGCCCCGTGCCACCCGTATCGCGGTTGCGCGAGCTTTCAAGGCGATAGAAAGGTTGCAGCACGGCGGCCCGTTCGTGTTCGGGTATGCCGGGGCCACGGTCCAGTACAAAGATCGATACCGCCGTGTCGCCATGCACCGCCACGTCCACTTCAGCCGCGCCCGCGAACTTCAGCGCGTTGTCGATCAAGTTGCCCAGAATCCGCCGCAGCGCATGCGGGCGCGTCATCAGCGGCCCGGCGTGGTCACCGCTCAAGCTGACGGGCTTGCCCGTGTCTTGATAGTCATAGACCAGGCTTTCCAGAAACGCATGCAGGTCCACGCGCGCGGGCGTTTCAACTTTGCCGTGCGCACTGCGTGCGTAGTCGATGCCTTCGCGCACCAGCCTTTCCACTTCGTTCAGGTCCTGCGCCAGCTTGTCGCGGTCGTCCGATGCGTCCATGAACTCGGTGCGCAGTTTCATCCGCGTGATGGGGGTTTGCAGGTCGTGCGAGATGGCGCCCAGTATCTGCATGCGCTCGGCCACGTGGGCGGCGATGCGGGCCTGCATGGCGTTGAACGCGGTGGCGGCGTGCGCCACTTCGGCCGGGCCGCCTTCTTCCAGCAAGGGGCTCTTGGCGTTCGGGTCCAGTGTTTCGGCGGCATGGGCCAGGCGCGTCAGCGGCCGCACTGCAAGCCGCACGGCCAGCCACGCGCAAACGATCAACAGCACCAACTGCACCGCCAGCACCACCAGCAGCCATGGCTCGGGGCGCATCGACGACAGATGGATATCCAGCACCACGGGCTGCCCATCGGACAGCACGACGCGCGCCTGGATGTGCCGGGGGTCGTTCGCCATGGCACGTATGGTCAGCGGGCGCGCGGTGCCCAGTGCTGCTTCGATGGCGTTGGCGGCATTGCGCGCGACGTCCAGCCGCAAGGGTTGATCGGCCTGGCCCTCATCCAGCAGGTACTGGCGGTTCCCGCTGGACAGGCGCGGCAGCCAGGCCGCGCGTTCATCGGCGGGCAGGCGGTCCAACACGTCCATGGCGATGGCGACGTCGCGTTCCAGGTCGCCCAGCATCATGCTCTTGGTGGTGTTGTAGCGTTCGTAGAACAGCGAGGCGAACGACAAGCCATACGCCAGCACCAGGCCGATCAGAAAAATCAGGAACAACCGGGCGACCAGGGTGCCAGGCCAGGCGGAACGCGGGCGGGCGGCGCGGTTCACTCGTTGGCTTCCGACACATCGACCGCCGCCGCGAACACATAGCCCTCGCTGCGCACGGTCTTGATGTAGCGGGGCTCGCGCGCATCTTCGCGCAGGCGTTGACGCAGGCGGCTAACCAGCAGGTCGATCGATCGGCCAAAGAAATCGGCGTCACGGCCTTGGGTCAGGTTCAGCAGTTGATCGCGGTTCAGTACGCGCTGCGGGTGGTCCAGGAACACGCGCAGCAGCCGGTATTCCGCGCCGCTTAGCGACACCACCGTGCCGCTCTCATCCAGCAAGTGGCGCGCGGTGGTGTCCAGCCGCCAGTCGCCGAAGGCGATCTCGCGGCCGGGTTCCGTCACCTGGAAATTGGGCGGGAGCATGCGCGTGCGCCGCAGAATCGCCTTGATGCGGGCCAGCAGTTCGCGCGCCACAAAGGGTTTGACCAGATAATCGTCGGCGCCCATTTCCAGGCCCAGCACGCGGTCCATGTCGTCGCTGCGCGCGGTCAGCAGCAGGATCGGAATGCGGCGGTGCTTGCCGCTGCGCAGTTCGCGGCACAGCACCAGCCCGTCGTCGCCCGGCATCATGATGTCCAGCACGATCAGGTCCACGGACAGGTTTTCCAGCAGCGACCGCATCTGCCGGCCATCGGCCGCCAGCGTAACGGTCAGGCCGTTCTTCTTCAGGAAATTGCCGGCAAGCTCGCGTATTTCACGATCGTCGTCAACGATCATCACGTGATCAATCTGATCCATCTGCGGTGGCCTAAAGGGTGGGGGCGACAGCGCGCGGATGCACACGCGCGGGTAGGCGAATTTTATCCAAGGCGGCGGCGCTAGCGGTCAACCGGGGGCAGCGGGTCGCGGCGCGGCCGGGTATTGGCAATGAGCTGGCATTGGAAGGGCTTGGCGGCTTCGGTGCTGAAACCGCCGAACATCAACAGCAGTACGGCAAGAATGCGCTTCATAAGGGTCTCCGGGGGCAGGGCATGAACGGGTTATAGCGCCGGCCGCCGCCGCAAGTGTGTCGTACTGTGTACGCCCCGGCGGCAGATACATAAGCCAGGAAAAAACACGCAAAGCCGGCACAAGCCGGATACGCGGCGCGGGTGCAATGGGGCCTCTTTCCAAAGGACTTGCCCCATGGACCTGATCAACACCCCCATCGCTTTGCTGGCCGGCATGCTGACCATCGCCTCACCCTGCGTGCTGCCTCTGCTGCCGGTGCTGCTGGGCACCTCGCTGGAGCGCCCGGACCGCTGGCGTCCCCTGTTCGTCGTGTCCGGCTTTGTGCTGGCGTTTGCCGGCCTGGGTATCGCGCTAAGCCTGTTGTCCACCTTGAATGCATCGGTACACGAAGCGGTGCGGTCCACGTCGATCGCGCTGCTGGCGCTGTTCGGCCTGGTGCGCATCTGGCCGCAACCCTACGACCGCCTGATCGCCCGCATCGGCGGCCCCTTGCAGCAGTTGGCCTTCAACGCGGGCGGCTCGGGTAGCGGCAATGCGGGCGGCTTTGTGCTGGGGCTGTCGTTGGGGGCGGTGTGGACGCCCTGCGCCGGCCCGGTGCTGGCGTCGATTCTGGTGCTGGCCGCCAAGGCGCAGAACCTGACGCAGTCCAGCACCTTGTTGTTGATGTTCGCCATCGGCGCGGGCATTCCGATGCTGGTGATCGCCTACGGCGGCCAGGCCATCGCGGCGCGGGTGCGGGGCTTGTCGCGCTACACGCAGCGCTTGCAGCAAGGCTTTGGCGTGCTGCTGATCCTGACCGCCGCCGCCATCTATTTCCAGTACGACATCCTGGCCTACGCCTGGATCAGCAACCTTTTCAACTGACCGTCCCTCACCTCAATTCAAGGAGCATGACCATGTTCGCCACGTTCAAGAAAATCGCGCTGGGCGCGCTGTTGGCCACGTCGCTGGCTGCCTCGGTGATGCCGCTTACCGCGCAGGCCGGCGCCTCCAAACCGACCCCCGCGCCGGAATTCACCGGCATCGAGCATTGGCTCAACAGCGACCCGCTGACGCTGGCGTCGCTGCGCGGCAAGGTGGTGCTGGTGGACTTCTGGACCTACACCTGCATCAACTGCGTGCGCACCTTGCCCTACGTGACAAGCTGGTATCAGAAGTACAAGGACCAGGGGCTGGAGGTGGTGGGCGTGCATACGCCGGAGTTCCCGTTTGAACGGTCCACGCCCAACGTGCAGAAGGCGCTGGAGCGCTTTGGCATCACGTATCCGGTCGCGCAAGACAACCGCTATGCCACTTGGGACGCCTACCGCAACCAGTACTGGCCGGCCTTCTACCTGATCGACAAGCAAGGCCAGATCGTCTACCGCCATTTTGGTGAAGGCAAGTATGCGGAGACGGAGGCTGAGATTCAGCGCTTGTTGGCGCAGCCGGGTTAAGGAAGGCGGCGGGGAGGGGGCGCCGGTACAGCGCCACGCAAAGCAGATATGCGATACCGCGCATAGCGCCGCCCCGGTACGCCGCATACCATGCTCCAAACACAAAAACCCAAGGTTTGGAGACAGCATGAAGATCGCAAGCGCGCTGACGTCGGTCAGCCTGTGGCTGGGTGGGGGGGTGATGGCGTGCGTCGTGGGAATGAGCGCGCCTGCCGTGGCCGGCACCTACCCCGACCATCCCATCAAGCTGGTGGTGCCGTTTCCCGCAGGCGGCGCCACGGACCTGATGGCCCGCGCGCTGGCGCAAGGGCTGGGCGACAAGCTTGGCCAGACCGTCGTGGTGGAAAACCGGGGCGGGGCAGGGGGCGCGATCGGCGCGGAGGCCGTGGCCAGCGCCGCGCCCGACGGCTATACCTTGCTGTATTCGACGATGGGGGTGCTGACCATCAACCCTTCGCTGTACGCCAAATTGCGCTATGACCCGCAGAAGAGCTTCGCGCCGATCACGCTGACCAACCTGACGTCGAACCTGCTGGTGGTGAACCCGGAATTGAACGTGAATTCGGTGGCGGAACTGGCGGCGCTGGCCAAGCGGCGGCCGGGTGAACTGACGTTCAGCTCGTCGGGCAACGGCACCACCAGCCATCTGGCCGGTGAGATGTTCAAGTCGACGGCCGGCGTGGATATCCGCCATATCCCCTACAAGGGCACCTCGGGCGCCATCAACGATTTTCTGGCGGGGCGGATTTCGATGATGATCGACACGTCCTCCAATTTCATCGAACAAGTGAAGCAGGGCAAGGTGCGCGCGCTGGGCGTGACCAGCCGCAAGCGCTTGCCGGTGCTGCCGGATGTGCCGTCGATTTCGGAAGCGCCGGGCTTCTCGACGTATGAAGTCAGCTTGTGGTCAGGCGTGCTGGCGCCGGCGGGAACGCCCCGCGCGGTGATCGACAAGCTGAACCAGGACATTGGCGCGGTGATGCAGTCGCCGCAGATGGTCGAGCGCATGGCGGGTTACGGCATCCAGACTACGCACAGCACGCCCGAAGCCTTCGCCGCCCAGATCAAGACGGACACGGTGAAGTGGGCACCGGTGATCAAGCAGTCCGGCGCTCGGGAAGACTGACATGACATCCATGATCCGATCCCTGCTGATAGCCGCAAGCTTGACGGCCGCCGTGGCGATGCCCGCCGCCCAGGCCGAGTACCCTGAACGCCCCTTGACCCTGATCAACCCCTACGCGGCGGGCGGCCCCGCCGACGTCGTGGCGCGCAGCCTGGGCCGCGCGCTGGAAAAAAGTCTGGGCCAGCCAGTAGTGGTGGAAAACAAGCCGGGCGGCGGCGCATCCATCGGCACGGGGTTTGTGGCCCGAGCCAAGCCTGACGGCTACACGTTGCTGTTGGGCACCTCCGCCGGCCACGTGGTGACGCCCTTGATGCAGAAGACGCCCTATGACGGCGTGGACGGCTTTGCCTTTTGCTCGGTGGTGGCGGTGCAACCCATCATGCTGGTGGTGAACCCCTCGCGCGGCATCCGCGACGTGGCGACCCTGCTGGCGCGCGCCAAGGCCGAACCCGGCAAGCTCAGCTATGGCTCGGCGGGGGTGGGCGGCGCCACGCACCTGGGCGCCGAACTGTTTCAGCAGGCCGCGCATGTGCGGTTGAATCACATTCCCTACGCCGGCGCATCGCCCGCCATCAATGACGTGGTGGGCGGGCAGATCGACCTGGCCATGCTGAACCTGTCGGCCAGCTTGCCGTTCATCCGCCAGGGGCGCTTGATTGCCTTGGCCTACGCGGCCGACAAGCGTTCGGCGCTATTGCCGGACGTGCCCACGCTGGCCGAAGCGGGCGTGCCGGGCGCGCAGGCCGCTACGTGGTACAGCCTGGCCGCGCCTGCCGGCACGCCGCCCGACATCGTGCAGCGCCTGAGCAGCGCCGTGCGCGCCGTCAACGATGACCCTGATTACCGCCGCGTCATGCAAGAGCAGGCGATTGAGCTGATGTCGCTGACCCCGGCCGACGCCGATGCCTACGTCCGCCGCGATCGTGCCGACATGCAGCGGCTGCTGAGCTCGCTGGGGCTGCTGGCAAAATGACACGACCTTCCGCCATTCACGCCAGACGATGCCGCCATGAACTTTGATTTCAGCCAACTGGCGTCGGCCGACGCCTTCAAGCTGCTGTCCAGCGTGGTTGTGCCACGCCCGATCGCCTGGGTGGTCAGCCAATCGGCGCGCGGTGAGCTGAACGCCGCGCCCTTCTCATTTTTCAACGTGGTCAGCAGCGACCCGCCCATCGTGGCGTTGGGCATCGGCCCGCGCGGTGGGCAGTTGAAGGACACGTCGCGCAACATCCTGGACACGGGCGAATTCGTGATCAATCTGGTGTCGGCCGAACTGGCTCAACAGATGAATCGCACCAGCCTGGACTACGACGCCAGCGTCAATGAATTGGTGCGCGCGGGGCTCTCCACCGCGCCCTCGCAGATCGTGGCACCGCCCCGCATCGCGCAAAGTCCTGCGGCGTTGGAATGCAAGGTGTGGCAGGTGATTGAGGCCGCGCCGCAGCGCGTGATTGTGCTGGCGCGCGTGGTGGGCATGTATCTGCGCGACGACGCGCTGTTGAACCGCGAGCGCTTTCACGTGGATACCCCCGCGCTGGGACTGCTGGGTCGCATGCATGGCGCGGGCTGGTACGCGCACACGACCGACCTGTTTCAGATGCTGACGCCGGACGCGGCCAACGACCCGTCGGTGCGCCCGCCCCAAGGCCATTGACGCGCGTCGCGGCGCTTAACAAACAAGGAGCTAGACGATGAAGTTGCATTGGTCGCCCAGATCGCCATTTGTGCGCAAGGTGATGATCGTTCTGTATGAAACCGGCATCGAAGGCCAGGTCGAACTGGTTCGCACGCCGGTCGCGATGGACAAGCCCAATCTGGACCTGGTGGCGGACAATCCCTTGATCAAGCTGCCCACCTTGGTGCTGGACGACGGGACTGCCTTGTATGACTCGCGGGTGATCTGCGCCTACTTGAACGGGCTGGCTGGGGGTCGCTTGCTACCAGCGGACGCCGCCGCGCGTCTGGTAGCCGAACGCCGCCAGGCGCTGGGTGATGGCTTTCTGGATGCCTTGCTGCTGTTCCGGCAAGAGCGCAACAAACCTGTGGAAAAGCAGACGGTGGCGTGGCTGGACGCTTTCGCGCTGAAGGTGCGCGCCGTGCTGGCCGCGCTGGAAGCGGAAGCGCCCGCGCTGGCGGCAAGCGATTTCGACCTGGGCGTGATCGCCATCGGCTGCGCCCTGTCGTACATGGACTATCGTTTTCCGGATATCGACTGGCGCGCCGGGCACCCTCAGCTTGCCGCGTGGCACCAGGGCTTTTGCGCCCGCCCGTCGGTGGCGCGCAGCCAGCCCGACGAAACGCCGTGAATTCTGCATTCCCCGAACCAAGGATGATGATGAGCCGTATCCCGCTGCCTTCTCCCGACAACATGACCGACGACCAGAAGCGCGTGTACGAGAAAATCGTCTCGGGTCCGCGCGGGCGTCTGGTCGGCCCCTTGCGCGCGGCGCTGCACAGCCCTGAACTTGCTGAGCGCTGGCAGGCGCTGGGCGCCTTGCTGCGTTTCGGCACCAGCCTGCCGCCCCGCGTCAGCGAACTGGCCATTGTGGTGACCGCGCGCCGTTGGAACAGCCAGATCGAATGGCATATCCACGCGCAGGCGGCGCGCGCGGCGGGTATCGCGGATGCGGTGCTGGACGCAATCCAGTCGCGCGCAACCCCGTCGTTCGACTCGCGCGACGACGAGGTGGTCTACGAATTCGCACGGCAGCTACAGGAAACCGGCCAGGTGGATCCTGCACTGTATGCCGAGGCGGTGGCGCGCTGGCAGGCCGTGGGGGTGGTGGAACTGACGGCGGTGATCGGCTACTACACCATGGTGTCCATGACATTGAACGCGCACGAGATCCCGATGCCTGACGATGCGCCCGCGCCGCTGGATACCCCACGGCAAGCGGACCAGCCCGTGCTTAGCACCCTGGCCCCGCTACCCAAGAAGGGGCAGCCATGAACGCCGAAATGCCGCGCATGCCCGTCACGCCCAAGCACACGCTGCCCGCGCTGGCCTGCGATGCGCACTGCCACGTGTTCGGCCCCTATGACCGCTTTCCCTTGCAGCACCCGTCGTCCTACGCGGCGCCGGATGCGCCCGTGGCGCGTTACCTGCAAATGCTGGACACGCTGGGTGCGGCGCGCGGGGTGCTGGTGCAGCCCGCGCCTTATGGCGTGAATCCGGCGGCGCTGCTGGATGCCTTGGCGCAAGGCCGTGACCGCTTGCGCGGCATTGCGGTGGCCGACCCGTCGGTCAGCGACGCGCAGTTGCAGGCCATGGTGGATGGCGGTGTGCGCGGATTGCGTTTTCTGGAAGCGCGCGACCCCGCGGGCAATCTCTTTCCCGGCAGCGTGGGCTTTGGCCAGATCGCCGCGCTGGCGCCGCGCATGAAGCAGTTCGGTCTGCATGCGCAGCTGTGGGCGCCATGCGATGCCTATGTGCAGCACCTGCCGGCCCTGGCCGCCTTGGATCTGCCGATTGTCATTGATCACCTGGGTAGCCTCGTGCCGGCGCGAGGTGCCGAAGACGCCGCGTTTCAACTGCTGCGCGGCCTGCTTGCCGATGGCCGCATCTGGATGAAATTGACGCTATGCCGGGTGGGCGCCGCGCCCGACTACGACAACGCGCGCTTCATCCACGACGCGTTCACCGCCGCCAACCCCGATCAACTGCTGTGGGGGTCGGATTGGCCGTTTGTGCGCATGGGCGCATCGGCGCCGTCGGCCGATGCCTTGGTGGACGTTGCCTATGAATGGCTGGGCAATGACCGCCTACGCAAGAAGGTGTGGGTGGACAACCCGGCGCGGCTATACGGCTTTTGATTGCCTAGGGTTTGGCAAGGCTCAGGGGCTGGCGTGCCAGACCCCTTCGCCGCCGATCTCCCGCACCAGGGTTTCGATCTGCGCCGCCACTTCCATCACCGTGCGCCCCGGCCCCTTGGACCGTGAGAACGCCATGGAAATGATGCGCCCCATGCTGGGATCGCGCAGCGCCGCAATGCTCAGGCGGCCTTCCTGCACTTCCTGCCACACGGCGTGCAGGGGCAGCACGGTGTACATGTGTTCATGTTCCACAATCGACTTCATCAGCGGCAGCGAGTCCGCTTCGATGAGCGGCGCAATGGTGATCTTGCGCGCCCGCGCCAGGCCGTCCAGCGCGTTGCGCAAGCCATTGGGGGCGCCCGGCAAAATGAAGGGCAGGCCATTGAGCTGGTCGAACGTGACTTCGCCGGACTGCGTACGCGCATCGCCCGCCGCGCCCACCAGATACGAATCCACATAGGCCAGCGCCTGTTCGCCCGGCGGGCATTTGTCGCCATACCGGTACAGGATGGCGATGTCCACGCGGCTGTCCGTCAACCACTCTTCGATCTGGCCGCTGGAGCCCTCAAGTATCTTCAGGTGAACCTTGGGGAAGTTTTTGCGCAAGCGCGAGAACAGGCGGCGGATGAGGGGATGCGCGGTGGACGGCAGCAGCCCCAGCGTGACCTCGCCGGCCGGCTCGCGGGCCTGGCCGTTCAGCTCGAGCTCCAGGCGTTCGGCGTCGCCCAGCAAGGTCTGCACCAAGGGGAACAGGCGTTCGCCCACCTCGGACAAATGCACGCCACGCCCCGTGCGGTTGAAGAGCCGCGCGTTGCACTCGCGTTCCAGGGCGTTGATGCGGCGGCTGAGCACCGATTGGTCCTGGTCCAGATAGAGCGCGGCGCGCGTGATGCTGCCCAGCTCTGCAATGGCAAGGAATGCCCGCCATTTGTGCAGGTCGGCGGTAAGGTCCAGGCTCAGGCCGGTGGCTTTGGCGGAGGGCATGTTGGCAGGGCTAGGGTCGCAGGAAGGAACGCATAAGCGTACGGCAAAGCGCGGGGGTTCGGGTCATTCCACGCCCAGCTTGCCGCGCCGGATCACATCGCCCCATTTCTTGGATTCCGATTCCATTAGCGCGCGGTACTGGTCCGGCGTGGTGGCGGCCGGCATGGCGCCCTGGTCGATCATCTTTTGCCGCAACGTCGGGTCTGCCAATGATTTGGCGATGGCGTCCGCCATCTTGTCCACGATGTCCTTGGGCGTGCCCGTGGGCGCGATGATGCCGTAGTTGGATTCCACGATCACGCCGGGAAAGCCCGCTTCGCGCGTGGTGGGCACGTCCGGCAGGCCTTCGAAGCGCTCGGGGCTGGCAACCGCCAGGGCGCGCAGCTTGCCCGCCTTGATGAAGCCCAGGGCCGCCGACGCATCGCCGGGAAACATCTGCACCTCGTTGGACAGCAGGGCCGTGACGGCGGGGGCGGCGCCCTTGTAGGGCACATGCATGATGTCGATGCCCGTCTGCTGCTTCAGCAGTTCGCCGCCCAGATGTGGGGTGGTGACGTTGCCGGCGGAGCCGTAGTTGTACTTGCCCGGGTGCTGCTTGGCGCTGCTGACGAAGGCCGCCAGCGTCTTGTCGGGCAGGGAAGGGTTCACCATGATCACCTGCGGAATACGGGCCACCAACGACACGTACTGGATGCTGCCGACGTCGTAAGGCACCTTCATGACGTGCGGCAGGCCGGTGATGGCGCCCGGCACGCCAAAGCCGAAGGTGTTGCCGTCCGGCGTGGCCCGCACCGTGGCGTCCACGCCGATGGTGCCGCTGGCGCCCGCCTTGTTCTCGATCACGATGGTCTGGCCCAATCGTTGGCCCAGCGCCGGCGCCAGCAGCCGCGCCAGGTTGTCCACCGAGCCGCCAGGCGGATACGGCACGATCAGCCGGATGGGCTGGCTGGGCCAGGGTTGCGCGGCCTGCGCCATGGGCGCAAGCGCCGCGCCCAGCAATACCGCAGCCACCGTCAGTGCGGGTGCTCTTTTCATTGTCTCTCTCCTGATGGCGCCCAAGCGTAGGCGCGCTGTTGTTATGCGCCGTCCAGACCCAGGACCTGTTTGGCGTAGATGTTGCGTTGAATCTCGTTGGTGCCGCTGAAGATGGTGGCGGCCAGCGCGTTGACATAGGGCGCCAGCGCGTGGACGCCGCCATGGCCATAACCCAGCCGCATTTCCACGCCGCCGTATTCCTCGGCAATCTGGATCAGCAGCGCGCCCAGCCGTTCATGGGTTTCGGTGGCCCAGATTTTCAGCAAGGAAAGTTCCGGCGGCAGCGGGCGCCCGGCCCGCGCCATGTCGGCGAACACGCGGTACATGGCCGTCAGGTCGGCGGTGTCCAGCCGCAGCTCGGCCAGCCGGTCGGTGAACGCGGGGTCGGTCAGCAGGCCGCGTTGCCGTGCCACGCTGAAGATCTGTTGCAGCGCATGGCTGGCATGCTTGGGGCTGCCCGAGAACAGCCGTTCAAAGCCCAACAGCGCCTTGGCGATGCCCCAACCGGCATTCAGTTCGCCCACCAGGTTCGCGCGCGGCACACGCACCTGGTCAAAGAACACTTCGCAAAATTCCTCGTGGCCGGACAGCGTCCGGATGGGGCGTCGGCTGACGCCGGGGCTGGCCAGGTCAACCAGCAGGAAGCTGATGCCCGCCTGCTTTTTGACGGTCTTGTCGGTGCGCACCAGCATGAACATGTGGGTGGCGTCCTGCGCCAGCGTGGACCATGTCTTCTGCCCTGTGACGACAAGGTCGTCGCCATCGATCACCGCCTCGCAGCGCAAGGCCGCCAGGTCCGACCCGGCGTCGGGCTCTGAATAGCCCTGCGCCCAGACGGCTTCGCCCGACAGAATGCCCGGCAGGAAGCGTGCCCGCTGCTCGTCGGTGCCGTAACGGATAAGGATGGGGCCCAGCATTACCAGCCCCTGGTCGGGCGCGCGCGCCACGCCGTAGCGTTCAGCTTCTTCGATGAAGGCGATCTGCCGCGCGGGTGACAGCGCCATGCCCCCGTGTTCCCGCGGCCACGACGGGGCAATCCACCCTTGGCGCGACAAGATGTAGTACCAGTTCTTGATCTCGTCCCAATGCAGGCGCCACGGCACATGGCGCAAGTGAGCGGGATAACGCGCGCGGAAGAAGCGGCGCAAGAGGGCGCGGAAGTCGTCTTCCGGCATGGCGTTCCAGTCTGCCTCGCGGGGAAATTCCGCGTGGGAGTCATCCTGCACAGGCGCGTCATCGGAAGAGGGCGACGGGTCTTCGGCCAGCGCGCCATAGCGTTGCCGATGGGCGGTGGCATTGCCCAGCCAGGCGGACAGATGCAGCGCGTTGCGAAAGTACAGGCTGACGTCGCATTCCTCGGTGTAGCCGATGGCGCCGTGTAGCTGAATGGCCAGGCGTGACGCTTCCAGGCTGGCGCGCGCCGCGCGTGCCTTGACCCGGCTGGCCACGATCTTGCGCGTGGTGGCATCAGGCGGCTGCGTCATCGCGGCCGGCGTGTCGCACAGCGTGTTCAGTGCATCTTGCAAACTATTGGCCGCCAGCTCCACTTGCATGACGGCGTCCACCAAGCGGTGCTGCAAGGCCTGAAATGATGACAGCGGCTTGCCGAACTGATGGCGCGTATTCAGATAGGCGACCGTATCGGCCAGCACTTGCCGCGCCAGGCCGATCATTTCGGCCGACTGCATCAGCCGGCCGTAGTCCAGCGCAGCGTCAACGGCGTCCAACACATCGTGGCGGGCAAGCAAGGCTTGCGCGGGCACCACGGCGGCTTCGATGCTCAGGTGGCAAGCGGGGGTGCCGTCGGCGCGCGCATGCGCTTGCAGGGTCAGGCCGGGCGTGCCGGCTTCCAGGTAGAACAGCGCGGTGCCCTGTTCGCCGTCCGCCGTTACCAGCCAGCCGTCCACGCCATCGCCGGGAATGACGTGGCGCTTTTCGCCGTTCAGCACGTATGTGCCTTCGCGCGCCGTGACGCTGACGCCGAAGACGCCCGCGGCTTCGCCGGCTTCCAACTGGCCTTCGGTTTCTTGCCAAGCCACGCCGATGATGCGCGCACCGCTGCACAGGTCTTGCAGCAGGGTGTCGCGCAACGCCGACCCTGGCATGGCGTCGATGTGCGCCAGCAGCGTGGCGGCAAGCACGCCGGCGCCCACCAGCGGCTCGGGCAATTGCGCGCGTCCGGCTTCCTCCATCACCGCCGCCATCGCGTGCCAACCCAGGCCCAGCCCGCCCAGAGACTCGGGCACGCTCATGCCCAGCCAACCCACGTTGGCTATGTCGCGCCAGTAGTCGCGGTCGATCCCGCTTGCCGTGCGCTTGCGTTGCCGCTGATCACGGCGCGAAAGAAAGTCGCGCGCGCTGTCGCGGATCTCTTCGATCAGCGCGTGGTCAACGGTGCTCATACGATGCCCTCGGCGTGCAGGCGCGCGATCTCGTCGTCGGACAGGCCCAGTTCACCGCGCAGCACCGCCGCCGTGTGTTCGCCCAACATCGGCGGCGGCAGGCCGGGTGCGATCGGCGTTGCCGAAAAATGAATCGGGTTGTTGATGACGGGCATGTCGCCCAGTTCGGGATGCAAGACGCTGCCCAGGACCTTGCGGTGCCGCACCTGCGGGTCTTCGAATACCTGATCCATCGTGTAGATCGGGCCGCAAGGCACGTTGGCGGCCGCCAGCGCGTCATTCCATTCGCTGACGGTGCGCGCCAGCATGGCCGGCTCGATCAGGCGCGACAGGTCCGCTTGCGCGGCGGCGCGCTGCGGGTTGCTGACAAAGCGCGGGTCATCGGCCAAGTCCGGCAGGCCGATGACCGCGCAGAAGCTGCGAAACTGCGAGTCGTTGCCCACGGCCACCATCAGGTGGCCATCGCGGCAGGCAAAGGCGCGAAACGGCGCGGTGATCTGCGAGGAAGAGCCCATGCGCGCGGGCAGTTTTCCGCTGGCAAGGTAGTTCATGCCGATGTGTGAAATGGCGGCGATCTGCGCATCCAGCAGCGCCAGGTCGATATGCTGGCCCACGCCAGACACCTGGTCTCGATGGCGCAACGCCGCCAGGATGGCCGCCACGGCGTAGAAACCCGCCGTCAGGTCCGACACCGAATAGCCGGCCTTCACGGGGCCGGCGCCCGGCTCGCCATCGGGCACGCCGGTGACGCTCATCAAGCCGCTCATGGACTGGAAGATGGGGTCGTAGCCGGGCAGGTGGCTATAGGGGCCGGTCTGGCCGAAGCCGGTGATCGAGCAGTACACCAGCCGGGGGTTGATCGCGGACAGCGATGCGTAGTCGAGCCCGTAGCGGCGCAGGTCACCGGCCTTGAAATTTTCGATCACGATGTCGGCGCCTTGCGCCAAGCGGTGGATCAAGGCTTGCCCTTCAGGCCGAGAGATATCGATCGTCAGGGATTTCTTGCCACGGTTCATCGCCACGAATGAAGAGGTCTGCGCGCTGGGTTCACCCTTGCGGTCGGGCATCGGGTAGCCCTGATGCCGCACGTCGTCGCCCCGGCCCGGGCGTTCCACCTTGATGACGTCGGCGCCAAAGTCCGCCAGCATCTGCGCCGCCCAGGGGCCGGAGAACACACGGCTCAGATCCAGGACTTTCACGCCCTCCAATGCTCCGTTCATGACGACTCCTTATTTGCCCTGGAACACGGGCGCGCGCTTTTCCAGGAAGGCGCGGCGCGCTTCCTGGGCGTCTTCGGTCTTGGCGATGGCGGCGGTCATGTCCTGTTCGTACCGGTAGCCGTCGCGCAGGCTCATGTCTTCGATGGCGTTCAGCGTCTGCTTGGCCAGCACGCTGGCCAGGGGGCTCTTGGACGCGAGCTCGTGCGCCAGTTCCAGGGCGCGGTCCATCAAGGCCTCGGCAGGCACGGACGCTTCAACGATGCCCAGCCGATAGAGCTCGTCGCCATCCACGCGCAAGCCCGTCAGCATCATTCTGCGCAGGCGCGAATGGCCGAACAGGCGCATGCCATGGCGTCCGCCTCCCAGCAGGCCGACGTTGATTTCCGGCAGGCCCACGACCGCCGTGGACGCGGCCAGCAAGATGTCGCAAGAGGCCACGATGGCCAGACCCGCGCCCAGCGCCGCGCCGTTGATCGCGCCGACGACCGGCTTGGCGCATTCACGGATCGCATGAAAGCACTCGCGGGTGCGGCGTGAATGCTGCGGCAGATCTCCCGGGCCCTTGATGGTGGCGGCGCGGTTCTTCAAGTCCGCGCCCGCGCAGAACGTCTTGCCTTGCCCGGACAGCACCACGGCGCGCACGTCGGGGGTTTCAGAAATGCGGTCCAGCACCCAGGACAACTCGTTCATCATCTCGGTGCTCAGGGCGTTCACGGGCGGGTTGGCCAGCAGGATGACGGCCACGCCGTTGTCCACGGTGACGTCCAGCGCGGTGTAGGGGCCGGTCAGGTTTTCAGGCAGGGTCATGGTCCAGAGTCTCCGTCTTGTTCAAATGATCTTGCGCTGGCGCAAGTCCTGGATCTGTTCCGTGCTGAGGCCCAGTTCCGCCAGCACGTCAGCGGTGTGTTGGCCCAGCAGCGGGGGGGCGCGGTCCGCCCGCAGATCCGCCGTGGCGAAGCGCAAGGGGTTCATCACTTGCGGCACCGTGCCGGCGGCCGGGTGCGGCAGGCGGCGCAGCATGGCGCGGTGCGCCACCTGCGGGTCGTCGAACACTTCGGGAACGGTGTTGATGGACCCTGCCGGCACGCCGGCATCCTTAAGTGCCGCCAACCAGTGCGCGCGCGGTTGCGCGACGATGATGGCGTCCAGGATCGGGTCCAGCGTGGCTTGATTGGTCACGCGCTGGCTGTTGCTGACGTAGCGGGGGTCTTGCGCCAGTTCGGGCTTGCCCAGCACGCGGCACAGGGTGGCGAACTGCGCGTCGTTGCCGACCACGATGACGATGTCGCCATCGGCGCAGGCGAAGGTGCGCTGCGGCTGGATGTTCGGGTGCGCGGTGCCGGTGCGGCGCGGCACGCGGTTGCCCAACAGGAAGTTCATGGCCTGGTTCGCCAAGAGGCCGACCTGCACGTCCAGCATGGCGACGTCAATGTATTCGCCCTGGCCCGTTCGCGAGCGCCGCAGCAAGGCGGCGACGATGCCCAGCGCGGCGTACACGCCGGTGGTGAGGTCCACGATGGGCACGCCCACTTTCTGCGGGCCGCCGCCGGGCTTGTCATCGCGTTCGCCCGTTACGCTCATCAGGCCGCCCATGGCCTGGATCAGGAAATCGTAGGCCGGCTCGGCGGCGCGCGGGCCGGTCTGCCCAAAGCCCGTGACCGAGCAATACACCAGGCGCGGGTTGATCTTCGACAGGGAGTCATAGTCCAGCCCCAGCCGCGCCAGGGTGCCGACCTTGTAGTTCTCAAGCACCACGTCCGCGTCACGGCACAGGTCCTTGACCAGCGCCTGCCCTTCAGGCGTCTGCAGGTCCAGCGTGATGGAGCGTTTGCCACGGTTGGTGGCGATGAAGTAGGCGCCGTCGCTGGTGTCCTGGCCCTGTTCGTCCTTCAGGAACGGAGGCCCCCAGGAGCGGGTGTCGTCGCCCAGGCCCGGCCGCTCGACCTTGATGACGTCCGCACCCAGATCGGCCAGGATCTGGCTGGCCCAGGGGCCGGCCAGAATGCGGCTCAGGTCCAGCACTTTCACGTTTGATAACAGCGGCTGCAAAGCCTTCTCCTTGACTCCTGTTGTGTGCAGGTAGTCTAGGATTTCCGGCTTGCGGCGGGATGCACCCGCCGCACAAAGCTGTTATGCGTTTCGCGCACCGCCAAGGGCGGCGGCGCGGGGCGGATTGAGGAAAGTCTTAGCGACCCGTATCCGGATAGTTCGGACCCGCGTCGTGAAAGCCGCCTTCACTGTAGGGATTGACGGCGCCGGGGTGGGGCGGGCCGCCCGGGCCGGAGGTGCAGCCGCTTATCACCACGGCGCTTGCCAGCAGGGCAAGCAAACGAATCAATGAGGGTGTCATGTCAGTCTCCCGCGGCTGCGCCTTGGCAAGCGCGTCGTACGCAGCGTGTGCGGAAGATTATAGGCGCCGCTCAGTTCTCAAGCGTGGGCGCGAGCAGGGCGAAGACCTTGCTTTGGTTGTTGGCGCTGGACAGCAATTCGGCGATCGACACGCCGTTGCGGGGATTCAGGGTCAGGGCAATGGTCCGCTTGTCTCCGCTGGCGAAGCGGGCAAGAGCTTGGCAGGCGTCGTCGTTGTCGTCGAAACCGGCCAGGGACTTTTGGTCCTCGCAACGCTTTTGGCTGTCGCTGACCAGCTTGTCGAACTGCTTGGCGCGCTGCTTGTCCGGGTTGCCTTCGCCCGGTTCGGCGGTGAGGTTATAGCGCTTGAAGAGTTCCACGCTGCGTTGGACGTAGCCGTCGTCCTTCACGGACAGGCTGCCGGACTTGATGCGCAGTTCCGCCAAGGGCGCCAACTTGCGGTCGATGCGGCCCATGCCCATCATGCCCATCATGGCCAGCCCGACCAGCGCGTCGCGGTCTTCCGCCAAGGACACCGCGCCGTTGACCCGTTCCAGGCTCAATGCCAATTCGGCGTTCAGCGCCTCGGGTTGTTCCAGGGTCAATTGCAGTTCAGCGTTGTCGTCGTCACGCTGGTAGTCCCAGCGCACCCGCAGGTTGGCGGGCGGCAGGTCCAGCTTGCCGGCGCGGCGGGCCAGGTCTGTCTGGCTAAGCACGCTGGTGCCGTTGGGCAGGGCAGCGCCTTCGATCGTGACGTCGCCGCTGCGGCGGTCGCTGGTGTTGCGCAGGCCGCTGATCTTGACGGTGTCGATCAGGGCGATGGGCGAGCCCGCCGGGCCGACCGTCACCTGTTTCAGTTTGGCGGACCCGAAGGGCGACGCCGAAATGCTCTGCCAGCGCACCATGTCGCGCTGGCCCGTCTTGTCCAGCAGCGCCACGATTTCGTCTTCCGCCTTGCCAGAGGCGTAGGCGCCCAAGCCCCACCATGCGCAGGCCAGCACCACGACGACACCGCCTGCGATCAGGCCATTCTTTTGTTTGATCATTGGGTTGCTCGTCTGGCGGTTAGGGTTGGTTCGCTTGGTCAATGACGGCCTGGGCCTTCTCGGGCGTCCAGTCCGGCAGGCCCAGCATCATGCGGGCGCCGACCAAGGGGTCGTTCAGGTCGGCGCAGCCCGCCTTCTGGCAAGCGACGGGCGCGGCTTGGCCCAGCGTCAGCAAGGTCAGCGGCAGGCCGTTGTCGTCCTGGCGCTTGGTGTCCAGCGTGAGCTCGCCGGGCACCAGATACCAGCCTTCCTTCATGGCCTTCTGGCCGGTCAGGCGGATCTCGTACGGCCAGTCGGCCACGGCGTCGTTGTCCTGGTGGTCGTCTACGTGGATCACCATGCGCACGGCGGCCTTGCGGCCAGCCATCAGGGCCTTGTAGTCGCCGCCGGTCAGCAGGTCGTAGCGCACGTCGCGCTGCATGCGTCCCAGGATGCCCTTGGGGTCGCTCTTGGCCTGATCAACCAGATTTTGATATTGACGCAGGTTGTCGCGTTCCTGGTTGGCCAGGCGCATCCGCTCCTCGCGCTTCTTGCGGGCGAGTATTTCGTCGCGCTTGAACAGGTAGTTCTGGGCGTACTGCAGGTTGTAGCGCCACTCGCCCCGGGGCTTGCCGGTGCGCCAGTCGGTCGGGCGGTCGGCGGTGATCATGTAGAGCAGGTGCTCGATCTTGTCGCCGACAGCGCCTTGCTCGAAATCGTCCGAGAAGACAATGCGGGCATTGCCGGCGTCCGGCATGGCGGTGCGCTCGAGTACGCGCAGTGCGCCGTCCACGGCTACCTTGATGTCGGTGGCGTTGCGGAACACGTCGGCGTTTTCGGTGACGACGTCGATGCGGGTGTAGCGCCACACGTCCAGGCCGCTGCCATAAGACATGCGTTCGGCACGCAGCAAGTAGTGGGAACGGCTGGCGGGGTCGCTGTCCAGGTGGAACCACAGGGAGCCGTCGTCGTCGACATGCGCCAGGCGGGTCGCGGCAACGGGCGAGGTGAACGGAATGCCGCCCGCCATCCAGACGTCATTGCTTTGCGCGATGCGCGCGCCGTCGGAGCGCTCAAGCCGCAGCCGGCCCTTGCCCGTGGCGTAGCCGTCGGGACCGCAGGACATGCCATCGGTTTTCAGCGTGATGTATTGGGCGCCTTCGCCCAGGCGGAATGTCGATACGACCTTGCAGCCGTTTTGGTCCTGCATGGTCTTCAGCCGTTGCGTGCCGGCCATGACGGCGCCGGGCGAGGGCGGCGTCCAGCCGTTGACGGCGAAGGCGGTCTGCACGGCGGGGGCGGGAGCTGGGGCTGCGGCCTGCACCGCGGCAGGCGCGGCGGCAGGTGTGGCGGCAGGCACAACAGCAGGTGCAGCGGCAGGCACAGCAGCAGGTGCAGCGGCAGGTGCGGCAGTAGCCGGAGCGGCGACAGGGGGCGGGGCAACGGGTGCTGCCGCCACGGCGGGGGCGGCCGGCTCGACGGCGGCCGGTGCTGCGGCTGTGGGAGTAGGTGTTGCTACTTGAGCGGATTGCGGCGCAGCAGCAGCGGGGACCGGCGCCGTCGCTTGCGTCGCGGCGGGCGCTGCGGCGATGGCGGCAGCTGGCGCTGCGGCTGCTGCGGGTGTAGCGGGTGTTGCAGGAGCAGCGGTTGCAGCAGGTGCAGCAGCCGGTGCTGCGGCGGGAGCAGCAACCTGCATTGCCCAGCCCGCGGCTTTGGTGCTGGTGCCGTCCGCGACACGCGCGCCGGCGTTGGTGACGCTGGTCCAGCGCAGGTCAACGGCTTGGGGGCACTGTTTGCCGAGCAGCACGCCGATCTTGGGCAGCAAGCGGCCGAGCGCGGCGGCGTCGGGGGCGGCGCCGTATACGGCGCGTAGATCCAGGTGCGGTCCGCACCACGGCGAACCGGTGGCGTGGTCGATGAATATCTCGATGTTTTCCGCTTTGGAATATGCCAGGCGATACGCCTCGGCGTGCGCCGGCAAGCTGCCGACGCTAGCGGCAATTGCCGCGACCACGCAAACCTTCTTCATGCTTTTCGCCTTGCCCCTGTTCGCTTTGGTTTACAGTATAACATTGCGAATCATTTGACATTAAATGATACGTATATTTTGAATATTCCTATTCAAGGTAAAACGCAACAATATCAAGGGGTTATGAAGTGTCTTCAGCTTTCATCGGATGGGTTACGGCAAAGGCGGCAAGTGGGTCCGATGGCAGCCGTGCATTTCGCGCAATAGTGTCCCTTTCCGCCTTGATGGCGTTGAGCGGTTGCGTCAGTACCGGCTCGGGCAAGATGGGCCTGGATTTCGGCGAAGTATTGGCCAAGGAACAGCAGGTTTTCACCGTCAATGGCGAGCGCGCGGCGCTGCGCCGTTACTACAACGATTCGTACGACATCAAGCTGTATGGCCAGAAGAAGGTCATGGAGCTTGAGGTCAAGGGCGCGTCCATGATGGTGGCGAATGTGTCCGAAGTGCCGGGCGCGACGCTGATCACGCTGGATGTGCCGGAACTCGGCTGCAATCACGTCTATCACGTGTACCGCGTGTCTGGCGTGCAATCGTCCAAGTGGCAGAACAGCTATCGCAGTTGCGAAGGCCCGCTGTCGTTCCAGGTGGCCAACGGCCAGTGGACGGCCCGCCAAACGGTAAAGCCTGCTGTCGGCAAGCCTTACATGCTGGTCTACCAGGACGGCAATCTGTACACGCGCCCGCTTGAAGTGGCCAAGCCGCGAGTGCCGGCCAAACCGCGCCCGAAGGCGCCGCCCAAGGTCAAGCCCGCCGCGCCCACGGCCCCCGTGGCTGATGCCGTCAACCTGGACGACGTGGCCGCGCCTGCCGCCGCCGCCGCCAATCTGGACGAGATCGACGCGCCGCCGCCCGGCAAGATCAACACCAGTGGCTTGAAGGCCGACACGGCCAGCGACGTGAAGATGAAGGACGAAAAGTAAAACGCGGCGTCAGGTGAAGCGCAACGTCGGGTAGAACGCAACGTCACCCGGCTGGGGCGGGCGGCAACGCCGCGCCAATAGCCACGGTCTTGCGTTTTATCCGAGGCCCGTCGCAGCGTTGCCGATACGCCTGCACCGCGTCGGAATCCGCTGGCTGGAAATAGGGGTGGTCGTACTGTGCCTCGCGCATCGCGGCGTACAGGCGGCGGCCCCATACGCATTGCGCCTGGGCCTCGTCCCACAGGCGCGCCGCCTGTTCCGGCTGGCCGCTGCGCCATAACGCCAAGCCGAAGTCGGCCACGATTTCTTCGTTGCGCGATATCTCGCGGTACGACGCGCGCATCAGGCGCAGGCCTTCCTTGGTGTCGCCTCGCAGGCTAAGGATCCAGCCCAGCGTGCCCTGGTTGTAGGGGTTGGGCCCCCACAGGCGGATGGACCGGCGCGCTTCCTCTTCGGCTTGCGGCAGGTAGTCGGGAAAGTCCGCCAGGTAATAGGCAATATCGTTGGGCCAATCCGTGTCGCTTGCCCGAGGGGGGCGGCCGGGCTTGGTCTGCCGACGTTGCAGCGTCTGCGCGTCGGCCAGCGCCAGGTCGGGCATGCCCAGCAGCCGTTCCAGGCCGAGGCGGTCGCGCAGCAGCGGGGTTTCGATGGGCGCGAACGATTCCGGAAAGCGCCATTCGCGTGACCGCATCAACCAGTGGCGCGCGTCGTCCTGCCGGCCGACCATCAGCAGCAGCTGAGCCAGATCCAGTCGTTGGCTCGGCGTATCGGCGCATTGCATGGTCTGGATCAACTGCTGCGCGCCGGCGGCATCGTTCTGGCTGAACTTGCGGTTGATGGCGTCCAGCTCGTCAAAGCACGCCCGGTTGTCGGTGACGGGCGCATCGATGGACAGGGACAGGGAGGCTGCCGGCACGTTGTGGCTGAAATAGGCCGTGGCGCCTTGGCGGGTTGTGTAGCCCAGGTCTACCCATTGTTCGCCCCAGCGCTGGTGCATGGTCAGGATGTAGGGCCAGGCCGGCACGGCTTCCTTGTCGTTGCCGCTGGAGTGCAGTTGGAAAAAGTGGCCCCAGGGGCCGTCGCCCACGCGGCGGATCAGCGTGAAATCTTCGGGCTGGAACGCCTTGTCCGTCCACACCCAGGCGGTGCGGCCTTCGGCATCGGTGGTGCCGTGCAGGATGCCGTCCTGGCTGGGGGTGTCGCGGATGGATTCCTGCTTGCCCGTCAGGAACAAGCGATACGGCGTGTTGGGCGCGGGCGCGCTGTCGTGGCTGTTCAGCAAGGTCAGCGTCAGGCTCTGGCCATGCGGGCCCACGCCGTATTGGGCCATGCCGGGGGGCGGGGTGGCGCTTGACGCCGCGACGTCGGCCTGGGCGCCGGACGGAATCAGCAGCGCGGCGGCGGCCAGCAATAGCGGGGTAAACGGGTGCTGCATCGGGAATGTCATGGGGGCTGCGGGGCGGCGTCTGCGGATGGATTTGGGCGAGCCGAATTGTGTCACGAACCCCTATTTTTCTGTCAGCGCTGGGAGCCAAGCCGACAGGCCCTGTTCAGCCGGGTCGGCAAGCGGGTATTTCAGCGGCGTTTCGGGCATTTGCGCTAGGATTGTCGGCGCAATAACCCGTCACGACTTCCGCCTCCCCTGGAGAACCCCCGCATGACCGCCCTAGACTCGTTCGCCATCACCAAGAAGTGGCCCGCCCAGCATCCCGACCGCATCCAGTTGTATTCGCTGCCCACGCCCAATGGCGTGAAGGTGTCGATACTGCTGGAAGAAATCGGCCTGCCCTACGAGGCCCACCGGGTCGCTTTCGACAAGCAGGACCAGTTTTCGCCCGAGTTCCTGTCGCTGAGCCCGAACAACAAGATTCCGGCCATCCTTGACCCCAATGGCCCGGACGGCAAGCCGCTGGCGCTGTTCGAGTCCGGCGCCATCCTGATCTATCTGGCCAGCAAGACCGGCCAGTTCATCCCGACGGACACGGCCGGGCGCTACGAGACGCTGCAATGGGTCATGTTCCAGATGGGCGGCATCGGCCCCATGTTTGGCCAACTGGGCTTCTTCCATAAATTTGCCGGCAAGGACTATGAAGACAAGCGCCCGCTGGAACGCTATGTAGCGGAATCCAAGCGCCTGCTGGCCGTACTGGACCAGCGCCTGGAAGGCCGCGACTGGGTCATGGGCGACGAATACACCGTGGCCGACATCGCCATCCTGCCGTGGGTGCGTAACCTGGTGGGCTTCTACGACGCCGGCGACCTGGTCGAGTTCTCGCGGTTCAAGAACGTGGCCCGCGTGCTGGAAGCGTTTGTTGCCCGTCCGGCCGTGGCGCGGGGCCTGACCATTCCCGCCTAGGCATGGAACTGCGCCAACTGCGTTATTTCGTGCGCGTGGTCGAAGCGGGCAGCATCGGCCGCGCGGCCACGTCCATCGGCATGGTCACGTCGGCGCTCAGCCAGCAGATCAGCCGGCTGGAAGGCGAACTGTCCACTCGGCTGCTGCAACGCAGCGCCAGCGGCGTGGTGCCCACGGACGCGGGGTTGGCGTTTTTTCGGCAGGCCCAACTGGCGCTGCGCCATGCCGATGACGCCGTGCAGGCCGCGCAGCAGGCACGGCTGGCCGGCCATGTCAGCGTGGGCTTGTCGTCCACCACCGCCGCCATTCTGGGTGCGCCGTTCCTGCAAGCCATGAACGAGCGCTACCCCGACATCCGGCTGCATCTGGTCGAGGCGCTGTCGGGCCATCTGGCCGACATGCTCAACGGTCGCCTGCTGGACCTGGCCATCGTGTTCCAGGCCGAATCCGCGCGGCGCTGGAGCATCATGCCGCTGTTGGACGAGCCCCTGTTCCTGTGCGCGCGGCGCGACATGCCGGGCCTGCCTGAGGGCGACACGACGCGGTTGGCCGACATCGCACACCTGCCGCTGGTGCTGCCCAGCGGGCGCCACGGCCTGCGGGCGCTGGTCAACAACGCGTTCCTGCAACTGGGGCAGACGCCGCGCGTGGTGGCCGAAGTTGATGGCTTGTCGCTGTTGATGGACGTGGTGCAACTGGGCAACGCGGCCACCATCCAGCCCAGTTCGGCCACGGCGCGCATCGCGCCCGGGCAGTTGCACATGGCGCGCATTGAAGACGCCCACCTGTTTCGCCCCAATCTGCTGGTCAGCCTGTCCGACGATGAACTGTCGCCCGCGGCGCTGGCCGCCCGGCTGGTGCTGGCCGATGTGTCGCGCACCCTGGCGCGCGACGGCAAATGGGCGGTGGTAGCTCTTCACGATTCGTGAAGACCCGTTGACGCCCGCCTGATATCGCGCGCGGCCTCCGCTAGGTAGAGTCGTCCCCTTGATGTAAGGGGCAATGACATGGTGGATGTCTTGGTGGTGGGCGGGGGTAACGCGGCGCTGTGCGCGGCCCTGATGGCGCGCGAGGCCGGCGCAAGCGTGTTGCTGCTGGAGGCCGCGCCGCGTGAATGGCGGGGCGGCAATTCGCAGCACACGCGCAATTTGCGTTGCATGCACGATGCCCCGCAGGACGTGCTGACCGACGCCTATCCCGAAGAGGAATACTGGCAAGACCTGCTGAAGGTGACCGGCGGGCAAACCAACGAACACCTGGCGCGCCTGGTCATCCGCGAGTCTTCCACCTGTCGCGACTGGATGCGCCGCCATGGCGTGAACTTCCAGCCGCCGCTGTCGGGCGCGCTGCACGTGGCGCGCACCAACGCCTTTTTCATGGGTGGCGGCAAGGCGCTGGTGAATGCCTACTACCGCAGCGCCGAGGCGCTGGGCGTGCAGATCCGCTACAACGCGCCGGTGGATGCGCTGGAACTGGAAGACGGCCGTTTCAAGGCCGCGCGCATCGGGGATGAACGCATCGAGGCGCGCGCCTGTGTGCTGGCCGCGGGCGGCTTCGAGTCCAACCGCGAATGGCTGCGTGAAGCCTGGGGCCAGAACGAACGCGGCGAATGGCCGGCCGATAACTTCCTGATCCGTGGCACGCGCTTCAACATGGGCGTGCTGCTGAAGTTCATGCTGGACGCGGGCGCGGACGGCATTGGCGACCCCTCCCAATCGCACTGCGTGGCCATCGACGCGCGCGCGCCGCTGTACGACGGCGGCATCTGTACGCGCATCGATTGCGTGTCTTTGGGCGTGGTGGTCAACCGCGACGCCGTGCGCTTCTACGATGAAGGCGAAGACTTCTGGCCCAAGCGCTACGCCATCTGGGGCCGCCTGACCGCGATGCAACCGGGGCAGATCGCCTATTCCATCATCGACGCCAAGGCCATCGGCCGCTTCATGCCGCCGGTGTTTCCCGGTGTGAAGGCCGACACGCTGCCCGAGCTGGCCGACAAGCTGGGGCTGGACTCCGCCACGTTTGAACAGACCCTGCGCGACTACAACGCCGCGTGCCGCGTCGGCACGTTCGACCACACCGCGCTGGACGACTGCCACACCGAAGGCATCGCGCCCGCCAAGACACATTGGGCGCGGCCCATCGATACCGCGCCGTTCTACGGCTACGCCCTGCGCCCCGGCATCACCTTTACCTATCTGGGCTTGAAGGTGGATGACACCGCCGCGGTGCGCTTTAACGACGTGCCCAGCGACAACCTGTTCGTGGCCGGCGAAATGATGGCCGGCAACGTGCTGGGCAAGGGCTATACGGCGGGCGTGGGCATGTCCATCGGCACGGCGTTCGGCCGTATTGCCGGCACCCGGGCCGCCGCCGCCGCGCGCGCCCAGACCCTTGCGAAGAGCACGATATGAAGCAGCTTGAAGCCCTGGCCCGCGAGGCGCAGTCATTCTCCACCGCCCATGCCGAGCCGTCCGCCGGCCCGGCCATGGCCGAACAACCCGTGCGCTGGCTGGGCAAGACCGTCAAGCCGCAGGCCGACCTGCTGACCGACGACGAAACCGAAGTCGCGCGCGTCATGCAGATTTGCAACGCCTGCCGCTATTGCGAAGGGTTTTGCGCGGTGTTTCCGGCCATGACGCGCCGGCTGGAATTCGGCAAGGCCGACCTGAACTACCTGGCCAACCTGTGCCACAACTGCGGCGCCTGTCTGCACGCCTGCCAGTACGCGCCACCGCATGAATTCGCGGTGAACGTGCCGCAGGCCATGGCCAAGGTGCGGGTGCAGACCTACGCCGACTACGCCTGGCCCGCCGCGCTGGGCACGCTGTACAAGCGCAACGGGCTGGCCTTGTCGCTGGCTACCGCCGGCGGCCTGGCACTGTTTCTGGTGCTGGCCGTGCTGATGGCGGGCGGACTGTTTCACGAGCCCATGGCCGGCAACTTCTATGCCGTGTTCCCGCACAACACGCTGGCGCTGATGTTTGGCGTGGTGTTCGGGTTTTCGATGCTGGCCTTGGCGGTGGGCGTCACGCGCTTCTGGCGCAACGTCAGCCCGGGGGCGGCGTCTGGCGCCGCTGTGGCTGAAGCGGCACACGACGCGCTGCGGCTGCGCTATCTGGATGGCGGCCACGGCAAGGGCTGCAACAACGCGGATGATGCCTTCACCTTGTGGCGGCGGCGCTTTCATCACTTCACGTTCTACGGCTTCATGCTGTGCTTCGCGGCCACCTGCGTGGCCACGCTGTACCACTATCTGCTGGGCCTGCAAGCGCCGTATCCGTTCTTCAGCGCGCCGGTGCTGCTGGGCACGGTGGGCGGCATCGGCCTGTTGATCGGACCGGCCGGCTTGCTGTGGTTGAACATCAAGCGCCATCCGCAACAAGGCGACGCCGCGCAAAAGCCGATGGACCGGGGCTTCATCGTGCTGCTGTTCCTGACCAGCGCCACCGGCCTGGCGCTCTTGGCCGGACGCGATGGCAGTGCGATGGCGCTGCTGCTGGCCATCCACCTGGGCGTGGTGATGGCGCTGTTCCTGACCTTGCCCTACGGCAAGTTCGCCCATGGCATTTACCGCTCGGCCGCCTTGCTGAAGTGGTCGATCGAAAAGCGCCAGCCCAACAAGCTGCAACTCGGGTCGGACTGAGCCGGCCCCATCCCACATGGGCATGACGGCGCCCCGGCGAGGGCGCCGCATTCGATGACAAACGAGGAGACTTCAATGAGCCATAACCGATTGCTGGCGCGCGTTGCGCTGGCCGCCTGTTTCACGCCGGTGCTGCCGGCCGCGCAGGCGCAGTCCTTCCCGAGCAAACCCATCACGCTGGTCGTGCCGCACTCGGCGGGCGGTACGTCGGACATCCTGGCGCGCACTGTCGCGGCGGAGGCGGGCAAGACGCTGGGCCAAAGCATCATCATCGAGAACAAGGGCGGCGCCAACGGCACCATTGCCGCCAAGCAGGTGGCCACATCCGCGCCGGACGGCTACACGCTGCTGCTGGCCACCGCCAGCACGCATGGCATCAACCCGTCGCTGTATTCGCGCATTTCGTATGACGCGGTCAAGGACTTCACGCCCGTCACGCTGTTGGCCACGGTGCCGAACGTGTTGGTGATCGGCCCCAACGTCAAGGCCGCCAATGTGCAGGAGCTGATCGCCTACATCCGTGGGCAGGGCGACAAGACCAACATGGGGTCGGCGGGCGCGGGCACGCCGGGTCATCTGGCCGGCGAGATGTTCAAGAGTTCGGCGAAGCTGACGTTCACACACGTGCCGTACAAGGGCGGCAGCCCCGCCATTACCGATTTGATCGGTGGTCAGATCGACTTCATGTTCACCACCATTCCGGGCGTGCTGCCGCATGTGAAGGCGGGCACCTTGCGCGCGCTGGCGGTGACGTCGCCCGAACGCTCGCCGGCCTTGCCCGATGTGCCCACGATGGCCGAGTCCGGCCTGCCGGGCTTTCAGGCGGTGTCGTGGCACGGCGTGGTGGCG
The DNA here is from genome assembly GCF_024806975.1 of Achromobacter sp. JUb104. Taxonomy (NCBI): domain Bacteria; kingdom Pseudomonadati; phylum Pseudomonadota; class Betaproteobacteria; order Burkholderiales; family Alcaligenaceae; genus Achromobacter; species Achromobacter sp. JUb104. Next base: position 818,508 of record NZ_JANUEY010000002.1, on the reverse strand, counting down.
CCCGCAGGGACGCCGGACGCCGTCGTCGCCACGCTTAACCAGGCCTTGAGCGGCGCGCTGGCCGCGCCCGCCGTGAAGCAACGCTTGATGGAAGAGGGCGCGCAGGCCTCCAACGTGAACACGGCCGCGTTCGGCAAGTTCATCCAGACCGAGATCGCGACCTGGGCACAGGCGGTGAAGGATTCCGGCGCGACGGCAAACTGAAGCGGGGTGGTGGCCGGCGGGGCGCATGCTAGGATTTCCGGCATGCTGAAAACCTTGTTGTTTACGCTGCTGGCGGCCCTGCCGGCAGCCGCCCTTGCCGCGAATCCTGTTGACGCGAATCCTGTTCCCGCGAACACCGCGCCCACGGATGCTGCCTCTACGCGTTCATCTTCCTCTCATGACCTGCAATGCCTGTACGCCGCCAAGCAGGACGGCGGCACGCTGGAACCCGCCGATCAATGCGCGCGGGTGGAGGGCGACACGGTCGTGTTCGCGGCCGATGTGCTTGGGCGCATGGACTTCAACGAGGACGGCTTGTCGCCGGTATTCACGCACGGATCGTGGCGCTGGGTACGGCCCGATGGAAAATCGGTGGCTGTCGTCACCTACGACAATTTCGCGGATGACTTCGAAGACGGCCTGACGCGCGGCCCGTGGATGGGCGGCATGGCCTATTACGACACGCAGCTCAAGCGCGTGCTGGCTACGCCCTATGAATGGGTCGACCGCTACAGCGGCGGGCTGGCCGTGGTGTGCGAAGGTTGCCGCAAGGCGTTCACGCCGGATGGCGAACACAGCTACATGACGGGCGGCCAATGGGGCGCTATTGACCGCCAGGGCAAGCTGGCGCTGCCCCTGCGGCCGGATGCGGCATCGCTGATGCGCGAGGTCGAGGCGGCACGCGCGGCGGCTGCGTCCACGGGCCGCTAAGGACAACGTCGCTGACCCAAAATCCGCGAATTAAAAGCCCGCTACCCACAAAGCGGCTGACCACAAACCGCTGCCCCTAACCACCCGCCAGCAGCTTGCCCAATGTCGCCATCCCCTGTTCCATGTCGGCGTTCCACGGATGCCCGTGGTTCAAGCGCAGGAAATTCCGGAAGGCGCCCGACGACGAAAACAGCGGCCCCGGCGCAATGCTGATGCCGTGATCCAGCGCGGCGCGGTGGACCTTCAACGTGTCGATGTGCGCGGGCAATTCCACCCACACAAAGTACCCGCCCGCAGGCCGCGTGGCGCGCGTGCCCTTCGGGAAATAGCGCGCCACGGCTTGCAGCAGTTCGCCTTGCTGCACGGCCAGCGCCTGGCGGAACTGGCGCAGGTGGCGGTCGTAGCCGCCTTTGTCCAGATAGGCGGCAATGGCGGCCTGCGTGGGCGCGGCGGTGGCCAGGCTGGTGGTGAGCTTGTTGCGCATGATCTGCCGCGTATAGCGTCCGCCCGCCACCCAGCCCACGCGGTAACCCGGCGCCAGCGTCTTCGAAAACGACGAGCAGTGCATCACGATGCCTTCCTTGTCGAAGGCCTTGGCCGGGCGCGGCCGGTGTTCGCCGAAATACAGCTCGCCGTAGACGTCGTCTTCAATCAGCGCAACGTCATGCCGGGTCAACAGCCGGACCAGCGCTTCTTTTTTTCTGTCGGGCATCAGGCTGCCCAGCGGATTCTGGAAGGTGGTCATCAACCAGCAGGCGCGCGGCCGGTGCTGCACGATGGCGTCTTCCAGCGCTTGCAGGTCGATGCCCTCGCGCGGATGCGTGGCCACTTCGATGGCGTGGAGCTGGTTGCGTTCCAGCGATTGCAGGGCGGCATAGAAGGTGGGGGATTCCACGATGACCGCATCGCCGGGTTTGGTCACCGCCGCCAGGCTCAGGTTCAGCGCGTCCAGCGCGCCGTTGGTGATGATGATGTCGTCCACCGGCACCGTCAGGCCATCGGCAAGGTAGCGCAACGCGATGGCGCGGCGCAGCGCCGCATCGCCCGGGCTGAGGTCGTCGATGGACCCCCACGGGTCCAGCCGCTGCGCGGCCGACGCCATGAACTTGCCCAGCCGCGCGTAGGGCAGCAGCGACGGGCTGGGAAAGGCGGACCCAAAAGGCGTCATGTCGCGGCGCAGCGTGGCGTTAAGCACTTGCAGCACGTTGTCGCTGACGTCCACCGGGTGACGGCCGGCGGGGGCGCTGGACAAGCCGTCCAGCTCGGGCAGGGCGGCGTGCGGCGCGCGCAGCACGTAGTAGCCGGACCGGTCGCGTGCACGGATCAGGCCGCGCGCTTCCAGCAGGTAATAGGCCTTGAACACCGTGGACGGGCTGACGCCCCGGCTGGCGCTGGTCTGCCGTACCGAAGGCAGGCGGTCGCCCACTTGCAGCAAGCCCGAACTGATTGAGTTGGTGATGTCTTCCGTCAGCCTTTCATAGCGCTTCATGGCGGTTCCGATTCAAGGGGAATAGGGTGGGGCAGGCACGGGCGCGCGGGCTCATGTCGACATGCCGACGGCGCGCATCAGCAGCCGCAGCGCGTAGGCCGCCACGCCCAGCGCCGCGACGCTGGCGGCCCAGATCAGCGCCAGCCAAAGCAGGCGGCTGCGCCACGCAGCGGGAGTCGCGCGGGCGGCGTCAGGGGTTGTCGTCAAGGCAGGCATCAATGAAACTCCTCGCCGGTACGGACCTTGCCGCGAAACACGTAGTACGACCAGGCGGTGTAGACCAGGATAATCGGAATGATCAGCAGCGCGCCGACCAAGGCGAAACCCTGGCTTTGCGGGGGCGCGGACGCAGTCCAGATCGAGATGTCAGGCGGAATGATGGCGGGCCAGATGCTGATGCCCAGGCCGGTGTAGGCCAGGAACACCAGCGCCAGCGACAGCAGGAAGGGGCCGGCGGCGGGCGTGCCGCGCACGCGCCGGATCAGGTCGAAGCCGGCGGCAGCCACCAGTACTGGTACAGGCAGAAACCAGAACATATTCGGCAGGCTGAACCAGCGCTGCGCGATATGCGGTTGCGCCAAGGGCGTCCACACGCTTAGCACCGCGATCACGGCAAGCAGCGCGCACGTCAGCGGCCGCGCGATCGCGCACATGTGGCGGTGCAGCCGGCCTTCGGTCTTCATGATGAGCCAGGTGCAGCCCAGCAAGGCGTAGCCCGCCACCAGCCCCAGGCCGGTGAACAGCGAGAACGGGCTGATCCAGTCCCACGCGCCGCCTTGGTAGGCGCGCCCCACCACCGCAATGCCTTCGATGTAGGCGCCCAGCGTCACGCCCTGAAAGAAGGTCGCCGTGACCGAGCCGAACACAAAGGCAAGGTCCCAGTAGGGGCGATGGTGTTCATCGGCCTTGAAGCGGAATTCGAACGCCACGCCCCGAAACACCAGGCCCAGCAGCATGAACACCAGCGGCAAGTGCAGCGCGCTGAGAATCACGGAATACGCCAGCGGAAACGCCGCCATCAGGCCCGCGCCGCCCAGCACCAGCCAGGTCTCGTTGCCGTCCCAGACGGGCGCCACGGTGTTGACCATGACGTCGCGTTCATCGCGGTCACGGATCAACGGAAACAGGATGCCGATGCCCAGGTCAAAGCCATCCATGACCACGTACATCATCACGCCAAACAGGATGATGACGGCCCATATCAATGCAAGGTCGATGCCCATGGCGTCAGACTCCGGAAGGCTTGCGAGGCGCGGGTTCGATGCCCGCCAGCGTGGACGCGGCGGACAGCGGGCGCGAGGGTTGGCGCGGTTCACCCGGGCCGCCCGACAGCGGCGCGTGGCCGGGGGCGGGGCTGGGGCCCATGCGGATCAGGCGCAGCATGTACGACACGCCCGCGCCGAACACCAGCAGGTACACAGCCACGAACAAGGCCAGCGTCAGCGTCAGTTCGCCGACGCCATGCGGCGTGGCCGCGTCGGCCGTGCGCATCACGCCGTAGACGATCCACGGCTGGCGGCCGATTTCGGTTACGTACCAGCCGGCCAGCATCGCAACGATGCCCGACGGCCCCATCCACAGCGCAAAGCGTTGCAGCGCGCGCGACTCATACAGCCGACCGCGCCAGCGCGTCCACAGCGCCCAGCCGGCCAGCAGAATCATCAGCATGCCCAGCCCGGCCATGATGCGAAACGACCAGAACACCACGGTGGCGTTGGGCCGGTCTTCGGGCGGATACGACTTCAGCCCGGGAAACTGGCCGTCCCAGCTATGCGTCAGGATCAGGCTGCCGAGCCGGGGCACGTTCAGCGCAAAGCGCGTTTCTTCCCGTTCCATGTCGGGGATGCCGAAGAGCGTCAGCGGCACGCCCGCGCCCGGTTCGTTTTCCCAATGGCCTTCAATGGCGGCGATCTTCGCGGGCTGATGCTTCAGCGTGTTCAAGCCGTGAAAGTCGCCCACCACGGCTTGCAGCGGCGCCACCAGCAACAGCATGCCCATCGCCATGGCGAACATCTTCTTCACGGCGGGGCTGCGGTCACCGCGCAGCAGGTGCCACGCGCCGGACGCGCCCACCATCAACGCGGTCGCCAGGAACGCGGCGATGCCCATGTGCGCCAGGCGGTACGGGAACGACGGATTGAAGATCACGGCGAGCCAGTCGGTGGGCACGACGCGCCCGTCCAGGATCTCGTAGCCGGCGGGCGTCTGCATCCAGCTGTTGGACGCCAGGATCCACGTGGCCGACACCAGCGTGCCCAGCGCCACCATGATGGTCGAGAAAAAGTGCAGCCCTGGACCCACGCGCGTCCAGCCGAACAGCATCACGCCCAGGAAGCCGGCTTCCAGAAAAAAGGCGGTCAGCACTTCGTAGGCCAGCAGCGGCCCCGTCACGCTGCCCGCGAAGTCCGAGAAAAAGCTCCAGTTGGTGCCGAACTGGTACGCCATCACCAGGCCGGACACCACGCCCATGCCGAAGTTGACGGCAAAGATCTTGGTCCAGAAGTGGTAAAGGTCGCGATAGACGGGCTTGCCCGTGCGCAGCCAGAAGCCTTCCAGCACGGCCAGGTAGCTGGCCAGGCCAATCGTGATGGCGGGAAAGACGATGTGAAAAGAAATGGTGAACCCGAACTGTATTCGGGCAAGCAATAGCGCGTCGCCATGCATAGCGGTCTTCCTGATAAGCGGTGTCCTACGCTTTGAACGGTAGATCCGGCGCGCGAAGTAGTACAGATTCAGAATTCAGATAAAAAAGCGGATCAGTTTGGCCGGCTGCGCCTCTAAAGCCAGGCAAGACGCGGGCTGGCGCGCTGTGCTCCGGCAATATTCCGGTAGCGTGCATGGCCCTGAATAAGCAGATCAGGTTGGCAGGCCCAAGCTACGACGGCGGATTCTGGCCTCGGCCGGGACACGGTTCCCGCAAGCGGTCCATTCGGCTACGATGGGAGCCCGCTGTTGGAACAACCTTCATCGACGCTTGCCGCAGGCCGCCGTCCTTCGCCCAGAGATACCCGATAGTTATGAGCATGACCAAAACGAAGGGCACGTCCGGTAAAGCCCAGGCGTTGCCGCACCGCATCCGCGACCAGTTGCGTTACGAAATCCTGACGGGCGCCTTGCCCGCGGGCACCCCGCTCAAGCAGGACGCCTTGGCCACGCGCTTCCAGGCCAGCCGCATTCCCGTGCGCGAAGCGCTGCGCCAACTGGAAACCGAAGGCCTGGTGGCGTATCACCTGAACCGGGGCGCGGTTGTCATCCGCATGGACGTGGACCAGATCTGCGAACTGCTCGACATCCGTATCGCGCTGGAAGGCTATGCCGTGCGCGCCGCCGTGCCCAACATGGCGCGGGCCGATCTGGACAACTTGGAAGCCATCCTCAAGGCCTACGACGAGGCCGATTCCGTGTCGCAGTGGGCCGAGCTGAACCGCCGCTTCCATCTGGCCTTGTGCGCGCCCGCGAACAACACGCGGCTGCGTCGGCTGATCGAGGAATACGGCTTGAATACCGACCGCTACACGCACGAGATGATGTCGCAGGCCACCGGCAAGGAAGGGCCGCAGTCGGACCATTACCGCATCCTGGAAGCCTGTCGCCGGCAGGACGGCGCCTTGGCGGCAAGCCTGGTTGAATCGCACATCATTGAAACCAAGAAGAACCTGGTGGCCATGCACCGCATGCGCCAGGACGGCTGAACGGCTGAACGGCTGAACGGCTGAACGGCCCGCGCGGGGCGGGCCTTCAAGACGTGTCGACGAGACTCGGCTACGCCGCCCGGCCGCCCAGATAAAGCTCGCGCACCTGCGCGTCGTTCATCAGCGCCTGCGCCTCGCCCGTGATGGCAACGGTGCCCATCGACAGTACATACGCGCGGTCGGATATCCGCAGCGCTTCCATGGCGTTTTGCTCCACCATCAGAATCGTCACGTCTTCCTTGGCGCGGATGCGCTGGATGGCCTCGAACACTTCGCCCAGCGTCTTGGGCGACAGGCCGGCCGAGGGTTCGTCCAGCAGCAGCAGGCCGGGCGATGGCATCAGTGCGCGCGCCAGCGCCAGAATCTGGCGTTCTCCGCCCGACAGGGACGCGGCGGGGGCATCCAGCTTGCGTTGCAACACGGGGTAGTGCTCGCACAAGGTACGCACGCGTGCCGCGCACTGCGCCTTGTCCAGCGCATTGCCGCCCACCAGCAGGTTTTCCCGCACCGACAGCGCGGTGAAGACGTTCTCGGTCTGCGGCACGAAACCCAGGCCATGGCGCAGGATTTTCTCGTGCACCGGAAAGCGCGAGATGTCCTTGTCGCCCAGCATGACGCGGCCCTCGCGGGGTTTTAGATACCCCGCGATGGTCTTCAACAGGGTCGACTTGCCGCAGCCGTTCGGCCCCAGCAGCGTCACGATTTCCGCCTTGCCGGCATACAGTGAAATGCCGCGCAGGATGTCCACGTCGCGCGTGTAGCCGGCGACGACGTTGTCCACTTCGATCATTTTTTCTCTCATCACGCGGCCTCCATGCGCAACACGGGCGAGGCATTGGCGCCGGCGGCGGGCTTGGCGGCGGCGCCGCCCAGATACGCTTCCAGCACGCGCTCGTTGGAGGCCAGCTCGTCGGGCCGGCAGTCGGCCACGATGTGGCCCCGGTCCAGCACGATGCAGCGGTGGCAGACTTCGCGAATGAAATGCATGTCATGCTCGACGATCACGATCGTCATGCCGGCCTGGTTCAGGCGCTGCAAGGCGCCGACGATGTCGCTGCGCAGATTCGGATGCACGCCCGCGGTGGGCTCGTCCAGCATCAGCATGCGTGGATGCGCCATCAGCGCGCAGACGATGCCCAGCAGCTTTTTCTGGCCGCCCGAGATCGCGGCGGCGGATAAATCACGCACCGGCGTCAGCAGCAGTTGGTCCAGCAGCGCGTCGGCCTGCGCGCGGGCGCGGGCTTCCGCCTGCCGCGCCGCCCGCGTGCCGAACAGGCTTTCCCAGACACCGTGGTGTTCCACCGACGCGGCCATGGCCACTTCGGCCACCGACATCTTGCGCGGCATCGAGGGCAACTGGAAGCTGCGCGCGATACCGGCACGGACGATCTGGTGCGCGCTGAGCTTGTCGATGCGCCGGCCTTCGAATAGAACGCTGCCGGCGTCGATGGATTCGAAACCGGTAATGGTGTTCAGCAGCGTGCTCTTGCCGGAACCGTTCGGGCCCAGCAGGCCCACGATTTCGCCGGGGCGGATGGCAAAGCCCACTTTTTCCAGCACGCGATTGCCGCCAAACGCCTTGGCCACCGAATCGACCTGCAATGCATAAGGGGTGGTCATGGCATTTTCCTCATCTTTTCCGGCAGCAGCCCTTCGCTGCGCCACAACAGGCATCCCAGCAGAATGAATCCGATCAAGCCCAGGCGCAGCGCGCCGGCAATGTCGGAGCCAAAGCCGAATGCATCTTTGGCGAACGGCACCAGCGTGTAGGCGGTCTGCACCAGCACCACGCCCAGCACCACGCCGGAGAAATTGCCGATGCCGCCGATCATCAACATGGTCCAGAGCAGGAAGGTTTCCGACGCGAGCAGATAGTCGGGGCCGACAAAGCTCATGTAGTGCGCGTAGAGCGAGCCCGCCAGCGCCGTGACCGCCGCGCCCGCCATGACGGCGCGTGACTTCAAGGACATCAGGTCGTAGCCCATGCAGGCCGCCAGCTTCGGTTCTTCACGCATCACCCGCAAGGCGCGGCCGAAGCGGCTGTAGGCCAGCCGCCGCAGCAACACGGCGGCGGCTGCCGCCAACACCAGCACCAGGCCCAGGAAGGCCAGCGCGCCGCTCTTGCCGTCCATGCCGCCGAACACAGCGGGAATCCCGCTGATGCCCTGCGCGCCATTGGTCAGCCAGAGCTCGTTGGTGGCGATGGTGCGGATGATCTCGGCAATGGCCAGCGTGGCGATGCCCCAGTAGTCGGCAGCCAATTGCTTGCCCAGCCGCGCAATGCCCCAGCCCAGCGCCATGGCGACGGCCACGCCGGCCACGGCGCCCAGCGCCGGATGCCAGCCCGCGTGCACGGCGATACCGGTGCCGTAGGCGCCGATGCCCGCGAACGCGATGTGGCCGAAGTTCAGCAAGCCGGCCAAACCCGCCTGCAAGTTCAGGCCCAAGGCCATCAAGGCGAAGATGGCGCCGAAGGTCAATGAAGAAATCAGGAAATCAAACACGGCGCACCTCGCGGTCAAACAGGCCGTAGGGCTTGAACAGCAAGGCCAGCAGCAGGATCAGGAACGACGCCGCGCTGATATAGGCCACGGGCAGGAACGCCACGGGCTTGGCGTAGAGCCAGCCGAAGTTCAGGTTGGTCACCAGCGTTTCGGTCAACGCAATCAGGAACGCGCCCGCGACCGCGCCCAAGGGGTTGCCCAGACCGCCCAGAATGGCGGCGGCGAACACGGGCAGCAGCAGGTCCGTTCCCAGGTTGATGTGCGCGCCCGTGGACAAGGCCAGCAAGCCGCCGCCCAGGCCGGCCAGCGCGCCGCTGGCAAACGCCACCTGGCAGGTAATGCGCGAGGCGTTCAGCCCACTGGCATCGGCCAGCGCGGGGTTGCACGACAGCGCGCGCATGGCGCGGCCGGCGCGGGTGTAGAACAACAGCAGCGTAAAGCCCGCCAGCAACACGGCGGTGGTCGACACGGCGGCGATTTGCGTCACGGTAACGCTGGCATCACCCAGCCAGATCGGCTCGGACAGGGGCAGGTTGAACATCCGCGGGAACGACCCGGCGATGCCCTGGCAGAACGCAATCAGCAGCATGGACAGCGCCAGCGAGCCGATCATGGTGATGGCCGGCCCCGCGCGCAGCAGGCGGCGGAACACCAGCAGGTGGAAGGTCAGCGCCATGGCGCCGGTCAGCAGGCTTGCGGCCAGCAGCGCCAGCGGCAAGGGCAGGGCCACGGCGCTTAGCGCATAGGTAAGGTAGGCGCCCACCATGGCGTATTGCACGTGGGCGATGTTCGGAAATTTGACCAGCCCATACACCATGCTCAGGCCCAGCGCGATCAGCGCCAGGTCGGAACAGCGTAGCAGCGTGTCGACGAGAATCTGGGTCATCTTGTTGACTCGAAAGACGGTGGGGAAAGCCGGCAGGGGAAGCCGGCTGGGGAAGACGGCGCGAAAAAAAAGCCGGCGCCATTCCCCAACGGCGCCGGCCAAGGCCTTATCAACGTACGACGATCTTGCCTTGATCGGACTTCAGCTTGGCGTAGGGCGGGTCGATGCGCTGGCGGTCGCTGTCGAACTTGATGAAGCCGGTAACGCCTTCGTAGCCCTTCTGGCCCAACTGGGTCAGCGCGGCCTGGATGTCGGCGGGCGCGGTGGACTTGGCCTGGTTCATGGCGGCGGCGGTCAGCAGCACGGCGTCATAGGCGTAGCCGGTGTAAGACGTCTTGAAGCCGTCCTTGTAGCGGGCCTTGAAGGCTTCGGCGTATTCGCGGCCCTTGGGACCCAGCACCGAGCCCACTTCCATGCCGATCTGGCCTTGCGCGATGTTGGCCGGCGTGTCGCTCAGGCACATGCTCAGCAAGATGCCGTACCAGGGCGTCTTGCGCAGGCCCAGTTCAAAGGCCTCGCGATTGATCACGGCAGATTCCTGGCCGTAGGCGGTGTAGATGTAGGCGTCGGGCTTGCTGCGCGACATCTGTTGCAGCTCGCGGCGGTAGGTGGACTGGCCGGCCGTGTACAGCACTTCGGTCACGATCTTGCCGCCCAGCTTTTCGAATTCTTCCTTGTAGCCATGCGCCACGCCCTGGCCGTAGGCGTTGTTGGGCGCAATGATGGCGACGTTGCGGTAGCCCTGGTCCCAGGTGTCCTTGGCCGAGAAACGGTTGCCCTTGTCTTCCAGGCCGATCAGGTTGAAGGACGTGGCGCCCAGGTCACGGATCTTGACGCTGGTGCTGGCGATGTTGATGTGCGTCACGCCTTCCTTCACCAGGTACTGGCCCAGCGGAATGGAAATGCCCGACGAGTATTCGCCGATCACCACCGGCACCTTGTCCACGCTGACCAGCTTGCGCGCGGCGTTCAAGGCGGTGGTGGGGTTGCCGCCCGAGTCTTCGATGACCACGGCGAACTTCTTGCCCATCACGCCGCCGTCGGCATTGACCTTTTCCACGGCCAGATCCACGGCGCGGCGCACATCTTCACCGACGGTGGCGTTGGCGCCGGTCAAGGACAGGACCGCGCCCATCTTCACGGTTTCCTGCGCCTGTGCGCCGGCGCCGGCCAGCGACAACATCAGGCAGGAGGCGCCCAGCAGCGGGCGGACGTTGAATTTCATGGTGTGTTCCCCTCGAAGGATTGCCGGACCAGCGTCTGATGCGCGTGGGGGCCGACGGTGCTGGTAAGGCCGGGGGCAGTGCCCTCGGCTTGCATACGAGGGCAGGCTTCTGGATACTAAAACCACAGATTGCATCCAATCCTGCTCAAGTGGATGCAAATATACGAGGCACGGGCCGTGTCAACAATATGGGGTTAACCCGTTACCTGCTGTTTCAAACGCAGTTTGGAAGGGTGGGTTGCACCTTTGTTCCACCCCTGAAACAACCGCGCCCGCCGACGGAGACCGTGGGCGGGCGCTTCAAGCAGGTCGGACCAGATGATCAGTACATGTGCTGGCCGCCATTCATGGCGACATTGCTGCCGGTCATGAACCCGGCGGCGTCGCTGCACATGAACGCCACCAGCGCGGCAACCTCTTCGGGCTGGCCGAGCCGCCCGACCGGGATCTGCGGCAGTATCTTTTCCTTCAAGACGTCTTCGGGCACGGCCTGCACCATGCGCGTGTCCAGGTAACCCGGCGACACGGTGTTGACGGTGACGCCCTTGCTGGCCAGTTCCAGCGCCAGCGCCTTGGTGAAGCCATGAATGCCGGCCTTCGACGCGGCGTAGTTGGTCTGGCCGAACGCGCCCTTGCTGCCGTTCACGGACGAAATGTTCACGATGCGGCCCCATCCACGCGCGGCCATGCCGGCGCATAGCGGCTGCGTCATGTGGAACAGGGAATCCAGGTTGCTGTGCATGACCTCGGTCCACTGTTCCAGGCTCATCTTGGCCAGCCGGGCATCGCGCGTGATGCCCGCGTTGTTGACCAGGATGTCGATGCTGCGCTTGTCCTGTTCCAGCCGCTGCATCAGCGCCTGGCACGAGGCATGGTCGCCGACGTCTACCTGATACAGCGCGAAGCGGCGGCCGCGCGATGCTTCTTCTTCCGCCCAGGCGCGCGCGGCGTTTTCGCTGGTGTGATAGGTCGCGATGACGTCGTGGCCGGCGTCGTGCAAGGCCTGCGCGATGGCCTGGCCCAGGCCACCCGCGCCGCCCGTCACCAGTGCTGTGCGTTTAACCGTCATGGTGGGCTCCTGCTTGGCTGGCGTCGCGCATGGCCGAGCAAGCAGCGGCCATCTGGTCTGACATGGCCGACCAGATTTGCGTCATCGGCGACGAGGCCAGTGTCATGCCGCCGCCGGTGGCAACTTTGAACCAGCCGCTCATGGCTTCACCCAGCCCGGCCGCCAGCGCCGCTTGTTCCTGCAGCGCCGCGTGCGTGATGGCCTGGCTGGCTTCCAACTGGCTTTGCCATTGCTTGCGGGTGATCTCGCCCCACGCGGGCGCGATGTTCTGCCAGCTGCCGGGCTGCTGCAGCGGAGCCAGCGCGGACAGGTATTTGTTGGCGTTCTCGTCGGCCAGGCGCCGGCCAAGTTCCAGCCAGCGTTGCTGGCTGTCTTGCGCAAGCTGCGCCAGCCGTTCGCAGTAGGCGGCGTTGGCGCCGGCGATTCCTTGGGGTGTGGAGGCAGTAGGTTTCTTCATCATCCGTCCTTGTCGAAGTGGGTAAGGGGTAACGAATCAGTCCTCAAGCCGTCAGGTTGGGGGCAGCCGGCGCGCTGGGCGTGGCGTTCGTCAACAATAGCCCAGCGCGGACCCGTAACACCAGTCTGCGTCCGGCGTCTCTTTGCCATGTATGACCTGGCGCAAGTTATCGTGGCGCGCGCACCGAGACAGCGCCGAGATGGCGCCGAGATGGCGCCAAAGTAACTTGACGTTACTCCATGCTTGGTGTGTCATTCAGCGACGCCGTATTGGCACTGCTTGGACTTTTCAGCGAGGCGGTTTTGCCCACATCAGGAATGACGGTTCGCGTGCCTTCCTGGAGATACCTGCCGGTGGCCTTTGCCTTGGTGCTTCCGGTTGTGTTGTGCGCCGTCGAGACCTGGTTCTATGCCAAGAAGCAGCAGCGCACGGAAGCCGAAGCGGCCGCGCAGATCGTGCGCGTGCAAGTCGAGAACATCCTGGCGCAGGCCTGGCCCGTGTTGGACCAGGTGGCGGACCTGACGCCGCAGCCCTGTGCCGACGTGTTGCCCCAACTGCGCCGCTGGGGCACGCTGAACCCGTATTTCCGCTCGCTGGTCTTGTCGAACGACCGGCACATCTATTGTTCGTCGGCCGTCGGCGAAGTGGATTTCCAGTTAGGCGACTTTCGCCAATGGCCCATTGACGGCACGCCCGACCGCTGGCTGTTTTCCGTGGCGGGCACGCCGTTGGCGCCGGATCGCCCGGCCATCCTGCTGGGCAAACCGGGCGCGCCCGGATACAGCGGCGCCGTCGCCGTGGATGGCCGCTACGTGCTGGACTTGCTCAACGCTGTCGCCACCTTGGGCGACTATCGCCTGGAACTGATCGTGGGCAAGGGAGCGCCGATCCGCAGCGATTCCTGGCACGCGTCCGATGCGGGCGTTGAACCCGTGTATGACGAGGTCACGCGCAACAATGGGCGCGTGGCGCTGACCATCCATGTGAAGGCGCCCACCGCCAGCCTGATCGACGCCTGGCGGCAGCTTTTGCTTGGCTATCTGCCCGCGGCCTTGTTGATTGGCGCGGGCTTGGCTTTCGCGGCCTATCGCCTGCAATTGAACCGGCTGTCTTTCAAGGAGCAGTTGCGCCGCGCTATGCTGGCTGATGAATTCCAGGTGCACTATCAACCCGTGTATGGGCAACTGACGGGGCAGTGCGAAGGCGTCGAAGCGTTGATGCGTTGGAACCGCCCCGGCGTGGGCTTCGTGCGCCCGGACATCTTCATCGCGGCGGCCGAGGCAGAGGGCATGATCATCCCCTTGACGCAGCACCTGCTGCGCTTGATCGAGCGCGACATGCAGTCCTGGGCGACGCCGCCCGACTTTCATGTGGGCGTGAACATCGCGCCCGAACATCTGTCCAGCAGTGCGCTGGTGCCCGACATCCAGGCGTTCATGGCCAAGGTCGCGGCGCGCCGGCCGTTGATCGTGCTTGAGATCACCGAGCGCAGCCTGATCTCGGACAGCGGCCAGGCCCGCCGCAATATCGATGCGCTACGCGCGGCGGGCGTGCGCGTGGCCATTGATGATTTCGGCACCGGCCATTGCTCGCTGTCGTACCTGCAGAAATTCCCGGTGGATTATCTGAAGATCGACAAGGGCTTCGTGCACGCGATCCTGCCGACCGGGGAAGACGCGCCGGTGCTCGACGTGATCATTACACTGGCGCATCGCCTGAACTTGGCGGTGGTGGCCGAAGGGGTCGAAACGCAAGAGCAGTTTGGTTATCTGACCACGCGCGGCGTGGCCTTCATTCAGGGATATTTGTTTGCGCGGCCCATGCCGTCGGCCGATTTCGTGCCGTGGTATGCACAGCATTCCCCACCCGGCGCGCAGGCGGCGTAGCGGCTGCACTTGCGGGGGCTGCGGCATGTGTAGCCGGCAAAGAAGGGTAGCTGGCAAAGAAGGGCAGCCGGCAAAGAAGGGCAGCCGGAAAATTCAGGCGGGCTTCGCCTGCGGCTCGACCTTGGCGAAGAACAGATCCGTAATGGCTTGACCATCCATGGGTTCGCCGTTGATGGCGCGCGCCAGCAGTTCCGCGCCCAGCAATTGCACCGAAAACACCAGGTCCGGCTGCACCCGCCGGATCTTCTCCAAGTGCTTGCTGGTGTTGACCAGCGCCACCGTCTTTGCGCCGCCTTCGCCCGTGGCTTCCTTGGCGGCCAACACGATGAATGCATTTTCGGCGTCGTCGTCGCGCAGCGCCAGCACGTAGCGCGCGCGCGTCACGCCCGCGCTGTGCAGGACTTCCACGCTGGACGGATCGCCTTCGATCAGGTCCGTGGCGGCGGGGTATTCGTGCGGCGTGCCGGGCGGCACGATCACGGTGACTTCGTCGCCCCGGCGGCGCAGCCCGGCATAGACGCTAAGCGCCAGCGGCGTGGCGCCCGCGATGATGATGTGGTTTTTTCTCATGGCGGTGGAAAACCTGCCTTTGACAAGCCGTTTCAAATTGCCGCCGATCACCGGGCCGGCAATCGCGCTGATGGACGTGGCGAACACGGTAATGCCAAGAATGATAATCGACGCGGTAAACAGCCTGGCCGTGATGCTGTGCGGCGTGATGTCGCCATAACCCACCGTGGACATGGACACGATGGCGAAGTAGAACGCGGTGCCCATATCCTGCACCGGCGGGTTGAATTCGTTGCCCAGGTACAGCGTGCCGAAGACCGCGTAGATCAGCAGCGACAGCACGCTGACCAATGCAAACAGCGAACCCGCCGTGACGCTCGCGCGGTCAAAGCGCCGCCAGTAGACGATCAGCGCAATCAGCAGCACCAGCGTGTACACGCCCAGCCCGGCGCGCCCGGCCTCGCCAAGAATCGCAAAGGTGCCGATACCGATCAGCAGCACCAGCGAGAACGCCCACGCGATCCGCGCTTTCAGGATCAGCCCGATGGCAATCACTTGCAGGCCCACGCCCAACACCAGCCGTGGGATTTCCAGCAGGCCGACCACGCGCATCACTTCGTGCCAGTTGTCCAGCGCAAGCCAAAACGAATATTCGCGTGCGCGTACTTCCTTCAGCACGGGGTGCATGAAGGCATAGCCGTCCAGCGCGACCAAGATGGCCAGGCACCAGTTGGGCGAGAACAGCGCGCGGAATTTCTTGAGCCGGCGTGACAGCGAAAGCGAGTTCAGGGGCATTGGACTGATCCTTTAGTCCGCATTTTAGGACGATGCGACCGGAGGCCCTGCTATATCAAATAGGTATGGAAGACTATCAACAAAGAATTACTGGATTCCCGGGCCAAGTCATAAACTTCGTTCATCACGCGGCTATCGAAGTGGAAAACCGCTGATATGGATGGAAGGTCGGCCAGTCGTCGGGGCAGGCCCGAGATCCAGGCGTTGATCACGTTGCAGCTTGCGTGGGGACTAGAGACCCGGCGCAGGTTCACGGTCGGACCGTGCGTGAGCAGTATGAGGCACGAATGTTGGAATCGCGTGATCCAGGTAGAAGGCATCAGTGCCGGCTGATGACTCCGGGTTCACGTGTTGTTTTAGCGCGGCGTCTTACCTCTCGGGGGCAGCGCCGCGTTTTTTTCGCCTGTGTTCAGTGTTCAACGATGAACAGGCAAGGCCTCACGGGCCATCTCAATTTGCCGCGTCCGCATCCTCGGTTTCGCGGCGCCATTCTTCCAGCCCCTCTTGCCGGCTGTCTTCCCCCGAAGTCCGATAGTCCAGATCCAGCGTGATGTCCGCGGCGAACATATAGCCCCAGCCATGCACCGCGCGGATCGGCAAGGTCATTTGATTGGCAGCCGCCTTGCGACGCAGACGGCTGATCATCACATCCACGAAGCGTCGGCGTGTGATGCCGCTATCGGCATCGTCGGCCCCGTCGGCATAGAAGGCGTCGCGGCTGACCTTGCGGTCCGGCGCCGTCACCAGCCGCGACAGGAAATCTCGTTCTCCGGTCGTCAAACCTAGTGTGCGGCCATTCGGGCTGATCAAGGTCCAACCCTTGTTTGCCAGCCGCCACGCTTCCTGCGTGGGCTCTTCGGCGTGCGCGTCGGCGGTGGTTTCCATACCGTCCAGGCCCACCGCGCGGCGCACCAATGCTTGCAGCGCCGCCGCCAATTCCAGACCGGTTACGTCAGGGGGCAGGCAGGCATCCGCGCCGCAGAGCAGCGTGCGGATGCGACTTTCAGAGTCGGTGAAGGCGGCAATCGCCACGATGCCCAAGCCCCGGTCCACCGCTCGCAAGCGCACGGCGGCATTGTGGATATCGGAAAGCGGCGCGTCCAATACCACCAGCGGGCTGGGGCGTCGGGAGTAGCGGTCGTAGACGTCGATCAAGTCATGACAGCGGCGTACGCAGAAACCCAAATGCGATAAGGCGTCCACAAGCCTGGTGTGCTTGGCATCGTCATTGCCAAGGAAAATGACATCCAGCGTGTTATTCATTGATGCTTCCAATGAGGGGCGCGGCGTAAGACGGCGCGCCATGACGAGACCGTGCGGCGGTGTTTTTTTGAATGTGGGCGGGGAATCCGGCCGGTTGCTTGTCCCATGCTGGCCGTCAGGGCCGGTGGACCAAATGCCGTCTTGAAGTCACGCCCGTGTTTCATTTAAACACGGGCGTGTTTTTTTGTGAAGATACGTTTCTGTAGTTTCTGATGGTAACCGCGCGCGGGTCTGTCCCCCCTGGGGAAGCGCTTGAAACGGTGATTGTTTTCGGGTCCTTGCGCGCTGAGGGTCAGGAGATATTAAGTATTACCGATACATTATTTTCTATTTTCCATACCAAATCGCCCATAAACTCGACCCGGATTTTTTTGGCAAGCGGTCCAGTGGCACTGGCCTTGCTTGTGGGTTGTACCGATGGGGCAGGTCAGTTAAGTCAATGCCAGGTATGGAGATTTTTAGAAATGGGCAGTGTCGGACAGGGCGGGCGGCGAACGTCGAGCCGGCAGGCAAGCGCGCAAATAGTGCGATTTACGGATTAACCCGCAAATTGGGGTGCAATCCGTTTATTTGGCGGTTGTAATGAGATGTTTTAATTAAATAAATAAATTCATATTAATGTCTCAGGTTGATCGATTGGACACGTTTAGCCATCGTCTGCGCAGCGCAAGAATGCTTCAGGGATGGACTCAAAAGGACTTGGCGGTCGCAAGCAACCTCTCGCAAAGCGCTATCGGCAACTACGAAAGCGGCCAGCGCCTGCATCCCTCCAGCGATGCCCTCATCAAATTGACCCGCGCCTTGCGGGTCAGCCCGATGTGGCTCAGCACCGGAGAAGGTCCGATGCTGAATTCCGGTTACGCGGACCCGGCCGCAGCCGCCGAAGACGGCGTCTCTCCACAGCCCGGCTGGCCGTTCGAATCGGTGTCGTACGCCACCTATTCGCGGTTGAGCTTGCAAGAAAAGCGGCAGATAGAACTGGTGCTGGCCGCCTACATCAAGGCACGCGGTGAATAGTCCCGATGGGCTGCGCCGCGCTTTGCGGGCGCCGACGCAGATCGGGAACCGGTGCTGGTGCCGGAACCGGTACCGGCGCGCCGGCTTGCGGCTTGCTGCGCAGACGGCTGCGCAAGCGTTCCACGGGATCGGCGACCAGGCCATTCAACAGCGCTGAAAATCCGATGCTGCCCGCAACCACCAGTGCCGCGAACAGCGTGGGCTGATGCGTTTGGATGTCGTTGAGCAGCCAACCGAACACCAGGATCACCAGTGAATGGCAGATATAGATCGGGTAGCTGAGTTCGCCGATCGCCTTGTCCAGCCGATGCCGCGATTGGAACAGGAACGCCAGCGGCATCAGCGCGGCGAACAGCAGCACGGCCAGCCCGTCGCGCACCGTGGGGCTGATGCTGATCGAGAAGTGCAGCAGCGTGTAGGCGAACAGCACGGCGGTGCCGATTTCCGGCAGGCGGTTCACGCGGCGGGTCCACGCCTTGAACAGCGGCAGCAGCACCTGGTGCGATAGCGAGCCGATCAGGAACAGCGCCAGTTCGGTGGGAAAGAAGCGATAGGTCCAGGGGTCGCTCGAGCCGATACCGGTGGCGATCAACACCCCGCGCAGGGCCAGCGAGGCAGCCAGCAAGGCCAGCAGTCGGCGCGGCGAACCCAGCACGAAAGGCGCCACCAGATAGAAGCTCATCTCCACACCCAGCGTCCAGGCCTGCGGCACCAGCAGCCCTTGATACAGCGGCACCTCGCTTCTGGCGAAGCTGCCCGTGAAGGCCAGGGCCGAATCCTGGATGCCAAAGAACATCAGCCAGTCCTGCCCGAAGATGAACAGGTTGGACACCACCAGGAACAGCTCGGCGGAAAAAGGCAAAGCATCATAGATGCGGAAGAAAGCGCCGCCGCTCAGCACATGCGCCGCGAGCGTCAGCACCGCCACGGCCAGGTAGATGGGAAATAGGCGCAGGAAGCGATTCGCGTAGAACTTGCCCGTTGCGCCCTGGTAGTTGTCGGTGGCGGTCAGTACATACGAGATCAGGAAACCCGAGATCACGTAAAACAGTTGCACCGCCAGTCGGCCGCCGACGAGGTTGTCGGTGTAACTGCCGCCCAGATGATCCAGCACCACTGAAAGCGCCAGTAAGGTTCTTAAGAAGCCCATCGCCGTGTCTCCCCCGGTAGTTGTTGTTTGCGGCCCCCTCGGACCGGACACCTGCGTTGCTTGATGCGTCTGTAATCGACTTTCTTTCCTGTGCTGCCAGGGTTGCCGACACCCTGATCTGGAATGATTCTGCGCGCCGCTCGCAGCCGCCACCATGCGGCATTCGATGCAGCTACCCGCATCATCGGCGTGAGACCGCTGACGCAGCTTGCTGCTTTTGGATACCGCTGTAGGGGTGAGATACAAGGACGACACAGGCCTGGCCCGGTTACAGTCGGGGGGTCGAAACCTTCAGGAGACCTACCCATGCTTACCCATCTGTCTTCGCGTTGCCGGCTGCTATGCCTGAGCCTGTTGGCCGCGACACTGGCGGGTTGCGCGGGGTCCACCGGAGGCGCGCGCCCGCAAGGCGCCGCTGCGGCCAATGCCGCCACCAGCGCGGACTCGTTGGCCCAAACCAGTTGGGAACTGGTTCGCTGGGCGCAGGCCGGCGGCGGCTTGCGCGACATTCCCCACGGCGACAACGGCGAACCGGTGCGGCTGACGTTCCTGGCCCAAGGCAAGCAGTACCGCGTCAACGGGTTTGCCGGCTGCAACCGCTATATGGGGTCTTACAAGCTGGAAAGCGGCAAGCTCTTCATCGACGCCCCGGCCACCACCCGCATGGCCTGCGTGCCGCCCGAACGCGCCAAGCTTGAAGCGGACTACCTGCGCGGCCTGACCGCCATCGATACCTTCACGCTGGACAGTGGCGGCGCCCCACGGCACCTGACGTTCAACCTGCGTGGCGGCGACGTGCTGGAATTCGAGCGCCGCCAGGATCCTCCCACGCCGTAAGCCTGTCGTCCCAATGCTGCGGCCCCGGCGATAATGTGGCGTTGTCCGCGCCCGGCGTTGTGCCGGGGCGCGGCTTGCCTTGCTCTTGCTGATTCCGGGAGACCGTTCATGTCCTTTACCGCTTCCTTGCGCTGGCTGGCGCCGTGCGTGTTGTCCTTTGGCCTGGCCGCCTGCGCCGCGCCGTATCGAGCGGCAGACGGGCAGGACCCGCGCTTTCAACCGGCTTCGGCGTCGGACGTGCTGGTGCAGACCAATTGGGACCTGGCCCGCTGGACCCTGCCGGGCGGCGGCTTGCGAACCATTCCGCACCCTTCATCGAATTCCCGGCCGCTGACAGCCAGCTTTGCCCATGTTCAGGGCACCCCAAGCATGTCGGGCTTTGCGGGCTGCAACCAATACAACGCGCCCTATACGGTGGCCAACGGCCAACTCATCGTGCGGGCGAACCCCGTGGCCACCATGATGGCCTGCGCCCCGCAGACGATGAAGCTGGAACAGGACTTCCTGGCGGGGCTGACGCGCATCACCGCCATGTCGCTGGACAACACCAACAACCCGCAGCGCATGACCTGGGTATTAAGCTCCGGCGACACGCTGGACTTCGGCCGCCGTTGAGCGGGATCAAGCCGCAGCCGTCGGAAACCCGCCGGGCCGTGGGCGGCGTAACCCGCCCAGCGATTATGATTACGGGCTTCGCCGTCCGCTTTCCATCGCTTTGCCATGACTTCCGTCGTCAATATCGCCGCTTATAAATTCGTTTCGCTGGATTCCCTGCCCGACCTGCGCGCCCACCTGCTCACGGTGGCCGGAGACTGCGCGCTCAAGGGCACCATCCTGCTGGCCGAAGAGGGCATCAACCTGTTCCTGGCCGGCTCGGTCGAGGGCATTGACGCCTTCCTGCAAGCGCTGCGCGCCGACCCCCGTTTCGCCGACCTGGAAGTCAAGTTCAGCCACAGCGAAGTCGTGCCGTTCCGCAAGCTGCTGGTGAAGATCAAGCGCGAAATCATCCGCATGGACCACCCCACGATCCGCCCCGAAGCGGGACGCGCGCCGGGCGTGGACGCCAAGACGCTGGCGCGCTGGCTTGCCCAGGGCGCCGACGACGCCGGCCGGCCTGTGGTGATGCTCGACACGCGCAATGCCTTCGAAGTGGACGAAGGCACGTTCCACAACGCCATCGACTGGCGCATCGAACGCTTCACGCAGTTTCCCGCCGCCGTCCAGGCGCACCGCGCCGAACTCGAAGGCAAGACCGTCGTCAGCTTCTGCACGGGCGGCATCCGCTGCGAAAAAGCCGCCATCTACATGAACGAGGCGGGCATCCAGAACGTGTACCAATTGGACGGTGGCATCCTCAAGTACTTCGAGGAAACGGGCGGCCCGGGCTATGACGGCAAATGCTTCGTCTTCGACGAACGCCATTCGCTGGATCCGGGCTTGGCGCCTAGTCAACGCTGATTACCGTCAGACGACAAAAAACCCGCCGACTGGCGGGTTTTTGCTGGGCTAGCGCATCCCGATCAGCGCACGCGCATGCCGGGCTTGGCGCCGGGGAAGGGTTCCAGCACGTAGATGCCGGCATCCACCGCTTCGTCGGCGTGGCTGGCGGCCAGCACCATGCCTTCGGATACGCCGAACTTCATCTTGCGCGGGGCCAGGTTGGCCACCATGACGGTCAGCTTGCCGATCAAATCTTCGGGCTTATATGCCGACTTGATGCCCGAAAACACGTTGCGATGACGGCCTTCGCCCACGTCCAGCGTCAGGCGCAGCAGCTTGGTCGAGCCTTCGACGTGTTCGCAGTTGACGATCTGCGCAATGCGCAGGTCGACGCGGGCGAAATCGTCGATGGAAATGGTCTCGGCAACCGGTTCGCCGCCGGGCACCACCACGGGAGCGGCGGGCGGCTCGAACAGGTCTTCCAGCATCTGGGGCTCAACGCGCTGCATCAGGTGCTTGAACGGCGCCACGCGCTGCGGCAGCACGGCGGCGTCGGCCCAGGTGAACGGGGCTTGTGCGCCAAAGAGCTCAAGCGCCACGCGCTCGGCCAGCGACGGCAGCACCGGGGCCAGCATCACGGACAAGGCCTTGAAGCCCGCCAGCGACCGCGAGCAGATGTCTTGCAGCGCGGCCTTTTGCGCGTCGTCAGCGGTGGCCAGGCCCTTGGCCAGCACCCACGGCTGAGCCGTGTCAAACGCCTGGTTGATGCGGTCGGCGTAGGCCATGATTTCGCGGATGGCGCGGTTGTATTCGCGGGCTTCAAACGCAGCGCGGATCGATTCAGCCTGTTCGGCGTATTCCGCCGACAGCGCCGTGGTGTCGCCGGAATAGCCCAGCACGCCGTCAAAGTGCTTGGTGATGAAGCTGGCGGCGCGGCTGGCGATGTTGACGTATTTGCCGACCAGGTCGCTGTTGACGCGGGCGATGAAATCTTCCGGGTTGAAGTCCACGTCTTCGACGCGGGCATTCAACTTGGCGGCGATGTAATAGCGCATCCACTCGGCGTTCATGCCCAGTTCCAGGTAGCGCAGCGGCGAAATACCGGTGCCGCGGCTCTTGGACATTTTTTCACCGCTGACGGTGATGAAGCCGTGCACATTCACCTGGTCCGGCGTCTTGCGGCCGGCGAACTTCAGCATCGCGGGCCAGAACAGCGCGTGGAAGTAGACGATGTCCTTGCCGATGAAGTGGACTTGTTCGGTGCTGCCATTGGGGTCGAGCAGGGCGTCGAAATCCAGCCCCTTGACCGCGCAATACGACTTCAACGACGCCAGGTAGCCCACGGGCGCGTCCAGCCACACGTAGAAATACTTGCCCGGCGCATCCGGGATGTCGATGCCGAAGTAGGGCGCATCGCGCGAAATGTCCCAGTCGCCCAGCTTGGCCTCGCCATCTTCGGCGCCCAGCCATTCGCGGGTCTTGGCCAGCATTTCAGGTTGCAGGTGCTTGCCGCCGTTGGCGTTGGAACCGGTGGTCCATTGCTGCAGGAATTCCACGCAGCGCGGGTCCGACAACTTGAAGAAAAAGTGGTCGGACGACTTCAGCACGGGCGTGGCGCCGGTCAGGGCCGAATACGGGTTGATGAGTTCGGTGGGCGCGTAGACGGCGCCGCAAACCTCGCAGGAATCGCCGTATTGGTCCTTGGCGTGGCACTTGGGGCATTCGCCCTTGATATAGCGGTCGGCCAGGAACATGCCCTTGACCGGATCGTAGAACTGCTCGATGGAGCGCGTTTCGATCAGGTCCTGGGCACGCAGCGCGCGGTAGATGTCGTGCGACAGCGCGACGTTCTCGGCGGAATCGGTGGAATGCCAGTGGTCGAAACGGATATGGAAACCGTTCAGGTACTGCGGGCGCTCGGCGGCATAGCGGGCCACCAGCGCCTGCGGCGAGATGCCTTCTTTTTCGGCCTTCAGCATGATCGGCGCGCCGTGCGCGTCGTCCGCACCCACGAAATGCACCGTGTGGCCCGCCATTCGCATCGAACGGACCCAGATATCAGCCTGGATGTATTCCATGATGTGGCCGATGTGGAAGGAGCCGTTGGCGTAGGGCAGCGCTGTGGTGACAAAAAGGGTGCGAGACATGGTTGTCGACAGAGGTTGAAGGAAAAAGGGGATTGGCGGGCCATTTTAGGGCAATGGCGAAGTCTTGCCCGCGACGCCGGCCGCTAACGACACAACCCGCCGATCGCAAGCCTGCGATTCGGGCGGGTTGAAGGGGAAGCGGCCAAGGCGTGGCGCTGGGGCTTGCAGCGCGCGGCTAACAGGCCCCGAGGGCGTACCGTGCAACGACAAGCTTGCGCCGCGTGCGGCGCAAGCCGTCATGCAGCGCCGCCGTTAGCGGATTTCGCGTGCTTCGACGTCGATCACATCGCCACGCGGCTGCGTGGCGAACGGGGCGGTGGCGGACTGGAATGGACCCGGTCGGGCGCCTTGGCGTTGGCTCCAGTAGGCGCGGACGCCGAAAGGTTTGCCACGCACCTTGGCGACCACGTACAGGATCGCCACGGCAAGCGCCGTGGAGAGCATGAAGACCAGCGCCATCGCCATACCGATCAAGGCCAGGGCGGCGAATAGGACGGCACGGAAGAAGCGGATAAGTGTGTTGGTCATGAAGGTCGGATGCAAAACGCAGCGAAAGGTTCCCGCGTATCCGCTATCCTTTAGGGGATGGCGGCCCGCAGAAGCCGCGCTGCCTACGGAACCATAGTGACATGAGTATAACGATAGATAACATCCGCGCCGCCTTGCGCGCCGCGCGCGACCCCAACACGGGTTTGGACCTGGGCGTTTCTGTAAAAGATCGTGACATCCAGCTGGCGGGCGCCCGCCCCGCCGTCACGCTGGAATTGGGCTACCCCGCCGATGGCGTGCGCGATGAAATCGCCGCCATTGCCGCCGCCGCCCTGGCCACCGCCGGCGTGCCCGATGCGCAAATCACCATCACCTGGAAGGTTGCCGCCCACGCGGTGCAGAAGGGCTTGAAGCCGCTGCCCAACGTGCGCAACATCATTGCCGTGGCCTCCGGCAAGGGCGGCGTGGGCAAGAGCACCACCGCCGTCAACCTGGCGCTGGCCCTGGCGGCCGATGGCGCCAAGGTAGGCGTGCTGGACGCCGATATCTACGGCCCCAGCGTGCCGACGATGCTGGGCATTTCGGGCCGCCCCGAAAGCCTGGACAACAAAAGCATGGAACCGCTGACGGGCCATGGCTTGCAGGCCAATTCCATTGGTTTCCTGATCGACGCCGATTCGCCGGCCATCTGGCGCGGCCCCATGGTGACGCAGGCGCTGGAACAGTTGCTGCGCCAGACCAACTGGCGCGACCTGGATTACCTGATCGTCGACATGCCTCCCGGCACGGGCGACGTGGCGCTGACGCTGGCGCAGAAGGTGCCGGTGGTGGGCGCGGTGATCGTCACCACGCCGCAGGACGTGGCGCTGCTGGACGCCCGCAAGGGCTTGCGCATGTTCCAGAAGGTGGACGTGCCGATTCTGGGCGTGGTCGAAAACATGGCCATCCACATCTGCTCGCAATGCGGGCACGCCGAACATATCTTTGGCGAGGGCGGCGGCCAGCGCATGGCCGAGCAGTACCAGACGCCCTGGCTGGGCAGCCTGCCCTTGACGCTGGCCATCCGCGAACAGACGGATGCCGGCAAACCCACCGTGGTGTCGGACGCGGGTAGCGAAGCCGCCGCGCTGTATCGCGGCATTGCGCGCAAGCTTGCAGCGGGCGTCGCGGCGCTTCCGCGCGACATGGCCGGAAAATTCCCGTCCATCGTCGTCCAGCAGCCGACGTGACGCATGCGGTGGGCAGCACGCGCCTTTCTGGCAGGACTCTGCGTGGTGTCGGGCGAGGCCTTGGCCAAGCGCCCGGAAATCATCGTGGACCCAGGGGGCGTGCCCCCGGCCGCGCTGACGGCGATTACCGAGGCGGTTGACGCCATTGCGCGTCTGGCCGAAGACCAGGACGGCGGGGAAATCAACCGGCTGCGTCGGCGCGCGCGCGACGCGACGCTGGCCGCGCTGGCCACGCAGGGGTATTTTTCACCCAAGGTGACGCTGGAGGCGGGTACCGACATCGGCGGAGAAACCTGGGATATCGGCATCGTGGCGGGCAAGCGCACGACCGTCTCGTCCGTGGACCTGAAATTCACGGGCCGCATTACGCGGCCTGAATATGCCCAGCGCGTGCAGAAGCTGCGCGACGACTGGCAGCTCAAGGCCGGCCAGCCGTTCATCAATAGCGATTGGAACCGCGCCAAGTCGACGTTGCTGGACGACGTTTCCACGCGCGATTTCATGCTGGCGCGCATGACGGCCTCGCAGGCCGACATCACCGCCGACACGGCCTCGGCCGCCTTGCACGTCACGATCGACAGTGGGCCCCAGGTTCGCATGGGCGAGCTCAATACCGAAGGCTTGAAGCGCGTGCCCAACAAGCTGGTCGAGCGCTACGTGCGCTATTCCGTGGGCGCGGCCTATGACCAGAACCGGCTGGACTCCTGGCAGCAGGACCTGCAATCCACCGCCTTCTTTCGCGGCGCATTCGTGTCGCTGGAGACCCCCGGCAGCGCCCAGTCGCAGGCGACCGACGTGAATGTCGATCGTGCCCGCGCGCCGGGCTCCACCGACCTGGCCGCGGAAACGCCGGCGGGCGACCCGTCCGTATCCGGCGCCGTCCCGCCTCCGCCGCCCACCTATGATTCCGACGGCGAAGTGACCCTGCCGGTGCAGGTGCGCGTGGTCGAAGCGCCGCCCAAGCGCTTCACGGCCTCGATCGGCTTGGACGACGAAGCGGGCGTGCGGGTGGAATCGCTGTACCGGCAGAACGTGGTGTTTGGCCAGCCCGTCACCATGGAAACCGGTTTCGGCGTGGACCGGCTGCGCCAGCGCGCCTACGCCGACTTCCTGCTGCCGCCGACCGAGCGCGGCTACAAGGATTCAATCGGCGTCCTGGCCGACCATTCCGACATCCAGGGCCTGGAAGTGACGCGCTATGCCCTGGGCGCCACGCGCCTGCAAGAGCGCAAGGGCGCGGGCGACAGCCGCGTGGAATACGAAACCCGTTGGGGCCTGTTGCTGGCGCAAGATCACGTGAAGATCGATGGCGGCGACGAATACACCTTGCCCACGCTCACCGCCACGGCCGAATGGCTGCGCCGCGACGTGGACAACAAGTACAACCCGCGCGAGGGCAACCTGATCGCCGTGGGCGGCGGCGTGGGCGTCACGCTGGACACCGGCGAACCCTATACCCGCGCCCGGCTGCGCGCGCAGAAATGGTGGCCCATCGGCAAGCTGGACGTGCTGACCGTGCGCGGCGAGGTCGGGCGGGTGTGGTCCAGCAGCAAGGTGCAGGTGCCTGACGACTTCGGCTTTCGCACGGGTGGCGCGCGGTCCATTCGCGGCTACAAGTACCAGAGCATCGGCGTGCAGCGCGACAACGCGGTGGTGGGCGCGCCCACGCTGGTTGTCGGCAGCATCGAATACGACCATTACTTCGACGAGCGCTGGGGCATGGGTGTGTTTCTGGACGCGGGTGATGCCGCGGAATCGTTCGGCGACATGTCGCTGGCCCTGGGCTACGGCGTGGGCGCGCGGGTGCGCACGCCCGCCGGCCCGCTGTCCCTGGACGTGGCTTACGGCCAGCGTGAGCGCGACCTGCGTCTGCACTTTTCGTTGGGGATCGCGTTTTGAGGATGTTGCGCAAGTTCCTGCGCCAGGTGCTGGTGTGGTGGTTGCCCGGCTTGGCGATGCTGCTGTTGTTGGCAGCCGGCTTTCTGTTCTGGCTGGTGGGGTCGCAGAACGGAACGCGGCTGCTGTTGACGACGGCCGCGCAACAACTGGACGGCCAGGCGCTGGACGTACAGGGTTCGCTGCTGCGCGGCGTAACCGTGGGCAAGCTGGACCTGGATGTTGGCGGCGGTACGCGCATCGACGTCAGCGAGCTGCATCTGCAGGTTAATTGGCGCGCGCTGGGCGACCGGCGGCTGCATGTGCGCGACGTATCGGCGGGGTCGGTGCGCGTGGCCTTGACGACCCAGGCCGACGTGCCTGCCCCCGAGGATGACGGCGAACCGTTTACGCTGCCGTCGCTGCCCGTGGATATCGCGGTGGACCGCGTTGCGTTGGGTGACTTCCACCTGGAACAGGATGGTCAGCCTCTGCCGGTCACGCTGGGCGACCTGAGCGCCACGTTCGCGGCCGGCAAGCAGGGCGCGCAGTTGCGCATTGCCTCGCTGCGCGTCGGCCACGAGGTGGGCGAGGCGCAGGTGTCCGGCGAGGCCGAACTCCAAGGCATGGCGGACCCCTGGCCCTTCGCCGCGCGCCTGGACGTGACCGCGCGCGGATCCGGCCCCGACTCTCCCTTGTGCCAAGCAGACAAATTAAGCGGCGTGATGGCGGCAAGCCAGACGGCGGCCGGCAAGCAGGCCGATGCCAAGTCGCCCAAGTCGCCATCCGAAGCGAACGCCAAGCCCGACTCCAAAGCCAAGTCCGATCCCAACGCCAAGTCCGATCCCAAGCGCCCGGCAGATCCCAAGCTCCAGGCCGATGCCAAGACCGGCTCGTCGGCACCCGCCAAGGTCGGCGCCCCGTCCGCCGGCTCGTCCCAGTTGGCAGGCCCGCCGCCGCCCGCCTGCCAAGTGGTGTTGCGCGCCGATGCCGCCGGGTCGATGGAGGGTGTCCAGGCCAAGCTGGACGGCGACGGTTCCGGCTTGCTGCTGAACGTAGTAGCTGACTTGGCGCCGCGCACGGCGTTGGTGTTGCGCAGCGCCCGGGTCAACGTCCAGCTGCCCGACAAATCGGCCCTGGCCGCGCAGTTGGACCTGCAATCCGACCCGGCGCAGCAGGGGGCGGGCCGCGAACGCATCGTGGGCACCATCAGCGCGCAGCGACTTGATTTGGCGCCCTGGCTGGGCGAGGCGATTCCGCCGGCGGTGCTGACCGTGCGCGGCGACGTGCAGGCAGACATCGAAAACCTGAGCCAGTTGCGCCACGCTGCCGTCGACCTGCGCTTTGAAGACGGCACCCGCTGGAACAAGCAGCCCTTGACCGGCAGCCTCAAGGCCCAAGTGGATATTGCTGCGGCAGCCGATGCTGCGGCAGCCGATGCTGCGGTGGCCGATGCCACGGCGGCCGATGCCACGGCGGCCGATGCCGCGGCAGCCGATGCTGCGGCAGCCGATGCGACGGCAGCCGATGCCGCGGCAGCCACCACATCCCCGTCCCCCACCGCCGACCCGCTGGCCGGGCTGCGTATCCACGGTCTGGACGTGGACCTGAAACTGGGCCGCAACCGCATCCAGGCATCGGGCGAGATGGACGCCAATGACGGCACCCTGACCCTGGACGCGCAAGCGCCCCAGTTGGACGCTTTCTGGCCCGGCATCCCCGGTGGCGCGGAACTCAAGGGCAATGTCGCCGGCACCGTGGCCGCGCATCGCGGCGAGCTGAGCGCTGGCTATACGCCCGCCAAAACGCGCGCGGGCGTCCTGGGCCAAGCCCCAGCCAAGGCGAATATTGTCTTCACTGGCGGCTGGGGCAAGGGCCCGGCAGGCCAGCCTGACTCGGCCCTGGCCGGCTGGCGCGGCGCCTTTTCGCGGCTGACGGCGGATACCGCCGGCTTCACCGTGGCGGCGGACCGGCCGGTGTCCTTGGCCTATCTGCCCTCGGCCGTGCATCCGCAATGGCAATGGCAGGTGGGGCAGACCGTGCTCAGCGTGACCTTGCCGGGCAAGGAACGGCTGACCCTGTCGCACCAAGGCTCGCGCGGGGGCGGCAAGCGCTGGGAAACCGCCGGCCAGGCCGACAACCTGGTCATTACCGCCGCCATGGCCCGCCAGGTGATCGGCGCCATCGACCCCGACGCCGCCAGCAAACTGGGCAAGGGCCCGTCGCGCGTGAACGCCATGGTGCCCGAGGGCCAGCGCCGCATTGCGCTGGACGTGCTGTGGGACCTTAAATTCGACGGCCGGTTGGCCGGCAAGGCCCGCATCGCCCGCCGTGAAGGCGATCTGCTGATTCCCGGCGACCCGCCCATTCCGCTCGGGTTAAAGGCATTGGTGCTGGATCTGACCGCTACGCCCACGTCCCCCAACGCCAGCCGCCTGGACGCCAAGATCAATCTGGCCACCAATAAGATGGGTACCGTCAGCGGCACCGGCACGGCCGTGCTGCGCATGGACGCCAACGGCGGCATGGCCCTGGACGAGCGCCAGCCCCTGCGCGCCAAACTTGACGCCGACATTGCCGACCTGGCCTGGGTCAGCCTGTTCGTGGGCGACACGATGGAAGTGGGCGGCGCGGTCAAGGCCAATATCGATGTCCAAGGCACGCTGGCCGGAAAATGGGCGGCCACCGGCACCATCCGGGGCGACAAGCTGCGCGTGGTGCGCATCGACGACGGCGTGCGCCTAGTCGACGGCACGCTGTCGGCGCGGCTGGATGGTCAGCGCCTGGTGCTGGACAGCCTGCGCTTTCCGGCGGCGCTGCGCGTGATGCCCGCCGAATGGCGCACCAAGGAATGGATCACGACCAACCCGGAGGCCAAGGGCGGCTACGCCGAGGCGAGCGGGCAGTGGAACATCATGGATGGCGGCGGCAACATCAAGCTGACGCTGTACCGCTTCCCGGCGCTGCAACGCTCGGACCGCTACGCCATGGTCTCCGGCACCATCAACCTGACGGCGGCCATGCCGCGCATTGATATCGTGGGCGACCTGAAAGCCGACGCCGGCTGGTTCAGCCTGGAAATCCTGCAGGGCGTGCCGTCGCTGGACGACGACGTGAGAGTCATCCGCGCCGGCGAGGACGGCGCCACGGTATCCACGCCGCTGCAAACCAGCATGAACCTGAAGTTCGACATGGGGCCGCGCTTCTACATCACGGGCATGGGGCTGGACGCCGGCCTGCTCGGTTCCATCCGGATCCTGCTGAATGACGGTCGCCTGACGGGTGTGGGCGCCTTGCGCACGCGGGGCGGCGGCATCGAGGCCTATGGCCAGAAGCTGCGGCTGACCCGTGGCACGCTGACGTTCCAAGGTCGGCTGGACAACCCGATACTGGATATCGAGGCGTTGCGGACGGGCGAACAGGTGGAAGCCGGTGTCAAGGTGGTGGGCACCGCCCAGCGTCCGCGTATCGACCTGGTGTCCTACCCCGACGTCAGCGACGTGGAAAAGCTGTCGTGGCTGCTGCTGGGCCGGGGGCCCGACGAAAGCGGCAGCGACGCAGCGCTGCTGGTATCGGTGGGCACCGCGCTGCTGGGGGGCGGGCAGCCGTTCTACAAGCAGTTCGGACTGGACGACGTCAGCGTGCGTACCGGCAACATTGGCAGTTCGGGCAGCATCCTGCCCGACCGCACCGTGGCGGGTAACGTAAACCGGGACAGCAACAGCCAGTTGGCCACCCAGTTCCTGGTGGCCAGCAAATCGTTCGCCAACGGCATTACGCTGAGCGTCGAGCAGGGGCTGGCGGGCAGCGAGACCGTGGGCCGAGCCAGTTACCGGCTGGCGCGCGGGCTGTCGGTGGACCTGAAGGGCGGATCAGTGAACGGTATTGCCCTGGTCTACCGGACGTTCTGGGGGAACTGAGTAAAATGGCCCCCACTTCATCCCCTTTAGCACCATTGCCACCATGAGCATCAAAAGCGACCGCTGGATCCGCCGCCAGGCCGACGCCGGCATGATCGAACCCTTTGAACCGGGCCAGGTCCGCACGGCCAATGGCGGGCGCATCGTCAGCTACGGCACCAGCAGCTACGGCTACGACGTGCGTTGCGCCGACGAATTCAAGATCTTCACGAACATCAATTCCACCATCGTCGACCCCAAGAACTTCGACGAAGGCTCGTTCGTGGACTTCAAGGGTGATGTTTGCATCATCCCGCCGAACTCTTTCGCCCTGGCCCGCACGGTGGAATACTTCCGCATTCCGCGCAGCGTGCTGACCATCTGCCTGGGCAAGAGCACCTACGCGCGCTGCGGCATCATCGTCAACGTGACGCCGCTGGAGCCCGAATGGGAAGGCCACGTCACGCTGGAATTCTCGAACACCACGCCGCTGCCCGCCAAGATCTACGCCGGCGAAGGCTGCGCGCAGATGCTGTTTTTGGAAAGCGACGAAGTCTGCGAGACCTCGTACGCGGACCGGGGCGGCAAGTACCAGGGCCAGCGCGGCGTGACCTTGCCGCGCACCTGATGGCTCGGCGCGCGGGCGCCGCGCGCTGGCCGTTGAGCGGTTGCTGATGCAGTTGTTGATGCCCTTACTGGCGTAGTTACTGGCGTAGTTACTGACGCAGTTCCTGACGCGGACACTCGCGCAGGTAGGCAATATCCCATTCGGTCTCGCCGGTCTGCACGAAGCCGTGCCGGCGATAAAACCGGTTGGCGTCGCTACCGCGTAGCGCGCCCACGCTGACCGGCAACCCACGCCGGTCGGCGTCTTCCAGAATGCCTTGCAGGACACGGCCGCCCAAGCCCTGGCCCTGCGCGGCGGGTACCAGATACAAGTGGTCCAGCCGCAGGCCCTGGCCATCTGGCCGCAGTGCATAAAACCCCACCCGCTGTCCGCCCTGTTCTATCCACCAGGTGCAATCCGGGCGGAAGTTGTCGCGTAGCCGCGCGCGTGCCCGGTCGGCGTCAAAGCGGCCCACCCGTTCCAGGCTGTCGCGCATGGCCTCGACGCGAATGTCCGCCAGCGCGTCGAAATCAGCGGCCGCAACGGGTGCGATTCGCACGTCGGTGTCGTCCACCAGCTCGTCATAGCCCCGGCCCAGAAATTGCAGAATGCAGATGCCATGGCCGTAGGGGTCGCTCAGGTGCGCGATGCGGCCCCAGGCGTGGGTCGTGGCGGCGTCTTCCAGGTGCGCGCCGGCCGCCACGGCCTGATCGACCGCGCGGTCCACGTCGGGCACCACCACGTCCAGATGCACCGGCGTCCAGTGGCGTGCATAGTCGCGCCATTGCGGCGAGGCGCTGGTCGCACGCGTGCCCGCGGCTTTTTCAAGCAGGTAGATGGGGGCGTTGGCGCCGTGCATTTCCGCCGCCTTCGGCCCCAGCCGTCGATGCAGCGTCAGCCCGAATGCGCGCTGATAGAAGTCAACGGCGTGATCCAGATCGGGCACATCGATATTGACGAGAAGCTGCATGAAGGCGTTCCTGTGTGAGACGGAAGAAAACCATATCACGCACACGGTGCGTCCGCGGTGTTGCGGCGCAAGCGCTAAAGAACCCCCGCCCGCGACCGTAAAAAGGATATATGTGTTTGCCGATTTGGCGACGTCATCTCTGCAAGCTGAGCAAGGCCCGACCCCCGTGCGTTACCCCCATATTCCCTGGCTGCCCCTGTTGTTTTATCCCGCGCTGCCAGTCGCCGCCGCGGTCGCGCTCATGCTGTGGCGGGAATGGCCGCCGGCGCTCACATTGATTGTGCCGTTCGTGCCTTGGGTGATGGCGTTGATTGGCGCGGCGATCTGCCTGATGTACCAGCGTTCGCAAACCTTGGCGCTGATGCTGTGCGTGCTGGCCGCCACCGTGTTGTGGCCAACGCTGGCGCGCGAGGCGCCCTGGGCGCTGGGGCCCGCGCTGGCCTGGTGGGCGGTGGCTTACACCATCAACGCGCTGTGGGCGGAACGTTCCAACATGCTGCTGGACCTTGCCTTGCGCGCAGGGCTGATCGCCGTCGGTGTGGCGGGCATTGCACTGATCGGCAAGGACGGCATGGTGGAAGTGTTCGGCACCCTGGCCGTGCAAGGCAAGCTGGCGCGCCTGGGCGTGCCCATTGAAGCCCTGGTGGCGCTGCTGGGCACCGGCTTGACGCTGACCTTGCTGCTGCTGCGCTACGGGCGTCCGCAGCAGGCGGGGCAATGGTTGGGCTTTGTGTGCATGGCGTGGGCCTTGCCGCGCGGCGAGCATCACCCGATTGAACTGGCCTTGATGTCGGCCGCCGCGCTTACCGCGCTGTGCATCTCGCTGGCGCACGAAGGCTTTCACATGGCGTTTCGCGACGAGCTGACCGGCTTGCCGGGGCGCCGCGCGCTGAACGAGCGCTTGCAGCGCATGGGCCGCGTGTACACGCTGGCGATGGCCGACGTGGATCATTTCAAGGCGTTCAACGATACCCACGGGCATGACGTGGGCGACCAGGTGCTGCGCATGGTGGCCTCGCAATTGCGGCGCGTGCCGGGAGGCGGCCAGGCGTATCGCTACGGCGGTGAAGAATTCACGTTGGTGTTCCCCGGCAAGACGGCGGCCGAAAGCATGCCGCATCTGGAGTCGGTCAGACGAGCCATCGAGGCGTACCAGATGCGCTTGCGCGATAAGCCGGCGCGGCCCAAGGCGGACCAGCTCGGCCAGCGTCGGCGCGGCGCGCGTGGTGGACGCAATGCGCGACCGATGCGTGTCACCGTCAGCATCGGCGTGGCCGAGCGGGGCGACGCCTTGCGCGCGCCCGAAGCGGTGATCAAGGCGGCCGACCAGGCGCTGTACAAAGCCAAGGATGGCGGGCGCAATCAGGTGTGCGCCTATGGCGCGCGGCGGCGCGGTTCGGCGGCATGACCGGGCCTGATTGGGTCTGATCGGGCCTGATCGGGCCTGATCGGGTCTGATCGGGTCTGACAGGGCTGCGAGGTCGGACAAGACCTTGAACGATCCTCGCCCGTGCGCACTACTTGCCGTCGAGCGGCAGCGCCATCAAGGTCTCGTCATAAAGCTGGCCGTTCACGCACAGCGATTCGCGCTCGGTACCGTATTCCGCGAACCCCAGGCTGGCGTACAGCGATGCCGCCGCCGCGTTGTTGGCGGTGACGCTCAACTGCACCTGGCGAATGCCGCGCATGGTGCGCGCGTGCGCGATGGCGGCTTGCATCAGCAAGCGGCCCAAGCCACGGCCGCGCTGCGCGGGCGCCACGTACATGCTCCAGATGTGCGCCTTGTGGCGCATCTTCAACTTGCGCTGGCGGCCCACGCCCACGATGCCCACCAGCGACTCGTCGTCAAAGACGCCGAACATCGCGCCATCGTTCTGCGGCGCGATCCACGCCTGGATATCTTCCAGTGTCAGCGTGTGTTCCTCTTCGTAACTTGATCCGAACGATTCGGGCGTTTCAATCAGCGCATCCAGGCGCAGGCGTCGTAAAGACGGGGCATCCGGGGTGGTCAGGCGTCTGACTAGCGGTGAGGTCATGGGCGTCAAGTGTTGGGAATAGGTAACGTTGGTGGGCCTTGCGGGGCAGTATAGGCAAAGCCGCCGCCTATAATCGGGCTATTGCCGCTTGCGGTTTTCACAAAGGAGCCAACGATGTTCGGTTTCCTCAAGATAAACCAGGACGCCAATCTTGACGAAGTGCAGGGTGCATTTGTCGAGCGGGTGGCGGACGCCGCGCAACACTTTGTCGAAGTCGCCGAATCCACCGGCGCCGTGCTGGACTACTCCCTGTCCAGCATCCATGCGCTTGATGACGCGCTAGAGGCCGCCCACCTGGGCAGCCTGCCCCTGACCCCCATGCAGACCGTCGGCGCCGCCGCCTACCTTTACGAGGTGGGTCGCCGCGCGCATGGCGGCTTGTATGAAGTCTGCGACGACGACGACCCCGTCGTGCTCGTATGCGGCGACCCCGGGGCCGAAGTCTGCTTTGGCGCCATCGCCAAGGTCGAGCGCCGCATCCGGGACGGGGCCACCGAGTCCATTCCCGCCTACTTCGAGCAGTTCACCTCGGCCTTGCGGGCCGGTGAGGCTTGCACCATCCGGTAGGTTTTCCCCTTGGCAGCCGCTGCCGCCGCGCCGAAAGCCGCCGCTTTTGGCGCGATGACAACGGCCGTTCGGCCTATCTGGGGATTTCCCGTAGGACTGAAAGAAAAACAGCCCTACAATTCGGCCATTCCCGCCTGTCGGCGGGGGCTCGCGCCGTCTGTCATCAGCCGGATTTTTACTAGCAGTACACTCGCGCCGCGTTACGCGTCCGAACCCGCCATGCCCCCAGGAGCGCCTGCATGAAATTTCGCTTCCCCATTTTCATCATCGACGAGGACTACCGTTCCGAGAACGCGTCCGGTTTGGGTATTCGTGCCTTATCTGAAGCGATCGAGGCCGAGGGCGTCGAGGTGATCGGGGTAACCAGTTATGGCGACCTGAGTTCGTTTGCGCAACAGCAAAGCCGCGCCAGCGCCTTCATCCTGTCGATCGACGATGAAGAGTTCGACGTGGACTCCCCCGAGGACGTGGCCAGCGCGATCAAGAACTTGCGTATGTTCATCGGCGAACTGCGCTTCCGCAACGCCGACATCCCCATCTATCTGTATGGCGAGACGCGCACGTCGGAACACATTCCGAACGACATCCTGCGCGAGCTGCACGGCTTCATCCACATGTTCGAGGACACCCCCGAATTTGTGGCGCGCCACATCATCCGCGAAGCGCGCAGCTACGTGGATTCGCTGCCGCCGCCGTTCTTCCGCGAGCTGGTCAAGTACGCGCAAGACGGTTCGTATTCCTGGCACTGCCCGGGCCACTCGGGCGGCGTCGCCTTCCTGAAGAGCCCCGTGGGCCGCATGTTCCACCAGTTCTTCGGTGAAAACATGCTGCGCGCCGACGTCTGCAACGCCGTGGACGAACTGGGCCAACTGCTGGACCACACCGGCCCCGTGGCCGAGTCCGAACTGAACGCCGCCCGCATCTTCCACGCCGACCACTGCTTCTTCGTGACCAACGGCACGTCCACGTCCAACAAGGTCGTGTGGCACGCCAACGTCGCGGCCGGTGACGTTGTCGTGGTGGACCGCAACTGCCACAAGTCGATCCTGCACGCCATCACGATGACGGGCGCGATCCCGGTGTTCCTGCGCCCCACGCGCAACCACCTGGGCATCATTGGGCCGATCCCGCTGGAAGAATTCCACCCGGACAACATCCGCAAGAAGATCGAAGCCAACCCCTTCGCGCGCGAAGCGGTGAACAAGAATCCGCGCATCCTGACGCTGACGCAAAGCACGTACGACGGTGTCATCTACAACGTGGAAATGATCAAGGAACAGCTCGGCAGCTATGTCGATACGCTGCACTTTGACGAAGCCTGGCTGCCGCACGCCTCGTTCCACGAGTTCTACCAGGACATGCACGCCATCGGCCAGGACCGCCCGCGCAGCCAGGACGCGATGGTGTTCGCCACGCACTCCACGCACAAGCTCTTGGCCGGCATTTCGCAGGCCTCGCAGATCATCGTGCAGGAATCCGAGACCCGCAAACTGGACCGCAACGTCTTCAACGAGGCGTACCTGATGCACACGTCGACGTCGCCGCAGTACGCGATCATCGCGTCGTGCGACGTGGCCGCCGCCATGATGGAACCGCCCGGAGGCACCGCGCTGGTCGAGGAAAGCATCCGCGAAGCGCTGGACTTCCGCCGCGCCATGCGCAAGGTGGAATCGGAATTCGGCAAGAACGACTGGTGGTTCAAGGTCTGGGGCCCGAACCGCCTGGTGTCCGAAGGCATCGGCAACCGCGACGAATGGATCCTGGAAGCCAACGACCACTGGCACGGCTTCGGCGAAATGGCCGAAGGCTTCAACATGCTGGACCCGATCAAGGCCACGGTCATCACGCCGGGGCTGGACATGTCGGGCAGCTTCGGCGAAACCGGCATCCCGGCCGCGCTGGTCTCCAAGTACCTGACCGAGCACGGCGTGGTGGTTGAAAAGACCGGCCTGTATTCGTTCTTCATCCTGTTCACCATCGGCATCACCAAGGGCCGTTGGAACACGCTGTTGACCGCGTTGCAGCAGTTCAAGGACGACTACGACCGCAACCAGCCGCTGTGGCGCATCCTGCCGGACTTCTGCCGCGTGCATCGCCGCTACGAGCGCATGGGCCTGCGCGATCTGTGCCAGGAAATCCACGAAGCCTACCGCGCGCGCGACGTCGCCCGCCTGACCACCGAGATGTACCTGAGCGACATGGTGCCGGCGCTGAAGCCGTCGGACGCCTTCGCGCGCATGGCGCACCGCGAGGTCGAGCGCGTCGACATCGACAAGCTGGAAGGCCGCGTCACGGGCGTGCTGTTAACCCCGTATCCCCCGGGCATTCCGCTGTTGATTCCGGGCGAACGCTTCAACCGCACCATCGTGCAGTACCTGCAATTCGCGCGTGAATTCAACGAGCGCTTCCCCGGCTTCGAAACCTATATTCACGGCCTGGCCGATGAATTGGGTCCGGATGGCGAAAAGCGCTACTACGTTGATTGCCTGATCGAAGAATAAGACCCGGCGGGTCTGGAGTCCTGATGTTTGATGTAGCCGTACTCGGCGCCGGCGCCGCTGGCATGATGTGTGCAGCGGTAGCCGGCCAGCGCGGCTTGCGCGTGGTGCTGGTCGACCACACCGAGCGCCTGGCCGAGAAAATCCGCATTTCGGGCGGCGGCCGCTGCAACTTCACCAACATCGGGACCGGACCCGCCAATTTTCTGTCCGATAACCCGCATTTCTGCCGCTCGGCACTGTCGGCCTATACGCCGCAGGATTTTCTGGCGCTGATGAAGCGCCATCACATCGCCTGGCACGAGAAGCATCGTGGCCAGTTGTTCTGCAACGATTCCAGCGAATCCATCATCGACATGCTGCGCGCCGAGTGCGACGCGGGCAATGTGCAGTGGCGCATGGGCTGTTCGGTGGCCGAGATCAGCCATGGCGAACAGGGCTTCGAACTGCGCACCAGCCAAGGCGTGATCCGCGCGGCCAAGCTGGTGGTGGCCACGGGCGGCATGGCGATCCCGCAATTGGGCGCTACCGACTTTGGCTTGAAGATTGCGCGCCAATTCGGCTTGAAGGTGGTCGAGCCGCGCCCCGCGCTGGTGCCGCTGACCTTCGACCCAGCGCAATGGCAGGCGCTGTCCGAACTGTCGGGCGTGGCGCTTGAAGTGGGCCTGCACACGGGGCAGGGCAAGACCCGGGGCGAATTTCTGGAAGACCTGCTGTTCACCCATCGTGGCTTGTCCGGGCCGGGCATCTTGCAGATTTCCAGCTATTGGAAACCGGGCGAGCCCATCGTCATCGACCTGGCGCCGGGCCGCGACCTGGCCGAAGAACTGCTGGCTTCCAAGTCGGGCAACCGGCAGCAATTGCATACCGTACTTGCCGGGTTATGGCCCAAGCGGC
This sequence comes from Achromobacter sp. JUb104, assembly GCF_024806975.1. Classification (NCBI taxonomy): domain Bacteria; kingdom Pseudomonadati; phylum Pseudomonadota; class Betaproteobacteria; order Burkholderiales; family Alcaligenaceae; genus Achromobacter; species Achromobacter sp. JUb104. The sequence continues at coordinate 780,159 of NZ_JANUEY010000002.1, read as the reverse complement.
TGGCCGACCGCTGGCTGCATCTGGCGGAGCAGGGCGGCAAGCCCGGCCTTGCCGCGATGCGCCTGGCCGACGCGCCGGACAAAACACTGCGTGCGTTGGCGCAAGACATCCATCAATGGACACTGGTGCCCAGCGGCACGGCCGGCTACAAAAAGGCCGAGGTGATGCGCGGCGGCGTCGATACACGCGGCCTGGACCAGAAATCCATGCAAGCCAAAACCACGTCCGGCCTGTATTTCATTGGCGAAGCCGTGGACGTGACGGGCTGGCTGGGCGGCTACAACTTCCAATGGGCCTGGGCTTCGGGCGTGGCCTGCGGCAAGGCGCTGTAGTTGGTGTTGTAGTTGGGTGTTGCCGTCATCGCTGTGATGAAGCAGTGATGGCGCGGTGATGGCGCGCTAATGTTGCGGTAATGGCCCAACATCCACGCCGTCATTGTTTTATCAAATAAAAATACATATCATTTATGTTTTCGATTTCGACTGGCACCTTTCGATGCAAAGGCACCAATCCCACGGAGACATGCATGCCCTATACCCTTCCGACGCTGCCCTACGCCTATGACGCCCTGGAGCCTCACATCGACGCGATGACGATGGAGATCCACTACAGCAAGCATCATCAAACCTACGTCACCAGCCTGAACGCGGCGCTGGATGGCGCCGGTATCAGCACGGAAGAACCCGTTGAAGCCTTGGTCGCGCGCCTGGACCAATTGCCGGAAGCCATACGGGGCGCGGTCCGCAACCATGGCGGTGGCCACGCCAACCACAGCTTGTTCTGGTCCGTGATGTCGCCCGAAGGCGGCGGTGAACCCGATGGCGCGCTGGCCGCCGCCATCGACGCCGAACTGGGTGGCCTGGCCGCCTTCCGCGAGGTCTTCACCAAAGCCGCCTTGACCCGCTTCGGCAGCGGCTGGGCCTGGCTCTCGGTCACGCCCGCCGGCAAGCTGGTCGTGGAAAGCAGCGCCAACCAGGACAGCCCGCTGATGCAGGGCAACACCCCGATCCTGGGCCTGGACGTCTGGGAACACGCCTATTACCTCAAGTACCAAAACCGTCGCCCTGAATACATTGGCGCCTTTTACAATGTCGTGAATTGGTCCGAAGTGGCTCGCCGCTATGCGGCTGCGAAGGGCTAAGCCCGCTCTGTGACGGAGGCAGCCGCCCCATGAACACCTTCAGTCGTCATCGCGTGCGTCCCGCGGCCACCAGCATCAGTGTCTGGACGCTGGCGGTTTTGGTGTCATGCCTGGCTTTGCACCAGTTGTGGGCCTATCTGGATGTGCGCGCGCCGCACGTGGCTGACGCATTGCTGGGCGGCCTGGTGGCCGCCGCCGCCACCGCGCTGGGCACCTTGCCCATTCTGTTCGCCCGCACCATTCCGCAAAAGGTCCAGGACAGCATGTTCGGCTTCGGCGCCGGCGTCATGCTGGCGGCCTGCGCGTTTTCGCTGGTGGCCCCGGGCATCGCGGCGGCCGAAAGCCAGGGCATGGGCCCCTGGGGCGCGGGGCTGACGGTGGGGGCGGCCATTCTGCTGGGCGCCGCCGTGCTGCTCATCATGGATCGCACGCTGCCACACGAGCACTTCATCAAGGGCCGCGAAGGCATCGAGTCGCGCCGCATTCGCCGGGCCTGGCTGTTCGTCATCGCCATCACCTTGCATAACCTGCCCGAAGGCCTGGCCATCGGGGTCGGCTTTGCGGGCGGCGATCCGGTGGCGGGCACCGCGCTGGCTACCGGCATCGCCATCCAGGACGTTCCCGAAGGGTTGGTCGTGGCGGTGGCGTTGCTGGCAGCCGGCTACACGCGAACCTTCGCCGTGGCGCTGGGGATGTTGTCGGGGCTGGTCGAGCCGCTGGGCGCCGTGCTGGGCGCCGCCATCGTCGGCTGGTCAGCGTTGCTGCTGCCCTGGGGCCTGGGCTTCGCGGCGGGCGCCATGCTGTTTGTCATCAGCCATGAAATCATTCCCGAGTCGCACCGCAAGGGGCACGAGGTCTACGCCACGTGCGGGCTGATGCTGGGCTTTGTGCTGATGATGCTGCTGGACACGGCGCTGGGTTAGTTTCGGCGCTGGCGTCAAGCTGGGCGCGGGTCCCGGCAGCGGTTTGCCCAGGGGCCGAGCCCCGAAATCGCGCTTTTCCGGGGCTTGTTTTCGTTGTATGCTTGGCGCCGCTGTCACGCATGTTTGCGGGAGAGAGCGGCCGTTTCAGTGGGCCGCCGCCGAAGGCGCAATTCGCCCAGAATCGCTCAGGTAACCGATACCGCACATGCTTGCCCCGTCCCGGTTTTTTCACCGTGTGGATGCGGCAAAACAGTACTCTGGAGAGACCTGGCGCCGCCCCGAAATTCGGGACACAGCGAGCAGCCCAGGCGCCGAAGGTGCAAACCCGCCACGCGCGGGGCAACTCTCAGGCAAAAGGACAGAGGGGCGGAAGATTCAGCCGATGCCGTGCAAGCGCAATCAGCCTTGTCACGACCGGCATTCCGTAACCCTGGCAAAGCATTGCCGTCCCGGAGTTCTCGCGCATGTCCGCAACCCTCAAACGCACCCCGCTGGCCGACGAACACATCGCCTCCGGCGCCCGAATGGTCGATTTCGGCGGCTGGGACATGCCCTTGGCCTACGGCTCGCAGCTTGAGGAACACCACGCGGTGCGCCAGGACGCCGGCATGTTCGACGTGTCGCACATGCTGAACGTCGATGTTGTCGGCCCCGACGCCTACGCCTTCCTGCAACGCCTGGTCGCCAACGACGTCGCCAAGCTGACCGTGCCCGGCAAGGCGCTGTATTCCTGCATGCTGAACCCGCAGGGCGGCGTCATCGACGACCTGATCATCTATTTCTTCGCCGCCGACGAATGGCGCGTGGTGGTCAACGCCGGCACCGCCGACAAAGACGTGGCCTGGATGCAGCGTGTGAAGCAGGCCGGCAATTTCGACGTCGCCATCACCCCGCGCCGCGACCTGGCCATGGTGGCCGTGCAGGGCCCCAACGCCCGCGCCAAGGTCTGGGCCGCGCGTCCGGCCTGGCAGGCCGTCTCCGAACCCCTGACGCCTTTCGTCGCCGCCCGCGTGGGCGACGACACGCTCGTCGCGCGCACCGGCTACACCGGCGAAGACGGCTTTGAAATCGTCCTGCCCGCCGACGACGTCGTGCAATTGTGGCGCGACCTTGCCGCCCAGGGCGTGCGCCCGGCGGGCCTGGGCGCGCGTGACACGCTGCGCCTGGAAGCCGGCATGAACCTGTACGGCCAGGACATGGACGAGCTGACCCAGCCCGACCAGGCCGGCCTGACCTGGACCGTGTCCTTGAAGAACGCCGAGCGCCGCTTCATCGGCCGCGACGCGCTGGAACAATTCGCCACCCCCGCCGCCTTTGTCGGCCTGAAGCTGCAAGAGCGCGGCGTGATGCGCGCCCACATGGCCGTGCGCACGCCGGCCGGCACGGGCGAACTCACCAGCGGCACCATGTCGCCCACGCTGGGCGTGTCGATCGGCTTTGCCCGCCTGCCGCAAGGCGTGCGTCCGGGCGACACGGTCGAAGTCGATATCCGCGGCAAATGGGTGCCCGCCCTGGTCTGCAAGCTGCCTTTTGTCCGTAACGGCAAAGCCGTCGAACACTCGTAAACTCGAAGCTTCGCGCGACCGGCCGCCTGCCTACACGCACGCGGCGTTCGCGCGAGGCGCGCAACACCATTCATCTACCCCGTATTCCCTAGAGGATTTCCCATGAGCCTGCCCACCGATCGCAAGTACACCTCGTCCCACGAATGGGTCAAAGCTGAAGGCGACGTGTTCGTCGTCGGCATCACCGACACCGCCCAGGACCAATTGGGCGACCTGGTTTTCGTTGGCGACGTGAATGTCGGCGCCAAGCTGAAGGCGGGCGAAACCGCCGGCGTGGTCGAGTCGGTCAAGGCCGCTTCCGACATCTACGCCCCGGTCGACGGTGAAATCGTCGCTTTCAACGACGAACTGGAAAACAACCCCAGCCTGATCAACGAATCGGCCTTCACCACCTGGATCTTCAAGATCAAGCCGGTGAACTCCGCCGACGCCGACAAGCTGCTGGATGCCGCCGGCTACGAAGCCGTCGCCAACGGTTAAGCCGGTTCGAGCCGGGCGCGCCGTCCTCGTGGCGCGCCCGGCTCGCGAAATGCACCACCACCCCGAGATCTCTCCATGTCGCGCGCCCTAGACACCCATACCGACTTCATCCCCCGCCACATCGGCCCGTCCGACGCCGACCAGGCCGCCATGCTCCAAGTGATTGGCAGCGCCAGCCTGGACGCCCTGATCGACGAAGTCGTGCCCGCCAAGATCCGCAGCCAGGCCCCGCTGGCGCTGCCGCCCTCGCGCAGCGAACCCGACGTGCTGGCCGAGCTGAAGCAGATTGCCGGCCGCAACAAGGTCTTTCGCAACTACATCGGCCAGGGGTACTACGGCACGCAGACGCCCAACGTCGTGCTGCGCAACATTCTTGAGAACCCCGCCTGGTACACGGCCTACACGCCGTATCAGCCGGAGATCTCGCAGGGCCGTCTTGAAGCCCTGCTGAACTACCAGACCATGGTCGCCGACCTGACCGGGCTGGACATCTCCAACGCCTCGCTGCTGGACGAAAGCACCGCCGCCGCCGAAGCCATGACGCTGGCTCGCCGTGGCGCCAAGTCGCAAAGCCCGGTGTTCTTCATTTCGCGCCACGTGCATCCGCAGACCATTGAAGTCGTGCGTACGCGCGCCGAAGGCCTGGGGCTGGAAATCGCCGTCGGTGACGAGGCCGAAGGTCTGCCCGAGTGCTTTGGCGTGCTGCTGCAATACCCGCACAGCACCGGTTCCGTGTCCGACTACCGCAAGCTGGCTGAAGCCGCCCACGCGCAAGGCGCCGTGGTCGCTTGCGCCACCGACCTGCTGGCGCTGGCTCTGTTGGCCGCCCCGGGCGAGTGGGGCGCGGACATCGCCATTGGTTCGGCGCAACGCTTCGGCGTGCCGTTCGGCTTTGGCGGCCCGCACGCCGGCTTCATGGCCTGCAAGGATTCCTTCAAGCGCAACATGGCCGGCCGTTTGGTCGGCGTGTCGAAAGACGCGCAAGGCAACCCGGCGATGCGCCTGGCGCTGCAAACGCGCGAACAGCACATCCGCCGCGAGAAGGCCACGTCCAACATCTGCACGGCGCAAGTGCTGCTGGCCGTGATGGCCGGCATGTACGCCGTGTGGCATGGTCCGGAAGGCATCCGCCGCATCGCCCAGCGCGTGCAGCGCAGCACCGCCATCCTGCGTGGTGAACTGATCAAGCTGGGCGTGAAGGTCGTGAACGACACCTTCTTCGACACGCTGTTGCTGGAAACCGGCGCCGCCACCCCGGCCATCCTGACCGCCGCCGAGTGCGAGCACATCAACCTGCGCCGCGTCGATGGCGCGCGCCTGGCGGTGTCGCTGGACGAAACCGTCACCGTCGCTGACCTGCAAGCGCTGGTCAACGTGTTCGCCGCCGGCCTGGAACGCGACGACGTCGAACTCGACATCGACGCGCTGGACGCGGCCGCCGCCAGCGGCATTCCCGCATCGGTCGCGCGCGAAAGCGCCATCCTGAAGCACCCGGTCTTCTCCAGCGTGCAGTCCGAAACCGACATGCTGCGCTACCTGCGCAAGCTGGCCGACAAGGACCTGGCACTGGACCGCACGATGATCCCGCTGGGTTCGTGCACCATGAAGCTGAACGCCACGGCCGAGATGATCCCCATCACCTGGCCCGAGTTCGCGCTGATCCACCCGTTTGCGCCCGCCTCGCAAAGCCAGGGCTACAACGAACTGATCGACCGCCTGTCCGCCGCGCTGTGCGAAATCACCGGCTACGACAACATCAGCCTGCAACCCAACTCGGGCGCGCAGGGCGAATACGCCGGCCTGCTGGCAATTCGCGGCTACCACCAGGCCAACGGCCAGCATCAGCGCAACGTCTGCCTGATCCCGGCTTCGGCCCACGGCACCAACCCCGCGTCGGCCCAACTGGCCGGCATGGACGTGGTGGTGGTGGCGTCTGATTCCAACGGCAACGTCGATCTTTCCGACCTGCGCGCCAAGATCGAACAGGTGGGCGACAAGCTCGCCGCGCTGATGATCACCTACCCGTCCACGCACGGCGTGTTCGAGGAAGCCGTCACCGAAATCTGCGACCTGGTCCACCAGGCCGGCGGCCAGGTCTACCTGGACGGCGCCAACATGAACGCGATGGTGGGCGTGGCCCAGCCGGGCAAGTTCGGGTCCGACGTGTCGCACCTGAACCTGCACAAGACCTTCTGCATTCCGCATGGCGGCGGCGGCCCCGGCGTGGGTCCCGTGGCGGTGCGCGCGCATCTGGCGCCGTACCTGCCGGGCGTGGTGAACGAGCAGGGCAAGCTGCCTGGCGACGCCAAGGTCGGCCCGGTCTCGGCCGCGCCGTTCGGCTCGGCCGGCATTCTGCCGATTCCGTTCGTGTACATCGCGCTGATGGGCGCCGACGGCCTGCGCCGCGCCACCGAAGTGGCCATCCTGAACGCCAACTACATCGCCACCCGCCTGCGCGACCACTACCCGGTGCTGTACGCGGGCCGCAATGGCCGCGTGGCGCACGAGTGCATCCTGGACGTGCGCCCGCTGAAGGAAACCAGCGGCATCAGCGCCGAAGACATCGCCAAGCGCTTGATGGACTACGGCTTCCACGCGCCCACCATGAGCTTCCCGGTAGCGGGCACGCTGATGGTCGAGCCCACGGAATCCGAGGGCGTGGCCGAGCTTGACCGCTTCATCGACGCCATGATTTCGATTCGCGAGGAGATCGCCCAGGTCGAACGTGGTGAACGTGACCGCGACGACAACGTGCTGAAGAACGCGCCGCACACCGCGCAGATGCTGCTGGCCGAAGAATGGCTGCACGATTACCCGCGCCAGCAGGCCGCCTACCCGGTGGCGTCACTGCGCGAGGCCAAGTACTGGCCGCCGGTGGCCCGTGTGGACAACGCCTACGGCGACCGCAACCTGGTCTGCGCCTGCCTGCCGATCGAAGCTTACGCGTAACGCAATGGCGATAAAAAAGCCTCCATCGCAAGATGGAGGCTTTTTGCTGGGCGTTTGCCCGATCGGGTATCAGCCTTACTTGGCCGGCGCTGCCTGCACTGCCGTGTTGAAGTCTTCGGCGATGCTGATGAAGGTGTTCAGCAGGATCTGCAAGTTGTCCTTGCCGATGCCGCCTTCCGCGTTCATGTCCATCTGCAGCACGGCCTGGTTCTTGTCGTCCAGATAGGCGCGCGTCCAGCGGTATTCCTGGTTCCAGCTATTGATGGCCTTCAGCGGCATCGGCTTCTTGGTCTTGTACGTGGCCGTCATGACCAGGTCCAGGCACTTTTCGGTGAAGTCGTTGCACAGGAACTCCAGGCGCAGCTCGCTGGCGCCGGTGTTGCCGGCATCCAGCAGCAGCACGGGGCCTTCGTTGCCATCATGCTTGTTGGCGGTGATGCCCATGTCGTCCAGCAGGCTGCTGATGGTGTCCAGGTCGAAATCCTGCATCACGCCGACGGCGGGCGTTGCGTCCGCGGCCGGTTCTTCCTGGCCCATATCCGGCATGGCTTCGTCATCGTCGTCCATGCCGCCCATGCCGGTGGCGCCCAGCAGGCCGCTGAACAGCTCGTCGGCGGGAATTTCCTTGCCGTTCAAGTTACCCATGCCTTCAGCGAACGTGAACTTGCCGACGATGTTGTCGCCGTCGTTCTTGCCCACGTTCAGCATTTCGGCCATGCCGGCCATCTGGCGCACGCTTTCGTCGGCTTCTTCGGCCGCTTTTTCAGGCGTCAGGCCTTCTTTCTTGATCGCGTATTGCGCGGCCAGATCCTGCACCATCGGCTTGGAGATGATCAGCGTGGCGTCGATGCGCTTGATGGCCTGGACGGCGATCTCTTGCGGCGTCAGGTTCTTGATGTCGGCCGGGTTGGCCAGGTCCAGCGTGAAGTTCAGCTTGCTTTCGCCCTTGGGCGTCTTCCAGCTGATGGGGTCGATGCTGAACGACGGGTTGCCCGCCAGCAGCTTGCCGCCGGCGTCCAACATCGTCTGGATCTGCTCGTCCTTCAGGCCTTCGTCTTCGGTTTGCGCCATGATTTGGCGCAGCAGCTGGTTGTAGGTGTCGGACAGTTGCTTGACGGCCTGGCCGTCCAGCTTGGCCAGCTTGATCACGGCCTGGCCGTTACCCAGCGCCACGTCGTTCACGGTGATGTCGCCCGTTTGATAGGCGGCTTGCACGTTGATGTTCTTGTCGTCTTCGGCCAGCTTCACGCCGTAGCCGAAGTTGTCCAGCGACAGCTTGATGTCGTCGCCCTTGCGGGTGACGTCGATGCGCTTGATCTTCAGATCGGAGTCGCCCATGGACACGCCGAACTTGCCCATGCGGCTGTTGACGTCCATGGTCATGCCGGTGATGGCCATGACGACGGGGTCATTGCTCTTCGAGCCGTCGATGGCCAGCTTGTCCATCACGCCGTGCGCGGTGACGGCTTCCAGCGAACGGTCGAACGTGCCGGTGATCAGCATGCCGCTGAAGTCGATCGAATTGCCTTCCAGGGTCGTCGACACCGGCGCAATCTTGGACGTGGAGCTGGTGGTGCCGCTGTAGCTGATCATGGCGTCGCTGATCAGGGGCGAGACGTCCTTGGTCAGGGCGAACACTTCCTTCAGGTTGTCCGTCTTGGCGATTTCGGCGTGCACGAAAGCCAGCTTGGGCGCGAAGGCGCCGCGCGACAGCGCGGTCTTGGGGAAGGGGCCGTGTTCAATGACCGCGTCGAACTCAATCATGCCGGCGGGCATGTCGTCCAGGGTCTTGTCGTTCTTCACGAGCGACAGGCCGTAGCGCGCCTGGGTCGAGAACAGGCTGCGTTCGTACTTGATCTGGTCAATGCGCAGACCGAACAACGGCGTCAGCTTGGCCAGCTTTTCGTTGGCTTCGGCCAGATGGCGTTGCGAGCTTTCCTCTATGCGTTTGCCGGTGTACCAAGTGGCGCCTATCCAGCTTCCCGCTCCCACTATGACCACGCCGAGGGTGATCGCTACGCTCTTTTTCATCGTTTTGCTTCTTCGTTGATTGTCGAGTCATACCCGGCAGGCTAGGCACCAAGCCATCGCTGCGTGGTCGCCCACGCGCGGCTGCCGGCATATACGCATTCATGGGCCTGTAAGGGCCCGCGGCGGAGTATACCGACGCGAAGGGACACATGACCGTGCGCGCAGTTACGGGAGGTTTCAAAATGAAAGGCCAGCGATCAGCGCTGGCCTTTTTGTCGACAATCCTGCGGTTTTAGCGCGGATTCAGCGATTTATAACGTGCCTTACAGCGGGTCCAACGGGTAGATCGGGCGGCGCACGTTCTTGAATTCAAGCTGGCTGTAATCGGACGTGGTGACGCCCACGCCGGTACATTCGATGACTTCCGTCGCCATATCTGAAAAGCCCGCGCGCCAGTGCACCCGGCTTTTCAGCACCACATAGCGCTTTTGCAGCGGGTCGATGCCGGCCGACAGCAGGCAGTTGATATCGAAGGGTTCCTGGTGGCGCGACACCACCACGATCTCGACCCGGCCGGTGTCGATGACCACGGTCAGGCCCGTGTCGTTGCGCACGCCCCGGTACATGGGGCCCCGGCTCAGGTAGACGCCGTCAAATACCAGTTTGACGCGGCCCGTCACCTCCAGCGGTTCGCTGGGTTGCTTGATGGCGGGCATGGTCAGCTTGCCGCCTAGCTTGATCGTGATGGTATTGCCCACGCCCGCGGCGGCGGCCTGCTGTGCCGCGTCGGGGTCGCAAATGGCGTAGAACACCACGTTGTCGAGTTCCTGGCGCAGCACTTCGGCCAGCACCGTGGTGGTGTCCATGGTGCCGCCCGAGCCGGTGTTGTCGAAGTGGTCCAGCAACACGACGGGGCCTTGCTCGATCTGTTTGGCGCGCGCGATGGTGGGTTCCAGGGGCTCAGGGTGGAAGACCCAGTCGGCGCGGCCTGCCCAGGCGCGTTCCAGCAGTTCGTCGCGGTGCTTCTCAGCGTCTTGCAGGTTGCCGTCCGTACAGACGACGGCGCTCAAGCCGGCTTCGCGGATGTCCGCATGCGGAAAGCCCACGAAGACCGACGCCGCCAGCACGCCGCCCGCTTCCAGTTCCTTGCAGCGTTCCTGCAAGGGCTTGTTGGGCGCGGCGTGCGTGCCCTGGCACATGATGTGCGGCAGCATGGGCTTGTTGGCCCAGCTCATGACGGGTTTGATTTCACCCTTGAGCGTGCGGACGATGACGTTGGCCGCGCGTACGCCGGCTTCACGGATGTCCACGTGCGGATAGGTGTGAAAGCCGCTGATGACGGTGGCGTTCTTGACGATGTCGTCGTAGATGTTGGCGTGCATGTCCAGCGTGACGGCCACGGGCGTGGTCGGGTCGATTTCACGCAGGCGGCGCAGCAGGTCGCCTTCCGCGTCTTCCACGCCTTCGGCCACCATGGCGCCGTGCAGGTCCAGCAAGATGGCGTCAAAGCCGCCCAGCTTGACCTGGTCCAGCACCAGCTTGCACAGGCGTTCGTGGGTGTCGGCGCTGGTGGGGCCGCTGGGCCAGGACTCGGCCGCCACGGGCACAACGATTTCCGCGCCCACGCGACGGGCCACTTCGATATACCCGCCCAGCCCGCTGTCGGTGTTCTCGTAGGCCTTGATGGCGCGGTCGCCAGCCAGGATTTCAGGACTGCCGCGGAAAAATCGTTCCAGCGGGGTCGGCACGGGCGAATAGGTATTCGTCTCGTGCTTGATCATTGCCAAGAGCCAACGCATGGGAATTCCTGTGGAAAGGGTAGGGGAAGCTCAGTTCGTCTTGGGGGGCTGCGGCCAAGGATGCTGCGCGGGGCGCATCTGTTCCCAGGCGCGTGCCACGCGCAACACGCCCAGGTCGTCAAAGCGCGCGCCGGCAATCTGCAAACCGATCGGCAGGCCCGCCCGCGTGTAGCCGCAGTTGACGGACGCGGCGGGTTGTTCGCTCATGTTGAAGGGCAGCGTGAAGCCGATGTGGTGCATGGTGGTGGCCACCTCATTGGTGGGCGACGGCCATTCGGCGTTGTACGCCACCACCGGCGCCACGGGCGACAGCACGTAATCGAAGGGGGCGCAGGCGGCCACGGTCTTGGCGCGCACGTTCAGCGTTTCGTAGTAGCTCTTGAACACGGCCTCGCCGCTTTGGCCGCCACCGCTTTCCGCCCAGGCGCGGATGAACGGCAGGATCTTGGCGCGGCGGGCTTCCGGCAGCGCGGCCAGGTCTATGGACGAGCGCGTGCGCCAGAAGCGGTCCACACCTTCCAGCATTTCAGGCGTCATCCACGGCAGCATCGGCGTGACGATGGCGCCCGCCGCTTCGAAGGCTTGCGCGGCGGCTTGCACGGCGTCGCGTACTTCCGGGTCCAGCGGCAGGCCGCAGCCGGCGTCCATCAGCAGGCCGATGCGCAGGCCTTTAACGTCTTGCGCCAGGTTAAGCCAGTCAAAGTCCTGGAAGGGCAAGCTCATGTGGTCGCGCGCGTCGGGCTGCGACAGCACGCCCATCATCAACGCGGTGTCGGTGATGGTGCGCGTCATGGGGCCGGCGCAGCGGCCCATGAAGGGCGGGTCGATGGGGATGCGGCCCAGGCTGGGTTTCAGCGTGGCAATGCCGCACCAGGCAGCCGGCAGGCGCACCGAACCGCCGATGTCGGTGCCGATGTGCAAGGGGCCATAGCCGGCCGCTGCGGCCGCGCCCGCGCCGGCGCTGGAGCCGCCCGGGTTCTTGCTCAGGTCCCAGGGGTTGCGGGTCAGCTCATGAAAGCTGGACAGGCCCGAGGACAGCATGCCGAAGTCGGGCATGGTGGTCTTGCCCAGCAGCACCGCGCCCGCCTCGCGCATGCGGGCGGCGGGCGGCGCGTCGGCTGCCGCCGGGGTCAGCTCGGTGGCGGCGGTGCCCAAGGGCACGGGCGTGCCGCGCGTGGCGATGTTTTCCTTGATGGTGGCGGGTACGCCGTCCAGCGAGTAGCCGCCGGCCGACTGCGGCTCGCCCTTCATCCAGCGGGCTTCCGAGGCGCGAGCCATCGCCAGCGCGCCTTCGGGGTCCAGCGCATAGGTGGCCTTCAGGTGGGGTTCCCAGCGCTCGATGTGTTCCAGCACGGAGCGCGTGGCTTCGACGGGCGACAGGGTCTTGTCGCGATACGCCTGCAGCAGTTCCTGAGCGGACAATTCATGCGGTTGTGACATCTCGGTTCCAGTGTTGCGAAGGAAGGCAGTTCGGGTGATCAGCGCATCAGCACATCAAGACGCCGCGGCTTGCGCCAGCGTGGTGGCAACGGGCTGGAAGTTGCGGAAGTCCCAGTCGCGCCCCGGGGCCGCGTCGATCAAGGTGCGCGTGTATTCATGCCGAGGGTCGGTCAGCACGGTTTCGGCCGAGCCGGTCTCAACGACCTTGCCGCGCTGCATGACCATGATCGTGTCGCAAATCTGCGCGGCCACGCGCAAGTCGTGCGTGATGAACAACACGCCCACGCCCGTGCGTTGGCGCACCTGTTCCAGCAGTTCCAGCACCTGCGCCTGCACGGACACGTCCAGCGCCGACACGGCTTCATCGGCCACCAGAATTTCCGGGTCCATCACCAGCGCGCGGGCAATGCAGATGCGCTGGCGTTGGCCACCAGAAAACTGATGCGGATAGCGGCGCATGGCGTCGGGGCTCATGCCCACCACGGTCAGCGTTTCGCCCGCGCGCTTCACGGCCTGGTCGCGCGGCATGCCGAAGTTGAGCAGGCCTTCGATGATGGATTCACCCACCGTGCGGCGCGGGTTCAGCGAACGGTAGGGGTCCTGGAACACAATCTGGATGCGGCGGCGCACCGGGCGCAAGGCCGAGCCGGACAGCGTGCTGAGGTCTTCGCCGCCCATCATCATGTGGCCGGCGGTGGGCTCGATCAGGCGCACGATGCACCGCGCTACCGTGGATTTGCCCGAACCGGATTCCCCCACGATGCCCAGGATTTCTCCCTTGCGCAGCGTCAGGTTCACGTCGGACGCGGCAATCACGTTCTGCGCGGCCGTGCGGGAAAACAGCGAGCTTTTCCCGGCATAGGTGCGGCCCAGGCCCTTGACGTGCAGTACGGGCTGGCCGTCGGGCGCCTCGCGGCGGTTGGGCACCAGGCTGGGCACGGACGACACCAGGCGGCGCGTATACGACTGCTTGGGTTCGGCCAGGATTTCATTGCGCGTGCCGCTTTCGATCAGGTCGCCGCGGTTCATCACCACGATGCGATCCGAAATCTCGGCCACTACGCCGAAGTCGTGCGTGATGAACAGCACCGCGGTCTTGTGCTTGACCTGCAGTTCCTTGATCAGCGCCAGAATCTGCTTTTGCGTGGTCACGTCCAGCGCGGTGGTGGGCTCATCGGCGATCAGCAGCTTGGGTTCCAGGATCAGCGCCATCGCGATCACGATGCGCTGGCGCTGGCCGCCCGAAAGCTGATGCGGGTAAGCCTCGAAGATGCGTTCGACATCCGGCAGATGCACCGACTGGAACATGTCCAGCACCTTGGCGCGGCGTTCGGCGGCGCTCATGCCCTTGCGGTGCAGGCGCAGCACTTCGTCCACCTGCTTGCCCACGGTGTGCACGGGGTTCAGCGCCGTCATGGGTTCCTGGAACACCATGGCCATGCGGGTCGCGCGCATTTCGCGCAGCCGCCGTTGCGACGCGGTGGCAACATCTTCGCCTTCCACGCGGATGGAACCCGCGCTGATCGACAGGACGCCGGGCGGCAAGAGGCCCATCACGGCCAGCGACGTGACCGATTTGCCGGAGCCGGATTCGCCAACCACGCACACCGTTTCACCAGCATGCACGTCCAGGCTAAGGTTGCGCACGACGCGGTTGCCCGCGCCGGCCACTTCCACCGACAGGTTGCGAATGGCCAGGATGGCGGACGAGGTGTCGCCCGCGGGGGGGATAGGAGAGTAGGTCATCGGCATCAGATCCTGCGCACCATTTTCGGGTCCAGCGCGTCGCGCAGGGCGTCACCCAGGATGTTCACGCTAAGCACGGTCAGCGACAGGAACAGGCCGGGAAAGAGAATCAGGCCGGGCAGCATGCGGAAGTACATGCGGCCTTCGGACATGATGTTGCCCCACGAGGCGATCTCGGGCGGGATGCCCGCTCCCAGGAAGCTGAGGATGGCCTCGGTCAGCATGGCGGAGGCGAACACGTAGGTGCCTTGCACCGTCAGCGGCGCGATGGTGCTGGGCACCATGTGGCGCCACAAGAGCAGGGGCAAGGGCGTGCCCAGCGCCAGCGCGGCTTCCACATAGGGTTCGCCGCGCACGGTCAGGATCTGGCCGCGCACCAACCGCACCACCCGAGGAATTTCCGGGATCGTGATGGCGATCAGCACAGTCATGATGCTGGCGCCGGTGACGGACACCAGGGCAATCGCCAGCAGGATGCCGGGGATGGCCATGATGGCGTCCATGGTGCGCATGATGAACCCGTCCAGCGACCGGAACCAGCCGGCGATGACGCCGATGATCAGGCCGAGGACGACGCTGACCACCGCGGCGCCCAGGCCCGCGATCAGCGAGATGCGCGCGCCGTAGGCCACGCGCGACCAGACGTCGCGACCAAAGGCGTCGGTGCCGAGCAGGAAGTTGGTAAAGGGTTGCTTCAGGCGCGAGCCCGGGTCAATGAATGTGGGGTCCACCGTGCCCAGCAGCGGGGCGAACACGGCGATGGCGACGATGGCGACCAGCACCACCAGCGCCAGCATGACCGGCCAGCTTTTGAGGCCCTGGCGGACTTGCCGCCAGGCGGTGACGTGAGGAGTGCCGCCTCCGGGAAGGTCGGCGGCCGCTTGCGCGGCGGCATCGGTTGGCGTTTGCATGGCTCTGCCCTAGTACCTGATTCGCGGGTCGAACACCGTGTAGGCGCAATCGACAACCAGATTGATGAACACGTAGACGAACGCGAAGAACAACGTCAGGCCCTGGATGACGGGGTAGTCGCGCGCCAGCACGGCTTCGACCACCAAGCGGCCCAGGCCGGGAATGTTGAACACCGATTCGGTCACGACCACGCCGCTGATCAAGAGCGCGATGCCCAGGCCCACCACCGTGGCGATGGGCACGGCCGCGTTGCGCAGCGCATGGCCGAGCAGCACGCCGGTTTCACCCAGGCCCTTGGAACGCGCGGTGCGGATGAAGTCTTCACCCATGACCTCGATCACGCTGGTACGCGTGATGCGCGCGATCAACGCGACATACACCGTGGACAAGGCCAGCGACGGCAGGATGAGCCGGTGCAGATAGGGCCAGAAGCCCTTGGCCAGCGGCGCATAGCCCTGCACGTTGAACCAGCCCAGCTTGATGGCGAACAGCCAGATCAGCAGGTAACCCGTGACGAACACCGGTACTGAAAAGCCCAGCACCGAAAAGCCCATCACGGCGCGGTCCAGCAACTTGCCTTGCCGCCACGCCGCCAGGATGCCCAGCGGAATGGCGACCAGCAAGGTGAAGATCAACGTCAGTACCGCCAGGCTCATGGACGGTTCCAGGCGCTGCGCGATCAGTTTGGTGACCGGCACGCCGGACATGAGCGAGGTGCCCAGATCGCCTTGCAGGAGCTTGCCGCCCCAGATGAAGAACTGTTTGATGACCGGTTGGTCCAGGCCCATCGTCTGCCGTATCTGGACGATACGTTCAGGCGTGGCGCCGTCGCCCGCCATGATGATGGCCGGATCGCCCGGGCTGAAACGCAATATCGCGAAGACCACCACCGCGACCATCACCAAAACGGGGATGGTCGCGAGGAGCCGGCGTGAGACAAATGCCAGCATGTATTTCCCCCTGAACTGCTTGCCCCTTTAAGGAGCTTTCTTGACGTTCCAGAACGCAAAGACCGGTGCATGCACCAGGCCGGAGAGCTTGGTCGAGTAGACGGTGGGCACGGACATCTGGCCCAGCGGCACGTACAGGCCTTCGTCGATGCCGATGCGCTGCAGTTCGTCGGCGATCTTCTTCTGCTCGGCAGGGTCGGACGTCAGGGCGAACTTGGTGCGCAGTTCTTCCACCTTCGGCATGTCGGGCCAGCCGAACCAGGCGTTGTCGCCGTTGGCGGCGGCGGGCGCGGAACGTACCGGGTCCATCACGTCGGTGGCGTACCAGTTGGTGTTGTGAATGTTCCAGCCGCCTTCAGCCGGCGCGGCCTTCGAGGCGCGGCGCGTGGCCACGCTCTGCCAGTCCATCGCGGCCAGGTTGACGTTGAAGCCGGCCTTGCGCAGCGCCTGGGCCATCACCACCGGTTGGGCCGACAGCGTGCCCACGTCGGTCGCGTGCATGACCAGGATGGGCGTGTTGTCGTAGCCCGCTTCCTTCAGCAGCGCCTTGGCTTTTTCGATGTTCGACGGCACCACGATGTCCTTGCCGATATCGGATTCCATCGGCGTGCCGCAACCCCACAGCGATGCGCAGGTCTGCCAGTACTTGGGATTGCCCACCAGCGCCTTCATCACATCTTCCTGGCCGATGGCGTACATGGCGGCCTGGCGGATCTTCTTGTTGTCGAAGGGCGGGTACTTGAAGTTGAAGCGGTACATCGTGAAGTAGCCGACCGGGCTGAGCGATTCTTCCTTCAGGTCGGGGTTGCCTTCGATCATGGGCAGCAGGTCATACGGGAACTGTTCGACGAAGTCGATCTCGCCGCCCAGCAGCGCGTTGGCGGTCGTCAGCGCGTCGGGCATGACGTCCCATTCGACCTTGTCCACGTTCACGACCTTGCCGCCGGCCAGGCCGCTGGCGGGTTCCTTGCGCGGCACGTAGTCGGCGTTCTTGGCGTACACCGTCTTCACGCCCGGCTTGAATTCGATGACCTTGAACGGACCCGAACCGGTCATGTCGGTGATGGGCTTGCCGATGGCCTGTTCGGCGATGCGCTTGGGCATCATGAACGGCGCGGTGCCGGTGGGCTTGGACAGGGCGCGCAGCGCCAGGTCCGTGGGTTCTTTCATGACGATGCGAAAGCTCTTGTCGTCGATGACTTCAATCTTGTCGGTGAACTTGAGCAGCGTGCGGCCCATGCCGTCACCGGCGGCCCAGCGCTTGATCGAGGCCACGCAATCTTCGGACGTGACGGGCTTGCCGTCATGCCACTTCTGGCCGTCGCGCAAGGTCATCGTGTAGGTCTTGCCGTCGGGCGAGACTTCCCACTTCTCAAGCATTTGCGGCTGGATCTTGTTGTTGGCGTCGGTGGCCAGCAAGGTGTCGTAGATCATGTAGCCGTGCCACGTCGTGATGTACGCGGTGGTGGCGTGCGGGTCGGTCAGGCGCAACGGCGAGTGCATGACGGACTTGATGACGGTTTCGGCGTACGCGCCGTGAGCCATCATCAACGTTGCACCGGCCAGCGCGGCCGCTCGGACAAACTTGAGCATGGAGATTCCCCTTGAAGCGGTGTGAGCGGCACGGTCGGCCGCTACGTCGTTAACGCGCCGCTCGATGGCGGCGTACGAGGGTCAGGCGGTTGCGGCCCGGCCGGAAAACACCGGCCCGCAAGGCGCCATTCTGATGCCGGGACGCAACCGTGTCCATGGTTGTTTTGCCGCATCCATCAGCATGGAGCCGGGGGCGGCGCAGACCAGGATCGTTTGCGCGATGGCCGTGAAATCCGCGCGGAAATGCGCAGAGCTCTTCACCACCAGAATCGCGGCGCGCGTGGGTTCCACGCCGGCGAACCGGAACATCTCCTGGTCCGCCATCTGCACCTTGTTCGACGCGACGATGATGCGTACGCCGCCGATGCGCAGGCAGGCGCTGGGGCCCAGGTCCATGTGGAATCCGCGGTAGAAAGCGCCGTGCGTATCGAAGCGTCCATCTGACGTTTTCTCGACGATGAATTCGCTGTCCAGCGGCTCGTCGTCGGGAATACCCGAGTGTCCACCTAGTGCAATCCGTACCTTGTTTCCGACGCCCGCGCGGTGCGCGGCGAGAGCGGCGGCGGGGTCGACGATCAGGCCGATGGCGGCGTCGCGCGCATCGTGGCGGATCAAGGCGCGCAGCATGCCCGTGGTGTCCGAACTGCCGCCCGCGCCGGGGTTGTCTTGTGCGTCGGCGATGACGACGGGCTTGTTGGCGTCGCGCGCGATCCGCATGGCTTCTTCCACGGCTTCATCGGGCGTGTAGAGCTTGCCGCCGAAGTCGCGTTCAGCGTTCAGCACGGCGCGCGCCATTTCAGCGGCGGCCGCGTCGGCTTCGGCTTGCGTCGCGCCGTAGGCCCACACGGTGGGCGCGCATTCGGGGAAGTCAGCTGCGGGAAAGCCGGTGGCGAATGACAAGCTGGTAGCGCCGCGCGATTCAATCTCGCCCACTTGCGCGTACAGGCTGCGCGAGGGTTCGATGTCGGTGGACTGCCAGCACAGTGAAATCAGGTAGGGCAGGGCGCGCAGCGATGCGTACGGGCGCGGCATGCCGGCCAGCCGCAGGGACAGCAGCGACGCGGCGCGTTGCCCGGTTTCGGCCATGTCGATGTGGGGATACGTGCGATAGCAGACCAGCGCGTCGGCGTGGCGCACCATGGCGCGCGTGACGTTGGCGTGCAGGTCCAGGCTGGCGACCACGGGCACATCGGGGCCGACCAGATCACGCACGCGCTTGAGCAGTTCGCCTTCGCCGTCGTCCAGGTGTTCGGTGACCATGGCGCCATGCAGGTCCAGGTAGACGCCGTCCAGCGGCAGGGCGTCGGACAAGCCTTGCAAGATCAACGCGCTGATGCGTTCAAAAGCGTCTTTGGTGACCGGGCCCGACGGGCTGGCCGCGGCCCAGGTGGTGGGCACAAGCGTGTGCTGGCTCATGGCTTCGATGAAGCCCGCCACGGGAATGTTGGCGCCTGCCACGGCTTGGAACATCGCGGGGCCGCTGACCAGTTTTGGCCAACCGCCGCCTTTCTCGGCAAAATCTTCCCACGTTGCGCGCGAAGGCGCGAACGTATTGGTTTCGTGCTGAAAGCCGCCTATACCGATGCGCATCAGGCATCCCCTTGTGTTGTTTGATGTTGCTGTGTCGTGGTACTGGCCGGGCGCGGCCGAAGCCGCGCCCTATGCAAAAGCCGGGTAATGCATCCTTCTTGAATACAGTGCGATGAAAACGTAAAGGCGCGCGCGTGGCTTACTTCGCCACGGGCATGGTGAATTCCGCGCCCTTGGCGATGCTGTCGGGCCAGCGCTGCATCACGCTCTTGTAGCGCGAGTAGAAGCGGATGCCTTCTTCGCCGTAGGCGTGGTGGTCGCCAAACAGCGAACGCTTCCAGCCGCCGAACGAATGCCATGCCATCGGAACGGGAATCGGCACGTTGATGCCCACCATGCCGACCTTGATCTGGCGCGCGAACGCACGCGCTACGCCGCCATCCGACGTGAAGCACGCCACGCCGTTGCCGAACTCGTGCGCGTTGATCAGTTCAACCGCGCTGGCGAAGTCGGGCACGCGCACGATGCACAGCACCGGTCCGAAGATTTCTTCGCGATAGATGTTCATGGCGGGCTTGACGTTGTCGAACAGCGTGCCGCCCAGGAAGTAGCCCTTTTCGTTGCCGGGCACCTTCAGGCCACGGCCATCGACGACCAGGTCCGCGCCCGCCGCGATGCCGTCTTCGATGTAGCCCATGACCTTGTTGCGATGCTGCGCGGTAACCAGCGGACCCATCTCGGCGTCGGCGTTCATGCCGTCCTTGACGATCAGTGCCTTCACGCGCGGGGCCAGGCGTTCGACAACCTTGTCGGCCACGTCACCCACCGCCACCGCCACCGAGATCGCCATGCAGCGCTCGCCGGCCGAGCCGTAGGCCGCGCCCATCAAGGCGTCGGTGACCTGGTCCAGGTCGGCATCGGGCATGACGACCAAGTGATTCTTGGCCCCGCCCAGCGCCTGCACGCGCTTGCCGCGCTTGGTGCCTTCGGAATAAATGTATTCGGCGATGGGGGTCGAACCCACGAACGACAGCGCTTCGACGTCCGGGTGCCCGATGAGCGCGTCCACGGCCAGCTTGTCGCCATGCACCACGTTGAAGACGCCGGGGGGCAGGCCGGCTTCGGTCAGCAGTTCGGCCAGGCGCAGGGACGCCGACGGGTCGCGTTCAGACGGCTTGAGCACGAAGGTGTTGCCGCAGGCAATGGCCACCGGGAACATCCAGCACGGCACCATCATCGGAAAGTTGAACGGCGTCACGCCGGCCACCACGCCCAGGGCCTGGCGCATGCTCCAGTTGTCGATGCCGCCGCCGATCTGGTCGGAATACTGGCCCTTGAGCAGTTGCGGAATGCCGCAGGCGAATTCGACGATCTCGATGCCGCGCATGACTTCGCCCTTGGCATCCGAGAACACCTTGCCGTGTTCGCGGGTGATGAGCTCGGCCAGTTCGTCCTGGTGCTGGTCCAGCAGCGCCTTGAAGTTGAACAGGATGCGGGCGCGCTTGAGCGCGGGGGTTTCCGACCAGACCGGGAACGCTGCCTTGGCGGCCGCCACGGCCAGCGCCACATCTTCGGTCGAGGCGAGCGGAATGGACGAGCAGATTTCGCCCGTGGCCGGATTGAAGCCGTCGGCGTAGCGGCTGCTGCGGCCATCGAAATGCTGGCCGTTGATGAAATGGGAGATCTTCTTCATGGTGCGAAAGGCTCTGGGCGGTGATTCTTCAAAAACCTCTTGCGGGCGGCACAGGGCCGCCCGCAAGAGGTGTCATGGGTTGCGGCGCGGCCGCAAGGGCAGCGTCATCATCGGATTTACGCGACTTCCTTCAGGATCTTCCCGATCTGTTCGAAGATCTGGCCGATCTGGGCTTCGTCGATGATCAGCGGGGGCGACACGGCGATGATATCGCCGGTATAGCGCACCATCAGGCCGCTGTCGAAGCACTTCTGGAAGACCTCGCCGGCGCGTGCGCCCGGTGCGCCCGCGCGCGGCGACAGTTCAATGCCGGCAACCAGGCCCAGGTTGCGCACGTCGATGACGTGCGGCGCGCCCTTCAGGCTGTGCGCGGCTTCCTGGAACGCGCCCGACAACTTGCGGGCGCGGCCGAACAGGTCTTCGCGGCGGTAGATGTCCAGCGTTGCCAGGATGGCGGCGGCGGCCAGCGGGTGCGCCGAATAGGTGTAGCCGTGGAAGAATTCAATGCCGCCCGCCGGGCCGTTGACGATGGCGTCGTGGACTTCGCGCTTGACGGCAACCGCGCCGGCCGGCACGGCGGCGTTGCTGACGCCCTTGGCCATGGCGATGATGTCCGGCGTGACGCCGAAGAATTCGGACGCGGTGGCGGCGCCCAGGCGGCCGTAGGCGGTGATGACTTCGTCAAAAATCAGCAGGATGCCGTGCTTGGAGGTAATTTCGCGCAGCTTTTCCAGGTAGCCCTTGGGCGGAATCAGCACGCCGGTGGAGCCCGCCATGGGCTCGACGATCACGGCGGCGATGGTGGAGGCGTCGTGCAGCGCCACGATGCGTTCCAGTTCTTCGGCCAGGTTGGCGCCCCACGCGGGTTGGCCCTTGGAGTAGGCGTTCTGCTCCAGGTTGTGGGTGTGCGGCAGATGGTCAACCGAGGGCAGCAGCGCGCCCGAGAAGGTCTTGCGGTTGGTCGAGATGCCACCGACCGAAATGCCGCCAAAGCCCACGCCGTGATAGCCGCGTTCACGGCCGATCAGGCGGGTGCGCTGGCCGTCGCCGCGCGCGCGGTGATAAGCCAGTGCAATTTTCAGGGACGTGTCGACGGATTCGGAACCCGAGTTCGTGAAGAAGACGCGGTCCAGCCCTTGGGGCATCAGGCTGGCGACTGCGGTGGCGGCTTCGAAGGCCAGCGGGTGGCCCAGTTGGAAGCCCGGCGCGTAGTCCATGATGCCGGCCTGGCGGGAGATGGCCTCGACGATTTCCTCGCGGCCGTGGCCGGCGTTGACGCACCACAGGCCGGCGGTGCCGTCCAGGATTTGACGGCCATCGGCCGAGGTGTAGTACATGCCTTTGGCCGTTGCCAGCATGCGCGGGTGGGCCTTGAACTGCTTGTTGGCAGTGAAGGGCATCCAGAGATGGGACAAGTCGGGCAAATTGGCGGGGGCGTTCATGGCGGCTCCAGGGAGAACGAAACGGCTGCGCAGCAAGGGAAAAGGCGCTGCCGCCGGGATTCAGTTGATTCTGGTCCGTCCCAGGGGGAATGAAAATATACGATCTGCGCAAAGGCCGCTAACTGTATAGTCACGAGTGGCTCAACTGTACAGTTATCGTCGTGATTGATTTCCAGCCCAACCGCGCTCGCGGACTGGCGCCCACTCTGGTGGAACAACTGGTGGCGGCCATCCTGCGCGCCATTGAAGAACAAACCCTGCGTCCGGGTATGTCCCTACCCTCGGTGCGCGAGTTCGCGCGCCAGTACGGCGTCAGCACCTTCACCGTGGCCAGCGCCTATAGCCGGCTGGTGTCGCTGGGTTGGCTGGCCGCGAGGCCGGGTGCGGGCTATCGGGTGGCCTCGCCGGACGCACCTGCGCGCCGGGGCGAACCGCTGTCATGGGAACCGCCGCGCCTGAATGCGGGCTGGCTGCTGTCCGACATCTTTGCCGACCACTCCATCCCCATCAAATCGGGCTGCGGCTGGCTGCCAGGGGAATGGCTGAATGAAGAGGGGCTGCATGTGGCTCTGCGCCACATGGGCCGGGTGCCGGCGATGCGCATCGCCAATTACGGGCACCCCTACGGTTATGCGCCGCTGCGTGAAACCATCGCGGCCAGTTTGAGTGCACAAGGGATGGAGGTGGAGGCGTCACAGGTGCTGCTGACCCAAGGGGTCACGCATGGCCTGGACATGGTCATCCGCACCTTGCTGCGGCCGGGCGACACGGTGGTGGTCGAGCAGCCCGCCTACGCCAACCTGTTGCAGCTGCTGCGGCTGGCGGGGCTGCGGGTGGTGTCGGTACCGCGCACGGTGGACGGGCTGGACTGCGAAGCGCTGGAGCGCGTGGCGGCGCTGCATCGGCCGCGCGCGCTGTTCATCAATACCGTGTTGCAGAACCCGTCGGGCGCCAGCATCGGCATGGCCAATGCGTTCCGTATCTTGCAAGCGGCCGAGCGGCATGGCTTGTGGGTGATTGAAGACGATATCTCGCGCGAACTGGCGCCGGGCGTGACGCCGATGCTGGCAGCGCTGGATGGTGCGCAGCGGGTGGTTTACCTGGGCGGGTATTCCAAGGTGATCAGCCCGTCGGTGCGCGTGGGGTATGTGGTGGCGCACCGCGACCTGGTTCGGGATATTGCGCGCACCAAGATGGCGGTGGGACTGACGTCGCCGGAGATCATGGAGCGCATCGTGCACCAGGTGATCCGCGAAGGCCGCTACCGCGCGCACATCGCCCGCACCCGCGAACGGCTGGCCGAGGCGCATGGGGTGGTGGCCGAGCAGATGCGGCAACACGGTTTCGAGATCCATGGCCGGCCGCAAGGTGGTTTGTTTCTATGGGCGAAGGTGGCGGGAACATGGCGCGAGCGTGGCGCCAATGGCTTGGCGGAGCTGGCGTTGAAGGACGGCATCTGGCTGGCGCCGGGGTCGTATTTCGACGTGGACGAGGCGGACACGCCCTGGGTACGTTTCAACGTGGCGTATTCCGAGGCGCCGGCGTTGTGGCGATTCATGCGGAATGCGGGCGCGGCCTAAATCGGTAGGATGGGTGAAGCGCGGCACAGCGGTCAGAAAAATCCCATCGCTGCCCGCGCGCAACCCATCAGCCCGGCCCCCCGCACCCCTCACCGCTCATAAACCACAAAATCGTATTCATAGCCGTTCTCCGCCGGCTGCGCGTCACGCGCCGTTTCCTTCCACTGAAACGACGGCAATAACGGAAAGAACGCGTCGCCTTCCACGTCGGCGTGCACTTCCGTCGCCAGCACCCGTTGCGCCATCGGCAGCGCTTGCGCGTAGATCTGCGCGCCGCCGATCACGAAGGCTTCCTGCACATCGCCGCACGCGGCGATAGCGGCTTCCAGCGTCGGCACCACGGTGGCGCCGGCTGCACTGAAATCCGGATTACGGCTGATCACGATATTGCTGCGGCCCGGCAGCGGGCGGCCCAGGGAATCCCAGGTCTTGCGGCCCATGATGATGGGATGGCCCAGCGTGCTGCGCTTGAAGTGCGCCAGATCGCCCGGTAGTTTCCAGGGCAGGGTGTTATCGCGTCCGATGACGCGATTGGTGGAGTAGGCGACGATCAGGGTAAGGCTGGCGGGCATGCGGGTTGGCTACGGTTGGGGCGGGGCCGGAAGTCGGCCCGGGCGACGGCGTAAGCGTAGCAAATTCGGTCGCCTGCTGGGACGCGGGAGGGCTGTCTCGCCGCCCTGATCACCAGGCACCGGCCCCGCCGAACCCAGCTCAGTTTGCCGCGTGTTCCAGGAATTCGGTCGCGGGCATCGGCCGGCCCAGCAAAAATCCTTGCAGCGAATCACAGCCCAGCCCCGTCAGGAACTTCTGCTGCGCGGCGGTTTCCACGCCCTCGGCGACGATGCGCAGGTTCAACTGCTGCGCCAACGCGACGATGGCCGCCACGATCGCCGCATCCTCGTTGTCGTTTTCCAGTTGATTCACAAAGCCGCGGTCGATCTTCAATTCCGTCGCCGGCAGGCGCTTCAGATACAGCAGGCTGGAATAGCCGGTGCCGAAATCGTCGATCGAGATCGTGACGCCCAGGCCCGACAGGCGCTTGAGCACGGCCAGGCTGGCCTCGGCGTCGCGCATGGCGGTGGACTCGGTGACTTCCAGCGTCAGGCAGGAAGGGGGCACATCGTGCCGCGCCAGCGCGCCGCGCACCGTTTCCACCAGGCTGGCGTGGGCAAACTGCAAGGCTGAAATATTGACGGCGATGGTCCAGTGCGACTGGCCGGCGTTGATCCATTCCCGCATCTGCCGGCACGCCTCGTTGATCACCCATTCGCCGATCGACAGGATCAAGCCCGTCTTTTCAGCAGTGGGAATGAACTGGTCCGGCCCGACCAGACCGCGCGTGGGATGGTTCCAGCGCAGCAGCGCCTCGGCGCCGATGATCGGCCCGGCGGGGGCTTCATATTTGGGCTGATAGTGCAGCACGAACTGGTCGCGCTCCTGCGCCAGGCGCAGGTCGTGCAGCAGCTCGATCTGCTCGTGCGCGTCCGCGTTCATGGACGGCTCGAAGAAGCTGTAGCCGGTGCCGCCCAGGCGCTTGGCGTGGTACATGGCGGCGTCGGCGTTGGTCAGCAGCGTGTGGGTGTCTTCGCCGTCGTTCGGGTAGATGGCGATGCCCACGCTGGAGGTCACCAGCACTTCGTGGCCATAGACCATGACCGGGCGCGCGATGGCTTCGATCAGCCGGTCGGCCACGTTGGCGGCGTCGGTGGGCTCGATGACTTCGCTTAGCACGATGAATTCGTCACCGCCCAGGCGCGCGACCGTGTCCTGCGTGCGCAGGGCTTGGCGGATGCGCTGGGCCAGGTCGATCAGCAAGGCATCGCCCGTGTGGTGGCCGTAGGCGTCGTTCACCGCCTTGAAACCGTCCAGGTCAAAGAACAGCACGGCAAAATAGCCCTTGCGCCGGCTCGCGCTCTCGATGGCCTGCTCCATGCGGTCTTCCAGCAAGATGCGGTTGGGCAGCTTGGTCAGCGTGTCGTGCAGGGCCAACTGCACCAGTTCTTCATTGGCTTCGGCCAGGGATGAAGCCAGCGCCGACGTGCGCGCCTCCAGCCGGTTGTCCAGCACCGCCACCACCAGCGCAATCGCCAGCACGCTCAGGGTCACGGCCGTCACGGCGATGGCCAGCCAGCCCGCCGAGATCCCGCCATCGGCCGCCATGCAGATGCTGCCGGCGGGGAAGCCGGCGGCTTCCATGCCCGAATAATGCATGCCGACGATGGCGATGCCCATGACCACCGACGCCAGCGGCCGCGACAAGGCCACGCGCGGTCCGTCGTGGCGCAGCCGGTAGGTAATCCATAGCGCGGCGCCCGAGGCCACCACCGCAATCACGATGGACAGCGCGAACCACTTCGCGTCGTAGACGATGCCGGGCGCCATCCTCATGGCCGCCATGCCCAGATAGTGCATCGCGGCGATCCCGGCTCCCATCAGCAGCGCGCCGCTGAGCAAGCGGCGCCAAGGCAGTTCGTCCTTGCACACGATCCACAGCGCAAAGGCCGAGCAGCCGATGGCGATGGCCAGCGACAGTATCGTCAGCGGCAGGTCGTAGCCCATCGGGATGGGCAGATTGAAGGCCAGCATGCCCACAAAGTGCATCGACCAGATCCCGACGCCCATGGCGAACGCGCCGCCCGCCAGCCAATAGCGCGCCGCCGGCAGCCCGTTCGAGGCCCGCACACGGTTGGCCATGCCCAACGCCGTATATGACGCCAGGATGGCGACCCCTAGAGATACGAGGACGAGCGAAGGGTTATAAGTTCCAACGAGCATTTGTGCGGTCCTGTCCTAAGCGCTTACTGCCGACGCGCCGGCCTCAAATCAAATCAATTAGTAGTCAACAGTTGCAATTGGGTCGCAAGACGATTGCTGCTGTCGACGCTGGCGATCTACGTACTCTCTTGTCGGGAAGGGGGATGTGGCAAGCAATGCCTGCGGTCGGTGCCGCCGGGCGCGCCACGCGGTAGCGCGGCAAGTGGCAGGCGCGGCGCGGCATGAGCCGGTCGGAAGCCTGGGCGCGCGCGGGGGTCTGGACGCGCGTCCTGGGCTAAGGGATGGGTTATACCGAAATCGCGCTTCCAGAAGCTCACCAATCTTCACTTATGGCTCGCGAGCCCGGTATGGCCGGGCCGCCGAAGGACCGGCAAGCCGAGCGCGATCTTACACGGCCATGGGGGCGGTGAGCGGCGCGTGATGGGTGTAGCCGGACAGGGAGAAGTCGGTCGGTTCCACCTTTTCCAGCCACTCCGGTTCATAGCGCCCGGTGACGGCGAAATCAGGGATGCGGTCGGACAGCACCAGCTTGGGCGATTCGTAGGGCTCGCGGGTAAGCTGTTCGCGCAGCATCGGCAGGTGATTTTCGTAGATGTGCGCGTCGCCGATGAAGTAGGTGAACCAGCGCGGCGTGTAGCCGGTCAGGCGACCCACCAGATGCAGCAGCGCGGCGCCTTCCGTCAGATTGAACGGCGTGCCCAGGCCCACGTCGTTTGAGCGGATATACAGGCACAGCGAAATCTCGCGCGTCGTCGCGTTGGGCAGGAACTGGTACAGCAGGTGGCAGGGCGGCAGCGCCATTTCTTCGATCTGGGCCCAGTTCCAGCCATGGAACAGGATGCGGCGGTCGCCCGGGCGCTCGTGGATGGTGTCCAGGCACTGGCGCAACTGGTCCACCGCTTTATATAGCAGTACCTTCGGCACGCCGCCTTCTTCCAGGTCCGCGACCTTGGCGTAACCGCGCGCCAAGGCATCTTCAACCTGGGCCGGTCGGCTGGCGTCCAGCAGCTTGTACGCAGGCCATTGGCGCCATTGCACGCCGTACACGGGGCCCAGGTCGTCCGGGCCTTCCCGGTACGGGTTGGCCAGCCACTGGCTGTTTTCATTGGCGTTCTGGTCCCAGACCTTGCAGCCCAGTTCACGGAATTCGGCCGCGCTGCGCGAGGCACGCAGGAATCCGACCATTTCGCCGATGGCGGATTTGAAGGCCAGTTTCTTGGTGGTGACGGCGGGAAAGCCTTTTTGCAGGTCGAATCGCAACGAGGCGCCCGGCATGCTGATCGTGCGGATGCCCGTCCGGTTTTCCTGCCACGAGCCGGTGTCCAGGATGGATTGGACGAGGTCTAGATATTGTTTCATGGCGGTCCTCAGGCTGCGGCCGGCGCGTCCTGGGTGTCGACGATCTCGACCGAAAAGGTCATCGCCGCGGTTTTCTCAAGCATGGCCGAGGCCGAGCAGTACTTTTCGTGCGACAACTGCACGGCGCGTTCCACCGCCGCCTGGGGCAGGTTGCGGCCCGTGACGGTGAAGGCGAAATGGATGCGGGTAAAGACCTTGGGGTCGGTTTCGGCGCGATCCGCTTGCAGCTTGACGCTGCAACCGGTGACGGCGTGGCGTCCACGCTTCAGGATCAGTACCACGTCGTAGGCCGTGCAGCCGCCGGTGCCGGCCAGCAGCATTTCCATCGGGCGGGGCGCCAGGTTGTGGCCGCCGCCGTCAACGGCGCCATCCATCACGGCCACATGGCCGCTGCCAGTGCTGGCGGTAAAGAGCATGCCGTTGGGGCCGCCCCAGTCTATCGTGCATTCCATTTTGAGTGTCCTTCCACATTGCGCGCAGTCAATGGCCGATGATACCCGTTGCGTACAATTCCAGGCATGAGAGCCCCGCCCCGCATCAGGGGTGTGTGCTCAGTCTTGCAGAGGAGTCGCCCATGCCCATCGCCATGTCCCAATCTGGAACTGTTTCCTTGCGCCGTCGCGTCGGTCCCCTGGATGCCCTGCTGGCCGAAGCGGACCGCGCCTTGCGTGTCTTGTCCAACAGCGCCACGGCCGGACGGCCGTATCCCGCCAAGGCGCCTGAAGCGCCCGACACGCTGACGGCAGAGGAAAAGCGCCACGCCGCCGGGTTGATGCGCGTGAACCACGTGGGCGAAATCTGCGCCCAGGCGCTGTATCGCGGCCAAGCCTCGGTGTGCCGTGAGCCCGCCCCGCGCGCGCTGCTGCTGAATGCCGCGGCCGAGGAAGTGGATCATCTGGTCTGGTGCAACGAGCGCCTGACGGAATTGAACAGCCGACCCAGCCTGCTGAACCCGGTCTGGTACGCCGGCTCGTTCGCCCTGGGCGTGCTGGCCAGCGCCGCCGGCGTGCCGCGCAACCTGGGTTTCATGGCCGAAACCGAAAAGCAGGTCGAGGCCCATCTGGAAGAGCATTTACGCACCTTGCCGGTGCAGGACGAACGCTCGCGCGAGGTCGTCCGGAAGATGAAAGACGACGAAGCGGAACACCGGGCCAGCGCCGAGCGGGCAGGGGGCGTACCACTGCCTGGCCCTGTAAAGACGGCCATGCGGGCGATGTCCAAAGTGATGACGACGACGGCGTACTGGATCTGAAGCAGGACGGTTTGGTCGCGTTTTGCGGCAATGTTGCGATGCACCAATGTGGCCGCATCGTGGTGCGAGACGCACCAAGATGGTGCATGAATCCAGGCGGGATTACCCGACACCGACGAGGGTAAATCCCCAAGGGGTTTACCCGTTCGGCAAAAACCCTTTTTTCGGCCAAGTCATTTGTTAGCGCGGGTTTCCAAGGGGTGGGCGCTAGATTTGCAGCGAAAACGCAACGCAGAAATTGACCTTTTACAGAGATCAAAAAAATTCTTGCATCGCACAAAAAACCTCGTTAATATTCACACATCGGATGTTGAAACGCAGTCGGCGCGGTGCAAAACCCCGACAGCAAAGCGAGCAGAAGGTCAGCTCCCAACATGCCACGGTTGTCTCCTCCACCCTCCTCCTTTGGTGGATTTAGCCCGAGATCTCACGATCTCGGGCTTTTTTTTGCGTGCGTTTAATCCGTCCCTTTTTTAAGTGATGGACCCGTCGGGCGCCTGGGAAGGACAACGCCTCCACCCTATGGAGGCCTCCGCGTTTTCCCTGGGATATTTCGTATGCGCCCAGGCGGAAAGATCTACAATCGCCTGCATGAATCCTGGACTTCCGCGCGAAAGAACGCCCCTGACCCGGGAGTTACGTTTCGTGCCCGTGAATTGCACTTCCTTATCCCTCCCATATATGGGCGTTACACCTGCCCCCGATAATGGCGGGCCTGTCTCCATAGACCAAGAAAGGTGATCGAGTGACCTGGCTGTATATCTGCGTGGTCGCGTTCATGGTGGGGGGACTCATCGTGTGGTCGGAGCGCTGGCATGGCCGCTTCACCGGCGACAGCGACCTCAACAAACCGCAAGCGAACCATTCCCGAGCCACGCCCCGCGTTGGCGGCCTGGCCGTGCTGGCCGGCACCCTGCTGGGCCTGCTGGTGCTGGGCCCCGCCAACATGACGCTGACCTGGCTTTGGCCGGCGTTGTTCGTTGCCGCCTTGCCGGTCTTCGTGGCCGGCCTGCTCGAAGACATCACCAAAGACATCGGCGCCAGCAAGCGCTTGCTGGCGGCTTTCCTGTCGGCGGCGATTGCCTGGTGGCTGTTGGGCGGCGTCAGCCGTGTCGGCATGGCCCCGGTGGATTACGTGCTGTCGTACTGGCCCGTATCGCTGCTGTTCACCATGTTTGCCGTTGGCGGCTGTACCCATGCGCTGAATATCGTGGACGGCATGAACGGCCTGGCCGGCATGGTCGCCACGCTGATGGCGGTGTCGATCAGCCTGGTGGCGCTGCAAGTGGGCGACGTGCCCATCTTCATGATCGCGGCCGCCCTGGCGTCCGCCACCCTGGGCTTTTTGGTCTGGAACTTCCCGTTCGGCCGCGTCTTCCTGGGCGACGGCGGGGCGTACTTCCTGGGCTTCATGCTGGCCGAGCTGGCCGTGTTGCTGGTGGTGCGCAATCCGTCGGTGTCGCCTTTCTATGCGCTGGCCGTGCTGTTCTACCCCGTTTTTGAAACCGGCTTTTCAATCTGGCGCCGCCGCTTCAAGCGTGGCGTGCCGGTTGACCAGCCGGACGCGCTGCACCTGCACCAACTGGTGTTCCGTCGGCTGGTCCGCGTGACCTTCAGCCGTGGCCGCCGCCATGCGGTGCCGGCGCTGTGCAACGCGATGGCGTCGCCCTACATGTGGGTGCTGGCGCTGATCGGCCTGGTGCCGGCCACCATCTGGTGGGACAACGCGTGGGCCTTGGGCGCCAGCCTGGTGGTGTTCGCCAGCGTCTACGTCTGGCTGTACGCCCGCCTGGTGTCCTGGCGTCGCCCGGGGTGGCTGCTGTTGCCGTCCGTGTTGAAGACCTCGGATTAAGTGTTGAGTGCCCCGGCGACTGCCGCCGGGGGCTCGTGAATCATCAATCACCCGACCATATTTAGAATGCCGTAAACGTCTTACGGTGAAGGGAGAGTTATGTTGCGAATTCAGGATGTGAAACTCGCTGTCGTGGGCCTGGGCTACGTCGGTCTGCCCTTGGCGGTGGAGTTCGGCAAGAAGCGTTCGGTCATCGGGTTTGATATCAATACGCGCCGTATTGACGCCTTGAAGGCGGGCCACGACCACACGCTGGAAGTCAGCGATGAAGAGCTGGCCGAAGCCGCTCAGTTGAGCTACACCGCCGACCGCGCCGAACTCGGCCAGGCGAATGTGTTCATCGTGACCGTTCCCACGCCCATCGACGAATACAAGCAGCCGGACCTGACCCCGTTGGTCAAGGCCAGCGAAACGATCGGCGCGGTGCTCAAGCGCGGCGACATCGTCATCTATGAATCCACCGTGTACCCCGGCGCCACCGAAGAAGATTGCGTGCCGGTGCTGGAACGCGTGTCGGGCCTGAAGTTCAACGTGGATTTCTACGCGGGCTACAGCCCCGAGCGTATCAACCCGGGCGATAAGGAACACCGCGTCAGCACGATCAAGAAGGTCACTTCCGGTTCCACGCCCGAAGTCGCCGAGCTGGTCGACCAGCTGTACAAGGAAATCATCACTGCCGGCACGCACAAGGCGTCCAGCATCCGCGTGGCCGAAGCCGCCAAGGTGATCGAGAACACGCAGCGCGATGTGAACATTGCGCTGATCAACGAACTGGCCCTGATCTTCAACAAGATGGGCATCGACACCGAAGCCGTGCTGCAAGCCGCGGGCACCAAGTGGAACTTCCTGCCGTTCCGCCCGGGTCTGGTCGGCGGCCACTGCATCGGCGTGGACCCGTACTACCTGACGCACAAGGCGCAGTCCATCGGCTACCACCCCGAGATCATCCTTGCCGGTCGTCGCCTGAACGATTCGATGGGTGGCTACGTGGTGTCGCAATTGGTCAAGTGCATGACCAAGCAGCGTATCCATGTGCAAGGCGCGCGCGTGCTGGTCATGGGCCTGGCCTTCAAGGAAAACTGCCCCGACCTGCGCAACACCCGCATCGTTGACATCGTCAGCGAGCTGCGCGACTACAACGTTGATGTGGACGTCTACGACCCGTGGGTCGATCCCGACGAAGCCGTGCACGAATACGGCCTGACCCCGGTGGCCAAGCTCGAAGAAGGCAAGTACGACGCCGTGATCCTGGCGGTGGCGCACAACCAATTCAAGGCCATGGGCGCCGAAGGCATCCGCAAGCTGGGCAAGTCGCAACACGTGCTGTATGACCTGAAGTACGTGCTGTCGCCCGCCGAATCCGACCTGCGCCTGTAAGGATTTCGCCATGACGACTCGCTATGAAACCATCAAGCAGGAACTGGCCGCCGCGCCGCGTAAATGGCTGGTAACGGGCTGCGCCGGCTTTATCGGCTCGAACCTGCTGGAAACGCTGTTGAAGTTGAACCAGACCGTTACCGGCCTGGACAACTTCGCCACCGGCCACCAACGAAATCTGGATGAAGTGCGCAACTCGGTCACGGCCGAGCAATGGGCGCGCTTCACCTTCGTGGAAGGCGATATCCGCGACCTGGCTGCTTGCCAACGCGCGGCCGAGGGGGTGGACTTTGTCCTGCACCAGGCCGCCCTGGGTTCCGTGCCACGTTCGCTGAAAGACCCGATCACCACCAACGAGGTGAACATCGGCGGCTTCCTGAACATGCTGGTCGCCGCGCGCGACGCCGGCGTGAAGTCCTTTGTCTACGCTGCCTCCAGCTCGACCTACGGCGACCACCCGGCCTTGCCCAAGGTTGAAGAAAACATCGGCAAGCCGCTGTCGCCCTACGCCGTCACCAAGTACGTGAACGAGCTGTACGCCGACGTGTTCGCGCGTTCCTACGGCTTTGAAACCGTGGGCCTGCGCTACTTCAACGTGTTCGGCAAGCGCCAGGACCCGGACGGCGCCTATGCCGCCGTGATCCCGAAGTGGACCGCCGCCATGATCAAGGGCGAAGACGTCACCATCAACGGCGACGGCGAAACCAGCCGCGACTTCTGCTTTGTGGACAACGCGGTTCAGGCCAACCTGCTGGCCGCCATGGCGCCGCCCGAAGCCCGCAACCAGGTCTACAACGTGGCCGTCAGCGGCCGCAGCACCTTGAACGACCTGTTCGGCTTTTTGGTCAAGGCCCTGGGCAACCAAAACGTGAACTATGGCAAGCAAGCCGTCTACGCGGATTTCCGCGCCGGCGACGTGCGCCATTCCCAGGCTGACGTCAGCAAGGCGGGTCGACTGCTGGGCTACGCGCCTTCGCACACCGTGCTGCAAGGCCTGGAAGTGGCCATGCCCTGGTACACGCAATTCCTGCGTTGATTTGAAAGCACTCGTCCGAAAACTCGGCAACATCCACCCGGACCACCAGCGCATCTTCAAGGGCGCGTTCCGGGTGGCGGTGTTTCTGCTGCTGGGCAAGGCGGCCGGCGCCATCAAAGAGATGGCGGTGGCGTACCGCTACGGCGTCAGCGACGCCGTGGATGCCTACCAGTTCACGATGACCATGGCCACCTGGCTGCCGGTCACCATCGTGGGCGTGCTGTCGGTGGTCTTGATTCCCGTGCTGGTGCGCCTGCGCCGCGCGGACGACGCCGAACGCGACCAATTCATCAAAGAGCTGCAAGGCTGGGTGGCCGCGGCCGGTATCGCGCTGGCCATCGCAACCTGGTTCGCCTGGCCGTATGTTGTGGACGCCTTGGGCAAGGGCTTGCCCGAGCGCGTGCGCGGCATGACGGGCGACCTGCTCATCGCCTTCGCCCCGGTGTCGGCGTTGCTGCTCATCGCCGGCATCAGCGCCGCGCGGCTGCGCGCGCATGAACGCCACGTCAATACCTTGCTGGACAGCGTGCCCGCCGTGGCGACACTGGCCTGGGTCATGCTGGCCGTCAGCGCCGACGGCGTGGGCCCGCTGCTGTGGGGCACGCTGGTGGGCTATGCCATCCAGACCGTGTGGCTTGCGTGGCTGGCCGCGCGTGCCGATGGCGGATTCTGGGGCGCGCCACGGTTGACGCTGCGGTCGCCGCACTGGCCCGAATTGATGGGCGCGGCCGGCGTCATGCTGATCGGCCAGGTGGCGATGAGCTTTGTCGGCCCGCTGGACCAGTACGCCGCCGCCAACCTGGGCGCCAACGCCAACGCCACGCTGGGTTATGCCAGCCGCTTGTTGTCGTTGCTGCTGGGCATCGGCGCGGTGTCGGTCGGGCGCGCAGCGCTGCCCGTGCTGGCCGATGTGCAAGCGCGCGGCGATACGGCCCGCGCGCGCAGCATGGCGCTGAAGTGGTCCGTGCTGATGGTGGGAGCGGGCGCCGCGGTCGTCGCCATCGGCTGGGTGCTGGCCCCGTGGGGCGTGGCCGTGCTGTTCGAGCGCGGCGCCTTCACGGCTGAAAACACCGAAGTCGTCGCGCATGTGCTGCGCTGGGGCCTGTTGCAACTGCCTTTCTATTTTGGCGTGCTGATCCTGGTGCAGTTGCTGGCCAGCCAAAACCGCTACCGCATCATGGCCGCCATCGCCGTGGCCAACTTTGCGCTGAAAGCGGTGTTGAACACCGTGCTGGCGCCCAAGATGGGCGCGGCCGGCATCATGCTGGCAACCAGCCTCATGTATGTGCTGTCCTTCGCGTGCTACCTGGTGGTGGCCCTGCGCAAGGCCGAACCCAAAGAGGCCGATTGAATGTCCGACGCCGACTCCGGCCGCGCATTGCGCGTGCTGCTGTTTATTCATTCGCTGCATGGCGGCGGCGCTGAGCGCGTTGCCGCAGACCTGAGCGCGCACTGGGCCGGCATGGGCCGCGAGGTCATGGTGGTGACCCAGGCCAGCGCGGACGGCGACGTCTACGCGCTGCATCCCAAGGTGCGCCGCGAAGTCCTGCATACGGAGGGCGAGGGTGGCGGCTTGCGCGGCATCTGGAGCAACGTGCAGCGCGTGCGGGCGCTGCGCCGCGTGGTCAAGGAATTCCGCCCCGACATCGTGCTGGGCATGATGACCACGGCGTCGGTGCTGTCGGTGCTGGCGTGCGCGGGCATCCCGTGCCGGGTCATCGCCACGGAGCACACGCATCCGCCGTCGCAGACGCTGTCCGGTCTGTGGCAGCGCTTGCGCCGCATCACCTACCCGCGCGCCGCGCGAGTCGTCGCGCTGACCCGTGGTACGGCCGACTGGATCGAACAGCACGTGCCGGGCTCGCGCCTGGCCGTCATCCCCAACCCGGTGCATTGGCCCTTGCCGCGCGCCGAGCCCTTGTTGGCGCCGCCCACGTCCGATGGCCGCAAGCGCCTGCTGGCGGTTGGCCGGTTGCACGCGGACAAGGGGTTTGACCTGCTGATCCAGGCGTTTGCCGCGCTGGCCCCATCGCATCCGGATTGGGATCTGGTTATTCTGGGCGAAGGCCATGAACGCGGCGCGCTGCAAGCACAAGTCGACCAGGCCGGCCTGGCCTCGCGTATCTTGATGCCCGGCCGCGCCGGCAATGTGGGCGACTGGTACGACAGCGCCGACTTGTATGTGCTGACCTCGCGCTTTGAGGGGCTGTCCAATACCTTGCTTGAATCCATGGCCAGCGGCTTGGCCGCCGTCTCGTTCGATTGCGATACCGGACCGCGCGAGATCGTGCGCGACGGCATCGACGGCGTGCTGGTGCGGCCCAATGGCGATGTACCGGCCTTGTGCAAGGCGCTGTCCGATGTGATGGAAAACGACGCAAGGCGCCAGCGGATGGCGCAAGCGGCAACCGATGTGCGCGACCGCTTTTCCGCCGCGCGCGTGTTGCAGCAATGGCAAGAACTTTTTGACGGCGTGCGCGAGCCGGGCCACTAGGGTCCGCGCGGCGCGCGCCGTTGCTACGGTGACCACGAGAACCTCATCATGTGTGGAATAGTCGGAATTTGGGGCCCCATCGGGAACAAGGAGCGCGTGCTGGCCGAAAGCTGCCGTCGCATCCGCCATCGCGGGCCGGACAGCAACGGCTTCTGGGAAGACCCGGAAGCCGAAGTGGCGCTGGGGCACGTGCGCCTGGCCATCCTGGACCTGACCGAAGCCGGCCATCAACCCATGACGTCCGCTTGCGGCCGTTATGTGATGGTGTTCAACGGCGAGATCTACAACCACCTGGACATCCGCCAGCAGCTTGAGAAATCAGGCCTGGCGCCGTCCTGGCGCGGCCATTCCGATACCGAAACGCTGCTGGCCGGCTTCACCGCGCTGGGCATCGAGGCCACCTTGCAGGCCGCGGTCGGCATGTTCGCCATTGCCCTGTGGGATCGCGCGTCGCGCAAGCTGATGCTGGCGCGCGACCGCATGGGCGAAAAGCCGCTGTACTACGGCTATTCGGGCGCCGAGCTGGTGTTTGCATCCGAGTTGAAGGGCCTCATGCCCATCCCCGGATTCGGCCGCGACCTGAACCGCAACGCGCTGGCCTCGTTCATGCGCCACAACTATATTCCGGCGCCGCAATCCATCTACCAGGGCATTGCCAAGCTGCCCCCTGGCACCTGGGTGGAGTTCACCGCCGACGATACCCGCAGCCGCCGCATGCCGGAACCGCGCGTGTATTGGTCCGCGCGCGAAGCGGCCGACAGCGCGGCCCGGTCGCCGCTGTCGTTCGGGTCCGACGCCGAGGCTGCCCAGGCGCTGGAAAGCGTGCTGTCCAAGGCGGTGGGCGGCCAGATGCTGTCGGACGTCAGCCTGGGCGCCTTCCTGTCGGGCGGCATTGACTCGTCCACCATCGTGGCGCTGATGCAGGCGCAAAGCGCCAAGCCGGTACGCACCTTCGCCATCGGTTTCCACGAGAAAGGCTACGACGAGGCGCAGCACGCCAAGGCCGTCGCCACGCATCTGGGCACCGACCACACCGAGCTCTACGTCACCGCGGACGACGCGCTGGCGGTGGTGCCGTCGCTGGCCGACATGTACGACGAACCGTTCGCCGATTCGTCGCAGATTCCCACGTCGCTCGTCACCAAGATGGCGCGTCAGCACGTCACCGTAGCCCTGTCGGGCGACGGCGGCGATGAACTCTTCGGCGGCTATTCGCGCTACTTCCGCGTGAATAACTGGTGGCAGCAGTGCGAGCGCGTGCCCGCGATGCTGCGCAAGCCCGCTGGCGCGATGCTTTCCGCAACCACCCACCTGCCCGGGCGCGGCGCCTGGCGCGGCAAGGTCGGCAAGCTGGGCGAGCTGCTGCGCGCCGATACACGCGGCGACTTCTATCGCCACTTCGTGTCGTACTGGGCCGACCCCACGCAGGTGGTCAAGGGCGGCGTGGAACCCGTGTCGGAATTTGCGCGCGACATGCAGGGCTCGACCTTCGAAGCCATGATGAAGCTGGACACGATTACCTATCTGCCCGATGACATCCTGGTCAAGGTGGATCGCGCCGCCATGGCGGTGAGCCTGGAGACGCGCGTGCCGCTGATCGACCATCGCGTTTATGAATTCGCCTGGAGCCTGCCGCATCAGTACAAGGTGCGCGGCAACACCGGTAAATGGCTGCTGCGCCAGGTGCTGCATCGCCATGTGCCGCAGGCGCTGGTGGACCGCCCCAAGCGCGGCTTCGCCGTACCGCTGGCCGCCTGGCTGCGCGGACCGTTGCGCGAATGGGCCGATGCGCTGCTCGACCCCGCCCGGCTGCGCCAGGAAGGCTGGTTCGAACCCGAGCCCATCCTGCGCAAATGGCGCGAACACACCTCGGGCCATCGCAACTGGGACAGTCACCTGTGGGGCGTGCTGATGATGCAGGCCTGGCTGGACCGCTATCGTGCCGCACCGGATCAAGGGGGAACGATTGGGAGTCGTTAACGCATGAAAATATTGATGTTGGTCAGTTCCATGCACGCGGGCGGCGCCGAACGCGTCGCCGCAACGCTGGTGAATGCCTGGGCCGAACGCGGCGACACCGTCACGCTGACGCCTACCTATTCGTCCAAGGGCACCTGCTTTTATCCCGTGTCGGACAAGGTCACCCTCGCCTGGCTGGCCGATATCGCCGGCACCAGAGCATCGGGCGGCATGGCCGCGTTCAAGCGCCTGATGGCCTTGCGCAAGCACATCCGCGACACCAAGCCCGATGTGGTCGTGTCTTTCCTGACCAACGTCAACGTGGCCGCCATCCTTGCCACGCGGGGCCTGGGCGTGCCGCTTATCGTTTGCGAACGCACCAACCCCGTGGCCGAAACCACCACCGGCACGGTGTGGCGCAAGCTGCGCCGCCTGCTGTACCCGCGCGCGGACATGGTGACGGTGCAAGCCGAAGACACCGCCGGCCCGTTCTCGCGTCAGGTGCCGGGCATCAAGCGCCTGGCCGTCATTCCCAACCCCTTGCCCGCGCCCTTGCTCGACGCGCCGCGCGTGGTTCAGCGTGAAGACGATGGCCCGCGTGAATTGTTGGCGATGGGCCGTCTGGTGCCCGACAAGCAGTTCGATCTGTTGATCAATGTGTTCGCGCAATTGGCGCCGTCGCACCCCGACTGGAACCTGCGTATCTGGGGCGAAGGCCCCGAGCGCGCGCCGCTGGAGGCGCAGATTGAAAAGCTGGGCCTGCAATCGCGCGTGAGCCTGCCGGGCCGCACCGAAGCGCCGTGGGAAGAACTCGCGCGCGGCCAGGCTTTTGTGCTGAGCTCGCTGGTGGAAGGCTTTCCGAATGTCTTGCTGGAAGCCATGTCGCTGGGCCTGCCTTGCGTGGCTTTCGACTGCCCCAGTGGCCCTCGCGAAATGACGCGCGACGGCCAGGACGCCTTGCTGGTGCCCGCTGGCGACGCCAGTGCCTTGCAAGACGCCTTGCAGCGCGTCATGAGCGACCCGATGCTGCGTCGGCAACTGGGCGCGCGCGCCGCTACGGCCGTGCGCCAGCGCTACGCCCTGGATACGGTGCTGTCCGAATGGGATGAACTGTTCGACGCGGTGCGGGAGGGGCGATGAGCACCCCCGCCTTGCGCGTGCTGCATGTCATCACCGGCCTGGGGCAGGGCGGCGCGGAATCCGTGTTGATGCGCTTGGCGACGTACCCGGAAACGGGCGTGTCGCACACGGTTGTGTCGCTGACCGACGAAGGTATCTATGGCGAGCGCCTGCGCGCCGCCGGCGTGCCCGTGCATGCCTTGGGCATGAAACGCGGGCGTGTAAGCGCAAGCGGCTTTTTGACGTTACGCCGGCTGATCGCCACCCAGCGCCCAGACGTCGTGCAGACCTGGATGTATCACGCGGACCTGATCGGCGGCCTGGCCGCGCGGATGGCCGGCGTGCGCGCGGTCGCCTGGGGCATCCGCAATTCGGGCGCGCATCTTGAACGCAGCAGCCGGTCGGCGCGCCTGGTCTTGCGCGCTTGCGCATGGCTGTCCGGCAGCGTGCCGCGCGCCATTGTCTGCGCCGCCCAGAATGCGGCCGAACGGCACGCCGAACGCGGCTACCGGCGCGACCGCATGGTGGTGATTCCAAACGGCTACGACTTGTCGCGCTATGCGCCCGACGCACAAGCCCGCACGCGCATGCGCGCGCAGTGGGGGCTGTCGGAAGACGCACCCGTGATCGGCAGCGTGGCGCGTTGGGATCCGCTGAAAGACCACGCCAACCTGCTGCGTGCCGTGGCCGCGCTGGTGCGCGATGGCCGCGACGGCGGCTTGCGCTGCGTGCTGGTCGGACGCGGCATGACGGCCGACAACGCCGAGCTTGGCGCCCTGATCGACAAGCTGAACCTGCGCGACCGCCTCATCCTTGCCGGCCCCAGCGACGATGTGCCCGCCGTGATGAACGGCCTGGACGTGCACGTGCTGTCCAGCTGCGCCGAGGGCTTTCCCAACGTGGTGGCCGAGGCCATGGCCTGCGGTGTTTACTGCGTGGTGACGAACGTGGGCGACGCCGCCTACATCGTCGCCGACACCGGCGTCGTCGTGCCCCCCGAGCAAGCCGAGGCGCTGGCGCGCGGCATCGAGACCGCCTTGTGCGACGTGGCTGCGCGCGGCCACGGACGCGCGGGCGAGGCGGGCCGCGCGCGCGTGTTGGAAAACTTTGATCTGGCGCGCATGGTGCAGCATTACCTCACCGTATGGCGCCGCATTGCCGGAGACCAGGCATGAGCCGTCGCCTGATGTTCGTCGTCAACAACCCCGCGTTTTTCATGTCGCATCGCGTGCCGGTGGCGCTGGCCGCGCAGCAAGCGGGCTATGACGTGCATGTGGCCACGATGGATGGCCCCGCCGTGGCAGACATCCAGGCGCTGGGCATGACCCATCACGCCATTCCGATGACGCGCAGCGGCAAGCATCCCTTGCAGGAATTGGGCACGCTGCTGGCGCTGGTACGCCTGTTTCGCCGCGTGCGTCCGGACGTGGTGCACCTGGTCACCATCAAGCCCGTGCTGTACGGCGGCATTGCCGCGCGCATTGCCCGCGTGCCGGGCATGGTGGCGGCGATTTCCGGCCTGGGCTTCGTGTTCCTGTCCAATTCCCTGAAGATGCGGCTGGTGCGCGCCGTGGTGGCGCGCCTGTACCGCGTGGCGCTGGGCCATCCGAACAGCCGCGTGATTTTCCAGAACGCCAATGACCGCGACCTGCTCAAGTCACTGGGTGCGGTGCGCGATGAACAGGTCGTCATGATTCGCGGCGCGGGGGTGGACCTGGATGCTTATCGCGCGTCGCCCGAACCGCCTGCGCCGCCCGTCGTGGTGACCATGGTGGCGCGCCTGTTGCGCGACAAGGGCGTGCGCGAATTCGTCGAGGCGGCGGCCATGCTGCGCGCGCGCGGCGTGCCGGTGACCATGCAACTGGTGGGTGGGCTGGATGCGGGTAACCCCGCGTCGGCCACGCAGCAAGAGGTGGACGCCTGGCAGCGCGACGGCGCCGTGCAGGCCTTGGGTGAACGGTCAGACATTGCCGAGCTATACGCGGCCAGCCATATCGCCGTGCTGCCTTCGTATCGCGAGGGTTTGCCGAAATCGTTGATCGAGGCCGCGGCATGCGGGCGCGCCGTGGTAACGACCGACGTGCCGGGCTGCCGCGACGCCATCGAACCCGGCCAGACCGGGCTGCTGGTGCCAGTGCGTGACGCGCAGTCGCTGGCGGATGCCATTGCGCGCCTGGCCGAGGACGCCGCCTTGCGTCAACGCATGGGCGCGGCGGGGCGTGCGCTGGCCGAGAGTGAATTCGACATCAAGCGCGTTGCCCGCGTCCATGTGGAACTCTACGACGCCCTAGGTGCTTGATCGGCAGATACGGCTGATACGGCGAATTCGGCGGGTTTGGATTCAGGATTGATTGAGCCCGCCTAGCGCCCGCGCGCGATCGCGTCGATCCAGAAACGGGTGGACGGGTCTTGCTGGCTGGTCTGCGGCGCATCCAGCTCGCGCATGATGTTCTTGGCCAGCGCCTTGCCGAATTCCACGCCCCATTGGTCAAACGGGTTGATGCCCCAGATAACGCCTTGCGCGAACACCTTGTGTTCGTACAAGGCCAGCAGCGCGCCCAAGGTATAGGCCTCCAGGCGCGGCAGCACGATCAGCGACGACGGACGGCCGCCCGGATGCACCCGATGCTGCGCAAGCAGCCGCGCGCGCGCCGGATCGCTTTCCGTGGCCGAGGTTTCGGCCAGCGCCTCGTCGAAGGACTTGCCCCGCAGCAGCGCCGAACGCTGCGCCAGGCAGTTGGCAATCAGCAGCTCATGGTGGCGCGCATAGGCGTGGTCGGGCTGCTCGCAAAGAATGAAGTCCACCGGCGCGCCCATGGCGTCCTGGTGCATCCATTGAAAGAACGTGTGCTGACAGTCGGTGCCGGCCATGCCCCAAACGGAGGGGCCGGTCGGTACGCCGACGGGGCTGCCGTCTTCAGTGGCGACTTTGCCCAGTGATTCCATTTCCAACTGCTGCGCCCAGGGCACCAGGTGAACCAGCCGCGAGTCGTAAGGCGCAATCACCAGCGAGTCATAGCCCAGCACGCTGCGGTTGACCACGCCGGCCAGCGCCAGTTGCAGCGGCGCGTTCTCTGCGTTGGGGGCGGTGCGGAAATGTTCGTCCATGGCCGCGGCGCCCGCCAGCAACTGATCGAATGCATCGTTGCCCAAGGCCAGCGCGATGGGCAGGCCAATGGCGGACCATAGCGAATAACGGCCGCCAACCCAGTCCCAGATCTGGAAGATGTGGTCGGGCAAGATGCCCAGGTTAAGCGCGGCTTCCACGTTGGCGGTGATCGCCACCACCTGCTTGATGGGGTCGGCCACGCCGGCGTCGCGCAGCCAGTTCATGGCCACTTCCGCATTGGCCAGCGGCTCGGTCGTGGTGAACGATTTGGACGCGACGATGACCAGCGTGTCGTGCGGATCCAGCCGGCTCATGGCGTCGGCAACGGAATGCGAATCCACGTTCGACGCAAAGCGCACTTCGCGCCGCGCGCCGCCATGGCGCAGCGCTCGGTTCACCAGGCGCGGCCCCCAATCGCTGCCGCCAATGCCCAGGTGCAGCACGTAACCGTAGCGGTCGGCGCGGTCGGCCTCGCGCACGAATTCGCGCAAGCGATCCCGTTCGGCCTGCACGGCGTTGGCTACCGCGGCGGGCGGCTCGGCCGCGCGCAAGGCGGTGTGCCAGGCGGCGCGTCCTTCCGTCCAGTTGGCGTGGCCGCCGTCGAACAGCGTGGCGCGGGCGGCGTCGAACTGCTGCTGGGCCAGCAGCGCTTCAGACGCCGCGTGCAGGGCGGGCGAGTGCGCCTGGGTGCTTAGATCCAGGCGCAGGCCCGGGGCGTTGATCACCCTGAGTTGTTCGCCGCGCAGGGGCGCGGCTTTGGCCGCTGTGGTGAATGCTTGCCAGGCTGGGCTGTTCGGTAGCGACATGAGCGGGTCAGAACGGCAGTTTGGCTTCTGGCGCAAGCTTGCCCAATTCGCGGCGGAAGTCGGCCTGGATGCGTTGCAGGGCTTCGGCGTTCTCGGCTTCAAAGCGCAGCACCACGACGGGCGTGGTGTTCGACGGGCGGGCCAAGCCAAAGCCGTCGGCGTATTCGGCGCGCACACCGTCGATGGTGATGACACGCTTGGCGTCGGCGAACTGACCCTGTTCCTGCAAGGCCTTCACCAGCGTGAACGGCTGGCCTTCTTCCATTTCCAGCTTCAGTTCGGGCGTGGAAACGTCTTGCGGCAAGGCTTCCAGGGGCGCGCAGGCATCGGCTTCGCGCGACACGATTTCCAGCAAACGCGCGCCGGTGTACAGGCCATCGTCAAAGCCGTACCAGCGTTCCTTGAAGAAAATGTGGCCGCTCATTTCGCCGGCCAGGGGCGCGCCGGTTTCGGCCAGCTTGGCCTTGACCAGCGAATGGCCGGTTTTCCACATCAGCGGCACACCGCCCGCGGCTTGCACGGACAGGCCCACGTGGCGGCTGCACTTGACGT
This sequence comes from Achromobacter sp. JUb104, assembly GCF_024806975.1. Lineage (NCBI taxonomy): Bacteria > Pseudomonadati > Pseudomonadota > Betaproteobacteria > Burkholderiales > Alcaligenaceae > Achromobacter > Achromobacter sp. JUb104. The sequence continues at coordinate 736,755 of NZ_JANUEY010000002.1, read as the reverse complement.
CGTAGATGATGGTGGCGCCGGGGTTGCGGTCCAGCACATCGCGCGCGAACAGCACCAGTTGGCGGTCCGGCCAGATGATCTGGCCCGATTTCGTGACCACGCCCAGGCGGTCGCCGTCGCCGTCGAACGCCAGGCCCAGTTCGCAGTCGGTCTCGGCCACGCACTTGATGAGGTCTTGCAGGTTCTTGGGTTCGGCGGGGTCGGGGTGATGGTTGGGGAAGGTGCCGTCCACCTCGCAGAACAGTTCGGTGACTTCGCAGCCCAGCGCGCGGAACAGTTGCGGGGCCACCGCGCCGGCCACGCCGTTGCCGCAGTCGATCGCGATTTTCATGGGGCGGGCCAGCTTCACGCCGGAGGCCACGCGCGCGATGTAGGCGGCGACCAGATCCAGTTGGCGGCGCACGCCGGGGCGTTCGGCCGGGGCCGGGCTCGCGCCGTTCATGGCGGCGCCCAAGGCCAGCACGTCTTCGCCATACAGGGCGCGGCCGCCCATCATCATCTTGAAGCCGTTGTACTTGGGCGGGTTGTGGCTGCCGGTGATGGCCACGCCGGACCCGGTCTGCATGATGTTCGCGGCAAAGTACACCAGCGGCGTCGGGACCATGCCCACATCCAGCGTGTCTACCCCGCCTTCCTGCATGCCTTCCTGCAAGGCGTCGGACAGCATTTCGCTGCTTAGGCGGCCGTCACGGCCCACCACCAGGGTCTGCACGCCTTCGTCACGCGCGCGCGCGGCTAGCGCCACGCCCAAGGCGCGCGCAAATGTCGCGTCGATCAGGTCCGGCACCGTGCCGCGAATGTCATAAGCCTTGAAGACAGAAGCGGGAAATTGCGTGTTGTTGTTACCCACGACGATTCCTTGAGTAGGGAGTTGCAGCGCCAGTTTTGATGGGGCTAATGGTAAACCCGCATATCAAAACCCGCCCGGGTTAAGCATCAAAAGTGAATTATCCCCCATTGGCGCATGGCCCTCATCCGACGGGAGCAGTAGGACGTCTTAGGGGTGGCGCCCGCCCTGGATTGGTGCGTAGCACGTGGCATGTCGCCTTGATCCGGTGCGCGTCGAAAGGGGGGACGGGGCCGCTCCGGGGGCCGCGCGCATGGCACACAATTTGCTCGTCATCCGAAGGTGATACGCTTGCGCTGCAAGCAGAATGACAGGAGGGGCCATGGGTGCCAAAGTTTCCACTGTGATGTCATCGGGGCGCGCCACCAGCCGGCGCGGTCCTCCCACGGACTACGCCGGTCCGGGCGCCGGCCAGGAACGCCGGCTTGATATCCATGTGTTCGTATCCGAGACGGGCGAAATGGTCGCTGGCCGCGCGTGGGAACGCTGCGTCTGGCGCGAGGCCCGTGTGCTGATCGCCGAATGTCCCGCTCCCCATCTGCCGGCTTCCATCGAGGCCGCCTTGCGTGGCGTCGCCACCGAGGTCGCACGCGACCGTGGCTGGCAAGGTACCGGGGCCGTGGCCTTCTCCCTGGACGACCGCAGCGGCGTATTCCGCGTGATCAGCGCCGACGTGCAGCCGCATGCCGGCGCCATCGCGGCCAGCCCCGACGCCCTGGGCGCGCACGCCCTGGAAATGCGTATCGACGGCTGCGTCGATCGCCGCCTGCCTTGCACCCGGTTGCTGGTGTACGGCGCCACGCGCGGCGAGGCTCTGCGCCGTGCCTACCGCGCGCTGTCCGAAATGCCCGGCCCGGCTGGAATCGACCGCGCTTTCCTGATGAACCGCATCGCCTCCCGCGCGTATTGCTCGGGCCTGACCGGCACCCGGCTCGACCAGGCCGTCGGCTAGCGCGGCGCTTTCAGCCCGCGCGGTTCCACCCCTACAATAGCCCGCACATCCCTATCCCCAGCCTGGGCGCGTCCCAGGCCATTTCTGTGCGGCGGCTATGACATTGCTGAGCGATCTACAGTCCCTCCTGGGCTTTTCCCATGTGCTGACCGGCGAGGACGCCGCGTCTTATGTGCTGGACTGGCGCCGCCGTTACCGTGGGGCGGCGCTGGCGGTGATAAGGCCGGGTTCCACGCAGGAAGTGGCCGACGCCGTGAAGCTCTGCCTGCACCATGGCGTGCCGGTGGTGCCGCAAGGCGGCAACACGGGTCTGTGCGGTGGCGCCACGCCCGACGACACCGGCCGCGCCGTGGTGCTGTCCACGGCCCGCCTGACCGCGGTGCGCAACCTGGACACCGACAACGACACCATCACCGTGGAAGCGGGCTGCATCCTGCAAGCGGTGCAAGAAGCCGCCGCGGGCGCCAACCGCCTGTTCCCCTTGAGCCTGGCCGCCGAAGGCAGTTGCACCATTGGCGGCAACCTGGCTACCAATGCCGGCGGCACGCAGGTGCTGCGCTACGGCAACACGCGCGACCTGACGCTGGGCCTGGAAGTGGTGACGGCCGAAGGCGAGATCTGGGACGGGCTGCGCGGCCTGCGCAAGGACAACACCGGCTACGATCTGCGCGACCTGTACATCGGCAGCGAAGGCACGCTGGGCATCATCACCGCCGCCACCCTGAAACTGTTTCCCCGCCCGGTCGCTTCCTGCACCGCGTTGCTGACGCTGGACACCATCGATCAGGCCGTGGAAGTGCTGTCGCGCGCACGGGCCGGCTTCGGCGCGGCGCTGACGGGCTTCGAACTCATGAGCAACGCCTGCCTGCAAGGGGTGGTGCGCCTGTTCCCGCAACAGCGCCTGCCTTTCGAGGGCGACTCCGCCGAATCCCCCTGGTTCGCGCTGCTGGAACTGTCCGATAGCGAAAGCGAGGCGCACGCGCGTGACCGCTTCGAAGCCGTGCTGGGCGAGGCCATCGACGCTGGCCTGATCCATGACGCCGCCATTGCCGCCAATGTGTCGCAGAGCAAGGCGCTGTGGCATCTGCGCGAAAGCATTCCGCTGGCCGAAGCCGAGCTGGGCAAGTCGGTCAAGCACGACGTGTCCATTCCCATTTCGTCCATCGCCGGCTTCGTGCACAAGACCAATGCCTTGTTGCAGGCGCGCTTTCCGGGCGTGCGCCATGTCATCTTCGGCCACCTGGGCGATGGCAACCTGCATTACAACGTGGCCAACGCGCCCGGCCAGACCGAAGCCGAACTGCTGGCGCTGCAAGGCGAGATCTATGGCGTGGTGCATGACAGCGTGCATGCTCACCAGGGTTCCATCAGTGCCGAGCACGGGGTGGGGCAGCTCAAGCGAGACGAGTTGCCGCGCTACAAAAGCCCGGTTGAATTGGCGCTGATGCGCCGGATCAAGCGCGCGCTGGACCCTCAAGGGCTGATGAACCCAGGCAAGGTGCTGCAAGCGTAGCGCGCGCTGGCGCCGCACTTGCGTTCAATCCACACGGAGCGTCAACCATGGCAGTCAGCCCCGCGGCGGGTGCGAATTACCGGGTGCTGATTGTCGAAGACGATCACATCATTGCCGGCAACCTGTATTCCTTCCTGGAAGTTCGCGGGTTCCTGCCCGACGTCGCTTACTCCGGCCACGCCGCGCTTGAGAGCGTCAAGGCGCAGCGCTTCGATGCTTTGATCCTGGACATCGGCTTGCCGGGCATGGATGGCAATGCCGTGCTGCATGCGCTGCGCAACGACATGCGCGCGGATGTGCCGGTACTGATGCTGACCGCGCGCGACAGCCTGGAGGACAAGCTCACGGGCTTCTCGCATGGTGCCGACGACTACCTGACCAAGCCCTTTGCCCTGCTCGAAGTCGAGGCCCGGTTGCTGGCGCTGATTCAGCGCGCCAAGGGGGCAACGGTGGATGCGGTGCGTGTGTTCGGCCCGCTGCAATACGACACGCGCAGCCGTGGCGTGTTGGTCAACGGCCAGCCCGTGCACTTGACGCGCAAGGCAAGCCTGATCATGGACGCGCTGATGCGCGACCCGGGCCGAGTCGTGGCCCGCGAAGAACTGGAGTCGCTGCTGTGGGGCAACGAGCCGCCGTCGTCCGACGCACTGCGCAGCCAGGTGCATCTGCTGCGCCGCGCCTTGGCGGATGCTGGTTTCGATGGCATTGAAACCCTGCACGGCACCGGCTGGCGCCTGACGCTTAACGGGGCCGCCGCATGACGCGCGCGGCGGGCGGCACCCTGACCCAGCGGGTCGTGTGGGCGCTGACCGGAACGGTGGCGCTGTTCGTGACCGCGCTGGCCCTGCTGGCTTACCTGACGTTTGACCAGATGGAAGATGACCTGGTCAACGACATCCTCAACACCGAAATGGATCGGCTGGTGCAACACGCGCGCGCCAGCGACGAGTTCATGCCGCGTCAGGGCGTGCGCGAACTGGGTGGCTCGATGCGCGCGTGGATGAGTGTGGACGGGCAACGTCCCGCCGGCATTCCCGACGAGGTCCTGGGGCTGGACAACGGCTTGCACCTGATCGAGCCGGGCGCGTACACCTGGCACGTCATGGTGGCCGATACCGGTCGCGGCAAGGTGTATTTGCTGTACGACGCCACCGATAACGAAGAGCGGGTCCACGACTTTGGCCTGATCGTGCTGGGCGTGGGCGCCATCTGCGTGTTGGGCGCCTACGCCTTGTCGCGGCGCGTGGCGGCGGTGGCGGTGGGGCCCTTGCTGGACTTGACCGACCGGCTGGCAACCTGGGCTCCGGGGGCGCCTGACCTGGCCGTCATCCGCGACGACGAGGCCGGCCGCCTGATCGAAGCCTTCAACCGTGTGCAGAACCAGGTGGATCGGTCCATCGCGCGTGAACGCGAGTTTGCGGGCAACCTCAGCCACGAAATCCGCACACCGCTGGCCGCCATTCGCTCCGACAGCGAATTGATGCTGCTTACCCAATCCTTGACGCCCGACCAGCACCAGCGCCTGACGCGCGTGGTGGATAACGTGGACGACGTGATCGTTTGCCTGGAGAGTGCGCGCGCGATGGCGCGCGACCAGTTGTTGCCCCCCGCGCCGGTGGATATCGGCGTCTGCATGGATGATGCCTGGCGTGGCTATGAAGCCCAGGCCGGGCAGGCGGATCTGCGCTTCGACAATCAGATCGGCCCGGGCCATGTACTGACCCTGGACCGCTACGCGCTCTTGACCGTGCTGCGCAACCTGGTGCGCAATGCGGTCGAGCACGCCGCCCCGGCCACGCTTACCGTGAAGTTTCACGCGCCCGGCGTGCTTGAGTTGCGCGACGACGGCAAGGGCATTGCGGCGGACGACCTGCCGTTTCTGTTCCGCCGTTACTACAGCGGCCGCATGCGAGACTCGGGTGCCGCCGAGCAGCATGAGGCGGCGCGCGGCCTGGGCCTGGCGATCGCCAAGCGCGTTTGCGACATGCAGGGCTGGCTACTGACGGTGGAGTCTTCTCAAGAACCCGCGTCGCGGGGGACGCGGTTCCTGTTGCGCTTTGACGCCTATTCCGTCGCGGCGGAGCCAAACGGGGCGACGCGGATTTGACGAATTTTCGACCTTCGGCCGGCTAACCTCTGCGCTTGCTCCCGAACCGCTCGTCGTCGACGTTTCCCATGCCATCCCCTTTGTTGCCCGCGGCGCGCGCGCCCACGCTTGCCTGGTATTCATGCAGCCAACTCATTGGCGTGACCGTGGCGTTGGCTGCCGTCTCATGGTGGGCCAATGCGTCGGGTCTGGACCTGCGCATCGCGCAGGCGCTGTTCAACCCGGCGCTGGACGACTTTCCCTTGCGCGCGAACCGCTTGCTGGAATTGCTGGGCCATCGCCTCGTGCTGGTGCTGCCCATCGGCGTGGCCTTGGGCGCGGCGGGAGTGGTGGCTGCCAGTTTCCGTGTGCCGTCATGGCGCAGGTGGCGCGGGCCGGCATTGGCGTTGGCGGCGACCTGCCTTGTCGGTCAGTTGTTGGTGAATCAGATCAAGCACTACACGACCTTGCCGCGCCCTTACGACCTGGCCACGCTGGGGGGCTATACACCCTACCCGAAGCACTGGTGGACCTGGGTGCGCGCACAAGCCGGGGGAGCCCTGCCGAGCGGGCATGCGGGCGCGGGCTATTCGATGCTGACGCTTTACTTTGCCGGCTGGGCGCTGAACCGGCCGTCGTGGCGCTGGTGGGGCCTGGGGGTGGGTATGTCGGCTGGGGTCCTGTTTTCGGTGGTGCGCATCCTGCAAGGCGCGCATTTCCTGAGTCAGACGCTGTGGTCCGCCACGTTGCTGTGGTTTCTTGCAGCACTGTGTTTTCTTCCGGTCATCGTGGGGCGGGCCGGTGCGAACGGCCCATCCCCGTCGACGTCCGCTCAGTTAAGCAGCACGCCAGGCAGCCACAGAGAAAACGCCGGCACGTAAGTCACCAGCGCCAGCGCGGCCAGCAGCGCCCCGTAGAACGGCCATATCGTGCGCATCACCGTCCCCACCGATACCCCGCCGATGGCGCACCCCACGAACTGGGTGGTGCCCACGGGTGGCGTGTTCAATCCCAGCGCGCAGTTCAGCAGAATCACGATGCCGAACTGCACCGGGCCCATTCCATACTGCATGCAGATCGGCAGGAAGATCGGCGTGCAGATGAGGATGGTGGCGGCCATGTCCAGAAAGGTGCCCAGCACGAACAGGATGATGTTCACCATCAGGAAGATGGCCCACGGGCTGGTCGAGATCGAGGCCATCAGTTGGCCCGTTTTCTCGGCCACGCCGTAGAAGCTGATCAGATAGCCGAAGGTGGCCGAAATGCCGATCAGCAGCAACACCACGCCCGTCGTCTTGACCGCCTTGCTGGCGGCGCGCACGAACTGGTCCCAGGTCAGCGAGCGGTAGACGAATATCGTCAGCGCCAGTGCATACAGCACGGCCACTGCCGCCGATTCCGTTGCCGTGAACACGCCGCTAAGAATCCCGGTGATGATCAGCACCACCACGAACAGGCCCGGCGCGGCCGCCGCCAGCGAACGCGCCACGATGCGCCAACCGGGGAAGGTGCCCGCCGGATAGCCTCGGCTGCGCGCCACGAAATACGCGGCGGCCAGGTTGCACAGCGTCAGGATCAGCGCCGGCACCACGCCGGCCGCGATCAACGCGGCAATGGACACTTTGCCGCCCGCCGCCAAGGTGTAGATGATGATGTTGTGGCTGGTCGGCATCAGCGCGCCCACCAGCGCCGCGTGCGTGGTGACGTTCACGGCGTAGTCCGCGTGATAGCCCTCGCGCTTCATCATCGGAATCATCACCGAGCCCATGGCCGACACGTCCGCCACCGGCGAACCGGACACACCGCCGAACAGCGTGCAGGCCACCACGTTGGACATGCCCAACCCGCCGCGCACGTGGCCCACCAGCGACTTCGCGAAATTCACGATGCGCTCGGCGATGCCGCCATACAGCATCAGTTCGCCCGTGAAGATGAAGAAGGGAATGGCCAGGAACGAAAACGCATTCATGCCCGAGGTCATCTGCTGGAACGCCACCGCCAGCGGCAGGTCCTCGACCATGATCGCGGTGAGGGACGACAAGCCGATGGCAAAGGCCACCGGCACGCCGATCACCAGGAAGCCCATGAACGTAAACGAAAGCAGTGTCAGCGCCATGCTGGTACCACCTTATGGTTGCGCAGGATGGCGATGATGTGCTCCAGCGAAAAGAGCGCGATCAAGGTGCCCGACAGGGTTGCGGGGATGTACTTCCAGGCGTTCGAGATACCCAGGTTGGGAATCTTGTAGGCGTGCACCGATTCCGCCAGCACGCCGCAGTTCCAGGCCATCAACACGCCGAACAGCAGCACCAGCAGGTGGATGACAATGCGCAGGTGCCGTTGTCCGCGCGCCGGCAGCGCGTCCAGCAGGGACTCGAAGCCGATATGCCCCGCGTCGCGCACGCCCACGGCCGCGCCCAGCATGGTGACGTACAGCACCAGCAGCAACGACAGGCTTTCGGCCCAGGTTGGCGTGCTGTTGAGCACGTGGCGGCCGAAGATCTGCAAGCTGACTGCGATGATCAGGCAGACCAGCCCGAACACGCTGGTCCACATGCACGCCCGCGCCAGCATGGCGCAGCCGCGCGTGTAGGCGTCCAGCGGGCCGGCCAGGGCTTGCGCCCGGCCTTCTCCCTTTACGTGGGTGTCATTCGTGGATGTGGCCAACATGGCGCCCTCACTGAACAGCCTGGATCTTCGCGACCAGGTCTTTCATTTCGGGCGTGGTCACGAAGCGGTCGTACACCGGCTTCATCGCGCCCTGGAACGACGCCTTGTCCACCGCCACGATCTCCGAGCCCGCCTTCTCGACCACGGCGCGCGACTTCTGTTCACGCTCGTCCCACAGCTTGCGCATGAACGGCACTGATTCGCGTGCGGCCTCGCGCAGGATCTTTTGATCCTCGGGCGCAAGCTTGTCCCATTGGCGCTTGGAGAAAATCAGGATCTCCGGCGTCATGGTGTGCTCGGTCATGGAGTAGAACTTGGCAACCTCGTAGTGATGCGCGCTTTCGTAGCTGGGGAAGTTGTTTTCGGCCGCGTCCACCAGCCCGGTCTTCAACGACGTATAGACCTCGCCCATGGGCATGGGCGTGGCGTTGCCGCCCATGGCCTCGACCATGGCGACGGACAGGTCCGACTGCTGCACGCGAATCTTCATGCCCTTGGCGTCGGCCAGTGTCTTGACGGGCTTGTTGCGCGTGTACATGGACCGCGAACCGCTGTCGTACCAGGCCAGGCCAACAAAGCCGGCAGCCTCGCAAGAGCGCAGGATCTGGTCGCCGATCTCGCTATCCAGCACCTTGTGCAGATGTTCTTTCGAGCGGAACAGGAACGGCAGCGACGGCACCCGCGTGGTCTGGCAGATGTTGTGCATGGCGGCGCTGGACACGCGCGCCATGGCCAGGGCGCCCAGTTTTACCTGTTCGATCGAATCGTCTTCATTGCCCAGCGAGCCACCGGCGTAGACCTTGACGGTGATGCGGCCGTTGGTGCGTTGCTTGACCAGTTCGCCGAACTGGCGCACGGCTTGCACGGTGGGATAGTCGTCGGGGTGAATGTCGGCGGATCGCAGCTCGGCCGCGTTGGCAAGGGGGACCAGCGTCAGCAAGGCAACCGCCGCCAAAATGGCGCGGGTCAGGGTGGGGCGCAGCATGTCTACCTCCGGTTGGAGTACGGCGTTTCGTTATGGGCCAGGACGGCCTCGAAGCTCTTCGTGTACAGACCTACGTTGCGTGGGGCGCGGCAATGCCACCCCGGTCGGGTGCTAACCGGCGCTGGCGGTTTCCTCCAGGCCCCGCGCGCCGGGACGCAGGGCGAACAACGCGCCGTCCAAGGCGCCGGGGGCGGCGTCGGCGGGGCGTATCGACGTGATGAAAAGCGTGTCCATGCCCGCGCCGCCGAAGGCGCACATGGCGACCTTGCGGGCGGGAACGACGTAGGTCTGGTCCAGCCGGCCGTCGGGCGTGTAGCGATAGACGCGGCCCGCGTCGTTGCCGCAGATCCAGTAGCCGCCGTCGGCATCAACGGCGGCGCCATCGGGGCGGCCGGCGGGCAGGGCAGGGATGAAGGGGCGGCGATTGTGCGGTGTGCCGCTGTCCACGTCGTAATCAAACGCCCAGACCATGGCGCGCGACGGGTGGGAATCGGACAGGTACATCGTCTTGCCATCCGGGCTGAAGGCCAGGCCGTTGGGCACGATCAGGTCGTCCAGCAGCACCGACAGGCCGTCGGCATCAAAGCGATACAGGCAGCCGGCCGCCTGTGCCCGGCCCATGTCCATCACCATCGTGCCCGCCAGGAAGCGGCCTTGGCGGTCGCAGCGGCCGTCGTTGAAGCGCATGTCGGCAGCCGCGTGCGTGACGCCGGCCAGCAGGCGAGGCCGGCATGGCGTGTCGGGCAGCAGCGCGTCGCATGCGTACACGCCGTCCTCCATCGCCAGCAACCAGCCCGCGCCGCGCATGGCGATGCAGCCGGCCATTTGGGGCAGTGACCAGAGCGCGAATTCGCCACTGGCGGGCGACCAGCGCCACAGCGTTTTATTCGGGATGTCGGTCCAGGTGAACGTCTGGTCGCTGGCGCGCCATACCGGGCTTTCTCCGACGCCGCACAACATGTCTCCAACGCGTTCGACGGTTGTGGGCATGGCGGCGCCTACTTGGTGGTGTTGGCGGGAAAGGGAAAGGGCCCTGCCTTGACGAACGCGCCACCCTGGTAACGGGCGGCGGGGTCATCGGCGGGCAGCGGCGGCTGCGCTTCCACTTGCGCGCGAAAGCGCTCTGAAGAATCCTTGGGCACAAAGCCCAGCACCTTCGCGGCGTCGTCGCGCCACCAGCTATCGCGGTTGGCGGACGCGCCATACACGATCAGGTGCCCGACGTCGGGGGTGAACAGCGCGCGCGTGACCAGGTCGGTCAGGTCGTCATAGCTAAGCCAGGTGACCAGCATGCGGCGGTCCTTGGGCGCTGGAAACGACGAGCCGATGCGCAGGCACACGGTTTCGATGCCGTAGCGGTCGAAGTAAAAGCGCGACAGGTGTTCGCCGTAGGCTTTGGACAGGCCGTAGTAGCCGTCGGGGCGCAATGGCACGTCGGCATCCAATTGCTGGCCCTGTTCGTAAAAGCCGATGACGTGGTTGGAGCTGGCGAACACCACGCGCCGCACTCCATGCACACGGGCGGCCTCGTAGAGGTTGTAGACGCCCTGTATGTTGGCGGGCAGGATGTCTTCGAATGGGCGTTCGACCGACACGCCGCCCAGGTGCACGATGGCGTCCACGCCCTGCACCAGCGATGACACGGCGGCGGCGTCGGCCAGATCGCATGGCACGGCTTCTTCGCCTTCACCCGTGGGCGCCAAGGGCGCCACGTCGGAAACACGCAGTACGTTGGCGTGGGCTTTGAGTCGGGGACGCAGCACTTGTCCCAGGCCGCCGGCGGCGCCGGTCAGTAGTAGACGCTGGCAGCGGGGGGGCGCTGGCGGCGGGTTGACGGTTCTGCTCATGTCGCAACGCTCGGTGAAAGGTGCGGAGTGGGAACGTATCTGGTACGTTGTCGTACAACGTGCGCAAAGTATAATTAGCCCCAAATTTCAGCGTCAAGCTTTTGTACTCATTTTCGGATTAACCCTGATGAACGCTCCAGTCGCTACTCCCGTCTTGCCGCAGCGTCGTCCCCGGAACTTGGCTCAAGGCTTGGTCGAGAGCATCTCCGAACGCATCCGCAGCGGCGAAATCCGCCCTGGCGACAAGCTACCCACCGAGTCCGAGATCATGCGTCAGTTTGGCGTCAGCCGAACCGTCGTGCGCGAGGCGCTGTCGCGCTTGCAGGCATCGGGCCTGGTCGAAACGCATCACGGCGTGGGCACCTATGCGCTGGAACCCAGCGGCAGTGTCGACTTCCGCGTGGACCCCGCCGACATCGCCACGGTGCGCGACGTGCTGGTGCTGCTTGAGCTGCGTATCTGCCTGGAAAGCGAGGCCGCGGGCTTGGCCGCCATTCGGCGCAGCGACGTGCAGTTGCAGGAAATGCGACGCGCGCTGGACCTGTTCAAAAGCGCATTGGACGTGGGCGGCGACACCATCACGCCCGACTTCCAGTTTCATCTATTGGTGGCGCAGTCGACCGACAACCGCTATTTCGCGGACCTGATGTCGCACCTGGGGTCGGCGATCATTCCGCGTACCCGCATCAATTCCGCCAAGTTCGCGCACGAAGATCGCGCGGCCTATTTGGCGCGCGTGAATCTGGAACACGAAGACATCTACAGCGCGATCATGCGCCAGGACGCCGAAGCCGCGCGCGCCGCCATGCGCACGCACCTGAGCAACAGCCGCGAACGGCTGCGCCGCGCGCAATAACCCGACAGGCCGGCTTGGCTTGCGTGTTATTGAAATACGATGTCGTACAACGTTTGAGTCACTGCGATCGCGCCGCGTCGAATGAGAAACCGCGTTAATCTTTGCCCGGTTTCATTTTCGAACGACGAGGCGGCATGGTTTTGCTTGGCATGGACAGCGGCATTCTTTTATCAGTAGCGGCAATCGCGCTTCACCGCTTGCGGAGGGCCGCCGCATGCGTCGCCTGACACTACGATTCATCCTCGCCGTCCTGGTGCTGCTGACGCTGTCGCGGCTGGGGCTGGCTTTCTGGATGTGGGACCGCGTGCAAGCGGCCGGCGGCTTGTGGCCGCTGCTGCTGGGCGGACTGCGCATCGACGTCTGCCTCTTGTCCATGGTGATCGCGCTGCCCGCGGTGTTCTCGCCCTGGTTCGGGCATCGGCCCTTGGCCGCGCGCATCACGGCGTGGTGGTTCCGCGTGTGGTGGATGCTGTATGTGCTGCTGGAAGTGTCCACGCCGCAATTCATCGCCGAATACGACACGCGGCCGAACCGGCTGTACTTCATCTATCTGCTCAATCCCAAGGAAGTGGGATCGATGCTGTGGCAGGGCTACAAGGGCGTGCTGCTGGCCGCGTTCGTGGTGCTGGTGGTGGCGGCCTGGCTGGCGTTCAAACTGTTTCCGACGCGGTCGCGTGATGAGTTCATGGCCTGGTGGAAACGGCCGATTGCGTCTTTCGTGATCTTGGCGCTGGTGGTGCTGGGCGCGCGCGGCACGCTGGAACATCGCCCCATCAATCCGGCCAAGGTGGCCTTCAGTTCTGACTCCATGGTCAATGCGCTGGCGCTGAACTCGCTGTACAGCGTGTTCGATGCGGCCTATCGCATGCGCGATGAGCGCTCGTCAGCGGCAATGTATCCGAAGATGCCGGTGGACCGCATGAACGCCATCGTCCGCGAAAAGGCGGGCCTGACCGGCGCGCCGCTGGATGCGCGCTACCCCAGCCTGCACGAACAGAAGGCCACCGTGCGGCGCGACAAGCCGCTGAACGTGGTGATCATCTTGCAGGAAAGCCTGGGCGCGCAGTACGTGGGCAGCTTGGGTGGACGCGATCTCACACCCAACATCGACCGCCTGTCCAAGGACGGCTGGATGTTCCACCGCGCCTACGCCACCGGCACGCGCTCGGTGCGCGGTATTGAAGCGGTGACGGCGGGGTTCCTGCCCAGCGTGGCCGACGCGGTGGTCAAGCTGCCGCGCTCGCAGACCGGCTTTTTCACCCTGGCGCAGGTGCTGGGCAAGCATGGCTACCACTCGCGCTTCGTGTATGGCGGCGAGTCGCACTTCGACAATATGCGCGCGTTCTTCCTGGGCAACGGCTTTGACGAAGTGATCGACCGGCCCAAGTTCGTGAACCCGGTGTTTGAAGGCTCTTGGGGTGCGTCCGACGAAGACATGTTCAATCAGGTTGACCGCCTGCTGCGCGCCGACGGCGACAAGCCGGTCTTCACGCTGGCGTTTTCCGTGTCGAACCATTCGCCGTGGGAATACCCGGAAGGCCGCATCAAGCCGGTGGGCGACCCCGCCACCGTGGACAACACGGTGCGCTACGCCGATTGGGCGTTGGGGCAGTTTTTCGACAAGGCAAAGCAGGCGCCGTACTGGAACAACACCGTGTTCCTGGTGATCGCGGATCACGATTCGCGTGTGTATGGGTCCATACCCGTACCGGTGCGTCACTTCCAGATCCCCGCGCTGTTCCTGGGGGCTGGCATTACCCCGCGACAGGACGAGCGCTTGGTGAGCCAGATCGACATGGCGCCGACGCTGCTGTCGCTGATCGGCCTGGACAACGTGAACCCGATGCTGGGCGCCGACCTGACGCAACGCGACCCGAACCGCGCGATGATGCAGTACGCGGACAACTTCGGGTATTTGCAAGGCGACAAGCTGCTGGTGCTGGAACCCGCGAAGGAACCCCGCGAATTCCGATATGAAGCAGCGCCGGTCGGGAAAAATGAAACGTATGCGCCTGTGCAGCCGGCAGACCCGGCGTTGACGGAAGAAGCGCTGGCGCATGCGCTGTGGGCAAGCTGGGCGTATCGGGAAGAAAAGTATCGGTTGCCGTGATGGGTTTCTAGCGCCGTGATGAAGTCGTGGTCACGTAGGATGGGTGAAGTGCGAGAAGCTTATACCCAAGAACTCCATTTCCGATCGCACGTAACCCATCACCCCGGCAAGCGAAAAATCTATCCTGTACGCAGTCATGATGGGTTGCGCGCGGCGAATGCCGGGGTTCTTCTCCCAGGCTTGCCGCGCTCCACCCATCCTACGATTTAGCGCGCTTCACCCATCCTACGATTTAGCGCGCTTCACCCATCCTCCAACGATTTGCCGCGCTCCACCCATCCTACAGTTTGGCGGGTAGCACTACGCCGGAGGATTCGCCGAAACCGATTTTCGGGTAGCCCGCTTTCTCGCATGCGGCGCGCATGATGATCTGGTCGCCATCTTGCAGGAAGGTACGCTTTTCGCCCCAGGGCAGATCAATCGGGGTCTTGCCGCCATTGCTCAATTCCAGCAAGGAGCCCGCTTCCGAGGGCTGCGGGCCGGACAGCGTGCCCGTGCCCAGCATGTCGCCCGGTTGCAGGTTGCAGCCGTTCACCGTGTGGTGCGCAATCAGTTGCGCCACGTTCCAGTAAGCGTCGCGGAAGTTGCTGCGCGACAGGGTCACCGGCGGCTGCTTGGCATCGCGCGACTGCGCGGTGGTCATCAGCACTTCCAGTTGCACGTCGTAGGCGCCCTTGGCGCGGTTCGCGTCGGAGGCCAGGTACGGCATCGGCTGCGGTTCGGACGGGCCGCGGTTGTACTGCGTGCGGAACGGCTCCAGCGCTTCCATGGTCACGATCCACGGCGAGATCGTCGACGCAAAGTTCTTCGACAGGAAAGGTCCCAGCGGCTGGTATTCCCAGGCCTGGATGTCGCGTGCCGACCAGTCGTTCAGGATGCACAGGCCAAACACGTGGCCGTCGGCGTCGGCCAGGTTGATGCGATCGCCCTGGGCGTTGCCGGTGCCCACGAAGATGCCCAGTTCCAATTCGTAATCCAAGCGGGCGCACGGGCCGAACTGCGGCGCGTCGCCTTCGTTGGCGGGACGGGTCTGGCCCACGGGGCGCGGAAACTTCTGGTCCACGCCGATGCTGGACGCACGGCCGTGGTAGCCGATGGGCACCCACTTGTAGTTCGGCAGCAAGGGGTTGTCCGGGCGGAACTGTTTGCCAATGGCGGTGGCGTGGTGCACCGAGATGTAGAAGTCGGTGTAGTCGCCGATACGCGCGGGCGTGGTGTGCTCAGCGTCGGCTTGCGCAACCAGCAGCGGCTCGACCACGTTGCGCAACGCGGCGCCTTCGCGCAGCGCGCGCGACAAGGCCAGGCGCAGGGCGCTCCAGTGGGCCTGGCCCAAGGCCATCAACGCATTCAGGCTGTCGCTGGCGCAAGCGGCCAAGGCTTCGGCGGCCTGGCCTTCAAACGGCTTAGCCGCCGCCAGTGCGGCCAGGTCCAGGATCTGGTCACCAATGGCCACGCCGGGGCGAAACGATTCGTTCGAGCCTTTGCGGCGGAAAGCGCCGTAGGGCAGGTTTTGCACCGGGAAGTCCGACGTGCCGGTGTTGGCGCTGGCAATCCAGCTTTTCAAGGACGGGTCGTGGGTTTCGTTTATCGAGGTGGTCATGGCTGCGTGTCTCGTTAATGTGTGTGTTGGGGGCGGCTAGCCGCAGGAATGCCAAATTGTGTGCGCTAAACATTGAACGCCAAATGTCGAACGCCAAACGGCGATGCGTTTGCGCGCATCGCCGTGAACGTGGGTCAGCGAGGAACCGCCGTCACGCCTTGTTGGGATCGAAGTGCTTCACGATGCCCTGCCAGCACCGGTAGTAATCGCCTTGCAGGTCTTTGGAAGCCAGCGCCTGCGCGGTCGGACGGATCACCCGGCGCGTTTCAAACATGAACGCCATCGTATCGCGGATGTAGTGGGCGCTGTGCGTGTCGGCGTGCGAGGCCTTTTCGAACGTCTCGGCGTCGGGGCCGTGGCCGCTCATGCAATTGTGCAGGCTGGCGCCGCCGGGCGCGAAGCCATCGGCCTTGGCGTCGTACACGCCCTGGATCAGGCCCATGAATTCGCTGGCGACGTTGCGATGGAACCAGGGCGGACGGAAGGTGTCTTCCATGGCCAGGATGCGCGGCGGGAAAATCGCGAAGTCCATGTTGGCCGTGCCCGGGGTGTCCGACGGCGCCGTCAGCACGGTAAAGATCGACGGGTCCGGATGGTCGAAGCTGATCGAGCCGATGGTGTTGAAGTGTCGCAGGTCGTACTTGTAGGGCGCGTGCGTGCCGTGCCAGGCCACGACGTCCAGCGGCGAGTGGTCGATGGACGCGCGCCAGAAGCCGCCGGTGAACTTCGCGATCAATTCAAAGTCGCCTTCGACGTCTTCGTACCAGGCCACCGGCGTCTTGAAGTCGCGGGCGTTGGCCAGGCAGTTTGATCCGATGGGACCCAGTTCGGGCAGGCGCAGCGCCGCGCCGAAGTTCTCCAGCATGTAGCCGCGCGCTTCGCCGTCCAGCAGTTCGACGCGAAAGCGCACGCCGCGCGGAATCACGGCAATTTCCAAGGGCTCAAGATCAATCAAGCCCAGTTCGGTGGCCAGGCGCAGCCGGCCTTGTTGCGGCACCAGCAGCAGTTCACCGTCAGCGTTGTAGAAGTAGCGGCCCTGCATCGAGCGGTTGGCGGCGTACAGGTGGATGGCGACGCCGCCCTGTTCGTCGGGGCCGCCATTGCCGCCCCAGGTCTTCACGCCTTCCAGGAAGTCGGTAGGGGCGGCGGGAATCGGCAGCGGGTTCCAACGCAGTTGGTTCGGCGTGACCGGGCCGTGGCCGAACGTGCTTTCCCAGCCCGCAGCGCCGTCAAACGCTTCAAACGGCTTGTGCTGCGCGCCCGGGCGGATGCGGTACAGCCAGGAACGCCGGTTCTCGTTGCGGGGGGCGGTGAAAGCGGTGCCGGAAAGCTGTTCGGCATACAGGCCATAGGGGCACTGCTGGGGCGAATTGCGGCCCACGGGCAGGGCGCCGGGCAGTGCCTCGGTGGCACAGTCGTTGCCGAAACCGGTCAGATATTGCAGTTCCATGGAATCCTCCTGGGTGGCGGCGCGGTGCGTGGCCGCGCGGTCGGTATGGGGCCGTCTGTAAAAACAGCGGCGATGCGTCATTGTCGGAAAAAAACACCACTACGGCTACGGGAATGTAAAAATACAGACTATAAATTTTGTGAATAGTAGGAGGCGGCAATGGCCGAACTGCGCGACGTCGATTTGAATCTGCTGATCTTGTTCCAGCACTTGCTGGAAGACCGCAACCTGTCGGCCGTGGCGCGCCGCATGGGCCTGACGCAACCCGCTGTCAGCAACGCGCTGCGCCGCCTGCGCGAGGCCTTTGGCGATGAGCTGTTCGTGCGGACGGGGCAGGGCATGCTGCCCACGCCCCGAGCGCAGCGGTTGGCCGGCCCCGTCAGCGAAGCGCTGACCGTGCTGACGCAGGCGCTGCAAGACCAGGACGTGTTCGACGCCACGACCAGCAACCGACGCTTTCGCGTGGCGATGACGGACGTGGGTGAAATCCACTTCATGCCGCGCTTGATGGAGGTGTGCGTGCAGGTGGCGCCGCACGTGCGGATTGATTCAGTGCGGGTGCAGGGGCCGGACTTGCCGCGCGAGATGGAGTCGGGCCGGGTCGACCTGGCGATCGGCGCGTTCGACGAGATGGGCGCGGGCACGATGCAGCGCATGCTGTTTCGCCAGGGCTACGCAACCTTGTTCCGGCAGGCGCATCCCACGGCGCATGCCGGCATGGGCATCAAGGCGTTTCGCGCGGAGCGCCATTTGATCGTGTCGCGCGCCGCGCCCTACGGGCAGGTGAATCAGTCAATGGAGCGCGCGGGGGTGGTGCTGGCGGAACATTTCAGCGTGCCGCACTTTTCGGCCGTGCCGTATATCGTGAGCGCAACGGATCTGCTGGCCACTGTGCCGGAAAAGCTGGCCGCCAGCGCCGCCCCGCCGTTCGGCTTGCGCTTCATGACGCCACCGGTGAGGGTGCCCGCGCTACAGACGAACCTGTATTGGCAACGCCGGGTTGATCGGGACAGCGGCAATCAATGGCTGCGCGGGTTGATTGTGAATACGTTTGGGGTGGGGGGGTGAATGCTTGATGGTCGCGGGATGGGTGAAGCGCGAAGAATCGGTAAAAAGAAAACCGATGTGGAACGCGCGTAACCCATCATGCAGCGCTTGCGTTATGGCTGAATCTTCCCGGAATTCACCGCTGCTTGATGGGTTGCGCGCGTTCGATGTTTTCGTTCTTCTTTATTTTTTATCGCGCTTCACCCATCCTACATCCCACCACTGACTCTCGGGCTTGCTGCAATGCTTCGCGCAACAGGGCCATGTCGCCCAGATGGTTGGCCAGCAGCAGGATCAGCGCGGCGTTCAGCTCGTGGCTTTGCTCGTTCGTCAGGTCGCGATGGGTTTCGATCAGCGCCTCGTAGAAATCGTCGGGCGAACTCAGGTTGGTGTCGGTTATCAGCATGATGGGATGACCTCTGGAATCAGGCGTGGCCCGTGGCCCGCTTGACCGCGGCGGCAACCGCGTCGGCATTGAAGGCGCGCCAGCGCGCGGCGATGTGCTGGTCGGGGCGAATCAGGTAGGTGGTGCCGGGCTGCGCGTCGTAGCGCTTGGCCAGGCAGCCTTCGCGGTCGGCCACCACCGGCAGATCCGCCGACAATCCCGCCACATCGCATTGCGGGTCGACCACCAGCACCGCCTTGACCGGCACCGGGGCCATGCGCAGCGCCTGCAAGGCCGACTGCGTGTCACGGTCGGGCAGGGTATTGCCGCAGAACACGGCCAGCACGAAGCTGCCGTCCAGTTGCGCCATCCACCAGTCGTCTTCGCCATTCACCGACACCGGCGCATCCAGCGCGACCGCGCCGGGCGCCATGCGGCCGGTAAAGGCGTCGGCATCCGGTGTGTTCAACGGCGACCCAATGTAGGTGGCCGGCAGCGACAAGCGGCCGCTGTTGACCAGCGACCGTGCAAACGAATGCGTCTTGGCCAGGTTCAATACGGCGTTGCGAAAGCTCCGGCTGATATCGCTCTTGGGCGTGATGAAGTCCGTGGCCCGCGAGGAATTCAGGATGTTCTCGTCGGCCGCGTACTCGCGCTCGGCGCTGTAGCTGTCGATCAGCGTCTCGGGCGCCAGGCCCGCAAGCACCAGCTTCAGTTTCCAGGCCAGGTTCTCGGCGTCTTGCACGCCGCTGTTGGCGCCACGCGCACCAAACGGCGAGACGCGGTGCGCAGAGTCGCCCGCGAACACCACGCGGCCGTGGCGGAACTTGTCCATGCGCTCGCACGCAAAGGTGTAGACGCTGACCCATTCCAGGTCGAATTGCGCGTCGGGGCCGAGCAGCGCGCGGATGCGCGGCAGCACATTTTCAGGCTTGACGGCTTCGATGGGGTCGGCATTCCAGCCAAGCTGGAAGTCGATGCGCCAGACGTTGTCCGGCTGCCGATGCAACAGCACGGACTGGTTGGGATGAAAGGGCGGATCGAACCAGAACCAGCGCTCGGTCGGGAAGTCGGCCTTCATCTTCACGTCGGCAATCAGGAATCGGTCGCGGAAGATGCGGCCATGGCTTTCCTGGCCGATCAGCTTGCGCACCGGCGAGCGCGCGCCGTCGCAGGCAACGAGCCAGTCGGCGTGCAGCGTGTAGGGGCCTTCGGGTGTTTCGATGGTGAGGTCCACGCCCGCATCGGTCTGCGCCACTCCCGCGACCTTGTTTTTCCAGCGCAGGTCGATATTGGGTTCCTGGCGCGCCTGCTCGTACAGATAGCCTTCGGCGTAGTACTGCTGCAGGTTGATGAAGGCGGGGCGGCGGTGGCCGGGTTCGGGCAGCAGGTCAAAGCGCCACACTTCCTGTTCACGGAAGAACACCTTGCCCACGTTCCACGACACGCCTTTGTCGATCATGCGTTGGCCGACGCCCAGGCGGTCCCAGATTTCCAGCGTGCGCTTGGAAAAGCAGATGGCGCGTGAACCGGTGGACAAGCGGTAATCGTCGTCCAGCACCACCACGCGCACGCCTTGGCGGGCAAGGTCCAGCGCGGTGGTCAGGCCGACCGGGCCGGCGCCCACCACCACGACCTGATGCCGCGCCGCGCCCTGGGCGCTTTGGTCGGCGTGTTTTTCATAGGCGAACTCCATCGCCTGAAAGTCGATGTCTCCCACGGCTGTCTCCTGTGTGGGTCATTTTGTTTTTATGTGCGAAGCCGCGCGCCGTCTGGCGACGCGCGGTTCGGTTCTTGCATATTCAGTCACTTGGCCGCAGGCAGTAGCCCCAGCGGCCCAGCGGGGTCAGCCTTCCAGCTGCGCCCACATTTCCAGATCGCGCTTGTCGGTCCAGATGCGCGGATGCGTGTGGCCCGAGGCCTCGTCAAAGGCGCGCGACACGTCAAACGGCATGCAGTGGTCGAAGATGACCCAGTCGCTGTAGCGCGGCTTCATGAAGTCGTAGACCTCGCGGTAGATCGTCTTCAGGTCCTTGCCTTCGGCCACGCCACGGTTCACGGCGCCGTACAAGTCGGTCAGGAAAGCGCGGGTACCGGCCAGGCCTTGGCGCACTTCGGTGGCGTCCTTCAAGGCGGGGCCACGTCCGGGCACCATCTTTTCGGCTTCAAAGCCCGACAGCGCGTCCAGCGTGCTGGGCCAGTCGCGGAAGTAGGCGTCGCCGCAGTACGGGGTGGACTGGTATTCGACCAGGTCGCCCGCGAACAGGATTTTCTGCTCGGGCAGCCAGGCGATGGTGTCGCCCTTGGTGTGGCCACGGCCCACTTGCAGCAGCTTGACTTCCAGGTTGCCCAGGTTGACGGTCATTTCGCCCTTGAACGTCATCGTCGGCCAGACCAGGCCCGGCGGAATCGATTCGGCGTTGCGGAACAGGCGGGGGAAGCGACCGATTTCGCTGGCCTTGTCCTGCTCGCCGCGCTCGACGATCAGGTCGTAGGTGTCGCGGCTGGCCAGGATTTCCTGGGCGTTGTAGGCGGAAGCACCAAACACGCGCACGGCGTGGTAGTGCGACAGCAGGATGTACTTGATGGGCTTGTCCGTCACTTCGCGGATGCGGCGGATGACGTCTTGGGCCATGACCGGGGTGGCTTGGGTGTCGATCACCATGACGGCCTCGTCGCCGATGATCACGCCCGTGTTGGGGTCGCCTTCGGCCGTGTAGGCATAGGCGTTGTCGGACAGTTTTTCGAACGAGACGACCTTGTCGTCCATATCGGCGTGCGAGGCGAATTGCTTGCTCATGGAGGCTCCTTCCACTGTTATAGGAATAGGTGTGTGGAAGGAATATAGCGTGGCGTTAGTGTTTGTGCAACACGTTCGCTATAAACAAATGGTGCCGCTTTTACAGGGATTTCCCCAGTAATTTCAGGATGTTGCGCCTAGTTCCGCTGGCATTTCGGGCAGTAATAAGTGGCGCGCTGCCCTTGGACGAAGCGCCGGATGGGGGTCTCGCAAACCCGGCACGGCAGGCCTTCGCGCTCATAGACGGCGGCATGGATCTCGAAGTACGCCCCGGGTTCGCCCGTGGCGCCGACATAGTCCCGCAGCGTGCTGCCGCCGGAAGTCAGCGCGTCGGCCAGGGTGGCGCGCACCATGTCGGCCAGCCGTTCGCAACGCGCCGGCGACAGTTTATTGGCGGGGGTCTTGGGGTTGATGCGCGCGCGGAACAGGCTTTCGGATGCGTAGATATTGCCCACGCCCACCACCGCCATGCCCGCCAGCAGCACCTGCTTGATGGCGGCGCCGTGGTTCTTGAAGTGGCGATGCAGCCAGGCGCCGTCAAAGCGCGGGTCGAAGGGCTCGATGCCCAGCTTGGCCAGCAAGGGGTGGGCATCGATGGGGCCGTCGGCATCGGCATGCCACAGCACCGCCCCGAAACGCCTGGGGTCATGCAGGCGCAGCACGGCGTCGTCGAAAATCCATTCGACATGATCGTGCTTGCGCAGGAATTCCCCCGGCGCCACGCTGCGCAATGAGCCCGACATGCCTAGATGCACAATCTGCGTGCCGTGCTCGAACCGCAGCAGCAGATATTTGCCTCGGCGGGCGCATTCCAATACGGCGCGGCCACCGATCAGCGCCGGCAGGTCCGAGGGAATCGGCCAGCGCATGCGGGGTTCGTGGATGACCAGGCGCTTGAGCGTCCGGCCGGTGATGACGGCGTCGATTCCTCGGCGCGTAGTTTCGACTTCAGGCAGTTCCGGCATGAGCCAGTGTAAGATCATCAATTGCGTGTACGAAGATTGTGCCATCAACCGGACGGGCCGCGTGAAGTCGTCTTTTAAACAAATGAATATCGGGATCGCCGTGTTGGCGCTTGCGCTGGCAACAGGTTTTTCGCTGCCGGCCCAGGCGGCCGACAGCCGGACGCGAGATGCAACCGGGCCACGCATGGCCCCGCAGAACCGTCAGCCTGAAACCGAAGTGATCCGTCTGCGGCCGGGCCAACTGCCCTATGTTTCGCTGACCGGCGACATCTTCTATCGCGTCCTCGCGTCAGAGATCGCTGCCCAGCGTGGCATGTACGGCACAGCGGCGACCACCATGGTGGGCTTGGCCCGCGACACCGGCGACCCGCGCCTGGCGCGGCGCGGATTGGAATTCCAGTTGGCGGGCGGCAACCTGCCCGGCGCGCTGGAAGCGGCCCGGGTCTGGGCGCGCCTGTCTCCCAACGATGTCGAAGCCAGTTCCACCGAGCTGGCGCTTGCCGCCGCCAATGGGCAGACCAAGGGCCTGGCCCAGGCGCTGCGCAACCGCATCGACGCTTCGCGCGACAAGCCGGCCGCCATCGGCCAGGCGCTGGCCGTGCTCAGCCGCCTGAACGACCGCCGCCTGGCGCTGCGCATTCTTGACGAATCCCTGAGCGACAGCGTGCGCAAGCTGCCCGCCGCTCATCTGGCCTTGGCCGACGTGGCGTCCGCCGCGGGCGATTACGAACGCGCCGCGCAAGAATCCCGCGCGGCGCTGGCCGCCGATCCCAAATCCGAACCGGCCGCCCAGCGCGTGCTGGAATACGGGTTCAGGGTGGACCCGCAGCGCGCCCAGGCCGACGCCCGTGCCTATATCAACCGCAATCCCGGCGCCCGCAAGGTTCGTCTGATGCTGGCCGGCCAGTTGGCCGACAGCGGCGACTACAACGGGGCGTTGGCCGAACTGCAAGCCATGTCGCGCCGGTCGCCGGAAGACTTCGATCTGCTCTTCATGCAGGCGCAACTGGCCTACAAGGCCGGCCAACTGCCGCAGGCCAAAAACCTGCTTCAGCAATATCTGGACGTGCAGCACCAGCGCCAGCGCGCTACGGTGCCGGGCGCGACCGACGCCGGCGCGGCCGCCGCCGATGCGCATGTGCTGCTGTCGCGCATTGCCGAAGACCAGGGCAATTACGACGAAGCCATCAACGAACTGGGTCGCATCGACGACCCGACGCTGCGCTATTCCGTGCGCATGCGCCAGGCGGCGCTACGCGCCAAGAGTGGCCGCGTCGACGACGCGCTGGCCATGATTGACGCGGCCGGCCCGCAAGACGAAGAGGAACGCACGCTGGGCGTGTTGACGAAGGCGCAGATCCTGCGCGACGCCAACCGCGTGCCCCAGGCGATCAGCACGCTGGAAGCCGCCGACGAAGCCCTGCCCGACACCGTTGAAATCAAGTACGAACTGGCGATGCTGTACGAGCGCCAGAACCGGCTGGACGAGCTGGAACGCAAGCTGCGCCAGGTCATCGCGCTGGACCCTGACCATGCCCACGCCTACAACGCGTTGGGTTATACGCTGGCTGACCACAACAAGCGCCTGCCCGAAGCGTTGGACCTGATCACCCAGGCGCTTGAACTGTCGCCCAACGATCCGTTCATTCTGGACAGCATGGGTTGGGTCAAGTACCGCATGGGCGAATCCGAGTCCGCGGCGGAATACCTGCGCCGCGCCTACAGCGTGCGTCCGGAAGCCGACATCGCCGCTCACCTGGCCGAAGTGCTGTGGAGCCAGGGCAAGCGCGATCAGGCCACGGAACTGCTGCGCGCCGCGCTGATGAAAGACCCCAAGAACAAGACCGTGCAGGACGTGGTCAAGCGCTTGGGAGTCAACCTGTGACGATGTTTGCGATGCGAAGCTTGGCCGGTTCCTCCGGCTGGCTGCGCCTGGCGTTGGTGACAATGCTGGCGGCGGCGCTTGCCGCCTGCACCACCACGCCCAAACCCATTGAAGGCGCCAGCGCCGACGCATTTTCACGCATCGGCCGTTTTGCCATTACGGTCAACGAGGAAGGCGGCAAGCAGAATGCCGTGCAGGGCGGCTTTTCCTGGTCGGACGACGGCCAGCGCTATGTGCTGGACCTGACCAACCCGCTGGGCTCAACCGAAGCGCGCGTGGAAGGGCGCCCCGGCGCGGCCAGCTTGACCAAGGCCGACGGCACCCGCCTGCAGGCGGACAACCCCGACGCCCTGGCCGAAGAAGCGTTGGGCAGCAGCATGCCCGTGTCTGGCTTGCGTGACTGGCTGCGCGGCAGGCTGCCGGCTGAACCCGAAGCATCGGACGTCGCCCGCGACGAACTTGGCCGGCCCACGACGTTCGAGCAAGGCGGCTGGCGGGCAAACCTGTCGCGCTATGACACCCTGGGCCCGCAGATGCTTGTGCTTCAGCGCCAAGAGCCGGGCCGCCGCATCATGGTGCGTCTGGTGGTCAACCAACCCTGAACATCAACGCGTGGCGGGCAGGCGGCTGGGTTCGGGGTTGTCTCGAACCAGCGCCTTGTACAAGCTGACCATGTAGCACAGCAAGATCACGGAAAAAGGCAGGCCGCACAGCACCACCGCGGTCTGCATTGCATTGAAATTGCCTGCCAGCAACAGCCCGACCCCCAGCATCGTTGTCAGCGCCGCCCAGAAGACTCGCAACCAGATGGGCGCGTCGTGGCCCGCGTCCGCGTTGCGGGCCGACAGGTTGGCGATCATCAGCGTGCCGGAATCGACCGGGGTCAGGAACAGCATGAATGACATCACCACGCCCACGCCAGCTACAAGCTGGGTCATCGGCAGGTATTCCATCAACGTGTAGAACGCCATTGGCGGGTCGGCCATGGCCATCCGGCCCAGGCCGGCCGCGCCGTCGTTCAGCACCAGGTTGATGGCGGTATTGCCAAAGATGGACAGCCAGGCCAGCGTGAAGCCCAAGGGCACCAGCATCACGCCGAAGATCAATTCGCGGATCCGGCGGCCACGCGAAATGCGGGCGATGAACATGCCGACGAAGGGCGCCCAGCCTATCCACCACGCCCAATAGAAGATGGTCCACGAACTGGTCCAGCGCACGGCTTTGCGGTCGTACAGGTACAGGTCGAAGCTTTTTCCCAGGAATGCGTTCAGGTAATCGCCCAGGTTCTGCACCAGGCCGTCCAGCAGCAGGCGGGTGGGGCCGGCCAGGAAAACGAACAACAGCAACAGGCACATCAAGCCGGTATTGACGTTGGACAGGATGGCGATGCCGCGCTTGATGCCCAGCGCCGCCGCGCCCGTGGCCACCACCATCATGATGATCACGAGGGGCACCTGGACAGCGGCCGTGTTCGGCACGCCCCACAGATACGTCAGCCCCGCATGCAGCAGCAACGCGCCCAGCCCCAGGTTGGTCACCATGGACACGATGGTGGCCAGCACGCCAAAACCGTCGACCGCGTGGCCCACGCCTTTGGGCAGCGGCTTGCCGGATAGCCCCTGCAAGGGCGAGCGCAGCGCCAGGGGCTGCTTGTGGCGATACGCGAAGTAGGCGAGTGCGGTGGCGGTCAGGGCGTATAGCGTCCAGCCGTGGATGCCCCAGTGCAGAAAGGTCAGGGTCAAGGCATTGCGCGCGGCTTCCTGGGTGCCGCCCGCGCCGGTGGGCGGCATCAGGAAGTGGTCCAGCGGCTCGTAGACGCCGTAGTACACCAGCGCAATGCCGATGCCGGATGAGAACAGCATCGATACCCAGGACAGGTAAGTGAATTCCGGCGACTCGTCGTCATCGCCCAGGCGCAGCGCGCCATGGCGCGATAGTGCCAACCACAGCGCAAAGCCCACGCTGACCGCCATGGCCAGCATGTAATACCAGCCGAAATGCGCCGCCACCAATAACTGGGCGGCTTCAAGCCAGGCTTGCGACGCGCCGGGCCGCACGATGAGCAGGGCGCCGATAAGCAGCACGGCGCCGGACGCACAGAGGAAAACGATGGGGTTGGTGTGCGCCAGCCAGGCGCGCCAGGGCGGCGCGGCCCCCGATGCCAGCGCCGTGGTTTTCCGATCTTGCTGCACCGCTGTCTCCCCGTGTGGTGATACTGCCGTGGTGCTTCTGTATTTGCCTTCCGATGCTTGCCTGCTGGTGTCTGCGGCACCTTACTGTTTTTATATTGAATGATCAATCAATATAAATTAGACTCGACCGCACTCGGCGGGGGCAACCCCAGGGGCGGTTCTTTCGCCCCTTTCGCTCCCCGCCCTCGCCAGCCCAGGAACCGCGCGCACCATGCCAAAAGTCGGAATGCAGCCCATCCGCTGCAATCAACTCATCCAAGCCACGCTTGAATCCATCGACCAGGTCGGCCTGGCGGAAAGCTCCATCGCCCACATTGCCCGCGCCGCGAAGTTGTCCACCGGCATCATCAGCCATTACTTCGGCGACAAGGACGGCCTGCTTGAAGCCACCATGCGGGAATTGCTGCGCAACCTTCGCGATTCGGTGTCGCGTGCGCGGCAGGGCGCCAAGGCCACGCCGCGCGCGCAACTGCGCGCCATCATTGACGGCAACTTCGTGCCCACCCAGGTATCACGCAGCGCCATGCGCGCATGGCTCACGTTCTGGGCGGCCAGCATGCATCAACCCCGCCTGCGCAGACTGCAACGCGCCAACGACCGCCGCCTGTATTCCAACCTGTGCAGCCAATTCCTGCGCGTGATGCCGCTTGCGCAGGCGCGCGATGCCGCGCGCGGCCTTGCCGCCCTGATCGACGGCCTGTGGCTGCGGGGCAGCCTGCAGGGCGCGGACTTTGTCGGCGGCAAGGCGCGCGACATTGCTTACGACTATGTGGACCTGCTGCTTGATCGCAGCCAATTCAAGGGCGAGCCGGCCTTGGGCCCGCCCTCACTTTGACAACAGGACGGATTCCCATGCCCTTGCCCATCCAGCAACTCTACATCCACGGCCGGCGCACCAACGCCATCAGCAGCAAGACCATCACCACGGTAAACCCCGCCAACGGCGCGGTGCTGGCGGAAGTGCAGGTGGCCGCCCGGCAGGACATAGACCGCGCGGTGGCCAGCGCGCAGGAAGGGCAGAAAGTATGGGCGGCGCGCACCCCCGCCGAGCGCGGGCGCGTGCTGCTGAAGGCGGCGCAGATGCTGCGCGAGCGCAATGACGAATTGGCGGAGCTGGAAACGCTGGATACCGGCAAGCCGCTGTCCGAAACCCGCATCGTCGACATCGCCACCGGCGTGGACGTCATCGAGTATTACGCGGGCCTGGCGGCGGCGGTGGAGGGCATCCAGGTGCCTTTGCGCGAATCCAGCTTTTTCTACACGCGCCGCGAACCGCTGGGCGTGATCGCGGGCATCGGCGCGTGGAACTACCCCATCCAGATTGCCATGTGGAAGTCCGCCGCGGCCTTGGCCACCGGCAACGCCATGGTGTTCAAGCCCGCCGAGATCACGCCGTTGACGGCCTTGCGGCTGGCCGAGATCTACACGCAGGCGGGCGTGCCCAACGGCGTGTTCAACGTGGTACTGGGCAGCGGCCGCGAAATTGGTGACTGGCTGACGGGCCACCCTGGCGTGGCGAAAGTGTCGTTCACCGGCGGTGTGGACACCGGCAAGCAAGTCATGGGCGTGGCCGCCGCTACGCTCAAGAGCGTCACGCTGGAACTCGGCGGCAAGTCGGCGTTGATCGTGCTGCCCGATGCCTGCCTTGAGCGCGCCGCCGATATCGCGGTCATGGCCAACTTCTTCAGCTCGGGCCAGGTATGCACCAACGGCACGCGCGTGTTCGTGCATCGGTCGCACAAGGCAGCGTTTGAAGCCGCTGTGCTGGAACGGGTGGCGCGCATCCGCATCGGCGACCCTTTCGATCCCCGCACGAACTTCGGCCCGCTGGTCAGCGCGGCCCACATGGACCACGTGCTGAGCTGGATTGAAATCGGCAAGCGCGAAGGCGCCACGCTGCTGGCGGGCGGCGTCCGCTTGATGGAAGGCGCCTTGGCCAAGGGTGCCTACGTGGCGCCCACCGTGTTCTCGGATTGCGAAGACCGCATGGAGATCGTGCAAGAGGAGATCTTCGGCCCCGTCATGAGCATCCTGGCGTTCGATACCGAAGACGAAGTCGTCCAACGCGCCAACGACAGCCGCTACGGTCTGGCGGCGGGCGTGGTCAGCCGCGATCTGGCCGCCGCGCATCGCGTTGCGCATCGCTTGCAGGCTGGCATTTGCTGGGTCAACACCTGGGGCGAATCGCCCGCGCAGATGCCGGTGGGCGGCTACAAGCAATCGGGCCTTGGCCGCGAAAACGGCATGGACGCGCTGGCCCAATACACGCAGACAAAATCCGTGCAGGTAGAACTCGGCCCGTTCGAGTCGGTGTTTTGATCGTACTGACCATTCGGCGACGGGCGCCCGCCACACGGGCGGGCACCCGATTTCTGCACGTGTTCGGGGGAAGACAATGTCCATCAAGCGCGAGTACGACTACATCATCATCGGCGCGGGATCGGCGGGCAATACACTGGCCGCGCGACTGACCGAAGACCCAGGCACGACCGTGCTGCTGCTGGAAGCGGGGGGCCAGGATCACCGGCTGGATTTCCGCACGCAGATGCCGGCCGCGCTAGCCATGCCGCTACAGGGCAGGCGCTACAACTGGGGCTACAAGACAGACCCGGAGCCGCATTTGAACGGCCGCCGCCTGGATTGCGGGCGCGGCAAGGGGCTCGGCGGGTCGTCGCTGATCAACGGCATGTGCTACGTGCGCGGCAACGCGCTGGACTACGACCACTGGGCGCGCATAGAGGGCCTGGCGCATTGGGACTATCTGTCTTGCTTGCCGTATTTCAAGAAGGCCGAAAGCCGAGACCTGGGCGCCTGTGACTATCACGGTGGTGCGGGGCCGGTCAGCGTCACCACCCCCAAGGCCGGCAACAACCCGCTGTTTGCGGCCATGGTGGCAGCGGGCGAGCAGGCGGGGTACGCGCAAACGCCGGATATGAACGGCTATCGCCAGGAAGGCTTTGGGCCGATGGACCGCACCGTGACCCCGCGCGGCCGGCGTGCCAGCACCGCGCGCGGCTATCTGGACCAGGCGCGCGGACGCGCCAACCTGACGATAGTCACGCGCGCGTGGACCGATGTGATTCTGTTTTCCGGCAAGCGCGCCGAAGGCGTGGCCTGGGAACAGCATGGCCAGCAGCACCGCAGCTACGCGCTGCGTGAAGTGCTGTTGTGCGCGGGCGCTATCGCATCGCCGCAGATCTTGCAGCGTTCGGGCGTGGGGGCGGCCAGCGTGCTGCGCGGCATGGGCATCGCCGTGCAGCATGACCTGCCCGGCGTGGGCGAGAACCTGCAAGATCACCTTGAGCTGTACGTGCAGTATGAATGCAAGCAGCCCGTGTCGCTGGCCCCATCGCTGAAGCTGCGCAATCAGGCTGCGATCGGCGCGCAGTGGTTGTTCATGGGCACGGGCATTGGCGCCAGCAATCAATTTGAAGCGGGTGGCTTCATACGCAGCCATGACGATTTCAAATGGCCGAACCTGCAATATCACTTCCTGCC
The DNA here is from genome assembly GCF_024806975.1 of Achromobacter sp. JUb104. Classification (NCBI taxonomy): domain Bacteria; kingdom Pseudomonadati; phylum Pseudomonadota; class Betaproteobacteria; order Burkholderiales; family Alcaligenaceae; genus Achromobacter; species Achromobacter sp. JUb104. The sequence goes on along the minus strand of NZ_JANUEY010000002.1, from coordinate 707,067 downwards.
GATCGCAATCAACTACAACGGGTCCAACCCCATCAAGGTGCATGGCTTTCAGATGCACGTGGGGTCGATGCGATCGCCCAGCCGTGGGCGGGTCCGCATTCGTTCGCGTTCGCCGCGCGACCATCCCAGCATCCTGTTCAACTACATGTCCGACGCGCAGGACTGGCGCGAATTCCGCGCGGCGCTGCGCATTACGCGCGAGCTGTTCGCGCAACCCGCGCTGGCGCAGTACGCCGATCGCGAGATATCTCCCGGCGCCTCCCTCAAAAGCGATGCGGACCTGGATGCCTTCGTGCGCGCGCAAGCCGAAACCGCATACCACCCGTCATGCTCGAACAAGATGGGCGCGGCGTCCGACCCGATGGCGGTGGTGGACGGCTACGGCCGCGTGCACGGGCTGGAGGGCTTGCGCGTGATTGATGCATCGATCATGCCGGACATCGTCACGGGCAACCTGAACGCGCCGGTCATCATGATGGCCGAGAAAATCGCCGACCACCTTCGCGGCCGCACGCCGCTTGCGCGCGCGGACGTGCCTTACTACACGGCGCAAGGTCCGGCGCGTGGCTAGAATGTGGGCTTGTCCCGCACGCATCGGCTGCCCTCTGTGACTCTGTACGACGTACCCGCTCCCGCCAAGCTGAATCTGTTCCTGCATGTGGTGGGCCGCCGCGCCGACGGCTACCACTTGCTGCAAACGGTCTTCCGCTTCATCGACCTGTGCGACACGCTGCATTTCGACGCGCGCGCCGATGGCGTCATCAGCCGTGCCACCGAGCTTGCCGGCGTGTCCGAAGCCGATGACCTGACCTTGCGCGCCGCGCGCGCCTTGCAGCACGCCACCGGCACGCGCCAGGGCGTGCAGATCGGGCTTGAAAAACGTATTCCGCAGGGCGGTGGGCTGGGCGGTGGTTCCAGCGATGCGGCCACGGTGCTGATCGCGCTGAACAAGCTATGGAACACGGGGCTGACGCGCCGCGAGCTGATGGACCTGGCCTTGCCCTTGGGTGCCGATGTGCCGGTCTTCGTGTTCGGGCAATCGGCCTTCGCGGAAGGCGTGGGCGAAGCGCTCACCGCCGTGACGCTGCCTGATCGCGCTTATCTGGTGGCGCAGCCGGACACCAGCGTGCCGACTGTTGGAATATTTTCCGCACCCGATTTGACAAGGGATTCTTCTTACATCACAATAGCGGACTTTCTTGCTTCGCCAACTTTTTCCTTCGGGAAAAACGACTTGGAGCCGGTGGTTCACCGTCTTTATCCTGAAGTTTCCAGGGCATCGCGGTGGCTTGCAGAACAGGGTTACCCTGTACGCATGTCGGGATCAGGCGCGTGTTTATTCGCCGAATTCTCTGAACTTTCCGAAGCCGTTTTGGCGAAAGCAGAAATATCCGCTATAATGCGCGGCGCTGTTAAAACAAATAGCACATCGCATCCACGGTTTCGGTTAGTGCAGGCTTGTACTGGTTTAACTGAACATCCGTTGCGGAATTGGATTGCAAGATAGTTGGGGAGTCGCCAAGCTGGTTAAGGCACCGGATTTTGATTCCGGCATGCGAAGGTTCGAATCCTTCCTCCCCAGCCAACCGAATACATAAAAAAGCTGTTGAACACGCCTGTAAGACACTGGCCCGGGTTCAGCAGCTTTTTTATTTTCCGGATCCGCTGGTGTTTTCACCCCGCATCACTCGTTAGTGTCTTACAACGACCATCGCATCATCCATCATGGCAAACGATAGCTTCATGATCTTCACGGGCACGGCCAACACTCGGCTGGCCGTGGACGTAGTCAACCACCTCGATATGTCCCTGGGCAAGATGACCGTCGGTCGCTTCTCAGACGGCGAGGTGATGGTCGAAATCAACGAGAACGTGCGTGGCAAGGACGTCTTCGTCCTGCAACCCACCTGTGCGCCCACCAATGACAACCTGATGGAAATCATGGTCATGGTTGATGCCCTGCGCCGCGCGTCGGCCGGCCGCATCACCGCCGCGATTCCGTACTTCGGCTACGCCCGCCAAGACCGCCGCCCGCGCTCGGCGCGTGTCGCCATCTCGGCCAAGGTCGTGGCCAACATGCTGCAAGTGGCTGGCGTTGACCGTGTCCTGACGATGGACCTGCACGCCGACCAGATCCAGGGTTTCTTCGACATTCCCGTGGACAACATCTACGCCGGTCCGATCTTGCTGGGCGACATCTGGCGCCGCAATTTCTCGAACCTGGTCGTGGTGTCCCCGGACATCGGCGGCGTGGTTCGCGCCCGCGCGCTGGCCAAGCAATTGGAAGCCGACCTGGCCATCATCGACAAGCGTCGTCCGCGCGCCAACGTGTCGGAAGTGATGAACATCATCGGTGAAGTCGACGGCCGTACCTGCATCATCATGGACGACATGGTCGACACCGCCGGCACGCTGTGCAAGGCGGCCCAGGCCCTGAAAGACCGCGGCGCCGGCGCCGTTTACGCCTATTGCACGCACCCCGTGCTGTCGGGCGGCGCCATTGACCGCATTGAAGCGTCGGAACTGGACGAACTGGTCGTCACCGACACCATCCCGCTCTCCGAGCAAGGCCAGGCCAGCGGCAAGATCCGCCAGTTGTCGTGCGCCGCGCTGTTGGGCGAGACCATCCTGCGTATCTCGAACGCGGAATCGGTCAGCTCGCTGTTTGTTGACTGACGCACTTCGCGTCGGCCTGCCACAGCCCACTCTTAGTTTTTGCACCTTGCTGGTCGCGGCAAGGCGCAATCAACACGGCGCGCATGTTGCGCGCCGTGCCGTTAACTGGTGAAGCCTCTTCACCTTATTTTGTTTTTGGAGTTTTCCATGAAATTCATCGCCACTGCGCGTAGCGTCCAGGGTTCGAGTGCGAGCCGCCGCCTGCGCCGCGCGGGCCGCGTTCCCGCCATTGTCTATGGTGGTACGGCTGCCCCCCTGAACATCGAACTCGACCACAACGAGATCTATCACGCCCTGCGTAAGGAAGAATTCCACGCATCGATCCTGCAAATGCAGCTCGAAGGCTCGAAGGATGAGCAAGTGTTGTTGCGTTCGGTTCAATGGCACGCCTACAAGCCGCAAGTCCTGCACGTGGACTTCCAGCGCGTGGACGCCAACCAGGCTCTGCGTACCAAGGTGCCGCTGCACTTTGTCAACGCCGAAATCTCGCCCGCTGTGAAGCTGGCCGGCGCCATCATCAGCCACGTGACGACCGAACTGGAAATCACCTGCCTGCCGAAGGCTCTGCCCCAGTTCATCGAAGTCGACCTGACCAACATCCTGGCCGGCGCTTCGATCCACCTGGCCGACATCAAGCTGCCCATGGGCGTCACCTACGTGCCCCACGGCGGTGAAGACAACCCGCTGCTGGCTGCCGCCATCGTCAAGGGCGGCGCTGCCGCTGCCGACGAAGCCGAAGAAGCTGCTCCGGCTGCCTAAGCCTTCTTGGAAAGCCTTCGGGCTTTCCTCGGCTTGTGCCCGAAACCCTGCGTGTGCATTTGCATGCGCAGGGTTTTTTGGTTTAAACACCCTCCATCATGTCTATTCCCATACGCCTTATTGTGGGATTGGGTAACCCCGGTCCTGACTACGAAACGACCCGGCACAACGCCGGCTTCTGGCTGGCCGACCATCTGGCGGACGATCTGCGCGCTTCTTTCGCGCTTGAGAAATCTTTTTTCGGCATGGTCGCCAAGTCGCGGTTGGGCGCGGACAACGTGCTGCTGCTCAAGCCCATCACCTATATGAATAAATCCGGCCAGGCCGTCGGTGCCTTGGCGCGCTTCTACAAGCTGGCGCCCGAACAGGTGCTGGTGCTGCATGACGAACTGGATCTGCTGCCCGGACAGGTCAAGCTCAAGCAGGGCGGTGGCCATGCGGGGCACAACGGCTTGAAGGATATTCAGGCTGTGCTGGGCAGCCCGAACTTCTGGCGGCTGCGCATCGGCATCGGCCACCCGCGCACGCTGGGCCTGGCCCAGCAGGTGGCGGACTTCGTGCTGCATCCGCCGCGCCGCGATGAACAAAAAGAAATCGATGCCGTCATCGACCGCTGCCGCGCCGTGGTGCCGGCGATGCTGGCGGGCGATTTCCCATTGGCTACGCGCCAACTGCATAGCGGCAACGTTGCCGGATGAACCACCCCGCGCAGTCCACCCCCATCGGTAAAACCCGTTTTCGATCAGAAGTCGCGGACTTCTGGCGCTATATCCGCCACCCGCGTCCGCTGTCGCGCGTGCCGGGGCGTGCGGCGGGTAATGGATTTCTGGCAGATTGGTGGCCGGGCATCCGCCCTGGGCGTCTCTTGGCCTGGGCAGGGCTGCTGTGGGCGTTGAATCTTTTTGCACTGGGCCCTGTCGCCGTAATGGCTGCGGGCCTGGGTGGCGCTACTCACCGTATCGACCCGGCCAACCTGCCGTGGCTCACGGCGATTATCTGGGCGCCGCTGGTTGAAGAAATGCTGTTCCGCTATGGCCTGCGCCGGCCGTTGCAGGTGCTGTGGCTGGTGCCTGCATTGATGCCCGTGGTCTTGTATGGCCCGCAGCTGTGGACGGGGCTGCTGCTGGCGGCTTTTATGTTGCTGGCCTGCTGGGGCGTGCGTCCGCGCGAGGGGATGCTGACGGGCTGGGACACGACGTGGCGGCGCTACTACCTGAAGCACTTTGGCCTGGTGTTCCATCTGGTCGCGCTGACGTTTGCCGCGGTCCATCTGACCAACTTCGTCTATAGCAAGACACCGTACTGGTTGATGCCGCTGCTGGTGCTGCCGCAATGGCTGACGGGGCTGGTGCTGGGCTGGATGCGCGTGCGACGCGGCATCGGCGCGGCCATCCTGCTGCACGCCACGTTCAACGCCGGCCCCATTTTGATGATCTGGGCCGTCATGCGTTGGGCGCCGTCTATCGTCAAATAGCGGGGCCGTATCGACGGCCCTGACGAAACTGCCCCGGGGCGCACCCGGGGTAAACTAGAACGTTAACGATCAATACCGTACTTACACAGGATTCCCATGGCTCTGCAATGCGGCATCGTCGGCCTGCCCAACGTTGGCAAATCGACTCTCTTCAATGCTCTGACCCGCGCCGGCATCGCCGCCGAGAACTATCCGTTCTGCACCATCGAGCCCAACGTCGGTGTGGTCGAAGTGCCGGATCCGCGTCTGCAAAAGCTGGCTGAAATCGTCAAGCCCGAGCGCATCCTGTCCGCCACCGTCGAATTCGTGGACATCGCGGGCCTGGTCGCCGGCGCAAGCAAGGGCGAAGGCCTGGGCAACCAGTTCCTGTCGCACATCCGCGAAACCGACGCCATCGTCAACGTCGTGCGCTGCTTCGAAGACCCCAACGTGATTCACGTGGCCGGCAAGATCGACCCCATCGCCGACATCGAAGTCATCGAAACCGAACTGGCGCTGGCCGACATGCAAACCGCTGAAAAAGCGCTGCAGCGTCACCAGAAGACCGCGCGTTCCGGCGACAAGGAATCGCAGCGCATCGTGGCCGTGCTGGAAAAGTGCGTGGCCCAGTTGAACGAAGCCAAGCCCATCCGCGCGCTGGACCTCAGCCCGGAAGAACACGCCGACATCGCCCAACTGTGCTTCATCACCGCCAAGCGCGCGATGTACGTGGGCAACGTGGCCGACGACGGCTTCACCAACAACCCGCTGCTTGACCGCCTGACCGAATTCGCCGCCGCGCGCAACGCGCCGGTCGTCGCCATCTGCGCCGCCATCGAATCCGAAATCGTCGACCTGGAAGACGCTGACCGCCAGGCCTTCCTGTCCGACATGGGCATGGAAGAGCCGGGCCTGAACCGCCTGATCCGCGCCGCCTTCAAGTTGCTGGGCCTGCAAACCTACTTCACCGCAGGCGTGAAGGAAGTGCGCGCCTGGACGGTGCCCATCGGCGCCACCGCCCCGCAAGCCGCCGGCGTGATCCACACCGACTTCGAACGCGGCTTCATCCGCGCGCAAACGATCGCCTACGAAGACTTCATCACGTACAAGGGCGAGCAAGGCGCCAAAGAAGCCGGCAAGATGCGCGCCGAAGGCAAGGAATACATCGTGCAGGATGGGGACGTGATGAATTTCTTGTTTAACGTCTGAGTTTCCCCGGACCTCGCGAGCGTTCCTATTGTTTATCGAGGTCTGAAGGATTCAGGGGTGGGTTGGGGGTAGTCGTGTTCAACCGCGGGGTGTTTTTTCCGTAGTCATGGATGGAAAGCTGATGGCCGCCGCCAAACCCGCCTCCCTCACTTCAGCTCCTCAAGGCTACGCTGACTGGCTGATCGACCTGAAAGGGCGCATCCACAGTGCGCAGCAGCGTGCGACGCTGGCGGTTAATCGGGAACTGGTCTGGCTGTATTGGCAGATCGGTCGCGACATTCTTGCACGACAAGCCGAGCAGGGTTGGGGGGCCAAGGTGATCGACCGGCTGGCGCATGACCTGCGCGCCGCCTTCCCGGATATGAAAGGCTTTTCGCCACGCAACCTTAAGTACATGCGAGCGTTTGCAGAGGCTTGGCCGGATGCCGAGATTGTGCAGCAGGCTGCTGCACAATTGCCCTGGGGGCATAACTTAGTGCTACTGGATCGGCTTAAACAGCCAACGGAGCGTCTGGCTTATGCCCGCGCCGCCATTGAACATGGCTGGTCGCGCAATGTGCTGAACATCCACATCGAAACCCGCTTGTTGGAACGCAGGGGCAACGCTGTTACCAACTTTGAACAGCGTCTGCCTGCACCGCAGTCCGATCTGGCCATTGAGTCGCTGAAAGATCCCTACCGCTTTGACTTCCTCGGCCTGGGCGAAGAGACACAGGAACGCGAGATCGAAAACGCGCTTGTGCAGCACGTTACCGACTTTCTGCTGGAACTAGGCGCTGGCTTTGCATTTGTCGGCCGGCAGGTGCTGTTGGACGTAGGTGGCGAGGAGTTCTTCATTGACCTGCTGTTCTACCACCTAAAGCTGCGCTGCTACGTGGTGATCGAACTGAAGGCCGGCAAGTTCAAGCCCGAGCATCTGGGGCAACTAGGGTTTTATCTGACGGCGGTGGACCGGCAGGTGAAGCACGCGCAGGACAATCCGAGCATCGGCCTGCTGCTGTGCAAGAGCAAGAACAAAGTGGTAGCCGAGTACGCCCTGGGTGACAAGTCGCAGCCAATGGGCATTGCCGAATACAAACTGATGGAGTCCTTGCCACAAGAGCTTCAAACCAGCCTGCCGACGATTGAGCAGATCGAGCAGGAATTGGGCAACTCTATGGATGATGGCGCCGATGACTGAAGCGATGGCTGGTCCCTGCCGTGCTTCGAGTACAACCCGCCCATCACCCCCCCCGCCTTATCCCCCGCCGCCCGTAAAAAATTCGCCTCCAGCACGCTCAACACCCGGTTCAGCGTATCCACGTCCGCCGCTGACAACCCCTTCAGCGCCTCTTCAAAAAACGCCGCCCGTTTAGGCAGCGCTTCATTCACCACGGCCTGTCCGGCAGCGGTCAGCGTGGCATTCGTCAGCCGGTTGTCCTGAGCATCCACGGCACGCGCTATCCAGCCCATTTTCTCCATCGCTTGCAATTGCCGGGTCAATGATGCGGGATCCAGCCGGCAACGCTCCGCCAGGTGCTTCTGCGAACACTGCCCGTTTTCATGCAGCGCCAGCAGGATGCGCCAGCGGGGCAGGGCGTGGCCCACCTTGCTGCTGAATGCGCTTTGCATGACGCGGTACGTCTGCCCCATGTGCTGGATGACTTGCAGGCCTTGTTGTTGTCTGGGCAAAAGCTATTCTCCGACGCCGGCGGGCTCCGCCTTGCTTGGGCGGGCCAATTGCACCAGCGGCACGCGCCGCACGCACCATAGCGCGAAGATGGCGACGGCCAGCGCGATGAGCTGGCCTTCATGGATGGCGCCCACCAGCGCGACTCGCGCAATCTCGATCAGCGACGTACCGTCCTGGCCTTGATGCGCCAATTGTGCCAGGAACTGCGTCTGCGCCGCCGGGTTGACCAGCATCTGCGGGTCATTCAATTCGGGCAGCCATTGCGCCGACGCGCCGTTCAGCGTGGACTCGACGCCGCTGAAGTAACTATGGCTGACCATGGTGCCGACGACCGCCGTGCCCAGCATGCCGCCGATCATGCGCAGCGATTGCAGCAGCGCCGTGGCGATGCCCAGGTGCGTGCGGCCCGCGGTCTGCTGCGCGAAAACGGTCAGGTTGGGCATGATGAAACCCATGCCCAGCCCGGCCATCATCATGTAGGCGGCAATCAAGATATGCGACGTGGTGTTGTGGGTGGTGACGATGCCCAGGCACGACAGCGCCATCAGCAGAAAGCCTGCATAGAGCATGCGGTTGGGGTTGCGGATGCGGGTGATGATGCGGCCGTTGATGATGCTGCCGACGGTAATGAACACAACCATGGGCGTGATCAGCATGCCGGCGTCCTGCGGCGACAGGCCAAAGCCGCCTTGAAGCAGCAGGGGCGCATAGAACAGCAGCGAATACATGGTCACGCCCACCAGCAGCGCCAGCGTGAACAGCGTGGCCAGGCCGCGGTTGCGGAACATGTCCAGCGGCAAGAGCGGATGCGGGCAGCGCTTTTCCCACCAGATCAGCAGCACGAACGAGGCGATGCTACCCAGGCCCAGCAGCACGATGGGGCCGCTTATTCCTTCCTTGGGCAGCAGTTCCACCAGCAGTTGCAGGCTGCCCAGCGCCAGCGCGACCAGCAGGGCGCCTTGCCAGTCCAGGCGCACCTTGCCGGACGTGTGGTTGCGCAGGTGCGGCAGGTAGCGCGCCACGAACCACAGCCCCAGGATGCCGATGGGCAGGTTTACGTAGAACACGGATCGCCAGCCATAGTGTTCGGTCAGCGCGCCGCCCAGGGTGGGGCCGACGGCGTTGGCAATGCCGAAGGCCGAACTCAGCATCACTTGCCAGCGCAAGCGCACGTGCGGGTCCGGGAAAAGGTCGGGGATGGAGGCGAACGCGGTGCCCACCAGCATGCCGCCGCCGATGCCTTGCAAGGCCCGCGCCAGCACCAGCGACAGCATGCTATCGGCCGCGCCGCACAGGGCCGAGGCCAGCGTAAAGAGGATGATGGCGGCCACCACAAAGGGCTTGCGTCCGTAGTAATCGCCCAGGCGGCCGAAGATCGGCACGGTGATGACCGACGTCAGCAGGTAGGACGTGGCGACCCAGGCGTACAGTTCAAAGCCCTTGAGCTCGGCCACGATGGTGGGCAGCGCGGTGCCCACGACCGTCTGGTCGATGGCGACCATCATCATGACAAAGCACATGCCCAGCATGGCCAGCAGCGTTTGCCGGAAGGGCAGCACCTGGCCGGGCGAATGTGGGGTACTTGGGGTGGGGGCGGGCATTGTTGGATGCATCAACGATTGATGGATCAATTATTCTAGTCCTACAATCCGCAAACAGAAAATCGTCAGCTCTGCGGGCTGGAATGGACGACATCGCAGCGCTTTGGGCTTGCAAGCAGGCGCGTTTTTGGTGTCATGGTCTGACAATGCCGCGCGAAGCCGGTCTGATTTGTTACGATAGCGAAATCTGCACGCTGGTCATGCTGGCGTCTTCAGCAGTCCTTCCTTGGTAGACCCTTCCTCCCTACGCCGCGGCCACAAGCTTTCGGCAGGAGCGGGGGCTCGTCCTGAAGGCAGACCGTTCCAGGCAGACAGTTCCATCCGGCGCGCGGTTTTTCCGCCGCTACAGCACCATCCTCGCGCGTCGCGCGGTGGGCGGCATCCAAGAATTTCCAGTCGAGGTACCGACGGGGCAGCAATGAAAACGTGGTTCAAGCGCATTTTGATAGGCCTGGTAGTGTTGGTTGTCGTGGCCGTCGTTGGCCTGGCCATCTTCTTGCTGACATTCGACCCCAACGCGTACAAGTACAAGCTGGAAGAGCTTGTTCAGGAACGCTATCACCGCACCCTCACGATCGACGGCGAGATCGAGCTATCGCTCTTTCCTCGTATCGGTTTGTCCGTGCAGGGCGTGTCGCTGTCCGAGCCCAATAGCCCGGACACCTTCGCTTCCATCGAAAGCACGCGCCTGGCGGTTGCCGTCTGGCCGTTGCTGTCCAACAGCTTCGTGGTGGACCACGTGGCCATCAGCGGCCTGAAGGCGCGCGTGGTGCGCGACAAGGACGGCCAGTTCAACTTCAGCAATCTGGTGGGGGGTACGCCGGGCGTCACGGCCACGCCGTCCAACCCGGCCGAAGCGCTGGTTGGCGCGGCCCAGACCGCGGCCCAGGTCATCACCAGTGGCACCTTGCCAGCCACGCGCAACAACATGCAGATCGACATTGCCGGCCTGGACCTGAAGGACGGCGAAGTGTTGTTGCAGGATGCCATCTCGGGAATGGCCGTGGCGGTGACGAAGATCAACGCCAACACGGGCCGCGTCACGTTCAACCAGCCTTTTGACGTGCGCATGACGGCCCGCGTGGAAGGCGGCAACCCGCGCGTGGACGCCAACCTGACGGGGCAGGCCCTGTTGACGCTGGACCCATCGGCCAAGCGCTATGCGGCCCAAAAGCTGGACCTGCGCCTGGACGGCAAGCTGCCCGGCGCCGAGGCCAAGAGCCTGGCCATGCGCGGCAACCTGGCCTTCAACGGACAGAAGTCGTCGCTGGACATCGCCGGCCTGGAAGTGGTGTTCCAGGGCGACATCACGGACCCGGCCGCGCGCGCCACCAATGTGGAAGCCAGCGTGGCCATGCCCAAGCTGGCCATCGACCCCCACAAGAGCCAGTTGCAGATTGAAAAGCTGGCCGTGCGCGCCAAGGGCGGGTCCGACGACGGCCCCTTTGAAGTCGCGGTGGACGCGCCCGCGCTGAACATTTCGCCGACCTCGGCCACGGGCGAAGCCCTGACCGGGCGCGTGCGCCTCAGTGGCCTGGACGCCAGCTTCGGCTTGAACGGTATCAGTGGCAATGCCGCCGAGCTGGACATCAAGGAAGCCAAGGTGGACAGCACGTCCAAGAACGGCGAGCGCGTCGTGAAGCTGAACTTCGCGTCGCCGCTGACCCTGAACTTGTGGCAGCGCACCGGTGGCCTGTCGGCGCTGCGGGGCGATGTCAACATCACCGACCCTGGCCTGCCCAAGGGCAGCCTGCAGATTCCGGTGATCGGCAGCGTGAACGTGGATCTGCTGAAAGACCAGGCCAGCAGCAAGATCAATGCCGTGCTGGAAGGCGGCAAGTTCGATCTGAGCGCCGACATCACCAAGCTGTCTGAAACGCCGATGGTGAAGTTCGCATTGGTGGTGGACACGCTGGACCTGGACAAGCTGGCGCCGCCCGTGGTGGCGGCCCCGGCCAAGCCGCCCGCCGACGGCAAGAAAGACGAATCCAAGCCCGCCACGCCCGCGGCCCCGGCCGCGCCGGTGGATGACACCATCGACCTGTCCGCGCTGGTGGGGCCTAGCGTCAACGGCACCCTGAAGGTGGGCAAGCTGGTGGTGCGCGGCCTGAAAGCCGACGAGGTGTCGGCCGTGGTCAAGCTGGACAAGGGCAAGCTTGAAATCTCCAGCCTAACGGCCGGCCTGTATGGCGGCAAGCTGGCGGGCGCGTTGTCCGTGGACGCCGCGCAAGGCAATCAACTGGCCACCAAGATGTCCTTGGCCGGTATCGCCATCGAGCCGTTGCTGATGGACCTGGTCAAGCGCAACATGCTTAGCGGCACGGGCAGCCTGGCGCTGGACTTGAAGACCGCCGGCGCCAATGTCTACGCCATGAAGAACGCCTTGGGCGGCAGCCTGCAAGTGCGTTTGCGTGATGGCGCGGTCAAGGGCATCGACCTGACGCAGACGCTGCGCGAGCTGAAGGCGGCGTTCAAGCCGGAATCGCAGAACGAGACCGTGCCGGCCGACGGCAGCAAGCAGACCGAATTCTCGGAAATGGACGCAGACCTGGCCTTCACCAAGGGCGTGGCGGCGGTGAAGCGGCTGAACATCGTGTCGCCGTTGTTGCGCGTCACGCAGGGCGATCCGGCCAGCATCGACTTCGTGAAGAGCGAGTTGAATCTGGTGGCGCGCGCGCGGGTGGTCAACCCGGCCGCCGCCCCGGAAGGCCAGGAATTGATCGACTTGAAAGACGTGACCATTCCCGTGCACGTACAGGGTCCGTTCGACAAGCCCACCTACACCGTGCTGTGGAAAGACGCCATTGGCGGCATCCTCAAGCGCAGCCTGGAGAACAAGCTGCGCGAGGCCGTGACGGGTAAGGGCAAGAACGGCGCCGTCGTGGACCAGGCCTTGAAGGGATTGCTAGGCAAATGAGCACCGATACGTTCCAGCCCATCGCGCAATGCGGCACCACCACGCAGCCCAATGCGGCGGCTTATCACCGGCAGTGGCTCATTGCCAATGATTCCGGCCAATGGCTGAATCGCGAGCTGTGTCCCAAGCTTGCCGACGTGTCGGTGGAGTTGCGGCTGGGCTATCTGGTGCTGAAAGCGCCCGGCATGCTGCGCATGGATATTCCGCTGGACGTCATCGAAGACGACGACAGCGTGCGCTACAGCATGAATGTGGGCGATCAGACGATTGACGTGATCGACGAAGGCGAACTGGCCGCGGCCTGGATCTCGAACTTCGTGCAGGTGCCCTGCCGCATCATGAAGGTGCACCCGGACACGCCGGTCACGGCCTGGCCGGCCTGACATACTGGCCGGCGTGACAAGTCGCCGCGCGGGCAGGGCTCGCCAGTGCCAACGCTAGCGCTATAGGGCCTAGGCGCGGCGCTTGAACTCGAATGCCGCGTGGGCCAGCAGGCCCGCCACCAGGCCCCAGAAGGCCGACCCGATACCCCAGAAACTGAAGCCGGACGCCGTTGCCAACAAGGTGATGAGCGCGGCTTCGCGTCGTTGCGGGTTGACCATGGCGGCGGACATGCCGCCCATGATCGTGCCCAGCAACGCCAGGCCCGCCAGCGCGGCCAGCAGGGCGGCGGGCAGGGCCTGGAAGAAGACGGCCACGGCCCCCGCCACCAGGCTCAGGGCCACGTAGCCCAAGCCGTAGGTCGCGGCGGCGATGTAGCGCTTGCCGGGGTCGGGATGAGCTTCGGGGCCGGTGCAGATGGCGGCGCTGATGGCGCCCATGGTGACGCTGTGTGCGCCAAAGGGCGCGGCCAACAGGCCCAGCAAGCCCGTGGCGGCCACGATGCGCGACGCCGGGGGGCGATAGCCGGCCGCTTGCAGGATCGCCAGGCCAGGCAGGTTCTGCGACGCCATGGCCACCACGAAGAGTGGAATGCCCAGGCTGACCACCGCCTGCATGCTGAATTCGGGCGTGGTCCAGACGAATTCCGTCAGGCGCCAGTCCAGCAAATCCAGCCGGATCATGTCCAGCGCGAACGCCAGGGCAATGGCCACCACCATCACCAGCAGCACCGCGTAACGCGGCGCCCAGCGCCGGCACAACAGATAGGTGGCGCACATGGCCAGCACCAGGCCCGGTTGCAGGGCGACGTTGCTGAAGATGCCCATGCCGAAATTGAGCAGCACGCCGGCCAGCATGGCGGCGGCGATTTCGCCGGGAATACGGCGCAGGATGGGGTCAATCCAGCCAAACAGGCCACAGGCCAGCGTCAGGCCGGCGGCCAGCATGTAGGCGCCGATGGCCTCGTTGAACGGGACGCCCACCAGCGCTGTCACCAGTAGCGCGGCGCCGGGCGTGGACCACGCCATGACAATCGGCAGCCCGGTGCGCAGGCTGTAGAAGGCGCCGCCGAATCCGAAGGCCAGGCTCAGCGAGCCGATCCACGAACCGATGCGGGCCGGGTCCAGCCCTGCTGCGTGGCCCGCCTGCACCATCAGCACGGCGGTGCCGCCAAAGCTGACCAGCACGGCGACCACGCCCGCGGCGATGGCCGATGCGGATACATCGCGGCGCGCGTGGTGGGAATTCGAGGGAAGGGGGATGCTGCGTTGCGTGGCGTCGCTCATGCGGCACCGGTCAGGCGGCGGTACTTGGCCATGAGCTGTTCCTGGCCTTCGTTCCACTGGGGGTGCAGTTCAATGCACTCCACCGGGCACACCACCTTGCACTGCGGTTCGTCGTGATGGCCGACGCACTCGGTGCATTTGTCGGGGTCGATGACGTAATAGTCATCACCCATGGAGATCGCGTCGTTCGGGCACTGGGGCTCGCAAACGTCGCAATTGATGCATTCTTCGGTGATGAGCAAGGCCATGGTGGGCAGCGGTGTAAAGCCGAGGGCGGCTGCCATTGTACTGCCGGGCCGCAAAGCGCAAGAAGGGCGCAAGATGCGCCCTTCGGGATGGTGCAGCGCAGGCGGATCAGCCCGGCCAGGATTGCTCGCGGCGCTCCTTGGCTTTTTCCTGCAACCAGCGTTCCACCGACGGGAACACGAACTTGCTGACGTCGCCGCCCAGCTGAGCGATTTCGCGCACGATGGTGCCCGAAATGAACTGGTATTGGTCCGACGGCGTCATGAATAGCGTTTCCACGTCGGGCAACAGATGGCGATTCATGCCGGCCATCTGGAATTCATATTCGAAGTCGGACACGGCGCGCAGGCCGCGCACGATGACGCGCCCGTTCTGGTCGCGCACAAAGTCCTTCAACAGGCCGCCAAAGCTTTGCACTTCCACGTTGGGATAGTGGCCCAGCACTTCGCGCGCGATTTCAACGCGCTCGTCGATGCTGAAGAAAGGCTTCTTGTTGCGGCTATGGGCAATGCCCACCACGACCTTGTCGAAGAGCGTGGCCGCACGGCGGACCAAGTCTTCGTGGCCCCGGGTCAGCGGGTCGAAAGTGCCGGGATATACAGCGATGATCATGCGAGCTCCGTACCGTTATTAGTGGTGTACACCATCCTCCGAAGCTCGGATTATTGATCTATTTCCGCAATGCAGCAAATTCCAGCAGGTGGTAGTGGACCGCGCCTGCCTTGTCCTGCCGCAAGATCTGGAATCCTTCGGGGGCTTCGATGGGGGCTTCCGCCTCGACGTAGACCAGCCCGTGCTCGTTCAGAATGCCCGGCAGAATGGGCCAGAGCCGCGCCAGCCAACCTTGTCCGAAGGGCGGGTCCAAAAGGATGAGGTCAAAGCGGGACGCATCCATGCGCTCGGCAACCTGCATGGCGTCGCCCACATGGATGCGTATCATGTCGGCTTTGAGCTTGTCGCGCAGTGTCCGCAGCGCGGACGCGGCGGTCTTGTCCCGCTCGACCATCTGCACATGCGCCACACCGCGAGAGGCCGCTTCAAAGCCCAGCGCGCCACTGCCGGCAAACAGGTCCAGCACCCGCTTGTCGGCGAACTCGCCGGCCCAAAGATGATTCAACCAGTTGAACAGCGTTTCGCGAACCCGGTCGGGCGTGGGGCGCAGCGTCTCCACGTCGGGAACGGCGATGGGGGTGCGCCTGTATTGGCCCCCGACGATACGAATATACTTGTTACCCATGTTTAGCCGCTTCTTCAAGAAAAAATCCCCTCCGCCCGCCGCACCGGCTCAGCCCGTGCCGCCGCCGGAGGTCGTGGACGCCGCCGTCGCGCCCACGGAGCCCGCCGCCGCGCCGGTGATTCCGCCGCCCGCGCCGCGTCCCGAGGTTACTCAGCCGGTGTCCGCACCCGCTCCCGCCCCGGCCGTTGATCCTGTCGCCGCACCGGTTTCGCCTGCAATTGCACCGCCGGTGTCGCCTGCCGCGCCGACCGTGGCGCCGGCTGCTGCACCGACGGTGTCGACGCCGGTTGCCGCGCCGACTCTGACGCGGACCGCTGCACCGACTTTGACGCGAACCGCCGCGCCGACCCATACGACGCCGGTTGCGGCGCCCGCGCCGGTGGTGTCACCGGCACCGGCCGCGCCACCCGCGCCGGCCATTGAGCCGGTTCGCGCGCCAGAGCCGATGCCTGCGCCTACGGTTTCAGTTGCGCCGACTGCCGCGCCTGCACCGATCGTAACGCCGGTGACTGCGCCAACGCCCGCGCCAGCACCCACGCCGGCCCCCACGCCGACACCCGCGCCGGCACCCGCGCCAACCCCCGAACCCGCTGCCGCCGAGGCACCCAAGAAGTCGTCATGGCTGTCGCGCTTGAAGCAGGGCTTGTCGCGCACGGGGCAGAGCATTGGCGGCATTTTCGTTGGCGTCAAGGTCGACGAAAACCTGTTCGAGGAACTCGAATCGGCGCTCATTATGGCCGATGCGGGCTTGGAGGCCACCGAGAAGCTGCTGACCGCGCTGCGTGCGCGGGTCAAGAAGGAACGCATTGAAGACCCCGCCAAGGTGAAGACGGCGCTGCGCCAGTTGCTGGCCGACCACCTGCGCCCGCTGGAGCGCGGCTTCAACCTGACCAGCGCAAAGCCGCTGGTGGTGATGATTGCCGGCGTTAACGGCGCGGGCAAGACCACGTCCATCGGCAAGCTGGCGCACACATTCCAGCGCCAGGGTGCAAGCGTGCTGCTGGCGGCAGGCGACACCTTCCGTGCCGCGGCACGCGAACAGCTTGTGGAATGGGGCAGCCGCAACAACGTCAGCGTGATTTCTCAGGACGGCGGGGACCCGGCCGCCGTGGCGTTCGATGCCGTCAACGCCGGACGCGCGCGCGGCATGGGCGTGGTCATGGTGGATACCGCCGGCCGCTTGCCCACGCAGTTGCACCTGATGGAAGAGCTGAAAAAGATCCGCCGCGTCATCGGCAAGGCGGATGCGTCGGCGCCGCACGAAGTGCTGTTGGTGGTGGACGGCAACACCGGCCAGAACGCACTGGCGCAGATTCGCGCCTTTGATGCGGCCATCAACCTGACGGGCCTGGTCGTGACCAAGCTGGACGGCACCGCCAAGGGCGGCACGCTAGCCGCCGTGGCCGCGGGTAGCCAGGGCGTGCGGCCGATTCCGGTGTATTGGATCGGCGTGGGCGAAAGCCTGGAAGACCTTCAGCCCTTCGTGGCGGATGAGTTCGCGGGCGCGCTGCTGGCGGACTGAGTTTTCGCTGTGTGAAGCAGTAAAGACGGGACGGTGCCTAGGCGCCGTCCCGTTTTGCTTTTAAGCGTCTAGCTGGCCCATCGCGGGGTCACTGACCGCGTCCTTGCCGGTTTCCATGCGGCCGGCAAAGCGGCGCTGAAACGCGGCGTAGCCGTCGCAGGACACCGCAAAGTCGTACCACTGGCCGCTGTCGGTGATGGGCCAGCTTAGTTCACCGACCTGGCCTGCCTCCACGGTTGCCGTCCAGGGGCCGTCGTTGCGGTAGGCCATTGCTTGCACGGTGAACGTGCGGGCCTGGCTGCCGTTGTTGTGCAGCTTTACCTGCACTTGCGGGTCGTCGCAGGGCACGTAGCAGACCTGGATTTCGGGCTGTGCTCCGGCCGCGCGCATCAAGTCGCCCGCGAACGAGCGGTGGTAGCCGTTGGGGCCCAGCACCCACAGGTCGTACTGGCCGCTGTCGGCCGACACGTCCCAGGCGTCATCCAAAGACTTGCCGGCTTCGACCACATAGCGGCGTGGGATGCGGTCCAGATGCAGTTTGTCGTACACGTGGAAGACGGCTGCTGTTTGCGCACTGCTGGCATTCGCAAACAATAGCTGCACGCGGTTCTCGCGGGCTTGTTCGCGCGCGCTGGTGTGCAGCTCGTAAGGCAGCGCGCGCGACGGGCGCGTGCCGGGCGCCTGCGGGGCAAGGGTCTGCTGCGTGGGGATGGCGATGGCGGGCTGAGCTTCCTGCCAGGCAGTCAGCCCGTCGGCATCGGTCTTGGTTGTGCGGCCCGACAAGGTGGGCAGGGTGGCGCTGTTGGGCGACACGAAATTCAAGGTGGACGTCAGGTCGCCGCACACGGCGCGGCGAAAAGCGCTGATGTTGGGTTCGACGACGCCAAAGCGCTGCTCCAGAAAGCGCAAGGCGGACGTGTGGTCGAACACCTGCGAATTGACCCAGCCGCCACGGCTCCACGGCGAAATCACCCACATCGGCACGCGCATGCCGGGGCCGTAAGGCTTGCCATCGGCCGTCAATTGCTTGGGCGTGGCGGGCGGGTAGGTGAAGTATTCAAACGCCATCTGCGCATCGGTCAGCGTGGACTTGCCGGCCAGCGTGCCGTCGTCGTTGCGCGACGGTGCCGACGGCGTGGGCATGTGGTCGAAGAAGCCGTCGTTTTCGTCATAGGTCACCAGGAACACCGTCTTGCTCCAGACCTCGGGCGATTGCGTCAGCGCATCCAGCGCGGCCTGGATGTACCAGGCGCCCTTGGCGGGGCTGGAGGGGCCGGGGTGCTCGCTGTAGGCGGCCGGCGGAATGATCCACGACACTTCCGGCAGCGTGCCGTTCATCACGTCGTCGCGCAAGCTTTGCAGGAAGCCGCCGTCGGGCATGGTGTTGCCAAAGCCCTTGGCCAGCGGACTGTACAGGTCGTCGATGGCGGGGTTGTACGCGGGGCCGCCCTGGTTGGTGACCTGGCGGTCGGCAGGCATTTTTTCGATCTCGGCGCGCCAGTGCCGAAAGCTCATCATTTCGTTGCAGCCGAAGTTGTCGGGAATGTTCTGGTAGACCTTCCAACTGACGCCGGCCGCTTGCAGCCGGTCGGCGTAGGTGGTCCACGTCCAGCCTTCAGTGGACGGGCCCACGTCGGCGCCGTCGTTCCATTCGTTCATCACCACCGACACGTTGTCGCCCGATGGGCCGTTGGTGCCGGTCCAGAAGAACAGGCGGTTCGGGATGGTGCCCGCGTGCATCGAACAGTGGTAGTTGTCGCACAGCGTGAAGGCGTCGGCGAGCGCGCGGTGAAACGGCACTTCGGCGGTTTCGTAGTAGCCCATGGACAGCGGCTGCTTGGCGCTGGGCCACTTGTTCATGCGGCCATGGTCCCACGCCGCCTGGCAGTTGGGCCAGGAGTGCGGCGTGCTGCCCGCGCGCTGCGCATTGCCCAGCGTGGTGTCCAGGTGGTAGGGCAGTTCTTCGGTGCCGTCGCTGCGCGTCTGGTGGAAGACTGATTTGCCGTTGGCCAGCGGAATGGGGAAGCGGTCGCCAAACCCGCGCACGCCGGGAAAGGTGCCGAAGTAGCCGTCGAAAGAACGGTTTTCCAGCATCAGCAGGACGACGTGCTTGACGTCCTGGATGGTGCCGGTGGTGTTGCTGGCTTCAATGGCCAGCGCCCGGCGGATGCTGGGCGGAAACATCGACAGCGCGCTGACCGCGGCGGTAGCGCCCACGGTGGTCTTGAAGAACTTTCTTTTGGATGCGTCGAACGTCATTGGCTTGCCTGTCCTGGTGATCGATGTGAAGTGTGCTTAAACGGCGCGAGGGGCTCAAGGGGCTTGAGGGGGCTCGAGGGGCTCAAGCGATTCAAGGGGCTTGGACGACTCAAGGAGCGCAATGCACCGCGCACGCGGCAGGCGGTGTCGTGGGCGTCGTCGTGGGCGGGGCAGGAGCCGGTTCGTCAGCGTCGTTGTCGTCGTCGCCGCCGCAGGCGGACAGCGCGAAGACCAGCGACAAGGCGCAAAAGGCGGCAAGGCCTCGTCTTGCATGGGCGAGCAAGCAGGATGGGTGTTTCATGGTTCGGTCATTGTGGGTGGGCTGACGGCCCGCCAGGGGCCGTCGTGCCGTCACACAGGACGAATGTCGGGCGAATGCAGCGGGCCACGAATGCGCCCAACGCGTGATGGCCGGGCGACAGCAAACCAGTATTGACGCCGCGGATGTCGAACAATTGACCGGAAGCTGACCCGTTGCTGACTATGGCCCTTTTTTTGAAACGTCATGCGAGATGCGTTTCCAGGTGCAAGCCGCAACGCGACCTGTCGTGAAAATGGGGTAATGGGGGGGGACCGGACCGGTGCAAGATGGGTTGCGCGCGATGGGGCCTCTGTGATCTTGCCGGCGGCAACGCGCGCTACACCCATCCTACGGGGCATGGTCAATATGGCGATCGTAGGATGGGTGTAGCGCGAGGAGACGTTCAGAAAAACCCAGGCGCCGAACGCGCGAAACCCATCAGCTGCCTGTGGATATAAACCGGACCGCTGCAAGATGGGTTACGCGCGATGGTGCCCCTGCGATCTTGCCGCCCACACCGCGCGCTTCACCCATCCTACGAAGTCATGGTTCGTCGTGACTACGGGGCGATCTTCTTCAACGCCAGAACGGTTTGCTTTGCGCCAGGGCGTCGAAGGCCTTTTGTGCTTCTACCGCCAATTCCTCCAGGCGGGCGCTGATCCAGCCCAAAGCGAACCAGGCTTGCGGATGCGTGGCGGTACACGATTCGTAGTAGTCCTTGGCGACGGCCAGGTCGTTGATTTCGCCCAGCACGTCCTGCACCTTGGACAGCAGCTTGCGATAGCCGCGCAGCTTGGCGGCGGGCAGCAGCGATTCGGCAAACGACAGGCTGTAGCGCAGCCGTTTCCCGCGCTTGCGCAATTCGTGGCGGGTGGGAATGTCCAGCTTGGCGAACTGCGTGCCCTGGTCGGCCACCTTGCTGTGCCAGCGGTGCAGGCGGCGCGCCAACTGCTTGCGCAAGCGGTGCGGATCCGGCTCGGGTGCCAGCATGGGAATGATGGTGGGCTTGACACTGGCTACCGACAAGCCGCCTTCCAGCCGGATGGCGGGTTCGGGCGCGGTGTCGCTGGGCGTGCCGTTGGCGATGGTTTGCGCCCCGTCGGACGGCAGCGCGGGCGGTACGTCAAGGCTCCATTCCAGCAGGTCCAGCAGCCATGCCTGGAAGGCCTTGCCGCCGGCGATCGTCTGCGCATCCTGTTCAGGCGGCGCGGCTTCCATCGGGATGACGGGCATGCCGGCGCGCAGCAGCGCGGGCGCCACGGTTTCGTTCAGCACGTCCTGATCGCGGTTGGCGCCAAAGGCGGCGAAGTGCGTGCGCACTCCTTGCAGCATGGCGTCGGGCACCGGCGCCACCCAGCCTTCGAACAGCTTCCACGCCGAACGCAGCCGGCGCACGCCCACGCGCAACTGGTGCACGTGTTCGGAATTGCCGGCGCGGTAGACGCCTTCGGTGTCCACTTCAGCCAGCACCGCGGCGTTGCGCGCGATCTGGTCCAAACATTCGGCGGCGATGCGGCCCAAGGCCTGCGGCGCCGTCATGTCTTCGCGCAGCTTGACCGAGGCCGCGCCGCGTGGCGCCCAGAACTGGGCAATGGCTTGGGCGCGGCGCGCTTCCAGATCATCGCCCGCCTTCGCGTCTTCCTCGGCAAGCCGTTCCGCCAACTGCGCCAGCGCATCGCCACGTTCGGATTTGCTGCGCGGGTCCAGCACCAGGCTGTGCCGCTGCTGCCAGCCGCGCGCAACAGCAAAGATGGCGGCGGGGCGGCCCGACACCAGTTCAAATTCCAGTTCCGAAATGGGCAGTTCCAGCGCGCCCGCGCGCAGGATGCCGGTGTCGTAGGCCAGTTCAACCGTGCCGTAGCGCGTGCGCACCTTGCGCAGCAAACGCAGCACGTCGGTTTCGTAGCGGAGCCCCAGTTCGCCCTTGATCGCGCTCAGCGCCGCTTCGACTTCGGTGCCTGCATACACCGACAGGTCCAGCACGGGGCCGGGGCGGGGGTGGTTCATTTCGATGCGGGTGATGGCGTTGATGCCAGGCATCTTCAGCGTCTGCACCCAATCATTGCCTTCCTGGCGCAAGCGGATGGCAATGCGCGCACGCGCCAGTTCACGCTCGGGTGTATCGAAATACATGGCATGCAGGCGAATGCGCGTGGCCTCGCGTTGCTTGACTTCCTTCTGCACGGCCTGGCGCGTAGCGGCGGGCACGTGCAGTTTCAATTCCTGTTCCGACATGGCGGTGGGTGTCCGACGGCAAAAGCCGAGATGTTAATCAAGCAAGGGGCGGGATTTGATGACCGTTCATATTTTGGTCATATCGAGCATAGACGCCATTTGTTGCGCGAAACAAGCGGGCACCGCAGCAAAAGAAAAAACGCCGCCCCTTTTCAAGGGCGGCGCCAAGGAGCGCTGGTCAGGGGAAACCGACAAGCGTAAATAAGATGCAACTACAGAATCCGTTTGCGCGCCTGGGTGATGATGATTTCGGCCAGCACAACCACCACGAAGATGGCGGCCAGCACCAAGGCCACGCGATCCCACTGGAACAGGTTCAACGCCGTGTCCAGCGCCATGCCGATGCCGCCCGCGCCTACAAGGCCCAGCACGGCGGATTCGCGCACGTTGATGTCCCAGCGCAGCAGCACGATGGACCAGAACGCCGGGCGGATCTGCGGCCAGTAGGCATACCACAGCACCGAGCCCTTGCTGGCGCCGGTGGCGGTAACCGCCTCGATGGGGCCGCGCTGCGCTTCTTCGATGGCTTCGCCCACCAACTTGCCGACGAAACCGATGGAGCGAAACGCAATCGCCAGCGTGCCCGCCAACGCGCCGGGTCCGAAGATGGCGATGAACAGCAGCGCCCACACCAGCGAATTGACCGAGCGACTGGACACCAGGATCAAGCGCGCCAGCATGTTGATGGTTTTGCTGGGCGTCAGGTTGTTGGCCGCCAGCAAGCCCACCGGCACCGCCATGAAGACAGACAGGATGGTGCCCAGCGTGGCGATGTGCAGCGTTTCGATCAGCGCCGCGTGCACGCCATCCGGGTAGTAGGCCCAGTCGATCGGCCACATGCGGCGGAACAGGTCGGCCATCTGTTCGGGGGCGTCATACAGGAATTCCGGTATGACTTCCACGCCACGGATGGCCTGGACAATGGCCGCGACCACCAGCAGGTACAGCGCAAAGCGCAGCAGTCGCTGCCCCATGCTGTAACGCTGCCAGACGCGCGGCGTGCCCGCCGGGTTCAGGGTAGAGGCGTGGGCGTTCATTCTTCCACCTCCGCCTTGCGGGCCACCGGCGGCTTGCTGGAACCGATGCCGCGCGCGCCGGCAAAGCGGCCTTGCAGGATGCGGTCAAAGCCCAGGTTGTCCAGGAACACGGCGCGCACGAAGCCCGCGATGATCTCACCCAGCATGATGATGGCGATCAGGGTCAGCAAGATGGCGCTGACGAAGTCGTAGTCAAAGCGCTGGAAGGCCGAGAACAGCGTGCCGCCCACCCCGCCCGCGCCCACGATCCCCACCATGGTGGAGTTGCGCAGGTTGGAGTCGAACTGATAGGTGGCAAAGCCGATGAAGCGCGCGAACACCTGCGGCAGCACGCCGAAGATGATTACGTTGGCGAACGACGCGCCGCTGGCGCGCACCGCTTCCACCTGCTTCAACGAGATCTCTTCGATGGCTTCGGTGAACAGCTTGCCGATGAAGCCGATGGACGCCACCGTCAGCGCCAGAATGCCCGCCAGCGCGCCAAAGCCCACGGCCTTGACGAACAGGATGGCGACGATGACGGGGTGCAGTGCGCGGCACAAGGCCACCAGCGAACGCGCGGGCCACGACACCCAGGCGGGCATCATGTTGCGCGCGCCCAGAAGCCCCACGGGCAGCGCAAACAAAATACCCAGCACCGAAGCCAGCACGGCGATTTCCAGGCTTTCGGCGATGCCCTTCCACAAGGTGTCGGGCTTTTCGAAATTGGGCGGAAACATGCGCGCCAGAAACGTCGACGCGTGTCCCATGCCGCTTTCAAAGCGCGCCCAACTGAAATCCAGTTGCGCGGCCGCGTAGACGGTGTAGATCAGCAGCAACACCAGGCCCGCCTTGGCGCGCCCGGACATGGCAAAGGGGCGGTTGCCCCGCAGGGGTGTCATTCCAGCCAAGACTCGCCTCCGTAGATGGTCTTGAGCATGGCGGCATCCAGGCCCTGGCCGTCGCCGTCATAGACCACGTGCCCGCCGGACATGCCGACGATGCGCGTGGCGTAGCGGCGGGCCAGTTCCACGTCGTGGATATTGACGATGACGGGAATGCCGGTGGCGCTGCCCTGGTCGGACAGCAGCTCCATGATTTCCACCGAGGTCTTGGGGTCAAGCGACGATGTGGGCTCGTCGGCCAGCAGCAACTGGGGGCGCTGCATCAGGGCGCGGGCGATGCCCACGCGCTGGCGCTGGCCGCCCGACAGCGCATCCGCGCGCTGATCCGCAAAGCCCGCCAGCCCGACGGTATCCAGCAGCTTGTAGGCGTGCTCGATATCTTCGGCTTCAAAGCGGCGCATCCAGGCCTTGAGCGCCGAGGTGTATCCCAGCCGGCCGGTCAGCAGGTTTTCCATTACGGTCAGGCGTTCAACCAGGTTGTATTCCTGGAACACCATGCCGATGCGCCGGCGCGCGCGGCGCAGCGACGCGCCACGCACGCGGGCCAGGTCCACGCTGCCCTCCTGGGACTGCAGCACGATCTCGCCCTTGGTGGGTTCGATCAGCCGGTTGACGCAACGCAGAAGCGTGCTTTTGCCGGTGCCGGAAGGGCCGATGATGGCGGTCAGGCCTTGGCCGGCGATTTCAAGGTTGATGCCATTGAGAACCGGCCGGCCGGCCCGGTATTCCTTGACCAGGCCAGAAATGCGTAGCGACGTCGTCATGCTGGATTACTTCTTGCTCTTTGCGGATTCGCGGTCGTAAGCGGCGCGGTTGAAGCTTTCGCCGCCCGATTCAGCCACTTGGCGGACGATGGCCCAGTCCTTCTGGTAGGTCACCGGATAGAAGCGGTCGGCGCCGTCGAAGGCCTTCGACATTTCCGCGGGGAAGCGGTAGTCGTAGAAGCACTTCAGCATCTGGTCGCGGAACTTGGGTTCCAGGTCATGTGCGTAGGCGAACGACGAGGTCGGGAATTTTTCGCTGGTGTAGATCACGCGGAAATCGGCTTCCTTGACCTGGCCGCGTTCGACCATGCGCTTGAACACGTCGGATGCCACGGCGGCGGCGTCGTAGTCGCCGGAGTTCACGCCCATGACCGACTGGTCGTGCTTGCCCGAGAAGATCACCTTGTAGTCCTTGTCCGGCGTCAGGCCTTCCTTGGGGAACAGGGCCACGGGCGCCATGTGGCCCGAGTTCGACGACGGCGCGGTGTGCGCGAGCTTCTTGCCCTTCAGGTCGGACAGCTTCTGGTACGGGCTGTCTTTCTTGACGATGACGATCAGGTTGTAGCCCTGGAAGCTGTCGGCATAGCCTTTCACGGCAAAGGGGACGGCGCCGGCGATGTTCACGGCGAATGCGGTGGGGCCGGTGGAAAAGCCGCCTACGTGCAAACGGCCCGAGCGCATGGCTTCGATTTCAGCGGCGTTGCTTTGCACTTGGTAGAACACCACGCGCTTGCCCGTGCATTGGGACAGGTGCTTGGTGAACGGCTTGAAGATGTCTTCGTAGACCGCCGGGTCTTCCACGGGCGTGTACGTGAACACCAGGGTGGACGGGGTCTTTTGCTTCGAAGCGTCAGTGGGGGTGTCCGCCACCAGGTCCTTGTTGGCGTCGCAGTACATCTGGTCCAGATCGCCGCGGTTGGAGCAGGTGTCGGCGGCATTGGCGGCCGAGCCGCCAACGGCGAATGCGGCCAGGGCGGCCGCTTGCAATAGACGCATCGCGTGCATGGTTTGTCTCCTCGTGGGAATGAATTTGAATATTTCCTGAATTCAAACACACAAAGGGGACAGGCACACCTGGGAAAGTCCCTGCCTTTTTTTTCGGGATTTGTTCGAATTGTTCGTTTTATGTTCGTTTATTTTCGAACCGTCGAACCCCGGACCGTTAGCCCCGATACCCCAGCTTGCGCGAAATCTCCTGCGCGCAGGCCAGCAGCGGCCGAGCGATGGCGCCGTCCCAAGACACATCGAACAATCCCGTCGGCCCCAGGCTGGTCAGCGCCAGCGCGATGCTGCCGGTGTTGTCGAACACCGGCACCGACAGCGCGTCCACGCCCGGCAGCGGGTTGCCCAGCGCGCGCGCCATGCCGTGCACGCGGATGTCGGCCAACTGGGCTTCGATATTGGCGCGCGACGCCTTGCGCGGCGGCGGCACGCTGGCGATGACGGCGGTGTCGCCCTCTTCGCGGGCGATGTAGTGTTCGCTGACCTTGGGCGGCAGCCACGCCGCGAATACCAGGCCCGTGGCGGTGTGCAGCATGGACATCACCGTGCCCTTGCGCATGTTTACGTGTACCGGGTAGCTGGCTTCGGTCATGTGGATCATGGTGGGGCCGTGCGAGCCCAGCACGGCGATGCCCAAGGTATGACCGATGTCGGATTGCAGCTTGGCGATCTCGGGCATGGCGATGCGCACCGGGTCCAGGCGTTGCAGGCTGACCAAGCCCATCTGCAAGGCGAAGGGGCCCAGTTCGTACTGCCCCGTGGTGGCGTCCTGCTGCACCAGGCCCACGCGGATGAAGCTGACCAGGTAGGGGTGCGCCTTGGCGGACGTCATGCCGGCGCCCGCCGCCAGGTCGCGCAGCGTCAGGGGCTTGCCGGCGTCGACCAGCGCGGCCAGCAGCGGCACGCCCACTTCGATGGATTGGATGCTGCGGCGGCCGTCATTGGCGGAGGCAGCGGGGGTCTTGGAGGTGGCCACGGTGTGTCTGACCTTACGCCGGTTGGGCCGGGGTGGGCTGCAGCGGCTGCGATGCTTGGCGCGCCGCCAGCAGCCGATTGGCCATTTCAACAAAGCCCGCGCCGCCGTGAAAGGCCGCCACGAATGCGGGGCGGTCCTTCAAACGATGCAATTGCGCCTGGATGTTCGCCACGCCGACCGAAATTGGAAAGTACGCGAACATCGGCTCGTCGTTGGGCGAATCACCGATGAAGAGCGTGCTGTCCAGCGCGTCGGCCACGTCCTGGCCGAATTCGCGTTGGAACATGGTGCGCGTCATGGTCAGCTTGTCGTAGTCGCCAAACCAGCCGTTGACGTGGATGGAACTGACCTTGGCCTGCGCGCCGGCGTCGTGGAAGATCTGGACGATCTTGCTGACGGCCGAATCCGGCAGGGCGGGCACGTCTTCGCAGAAGTCGATGGCCAGATCGGCCACGCGGTAGTCCTGGTCGCTGGCGACGGCACACCCGGGCACCTCGGCCAGGACGCGGTCGCGAATGGCGTCCAGGCGCTTGCGGCTGGCCTGGCGCGAGGCGGCGTCCGTCCAGTAATGGGTCGTCATGCGGCGGGCCTGGCGGTCATAGGCGTAGTAGAACGCGCCGTTTTCCCCCACCACGGCGCGCACCGGCCACATGCGGGCGATATGGTCACACCAGCCGGCCGGGCGGCCGGTAATGGGCACCACCTGGATGCCGGCCGCCTCCAGGCGCTCCAGCGCGGCGTAGGCGTCGGCCGGCAGACGGCCTTCGGTGGTCAGCGTGTCGTCGATATCGGTCAGGACGACGCGAACCGCCGCCGCCACGGTCAAAGGCATGGCCGCAAGGGCTTGCATGAGGTTTTTCCTTCGAGTTTTAAGGGGGATCTCCGGGCGAAAGTTTAACCGTATGCCCCCCGCCGAACGGGCTTCTTGCAGACCAATAGGGGTTCTGGGCCCAGGGGCGCTAAAATCCGGGCTTTCCCGCCTGGTTTGCGTGCCCGCCATGTCCGTCCAGTTGTCCTCTTTGCCCGGCTCCGAGCCGGAATCCTTCGGTATCGCTTCGGTAGCCGAGATCATCGCCGAGCTGCGCGCCGGCCGTATCGTCATCCTGGTTGACGAAGAAGACCGTGAAAACGAGGGCGACCTTGTCCTGGCCGCCGAATTCGTCACGCCCGAAGCCATCAACTTCATGGTGACCCACGGCCGCGGCCTGGTGTGCCTGACCTTGACCGAAGAACGCTGCCGCCAGTTGGAGCTGCCCATGATGGCGGCCCGCAACGGCACGCGCTACGGCACCAACTTCACGCAGTCGATCGAAGCCGCTGAAGGCGTCGAGACCGGTATTTCGGCTGCCGACCGCGCCCGCACCATCCAGGTGGCGGTGGCGCGCGACGCCAAGCCGACCGATCTTGTCCAGCCCGGCCACATCTTCCCGGTGCGCGCGGTGCCTGGTGGCGTGCTGGTGCGCGCCGGCCACACCGAAGCCGGCTGCGACCTGACCGCCATGGCCGGCCTGACGCCCGCCGCCGTCATCTGCGAAATCCTGAAGCCCGACGGCACCATGGCCCGCTTGCCGGACCTGGTGGAATTCGCCCGCCAGCACAACCTGAAGATCGGCACCATCGCCGACCTGATCCAGTACCGCAGCGAACACGAATCCATCGTCAAGCGTGTGGGCAAGCGGCCCATGCAGACGGCCTGGGGCACCTTCGAGGCCGTGGCCTACGAAGACGCCGCCACCGGTTCCGCCCACTTGGCGCTGGTGCATGGTAACGTTTCCCCCGACGTCGAAACGCTGGTGCGCGTGCATGAACCGGCTTCCGTGCTGGACGTGCTGGATACCGGCGCCAGCCCGCATAGCTGGGGCGTGGCGAAGGCCCTGGAGGCCATTGCCGCCGCGCCCGCCGGCGTACTTGTCTTGATGAATTGCCAGTCTTCCACCGAACACCTGTTTGGCCAGATTGCTGGCTGGAGCGACCCCAAGGCCCAGGCCGACGCCGCCGCCAGCACCGACCGTTTCGGCTTGCGCACTTATGGCATCGGCGCCCAGATTCTGCGCGACCTGAATGTGGGTCAGATGAGGCTCCTGGCCCGGCCGCGCAAGATGCCCAGCATGGCGGGCTTTTCCCTGACCATTACGGGTTACGATTGCGACCCGCAGAATACTCCCGCAACACACTGAAGGCCGACACATGAACCCTTACATCCTTACCCCCGACCTGAACGGCGAAGGGCTGCACATCGGCATCGTACGCGCCCGCTTCAACGAAGAAATCGGTCAGGCCGAACTCGAAGCGTGCCTGAAGGAATTGGCCGAGCTGGGCGTGGACGAACGCGACGTGATGGTCACCACCGTCCCGGGCGCCCTGGAACTGGGCGTGGCCCTGTCCCACATGGCCGAGACGTTTGAATTCGACGCACTGATCGCGCTTGGCGCCGTCATTCGTGGCGAGACCTATCACTTTGAAGTGGTCAGCAATGAAACGGCCACTGCAATCACCCGTATCTCCCTGGAAACCGGCATCCCCGTCGCAAACGGCGTGTTGACCGTCGACACCGACGAGCAGGCGCAAGCCCGCGCCGCCGGCAAGGGCCGCGATTGCGCCCAGGTGGCCGTTGAAATGGCCAACCTGGTGGCGGCGCTGGAACCCGAGGAAGAAGACGAAGACGAAGACGAAGACGACGAGGACGAAGATTTTGACGACGAAGAAGACGACGACAAGCGCTGATAGCGCGGCGCAAGCCCGCGCCAACGCGCGCAGCGCACGCCGCCGTGCACGCGAATTCGCGCTGCAAGGCGTTTATGCGTGGCTGCTGCGCGGCGGCGAAGGCACGCAGGACGCCGGCGAGATCGACGCCCATCTGCGCGACACCGAGGATTTCTCCGAGGCCGACGCGCAATGGTTCAAGACCTTGCTGCATGGTGTCCTGCGCGAAGCGCCCGCGCTGCGCGAGCGTTTTACGCCTTACGTCGACCGCCCGCTGGCCGAGTTGTCGCCCGTTGAGCATGGCATCCTGCTGATCGGCAGCTTCGAACTGATTCATCATGTTGAAGTGCCGTACAAGGTTGCCATCAACGAAGCCGTTGAGCTCGCCAAGTCGTTTGGCGGCACCGACGGCTTCAAGTTCGTCAACGGGGTGCTCGACAAGCTGGCCGCCGATGTGCGTGCGAACGAGGTCCAGGCCGCGGCGCAGCAGCGACGCTGAACTGGGTTGCTAGTCCGGGCCGCAGGCTCGGGCCAACAACCTGTGTAGGGGTCAGGCGCATGCCGCCCTGCGCGTACTTTCCCGGTGCGCCAGGCGTGGTCTGCACCTGACCCCTTCGTATTTGGTATTTGTATTCGTATTCAAGCCGGCCCGTGTGCCGGCCTCTCGGAGTTGCCGTGGCGTCCGAATTTGAATTGATCGCGCGCTATTTCACCCGGGCCGCGCCCGCCGGCTTGCTGGGCGTGGGCGACGACTGCGCGTTGTTTCCCGTGCCCGCCGGCGAGCAGGTCGCCACCAGCACCGACCTGCTGCTGGAAGGCCGCCATTTCTTTCCCGACGTAGACCCCCGCGCCTTGGGCCACAAATCGCTGGCCGTGAACCTGTCCGACCTGGCCGCCATGGGCGCGCGCCCCATCGGCTGTGTGCTGGGCCTGGCCCTGCCGCGCCTTGACGAACCCTGGCTGGCCGCCTTCGCCGAAGGCTTCCACGCGCTGGCGGCGGCCCATGGCTGCCCGCTGATCGGCGGCGACACCACGCGCAGCGCGCATGACCTGGCGATCAGCGTCACGGTCTTTGGCGCCGTGCCTGCCGGCCAGGCGCTGCGGCGCGACGCGGCACAAGCGGGCGACGACATCTGGGTATCCGGCGAGCTGGGTGCGGCCGATGTCGCCTACCGCCTGCTGGACGGCCAGTACCCCGCCAACGACGCCTTGCTGGCCGCCACGCGCGCCGCTCTGGAATGGCCGCAGCCGCAGGTGGCGTTGGGGATGGCGCTGCGCGGCATCGCGCACGCCGCCGTTGATTTGTCCGACGGCCTGCTGCAAGACCTGGGCCACATCTTGGCCGCCAGCCGGTTGGGCGCCCGCCTGGAAGTCGACCGCATGCCGGTGGCCGCCGCCTTGTCGGGGCTGGACGACGCGCCGCGCCGTCGCGCGGTGCTGGGCGGTGGCGACGTCTATCAACTGTGTTTCACCGCCCCGGCCACGCAACGTGATGCCGTCCAGGCCGCCGCCCGTGCGGCCAGCGCTCAGGTCACCCGCGTGGGCCAGACGCTGGTGCAACCGGGGCTGCAAGTGCTGGACGGGCAGGGCCGGCCGCTGACCGACCTGCCGGGCGGCTTCGATCATTTCCCCTCCGCCTGAGCAGCCGGTCCCCGCTTCGCCACTTCCCGCTGCCCTTTCCCCTTTTCCTTATCCCCATTCCCCCATCGGCCCAGGATCCATGTCCTCTTCCTCCAAGCCATCTCGCTCCATTCGCGAACGTTCGCGCGCCGTGTATCCCGCGCTTTCCTGGGTGTGCCGCGACCCCGGCCGCCTGATCGCTTTCGGCCTGGGCAGCGGCCTGATCCGGCCGGCATCGGGCACCTGGGGCACGCTACTTGCTTGGGGTATCTGGGTGGCCGCCGCGCCCGCCGCATCGAACCTGGCCATCGGCGTGTTCCTGGCGCTGGCCTTTGTGTACGGCTGCTGGGCCTGCCACCGCGTTGGCCGCGAACTTGGGCAATCCGATCATGTCGGAATGGTCTGGGACGAGATGGTGGCGTTCTGGCTGGTGCTTTGGCTGACGCCGGCCGGCTGGTTGTCGCAGTTGCTGGCGTTCGCGCTGTTCCGCATGTTCGACATCGTCAAGCCGCCGCCCATCAAGTTCTTCGACGCCCACGTCAAGGGTGGCTTTGGCGTCATGTGGGACGATATCGTCGCGGCCGGCTACGCCTTGCTGGTTATGGCCTTGGTAGTGCGTACAGGAGTCTTGGGATGAACGAACAACAAGCAGTAACCCGTTCGAATCTTTCGGCGGCGCAGTTGGCGGAAGCCACGCTGGTCGCCTTGGCCGAACGGCTGGGCGATGCGATGCGGCGCAAGGGCTGGATGTTGGGTACGGCCGAATCGTGCACCGGCGGCCTCTTGGCCGGAGCGATGACGTCGGTGGCGGGGTCCAGCGACTGGTTCGAACGCGGCTTCGTCACCTACAGCAACGACGCCAAGGTGACCGAACTGGACGTATCGCCCGACGCCCTGCATCACTTCGGCGCGGTCAGTGAACCCGTGGCGCTGGAAATGGCCAACGGCGTGTTGCTGGCGTCGCCCGCCGCGCACCTGGCGGTATCCACCACCGGCATCGCCGGGCCGGGAGGGGCCACGCCGGGCAAGCCGGTGGGCATGGTGTGTTTTGGTTTTGCAATGCGCGTGGACGACGGCATCAGCAGCCGCGCCGCCACCCATGTGTTCAACGGCGACCGCACGCAGGTGCGTCAGGCCGCCGTGGAATTCGCGCTGCGCGGCTTGCTGGAATTGCTGGGCGAGCCGGCCTGATTCAATACGCCGCGTTGACCCAGAGAATCAACGCACCGCGTTGACCCTGACGATCAACGCACCGCGTTGATGGCATCCCGCAGGCCCATCGCGGCCTGGCCAGCGGCTTCGCGCCAGTCGTCGCCGCCGCTGGCGTAGATGATGGCGCGCGACGAGTTGATCATCATGCCGCTGCGCGCGGCGTTGGCGCCCGCGTTCACGGTGGCGGTAATGTCGCCGCCTTGCGCGCCGATGCCCGGCACCAGCAGGGGCAGGGCATCGCCAATGCGTTGGCGCACCGCCGCGAGTTCGTTCGGGAACGTGGCGCCCACCACCAGGCCGCACTGGCCGTTGGCGTTCCACTTGTCGGCCACCAGCCCTGCCACGTGCAGGTACAGCGGTTCGCCGTTATCCATCTTCAGGAATTGCAGATCCGAACCGCCCGGGTTGGAGGTGCGGCACAGCACGATCACGCCACGGTCACGCCACGCCAGGTAGGGTTCGACCGAGTCCAGGCCCATGTACGGGCTGACCGTCAGCGCGTGCGCCTGGTAGCGTTCGTAGGCTTCGCGCGCGTAGTTCTCGGCGGTGGAGCCGATGTCGCCGCGCTTGGCGTCCAGCACGATGGGCAGGTCCGGGTGCTTGTCGCGGATGTGCTGGCACAGCGCTTCCAACTGGTCTTCGGCGCGGTGCGCGGCGAAGTACGCAATCTGCGGCTTGAAGCTGCAAGCGTAGGGCGCGGTGGCGTCGACGATGTCGCGGCAGAACTGGAAGATGGCGTCCGGCTTGTCCTGCAATTCGCGCGGAAAGCGTTGGGGGTCGGGGTCCAGGCCCACTTGCAGAAGCGAGTTGCTGGAGGTCCAGGCGTGTTCGAGTTTTTGCAGGAAATTCATGGGGAGTTCAGTGCAGTTTGACCCGGGGGCGCGTGCGCCGCATCAGCAGGCGGGCCAGGGCAAGGGAGGCGGTGCGCGAGATGCCCAGCACCGCTTTGTGGTGCATCAGGTGCAGGCTCATGTACATCAAGCGCGCCAGTGTACCGCTTACGAACAGTCCCCGTCCGGCCAGCTTGCCCATCAGGCTGCCCACCCCGGCGTCCTGGCCCAGCGACACCAGCGAGCCATGGTCCTGGTAGACGTAGGGCGCGGTGGGTTCGGCGGTGCGGCGCAGGCGCGCGGTGAGCTTCTTGGCCAGGTAGTCGGCCTGCTGGTGCGCCGCCTGGGCGCGCGCGGGCACGGTGCGCCCGTCGCGCCAGGGCGCCGCGCAGCAATCGCCCAGGGCCAGAATGTGCGGATCGGGGGTTTCCAAACGCTCGTTGACTTCCAACTGGCCCAGCTTGTTCAGCGGCAGGCCCAGGTCGGCCAGCAGGGCGGGGCCCTTGATGCCGGCCGCCCACATGCACAACTGGGCGGGGAATTCCCGGCCGTCGGCGGTCTTGACGCTATCGCCCGTTACCTCGGACACGCGGCATGACGTTTCCACGCCAATGCCCAGCTCGGTCAGCCGGTTGGTGGCGGCTTCGGATATTTTTTCGGGCAGCGCCGACAGGATACGCGGCGCGCCTTCCACCAGCGTGATGGCCAGGTCGCGTTCGGCGCGGAAGTTCGGCAAGCCGTAGGCGCTGACCACGTGGCTGGCTTCGGTCAGTTCCACGGCCAGTTCAACGCCGGTGGCGCCGCCGCCCACAATCACCAGGTCCAGCCGGGCCGACGGGTTGCGCACCTTGGCCAAGTCCACCAGCGCCATGGCTTTCAGCATGGTCAGGCGGAATTGTTCGGCGTTTTCGGTGGTGTCCAGCGTGACGGCGTGTTCGGCCGCGCCGGGCGTGTTGAAAAAGTTGGACGTGCTGCCCAGGGCCAGCACCAGCGTGTCGTAGCCGAACTCACGGCGCGGCAACACTTCCTGATTCTGCGCATCGTTGACGGCGTCCACCACGATCTGGCGGCGTTCGCGGTCCACGCTCAGCAGCCTGCCTTGCGCGAACGAAAAGCCGTTCATGTGGGCCAGCATCAGGTAGGACAAGCCTTCCTGGTGGATGTCCAGCGTGCCGGCGGCCGCTTCGTGCAGCGACGGCTTCCAGATGTGGAAGGGCCGGCTGTCGACCAGCGTGATGTGCTGGCGGCCGTGGATGCGGCCCAGTTTGGCGGCCAGTTCCAGGCCGCCTGCGCCACCACCAACGATGACGATGCGTTCAGAGCGTGCTGACGTCGAATTAGGCATCATGGCTCCCAGTATAAATACGGCCGCATCCCCCGTGGGATGCAGCCCGTGTCAATGCATGACGAATCGGCTGATGGCCACGCCCACCCAGACGACCCCGGCGAAGATCAGCAGCAGCATCACAGCCGCGCTGCCCAGGTCCTTGGCGCGCCCCAACAGCGGGTGGCGCTCTACCGACAAGGCGTCGGCCAGCGCTTCGATGGCGGAATTCAGCAGCTCGGCCGCCAACACCATCACCACCGTGCCCACCAGGAAAAACACCTCGACCGTGGTGCGTCCCAGGAAGAATGCCGCCGGAATCATCAGCACGGCCAGCGCCAGTTCCTGGCGGAACGCGGCTTCATATTTGACGGCCGCTTTCAGGCCTTGCCACGAATAGCGCAGCGCATTCAGGATGCGGCGCAAGCCGCCGGAGCTTTTGAAGGGCGAGTGTTGCGGGTCGTGGGTCATGAGTGCGTAGTAAGGCGGAAGGGTGGCCGCTTTTTAACAGAGTTCGGTTGCCCGCATGGCGTGATGTTGGGCTATGGGCAAACCCTAATTGTGACGCATCGCGGGCAGGCGCAGGATTCTGGTCAATTGGTAAGGCCACTTTACCTTTCTGATATTGCAACACCTGGGCACCCGTAGCCCTACCGCAACCCCAACCGCCACCATGCCGATCCAGACCATCGAGCCGCGCCGCTTGTACCGCCAGATCGCCGATCAGTTGCGTTTGCTGATCGAGGCCGGCGAATTTCCGGTGGGCGCGCGCTTGCCGCCGGAACGCGACCTGGCGCTGAAGCTGGGCGTGTCGCGCCCGTCGGTGAGGGAAGCCTTGATTGCGCTGGAAGTGGAAGGCTGGGTGGAAGTGCGCATGGGGTCGGGCGTGTATGTGCAAAGCCTGTCGGGCGCGCCGCGCGCCAGCCTGATGGCGGAAAGCCCCTTGGAAACCATCCGCGCGCGCTGGACGATTGAAGGCGAACTTGCCGCGCAGGCGGCCCGCAACCCGGCGCCCGCGCTGGTTGATGGGCTGCTGGAAGCGGTGGGCGCCATGGAAGACGAAGCCCGCGCGGCCAGCGTGCCCATACGCGGCGACCGGCTGTTCCATTTGCGCGTGGCCGAAATGGCCAGCAACGCCGTGTTGGTGCGCGTGGTGGGCGAGTTGTTCGACGAACGCCACAACCCCTTGTCCGTGAAGCTGGGCGACTACTTCGAAAACCCCGATAGCTGGGCCGCCGCCATCACCGAGCACCGCCGCGTCATCAGCGCCATTGCAGCAGGCGACGAGGCCGCCGCGCGCGCCGCCATGCATCACCATCTTTCCTGCTCGTTCGACCGCTTGACCGCCAGTTGGCCGGGCGCGGCCGAAACGATGCGCATCGATAGCAAAGAACCGGCGGCGTCCTGACGCCACCGGGGATCCGTAGTCGCAGTACGAAGGTGCAACCTGTATGTGAAATTCCGATGTGAAACATAAAGCGGGCCGGCCCAAAACAACATACGCCGCGCCCGCCACCTCAAAGAGAGGAGACAACATGAATAAAGGCAACGCTATCAAAGTGCTGTTTGCCGCCGTCGCGCTGGCCGTCAGTGGCAGCGCGCTGGCGCAAACCAAGTTGAAATGGGCGCACGTGTACGAGACTTCCGAACCCTTCCATACCTCGTCGGTGTGGGCGGCGCAGGAAATCGAAAAACGCACCAACGGCCGCTATCACATCGATGTCTATCCCGCCTCTCAGTTGGGCAAGGAAAACGACATCAACCAGGGGCTGACCCTGGGCACGGTAGACATGATCATTTCCGGGTCCAGCTTCGCCGCCAAGAGCTTCCCGCGCATCGGCGTCACGTACTACCCCTACACCTTCCGCAGCCCCGAGCACCTGATCGCCTACACCAAGAGCGACGTCTACAAAGAGCTGACGCAAGGCTACGACCAGAAAAGCGGCAACCACATCGTCGCCACCACGTACTACGGCACGCGCCAGACCACATCCAACCGCGCCTTCACCAAGTGCACCGAGATGAAGGGCTTGAAGATCCGGGTACCGGACGTGGCTGCCTACCTGGCCATGCCGCGCGCCTGTGGCGCCAACACCGCGCCGATTGCGTTTGCCGAGGTCTACCTGGCCTTGCAGAACGGCACGGTGGAAGCGCAAGAGAACCCGCTGACCACCATTGAAGCCAAGAAGTTCTACGAGGTGCAGAAGAACATCATCCTGACGGGCCACATCGTCGACCACCTGAACACGGTCATCTCGGGCAAGCTCTGGAAGAGCCTGTCCGATGCCGACAAGAAGGTCTTCGCCGAAGTCGCGCAGCAGGCGGCGGAGAAGGCCTCGGCCGAGGTCGCCGCGAGCGAAAAGAAAATGGTGGATGTGTTCAAGCAGCGCGGGCTGAACGTGGCCGAGGTCAACGTTGAAGACTTCCGCAAGACCGTGTTGGAGAAGGTGCCGTTCGAGCAATACGGCTACCAGAAGTCGGATTGGGAAAAGATCCAGGCGGTGAAGTAGCCGCGTGTGTTCGCTGCACGGGGTAGCGGCACACGGTAGCTGTCCGTCGTCGCCATCCACGGAACCGGCGGGCCCCTGCGGCCCGCCGACCCACCGACATCCGATCAGGGGAACGTCATGCACTCCAACGCGAAAGCGGCGCCGATGGCGGCCGTGAGCCATGGGCCGGGTCCGGTGTCGGCGCCCAGCCACGCCAGCCCGTCTTCCGGTTCATCATCCGGCCCGCACCAGACCAGCGTCGACGACATCGTCCACAGCTTCGAAGAGGCCGACCAGCACACGGTCGACCTGTCCGGCTATCAACCTGAAGACTGGATTTGCCTGGGCATATTCTGGGTGATGTCCCTGCTGGTCTTCTTGCAGTTCTTCTCCCGCTACGTGCTGAACGACTCCTTTGCCTGGACCGAGGAACTGGCGGTGTATTGCCTGATCGGCGTGGTGTTCCTGGGCGCCGCCATGTGCGTGCGGACCTGCCGCCATATTCAGGTGGACTTCCTGTACCGCTATCTGCCCAAGCCGGTGGGCCGCGTGCTGGCCACCGTGATCGATATCTTGCGCACCGCCTTCTTTGGCTACGCGGTGTGGCTCACGTACCGCTACATCGTGCTGGTGGGCGACGAGCCCATGACCACGCTGTTCTGGAACAAGTCTTACGTGTACTGGGTGGCCCTGGCGGGCTTTGCCATGATGTTCCTGCGGTCGCTGCAAGTGTCGGCGCGCAACTGGCGGCAGGGCTATTCCATCCTGGAAAACCCCGCGGCCTACGACGCGCTGGATTGATCGTGTTCACAGCGCCGCAATTCCTGATGACCCCGCATTGCCTATCCGGGAGCAAGACATGGGCATTTTGATTGGAACGTTTCTGCTGTTGATGATCCTGGGCCTGCCGGTGGCGGTGTCCATGGTGGGCGCGTCGCTGCTGTTCATTCTGGTTTCCGGCAGCGTGCCCGACGTGGTGGTGGCGCAGCGCATGATCGCGGGCATTGAATCGTTTCCGCTTCTTGCCGTGCCGTTCTTCATCCTGGCGGGCAACCTGATGAACATCGCCGGCATCACCGGCCGCATCTACAACTTCGCGGTGGCGCTGGTGGGCTGGATGCGCGGCGGCCTGGGGCAGGTGAACATCATCGGCTCGGTGGTGTTCGCCGGCATGTCGGGCACCGCGATTGCCGACGCAGCGGGCCTGGGCACCATTGAAATCAAGGCCATGAAAGACCATGGCTACGAGACCGAGTTCGCGGTGGGCGTCACCGCCGCGTCCGCCACGCTGGGTCCCATCATTCCGCCGTCCTTGCCCTTCGTCATCTACGGCATGATGGCCAACGTGTCGATCGGGTCGCTGTTCCTGGCGGGCTTGATCCCGGGCGCCGTGCTGACCTTGTTGATGATGCTGACCGTGGCCTATTACGCGCGCCGCAACAACTGGGGCGGCGACGTCGCGTTCAACTGGAAGCGCCTGGGCGGCGCGGGGCTGGAAGTGCTGATCGTGCTGACGTTTCCGCTGTCGATCTGGTTGATGACGCTGGCGGGCGTGTCGCCTAACCTGGCCACCGGCATTGCGTTCGCGGCGCTGCTGCTGCTGGACTGGCGCTTCAACTTTTCGGCCGTCATGGCCTTGATGGCTCCGGTGATCTTGATTGGCGGCATGACGCTGGGCTGGTTCACCCCCACCGAGGCCGCCGTGGCCGCCGTGATCTGGGCGCTGTTCCTGGGCCTGGTGCGCTACCGCTCGATGACGTTGCGCACGTTGGCCAAGGCGTCATTCGACACCATCGAGACCACCGCATCCGTGCTGTTCATCGTGACGGCGGCATCCGTCTTTGCCTGGCTGCTGACCACGACGCAGGCCGCGCAGGCGCTGACCGACGCCATCCTGAGCGTGACGCAGAACAAGTGGGTATTCCTGCTGATGGCCAACGTGCTGATCCTGATCGTGGGTTGCTTCATCGACACCATTGCCGCCATCACGATCCTGGTTCCCATCCTGCTGCCCATCGTGCTGAAGCTGGGCATCGACCCCATCCACTTCGGCCTGATCATGGTCTTGAACCTGATGATCGGCCTGCTGCATCCCCCCATGGGCATGGTGCTGTTCGTGTTGGCGAGGGTGTCGCGGTTGTCGGTCGAACGCACCACCATGGCCATCCTGCCGTGGCTGCTGCCGCTGTTCGCGGCGCTGATCGCCATTACCTACATCCCGCAGATCACGCTGTGGCTGCCCACCGCCATGGGCATGGCCGGCAAATAAGGAGCACGCACTCATGTCGCAAAGACTGCAAGGCAAGACCGCCATCGTGACCGCCGCCGGCCAGGGCATCGGCCGCGCCGTAGCCGAGGCGTTCGCGCGCGAAGGCGCGGACGTGCTGGCCGTGGACATCAACGCCGACGCGCTGCTGACGCTGTCCGGCTGCCGCACGCAAGTGCTGGACGTGACCGACGGGCGCGCCATCACCGCACTGGTGGAAGGCGCGTGGCCAGTCAACGTGCTGTTCAACGGCGCGGGCTTCGTCCACGCCGGCACCATCCTGGACTGCGACGAAGACGCGTGGGACTTTTCCTTCAACCTGAACGTGCGATCCATGTACCGGCTGATCCGCGCCTGCCTGCCCGGCATGCTGGCGCGCGGCACGGGGTCCATCGTCAACATGGCGTCGGTGGCGGGCAGCATCAAGGGCGCGCCCAACCGCTGCGCCTATGGCGCCACCAAGGCCGCCGTGATCGGGCTGACCAAGTCGGTGGCGGCGGACTTCGTGGCGCAAGGCATCCGCTGCAACGCCATCTGCCCGGGCACCGTGGAATCGCCGTCTTTGCGCCAGCGCATCGAAGCGCAGGCCGAAGCCAGCGGGCAGACGATAGCCGCGGTCGAAGCCGCCTTCACCGCCCGCCAACCCATGGGCCGCATTGGCCGCACCGATGAAATCGCCGCGCTGGCGGTGTATCTTGCCAGCGATGAATCCGCCTTCACCACGGGCACCGCCCAGGTGATCGACGGCGGCTGGTCCAACTGATTGTTTTCCTCTTTCGCAACAAGGAACCGTTATGAAACTGATGCGCTATGGCGCCAAGGGCGCCGAGAAACCTGGCCTGATCGACGCCGAGGGCAAGGTGCGCGACCTGTCTTCCGTGCTGCCCGACATCACCGCGCAAACGCTAGTCGCCGCGCGCCTGGCCGAACTGCGCGCGCTGGACGCGTCCACGCTGCCGCTGGTGGCGAACCCGGGGCGCGTGGCGCCGCCGTGGAGCGGCATGGGCAAGTTCATCTGCATTGGGTTGAACTACGCCGACCACGCCGCCGAATCGGGCCTGCCCGTGCCGGCCGAACCCGTCATCTTCATGAAGCCGACCTCAGCGGTGGTGGGGCCTAATGACCCCGTCGTACTGCCGCAGGATTCCATCAAGACCGATTGGGAAGTGGAACTGGGCGTGGTCATCGGCGAGAAGGCGCGCTACGCCAGCGAGGCCGACGCCATGAAGCACGTGGCCGGCTATTGCGTGGTGAACGACGTGTCCGAACGTGAATACCAGATTGAACGCGGCGGCACCTGGGACAAGGGCAAGGGCTGCGACACCTTCGGCCCCATCGGCCCGTGGCTGGCCACCGCCGATGAAATTCCCAACCCGCAAGACCTGGAGATGTGGCTGGAAGTGAACGGCAAGCGCTACCAGAACGGCAGCACGCGCACCATGGTGTTCGGCGTGGCGCAGTTGGTGGCGTACGTTAGCCGCTTCATGACGCTGTACCCCGGCGACCTTATCAGCACCGGCACGCCGCCCGGCGTGGGC
Source organism: Achromobacter sp. JUb104 (assembly GCF_024806975.1). NCBI lineage: Bacteria > Pseudomonadati > Pseudomonadota > Betaproteobacteria > Burkholderiales > Alcaligenaceae > Achromobacter > Achromobacter sp. JUb104. Next base: position 666,668 of record NZ_JANUEY010000002.1, on the reverse strand, counting down.
ATGGGGCAAAAGCCCGCGCCCATTTACCTGAAGGCGGGCGACGAGATCAAGCTGGGCATCGCGGGCCTGGGCGAACAGCGCCAGCGTGTGCACGCCTGGGACCCCGCGTTGATCGACGGCTGATCGCGAACTCGTCCGCACCCCGCCCGTACCCCTTATTTTCCGGAGTCCTCATGTCCCAGAACGAAATGGCGTTCATCCGCATTCACCCGGCGGACAACGTGGTGATCGCCCGGCGCCAACTGGTCAGCGGCACGCGGCTGGAAGGCGAAGGCGTGACGGTGCAGGGGCTGGTGCCGCCCGGCCACAAGGTAGCCGTGCGCGCCATTGCGGCGGGTGAGCCGGTGCGCCGCTACAACCAGATCATCGGCGTGGCGCGGCAGGCCATCGCGGCCGGACAGCACGTGCACACGCACAATCTGGAGTTCTCTGAATTCGAGCGCGACTACGCGGTGGGGCAGGGCGCGCACCCCACTGACTACGTGGCGCAACCCGCCACCTTCGAGGGCATCGTGCGCGCCGACGGCCGCATCGCCACGCGCAACTACATCGGCATCCTGACCAGCGTGAACTGTTCGGCCACGGTGGCGCGCGCCATCGCCGACCATTTCCGCCGCGACATCCATCCCGACGCGCTGGCCGCCTGTCCGAACGTGGACGGCGTGGTGGCGCTGACGCACGGCGCGGGCTGTGCCACCGGCAGCGAAGGCGAGCCGCTGAAAGTGCTGCGCCGCACGCTGGGCGGCTATGCGCGCCACGCCAACTTCGGCGGGCTGATGGTGGTGGGGCTGGGTTGCGAAACCAACCAGATCGGCGGCTTGATGGAACAAGAAGGCCTGCGTGAAAGCGGGCTCTTGCATACCTTCAACATCCAGGACACCGGCGGCACGCGCAAAACCGTGGCGCGTGGCATTGAACTGGTCGAGCGCATGCTGGACCAGGCCAATCAGGTGCGGCGCCAGCCGGTGCCGGCCAGCCATCTGACGGTGGGCCTGCAATGCGGCGGTTCGGACGGCTATTCGGGCATCAGCGCCAACCCGGCGCTGGGCGCGGCGGTGGACCTGCTGGTGCGCCATGGCGGTACCGCGATCCTGTCGGAGACACCCGAGATCTATGGTGGCGAACACCTGCTGACGCGCCGCGCCCAAACGCCCGCCGTGGCCGAAAAACTGCTGGCGCGCGTGCGCTGGTGGGAAGACTACTGCGCCCGCAATGACGCCGAAATGGATAACAACCCCTCGGCCGGGAACAAGGCGGGCGGGCTGACCACCATTCTTGAAAAGTCGCTGGGCGCCATCGCCAAGAGCGGCACCACCAACCTGACCGACGTGTTCGAATACGCCGAGCCCGTACGCACGCGCGGGCTGGTGTTCATGGACACGCCGGGTTACGACCCCGTCTCCGCCACCGGCCAGGTGGCGGGTGGCGCCAACCTGATCTGCTTCACCACGGGCCGGGGCTCCGCCTACGGCTGCGCACCCGCGCCGTCCTTGAAGCTGTCGACCAACACCGCCTTGTGGCAGCGCCAGTCCGACGACATCGACATCAATTGCGGTGACGTGGTGGACGGCGCGCAAAGCGTGGCGCAGATGGGCGAACGCATTTTCCAGTTGATGCTGCAAACGGCATCGGGACGCCGCACGCGCAGTGAAGAGCATGGGTACGGGCAGAACGAATTCGTGCCGTGGCAACTGGGCGCGGTGATGTAGCCGCACCGGGGTGGCGATGTTGCATTTGGTCACTGACTTGATATCGAAGATTTCCGTGTCTACAGATATCCTCATTCGCGCGCCGACTGGCCGGTCATCCGACGGGTGCATGGCGCCTTCCGCCCTGGGTCAACCATGCTCGAACGTTTGAATTCGGAGTCGTTGCCACGCCTGCCCGCAGACGTGGAGAAACCCGCCTATGACCGCAGCCGGCTCACGCCCGGCATCGTGCATTTGGGTCTGGGGGCATTTCATCGCGCGCATCAGGCGGTAATGACGGACCTGGCCATCGAGGCCAGCGGCGACCTGAGCTGGGGCATCCTGGGCGTGTCATTGCGCAGCCGCGCCACGCGCGACGCGCTGACGCCGCAAGACGGCCTGTACACGCTGGCCCTGCGCGAGGGGGGAACCGACGGGCAGGCCCGCGAACAACTGCGCGTGGTGGGCTCCGTGCTGCGCGTGATGGTGGCCGAGGAAGACCCCAACGCCGTGCTTGAGCGCATCGCGTATCCGCAAACCCGCATCGTCAGCCTGACGGTCACCGAAAAAGGCTATAGCCACGAGCCGGCCACCGGCTACCTGCGCTGGGACGACCCCGACATTCTTCACGACCTGGAAAATCCGCAGCGCCCACGCAGCACCATCGGCATCCTGGTCTATGGGCTGGCGTTGCGCCGCGAGCGCGGTCTACCGCCCGTCACGCTGCTGTCTTGCGACAACCTGCGCGGCAACGGCGACATGCTGCGCAGCCTGGTGCTGGCCTTTGCCCTGCGCGTGGACGTGGCGCTGACCGCATGGATCGACGCGCACTGCACCTTTCCCAATTCCATGGTGGACCGCATGGTGCCCGGCACCGACGACGGCGACCGCCAACGCATCGCCACGCGGCTGGGCGTGCAAGACGCCTGGCCCGTGGTGGGCGAGCCCTATCTGAACTGGGTGATCGAAGACAAGTTCGCCGCCGGCCGCCCCGCCTGGGAAACGCAGGGCGGCGCTACCTTTGTGCGCAACGCCGAGCCCTACGAACGGCTGAAGCTGCGCATGGTGAATGGGCCGCACTCCACCTTTGCCTACCTGGGCACCTTGTTGGGGCACCGGACCATCAGCGCGTCGGTGCAGACGCCGGCCTTGCGTGATTTTGTCGACGCCATGATGCGGCTGGAAATCGCGCCCACCTTGAAGGGCATTCCGGGTAGTGGGCTGGAGGAATATCGCCAGCGCTTTCTGGCCCGTATCGCCAACCCGGCCTTGCCGCACCCAAGCGCGCAAGTGGCCATGGACGGCTCGCAGAAGGTGCCGCAACGGCTGCTGGAAACCATACGCGACCGCCTGCGCGCGGGCGACGACATCAACCGCCTGACGCTTGCCGTGGCGGCGTGGCTGCACTATCTGCGGGGCGAAGACGAACTGGGCGCGCGCTACGCCATCGAAGACCCGCTGGCGGCGCGGCTGGCCAAGCTGCTGTCGCGCGCCGAGGTGGCCGCGCAGGCCTCGGCCCCGTCGCAAGCGGCGCAGCGCCGCGCCATGGTGCTGGCAAGTTTCAAACCCGTGTTTGGCGACCTGGGTAAAAAGCCCGAGTTCGTCGCCGCCCTGACCACGCATCTGGAAAACCTGCGCGAGCACGGAGTGATGTTCGCCGTGGAAGCCGCCACTTAAGGGTTCCCACTTACCGGTTCCCGACCACGAATCAAGGAGTGCATGGCATGCCTGCTGATAGCCGAGTGGACGCCGTTGAATGGGAACGTTGGGGCATTGCCTGCCTGCGCGCGCAAGACTTCAACGAGGACGATGCGCGCTGCCTGGCGGCCAGCCTGACCCAAACCAGCTTATGGGGCATCGACTCGCACGGCATGGCGCGGCTGCCGCATTACCTGAACCGCGTGGCGCATGGCTCCATCCTGGCGCGCCCGGCTATCCGCGTTGACCGCACGGGCCCGGGCACGGCGCAATTGCACGGTGGGCAAGGGCAGGGCATCGTGGTGGCGCACCGCGCCAACGCGCTGGCGATGGAGCTGGCGCGTGAAGCCGGCATCGCGGCCGTTGGCGTCAGCAATTCCTCGCACTGCGGCGCGGTGGGCCTGTATAGCCGCGCGGCCGCCCGGCAAGGCTTGATCGGCATGGCCTTCACGCATTCGGATTCCATTGCCGCACCCCATGGCGGCCACCACGCCTTCTTCGGCACCAACCCCATTTCGATGGCGTTCCCGCGCGCGGACGGCGAGCCGCTATGCCTGGACATGGCCACCACCTCCATCCCGTGGAACCGCGTCATGAACGCCCGCCGCGACGGCGTGGCCCTGCCGCCAAGCGTGGCGTTGGACGCCCAAGGCAGTGATTGCACGGACGCCGACGCAGTGCGCGCGTTACGACCCTTGGGCGGCATCGAGTACGGCCACAAGGGCTACGGGCTAGCCATGATGATTGAGCTGCTGTGCGGCCCCTTGAACGGCAATCCCTTTGGTCCGCACATCTCACCCATGTACGACGCGCTGGATCAGCCACGGGAATTGGGCGCGTTCTTTATCGTGATTGATCCGCAACGCTTTGCGGGCGGCGCGGCGCTGGCGGGCGTGGTGGCGGCGATGACGGTGGAACTGTCGCAAGCACCCGGCGCGCCGCGCATGCCGGGCGACCCCGAAACCGAGGCCCAGGCCGAGCGCTTGCGCGATGGCATTCCCGTGCCGCCCGCCTTGTGGAACGAGATGAAGGCCTGGAGCCAGCGCCTGGGTGTGGCGCTACCCGCGCGCCGCGCTTAAACGCCCAGGTACTGCAACAGGCGCGGCTCGTCGTCCAGGAAGGCTTGCGACGAGCCCGTCCACGCCACGCGTCCCTTCTCGACGATGGCGTGATGGTCGGCCGTGGCAAGCAGCGGTTCCAGGTTCTTGTCGATGCACAGCACGGCCAGGCCGGTTGCTTTCAGGCTGTCCAGCGCCGCCCAGATTTCTTCACGCACCACCGGCGCCAGGCCTTCGGTGGCTTCATCCAGGATCAGCAGGCGCGGGTTGGTCAGCAACGCGCGTCCAATCGCCAGCATCTGCTGTTCACCGCCCGATAGATGGCTGCCCAGATGCCGCGCACGTTCGGACAAGCGCGGAAACAGCGCGTACACACGGTCCAGCGTCCACGGTTCCGCCAGGCCCTGGCGATTGTGCGCGGTGGCCACCAGGTTTTCACGCACCGACAGGTTGGGAAATATGTGCCGGCCTTCCGGCACCAGCCCGATGCCGCATTGCGCCACCTTGTACGACGGCAGCCGGCTGATGTCCTGGCTGTCGAACACGATGCTGCCTTGGGTGGCGCGGGTCAGCCCCATCACCGTCTTGACGGTGGTGGACTTGCCCATGCCGTTGCGGCCCAGCAAGGTCACGAATTCGCCCGGCCCGATATCCAGGTCGATGCCGAACAGCGCCTGGCTGGCGCCATAGTGCGCGGTCACGCCGCGCATCGATAGCAGCGCGCTCATGCGGGTTCTCCTTGTTTGGCTTCGCCTTCGACCTTTCCCTGCTTGCCGCGCGCGCTGGCGCGTTCGCTGCCCAGGTAGCATTCGCGCACCTGCGGGTTATTGCGAATCTGGTCCGCCGTGCCGCAGGCCAGCGCGCTGCCGTACACCAGCACCGTAATGCGGTCGGACAACGCAAAGACGGCCTGCATGTCGTGCTCCACCAGCAAGATCGTGTAGCGACCGCGCAGTTGCAAGAGCAGGCGCGTCATGGCCTCGGATTCGTGCTGGCTCATGCCCGCCATCGGTTCGTCCAGCAACAGCAGCGACGGCTGGCAAGCCAGCACCATCGCCAGTTCCAATTGCCGTAGTTCGCCGTGCGCGAGTTCACCCGCGGGCGTATCGGCGCGGGCCGACAAGCCGGTCAACGCCAGCGCCTCGTGGGCGGGGTCGGTCAGGGCGGTGGTCGACAGCACGGGCGTCCAGAACCGGAAGCTGTGGCCGCGCCGCGCCTGCACGGCCATCACCACGTTTTCCAGGGCGGTGAAGGGTTTGAAGACAGAGGTGATCTGGTACGAACGCGCCAGCCCATGGCGCACGCGCGTATTCACCGGCATGCGGGTAATGTCGCGGCCGTCCAGCAGCACGCGCCCGCTGTCGGGCCGCAGCTCGCCGCTAAGCTGGCCGATCAGCGTGGTCTTGCCCGCGCCGTTCGGCCCGATCACGGCGTGCAATTCGCCCGCGTGCACGTCCAGCGACAAGTCATCGGTCACCGTCAGGCCACCGTAGCGCTTCACCAGGTTCTCGACACGCAGCGCGGTCATGGTGTTTCTCCCTGAACGTCTGCCGAAGGTTGCCGCCGCGCCGCCTTGCGGCCACGCCAGGGCGTGTCGCGCAGGCTGCCATACACCCCGCGCCGCGACACCAGCACCACGCCTACGATCAGCAAGCCCATGATCAGCATCCAGTGCCCGGTCAGCAGCTTCAACCCTTCCTCCAACAACAGGAACGCCAGCGCGCCGGCCACGGGGCCGAACAGCGTGCCGATGCCGCCCAGCACCACCATCACGATCAGTTCGCCCGACGTGGTCCAGGCCAGGTAGGACGGCGACACATACATGGTCAGGTTCGCCAGCAGCACGCCGGCCACGCCGCAGATCATGGCCGATATCACGTAGGCTGCGAGCCGGTAGCGCAAGGTGGGAAAGCCCAGCGCGCGCATGCGGCGTTCGTTCGCCTGGCAGCCGCGCAACGCCATGCCGAAGGGCGCATGGATCAGCCGATGCATCAGGCCCAGCACCGCCAGCAGCACGCCAAAGGCCGTGTAGTACAGCGCCAGCGGCGTATCCAGCCGGAACGCGCCGAAGTCGCTGCCGGCAAACAGCGACATGCCGTCGTCGCCACCAAAACCGTCCAGCCCCGTCGCCAGAAAATAGAACATCTGTGCAAACGCCAACGTGATCATGATGAAGGCGATGCCGGACGTGCGCATCACCACGTAGCCGCTGACCAGGCCCACCACGGCGCAGGCGGCCAGCGCCCCAGCCAGATGCAGCCAGCCGCTTTCAATGCCGTAGTGCGACATCACCCCCACGGCATACGCGCCCAGCCCCAGGTACAGCGCATGGCCGAAGCTGACCATGCCACCAAAGCCCAGCAGCAGATTCAAGGCCAGCGCGGCCACGCCGTAAACCAGCACGCGACCAAACAGCGCCAACAGAAAAGGTTCGCCCTGCCAGTGCGCGTAAACCGGCACCAGGGCCAGCAACAGCAGCAGGGCGGCGGCCACCAGAAAGCGCGGAGACAGCATGTGCATGAGGTTCCCCTTATCCGTGCTTGACGGGAAACAGGCCCTGCGGCCGCATCGCCAGCACCAGCGCCATCACGATGTAGATCAACATGGACGCAATCGCCGGGCCGGCCGCATTGGCGGCTGCGGGCGGCAAGGCCGCGCGCAGCAGCGTGGGCAGCAGCGCGCGGCCCAGCGTGTCGATCAGCCCCACCATCAGCGCGGCCAGGAACGCCCCGCGCACCGAGCCGATACCGCCGATGACGATCACCACCAGTGTCAGGATCAGGATGGGTTCGCCCATGCCGGTCTGCGCCGACAGGATGGGGCCGGCCATCAGCCCCGCCAGGCCCGCCAGCACCGCGCCCAGCACGAACAGCAAGGTGTTCAGCCGCGCGATGTTCACGCCCAGCGCGCCCACCATCATGCGGTCGGTGGACCCTGCCCGTATCAGCATGCCCAGCCGGGTGCGGTGGATCAGCACATAGCAGCCGGCGGCCACCAGCAGGCCCACCACGATGATCAGAAAGCGGTACAGCGGATACGTCACGCCCAGGATGTCGATGGTGCCCGACAGCCACGACGGCAGCCCCATGCTGATCGGCGCGGGGCCCCAGATGATGCGCGTCAGTTCGTTAAAGAACAGGATGAAGCCAAAGGTGGCCAGCACCTGGTCCAGATGGTCGCGCGGGTACAGCCGCGCCAGCGCAATGCGGTCCAGCAGCAGGCCCAAGGCCGCCATGCCCGCGATGACGGCGGCGCCCGCCAGCAGGAACGAACCCGTGTGGCGGAACACGGTGGCTGCGATGAACGCGCCCATCATGTACAGCGACCCGTGCGCCAGGTTGATGAAGTTCATGATGCCGAACACCAGCGTCAGCCCGGCAGCCAACAGGAACAGCAGTATGCCTAGCTGCAAGCCGTTCAAGGCCTGCACCAGCAGCAGCGTCGTGGACATGGGAATCACCTTGCGCCAGCGGCCAGCCCGGCCGCCCGCATTACTTCATCACGCATTGGGCGGCGTACTGGTCGGACACCTTGGACAGGTCGGCAAAGATGGGGCCCTTGTTCACAAAAGCCACCTTGCCGTCCGCGCCCGCCTGGACGTCCGCGCGGAAGAATCCGGCCACCGGGAAGTGGTTGGGCTGGTAGCGGAATTCACCTCGCACGGACGCAAAGTCGGCGGCTTCCAGCGCCTTGCGCAGCGCGTCCTTGTCGTCAACCTTGCCGCCTGTTTTCTTCAAGGCCGAGCCGATCAGTTGGGCCGCGTCAAACGATTGCGCGGCGTAGCTGGAGGGTTCGCGGCCGTACTTCTGCCGGAACGCGGCGGCAAACGCCTTGTTGGCGGCGTTGTCCAGGTCGGGCGAATACGGCACGTTGGTCACCGCGCCCAGCGCGTCTTGCTGCAGGGCGGGCAGCGTAGCGCCGTCGATGGTGTCCACCGACAACAGCGGAATCTTGCCGAACAGCCCCGCCTGGCGGTATTGCTTGATGAAGTTCACGCCCATGCCACCAGGAAAGAAAACGTAGGCGGCATCGGGCTTCGCATCCGCCAGCGCCGCCAGTTCCACCGAGTAGTCGGGCTGGTTGACCTGCGTGAACACTTCGTTGGCGATCTCACCCTTGTAGAAGCGCTTGAAGCCGGCCATGGCGTCCTTGCCGGCCTGGTAGTTGGGGGCAAGCAGGTAGACCTTCTTGAAGCCCATCTGGTTGGCCATTTCGCCGCTGCCCTCGTGGCGCTGGGTATTGTTCCAGGACGTGGAAAAGAAATACGGTGAACAGTCCTTGCCGGCCAGGTTGGTCGGGCCGGCGTTGGACCCGACCAGGAACACGCCGGCGGTGGTCACCGGCCGCACCACGGCCAGCATCACGTTGGAATACACCACGCCGGTAATGATGGGCACCTTGTCGCTCTGCACCAGCTTGCGCGCGGCCTGCACGCCCACCTCGGGCTTGAACTGGTCGTCTTCCTTGATGACCTGCACCGGCACGCCGCCCAGCTTGCCGCCGCCTTGCTCCACCGCCAGCATGAAGCCATCCAGTTGGTCTTGCCCCAGCACGGAGCCGGGGCCGGTCAATGTGGTCAACAGGCCGATCTTCACGTCGGCCATCGCGGCGGCGGGGAGGGTCAGGCTCAGGCCCAGGACCGCGGCGGCGGTCAGCGAGGTGGTGCGTTTCATGGCGTTTTCCCTTGAGTTGCCGTGTATCACGGTCGTGGTGTTTTGGTGGGGCTGCCTAAGTGCGGCCGGCGAGGTGCGGCTGGCTAAGCGGGGCTGCTGAACTACGGTGTCAGGCCAAAGAACGTCATCGTGTTGCGGAACAGGATCTTTTGCTGCACGTCCGGCACCAGCTCGGCGTGCGCCACCAGGCGGCCCACCTCCTGCTCGCCCAGCGGGTAGGGGTAGTCGGAGCCCAGCAACACGCGGTCTTCACCCATGACGTCGATCAACAGGCGCAGCGAGCGCGCGTCGAACACGGCGCTGTCCGTGTAGAAGCGGTCGGTGTACGACGAGGGCAATTGCGGGCAGTCCTGGCGGATGATGTCGCGATGGCGCCAGGCGTTGTCCACGCGCCCCAGCAGGTAGGCAAAGCTGCCGCCGCCATGCGCGAAGCACAGTTTCAGGCTGCGCGGAATGCGTTCAAACGCGCCAGACAGGATCAACGACAGAATCCCCAACTGCGTTTCAGCGGGCATGGCCACCAGCCACGGCAGCATCCATTTCTTCATGCGACCGTCGGTCATCATGTCCCAGGGGTGCACCAGCACGGGGATGTCGTTATTGGCGCAATGAATCAGAAACTGCACCAGCAGTTCGTCGTCCAGGTCGCGGGGCCCGACGTGGTTGCCGATCTGTACGCCCAGATGGCCGGCGGCGCGTGCGCGCGAGGCTTCCTTGCAGGCCAGGTCCAGGTCTTGCAACGGCACTTGCGCCAATGCCTTCAGGCGCGACGGTGCGTGGGCGCAATGCTCCAGCGCCAGGTCGTTCATGCGGGCGGCCCAATCGGCGGCTGCCTGGGCGGGGTAGGTGTAGCCGAACATGATGGGCGTGGCGCACAGGATCTGCACGTCCACGCCGTGGAGGTCCATCTGCGCAATACGCAGCGCCGGGTCCCACAGGGTGGCGTCCACCGGGCGGAACTCGCGGTCGCCCGCCATGATCTGGCCGGTGGCGCCGTCGGCATCCGGGCGCAGCCAGGGCGCGTTGACCGGGTCCAGCGCCGCCGCTTCCTGCCGCGTGATCGGCGGAAAGAAGTGGGCGTGCATGTCGATTTTCTGAATCATGGGGGGCTTTGCAAGATAGAGAATGCTAGAGGCAGGTTGGCCTGCTATGTGGCTTGCGGCGTGGCTGGCTCAGTGGCTGGCTATGTGGCCTGCTGCGTCATCTGCTGCGCTGGCGCGTGGCCTTTGCCGGGATGCATCTGGCCGCAGCCGGGGCAGGTGCGCTTGTCAGGGCTGTCGTAGAACGCCTGGAACAGCGGCGGCAAGTCGGTCACGATGCTTTTCAATTGCACTTCCACGCGATGCACCAGGTGGCCGCAGTGGGGGCAATACCATTCAAAGCCATCGAGCAGGCCCACGGGGCGTTGGCGTTCGATGACCAGACAGGCGCTGTCGGCTTCGGGGCGTTGCGGCGAATGGCGCACGTGCGGCGGCAAGAGAAAGATGTCGCCTTCCTTCAGGTCGACCCGTTCGGGTTTGCCGTCCACCCACAAGGACAACCAGGCGTTGCCCCGGAACTGATAGAAGAACTCTTCCAGCGGGTCGTCGTGATAGTCGGTGCGGTGGTTCGGGCCTCCGACCACGGTGACGATGAAGTCGGCGTCTTGCCAGATCTGCTGGTTGCCGACCGGCGGCTTGAGCAGGTGGGCGTGGTCGTCGATCCAGCGCTGGAAATTCAACGGCGGGCCGTAGGCGGGCATGAAGATCTCCGGAAGGCGAGTTTGATGCAGTCTAGGCGGCGAGCGCGCCGGGGGAATAATAGAAATTGCGCGCTTGGGTATGCGGCTTATCTATCGCGGGGTTTCCCGTAGAGGGGGGCGCGGCAGGCCGAGGAACGGTTTCAGCATCGATGCACGGCGCGCCTTCAGCATCATTGCGCTACGCGCTTTCAGCATCGACGCGCGGCGCGCGTGGGCTCAGCCGCGCTGGGCCGCGACGGCTTTCAGATATTCCACCAGCCGTTGGCAGGCGGGCGTCATCGGACGATCGGCGCGGACGGAATAGCCCACGTCGCCAAAATCCCCGAACACGGTGGTGGGCAGCCGCGCCAGCAAACCCATGGACAGGAACTGCGCCGCCGCGTCATAGGGAATCAGCGCCAGCGCGTCGCTATGCATCAGGATGCCGATATTGGTCAGCAGCGATAGCGATTCCACGTGGCGGGCGGGCAGACGCAAGCCCGCGTCAAAGAAGGTGCGCTCCACGGACGCGCGCAACGGCGAGGTGGGTGCGGGCAAGATCCAGATGTGGTCGGCCAGGTCGGCCAGCGCGACCTCTTGCGCAGCGGCCATAGGGTGTTGGGCGCCCACCACCAAGCACAGCGCTTCGCGGTACAGCTTGTGGTGGTCCACCGCCACGCCGGATATCGACGCCATGTCGGCGCCGGGCAGGCGGCCCACGACGATGTCCACGTCGCCCGTGGCCAGCGCGGGCAGCAGTTGCGCGGACGGCCCTTCGCGCACGGTGACCTGGATGCCGGGGTGGTCGGTCATCAAGCGCGCGATGGCCTCGGGCAGCAGTTTGGCGGACGCGGCAATCAGCGTGCCCACTACCACGTGGCCGCTGGCCCCGCCCAGCACCGCGTCGATGTCGTCGGCCATGTAGCGCACTTCGGCCAGCATGGCGTGAACGCGCCGCCCCAACACCAGGGCAAGCTCGGTGGGCGTGACGCCCCGGTTCGACCGTTCAAACAAGGTTGCGCCGAAGAAGGCTTCCAGGTCGTGGATGGCCTTGGTGACGGTGGGCTGGGTCAGGTGCAGTTCGCTGGCCGCGCGAGATAGCGATCGGCGTGCCAGTACGCGCTCGAAAATCTGTAGCTGATGCAGCTTCAGTTTGTGGCTGAGCGCGTTGGGCGTGATGCGGAAGTTCGACATGCTTGCGGTCGCCCGGGCGGCGCCGCGAGCCATCGTCCTGTTATGTTGACCAGCGAAGTCGGGACCTAGCCTACGCCTGTCCGGGGGGCGTCGGCGAGGCTGCGTCCGCTTTGTTCGCTGCGTCCGTCTTGTCGGCTGCGTCGGCCGCGTCTGTGTCGTCGGCCTTCGCCGCCTTGCCGAAGCGTAGCGCAAACTGCCGCGTGAACACCGCGCCAAAGAAAAAGATCTGCGCGGAATAGTAGATCCACAGCAGCAGGGCAATCAGCGAGCCCGCCGCGCCATAGGCCGACACCGCCGCGCCCCGGCTCAGGTACAGGCCGATGCCCCACTTGCCCACCAGGAACAGCGCGGCCGTCACGATGGCGCCGGGTATCACGTCCGGCCAGGAAATCTTGGCACTGGGCAGGAGCTTGAAGATCACCGCGAACAGCGCCACCACCACTGAAAAAGAGAACAGCGTCGACACCCAGTCAAGCACTGTTGCGAAGGTGGAGGCCATCCACATGTCGCCATACAATTTTCTCGCGGCGCCCAGCACCGCATTCACGGTCAGCGACACCAGCAGGAACAGCGCCAGCACCAACACCAGGCCAAACGACAGCATGCGGCTGCGCACCATGCCGTGGATGCCGCCCTTCTGGTTGGCGGACACGTCCCACAAATCGTCCAGGCTGGCTTTCAGTTCGGCAAACGCCGTGGTGGCGCTGAAGATCAGCACAAAAATCGAGATCAGCGCGGCAATCCATCCGCCGCCCGATTCATGGGCGCTGGCCAATACCGTTTGAATAACTTCCGCGCCGCGCTCGCCGGTCAAGTCGCGCATTTGCAGGAACAGCTCGGACCGCACCGCGTCTTCGCCATAGAACGCACCCGCCACCGCGATCACCAAAATCAGCATCGGCGCCAGCGAAAACACCATGTAAAGCGCCAGCGCGGCGCCCTTGCTGGACGCGCGGTGGGCCGACCACTGGCTGGCGGAATCCATCAACAGCCCGCCGATCTCGGACGGACGCAGGGCTCGCAGGCTTTGGGGAAGGCGCATAGGGCTGGGCAGCGTGAGGCGAAGGAGCCTTCATTGTAGGGACGCATGCGCCACGGGGAAACCGTGAGTTTGTGCGCAAACGTGTGCTTGCCGGGCGGCCTGGGGCGCCATGGAAACAACAGGCAAAGAATGCGGTCGCCGTGCGGTGCGCGTGAGCGGGGCCACAAAAAGAAAAACCCCCGGGGCGAAGGTCCGAGGGTTTTTCAGATACTGCATTCCCCGGCTTTGACGCCGGGGAGGCCGTGCAAGAGAAGCGGGACTTAGAAGTCCATGCCGCCCATGCCGCCCATGCCACCCGGCATGGCCGGAGCAGCGGGCTTGTCTTCGGCCAGTTCGACCACGGCGGCTTCAGCCGTCAGCAGCAGGCTGGCAACCGAGGCAGCGTTTTGCAGGGCGGTACGGGTCACCTTGGTGGGATCCAGAACGCCTTGCTCAACCAGGTCGGTGTACTCGCCGGTTGCAGCGTTGTAGCCGTAGTTGCCCTTGCCTTGCAGCACGTTGCTGACCACGACGCTGGCTTCTTCGCCGGCATTCGTGACGATGGTGCGCAGCGGCTCTTCCACAGCACGCAGGATCAGCTTGATACCGGCGTTCTGGTCAGGCGTGTCGCCCTTCAGGTCAGCAATGGCTTGCTTGGCGCGCAGCAGTGCAACACCGCCACCAGCCACAACGCCTTCTTCCACTGCGGCGCGGGTAGCGTGCAGGGCGTCTTCGACGCGAGCCTTCTTTTCCTTCATTTCGACTTCGGTGGCAGCGCCAACGCGAATCACGGCAACGCCGCCGGCCAGCTTGGCCACGCGTTCTTGCAGCTTTTCACGATCGTAGTCGGACGTGGCTTCTTCGATCTGGATACGGACTTGCTTGACGCGAGCCTCGATCGACTTGCTGTCGCCAGCGCCGTCGATGATCGTCGTGTTTTCCTTGCCCACTTCGATGCGCTTGGCTTGGCCCAATTCAGCCAGGCCGGCCTTTTCCAGCGACATGCCGGTTTCTTCGGAGATCACCGTGCCGCCCGTCAGGATGGCGATGTCTTCCAGCATGGCCTTGCGGCGGTCACCGAAGCCCGGCGCCTTGACGGCGGTGGTCTTCAGGATTCCACGGATGTTGTTCACAACCAGGGTGGCCAGCGCTTCGCCTTCGACGTCTTCTGCAATGATCAGCAGCGGACGGCTCGACTTGGCAACTTGCTCCAGCACGGGCAGCAGGTCACGGATGTTGCTGATCTTCTTGTCGAAAATCAGGACAAACGGATCTTCCAGCACGGCAACTTGCTTTTCCGGGCTGTTGATGAAGTAGGGCGACAGGTAGCCGCGGTCGAATTGCATGCCTTCGACGACGTCCAGCTCGTTTTCCAGCGACTTGCCGTCTTCGACGGTGATGACGCCTTCCTTGCCAACCTTGTCCATCGCGTCAGCGATGATCTGGCCGATGGAGGCATCGCTGTTGGCCGAGATGGAACCAACTTGAGCGATTTCCTTGCTGGTCGTGACCGGCTTGGATTGCTTCTTCAGTTCAGCCACGGCGGCGGCGACAGCCTTGTCGATGCCGCGCTTCAGGTCGATCGGGTTGAAACCGGCGGCAACGTACTTCAGGCCTTCCATGACGATGGCTTGAGCCAGCACGGTGGCGGTCGTGGTGCCGTCACCGGCGTTGTCGGAGGTCTTGGAGGCAACGTCCTTGACCAGTTGTGCGCCGATGTTCTCGAACTTGTCCTTCAGTTCGATTTCCTTGGCGACGGACACGCCGTCCTTGGTAACGGTCGGGGCGCCGAACGAGCGCTCCAGCACGACGTTACGGCCCTTGGGGCCCAGGGTGGTCTTAACAGCGTTGGCGAGAACATTCACGCCGCGGACGATACGCACACGGGCGTCGTCACCGAACAATACTTGCTTGGCAGCCATTTCTTAGCTTCCTTCGAAAATTCGTTTGAGGCGGGGTTTACAGAACCACGGCGAGGATTTCGTCCTCGCGGATGACGAGCAGTTCTTCGCCATCAACCTTCACGGACTGGCCGGCATACTTGCCGAACAGAACCTTGTCGCCAGCCTTCAGGTCGACCGGCAGAATCTTGCCTTCTTCGGTCTTCTTGCCGGGGCCGACGGCCACGACTTCGCCCTGATCAGGCTTTTCTGCGGCGCTGTCGGGGATGACGATGCCCGAGGCAGTCTTGCGCTCGTTTTCGAGGCGTTTGACGATCACGCGATCGCCCAGGGGACGCAAGGCCATGAGGAACTCCTGTTTACTTGAATGAAAGTGAATGATCGGTTAGCCCCGGGAGGGCTGTTAGCACTCACCGGTGTCGAGTGCTAATTATAGGGATGATGTTGCAGGGTTCAAGGGGGGGAGGGGCGGCTGTTACATATTTGGGAGTGGCCCCGTTTGTTGGCGAAATTCATCCACCTTGGGTGTAGAACTTCATCGAAAGTGCAAGTGTCGATGTCGAATTTCATTCAACTTGAGATTTGGTTCACTGAATTTGGCCGTAACCTAGGCGGAAAGTACCTTGAGCCAGCAGACCGCTTCCGACCCATAACGGGCGTCCGTCAGCAATGGAAAGCGGACAGTGGAGCACCGTTGCAAGCTGCCCAGCTGTGCGATAAAAACTCAGCACACCTGATTTGCAGGCTCCCGTAAAGCAGCGCGTTATCGTCCAACCTTCGGCGGCGGCCGGACGATCGATGGGCTTAGCCACTCTCCGACAGAATCCGCAACGACACCGACTACCCAATCGACAAATACCCGCACTTGCGGCGCTAGGTGCTGCCGGTTGGGATACATGAGCGAGAGGGGCCAGAGGACAGCGCGCATTGCGGGTACCACCTCAACGAGCGCGCCGCTCGCAAGGTGGTCTGCGACCACCATCCCAGGCACCTGGATCAGGCCGAGTCCATTCAGCGCGCAGGCAACAAACGCCTCGGTATCGTTGACCATGATGCCGCTGCGCAGGGTGAACTGAGGCAAGTCCATGTCACTAGGCAGGGACCAAGCGACGGGCCTATGCCCGCGCCCAGAGAAATAGTTCACCGCTTGATGCTGCTTCAGTTCTTCAACCGTATTTGGGATCCCATGTACGGCCAGGTAAGCCGGCGATCCGCAAACCACCATCGTCATCGAGGCAAGCTTGCGCGCGATCATGCTGGAAGGAGCAAGGTCTCCTATCCGCAACACGCAGTCGACTCCATCTGCAAGAAGGTCGACTGGCTGATCGCTCACTCCGAGGATGACATCCACTTCCGGATAGAGCGCCTTGAACTCCGGAATTCGATTGATGATGAGTGGGCGTGCGAGCGCTACCGGTATGTCAACACGCAATCGACCGGTGGGCGCGAGAGAGTTGCCGCCGAACATATTCTGGGCTTCAGTGATGTCGGTCAGCAGGCGGGTCGCTCGATCATAGAAACGTTCGCCCTCCGCCGTTAGGTTGAGCCGGCGTGTCGTCCGCTGAAGTAGCCGTGCGCCTAGCCCAGATTCCAGGGCATTGATCGCGTTTGTGACGCCCGGCCGCGCCATTCGCAGTGCCTCGGCGGCGCGCGCGAAACTGCCGTTGTCAACGACAGACACGAAGATGCGGAGCTGCTGCGGGAAATCCATCACCTGAGACTATTACGGATATAGATAACAATCAAGTACTCACAGGGTGTCTTCCGGTTAACAGCGCCAAACCCTATTCTTGCTCCATTGAGTGGCATCGCTGCCTCAACGGGAAAGTGAAAATGGCTGAAGGACACGCAAACGAGCTTGCCAGGGCGGCAGTTCAGTGGAAATCGCGCTGGGCTGAAACGGTCCAGCCTCCTGTGGGATTCTCGCAGGTCTTCCAGCCGGACACACTGACGTTTGGCTTCATCGCGCCGCTGGAAAGTTATCCGGACCGGCCTGCGCCGACGATGCGTGACCACTTGGCGCTCGCACGTACAGCAGATGACGCCGGCTTTTCCGCCATCTGGCTGCGAGATGTCCCCTTCTACGACCCCGCATTTGGAGATCTGGGGCAGGTCTTTGACCCGATGTCCTATGCCGGCTTCCTGGCTGCGGCAACCAAGCGAATTGCGATCGGCACTGCTGGCATCGTCCTGCCCATACGCGATCCGCTCGCAATTGCCAAGCAAGCGACGACGCTTTCACATCTGACAGACGGCCGTTTCATTCTGGGTCTGTCCAGCGGCGATCGTCCTGCCGAATACCCCGCGTTCGGTGTCGATTTCGACACCCGCTCCGATCGCTTTCGTGACGCCTACGCGCTGATCCGTGCCGTTACCGAAGGGTGCTTTCCCCACTACCACTCCACGCACTTTGGCACGCTGGATGGCTCACTGGACCTGGTGCCTAAGCCGCAGGGCGGTCGTCTGCCGATCATTGCCGTCGGCCGGGCAGGCCAGAGCGTCGAGTGGCTGGCGCAGAACACCGACGGCTGGATCTGGCACCAGAGCGATTTCGCGCGTCTGGGCGAAGTTGTCGCGACCTGGCGGGGCTCAGTCCCCGGTTCGCTGTTCAAACCTTATGGCTATGGCACGTTCTTCGATCTCGATAGCGACCCTGACGCGCCACTGAGACCTGTCCGAGGTCTTTCGATCGGGCGCAAGGCGTTGATCGACCTGTGGCGCCGACAGCGTGATCTTGGCGTCAACCACGTCGCGCTCAACCTGAAGATGGCCCGCAGGCCAGCCGTCGAAATCATGGATGAGCTCGGCGAATACGTTCTCCCCCTATTCACTGCCGGCTGATCGGCACATTCGATAAATAAAGGAAAGTTTATGACCCGCGTTGTTCGCTTCCACCAGTACGGCACTGCAGACGTGCTGCGCATCGAAAACATTGACGTCCCCGCACCCGCTGCGGATGAGGTGCAGATATCGGTCCGTGCCATCGGCCTGAACCGCGCCGAAGTGATGTTCCGCAGCGGCGCCTACTTGCAAGAGGCCAAATTCCCGTCCCAGCTCGGCTACGAAGCTGCGGGCACTGTTCTGGCGACGGGTGGCGACGTCACCGGCTTCACCCAGGGCGATGCCGTCAGTGTCATCCCGACGCTTGACATGTCGCGGTGGCCCACCTATGGCGAGGTCATCAATATTCCGACCCGGTATGTAGTAAAGCATCCGGCGAACCTCTCTTTCGAGCAGGCCGCAGCTTCATGGATGCAGTACGTCACCGCCTGGGGCGCGCTCGTCGATCAGGCGAGACTCACGGCAGATGACTTCGTCATCGTCTCGGCCGCCTCCAGCAGTGTCGGCATCGCTGCCTTCCAGATCGCACGCAGCGTCGGCGCCACAGTCATCGCCACGACCCGCACGAGCGCCAAGGCTCAAGCGCTGCTTGAAGCCGGTGCGCACCATGTGATCGTCATGGCCGAAGAGAACCTGGCCGCGCGCGTCAACGAGATCACTGGCGGCAAGGGCGCCCGCGTCGTGTTCGATCCCATCGGCGGCCCAGCCATTTCGCAGCTCGCTGATGTCATGTCCGTGGGAGGCATCCTGATGGAATACGGCGCACTAAGCTCGGACCAGGGCCCGTTCCCGCAGTTCGCTGTCCTTGGCAAGAGCCTCACCCTAAAGGGCTATTTGTACACCGAGATCGTGGGCAACGACGACGCGCTCGCGCGCGCCAAGGCCTTCATCACCGAGGGCCTGCGGACTGGCAAGCTCGACCCATTGGTGTCGCGCACGTTCCCGTTCGAGGACATCCAGGAGGCGACGCGCTTTCTGGAGTCCAACGAGCAGATCGGAAAGATCGTCGTCACCCTGTGACAAAGCCGAAGGTGCGAACAAGCGCATCTCGCTTCTTCCTCTCATTGCAACACTGGCGTCCGCACCGGGCGCCCTATAGAAAGGTATCCTCATGGCACGCGCAATTCGCTTTCACGAAACCGGTGGACCTGAAGTTCTCCGAATTGACGAAGTCCCAACATCTGAGCCCAAGAGCGGTGAAGTCCGGATCCGGGTTCACGCGCTCGGTCTCAACCGCGCTGACAGCATGTACCGTACCGGGCGATACGTGATCGAGCCAAAATTTCCCGCAAGCTTCGGCTATGAGGCCGCTGGCACGATCGACGCGGTCGGCCCAGACGTTGACGGGTTTGCAATCGGCGATCCGGTCGCGGTCATCCCGGCCTTCATGTTCGACGAGTACGCTGTGTTTGCGGATCTGGCGATCGCCCCGGCCCGCGCGGTCGTGAAGCTTCCGGCCGGGGTAAGCTGGGAGAAGGCGGCAGCAACCTGGATGCCCTTCACCACAGTCTGGGGGGCACTGATCGACATCGCGAACCTCGGTGCCGGTGACTTCGTCGTGCTAGGCGCGGCCTCGAGCAGCGTCGGCCTCGCCGCCATGCAGATTGCCCATCATGTGGGTGCCACTCCAATCGCTATCACCCGTAAGGGGGAGAAACTCGAAGAGCTGAAGAGCGCCGGCTTCACTTATATCCTGCAGACCGGTGCGGATGACATCGAGCGCGAGATCCTCAGGATCACCGACGGGCAAGGCGCTCGCGTTGTGTTCGACCCGGTCACGGGTCCTGATTTCGAGCACATCATCAAGGCCACTTGCAAAGACGCCATTGTCTTCATCTACGGCGCATTGAGCCATGACGCGACTCCGATACCGGTCATGCACATTCTCGGCAAACACACCACCATCCGGGGGTACGAGTTCATCGAAGTCACTAGCGACGACAGCAAGCTGGCGCGCGCCAAGGCCTTCATCACTGAGGGGATGAGTGCTGGTCACTTCAACGCCCAGATTGCTCGCACCTTCAAGTTCGAAGATGCCGTGGACGCCTATCGCTACCTCGAATCAAACAGCCAGTTCGGGAAGATCGTTCTGACGCTGGAGTGAGAGGTCGTTGATACCAGCGCTTTGACGTTGACCCAGTATGAACTGCTGAAGCGAGCGGCACGAAAGCGCCGATTCTCCGTCCAGGCGGCCAACCAACGGTGTTGAGCCCTATTCTGACTTTGACTCAACCATTCACGACGAGGCAATTTATGAAGATTGGCATTTTGGGAACCGGAAATATCGGTAAGACGCTGGTCACGCGCTTGAGCCAGGCGGGGCACGAGGTGAAGGTTGCGAACGCACGCGGCCCCGAGACGATTGATCCAGAGATTTTGTCGTTTGGAGCGCGGGCGGTAAAGACCGAAGAAGCGCTTGTCGATGTGGACGCGGTGATTTTGTCCATCCCGCTCGGCCGCCTTCCGGGCATCGCTTCGTTGGTCGCGCGTCTTCCAGACGAGACAGTGGTGATCGATACCTCCAACTACTACCCCTTCCGCGACGAGAAAATCGAGGCGATCGAGGGCGGACAGGTCGAGAGCCTGTGGGTTGTCGAGCAGCTCGGCCGCCCCATCGCCAAGGCATGGAATGCGATTGGCTCGGCTTCCCTGGCCAAGAAGGATAAGCCGGCAGGAGCACCCGACCGGATCGCCATCCCTGTGGCTGCGGACCGGGAGAGCGATCGCGAGGTCGCCATGTCGCTGGTCGATGAGACCGGTTTGGATGCTTTCGACGCAGGCTCTCTTGCAGACTCCTGGCGGCAGCAACCTGGGGCGCCAGCCTACTGCACCGATCTTTCCTACACCGAGATGGGCGCGGCCTTGGATGCCGCGGAACGACACAGGCTGCCCAAGCGCCGAGACCTCGCCGTTGCCGTGATGCATGAGCGCCTCGGCGACGGGACAACCAATCCGGACGAGGATTGGGGTGTCCGGTTGGCTCGTGTCATCAACATCTGATTGCTCAAGCAGCGGCGGGCAGACGCGCACGTTCACTGCTCCAACGAAGGCATCGGTTTCGATGTCCGCTTATGGCCGCTGGCAGACGTTCGTCAATCGCGTCGAGGCCACAGCCGTTGTAGGGTAGGGCAGGCGCACTGGCATGGGGGCCCTCGCGATGTGATGGTCCCAATCATCACCCAAGTTCAATGAACTTTCTGGGGAAGAATGCCATGTTCAATGAACCAGTGCGGCCAAAGTGAATGAACCAAATTTCACTAAGTCCATGATTTAAAAAATGTCGAGTTTCCACCTTCAATGAACTTCGACAACTGCCGTGCCAAGAACCGCTGTCCCGCTGCTATGCTTGCCTAACAGCCCGCCACGCTTCGGCGCGGGGCTGTGCCGACAGGCCAACCGCAACCTAGGAGCATCGACATGAAGCTATCGAAACGCGCGTTATTGGCAGGGCTGGCGTTATCCGCGCTGGCGGCAGTGGCCCCCGTGGCCATGGCGCATCACGGGTGGTCTTGGGCGGAATCCGAACAGATGACCTTGCAAGGCACGGTCGAGCAGGTGCAGATCGCGCCGCCTCATCCCAATTTGAGGGTGCGAGCCAGCGATGGTGTCTGGGTGGTCGAACTTGGCAATCCCAACCAGACGAAGGAAGCGGGATTCGTCGAAGGGTCCGCCAAGCCGGGCGACACCATCACCGCCATTGGCAACCGCGATCAGGACGCCGGCAACAAGCGCATGAAGGCCGTCCAGATCATGGTGGGCGGCAAGACCTACGACATCTATCCCAGCCGCATCAAGAAACCCTGAGCCACACGGCCCTGAGCCATGCCTGAACTGCTTCGGCTGGCGCTGGAACAGCTTACGGCCCTGCCGCCAGCGCTGTGGCTGCGACGTTCCGGAACGCTGTACCTTCTGGTCAACGCCGCCCATATCGGCGCCATCGGTCTGTTGATCGGCTCGATCGTTCCGCTGGACCTGCGCCTGCTCGGCGTCCTCAAGCCCACTTCCTTGGCACTGCTGGCGCCTGTACTGGCGCGTACGGCCGCGGTTGGGCTGCTGCTGGCCGTACTGACCGGCGCTACGCTGTTCACCGTGCGTCCGCAGGAATACCTGGAGAACCCGGCATTCGTGGTGAAGATGGGCTTGTTGGGCGCGGGCGCGATCAACGCCTGGCTCGTGCGCCGGGGCGGGGCATGGGGGCGGGTATTGCAGGGAGGCCGCGCGTCCGGCGCGCTGCGCTGCCAGGCCGCCGTTTCGCTGCTGCTGTGGACGGGCTGCCTGATAGCGGGAAGATGGATCGGGTTTCTGTAGCTTGCCGTTCGTCTGCACTGGCCAGGTCAGGGGCAGGTGGCGCCCCGGCGCTACTGTGCTGCACCGGTTGCCTTGGCCACATAGTTCGCAAGCGCCTGTACATCTCCATCGCTTAACGCGTCAAACGCCGGCATGACGCCGATGCCGTTGCGTACGGCCTGCATGACGCGTTGCGCGTCCGGCTTGAGCTCGTCCAGATTCGGTCCAACGGCCCCCTTGGCGCCCGCGTCGGCCAGTGTGTGGCAAATGGCACAGGCCGGCGTTGAACCCTTCAGGAACAGCGCGCGGCCAGCCTCGGCATCAGCCGGCTCCGCGGCGACGGTCAAACTGCCTGGCACGCATAACAGGGCCGCCGCCAACAGCGGGAATACCCGCCACTCAGCAAGGTGGCGGGGAGCAGTAGGTGACACAAAGCTGCGCTGCATCAATCCGCCATGTTCATGACACATTGACTGCCAAGCCGTGATCCTGCCAGCTACTGTTGATATACCCCGGTGCATTTTCAAATCGCTTTTCCACCTGCACATTGCCCGCTGTGTCTTCGACGCGGCTGACCAGTGTGTGCTGTCCCGCCGGAAGATCGATGGGTAGCGCGAACTGTCGCCACGCGTATTTGCCAAGGTCGGGTCCGATAAGCGAAGCCTCTTTCCAGGTCTTGCCGCCGTCTATCGAGACCTCCACCCGCTTGACCGCATGCATGCCCCCGAACGCCACGCCCCGCACGACGGCACGTCCGGCCTTAAGGGCCTGCCCATCCGTGCCAGGCGCGGTGATCCAGGACTTGGGCTCCATGGCCCAGACGGAAGGCTGGTCGGGGCTGGGCTTGGCGCCCATCGGGGTCAGCCGATAGCCGGTTTGCTGGATCTTCGCGCGACTTTGCTCGTCAGTGAAGGCAAGGCGCTTGAGGTACTTGACGTTGTTGACGCCGGTATAGCCAGGGACGATCAGCCGCAGCGGGCCGCCGTGAGCCAGCGACAGAGGCTCGTTGTTCATTTCCCAGGCCAGCATGGCATCTTGCATGGCCTCGCGCGGCACCGAGCGCTCGACCAGCAAGGACATGGGATCGAGGCCTTCGGGCAGGACTTCGCCGCCTGTGCCCGTCATGTAGGCGGGCTTGCCCTTCAGGCCGCCCAAGTGTTCGACCAAGGTGCGCACCGGAATGCCCGACCACATGACGCAGCCGGCCGCGCCCACCTCCCAAGGCGTTCCACTGGGCTTGTGCGGAAAAAATCCACGGCCATTGCCCGAGCATTGCAGCACCGTGGCCAGCGTTTCCACGCCCAATGCCTTGAGATCGCCCACGGTCAGGGTGCGCGGTTGCTCCACGCCGGCAATCTCGACGGCCCATGCATCGCGGTCATCCAGGATGGACGCGGCGGGCGGCGGAAGGTTGTTGCGGACGTAGAGTTGGCGTGATGGCGTGATGATCCCGTCACCAAAGGCGCTGCGCTTGGTTTCGATCGTGTTGGCGCTATGAACGATGACGCTGTCGGCGTCTTTCCATGCCGCGTAGGCTGGCAAAGGCTTGGCTGCGGGGGCGGCTTTGGTCGCGGCGGGGTTAGCGACTGCGTCCGCGGCACGGGTGACACCCGTGGCGCCCAGGCCAACGGCGGCAAGGGCGCCGGCGCTGCCGGCCAGCAGGCGGCGTCGGGCAAGGTTTGGGGGAAGCGTCTCCATGGCATGCCTCTTTGGTTGCCGCGCCTTTGGGAACCCGGCGCTGTGTTCTACCGATGGCGGCCCGGCGAAGCGGGGCCTTCTGCATCATCGACACTGCGTTTTTTTATGTCAAGGGGTTCTAAAGGACTATGGATTTCATACTTTTTTGGCATAAGAGTTTTGGATGACTACGCCGGCGCGGTGGAAAGTGCACGCCAGCGTGGCCCCCAAAAAAGCGCGGCGCGGCTAGCCCCAAGCCCACGCCCGCGCGCACTTACCCCTTGGCCGGCACCGGCCGCCGCAGCGCATCGATCAGCGCCGCATTGAAGCGCGCCGGATCCTGCACCTGCGGCGAATGCCCCAGTTCGGGCCACATCACCAGCGTTGCCCCCGGAATCGCGCGAGCCGTCTTCGGGGCCAGTTCGGCGTAGTTGCCCAAGCGTTTGGCGACTTCGGGTGGCGCGGCGTCCTTGCCGGGCGCCGTGTTGTCCTGCTTGCCGATCAACAGCGTGGTGGGCACGGCGATCTGGCCGAACTCATGCACGACTGGCTGCGTGTAGATCATGTCGTAAGTGAGCGCCTGATTCCATGCAACGCGCTCGCGTCCTTCTCCTTGCAGCATGCCGGCGGCCATCAGCACCCACTTGTCGTAGTCGTCGCGCCACTGTCCCGCGTAATACGTGCCTTGCTGGTATTTCTTCATGCCCGCAAAGTTGGCCTTGAGTTCGCGCGCGTACCAGTCGTCGATGCTGCGGTAGGGCACGCCTTCCTGCTTCCAGTCTTCCAGCCCGATCGGATTCACGAGTACCAGCGCATCGGTGGTCGCGCCGTACATCAGCGCATAACGCGCCGCCAGCATGCCGCCCATCGAGTGTCCAACCACGCTGGCGCGTTCCACGCCCAGGTGCGTCAGCAGGGCCTGGGTGTTGGCCGCAAGCTGGTGCAATGAAAACTGATAGCTCGCCGGTTTGTCGGATTTGCAAAAGCCGATCTGGTCGGGCACCACAACCCGATAGCCGGACTGGCTTAACGCCGTGATCGTGGCGTCCCAGGTGGCGCCGCAGAAGTTCTTGCCGTGCATGAGCACGACGGTTCGGCCGTTGGCCTGCGCGGGCTTTACGTCCATATAGGCCATCGATAGCGTCTGGCCCTGTGACGTCAGGGTGTGGCGATGGACTTCGTGCGGATACTCGAAGCGTTCAAGGTTGGGGCCGTAGTCGGGCACCTTGGGTGCATCGGCCGCGAGGGCCGCGCCGGCGCCGCTCGCCAGCAACAGGCTGGCGCACCATGCGGCTAGCCGTGTATGTCGGATTCGTGTCATGCAATGACTCCCGTTATGGCGCCGGCCCGCTGCCGGCGCTGTAAAAGAGTGACCATGCGCGACGGGGCGAGGTTCCGTGACGGGCTTGTCTTGTCAGCAAGAAGGGCCACGGTTCGCCGTGATCTTGCCCGGTTCAATCACCAACTTTTCGGCGTGCGAGCCATTCCCCAGGATGGCTCCGCTTATTCGTTGAGCCCGCTTACGGCCGCCATTGCACGTGCTCAACGCGGTCGCGCCCGTTGCGCTTGGCTGCATATAGCTGTTGGTCCACGGCCTTGATGAAGTCGGCACGTTCCGCCTTTCCCTCAAGCACCACCGTGCCCGCGCCGATGCTGACGGTGACGCGCCTGCCATGCGGCGACAGGGCGTGCAGAATGGATTTCTTCTGAAGCAGGCGCTGGCAGCGCTCAGCGACTTTCCGGGCGACTTCGGCGTCGGCCTCGGGCAGCAGCACAACGAATTCCTCGCCGCCGTAGCGCGCCACCAGATCGCGGGGACCATCCAGCGCCAAGCTCAGCGTCTGGGCAATTTCCACTAAGCAGTTGTCGCCCTGGGTGTGGCCATACAAATCGTTGTATTGCTTGAAAAAATCCACGTCGAACAACAGTACAGACAACGGTCGACCTTCGCTTTCCGCACGCTCCCACTCCAATTCAAAACATCGATCAAAGCGGCGGCGGTTGGCAATATTGGTCAGGCTGTCCTTGAAGGACAGTACCTCTAGCTCTTTTTGCAGGCTCAGCAGCTTTTCTTCGGTCTTCTTGCGTTCGGTGATGTCGAACATGAAGCCGATCAGCGAATCGACTTCGCCGCTGTCATTGCGCACGACGTGCACCACGTCACGAATCCACACGTAGCCGTTGTCCTTGGTCAGCGCGCGGTAGTCCGCCTCGTGGTCCACGCCGGCCTGGGATTGGGTGACGCAGAAATTCACCACGTATTCGCGGTCCTCGGGATGCATGCGCATGGCCCAGTCTTCCGCGCTTACCCAGCTTTCCGTGCTCCAGCCCAGCAATGCCTCGATTTGAGGGCCGATATAGGCAAACTTCATCGTGGCCCAATCGATCTTCCAAGGAATCGCCTTGGTCGACTCCAGCAAGGTCCTGTACACGGCGTTGTCATCAATGGTCGGGCCTGCGTGGGACATGCCAAATCCTTTTTCGGTCAATACGTTTCGCGCGACGTCGAAAAATACGTTCCGCCCTTGCCATCCGGCGTCAACGTCACCCGGAACGGAATCTGTTGATTGCACAGTTGCACAATCCACCGTTCATCGACACTTCCGTACTGCCGGGACGCAGCTGAACTTCCCGTGCCGACCGGGTTGACCTTAACGACTTCGGTTTGAATCGCGTCGACCTTCTGGCAATTCAATTGCGTTTGGGCCTGCATGGAAATGTTCTGGGCGACGTCGGCTTTCAACGTTGCGCCGGCGTGCGTGTTGCCGGTGATGGGCGCTTTGGTTTGCGGGGTGGCGCAAGCGGCAAGCACTGCGGCGGATGCGGCAACGATAAGCGCGCGCGAATGGCGTTTCATGATGACTCCCTTGTCGGTCGGCAAAAGGTATGCGGCGAAATTACGTTGTGGCGTCGGTCGGACGGGGCGAGGATACCGTAGATTTTTTAATAAGTTCCACCGTCGCAGTCGAGACCGTTAATAGCCGGTATCGCAACAGGACTACCTACGAAGTCCGAGCCGACCACATCGAGGTCATAGCCGTTATGCACGCCCGTCAGGAATACCCATAGCCGCCAGCTCGCCCCGCCGCCGGCATTCGATCGGGTCGTAGAACCGATACCCCATTCCCCGCACCGTCGCCACCGGCAGCTCGCGGTCGCAGGCTTGTTCTACCTTCCTGCGCAGGCGGCGCATCTGCGTATCCAGGCTGCGCCGGTCGTAGGTCCAGTAGTCCTTCCCAAGCGCTTCCACGATGGCCTTGCGGCTGGCGCCTTGGTCGTGCGCGGCCAGCGTGGCCAGAACGGTGTAGTCCTGGTGGGACAAGGGAATGGGCGACGCGCCGGGAGGCACCAGGCTGGGCGGTGAATCGCAGAGTTGCCATGGCAAGGGTTGCGGGGGCGCCGGCTTATCTTCCAAAGCGCTGTGCTGAACATGCCGTTCGGTGACGTCCCGTGCCACCGCAACGCGAATCTGCTTGTCTGGATACCAGCGCGCCGACCACATGATGTGGACGACGCGTCCGTCCTTGCGCACGTAGCGGTTCTCGAAATCGTATTGCAGCTTGCCGCACATCAGCCGGTCGACCGCGGCCAGCGTTGCGGGCCGGTCGGCTTCATGGATCAGGTCCATCATCGCGCGCCCCACCATCTCTTCCGGCGTGTAGCCGAAAATCTGTTCGCAGGCACCGGTCACGCTGAGGAAGACGCCCGACTCGGTCACCACACACACGGCGTCCAAGAGCATCGGCATCAGGTCGGCAGGCGGCGTAGCGGACATGAGGATCCGTGGTTGGTATTGGGGCACCGGTAGCGGCGTACCCAGGAGGGGGCGGCGCCCAGTTTAACCAGACTTGGTTTTCATTCGCAGCGTTTTTTTCGATGCCGCGTCATCGGAAATCCAGCGTGTGCGCTCAGCTTTGCTCAGTAGTCGCGCTCAGTTTTGCTCAGCTTCAGACGCGCGCAAATTTTTATACTCCTCGTCGCCGCGCCGGGATGCGTACGCCCGGCAGCCCCAAAACCTGGAAGCCAAGAATGAAGCTCACGCGCCTGTCACCCATGATTTCCCATTTGCCGTTGCGTCCGCTTTCCGCCGCGATCGCCATGGCGGTTGCCGCCCTGGGCGCGCCATCCGCCGGTGCGGCAACCGTCACCTGGGTCGGCGGTGGAGGCGGAGGGTTCTGGGGCGTTCCCGCGAACTGGGGCGGTGCCTTGCCCAGCATTGCTGACGATGTGTTTATCGAAGCCAACACGGTTCAGATTGACGGCATGAGCGAAGCGGGCTCGTTGCTGGTGGGCGACACCGCAGCCGGCGCACTGGTGTTTCGGACGGGCGGAAGCCTGACTACCGGCAGCTTCGTGCTGGGCAATGGTGGCGGCTCTAGCGGGGCAGCGACGTTGGGCGGAGTTGGCGCCGGCAACGTCTGGAACTCCCTGAACGGCACTATCGCCAAGGGCGTCAACAGCACGGGGTTCGTGACGGTGACGGACCCGGGGAGCCGGCTCGAAGTGGTGTCTAACTTGTTTGTCGGTGAGCTTGGAACGGCTGCGCTGGCCATCAACAATGGCGGCGTGGTGCAGGTGGGTGTTTTGGCGGCGGGGCGTGGCGGGGACGGGTGGGGGGAGATCCAGGTGGCGGACGCAGGCTCCACGTTGCAGGCCGGCACCTTGCTGGTCGGTGGCGATGAGTTTGGGCCGGCCAGCACGAGCGCTCGCGGTACGGTGCGCGTACAGGCGGGCGCGTCGCTTATCGCCACCGAGATCAGCATTGCGGACTCGGCCCTTTCCACGGGTTCCGTCCAGGTCAGCGGCGCGGGATCGTCGCTGGATTCGGCACTGGCCGTAAAGGTGGGCCATCTTGGCGGCGGCATGTTTGAACTCAGCGATGCGGGGCGCGTAACTAGCGGTGGCCTGGTCGCCGCCAATAAGGCGGGATCGACCGGCGGCGTCTCGCTGACGGGCACCGGCTCGTCTTGGGTCAGTTCGGGACCTGTGGAAATCGGCAAAGAGGGCAGCGGCACGCTGCTGATAGCCGACGGCGCGACGCTCAGCGGCACATCCGGCTTTGTTGGCGTCGGTGCGGGCAGCGTCAGCACGGCCTCGATTGGCGGGGCGGGGGCGTCGTGGATCAACAGTGGGATCTTTGTCGTTGGCGACGCCAATGGTGCGCGGGGCGGCGTGGGTATCACCGACGGCGGGCAGCTAAGCAGCCTGAACGGCACCTTGGGCAGGCGCGCCGGGTCCTATGGCAACGTGACGATTTCGGGCGATGGGGCGAACTGGACGTCGACCGGCCCGGTGACCGTGGGCGATGCCGGCGAAGGACGCCTGCTGCTGATGTTTGGGGGCGCGCTGAACGCAAGTGAAGTCGTGATCGCGAACGCCGCCGGTTCCAAGGGCACGCTGGTCATGGGCACGCCGGCGGATTTTGGCGCTGCGCCTGTTGGTGTGCTGAACGCGCCGGTGCTGCGCTTTGGCGCGGGCGATGGCGAACTGCTGTTCAACTTCGTCGGCCCGGCCGTGACTTATGGCGGCAGCATTCAAGGCAATGGCCGCGTCAACATCCTGTCGGGCGATGTGATCCTGACCGGCAACAGCAGCAACACCGGCCTGACGACGGTGACGGGAAGCGCGCTGACGGTCAATGGCGCGCTGGCCGGGCCGGTCAGCGTGGGTGCGGGCGCCACGTTGGGCGGATCGGGTTCGGTGGGATCAACCACGTTGGCTAGCGGGTCGGTGTTGAGCCCCGGCAATTCGATCGGCACGTTGACGGTCAAGGGTGACCTGACCTTTGCGCCTGGGTCCACCTACCGCGTCGAAGCGGCGCCGGCATCGGCCGATAGCGATCGGGTCGTGGTGAACGGCATCGCACGCCTGGCGGGTTCGGTGCTGCACGTGGGGCCGGACGGC
Source organism: Achromobacter sp. JUb104 (assembly GCF_024806975.1). Classification (NCBI taxonomy): domain Bacteria; kingdom Pseudomonadati; phylum Pseudomonadota; class Betaproteobacteria; order Burkholderiales; family Alcaligenaceae; genus Achromobacter; species Achromobacter sp. JUb104. The sequence continues at coordinate 637,006 of NZ_JANUEY010000002.1, read as the reverse complement.
AACTTCACGCCCAACCTGAGCTACACCATTCTTAGCGCCAATTCGGTGCAGGGCAAGTTCGAGAGCGTGTCGTCGAACTATGCCTTCCTGGACCCCCAGCTGTACTACAGCGCGACGGACGTGAAGCTGGGCTTGCTGCAGACGCGCACCTTTCCCACGGGCGCCAACACACCCAACCAGCGCGCCGTGGCCGGCGCACTGGAAAGCATGGGCCCCGACAGCGCATTGCGCCAGTACGCGGCGACGCTGGCGGTGGGTCAGACCGAAGACGCCTTCGACAGCCTGTCGGGTGAAATACACGCCAGCGTGTCCAGCACGCTGCTTCAGGGCGCGACGCAGGTGCGCGAGACGCCCTTGGCCAAGCTGCGCGCGAACCTTCACGCGACTGCGCGGGCAGGTAGCCCCACCGCCGCCGTGGGCGTATCCGATGCCCCGGAATCGACCGGCGCAATGCCCGCGTCCGGCGCCTTGCCGGCCTGGGCCGAGGTCGTGGGCAATTGGCAGACCATTGATGCAGACGGCAACGCTGCGCAGATCCGCCAGCACGTTGGCGGAATCTTCGTGGGCGCCGATCGTGCCGTGGGCGCGGGTTGGCGCGTCGGGGGTGCACTGGGCTACACCGACAGCAAGGCCCGTGTCGACGAACGGGCTTCACAGGCGGACGTGTCCAGCTACAGCGCACTGGTCTATGGCGGAAAGTCCTTTGCCGCCGGGCCCGGCGCCTGGCAATTCCTGGCGGGCGCGGGCTATACGTGGCACGACATCTCAACCCGACGCTATGCCAACAGCCAAGCCACCGCGTTGACGGCGGACTATGGCGCCAGCACCAGCCAGGTGTTCACGGAACTGTCCTACGCAAGGCAAGTGGGGGAACGCACGACGCTGGAGCCGTTTGTTGGCCTGGCCTGGAGCGATCTGCGCACACGCGGCTTTGCCGAAAGCGGCGGCGACGCCGCGCTGTCGGGCGAGTCGGGCAGCACGCAGCAAACCTATACAACGCTGGGCCTGCGCGCGGCGCAAGGCTTCGATGTTGCCAGCCGTCAGGGCAGGGTGTTCGGCACCTTGGGTTGGCGCCATGTGTTCGGCGACGTGAAGCCGGAATCAGTATTGGCGTTTGATGCGGGCCAGCCGTTCACCGTCGCGGGAGCGCCGGTCGGGCGCGATGCGGCGCTGGTGGAGTTGGGGGCCGAAGTGGAGATTGCGCGCACGGCGTCGGTGCGGCTAGGGTATGCCGGGCAATATGCCGGCGACAGCCGCGAGCATACGCTTAGCGCGAATGTGCGCTGGCAGTTCTAAAGGCGCCTTCACTAAAGACGCCTTCACTAAACGCGCCTTCACTAAAGACGCCTTCATGCCGTCCCGCGCGCGGGACTTTTCCTTTCCCAGTCCTGCACATGCCGCTCAATATGCTCGCGAATAAAGTCGGCAAGCACGCGGGTCGCCATGGACGGAAAGCGGTTGGGCGCGGTGAGCAAATAGATGGCGTCGCCGACGCCTTCGGGCTCGAACTCGGGCAGCACTTCAAGCAGCTTTCGGTCGCGCAACTGTTCCCATACCGCGTAGCGGGGCAGCAAGGCCACGCCCAGCCCCGCCAGGACCGCGTCCCGCAGGAACGGATAGTCGCCCGATTGCAGCCTGGGCGTCACGCGCAGGATCAGCGGGTCTCCGTGCTCCTGCTTCAAGCGCAGGTCAAAGCGGCGGCCCAGGGACTGCGGCGCAATCAGATCGCATCGCCCCAAGTGCTCCATCTTCTGCACCGGCTCGGTTGCCGCCAGGAATGCCGGCGACGCGCACAAGCACCATTGGATGCCGCATACCCGGCGCGCCACATGGTCCTCGGGCGGCGATGACGTGATCTTCAGCGCCATGTCGACTTCGGCGGAGATCAGGTCTCCGATGCCATCGTTGATATGCACGCGCAGCGAAATATCGGGATGCGCGCGCGCGAATTCAAGCAGCACAGGCGCCAGATACAGATGCCCCAGGCCCGTCGGCAGCCGGATGCGCACGTCTCCCCTGACGGCGCCGTCCAGGCTATCGATGGCGGCCTGCACCGCGCGCATCTCGTCCAACAGGCGGATGCCGTGCTGGTACAGCAACTGGCCGGCCTGAGTCAGCTCGACGTGTCGGGTGGTGCGCCGGAAGAGCTGCGCGCCCAGGTCCAGCTCAAGCCGCTTGAGCCGATGCGACATGTTCGATCGCGTCATGCCGCAGCGCACGGCGGCGGCGCTCAGATTGCGCGATTCCACCATTGCCACGAAGAGTCTGACCAGGTTCAGGTCCGGCATATTGTCAATCATCATTCACCATTCAAGGCACAAACAGGTGGATTGTCCAATGATGTCGGCGAGTCTAGCATCGACCGCATTGTCCTAGCCGCTATCGCACCCATGCCGACCACGCCGATCGACCCTACATCGGGCCCGCATTCAGACTCGCATTCAGCCCCGAATTCAGGCCCGGATTCAGCCCCGTATTCTGGCCTGCGCGTACTGGACCTCAGCCAGGGAATCGCCGGCCCCTACTGCGCCCAAATCCTCTGGCAGCAAGGTGCGGATGTCGTGAAGGTAGAGCCGCCGGATGGCGATTGGGGCCGCCATGTCGGCGTCGTGCGCGATGGCGAAAGCGCGCTGTCGATCGCCTACAACGTGGGCAAGCGCGGCGTATGCGTGGATGCCCGCCAGCCTCGGGGCAAAGCGCTGCTGGCGCAGATGGCACAACAGGCCGACGTCTTGATCCAGAATTTTCGCCCGGGCGTCGCCGAACGCATGGGCGTGGGCTACGACAGTCTGGCTGAAAGTTGCCCGGGCCTTGTGTACGTGTCCATCAGCGGCTACGGGCCGGATGGCCCTTGCGCGAACGCGCCGGCGTCGGACTCGGTGATGCAGGCCGACAGCGGGCTGATGTTCGCGAACCAGACGCCCGAAGGCGAGCCGCGCCGGATCGGCCTGCTGATGGCCGACATCTCCACGGCGCTGTATGCCGCCCAGGCCACCAGTGCCGCGCTGTATCAGCAGGCGCGCGGGGGGCGAGGCCAGCACGTGCAATTGAGCCTGTTTCAGGCCTGCGCCGCATTGCAGGTCAACGACATTCTTGCGTTTGGCATGACGGGCGCACGCGCGACGGGCGCGGTCAGCGCGCCCAACGGTGTGTTCGGCACGGCGGACGCAAGCCTGTCGGTCCTGGCGCTGAACAACGATCAGTTCGCGCGGCTTTGCCGTGCGTTGGAACGGACCGGCTGGTTGGCCGACCCGGCGCTATCCAGCAACGAGGGGCGCATGGCGCAGCGCGAGCGCCTGCATCGCGAACTGGCCGCTCAGCTTGCGACGCAGCCTGCCGCGCACTGGGTCGAGCGCTTTGCGCGTGAAGACGTATTGCATGCGCGGGTCAGGGACTACGGCAGTTTGGCCGCACACCCGCAGGCCGTGCATATCGGCCTGCTGGATTCTCTGGCGCAGCCCGGCGGTGAGCCACTGCCGTTTGCGCGCGTGCCGGGTGCGGCTGCGCGCCGGCCGCTGCAAGCCGCGCCCCAGATCGGCCAGCATACGGTTGCCGTGCTGACGGAGTGGGGGGTAGCGCCGTCGGACATTCAGTCCATGCTGGACATGGGCGTGCTGCGCCAAGCGTCATCTGCTCAAGGGGAGTACTGATGCGCGCGTTGATCTGCCACCGCCATGGTCCGGTTGAAGACGTCTTGCCGGGCGACATGCCGGACGCCCCGGCCCCTGGCCCCCACGACGTCACGATTGCCGTGGAGGTCGCAAGCGTCAGCCACGCAACCAAGCTGCTGGTCGAAGGGCGCTATCAAAGCCGGCCACCCCTGCCATTCGTGCCAGGCACTGAAGCGGCCGGGCGCGTCATTGCTTGCGGGGCGGAGGTCACGCGCCTGAAGCCGGGTGACAGAGTGGTCGCGCTGTCGCGCTGGGGCTGCTACGCCGAACGCCTGACCTTGCCCGAGCACACCGTCTATCCCGTGCCCGACGACTTGCCGCTGCTGTCCGCCCTGCCCATTCCCATTTCCTACGGGACGGCCTGGTGCGCCTTGCTGTGGCGCGCCGCCATGCAGCCTGGCGACACGGTGCTGGTGTTGGGAGCCGGGTCTGGCGTCGGCTTGGCGGCGGTGGAGATTGCGTCGTCGCTGGGCGCCACGGTGCTGGCCTGCGCCAGCACGGATGCCAAGCGCCAGGCCGCGCTGGCCGCGGGCGCCGCGCATGCGTTTGCCGCCGACGAAAACATGGCGCAGGCGGTCAAGGCGGCAAGTGGCGGGCGTGGCGCCGACGTGGTGCTGGATGCCGTGGGGGGCGACGCCTTCGAGCGCAGCGTGCGGGCGGCGGCGGCCAATGCGCGGATGGTCTCGGTGGGCTTCGCCAGCGGCCGCGTTCCCGATGTGCCACTGAACCTGTTGCTTGTGAAGAACATTGCCCTGCATGGGTTTTTCTTTGGCCGCTACCTCGGCTGGACGCCTGCTGACGAACGCATCGTCCACGCGCCCGCCATGCAGCGCACGATGTCCACTTTGTTTGACTGGGCCCGCAGCAAGCGGATCCGGCCAGCTGTAACGGCGGTCTATCCGATCACCGGTCTTGCCGCAGCACTCGCTGCCCTGGAAAGCCGACAAGTCGTCGGCAAGGTGGCGATCACAATAACGACGGAGACAAACCCATGCATGCCATCACTGCCCGACTCGCCCACAGGGCGAGCCGCTCCCGCGTAGCACTACCCATCAGGCAACTAGCCGCCACCGCGCTGGCCTTGGGGCTTGCCACCGGCCCATTGACCGCGCTGGCCGCCGACGCCGCGTTTCCGACCAAGCCCATCACCATGGTCGTCCCGTATCCGCCGGGCGGCCCGACGGATATCGTGGCGCGCCTGGTGGCTGCCGAAATGTCCAAGACCATCGGACAAAACATCATCGTTGACAACAAGCCGGGCGCAAGCGGAATGATCGGCGCGGATCTCGTGGCGCGCGCCGCGCCGGATGGCTATACCTTTCTGGCCAACGCATCGTTGCACGTGATCAATCCGTATATCTACAAGTCCATGCGCTACGACGCCTTCAAGGATTTTGCGCCCATCACTCAGTTGGCGGACGTGCCCTTGGTGCTGGTGGTGCCGCAAACGGGCAAGGTTCGTACCGTTCAGGATCTGGTCGCGCAGGGCAAGACGCAGCCGCTTAATTTCGGATCGGCCGGGTCTGCATCGGCGCAGCAGCTTGCGGGAGAGTCGTTCAAGGTGCGCTCCGGCCTGACGATGCAGCACGTGCCCTACAAGGGCAGTGCGCCGGCATTGACGGATCTGGTGGGCGGACAGATCCAGCTGATGTTCGACTCGATGCCCTCGGCCATGCCGTTCATCAAGTCAGGAAAGCTGCGCGCGGTGGCGGTCACGACCGCGCGGCGGGTGGATGAGCTTCCCGACGTGCCGACAATGGCGGAATCCGGCTTTCCGGGCTTTGATATCAGCACCTGGTATGGCCTGTGGGCGCCCAAGGGCACGCCGCCAGAAATCGTGGCCAAGCTGGCCGAGCATGCCGCGCGAGCACTCAAGCAGCCCAACGTCGTGACGCAATACACGGGGCTTGGCGCCAAGCCGGTGGGTTCGGACCCCGCCACGTTCACGCGCTTCAATGTCTCTGAAGGACAAAAGTGGCGCGACATCGTGAAGGCGGCGCAGATAACACCGCAATAACCGGGTCGTCTGAAAGCCGTCCGGAAGGACGGCTTCCCGATTCGGGATGGGAAATCAGCCGAGTAGATTGTCCCGCACGTGCAGCAGGTGTCGCCGCACGGCTTCTTGCGCTCTCGCTGCGTCGCGATCATGCAGCGCCTCAACGATCTCTCGGTGCTCAAGTTGGTAGGCCTCGCGACGCTCCGGCGTCAGGCTTTTCCGCTTGAGCGCGCCCCATGTGGCTTGTGAGCGCGCCGCGGTCATTAGCGCGAACACTTTCTCGATAAAGAGATTGTGGGCCGCCCTTGCCATCAGTTCATGCAACTTGGCATCCCAGACTTCAAATGCTTCGAAGGTTGGCGCGGCTTCGGCCTCATCACACGCATGTTGCATGGCCGCGAAGTCCGCGGGGGTGCCGTGCTGCACCACCAAGGCCGCGATGGCAGGTTCAAGCACCAGCCGCGCCGCCATCAGTTCGGCAGGACTGGTGGCCAGCACTTCGTTGCGTAGCAGGGTCTCGGTTTGCGCCAACGCCGACGTGGGATTGGCGTACGTGCCGCTGCCCACGCGTTGAGAGATCAGGCCTTCGCCCTTCAGCTCTGTCAGCGTCCTTCGAACGGTGGAACGGCTGATACCGAATTGTTCGCTCAATGTCCGTTCGGTAGGCAAACGATGCCCGGCGGGCCAGACGCCCGATGTCAGGTTCTCAATGATGACCGCCCGCATGGCGGAGGCTTTGTCCATGAAGGCTTCCTTTTCGAATGACCGCAATCATACCAAATGAGTCCAATGGGTGAGAGGGCGTCGGAAGATCCCTACTTGCTATTTGGCTTATTTGGTCTATTATTCGACCAAATTGGTTCTGAATATTCTTCAATTGGTATTATTTGGTTTATCTGTTTGGCGGGTTTGGCCGCCTAGGGAGCAAGCATGAAGATCGCGGTATTTCGAATTGAAGGCGAGCGTCGGGTTGGAGTGGTTGCCGACGATGGCGGTAGCGTGACCGCTCTGGATTTTCCCCGCGAGCTCGCGGCGCAGGGCGCGCTGGCTGCTGTGGATCTGTTGGCCGAAGGCAAGGCATTGCCGGCCACGGTTGGCAACGCCTATCGATGGGATCAGGTGGAACACGAAGCGCCCTTTCCCGCCCAGCGACGCAACCTCTTTTGTGTTGGGCGTAACTATCACGCGCATGCGAAAGAGCTGCGCGATTCGGTGTTCAAGGACAACGACGCCAATCCGGAATCCTGGCCCATCGTCTTTACCAAGGTGCCGCAGACGGTTGTCGGGCCTTGGGCCAACGTTCACTTGCCCGTAGGCATTTCCGACAAGATCGACTACGAAGCCGAACTGGCGGTGGTGATCGGCAAGGGGGGCCGCAATATCTCGCGCGCCGAAGCCATGAGCCATGTGATCGGCTACACGGTGGTCAACGATGTCACGGCGCGCGATGTGCAGATGCGCCATCAGCAGTGGGACCTGGGCAAGTCCTTTGACACCTTCTGCCCGATGGGCCCCTGGCTGGTGACGGCCGACGAGCTTGACGGGCGCAAGACCCGGGTGCGCTGCTGGGTCAATGGCGAACTTCGTCAGGAAGGCAGCACCGAAGACCTCATCTTCGATATTCCCACGTTGATCGAAACGTGCTCGCGCGGCATCACGCTGTATCCGGGGGACATCATCGCGACCGGCACCCCGGCGGGCGTGGGACAGGGGCTCAATCCGCCGCAATACCTCAAGAGCGGTGACACGGTCCGGATCGAGATCGATGGCATCGGGAAGATCGAAAACCGTTTCGTCTGAAGGACCGCGCCGGCGGAGTAGCGGCGCGTTGCCGGACACAAAACCATAACGGAGTGAGACATGAATCTGCGCTGCAAGAGGGTGGCTGCGGCTGCCTTGCTATGGCTGGGTGCCGTCTCGGCGATGGCGGCCGACTACCCGGACCGCCCCATCACGATGGTGGTGCCTTTCCCGCCCGGCGGCGTCGCCGACACCATCGCACGGCCGTTGGCTCAGGCGGTCGGTGCCAAGCTGGGCCGACCTATCGTCATTGAGAATAAGGGCGGCGCAGGGGGCGCCATCGGCATCGGTCAGGCCGGACGAGCCAAACCGGATGGCTACACGTTGTTGATGAGCCTGTCGGCGATTTCTATCTTGCCCGCGGCGGATCGCCTTCTGGAACGCAAACCGGCCTATGAACTGGACCAGTTCGTACCCATCGCGCGGGTCACGGCGGATCCCACTGTGCTGGTGGTGCGTGCGGACGCGCCGTACAAGACTTTGCAAGAATTCGTCGCCGCGGCCAAAAGCCAGGCCGGCAAGCTCAGCTATGGATCCTCGGGCATCTACGGCACGATGCATGTGCCGATGGAAATGCTGCAAGACGCTGCCGGGATCAAGATGATGCATGTGCCGTTCACGGGCGCCGGTCCGGCGGTTCAAGCGCTGGTGGGCGGGCAGGTCGACGCGCTTGCTACCGGCCCCTCCAGTGTCATGCCGTTGATTCAAGCCGGGCGCGTCAGGCCGCTGGCGCATTGGGGAGACGGCGCGCTCGATAGTCTGCCGCAAGTACCGTCTTTCAAATCCCAAGGCTACGACATCCGCTTCGTGCAATGGTCAGGGGTTTTCGCGCTGGCCGGGACGCCGCCAGCCATTTTGGAAAAGCTGCGCCAAGCCATCAGGGACGTTGCCAACGATCCGGAATTTCGTTCGCGGATCGCCGCTACCGGCAGCCCCGTGCAGTACCTAGATGCCCCGGCCTTCGACGAATACTGGAAGGCGGACTCCGCTTCTCTGGAACGAGCCGTGAACAGAATCGGGAAAGTCGACTGATGTCGATGCGGGACGACAGGTTCCGCCCATGCCATGGCATCGCAATTTCCGGCCTAGGCCGACTATCAAACGAGGTGAGTGCATGAGTTCCAAGATCATCAATGGCCTGTGGGTAGAAGATACCGGCAACGGTAAGGATGCCGTGCTGGCCATCCACGGATTGGGCGGTAGCTCAAATTTCTGGGGCCCCGTGATGCCCGCATTTGGCGAACGTCGGGTGCTTCGGCCTGACCTCGCCGGGGCCGCGCGTAGTGCCGAAGCGCCAGACGGCTTGAGCGTCGACCTACACGTGGCGGCATTGATAGGGGTGCTTGACGATGCGGACCTGCAAAGCGTCGACGTCGTGGCTCATTCGATGGGCACCATCATCGCCCAGCACTTGGCCGTCAGGCATCCCACCCGCGTTCGGTCGCTGGCTTTGTTCGGCCCGCTTACCGCGCCAGCCGATGCCGCTCGCGAGGCGACGCGCAATCGCGCGGGATTGGCGCGCTCCGGAGTGGCTGCCATGCAGGAAATCGCGGACGCCATCTGCAAGGCCGCCACCAGCGCACAGACCAAGGCCGAACGCCCGGCTGCGCTTGCGCTGATCCGTGAATCCATCATGCGCCAGCCGCCGGAAGGCTATGCACGCAACTGCGAAGCGTTGGCGAAGGCGGTCGCGGCCGAGGTCGAATCGCTGACTATCCCGGCGTTGCTGGTCACAGGCGACGAAGATGGGGTCGGTACGCCGGCAGGCACGGCCGCGCTTGCCGAGCGCTTGAGAACACGCAACACCTTTGTGCTGGAAGGTTGCGGGCATTGGACGACCTATGAAAAGCCGCTCGAATGCCTGCGCATTCTTACCGATTTCTATAAGCCCTGAAAGCGGCTAGCCCGAGGAGACAAGACATGACAAGAATCGCCATTACCAATGTGACATTGTTCGATGGCTCAGGCGCGGATCCTTACCCGGGTGAAGTGCTGGTAGACGCGAACCGCATCGTTTCGTTGGCCCGTCAGGGCGAATATCTGGATACCGGCGATGCGCGCATCATCGACGGCCACGGCGCGTTCCTGATGCCTGGCATGACAGAAGCGCATACGCATTTTTCCTGGAACGACCAGCCCAGCCTGTCGGCAATCCAGTTCATGCCGCCCGAGGAGCACATCCTGTGGTGCGTGCGCGTCGCCAAGCGCTATCTGGAAATGGGCTGGACCAGCGCATTGGGAGCTGCTACCGCAAAGCCTCGTCTGGATGTCGTCACCCGCAACGTGATCGAGGCGGGCGCATTTCCGGGGCCGCGCTATCTTGCGGGTAGCCAGGAAATCACCACCGCTGGCGGCTTGGGCGACAACACCCTGCCGCATCTACCCTACGAGGCAATGAACTTTGGCGCCGTTTGCAGCGGACCCGAAGACATGCGTCGCATCGTCCGTATGTTCGTAAAGTATGGCGTTGACCATCTCAAGATCAATCTCTCTGGGGAATACATCGCGGGCATCCCTGCCGAAGCGAATCCATTTTCTCAAGAGGAAATAGCCATGCTCGCGGCCGAAGCCAAGCTTGCAGGCAAGCGGGTCGCGGCTCACGCGCGCTCCAATGAGTCCGTCAAAACCTGTGTGCAGCAGGGCTTTGAACTGATTTTCCATGCAAGCTTCGCCGACGAAGAGGCACTGGATATGCTGGAAGCCAACAAGGAAAAGCACTTTGTGGCGCCGGGTATCGGATGGCTGGTCAACACCCTCTACAACGCCTCGGAGTATGGGATAACCGAAGCCATCGCCACGAAGATGGGGTACAAGCGTGAGCTGGAGGTCGCTGCCGAGAACCTCTCGAAAATGCACAAGCGCGGTATCCGCATTCTGCCTGGCGGCGACTACGGATTTGCCTGGATGCCACACGGTACCAACGCTCGCGACCTTGAGTACTTCGTCAAATACATTGGCATGACGCCCAAGGAAGCGCTACTTGCGGCTACCCGGTTGGGCGGAGAGTTGATGATGCGGCCCGACGAGCTTGGGCAACTCAAGGAAGGCTTTCTGGCTGACATGATCTTGGTTGATGGAAACCCATTGCAGAACCTGGCGGTTCTGCAGGATCCAACGAAGATCCTGATGGTGATGAAGGACGGTGAGATTATCAAGAACGCGCGCACGCTTTTGCCTCCACGCGGGGTGATCCGTTCTATCTACGGCGGAAATCCGATGGTCGAGGTGGGCGCGAGGCGGGCAAGGTCCGTGGACCCGATGAACTCGCAGCAGATATAGGCCGGGATAGGCGGCGCGCGGCTATATTCTGCGTCCGCCGATTCAACTGCGTCGAGCTCACTCGGTCCTTCCGTGTTCGCTTGCAACGCACCTGGGCATTGATAAGCCAGGCGCTCAAGCCCGCCCGCGCCGAGGCAGCCAGCGCCAGAAGACGCCGGCCGCCACCAGGCCCAGCGTGCCCACGCCGAACGATGCGCCGCCCAGCGACACCAGGGCGGTCAGCACCGACAGCGCCACCGGCCCGCCGCTTGCACCCAGGTCTGCCATGAAGCGCCAGATGCCCAGGAACTGGGTGCGTGCACCCGGGGGCGCGGCGTCGGCGCCCAGTGTCATCACGATGCCGGACCCGATGCCGTTGCCAAAGCCCAGCAGCGCCGACACCAGGATGAAGCTCGCCACGCCGCCGGTAAGCGGAATCGCCATCAGGCTCAGCCCCATCAGCAGCGTGCAGGGCAGCGCCACCCACAGGCGGCCGCGCTGGTCCATGACCTTGCCCGCCGGATAGAACACCGACATGTCGACCGCGGCCACCAGCCCGTACACGAGTGACGTGGTGGTGGCGTCCAGGCCCAGGTGATCCGCCCACAGCGGTATCACCACCTGGCGTGACGCGCGCAGCGCGCTGATCAGCATCACGCCCACGCCCAGCGTGGCGTACACACCGCGATGGTCGCGCGCGACCTCGCCGATGCGAGCACGGGGCGCACCCGCCTTCTTGCCACCCGAGGGCTCGATGTCGGGCGCCTTGATGGCGATGAAGCCCGCGCCGAACATGGCGCAGATGGCAATCCAGTACGCGCCTTCCAGTCCCACGAAATGGATAAGCGCCGCGCCCGCGAAGGGGCCGATGAAGGTGCCGATGCGCGTCGTGCCGCCCAGCGTGGACAGGGCGCGTGCCCGGTACGTTATCGGCACGACCTCGATCATGTAGCTCTGGCGCGCCAACTGGAACACCGACTGCGCGCACCCCTGCATCAGCATGGCCAGCGCCAACACCCAAAGATGGGGGACGGTGATGACAAGCAGCAGGCCGATCATGCTCAACAGGGCGGCGCCTGCCATGGCGCGCTTCTCGCCGAAGCGCTCGGTGATCAGCGCGGACGGAATGTTGGACAGCAGCGAGCCGATCCCGATCAGGGCGGCGATCAGCCCGGCGGTAGCTACCGATGCGCCCTGGTCGCGAGCGGTGAGCGCGATGACGGGAAGGATGGCGCCATTACTGATGCCGTACAGCAGCGACGGGCCGAACGCCGGCACGGCGATCTGCCTGAGATTGAACGAATTGGATTGCGACATGGCGGGATGATGAGAGCAAGGCCACTTGTCGACCGCCACGCCGATACGCGCGGGGCCGGTCCGGCGGCCATCGGCGCGGGATCCCGAGAGTGTAGCGGGAGCGCCTCGCACGCGGCTGTCAGCCGCCTGAAAGTGGTGCGCCGCTTGCCCGCCGTTTGGCGGGGCGTGTCAAGGCAGACAGGCGGGCGCACGCCTGATGTTCATTCGTCAATCTGGGTTGGGATCAGGTTTGGGCGCGTCCGCCTCATTGCCATACTCGGCGATCAGGCGCAGGCATTTGACGAACAAGCCCCGGTATTCCTCAGGCAGGCGAGCAAGCAGTTGGTCTTCCACCACCACATCGCGCGGCATCACTCTGCATAGCAGGTCCAGCCCGGCCGGCGCCACGTAAAGCTGGTAGGCGCGGGCATCCGTCGGCGACGGCCTGCGCTCTATCAGCCCGCCGCCATGCATGCGTCTTACCATCTCGGCGACCGTGTTGCGGTCCATCGCCAAGCGTTCCGCCAAGGAGTTCTGGCTGAGCCCCGGCTCTTGATAAAGCAGGACCAAGGCCGCTTTCTGCCGAGGCGTTACGCCTTCGCCCGCAAACGTGGTGGCGAAGATCTCCTCGGCCTTGAAGTGAGCCCGTCGCAAGAGATGCGACGGCACATCTTCAAGCCGAAAATTCCGCAGCAATGCGTCGACTTCCGCCGCAGCGGGTGAGGACGAAACCGGGGAGGGCGCGGACTTGGATGGGGTGGGCTTGGAGGACGGTGAACGGGCCATTGTGATTGGTGGGTTCTACGGTAGTTGGAGATATTAAGATGGGACCCCGCGTAGTTACAATAGCATGTATACGTACAAGGTAAGAGGTTTTTCAATAAGCGGCTTTATCAATTTAAACGAATATTTATAGGGTTATCACTCGTTTGTTGGCGCATTGCTCCGATCTAAGATAGTACGCATACGTCTCATAAAGCCCGTTCCGCTGGGTGCTGCGGTGGGAGTTGCGTTTCAACTGTCAATCAAGGAGCTTCACCATGAGTGAAGGAGTGATTCTTTCCGGCTTCCTGGCGCCGCATCCCCCGCATCTGGTCTACGGCGAAAACCCGCCTCAGAACGAACCTCGGTCTGAAGGCGGCTGGGAACCGCTGCGCTGGGCGTACGAGCAGGCACGCGAGAGCATTGAACGCATGAAGCCTGACGTGCTGCTGGTGCATTCCCCGCATTGGATTACCCAGGTCGGGCACCACTTTCTGGGCGTGCCACGGCTTACCGGGCGATCGGTCGACCCTATCTTCCCCAACATATTCCGTTATGACTTCGGCATGGACGTGGACGTCGAACTGGCCGAGGCGTGCTGCGAAGAGGCCGCCAATCTTGGCCTGGTCAGCAAGATGATGCGCAATCCGAAGTTCCGACCCGACTACGGAACGATCACCACGCTGCACATGATCCGACCGCAATGGGACATTCCTGTGGTGGGCATATCCGCCAACAACACGCCGTATTTCCTTAACACCAAGGAAGGCCAGGGCGAGATGGATCTTCTGGGTCGCGCCACGCGGGAGGCCATCCGCAAGACCGGACGTCGTGCCGTCCTGCTGGCCAGCAACACCTTGTCCCACTGGCATTTTCATGAGGAACCTGAGCTGCCCGAGGACATGACCAAAGAGCATCCCGAGCGCTACGACGGCTACAAGTGGGACGTGCGCATGATCAACCTGATGCGGCAAGGCCGCATGAAAGAAACCTTCCAGCTTCTGCCCCAGTTCATTGATGAAGCCTTTGCCGAAGTGAAGTCCGGCGCCTTCACCTGGATGCACGCCGCGATGGGCTATCCCGAACTTGCCGGCCGGTTGCATGGCTACGGCACCGTCATCGGCACCGGTAACGCGGTGATCGAATGGAACCTTCAGGAAGCGGGCCAACCATGAGCATCGTGTCCGCGTTTCTTGTTCCCGGCAGCCCGCTGCCGCAGTTGCGTCCCGACGTGGCGCCGTGGGGCCGCCTTCGAGACGCCTTGGCGCATGCCGGCAAATCGCTGGCCGCGTCCAAGCCTGATTGCGTGCTGGTTTATTCCACGCAATGGTTCGCCGTGCTGGACCAGTTGTGGATCACCCGGGCGCGCAGCACCGGCCTGCATGTTGATGAAAACTGGCACGAATTCGGCGAGCAGCCGTTCGACATTTATTCCGATTCCGCGCTGGCGCTTCGCTGCGTCCAAGCTTGCAACGACGCGGGCATCAAAACGCGAGGCGTCGACTACGACCAGTTCCCGATCGACACGGGCACCATTACCGCGACCACGCTGATGAACTTCGGCTCATCGGCGCTGCCGGTCGTCATCGCGGCCAACAATCTTTATCACAGCGCCGAGCAGACCGAGCAATTGGGCGCCATCGCCGCCTCTGCCTTGCAAGACAAGCGTGTCGCGGTGGTCGGGATAGGCGGCCTGTCCAACAGCATGTTCCGCGACAACATCGATCTACAGGAAGACCACATTCTTTCGGAAGCCGACGACACGTGGAACCGGCGTGTGCTGGCCCTGATGGAAAGCGGGGATGTAGAAGCGCTGCGCGCAAGCCTGCCCGACTATGCCAAGGAAGCACATCCGGACATGGGGCTGAAGCAATTCCATTGGCTGCTTGGCGCGATGGGTGGGAATTTCAAGCAGGCCATCGTGCACGAGTACGCACCGCTGTACGGCAGCGGCGGCGCTGTCGTGGAGTTCAAGCTCCAGTAGCGCCAATCAACAGGGCTTGCCAAGCGGGCCCGACCTTGCCAAGGAGCAGTCGTGTTGAAGCAGTACAGAAATTTCATCAATGGCCGGTTCGTCGATAGCGAAAAGCGCTTCGCCGGCATCAACCCGGCAACGGGCGTGCGCTTTGCAGACGTGCACGAGGCCACCAAAGCCATGGTCGACGAGGCCATCGCCGCGGGCCATCAGGCGGTACGCGGGTGGGGCGCGACATCGGTCGCGGACCGAGCCGACATGCTCTACCGCATCGCCGACGAGATCGATCGGCGCGCGGATGACTTCCTTGAGGCAGAGGTCAGCGATACGGGCAAACCGGTGTCGCTGGCGTCCAAGCTGGATATCCCTCGCGGCGCGGCGAATTTCCGTATCTTTGCGGACATCCTGAAGACGGCCCCACTGGAAACGTTTCGCACCGAGCTGGCCGGTGGCGCCCATGCCATCAACTACGCCGTCAGAAAGCCCTTGGGCGTGGTCGGCATCATTTCGCCGTGGAACCTGCCCCTGCTTCTGTTCAGTTGGAAAGTCGCACCCGCGCTGGCGTGCGGCAATGCGGTGGTGGCCAAGCCATCGGAAGAAACGCCAGGCACTGCCACCCTGCTTGCCGAGGTGATGCAGTCCGTTGGGTTGCCGGACGGCGTGTTCAACCTGGTGCACGGCTTTGGCCCGAACTCGGCCGGCGAATTCATTACCAAGCATCCGGACATCAGCGCCATCACCTTTACCGGTGAATCAAAGACGGGCACCGCCATCATGCACGCGGCCGCCGATGGCGTGAAGCCGGTGTCGTTTGAATTGGGCGGCAAGAACGCGGCCATTATCTTTGCCGACTGCGATTTCGAGAAAACCGTGGAAGGGATGACGCGAGCCGCGTTCCTGAACAGCGGCCAGGTGTGCTTGTGCTCGGAAAGAATTTTTGTCGAGCGGCCCCTCTACGACCGATTCGTGGCCGCGCTGGCCGATCGCGCCAAGCGCATCAAGCTAGGCGACCCCACCGACGCTTCAACGGACATGGGGCCGGTGATTTCAGCGGCTCATCGTGACAAGGTGCTTAGCTACTACGCGCTGGCGCGGGAAGAAGGGGCGCAGTTCATCGTGGGCGGCGGCACGCCAAGCTTTGGCAATGCGCTGGATGGCGGCTTCTGGGTGGAACCCACGTTGATCGCCGGCCTGGCCGATGACGCGCGCTGCGTGTCGGAAGAAATATTCGGCCCCATCGGCCACATCACGCCTTTTGACTCCGAAGCGGAAGTCATCCGCCGTGCCAATGCCACGCCGTATGGCTTGGCGGCAACGATCTGGACCAGCAACGTCAACAAGGCGCACCGCGTTGCGCAGTCCATGAACGTTGGCATTGCCTGGGTCAATGCCTGGTTCCTGCGCGACTTGCGCACACCGTTTGGCGGTAGCGGCCTGTCCGGCATCGGCCGCGAGGGTGGGCTGCACTCGTTGAATTTCTATTCCGAACTCACCAACGTTTGCATCCACGTGGATGCACCGGAGGCCGTCAATGACTGAGAAAGCCATGAGCAAAAGCGATGTGTCGTCGGCCGTCGTCGAAGGGCGCGCGCAGCCGCGCGGCAAGTTCCCTCACGTAAAACGTGCCGGTGATTTTCTGTTCGTTTCGGGCACCAGCTCCCGGCGCGCCGACAACAGCTTCGCGGGCGCCGAGGTCGACGCCATGGGGGTGCTGGATGCCGATATCCGCGCGCAGACTCGCGCCGTCATCGAGAACATCAAGGCGATTCTTGAAAGCGCGGGCGCCGGCCTGAAAGACTTGGTCGAACTCTCCACGTACTTGGTCGATATGGGTGACTTCAAGGGCTACAACGAGGTCTACGCCGAATATTTCGACTACGACGGCCCCGCTCGAACCACCGTGGCGGTGCACCAACTGCCGCATCCGATGCTGCGCATCGAAATCAAGGCGGTGGCCTACAAGCCGCTATCGCTTTAGCACAACCGAAATCACTTCAGCGCGGTCCAGACATGAGCTTTCCCCATCTTGCCCCACAGCCCCCGCTATATCCCGCAGAGGCCGAGGACTATGCGCGAGCGGCACTCGCGCTGTCGGCTGCCGCCATACAGCGATGCGAACGTGTCGCCGACATTCAATACGGCGACACCGCCGCGCACCGGCTTGACGTGTACCCCAGCCAAAACGCTCAGGGGCGAGCCGGCCCGGTGCTGGTCTTCGCGCATGGCGGCGCGTGGACGAACGGCTACAAGGA
Organism: Achromobacter sp. JUb104; assembly: GCF_024806975.1. NCBI lineage: Bacteria > Pseudomonadati > Pseudomonadota > Betaproteobacteria > Burkholderiales > Alcaligenaceae > Achromobacter > Achromobacter sp. JUb104. The sequence goes on along the minus strand of NZ_JANUEY010000002.1, from coordinate 619,996 downwards.
GTGGGTGGCGTTGATGGCCCCGGCATTGGTCGCCGCCGGCATTACGTTTGTCTCGGTCTCGTATCGGCTTGCGCCTCGCTTCAAATGGCAGGCGCTTCTGGACGATTGCTTGTCAGCGATCTCGTGGGTGCATCGGAACATTCACGAGTATGGCGGCGACCCCAGCCGCATTGCGCTTGGCGGCCATTCCGCTGGCGGCCATTTGATGACGCTTGCGGCGTTAAGCGCCGACGGTCTGGCCCGCCACGGCATCCCGGCGTCGTCGATCGTTGCGTGCTTTCCGCTGTGTGCGCCGCTTGATATTCGGTATCCCGATTGGCTTCCAGATAGTGGGGAAGAACGTACGCATCAAATTCTTCTACATGACGCTTCCGAAGCGGCGTTGGCAAGTCCGGTTTGTCTATTGAATGAAGACGCGCCCTTGATGTTGCTGGCCTATGCCAAGGAAGACTTGCCAAGGATCGTCAAGGGCAACCAAACGATGGAAGCCGAGCTGCGCCGGCTGCAACGACCCTGCGAAACCATGGTGCTGCCGGGGGATCATTTTTCGCCGGCGCTTGCGGCGGGGGAACCGGATTCGCCCTGGACGAATCGCCTGATTCAAATTTTGCGCGGATGACGTGCATTCAAAAGTAGCTTGGAGAATCCGATGAAAATTTCCCGATGGATCGCACTTCTGGCGATCACGTTTTCTACAGCCGTGCAGGCGCAATCCTGGCCGAACAAGCCCATCAAACTCATCATTCCCTATGCGGCAGGGTCTGGGCCTGACGTGGCGACGCGGCCCGTTGCCGAACAGATTGGAAGAATCCTTAAGCAGCCCGTTATCGTGGAAAACCTGTCGAGCGCCGGAGGGATCGTGGGCACCCGCACCGTTGCCAAGGCGGCGCCGGATGGCTACACGTTTGGCTTTGGCAACAACATCACCCTGGCGGTAAACGCGAGCTTCTACCGCAGCCTGCCTTATGACCCGATCAAGGATTTTGCGCCGGTCGGTTTGCTGTTCGACAACCCTTACATCCTGGTTGCGGGCAAGAACTTCAAGCCGAACTCCATTTCGGAGTTGACGGCGTATATCAAGCAAAATCCCGGCAAGGTGAACTTCGCTTCGGGAACCGGAGTAGGGTCGGGTAGCCATCTGACCGGCGAAATGATGAAAGCGGTGGGTGCGCTGGATATCACCCACGTGCCGTATCGCAGCGGATCCATGGCGCTGTCGGATGTGGTCAGCGGCCGGGTCGACGTCATGTTCGATAACGTGAACGGCGTCCAGCAGTTCATCAACGACGGCACGCTGAAAGCGTTTGCGGTCACCAGTTCGAAGCGCCTGGCGACCATGCCGGATGTTCCAACGATGGCTGAATCCGGCTTCCCGAACTTCGAAGCGGTGGCTTGGGGCGGGATCGTGGCGCCCAAGGGAACGCCGGATGCCATCATCAAGCGCATGAACGAAGCGATCGGGCTTGCCCTCAAGACGCCTGAAGTCGAACGGGCCAATGCCACGATGTCGCTCAACCCGCTCGCCTCAAGCCCTGAAGCATTCACGGCATTCATCGCCACGGAAACCAAACGATGGGCCGAGATCGTCAAGGTGTCCGGGGCCCGGGCGGAATAGCGACGCTTAGCGCCCGACAAACACCGGTTGTCGCTTCTCGGCGAAGGCGGTCGCGGCGTTGCGGTAGTCTTCGCTTTGGTTGGCCTGGTCCGACAGCGCCTGGATGCGCGCGGCGTCCTCGATCAGCGTGCCTGCCGAAATTGCGTTGAGCTGGAGTTTGCTGCCGGCAATCGACAGCGGCGCGTTGTCCATCATGCCCGCGCCGAATGCCAGCGCGCCGGCCACCGGGTCGTCGTGGATGGCGTCGATGAAGCCCGCCTGGTGTGCCGAGTCGGCGTTCACGAACTCGCCGGTGTAGAGCCAGCGCCGCGTCTGGCTCACGCCGATAAGCTGGGACAGGCGCTGCAACTGGATGGTGGGATAGACCAGGCCCAGGCGCGCCACGGGCACGCTGACCCGGGCGCTGGCATCGCCCACGCGGAAGTCGCAGCACAGCGCCAGGCTTGCGCCGCCGCCCACGCACACGCCGCTCATTGCGGCGATCACCGGCACCGGCGCGGCCTGCACGGCCGCGAAGCATTCCTGGATCACGGCGCGATAGGCGTCGGCGCGCTCCGGGTCCGACAGTGCCTCGCGAAACGCAAGAATGTCGTCGCCCGCGCAGAAGTGGCCCTGCGCGCCGGTCAGCACCGCCAGCCGCAGCGCGCGGTCTTCGGCAAAACCGCGAAAGACGTCGCGCATGTCGCGCCAGGCCGCCAGGTCGCAGGCGTTGCGCCGATGCGGCCGGTTGATGGTGACGACGGCCACGCGGCCCTCGTCACGGCTTTCCACAAGAATTTCAGATGCCAAGGCAATCTCCCGTGCCGCAGTCGCGGCGGTTCAGTTCAGTTTGATGTGCGTGGCATCCACCACGCTGTTCCATTTTTCGACCTCGGCCCGCAGTGCCGCGTCGGCCTGCTTGGTGTCGGTGTAGACCGGCTCGACGCCTTGCAGCCGCAGCTTCTCGGCCAGCGCCGGTCCCGAGTTGATCTGCTTGAGCGCGCTGTTCAACGCTTGCACCACCGGCTCCGGCGTGTCGCGCGACACCAGGATGGCGTAGACCGACGACGCGGTGAAGTCCGACAACCCCTGTTCGATCAGCGTGGGCGTGTCGGGCAGCGAAGCCAGCCGCTTGCGCGCGGCCACGCCCACCGGCACGATGCGGCCGCCGGGCAGGTTGGCCAGTGCGGTTGGCGCGGTGGCGAACATCAACTGCACCTGGCCGGCCAGCAGGTCGACCATGGCGGGCGCGGCGCCGCGATATGGCACGTGCAGCAGTTCCAGTTTTTCGCGCAGGCGGAACATCTCGGCGATGGCATGCTCAAGCGTGCCGGGGCCCGAAGAGCCGTAGGCGTAGTCGGCCGGCGCCGCCCGCACCTTGGCGACCAGTTCGGGCAGGGTTTTGACGCCCATGCCCTGGTTCACGACCAGCACGACGGGCAGCTCGCCCACCACGCCCACCGAGCGGAAATCCTTCAGCAGGTCAAAGCCCACGACCTCTTTGCCCATCAGCCGGCTGTTCAGCACATACGATGTGGTGGGCGCCATCAGCAACGTGTAGCCGTCGGCCTTGGCCCGCCGCACCTGCTGCGCGCCAATGTTGCCGCTGGCGCCGGCCTTGTTCTCAACCACGACGGTCTGGCCTAGCTGTTCGCCCAGGGCCGTGGCGAAGATCCGGCCGACCACGTCGACCGCGCCACCGGCGGCAAACGGCACGATCAGCGTGATCGGGCGATCCGGATACTCAGCCTGTGCCGGCAATGCCGCCAGGCTCAATGCGCCGGCGGCGAACCAGGTGGCGCAACGCGACTTCCAATTGAAAATGATGTTCATCGACTTCCCCTTGATGCGGTGCGCGGTCGCGCCCGCGGATTCTGATGTGTCCGTTGAACTGCGGGTGTTGTACTGCGGGTTGATAAAAGCGTGCTACTTGCCGACCCGGTAGCCCGAGGCCTGCAAATCCCACACGCCGTCGGTCTGGCGCGACAGCTCTTTCTTCTGAATGCGCTGCGTCGGCGTCTTGGGAAATTCGTCAACAAATTCCACGAAGCGCGGGATCTGGTAGTACGGCAGCTTCGGCTCGCTCCAGCGGATCAGGTCCAGCGGCGCCAGCGCGCGGCCCTCGCGCAAGCGCACGAAGAGCTTGAGCTCGTCTTCGCCCAGATCGCTGGGCACGCCCACCAGCGCGGTCTCCTCGATATCGGGATGCTCGGCAATCACGCGCTCGACCTCCCATGCCGAAATGTTGATGCCGCGCCGCCGCAGCATGTCTTTCTTGCGGCCGGCGTAATACAGAAAGCCCTGTTCATCCTGGCGCGCCAGATCGCCGGTGCAGAACCAGGCGCCACGGCGCGCCTCGCGCTCGGCCTCGGGATTGCGGAAGTAGCCCAGGAACTCCAGGCCGGGCACGCGCGCGCGCACCGTGATTTCGCCGGTCTGGCCCACCGGCACCGGTTCGCCGTCGTCGCCAGTCAGTTGTACGTCGTAGTAATCAAGCGGCTTGCCCACGGAGCCGGCCGGCCCGGCAGGGTTGACGGTGACGAAGGTGATTAGCTCCGACAGCCCGTAGCCTTCGCGCATTTCCACGCCGAAGCGTTGCGAGAAGGTCTGCCAGAGATCGGGCGGGCAGCCGCCGCCCCACGCAATCTGCACGCCGTGGTCGCGATCGTCGGCGCGCGGGGGTTGCTTGAGCAGCATCGGAATCACGGTGCCCAGATAGTGGATGTGCGTCACGCCGTAGCGGCGGGCGTCGTCCCAGAAGCGCGACGCGCTGAAGCGTTCCACCATCGCGAGCCGGGTGCCGCCCAGCAGCGCCGAGATGATCACCGCGACGCCGGCGCCGTGGTGCAGCGATTCCCACAACAGGAATACGCTGCCGGGCTCGGCGCCGGTCAGCCGCAGGATCGCGAGCGGCCCCGCGCGCAGGGTGCGGTCGGATTTCAGCACGCCCTTGGGCGCGCCTGTGGTGCCCGAGCTTGGCGTCAACGCCAGGATGTCGTCGGGGCCGGGCGCCACCGGCAGCGGGTCAGCCGGCGTGTCCAGATAGCGTTCGAAGGCGCGGCTGGCATCGGCATCGGGGCCTTGCCCGCCGCGCCACAGCACCTTGTCCAGCCGGTGGAGCTCGGGCGCCAGCGCGTCGGCGTGTTCCGCGTCGGCGATCAGGGCGCGCGGCGCCAGGTGTTCGAACAGATGCGCAAGCGAGGGGCCCTTCAGGTGGACGTTCACAGGCACCCGCACCAGGCCCAGCGTGGCCAGCGCGAAGATGGCGACGATGTGGTCGGGGTGGCTGGGCAGCATCAGCGCCACGCGGTCGCCGGGGCGCAGGCCTTCACGCCACAGCAGGTTGGCCAGGCGCAGCACGCGCTCGTGCAGCATGGCCAGCGTGAGCGGCGTGTCATTGAAGAGGCAATACACCTCGTCGGGCGCCTCGGCGGCGCGGCGCGCGATGAGCTGCGCCAGGTTTTCGTCGGAGGCCGACGGGATGTCGATGTGAGTGTCTGCGTTCATGATGCGTGAAGCGATCGGAGAGTCGAGTGAGGCGGCCACGTCAGTTGGCGGCTTGGCGGCGCTGATCGCGCTCGGCGAAGAAGGCCTGCATCATGCGGGCGGGCTCGCCGCTTTCGTACGATTCGTGATGCAGGCGCGCGGCCGCCTTCATGGCGTCGCGAAAGCCCGCTTCGGTCATTTCCTGGAAGCGTTGCTTGTCCAGGCGCAGCGCCACGGGCGGCTTGGCCGCGAGGTCGGCGGCGATCTCCAGCGCGCGTGCACGCACCTGATCGGCCGGGACCAGGTGATGGATCAAGCCAAGCTGGTGGCATTCGCGCGCATCCATCATGCGGCCGCTCAGCGTGAGCTCGATGGTGCGCGACAGACCAAGCATTTCGCGCATGATCCACGGCCCCGTCACGCTGGCGATGCCGGCGTTGATCTCGGGCTGCCCCATCTTCACGCCGTCGTGGGCCACGCGGATGTCACCCAGCAGACTCACCTGGAAAGCCGAACCGGCGGCCGTGCCGTTAAGCGCCATGACCAAGGGCTTCGGGAAGCTGCGCAGCAGGTGGTAGTAGGTTTCCCACTCGCCGATCCACGTTTCGGCGCGGGCGCCGTCGAAGTCACGCGCCTCATTCAGGTCTTGGCCCGCGCAGAAGGCGCGGTCGCCGGCGCCGGTCATCACCAGCGCGCCGACGGTCGAGTCCGTGGCGGCCTCGCGCAGCACCTGCATGATTTCCGCGCGCATCGCCGTATGCCAGGCATTGAGGCACTCTGGCCGATTCAGCGTCAGCACCGTTACGTTGCCAACCCGTTCCAATTTGATGAAGTCCATGGTGTTCGTCCTTTGCAAGAGCGTCCGCCGCCGTCGGGGACAAGAAAATTACATAGCAATTTACGTAATTACTATTTAATTTTTATGGATCATACGGCGGATTTTTGCGCGGAAAAACCGAGGGGTTTCCCGAAGACGAGCGAAGGTCATGGCAAAAAAATTGCCATGCAATTTTTAATGAGAGGAGTTGTTATGCCGCGATGAGGTCGCGCGCGGCCTGCATCACCAGCGGCAGCAGGCGGGTACTTACGGCGTTGGCGTCGTGGCGCGCGGCCAGCGTGGACAGATTGATGGCGGCGATGGTCTGGCCACGGGCATCGACCACCGGCACGGAGATCGACACGCTGCCTTGACCCAGGTTCTTCTCGGTCATCGAGTAGCCCTGGGCGCGGGCCTTGGTGAAGAAGCTAAGGATTTCGTCGTCGTCGCGGTCACCAAAGCGGGCGCGCACGCGGGCCGGCATGGCCACGATCCGCGCGCGCAGTGCCTCGTCGGGAAGGTGCGCCAGCAAGGCCTGCCCCGATGATGCCGGCAGGGCCGCGAAGCGGCTGCCCACCGGCAGGTTCACCGACACCGGGTGCACGCTGGGGATGTTGCCCAGCACGATGATCTCGTCGCCGTCGAGCTCTACCCACGACACCGATTCGCCGGTTTCTCGCGCCAGTTCGACCAGGTGCGGCCAGGCATGTTGCAAGGGCGCGTTTCCGCCCAGCATGGCCCCGGCCAGGCCCACCAGCCGCGTCGACAAACGATAGGTTTTCGCGCCCGCCAGCCGTTGCAGATAGCCCAGCCGATGCAGCGTGTAGACAAAGCGCTGGGTCGCGCTGCGGCCCAGTCCGGTGCGTTCATTAAGCTCTAGAATCGACAGCGCCTGGTTGTCGCGGTCGAAGCTTTCCAGCACGCGCATGGCCTTTTCCACCGACGCCACGAACAGGCGTTCGTCCACGTCGTCCTCGCGGGCGATGTCGTTGGCGGGTGCGGCGGTGGGCGTAAGCGGGGCGGTGGACACGGTCGGACAGGTTGTGCTCTGGGCCAGGGAGCGCACAGTGTACCGCCCTGGAACACCCCGGGAACCGGGCTGCCGCGCGGCCCGAATCCCAGGCAAAATTCCCATTCTTTCGGTGTATGCTTGCCGCGCAAATGCACCGTAACGGTGCAAGAACTTTAGTCTGGACACCATGACCAAGGCCTTGTTAGTCGAAGACGATCCGAAGCTCTCGCGCTTGATCGCGCAGTTTCTGGAACAGCACGGTTTCAATGTCGCCCAGGCCTATCGCGGTGACCATGCCGTGGAGGCGTTTCGCCGCCACGAGCCGGCCATCACCATCCTGGACTTGATGCTGCCTGGCCGCGACGGCTTGCAGGTTTGCCGTGACCTGCGCGCGTTTTCAAGCGCGCCCATCCTGATGCTGACCGCTCGCGAAGATGACCTGGACCAGATTCTGGGGCTGGAATCCGGCGCGGACGATTACGTCATCAAACCGGTTGAGCCGCGCGTGCTGCTCGCACGGATTCGCGCCCTGATGCGCCGCCACAACCAGACTGATGCGCAGCCGGATCACCTGGAATTCGGCCCGTTGTCCATCGACCGCCAGACGCGCGCGGTGCGGTTGGCGGGGGTCGAGGTTGACCTGACCACCATGGAATTCGAAATGCTGTGGGCCTTGGCCAGCCAGGCTGGTCAGGTATTGACGCGCGACGATCTGCTCAACGCCGTGCGCGGCATCGAATTCAATGGCCTGGATCGCAGTGTGGATGTGTGCGTCAGCAAGTTGCGCCGCAAACTGGAAGATGATCCGCGCGACCCCACGCGCATCAAGACCATCTGGGGCAAGGGCTACCTGTTCTCGCCCAAGGCGCACGAGCTAGGCGATGCTTAAGTTCGTCCTGCGCATCTTCGTGGTGCTGGCGATTGGCTTTGTGCTGTCAAGCGAAGTGGTGGACCGGGCCGCGAACTACTTGTTCGAGCCCGAGACCGCGAACTACACGCGCGAAGCGGTGCGCGGCCAGTTACACAGCCTGAAGCAGGAACTGGCCAACGTGCCGCCCGAGGCGCGCCGCGACTATGTGCGCGACACGCTGGCGCCGCATTACGGCCTGGCCTTGCAGGTGCTGGACCCCGCTGACTACAACGCCGCGGACTTCGCGCTGACGGATGAGGAGTGGCGCACCATCGATGCGGGCGGGTTCTTCCTGCGTGACAAGCTGATGAGCTTCGTTGCCGCCATTCCGGGGCCGGGCGCGCAATGGTTGCTGGTCAAGATGCCCCCCGAACCGCTTGTCGGCACCTGGGTGATCGTTGGTGTTTATTCCGCGTTGGGCTTGCTGCTGTGCGGCTTCATGCTGCTGTGGGCGCTGCCGATCTGGCGCGACCTGGAAGCGCTGAAGACCGCCGCGCAGCACATGGGGCAGGGCGACTTACACGCGCGCGTGCGGCTGTCGCGGTTTTCCAGCATCCGTGGGCTGGGTGATACGTTCAACCAGATGTCCGATCGCATCAGTGCACTGATCAGCAACCAGCGCGACCTGACCAACGCGGTGTCGCACGAACTGCGCACGCCCATTTCCCGGCTGTCGTTCGAGTTGGACATGATCGACCGTGAACCCGACCCCGAGGCGCGCAGCCGCCTGGTTGAGGAAATGAAAAGCGATGTGGCCGAGCTGGACAGCATGGCGTCGGAATTGCTGATGTATGCGCGCCTGGAACACAAGAGCGACAACGTTGCGCTACAGGCGCTGGATGCGCGTGGCTGGCTGGATGCCGTCGTGCAGCACGCGGCATTCGAGGCCGGGCTGCTGGGTGTGCAGTGCACCGTGACGCAATGCGATGTGGACGAGGTTCGGCTGCACTCGCGTTACATGACGCGCGCCTTGCTAAACCTGCTGCAGAACGCGATCCGGCACGCGGGCGAGCGGGTGCAGGTTGGTTTGACCAGTCCGGCGCCGCACAACTATGTGTTGACGGTGGACGACGACGGGCCTGGCGTGCCGCCCGCCGATCGCGAACGAATTTTCGAGCCCTTCATCCGCCTGGATGAAAGCCGGGCGCGCGGCACCGGCGGCACGGGCTTGGGGCTGGCCATCGTCAGCCGCGTGGCGCGTTGGCATAACGGCACGGCGTTCGTGGCCGATAGCCCGCTGGGCGGCGCCCGTTTCGTGATCAGTTGGAACGCGGCCTGACCGCACGGCCAGGCATGGCGACACCCGAGTAAAGATCTTCACAAACTCCCTACAAAGCGGGAAAGATCCCGCGCGGGCGCATCGATAGCATCACGGCATTCCTCATTGATAGGGTTTGCCGACCGCCATGTTCTCGCTCAGTCGCTTGCTTGCCATTGGAACGTTGCTGCTTGCCGCGGGCGGTTGCCAGAGCCTGCCCCCCGCCGCGCCGGCAACCATCGCCAAGGGCGACTACGCGGCGGTGTTGGCATACCTGGCCCAGCGCATCCCCTATGACATGGACGTAGCCAGGGTGCCCGGCGTGTCGATCGCCATCGTGGATGATCAGCGCGTTGTCTGGAGCACGGGCTTTGGAGTTGCGGATGCGTCGCGGCACCGACTCGCCACCCGCGACACGCTGTATCGCGTGGGCGCCATCAGCAAGGTCGTGACGGCGGCGGCCGTGCTGCGTGCCGCCGACGATGGCCGGTTGCCGCTGGACGCCCCGGCCGAAGACGCCTTGCCGGACTGGCATGTTGAACCCCGCCGCAACGCCATGCAGTGGATGGGCGCGGAACCCTATACCGCCCGCAATCTGCTGAGCCTGCATCCGGCCACGCTGGAAGACACGATGGGCCGCGCCCGCGCCGACATGGCGTACGCGCTGCTGGGCGACATGGTGGCGCATGTGGCGCGGGAACCCTTCGACACCTATGTGCGCCGCACGATTCTTCAACCCTTGAACATGCCGCGCGCGGGGTTTCAGCCCCACGCGCGCATGCTGGAACAGCGCGCGTCCGGGTATCGGCGCAGCCAGCCCTGGACCGAAGCGCCGCAGCCCAACGAGGCGGCGGACGGGCTGTGGATGAGCGCGTCCGAGATGGCGCGCTTTTCCAGCATGTTGTTTGCCGGTGGCAAATACGGCGGCAAATACAGCGATAAAGACAGCGATAAAGACAGCGGCAAGCGGGTGCTGACGGAAAAATCCGCGCAGACGCTGCTTGACCTGGACACCGTGGCGGGCGGCGGCCTGGACCTGGATTGCCGCATCGCCTTGTCATGGCTGGCCGCGCCCTGTGGCGACGACCTGGTAAGCGCCGCTTCGGTGCGTGAACACAGCGGCGCGACGGAAGCGTTCCACGCGCGATGGGTGCTAGCCCCCCAGGACAAGCTTGCCGTGCTGGTCATGAGCAATTCTGATTCCGGCGAGTCGCTCGTCGCGTCGGTGTCGACGACCGCGATGCGCATGATGCGCCAGGCCAAGCAAGGCAGGTAGCCGCTTCGTGGTCCGCGCGTCGGGCTACCGGAAAATTGTGTAGTTGTATGAAGCGCACCTGCATGCTTCTTCACAATCGTTAAAGGGAACCCGGAAATTTGCCGGGCACGTCCCGATACATTGCCCGCCAGCGGTCGACCGGCCGCGTTCGCAGGCAGGGAGGCCGCAGGTGTCGGAAATCGTTGTGTATGTCAGAAGCCAGCCGCAGCTAGGCGACCAGATCGTTGCCATGCCCACGCTGTATCAGCTGAAGACGTGGTGGCCGTCGCTGGGAATCAAGGTGGTGGCCCGTGACAATGTGGGCGGTTTCTATCGGGCGCTGCCCTGGGTTGATGAGTTCACGCAGGCGTCGACATTCGGCGATTACCTGCGCAGCTTGAAGAAACAGACGCGCATATGCGTCAGCCTGCATCACAGCAGCGAACGCTTCGGCCTGGTCAACCTGTTGCGTCGGCCGCCGATCCGCCTGGGGTTTCGTAACGCACGAATCAGCGACCTGGCGTGGACGCATTGCCACCGCAAGGACATCACCGAATACATCGGCCAGGCCAATCTGCGCCTGCTGGCCGCGTACCGTCCGTTTGACCTGGGACGCGCAACGCGCGCGTGTTTCCAGACGCTGGCGCGCCCGCACCTGCGTACCGTTCACAGCGCCGATGTGGTGATGATTCCTGGCGGCGGCTCGGGCGCATTCAAACGCTGGAGCCTGGCGAATTACCTGCTGTTGGCCGACAAGCTCAAGCGGCGCTTGGGCGACGACACCCGCTTTCTGTTCGTGCTGGGCCGGCAAGAGGACGCGGAACGCGACACCTTGCAGGCGATGCAGCGGCCCGACTTCGCCATTGCCTATTGCCGGCCAATTCCCGAGCTAAGCGCCATCATGCTGCGCGCGCGCCTGGTGGTGGCCAATGACTGCGGCCCCTCGCATATTGGGCAAGGCGCCTGTGTGCCTTATGTCGGAATTTTCAACGAACCGAATCCGGAATGGTTCTGGCACCGGCGCGGCTCGGCCTCTGTCGTGCCGCCCCATCCGCAGGACGGAATCGACGCCATCACGCCCGATGACGTGCTGGCCGCTTGTCTTAATGTATTGGAGCATCATGCGCATATTGCATACGCTGGCTGAACCCAGCCTGGGCGGACTGGAATTCCGCACCCTGGAGCAGGCAAGCTGGCTGCAAGACCACGGCTACGACGTGGCCATCGCGTCGCCTTCGGGCAGCGCCGTCAGCCACGCGGCGCGCGAGCGCCACCTGACAACCGTGGACATCGACTTCAAGTCGGCATATTCGCCGTTGACCGTCCTGGCGCTGCGCCGCGCCATCAAGGCCTTGCACATCCAGGTCATCGACAGCCATAGCCGCGCCGACGGCAAAACCGCCGCGCTCTGCCGCGACCTGTGCGCGGTTGTCCGAACCCGTCATTTCGCCAAGCCGATGCGTACCTCGCCGCGTCGCCGGCTGGAATGGCACATCGGCTGCGACCACGTCATCGCGACCAGCAACGTTGGCAAGCAGGAACTGCTGGCCGCGCGGCTGGTGCGTGAAGATCGGATCAGCGTCGTGGGCGAATGGGCAGGCGACGAATTCTTCCGGCCGGCTGACGAACTGGACGCGGCCTTGCACATCCGGCGCGACCTGCAAATTCCTGCCGGCAAAGAGGCTTACGTCATCGCGACCATTGCGATGCTGCGCCCTGAGAAAGGCCAGGCCGACCTGCTGCGCGCCGTGCAACGCCTGCGTGTCCAAGGGGTGCCCGCCGTGGCCCTGGTCGTGGGCATGGCCACCCCCGCCACCCAGCCCTATGCGTATGAGTTGTACCGCCTGGCGGTGGATCTGGGCATTGCGGAACACGTGGTGTTCGCCGGCCACCGGACCGACGTGCCCGACATGATCCGGGCGGCTGACGTGGTGCTGGTGCCGTCGGCCACGGAAGCCTGGTCGCGCATCGTGCCCGAAGCCTTCGCCACGGGCCGGCCTGTCGTGGCAAGCGATGTAGGCGGTTTGCCCGAGATCGTCACACCCGGCCAGACCGGCTGGCTGGCCGCGCCGGGCGACGTCGCGGGCTATGTCGATTGCATCACGCAAATCCGAAACCGACCGTGGCATACGCAAGCCATCGTGGCTAACGCCCGCGCATTTGCGGACACGCATTTCCGCTTGGGCGAAAAGATGTTCCGCACGCTTGAGGCGTACCGCCGCGCGATGGATCCAAGTCTGCCCGCTGAAGCCTGCCAGGGTGAGGGGTCGTCGGCGTGAACAATGAGCAACTGCTTGTTGGACAGGGCGCGCGTGGTCGCACGGGCATCCTGCTGGTCCACAGCCTGAGCGGCACGCCTAAAGAAATGCGCCTGCTGGCGCGCAGCCTGAATCTTCAGGGCTACACGGTGCTGACGGTAACGCTGGCGGGCCATGGCGGCACGCTGGAACATCTGGTGAATACAAGCTGGCTGGATTGGTTGGCCAGCGTGCGGCGTGGGGCAGATCTGCTGGCAAGCCGGGTCGATCGCCTGGTGGTTGGCGGATTCTCCACGGGAGCGGTACTGGCGCTGGCCCTGGCGCAGGAACGCCCGCTGCACGTGGCGGGTGTGCTGGCCTTGTCGCCCGCTTTCCGACATGACGGCAGGGACATGCCGCGCTATGCCCGGCTGGCCTTCCTGATGCCCGTGTTGCGGGCGCTGGGCATCGGCCAACATCGCGTGTTTGCAGAACGATCGCTCCCAATGGGGCAGCCGGGCACCCCTTGGTGGGCGCTTCCCCAGATGCGAAAGCTGACGGCCTCGGTGTTGCGTCGCATGAACCTGCTGCGTGCGCCTTGCCTGGTCATGCATGCCCGGCACGACGACATCGCGTCCGTGTCGAACGCCTTTGAAATCGTGCGTCGGGCATGCAACACGAACGTGTCCTTGCAGCTGCTGGCAGACAGCCCCCACCTGATCACGATGGGTCGCGATCGCCGCGAAGTGATCGCGCGGGTGGCGGCGTTCGTCAACGGGATTGCCGAGGCGCCCGCGCTTCAGGGGGAGGCGCTCAGGGCTTGAAAAACGCCGTGGGCGTCATCAGCCGGTTGACCTGGCTGATCAGATAGCCGGCGTCGGCGCTCTTGGTCAGGTAGCCGGCCCAGGCGGGATCTTTCTGTAGCGCCTGGCGCTTGGCGTCGCGGTCGGCGGCGCTGTCATAGACCCAGATGTGCATGTAGCTGTTCACGTCACCCGTCTCGGTCTGCATGTAGGCCAGGGGCTTGCCCAGGTGGCGGCTTTGCACTTCATAGCCGTGCTCGGCATACAGCGCCAGATGCTTCTTGATGGTGCCGGCGCGGCAGGTGTAGGTACGTACGTCGTAAAGCATGGGGTGTCCTCGATTGATGTTGCGAAAAATTGATCGTCAGTCGACCGTGGCGCCGGACTGTTTCACCAGCACGCTCCAGCGCTCAACTTCCTGGTTCACGTATTGCTGAAAGGCGGCATGGCCGTCGCCGACGGGGTCGGCGCCCAGCCCTTTCAGCTTGTCCTGCACGGCGGGGTCGGCCACGCCTTGGGTGATGGCCTGCGACAGTTTTTCCACCACGGGCTTGGGCGTGGCCGCGGGCACGAACAGGCCGAACCAGGAACGGGCGTTCATGGCCGGGTAGGGCGTCTCGGAAAACGCCGGCACGTTGGGCAGCGCGGCGTGGCGCTGCTGGCCCGTGACGGCAATCGGCGTCAGGCGGCCGGCCTGCACCTGCGACAGCACTTCCGGCAGGTTCGCGAACATGATCTGCACCTGGCCACCCATCAGGTCATTGAGCGCTTGCGCGCCGCCTTTGTAGGGCACATGCGTCATCTGCGCGCCAGCCAGCGAATTGAACTGGGCGCCCGCCAGGTGCGATGCCGTGCCGGTGCCGCCCGAGGCGTAGTTCACGCGGTTGCCGTTGGCCTTGGCATAGGCGGCCAGCTCTGCGGGCGTCTTGGCCGGTACCGACGGGTTCACCACCAGCAGCAAGGGTACCGACGCCAGGTTCGACAGGCCCGCGAAGTCGCCCGTCAGGCTGTAGTCCAGCTTGTGATACAGCGTGGAATTGATGGCGTGGCTGGACGTGGCCATCAGCAGCGTGTAGCCGTCGGGCTCGGCGCGCGCCGCCATGACGGCGCCGATGTTGCCATTGGCGCCTGCCTTGTTCTCCACCACCACCGGCTGGCCCAGGCGCGTGGACATGGATTGCGCCACCGTGCGCGCGATTACGTCGGTGGCGCCGCCCGCGGCAAAGGGCACGATGATGCGCAGGGGGCGTTCGGGATAGTCGGCGGCCGATGCCGCGAACGATGTGGCGACTAGGGTCGCGGCAGCCAGCATCGCGGTCATGGCCAGTCGCCGCGGGGGGCGCAGGGGGGTATTCATAGTCTCTCTCCAGGTGTGGATATTTTTTTATGTGTGCGCCGCGCGCCGTGCTTGCGGCCGGCGCGCCGTGCTTGCGGCCGGCGCGCGTCAATCCGATCCTGAACCTCAGGATGCGGCAAGCCGCGCCTTTTCGCGCAAGCTGGTCAGGGTGGCCCGAGGCGTGATCACCTCGGGATCCAGACTGAGTTCGATCAAATACGGCGACCCGCTATCCAGCGCGCGCGCCAAGGCGGGCGCGAAGCCTTCGTGGCTGTCCACCCGCTCGGCGGGCACGCCGAACGATTCCGCGTAGGCCACGAAGTCGGGGTTGCAGAGGTCCGTGCCGATGGTCCGGCCCGGGTAGTGCACTTCCTGATGCATGCGGATCGTGCCGTACATGCCGTTGTTGAACACGATGAAGACGATGGCCAGGCGGTGCTGCTTGACGGTGGCCAGCTCCTGCGAGGTCATCAGAAAGCAGCCGTCGCCGGCCAGGCACACCACCTGCCGTTCGGGGTGGCGCAGCTTGGCCGCAATGGCGGCGGGCACGCCGTAGCCCATGGCGCCGCTGGTGGGCGCAAGCTGGGTGCGAGGGTGGCTGAAACGGTAGTAGCGATGCGCCCAGGCGCTGTAGTTGCCCGCGCCGTTGGTGAGGATGGCGCGCGCGTCCAACCCTTCGCGCAGCGCGACGATGACACGTGCCGGGTCCATGCGCAGCGCGGTGGCGGGCGGTTCGGTGTAGCGCAGATAGCTCTGCCGCAGTTCGTCGAGCCAGCCGCGCCACGGGGCCGCGTCCAGCGGGTCCAGTGCGGCGGCCGCGTCCGCAAAGGCGTTCAGGCCCGACTGTATTTTCACGGTGGGCTGATACACCCGGCCCAGCTCTTCCGGGCTGGCCAGCACATGAATCAGCGTCTGCCTGGGCACGGGAGATTGCAGCAGCGTATAGCCGCCCGTCACCATTTCGCCCAGGCGCGCGCCCACCGCCAGGATCACGTCGGCGTTGCGCACGGCCTCGGCCAGTTCCGGATTGACGCCGATGCCCACTTCGCCCACGTATTGCGGATGGTGGTTGTCGTACAGGTCCTGGCGGCGAAACGAGCACGCCACGGGCAGGCCGTTGCGGCTGGCGTAGCGGGCCAGGCTGTCCAGGCCAGCGCTGCTCCAGCCCGAACCACCCACGATCATCAGCGGCCGCCGTGCGCCGGCCAGCAGGGCGCGCATGTCGGCCAGCGCATCGGGCGCCGGGTGCGCCTGCGGAAACTGGATCGTCCCGCAGTCCTGGGGCGCGGCCAATTCGGTCAGCATGTCCTCGGGCAGCGCCAGCACCACGGGGCCGGGGCGGCCCGACATCGCCACCGAGAACGCGCGGTTCATGTATTCGGTGACGCGCGCGGCGCTGTCGATCTGCGCCACCCATTTGCTGAACTGCCCGAACATGCGGCGGTAGTCGATTTCCTGAAACGCCTCGCGCTCGACCATGTCGTTGCCCACTTGGCCCACCAGCACGATAAGCGGCGTGGAATCCTGAAACGCCGTCTGCACGCCGATGCTGGCATTGGTGGCGCCGGGGCCGCGTGTGACCATGCAGATGCCCGGTCGACCGGTCAGCTTGCCATGCGCTTCGGCCATGAACGAGGCCGCGCCTTCGTGACGGCAGGACACCAGGCGGATGCGCTCCCGTTCCGTGTACAGCGCGTTCAGCACGTCCAGATAGCTTTCGCCGGGCACGCCGAATACCGTGTCCACGCCGTGTTCCAGCAGCGCGCGCACCACATGCTGGCCGCCCGTCATCAATTGGGGAGTGTCGTTCATCGCAGTTTCAATCAGGCCGCTAGGCGGCGGGTTGGGTCTGGATGAACTGTACGCACCCCGGTGCCGGGCGCGTTAGGACAGATCAGAGCTTGTATTGCACTTTTTCGCGGATCCGTCCGGCGCGGTCGTCAGCCGATGGGGCGGTCGTACTTCTTGCGGAAATCACCGGCGGTGCTGCCGGTGTGCTTCTTGAAGAAGCGTGCGAAGTAGGAGGGGTCTTCAAAGTTAAGCTGGAACGCGATCTCGTTGATGCTCAAGCCCGTGTTGCTGAGCAGGCGCTTGGCCTCAAGCGCAATGCGCTCTTGCACCAGTTGGCTGGCGGTGCGCCCCACGCTGCGCTTGACGGCCTCGTTAAGCTGGCGTTCGCTGACGCACAGCGCGTCGGCGTATTGGCGGATGGCGCTGAATTCCAGATAGTGTTCCTCGATCAGCATGGTGAAGCGCTTGGTCAGCGAATAGCTGGGGCCGGCGGCGGTCTCGCGCTCGTCAGCCGGGTAGAGGCGGCGCAACTGCGTCAGCAGAATCAGCAGGTAAGAGCGCACCACGTCGAAGCGCCCGGTCTGGCGGTCGCGCGTTTCGCGTTCGATTTCGTTCAGCAGCGGCAGCATGCCGTCGTGCTGCTCGCGCGACAGATAAATGGCGGGTGAACCGCCCGCCAGATGGAAGAAGGGAAACTTGGCGATGTCGTCCGCGCGCGGGAACATGTGCGCGAAGAAGTCCGTGCTGATGTTCAGCACGTAGCCGCGCGGCTTCACGGACGACGTCCAGGCGTGGATCTGGCCGGGCGACAGGAAAAATACCGAGTGGTCGCGCACCTCGTGCTGTTCAAAGTCCAGCATGTGGGTGCCGCTGGCCTCGCTCATCCAGAGCAGATGGTAGTAGTTGTGCCGGTGCAGGAAGCCGCGCGGAATATCGTCGCGGTCCTGCAGGCGCACAAGATCGAAATAGAACGAACCCTCGCCCGAGAAATCGGAGGTTTCAAAGGTGGGAAATGGCGCCGGGAAGGGCGTGGGTGTGCCTGCGGACAAGCGGGAGTCTCCTGGATGGCGCGCGGGGGGCGGCTCTGTTTTTTTGCCATGATAAAGGCAAAAAAGCGTTGATGGCTGTGTTCACCGCACCGCGAACCAATCCCCATACAACCTGCGCGTGGGACGGGTGATCAACGCCGGGCCAAGAAACGGCCCGGCGCCCGTCACATCAGCGTCCCGCCACCTGAAGCACGGCCTCCGCGAACGCCTGCGGCGCCTCTTGCGGCAGGTTGTGGCCGATGCCGCCGGTGATGGTGCGGTGTTGGTATTTGCCGGTGAACTGCTTGGCGTAGGCAGCGGGGGGCGGGTGCGGGGCGCCGTTGGCGTCGCCTTCCAGGGTGATGGTCGGCACGGTGATCATCGGCGCGGTCGCCAGGCGCTTTTCCAGTTCGTCGTACTGGGCTTCGCCTTCGGCCAGCGCCAGGCGCCAGCGGTAGTTATGGATGACGATTTCCACATGATCCGGGTTGTCGAATGAACGCGCCGAACGTTGATAGGTGGCGTCGTCGAACTTCCATTGAGGCGACGCCAGTTGCCAGATCAGCTTGTTGAAGCCGTCGCGGTTGGCGGCGTAGCCTGCCGCGCCGCGTTCGGTGGCGAAGTAGAACTGATACCACCACTGGAATTCCGCCTGCGGCGGCAGCGGCTTGCGGTTGCCCTCCTGGCTGCCGATCAGGTAGCCGCTGACGGACACCAGCGCCTGGCAGCGTTCGGGCCACAGCGCGGCCATGATGTCGGCGGTACGCGCACCCCAATCGAATCCGGCGATGACCGCGCGTTCGATCTTCAACGCATCCATCAGCGCAATGATGTCGACGGCAATGGCCGCCTGTTGGCCGTTGCGAGGCGTGTCCGACGATAGGAAGCGCGTCGAGCCATAGCCGCGCAGATAGGGAATGATCACGCGGTAGCCGGCGGCGGTAAGGCGCGGCGCCACGTCGGCGAAGGCGTGGATATCGTAGGGCCAGCCGTGCAGCAGGACGGCGACGGGGCCGTTTGCCGGGCCCACGTCCACATAGCCCACATCAAGCGTGCCGGCGCGGATCTGGCGGATATCGCTGAACGGCGTGGCGCTGCCAGCGACTGGCGTGCTCGAAGATGAGGGTGCTGCCTTGGCCAATGCGCTGCCGCTTGCGGCAAGGTTCAGCAGACTGGCGGCCGCCAGCGTTGAGGTCGTAGCGAGCAGGCGGCGGCGCTGCGGGTCGATGGGGTTCGTCATCGTGAAAGCTCCATAAAAGTTCGAGGGGTTGGGCTTGCTGCGAACGATTTATAGGGGCTGCGCGATGGCCGTGGGTGTCGGAATGTACTGTCCCTGGAGGTGGATACAGTGCGATGCAAAACGGGGGATTCTGCTTGTGGATGCAGCGCGTGATCTGTCTATAACGTGGATCAGCGGTCACCGATCACACCGCCCCGGGGCGTCCCTTCAGTCGCTTGAGAAACCATCTGCCCGCAGGGCCTGGCGGCGTGTCTTTCCGATAGATCGCGAACATGGCGATGGGCGGTGTGCGCGGTTGGAAAGCCTCGATTCGTAACCGAACCAGGGTGCCGGCGTCCAGATCGGACTGAACCATCTCTACCGGCATATGACCCCACCCGAAGCCGGCACGCAGGAACGCATGCTTTGCGCCAAGGTCGGCAAGCCGCCAGATCTGCGGCGAGAAAACGCCGAACGTCGCGCCTTCGGTGAGTGTGGTTCGGTCCGTGAGCACCAGTTGCACATGGTCTTCCAAGTCGCGGGGGCGGACGAGGCCCTTGTGGGAAGCCAAGGGATGTGACGGCGCGGTGACCGTCACCATGGGCACGTCCAGCAGCTTCTCAGCGTCAAGCAGTTCCGGCACGGCGGGCATCGAACCACTGATGCCAAGCCGGCAAGCCTGCTCCAGTACCGGTTGAACGACTGCGCCCAGGGCTTCGACATAGAGCCGCAACGGGGTGTGCGGGAATTCTTTTCTGAAGGCTCCAACGGCGTCGGTCAACGACGCCATCGGGTACATGACGTCCACCACCACCGACAGTTCGGCTTCCAGCCCTTCAGCGATTGCCCGCGCTTTCGACTTGAAGCCGTCCATGCCTCTTACCACCAGGCGGGCCTGAGCCAGCAATGCGGTGCCCTCTTCGGTCAGGCGGGGGTAGCGGCCATCGCGATCAAAGAGTCGTACGCCGACCTGGTTTTCAAGATTGGCCAGCGTATGGCTGACCACCGACTGGGCACGCCTGAGTTTGCGTCCCGCTGCCGAGAAGCTGCCTTCGTCGGCGGCGGCGATAAAGGTGCGTAGCTGATCTAACGAGATGGCGTCGAGCATGTATCTATGAGATGGATGGATTGCATCTAGAAATATAGGCTTCCTGGATACATGTCAAGCCTCTAATCTGCGGACATCAACACTTCATAAAGGATGATTCACATGACCTCGAACCTTAACGTCCACCCGGCAATCCCCACCATCGGCCGCGCTTTCATCGCAGCCATCTTTCTGTTCAGCGGCATCGGCAAGCTGATGGCTCCTGGCGCCACATTGGCCTATATGGGAGCGCTGGGGATGCCCCTTCCAGAGCTTGGCCTGGTGGCCGCCGTGGCACTGGAGTTGGCGGGCTCCCTGTTGCTGATCGTCGGTTACCGCACGCGCCTGGTTGCCCTGTTGCTGGCGGTTTACGCCCTGGTGACCGCGCTGATCTTCCACCATGCCCTGGCGGACCAGAACCAGATGTTCCATTTCCTGAAGAACCTGGCCATGGCAGGCGGGCTGCTACAGGTCGTGGCGTTCGGGGCAGGCGCCTTCAGCCTGGACAACCGCCGTGCCCACGCCAAGCGTGCGTTGGCCTGATCGCATCCACTGGAAAAAAGGAACGCATCATGACCATCGCGACAGAGCTGCTGCAACAGCACCTGCGATTGCTGGTTGACGACAACCCGGCATGGCAGACATTGATTCATGACGACATCGTGTGGGACCTGCCCTATGCGCCGAGTCTGGGCCACCCGTTGCAATTGGACGGCAAGGATGCCGTTCTGCGACACGCGGGCTGGTTCGTGCACGCGGTCACGGACTTCCGCTTCTTCGATACGCGGATTGTTGCCACCGACGATCCCCAGCAGGCCGTTGCGCGGGTGCAAGCCGAAGGCCTGGTCGCGGCGACCGGGCGGCACTACCAACAAGAGTACGTCGTGTTTTTGACCGTGCGCGACGGGCGGATTGCCCGGTTGCGTGAGTATTTCGATCCGGTAAAGGCCGCACTGGCCTTCGATGCCCCGATTGTGGGCGTTCCTTCAAGGAGCATTTGATGAAAGCCATCCGTGTTTCTGCCTATGGCAGCCCCGACGTTATGACCCTGGCCGAACTGGACGACCCTGTCCCCGGCGAAAACGAAGTCCTGATCGACGTCGCCGCAGCGGCGGTGAACCCGATCGACTGGAAGATCGTCAGTGGCTCGATGAAGGCGTTCATCAAGCTTCCGCTGCCGTTTACCCCCGGCGTCGATGCCGCCGGTACCGTCATCGCCGTCGGGCGCAACGTTACGACGTTGGTGCCGGGGGACGAGGTAATGGGCTTCATCGGGATCGTCGGCGCCTATGCAAGCAGGGTGGTGGTAGATGCCGCCCGCCTGGCGCGAAAGCCGGCCGGGCTGAGCTTCGCCGAGGCAGCCGCCATACCCGCGGCGACGCTTACCGCCTGGCAGGCGCTACACGAACACGGAGCCCTGCAATCGGGCCAGTCGGTCTTGATTCATGCGGCGGCGGGAGGGGTGGGAAGCGCAGCGGTGCAGTTGGCCAGACTGGCGGGCGCCCACGTGATCGGCACCGCGTCGGCAGACAACCGTGACTATGTTCTTGAGCTTGGCGCCGCGCAGTTCGTCGATTACCGGGCGGGCGACTTTTCCCAGCAGGTCCCCAACGTTGACCTGGTGATTGATCTTGTCGGCGGAACCACGCAGACGCGTTCATGGTCGGTGCTTAAGCAGGGAGGCACCCTGGTTTCGACGGTCAGCCGGCCGGACACGAACCATGCAGGCATCCCGGCCGGGGCAACCGGTAAACACTTTGCGACCCGCACCGACGGGCAGCTCTTGACGGAATTGGCGGCGCTGCACGCGTCGGGCGATCTGCGCGTCCATCTCGATTCTGCCTTTCCTCTTGCCGAGGCGAACCGCGCATTGGAACGCAGCATGGGGGGCCATGTACGTGGCAAGGTCATTCTGGATATGTCGGCTTGACGCTTGCAGGCCTTCGATAGGCCAAACGCCTGTCGCTTCTGGTCAATCCCCGTGCGCGTGCCGTCAATTCAGCCCGAGCGGGCGCCCCTAACATTCCCTGCATCCTTCCCCGCATTCTTTTCGTGCAGGTTACCGACCAGGCGCCACGCCCCGCTCCCCATGATCACGCTCTACGACCATCCCCGATCCGGCAACTGCTACAAGGTGCGCCTCTTTCTGTCCCTGATCAATTTGCCCTATCGGCGCGAATTCATCGATGTGCTGGCGCGCAAGAACCAGACCGAAGCGTTTGAACGCATCAGCGCGTGGCGGCAAGTGCCGGCGATCGACGACGACGGTCTGGCTGTTTGGGACAGCCACGCGATTCTGCTCTACCTGGCGCAGAAGCACGCCCCGCAATGGCTGGCGCCGCTGCCTCATAGCGCGCAGATGTTCTCTTGGATTTCGGTGTCGGCAAACGAAATTGCCAACAGCTTGCAACCGCTGCGCCTGACGAAAGTGGTGAGCCTTGCCGAGGCCGCCCATCACCTGGGCGTGAGCGAAGCCATGCTTGATTTGAACGGGCTGCAACAGCGGACCGATCGGCTGCTGGGCCTGATCGAAAAGCGCCTTGATGCAAGCCCTTGGCTGGCAACCGTACCCAGCGTCGCGGACATCGCCTGTTATGGCTATCTGTCGTTGGCCGAAGAGGCCGAGATTGATGTGAACGCCTATCCCGCGATATCGGCCTGGCGCCGCCGTATTGAAGCACTGCCGGGTTATGTCGCGCCCGGGCAGGTGACGTAAGCAAGAGTCAGTAAGCGGCATACCAAAGCGGCATACCAAAGCGGCACACCTAAGCAGCACACCTAAGCGCAACACGCCGCGCCATCACGCACTACACAATGGGGAAAAAAACATGGAAGCGATCTCTCGACCGGACATGAACGTGGGGGCCGGAAAAAAGCCGAACCTGCTTCGAATATCCGTGGCGACCGTGGTGGGTACGGCCGTCGAAGCGTTTGATTTTCTAGCCTATGGCACGGCCGCGGCGCTGGTGTTCAACAAGCTGTTCTTCCCGCAATTCGACCCCTTGACCGGCACCTTGGCCGCATTCGCCGCGTTCGCCAGCGGCATGCTGGCGCGCCCCGTCGGCGGGATCCTGTTCGGGCATTTCGGAGACCGGATCGGACGCAAGTCCATGTTGACGCTTAGCCTGCTGATGATGGGAATCTGTACGGTGCTGATCGGCTTGCTACCCACCTACGAACAAATTGGCGTGTGGGCGCCGATCTTGTTGGTGGCCCTGCGTATCGGGCAAGGCTTGTCGTTTGGCGGCGAGCTGGGTGGCGCCATGCTGATGGCGGTGGAACACGCGCCGCCACGCTGGCGGGGCTTCTTTGGCAGCCTGCCTTTGGTGGGATCGCCGCTGGGAATTTTGCTATCGGTCGGCGCGTTTGCCTTGGTCACGCGGCTGCCTGAAGAAGACTTCCTGTCCTGGGGCTGGCGCCTGCCGTTCCTTGCCAGCGCGGTGCTGATCGTGGTCGGGATATTGATACGCCGTGGCATCGATGAATCGCCCGATTTTGCTCGCGTCAAATCCGAGCAGACACAGGTCAAGCTGCCGGTGGCGGAGTTGCTCAGCAAGCATGGCAAGGCGCTGTTGCTGTGTGTGGGATGCAAGCTGGCCGAAGTGACGCTGATCTACACCTTCCTGGTCTTCTCCGTGTCGTACGCGGTGTCCACGCTGGGCTTTAACCGCTCTGACGCGTTGCAAGCGCTGCTGTACGGCGCGGCGGTGATGACGTTCACCATTCCCGTGTTTGGCATATTGGGTGACCGCTATGGCGCCAGGCGCGTGTGCGGCTGGGGTGGGCTGTTGCTGGCCGTGATGGCAATCCCTATCTTCATGGCCGTGGGCAGTGGCTCGTTGCTTGCCTATAGCGTGGCGGCGTTTGTGGCCATGGCCTTGAACTACGCGATGATGATCGCGCCGCAATCCAGCCTGTATGCCGCGCAGTTTCCGCCGGAGTTGCGGTACTCGGGCTTGTCGATCGGCGTACAGTTTTCGGCGGCAATCGGTGGTGGCTTGGCGCCGATGGTGTCGGCCATGCTGGTGGCGCGCTTTGACAACATCGTGCCCGTGGGCGGCTACCTGGCCGTGCTGGGCGTAATTGCGGGCACGTCGGCGTTCTTGATGAAACCTACCCCGGCACGGCGCGCTTCTTGAGCCGCACTCGGCCCGCCCGCTACTCTTGCGCCAGAACCGAAGCGCGATATTTGTTGGGCGGGCTGCCGAAGCGTTGCTGAAAGCAGCGGCTGAAATGGCTGGCATCTTGAAAGCCACAGGACAGAGCGATGTCTTTGACCGCCACATGGGCCTTGCACGGATCAACGAGCGCCGTGCGGGCCAGTTCCAACCGGCGTTCGCGCACGTACTGGCCGTACTGAATGCCGCGCATCTGGAACAGGCGATGCACCCAGCGGCTGGACGCCCGCAACGCGCGCGCCACCGCCGCAACGGACAAGTCACTATCGACGATGTGCGTGTCCACGTAGCTGGTGATTGCCTGCCAGCTTTCGATGGGGCCACGTTCGGTGGAGGGCAGTTGCTCCAGCGCCTGGCTGGTGTAGATGGCCGCCAGCAAGGAGATCAGTGCCTGTTCGGCAAACATGCTGGACGTGGGGCTGACCGTGTCGGCTTGCTCAAAGAAGACATGTTCCAAGCAGTGGTGCGCCGTGCGCACCATCGGCAGCGTCGACGCCGCGCGTTGGGCGGTGAACTGCGAGATGTCCTGCAAATGCATGCCCAGCAGATTCAGCAACGATCCCTTGATAACGACCAGCCGGGAATCCGTCAGCATGCGCACTTCAGAAGGCAGCGCAGTCGTACGAAAAATGATGTCGCCCGTTTCCACGGGCAGGCTCGCGCCGTTCTGGCTGATGGTGCCGTGCCCTTCGAGGATGAAGCTGGCCAGAAACTCCGCCCGCATCGCGTCGGCCGCGTGTTCAGCCCGGTGCTGGACCCGCATGGGGGTGGACTCCAGGTTCACGGCCAAGCCGCCCGCGCGCAGCCGGCAAGCCTGCAAATGCAGGCGCGGTTGCAGAGTCAGCGGCAGGAATTCACCGGGCAAAACCAGCTTGTTCAGCTGAGCCTGATAGCCGGACAGTTCGGTTTCGTAGAAGGGACGAAAACGGGGGGCGAAGTTCAGGTCCGGTTCCTGCTGGGAGGCAGCAGGCGGAAGCGATTGGGCAACTTGCATATGGATGGACCCGACTTTCAGCGCGAGCCCAGTGCCCGCAAAATCAAAATCATTGTATCGACGCCGATCGCGCGCGTACCTGCCGTTTACCCTAGGCCGTTCACTCTCGGACAATCGCTGTGCGGTTGGGGTCAATGGCCGGACAGCGGTCGCAGGATGTAATGGCAGTGTTGTGCCACGAGGCATTAGGAGATGGGTGTGGATGACAAGAAACTGCAGTCCGATGCGTTTTTCAAGCGGTCGGCTGACAAGCTGGATTTCGGCAACTGGAACGTGCAGGAAAAGATCGCATTAAGCTGTCGGATCCTGGCCAGGGAAGGGCACTCCGAGACCTTGGCGGGGCAGATCACGGTGAAGAACGATGACGGCACGTTTTTCACGACGGCGCTGGCCCAGGCGTTCGATGAGATCCGCCCCGACACGGTCATCCGCATCAACGACAACATGGATGTGCTGGAAGGAGAAGGCACGCCCAACCCCGCCGTGCGTTTCCATTTCTGGGTCTATCGCAACCGGCCGGACGTGCGCTGCATCGTACACACGCACCCGCCTTATGTATCGACGCTGGCCATGACCGGCCGCCCGCTGGTGGTGTCGCACATGGACGCCACGCCGTTTCATAACGACTGTGCGCATCTGAAGGAATGGCCGGGCTTGCCGATTGCCGACCAGGAAGGCGTGATCATTTCCGCCGCCTTGGGGGAAAAGCGATGTGTGCTGCTGGCCAACCATGGCTTTCTGGCGGCGACCAGCTCGGTGGAAGAGACCTTGTATCTGTCGGTGCTGATCGAGCGCGCCGCGCGTAACCAACTGCTGGCGGCTGCCGCCTATGGCGAAGTGAAGCCGGTGGATGATGCGCTGGCGGCGGAGTCGCACGACTTTCTGCTCAAGCCCAGCATCGTGCGCGCCAGCTTTGCCATGTTCGCACGGCGGATTGAACGGCAAGACGCTGCACGGGTATAACCGCAGGCATAAGCACGGGCATAACCCCGGGCATAACGAAGACCTGCCACCAAACAAAAAGGCCGGCTCCCAAAAAGGGCCGGCCTTTCTCATCCGCGTCGCAAATTACGCCTCGGCGGACGTGTCCTCGACAGCAGCCACCGCCTGCACCTGATTGATCAGGGCCGGCCAGGTATTGATCGACAGCAGATGGCAGTACACCAGCGGCAGCCAGCCGTTGGCGCGCCAGCGCAGGAACTCTTCGTCCGACAGCTTGTTGAACTTGGCTTCGTCGATCACCTTGAAGCCGGACATGGCCAGGCGCTGACCGTCGGGCAGGGTGATGTCGGCGCGGTTCTCGACCAGCAAGTCGGCGGCGGCCAGGGCCTGCGCGAACTCCATCGTGTAGGCGTGCTGGTTCTGGTAGTCGCGGCAGAATTCCAGCGCGCTGCGGGCCAGGTCGGTGGGCTCGCCGGCCTCGTCGAAGAACGGATTGTCGCGGCCTTCAACCACCGATGCAGCCTTCTCGTCGACGCACAGCGTGAACTGGCTGCGGTCTTCGTTTTCCATGAAGATGAAGGGATAGCGGCGGATGTAGGCCGGGATGTAGGTGCCGGCGCGCCATTGGCCGTCGGCATCGACGAACAGGTTTTCCTGGCCGCGCACACCCAGCACCGCGACGGGCGTGGGCTGCTCACCGTCGGTGAAGACGATGGGGAAATGGCGGCACGCGGTGGGCAGCTCGGTGGCCACCAGCGGCACCGCGTTGGTGTTGGCGGCATAGGCAAAGCCCGTGTTGCCGGCCAGCGACAGGTTGGCGTGCACGCCGGCCGCCAGGGGGCGGGGTTGTTCGTAGAACAGGGGAAGCGAAGTCTGCGTAGTCATGGTGTCGAATCAAAGAGTGCGGGATTGCGCGTCGTTGTCACGACGCTCGTCGTCGGAAGACGGGTTGCCTTCGGCGACGGGTTGTTGCGGGCTGCTGCCAGGGGCTTGCAGTACGGAGGTGTTGCCGGTCGGTACGTTCAGCATGGCGTTGTCGCCGGAAGGCAGCAGCCAGTTGAAGCTGGCGGTGGCCACCTGCAGCACCTGCGGATCAGCGTACGCGCCCAGCGCATCCGGGCCGAAACCATCAGACGGGACCGTACCACGGAACAAAGAGTCGGCGGTAGGCGTGGTCGGGATGATCGGCTGCGGCGCGGTGATGGCGGCCAGGCGGTCGATGGTGCCCGTCGGGCCCCACGTGACGCCGTTCAGGTAGTACGGCGAACCCACCAGCGAGCTCTTGATGGAAGAGGCCGCCAGGGCGCCCGTCTTGCCACCGACCGTGCCCCACACATCGGCCGAGCCGGCGGAGGGAACGATGAGCTCGGCCACGTCCAGCTTGTGGCTGAGGTTGGCGTCGTTCAGGCCGATGCGCAGCGCGCCCAGCGGGCCGGTGGCCACGGTCAACGAGGTCTGCGGACCGGACAGGCCGACGGCGGTGATGTCGCCGTTGGTGCTGATGGTGGCAGTCGTGCCTTGCAGCGTGGCGGGCGCGCCCAGGTTGATGGGGCCTTGCGTCACCAGCAGTTGCGCGGGCAGCGTCAGGCCGGCGCCGCCGGTCTGGGTGAAGCCCGTGGCGGCCTTGACCGTGGAGCCGGCGGCGAAGCTGGTCGTGCCGGTCGGGTCGGTGTTGGCGATGCGGATGGAACCCGTGTCGGCGGTAACGTCCTTGCCGAACGACACCGTGCCGCCCGAGATGTCGATGCCGTCCGGGCCCGTGGCGCGGACCGCGCCGTTGTAGCTGGCGGACTTGGCTTCCAACTGCTGCACGCGGTAGGCGCTGACGTCGCCGTTGAACACGATGGTGTCCACGGCACGCAAGGTCAGTGAACCCAGGCCGGTGGCGTCGCCCGCCACCAACACGTCGCGGCCGGCGTTGATGGCCAGGTTGTTGCCATTGCCGCCGTCCAGCGTGCTGCCCAGCACGACCGAGCCGGTGTTGCTGGTCAGTTCACGGTCGCCCGTCAACGTGACCGCGCCGGCATAGACCTGGTCGCCCGTGGTGACGACCTTGCCCGGACCCATCGTGGTGGTGCCTTGGACGGCCAGGCCGCGCAGCGGCGTGGTGGCGCCGACGTCGCCCTGGATGTCGGCGTTGCCGGCGATGATCAGGCCTTGCTGGCCCGATTCGGTGCCGTCCACGCCCGCCTTGAGCTGCACGTTGGTGCCGGTCAGGGTGGTGTCGACGCCCGACAGGATCACGTGCTGGCCATATTGCTGCGAGCCCGTGGTGTTGACCGAACCGCCATTGATCAGCACGTCGCCGTTGCCGCTGGTTTGCAGCGAGGCGGCGCGGACCGGACCGTCCAGCACGGTGTCTCCGGCGGCGGCGATGGTCAGGTCTCCCAGGCGCGAGCCTTGGCCGACCGGGCCGGCGAATTCGACGTTGCCCTTGCCGGCGGAGACCGCCAGGTCGTGCGTGCCGTCAACCGCGTCATTGAAGCGGATGTCGCCGTCGCGGCTGGCCACCGTCAGGTCGCCGCCCAGCGTGACCGCGCCGTTGTACGACTGGTCGCCAGTGGTCGCGATGCTGCCTTGGCCCAGCGTGGACGTGCCGTTCACCGTCAGGCTGGCCAGGGCGTCTTGCGCACCGAACGGGCCCTTCAACACGGCGTCGCCGTCGATCGTCAAGTCATGCGGGCCGTCAGCGCCGCCCAGCAGGCTGACGGTGCTGCCCTTCAAGACGGTATCCGCGCCCAGCACGGCCAGTTCGCCGTAGGACTGCGTGCCGGTCGTATCGACCAGGCCGCCGTTGATGGCAAGCGTGCCGCCAACGTCCGACGTGATCGATGCCGCGTACACGGCGCCGTCCAACGTGGTGGCGCCGCTGCTGGCGATGCGGATGTCGCCCACGCGCCCACCTGCGTCGTCGCCGACGGTGTCCGTGAAGGTGACGTTGCCCGCGCCGGTGGCCAGCGACAAGTCGTGGCCATCGCCTTGGCTGCTGGCGACCTTGTCGTTGAACGTGATGTTGCCGCCTTGCGTAGCCAGCGTGACATCGCCGTCCAGCGTGACCGCGCCGTTGTACGACTGTTCACCCGTGGTGCCGATGCTGCCGTCCAGGCTGGACGTGCCGTTGACCGTCAGGCTGGCCAGCGCGTCTTGCGCGCCGAACGCGCCCTTCAGCACGGCGTCGCCGTCGATGGTCAGGCCGTGTTCGCCGTCGCCGCCACCCAAGAGGCTGACAGTGCTGCCCTTCAACACGGTATCCGCGCCCAGCACGGCCAGTTCGCCGTAGGACTGAGTGCCGGTCGTGTCGACCAAGCCGCCGTTGATGGCAAGCGTGCCGCCCGCATCGGTGCTGATCGATGCCGCGTACACGGCGCCGTCCAACGTGGTGGCGCCGTTGCTGGCGATGGTGATGTCGCCCAGGCGGCCGTCGGCGGCGTCGCCGACCGCGCCCGAGAAGGTCACGTTGCCCGTGCCGGCATCCAGCGACAAGCCGTGGCCGTCTTGGGCCGAGCTGAGCAGCGTGCCGCCGAAGCTGACGTCGCCGTTGGCGCTGCGGCTGTCCAGATCGTCGGTCAGCGTGACATTGCCTTGGTAAGCCTGCGCGCCCACGGTGTTGATGGTGCCGCCGCCCAGTTCCGCGTCGCCGGTGATGGTCAACGCGGCCAGGCGGGCGTTGTCGCCCAGCGCGCCGTTGACCACGGCGTTGCCGTCGATGGTCAGGCCTTGGGTTTCGTCAACCGAATCCGCGCCTTGCGCCAGCGTCACGGTGCTGCCCTTCAACACCGTGTCCGCGCCCAACACGGCCAGTTCGCCGTAGGACTGCGTGCCGGAGGTGTCGACCAAACCGCCGTTGATGGCCAGCGTGCCGCCCGCGTCCGTGGTGACCGAGGCGGCATACACCTCGCCGGCAAGCGTGGTGGCGCCGCTGCTGTTGATGGCCAGTGCGCCCAGGCGGGCGTCGGCGTCGTCGCCAACCTTGCCCGACAGTGTGACGTTGCCCAAGCCCGCATTGACGGTCAGGCCGTGGCCGTCGCCGTCCGTGCTGGCGATGGCGCCGCCGAAGCTGACGTTGCTGCCGGCTGCGCCGTTGGTGTTGAGCACCAGGTCGTCGGACAGCGTGACATTGCCCTGGTACGACTGTGCACCCACGGTATTGATCGTGCCGCCGTTCAGGTCGGCCGAACCGGTGATGCTCAACGCGGCCAGGCGGGCGTTGTCGCCCAGCGCGCCGTTGACCACGGCGTTGCCGTCGATGGTCAGGGCCTGGGTTTCGT
Organism: Achromobacter sp. JUb104; assembly: GCF_024806975.1. Lineage (NCBI taxonomy): Bacteria > Pseudomonadati > Pseudomonadota > Betaproteobacteria > Burkholderiales > Alcaligenaceae > Achromobacter > Achromobacter sp. JUb104. The sequence goes on along the minus strand of NZ_JANUEY010000002.1, from coordinate 589,781 downwards.
CGACCGAATCCGCGCCTTGCGCCAGCGTCACGGTGCTGCCCTTCAGTACCGTGTCCGCGCCCAGCACGGCCAGTTCGCCGTAGGATTGCGTGCCCGTCGTATCGACCAGGCCGCCATCAATCGCCAGCGTGCCGCCCGCATCGGTCGTGACCGAAGCCGCGTACACCGCGCCGGAAAGCGTCGTGGCGCCGCTGCTGTTGATGGCCACATCGCCCAGGCGGGCCGTGGTGGCGTTGCCTACGGCACCCACGAAGCTGACGTTGCCGTTGCCCGCGCCGATGCTCAGGTTGTTCGTCTCGCCGGTAGCGCTGGCGACGGTGCCGTTGAACGTGACGTTGCTGTTGGCGGTGTAGATGTCCAGGTCATCGGACAGCGTGACGTTGCCTTGGTACGACTGCGCGCCCACGGTGTCGATGCTGCCGCCGTTCAGGTCAGCCGTGCCAGAGATGGTCAAGGATGCCAGGCGGGCGTTGTCGCCCAGCGCGCCGTTGATCACGGCGTTGCCGGTGATGGTCAGGGCTTGGGTTTCGTCGACCGAATCCGCGCCTTGGGCCAGTGTCACGGTGCTGCCCTTCAGGGCCGTGTCCGCGCCCAGCACGGCACGTTCGCCGTAGGACTGCGTGCCGGTCGTGTCGACCAGGCCGCCGTCAATTGCCAGCGTGCCGCCGGCGTTGGTGGTGACAGAGGCCGCGTACACCGCGCTGGCTAGCGTGGTGGCGCCGCTGCTGTTGATGGCCAGCGCACCCAGGCGGGCGTCGGCGTCGTCGCCGACCTTGCCCGACAGCGTGACGTTGCCCAACCCCGCATTGATGGTCAGGCCATTGGCGTCGCCGTCCGTGCTGGCGACGGTGCCGCCGAAGCTGACGTTGCTGCCGGCCGCGCCGCTGGTGTTGAGCACCAGGTCATCGGCCAGCGTGACATTGCCTTGGTAGGCTTGTGCGCCCAAGGTGTTGATCGCGCCGCCCTCCAGCTGCGTGTTGCCGGTGATCGTCAGCGAAGCCAGGCGGGCGTTCGTGCCCGCGCCGACCGCGCCGTTGATCACGGCATCGCCCTGGATGGTCAGGTCTTGCGTTTCATCAGCGGCATTCACGCCTTGGGCAAGCGTGATGGTGCTGCCCTTGAGCACGGTGTCCGCGCCCAGCGTCACCAGTTCGCGGAAGGTCTGCGTGCCGGTCGTGTCGATGCGGCTGGCGTTGATGGCCACCGTGCCGGGGGCGTCCGTCTGCACCGACGCCGCGTACATCGCGCCGTTGAAGCGGGTGGCGCCGGCGGTGTTGGCCGTGACGTTGCCCAGGCGCAGCCCGGCGTTGCCCTCGCCGTTGAAGCTGATGTTGCCGCCTGCCGTCGATGTGATGGCAAGGTTGCTGGCGCCGTCCAGCGTGCCGTCGAAGGTGACGCTGCCGGTGGTGGTGGACAGAGACTGGTCGATGACGAGCGAGACGGCGTTTTTGTAATGCTGGTTGCCGGTGGTGGCGATACTGCTGGTGGTCAGCGTGGCGGGGCCGTTCATGGTCAGGCTGGCCAGCTTGGTGTTGGCGCCGATGGCGCCCGCAAGCATCGCGGCGCCATTGATATCCAGTGCATGGGCGCCATCCGCGCCGTTGGCCAGGATGATGGTGCTGCCGGTCAGCGTCGTGTCATCGCCCAGCACCACGCGGCCGGTGTAGTACTGCGAGCCGGTCGTGGTGACGCTGCCGCCGTTGATGGTGGTGATGCCCGTGCCCACCTGGTTCAGCGATGCCGTGCTGACGGCGCCGCCGTAGGTGATGGCGCCCTGGGTGTTGACGTTCAGTGCCTTGTTGCCCGAGATGTCGCCCGTGAACGTGACCGCGCCGTTGCCCGTGTACACGTTGACGCCGCTGCCCAGCACGGTGTCGCCATCGACACCGAAGGCGCCGTTGCTCGTGATGTACTGACCACGCAGCGTCGTGTCGCCGTTGTACTGCTGGGCGCCGGTCGTGGTGACGCCTTGCAGGTCGATGGTGGCGCCGTCGATGTTGAGGCTGGCCAGGTTGCTGGCGTTGCCGCCCAGCATCACCTCGCCGTCATTGGCGACGATCACGGCTTGTTGGCCGCCGCCGTTCAGCAGGCCCCAGACAGTAACGCCGCCGTTATCGCCGTTGGCGGTCAGCGTGCGCTTGCCGCCGGTCAGCGTGGCGTTGCCGGTGATGTCGATGGCCGTGCCGGTCAGGTCGCCGTTCAGCGTGACGTCGCCGTCATAGGTTTGCGACCCGGCGGTGTTGACGGCGGCCAGACCGATTTGCGCGCCTATCACCATCAGGTTGTTGGCGTCGGTATTCGCGATGGCGTGGTTGACGCCCACGTTGCCAAACACCGAGCCCAGGAAGATGTCGCCCTGATTGCCGGCGGAAAGCCCGACGGTGCTGATCAGGTCGTCCACGGCCGCGATCTGGATGTGGCCGTCCGCGGTGGCGATGCGGCCCAGCGTCAAGGCGCCGTTGCCGTCCACGATGATGTCGCCCGCGCCCACGACGTTGGCCGTGAGATAACGCGCCGACGTGTTGAAGGACGCGCTGGCGTCACCTATGCCGGTCTTGCTGGTCAGGTCGAGGCTGTTGGTCGTAAGGTTGATCCCCGCGCCCAGCAACGAACCTTCGGCGGCGGCCAGGATGACGGTGCCGCTCGCATCGCCGGCATCGACAAGGCCGAACGCCAGGTCGCCGTGTTGCGAGCTCAGGTCGATCGTGCGGTTGTTGCCGGTGGCCGTGGCCGATACATCCAGCGTGCCGGTGGCGTTGGCCGTGATGTTGCCGTTGGCCGTGGACAGCGCGGCGTTCAACGCGCCGGTGTTGTTCAGCGTAAGGCTCGCCGGCGCGGTGATGCCGGTCAGGCTGACGTTGGCGTTGGCCACTTCGGTGGTCAACACCGTGTTGCCGCCTGCCGCGCCGCTGGTGAAGTTCAGCGTGTCGCCCTTGACTGCGATGGTGCGCGGCGTGGCGCCGGCCGCGACCACGTCACGCGTACCCACCAGGGTAACGGTGTCGTTGGCCTGGACGCCCGCGCCGGCAACGGTCAGCGTGCCGGCCGAGGACAGCAGCAGGTTGTCGGCGGTGTTGGACAGGCCCGAACGCGCGTCCAGGTCGCCGGAAGAACGGAGGTAGACCGAGCTGTTGTCGCCGGTCTGCGTCACGTCGCCGGTAAGCGTCAGCGCACGCGTGCCCACGTTGTTCAGGACGATGACCGCGCCGTCGGCGCCGGTCGTCAGGTCGCCCAGCGACGCCACGTTGGTGCGCAGCGCAATGCCGCCCGTGCCGTTGGCCAGGTTGGTGGCCGAGCCGATGCTGCCGCCGGCGGTGGCCGTCAGGCTGTTGCCATAGACCAGGTTGCCCGCCAGCGCGCCCAGGATGGACCCGCCCGCCTTCAGCGTGACGTCGCCCGAGGCCATGGCGTCGATCGTGTTGATCGACAGGTCGCCGTTGGACGTGGCGATCGAGATATCGTTGTCCGTCGAGTTGGTCTTGGTGAGGGCGCTGTTGACCAGCGTGGGGCCAGCGGTGGTGATGCCGATGGCGCCGTTCTGCGTGATGAGTGAATTCAGCGTCGTGCCGGCCGCGCGGTTGTCGTCCAGGTAAATGGAACCGTTGCCGGTGACCTCCGCCGTGATGATGGCGGCGGTCGTTTGCAGATTGTCGGCCGAGCCTTCGGCGCCGCCGATGCCCGCGCCGGCCTTCAACGTGACCGAGTTGCCGATGATGCGCGTGGATTCCTCGCGATCGTCAACGATGGTGCTGCCGGCCTTGCTGTAGTCGATATTGACCGAGCCGGTGCCCGCGTCGATGTTGCCGGCCACCAGTTGGCTGTTCGTGCCGTTGCCCACGATCTTGATCGTGCCGCTGCCGTTGCCGGCGATGGCGTTGGCGATCTGCAAATTGCCGGCCGCCGCGATGTCGATGATGCTGCCCGACAGGTACGAGTAGACGGAGTTGTTGTCCGCCGCCAGGTACATCGCGCCATTGGTGGTGGCTTCAACGCGTTGACCGGTTGCGTTGATGCGGCCGGTCGAGGTGTTCGCGCCGATGCCGTAGCGCGCGTTCAGCGCCACGCCATAGGCCTTGATGGTGGCGCCGGCCGCGTCGGCCAGCACGTAGCCGTTCTCGGCGTTCAGCGTGATCTGGCCCTGGGTGGCGCCCGCCTGCACGTTCTTGACGGTGATGTTGCCGGACGTGGTCTTCACCGAGATGCCGTTGCCGGCCGCGTCGGTGGCCGACGTCATGCTGTTCAGCACCAGGCTGCCCGTCGACGTGACGCGCGTTTCGCCATTGGCGACCGATGTCGTCAGGCCGCCCAGCAGGTTGTTGGTGCTGTCCAGGTACAAGGAGCCGTCGCCGGTGACGGTGGCCGACACAGGGTTGTACGGCGCGGCGATCTTGACGGCCGCGTCGTTCGTGCCGATGCCGTTCTTGGCGGTCAGCGTGATGGCGCCGGTGCCCGAACCCGTGATCGCGCCGCCGCCGTCCAGAATGCTGCCATTCTGCGCATTCAGGGTCAGCGTTTTGTCGGTGCCGTAGGTGACCGTGCCAACCAGGATGTCGCCGGTGGTGGTCGTGACCGACAGGTCTTCGCCCGCACTCAGGTTGCCCAGGTTGATCGATCCCGCCTGCTTCAGCCAGATGCCGCCCGAGGCCGTGGCCGAGATGTTGTTGACCTGGGTATTCAGGGCGTTGCCGGCGGAGCCGATCGAGTTGCTGGCGTTGCCCCACGCCGTGGACAACGTCAGGTCGCCCGCCGTGATCTTCGACGTGCTGACCATGCCCTGGATGGAGCCGCCGGTGGTGTAGTACGGATTGGTCGACAGGTTGACCGAGCCATTGGCCGTCACGTTGATATCGTTCAGCGTGATCGAACCGATGGCCTTGTACGTGAAGTTCAGGCCGGTGGTGTCGCGAACAATGGTCAGCGCGGTGTTGTTGCTGGTGTCGGCGCCGCTGAACGTCAGGTTCTGGGCGTCGATGGTCAGGAAGCCGTAGCTGCCATTCTGATTGCCCGCGCTGTTGTTCCGGTTGATGGTCAGATCGGTCAGGTCGGCCAGGTTGTCGACGTAGATGCTGCCCGGGGTGTTCAACGTCAGCGACGGCGTATCCAGATGAATGCGGCTTGTGTTGCCCGATCCAATGCTGCGATTCGAGCCGTAATCAGCCGTCAGCGTGACGCTCTTGCCGGTGATGCGGTTGCTGTTGTCAGCGCCGACGATGTTGCCGCGGTTGGTCGTCAACGCCACCGCGCCATCGGTGGTGCTGATGGTGCCCACGACCAGGTCGCGGCCGGCGTAGGCGGTGTCGGCCGTCAGCGTGATGTTGCCATCGCCGGTGACCGAGTCTGCGCGCAGCCCATAGGTTTCAATCAGCGCGATGCTGCCGTCCGCCGTGTCCGTCTTCTTGGCGCTCAAGTTGACGGTCGTTGTGCCGCCCGTGAGATTCGTGGTGCGGATGGCGCTCTTGTTGCCGATCGAGCCGTTGGCCGTCAGGTTGACGGTGGTGGCGTTGACGATCGTGCCGCTAAGGATCGAGCCGCCGGTGTTGTTGACCGTGAAGGCGTTGCCGCTGGTGTTGACCGAGCCCAGCTCGATGTCGCCAACGGTATTGCTGACCGCGCTGGCGCCCACCGACGTCAGGCTGGGCAGGCTGGTATTGCCTTCCACCGTGATGTACGCGCCGCCGCCGAGGGCACGGCCGGTCAGCGTGCTGACGCGGGTGTCGATGGCGTTGCCGGCGCCGTCGGCGCCGATGGCGGTGTTGGCGGTCAACGTCAGTGATGCGGCGTCGATCTTGGTGTTGGCATCGCCATCGCCCAGCAGCGAGCTGTTGCGCGCGGTCAGCGACACGTTGTCGTAGCCGACGTTTATGGTGCCGACGGTGATGTTGCGGTCGCTGCTGACGCTCAGGTTGAGGCCGCCCGCGTCCGTGATGTTGCCCAGCACCAGGCCGGCCGTGCTGCCGCTACCGCCGTCGGTGGCGGTAAAGCCGATGTTGCCACCGTCGCGCGTCGGCGAGTTGATGCTGTAGGTGCGCGCGCCGTTGCCCATCGAGTACAGCGACAGCGAATCAATATGCGTGTCGGAATCGATGTAGACGTCGCCGGTGTTCTGGATGGTCAACAGCGGGGCGGAGAGATTGATTTCATTGCCCACGGCGCCGATGCCGCCCGTGCCCTGTGCGGTCAACGACACCTGGCCGGCGGTGATGCGCTGGTTGTCGTCGGCGCTGCCCAGGATGCTGCCGTTGGTGGACAGGCGGACGGTGCCGGTAGGCAGCGTGTCGATGATGCCGATGTCCTGGCCCACGCTGCTGGACAGTATCAGGTTCAGGCCGGTGTCGTCGCGGACTTCGTTGACTTGCAGGCGGCCGTTATGTGCCACGTTGAACAACAGTTCGTTCGACGTGATGTCGTAGGTGGCGGGAGCCACGCCGGTCGCGTACAGCGACAGGGTGGACAGGTCGCGGTCGTTGCCCACATAGACGTGGCTGCCGGCGGTCAGGTAGAGCTCGCTGGTGGTCGTGCTGATCTTGTCGGCCGAGCCCGCGCCGATCTGGCCGGTGGCGAACAGCGACACCGAATCGCCCGTGACGTGCGAGGTGGGCGACAGGTTGACGAGGTTGCTGCCGGCGCCGTTGGCGGCCAGGCTGACGGTATGGGCCGGGCCCGTGTCGATGTTGCCGATGTTCAGCGTGCGGTCGCCCGAGAACGAGAAGTGCAGACCGGTGGTGTCGCGCACGTCGAACAGGTTGTAGGCGCCGGTGTCGGTGACGTTGAACGTCAAGCCCTGGGCCGCCACCTGGACGGTGTTGTTCACGCCCTGATCCGCGTGGTTGGCCGTGACGTTCAGGGTGAACAGGTTCGACGCGTTGTTCAGGAACAGGTTGCCGCCGGTCTGCGTGGTCAGTTGGCGGGTATCGGTTTGCACCGCATTGCCTGCGGCACCGATGGACCCCGTGGCGGTCAGCGTCAGCGAGGGGGTGACGAAGTTGCTGCCCGCGCCTTGCAGGATGGATCCGTTGGTGACGTTGACGCGCGCCGAACCGAGGGCGCTGTTGTTGCCCAGCGTCAGCGTCTTGTTATTCGACAACCACAGGTTGCCGCGAAGGTTCGACGACAGCTTGTCGACGCTGACGTACAGCGGTTGGTTGCTGTTGTACGGTCCCGTGACCGAGCCGCCGTTCAGCGTCAGCTCGCCGGTGGTGATGTTGGGGCTGCTGGCGCTGCTGCTGGTGCCGTAGATGTTGTTGCTGTTCAGCGTGACGGAGCCGCCCGCGCCGGTGGCGACATTGTTGACGGTCAGCGCGCGGTCGGACGCAATCGACAGCGCCATATTGTTCGCGCTGGTGACGTTGCTGAGCGTCAGCCCATTGACGCTGGTCGAATCGCTCAACGAGAAGTTCAGGCCGGTGGCCGAGATGGCGTACCAATTGATCTGGGCGCCGGTGGTGTTGCTGTGGTTGGCCGTTAGCGACAGCGACGACAACTGCTGGGCGTTGGCGACGGTGACGCTGCCCGCCGACCCGATCGTCAGGTTACCGGTATTGGTGGACGCCCACACGCTGCCGTTCGTGCCCAGCGCGTTCAAGGTGACGCTGTTGCCGGTGATCGTGCCGGACGTGCGCGAGATGGTCGGGCTGAGCACGCTGTTCGCGTAGCGCGAGGTCAGGGACACCGAACCCGTGGCGCCCGTATTGATCGTGCCGGTCGTGATGGCGGAATCGGCGCTGATGGCCAGCGCGGTGCCGGGCATGTCCGCCGCGATCGTCAGGGTTGTGCCACCCGAGATCGACAGCGATTGGAGGCCCAGCCCGGAAAAGGAATAGGCGTTGGTATCGTAAATCGTGTCGCTGTAGGCGTCGCGGCGCGTCAGGTTCAGGTCCAGGCTGCGAAGTTCCCGACCGTTGTTGTGCAGGGTAATGTCGCCGTTGTTGACGACCACCAGGTTGTTGGTGAAGGTGCGCAACGCGCGGCCACTGCTGCCGATGGCGCCCGTGTTCGCATTGCGCGCGGTGTAGCTGTCGCTACCGGTGGCCGACAGCTTGACCGTGCCGGCCGTGATGCGGCCGGAGCCGGCATCGCTGGTGATGCTGGAATAGACGCCGCCGCCGGCCGTGGTCAGGCTGACCAGGTCGCTGGCGCTGATGTCGCCCACCTGGATGTTCTTGCGGCCGGTAAAGCTGAAGTCCGTCAGCCCGCCGGTGATCTGTTCCAGGTACTGGGTGGTGCCGTCGTCGGTAATGCGGATGGTCTGGCCCGCCCCGCCGCCGATGGCGATGGTGCTGGTGCCGCCGGCCGCGCGCAGGCTGTTGATGGCCAGGCTCTGCAGGACGGTGTCGCTGTCCACAAAGAAGTCATTGCCCTTCAAGCTCAGCGCCGACGTGCCGTTCAGGGCCAGCGTGCCGCCGGTGGCGGACGAGCCGATCGAGCCGCTCGACCCCGCGGTCAGCGAAACATTGGCCGCGCGGATCGCGCCCGGGTTGCTCAGGTCGTCGTTGGCGATGTTGCCGGCCGACACCAGGCTGACCTTGCCGGCCGCGCCGGCATCGACGTTGCCGACCAGCAGGTTCTTGCCGTTGGTCGAGAAGGCGAAGTCCAGATTGCTAGAACTGGCGATGTCCTTCAGGTGGATGCCGTTAGCGTCGTCCGTCAGCGTGAAGGCCGTCAGGTTGGGCGCGGTGATGGCGTACGAGCCATAGCTCGACCCATTGCGTGTGACGGCCAGACGGGTCAGGCCGATCTCGTTGTTGACGCTGATGTCGCCACCGCTGGTCAGGCTGACGTCGGGGGCTTGCAAGGTCAGCGCGGCGCCGGCTGCGCCCAGCGCGCCACCGGCCGACAGCGCGATGCTGCTGGCCTGGATCTTCGTGGCGGTGTCGCCGTCGTCCAGGATGGAACCCGAACTGTTGGCAAGCGAGGCCGGCCCGTTGGCCTGCACGCTACCCACCGTCGTGTTGCCGGAGAACTGCATGTAGCCAAGCTGGCCGCCTGCCGTCAACGACGCCAGCTTGATGTTGCTGTTGCCGCCGTTCAGGTAGAGGTCGCCGCCTGCGTTGGCCTGCACGTTGACCAGGCCCGCGCCGCCCACGCCCACATAGCTTACGTTGCCCGAATACAGGCCGCCGATCGCGCCCGTGGCCGTCAGGAAGACGTCGCTGCCGCCGGCATACACGCTGCCCACGCCGTTGCCCAGGATGGAGCCGTTGGCCGCGTTCAGCGTGACGTCGTCGTTCCAGCTTCGCACCGTGCCGGTCAGCAGCAGGTCGCCCTGGCGCGCGTCGATCTGCACGGCGTCGGTCGCCGTGATGTTGCCCAGCGTGATGATGCCGGTGGTGTTGTTGGCGCCCGTGGGCTTGGGCAACTGGGCGTAGAAGCCGCCGTTTCCGGCCGAGCCGGACAGGTTGCTGGTCAGGATGTCCAGGTAGCCCGTGCCGGTGGCGCCGATGGCGCGGCCGGCATACAGGTACACCGAGTTGGCCAGCAACTGGGTGCTCTTGTCGCCGTCGTCGCGAATGGCGCCCGTGGTGTTCAGCGAGATGCTGCCGCTGTAGCCGGCGTCGATGCTGCCGACCGTGATGTCGCGGTCACCGGTGAAGTTGAAGTTCACCCAGTTGCTGTCGCGCATCTCGTGAATCGTATGCCCGCCGATGTCATCGGTGATGTTGAACAGCAGCGACGGCGCGCGCACATCCAGCACGTAGCGATCGTCCTCGGCCTTGTGGCGAGCGGTCACCGTCAGTGAATAAAGGTCGGCGATGTCGGTGGCGTAGAGGTTGCCGCGCGTGCTCAGCGAAAGGTACGGGGCGTTGACCGCGACGGCATTGGCGGCGGTGCCGATGTCCTGGTTGGCGCTAAGGGTGACGGAGTTGGCGGTGACGCGCGTATCCGCGATGCCATCGTCCAGGATGCTGCCTTGCGTGGATGTCAGCGCAACGCTGCTGCCCGCGCGGATGTTGCCCAGTTGCAGGCTCTGGTCACCGCTGAAGATGAACTGGTTCAGCAACGAGCTGTAGACCTGCTTCAGTTCGTAGGCGGTGCCCAGATCGTCATTGACATCGAACGCCAGGTAGGGCGCGGACACCAGCAGCGTGTTGCGGCGCGCGGGGTCGGCGTGCGTGTTGCTGACCGACAGGTACGTCAGCGTCTTGTCGGGGTTGTCGACATAGATGTCGCCGCCGCTTGCCAGCATCAGGCTGGTGGTGGAGGTCTTGATGTGATCGCTGGCCGTGCCGATGTGGCGCTGGGCCTGCAGGTTGATGCTGCTGCCCAGCAGTTCGCTGTTGGCATTGGCGCGCAGGATGTTGCCGCCCTGGGCGTTGAGCCACAGGGTGCCGGCGCCGGCGTCCAGCTTGTTGCCGGTCAGGTCGGCCACGCCGATGACCGAAATGCCGTTGTAGGCTTTCAGGTCGTCCAGCAACACCGAGCCCTGGGCCTGGTTCAGGTAGATGCTGCCGCCCGTGGCGCGCAGTTCACCGGCGGCCGTGCGCAGGTAGGTGCCCGACGTGCCCACGGTGTAGTTGCTGTTGGAAGCCGGTGCCAGCAGGGTGACGAGGTTGCCGGTGATCAGCGACGCCGATGATCCCGTGATGTTGCCCGCGCGCGCGGTCAGCGTGACGTTGCCCGACCCCGCGTTGATCTCGCCGGCGAAGATGCTGTTGCCGGTCAGGTTGACCGCGCCGCCCGAAGAACTGACGTTGTTGGCGGACAGGGCGCCTGCGCCGTTGATCACGATCGCGGCGTTGTTGGCCTGTGCCTGGGTGATGGTGAGGTTGCCGCTGGTGCTGTCCAGATACACGCCGCCCGCGCCCGAGGTGGCGGACACGCTGTTGGCGTTGGTCTTCAGGGCGCGGGATGCGGCGCCGATGCCGCCGTTCTGCGCCGACAACGTCAGCATGCTGGTGGAAATCGAGGTGGCGTCATCGCCATCATCAATGATGTTGCCGATATCCGAGCTCAGGACGGACGTGCCGGCCTTGATTGCGCCCACGGTCAAGTGACCGCCAGCCCAGACGGACAGCGCGCCGGTGGTGTCGATCGAACGCAGGGCCAAGTTGCCCAGGTTGTTCACATACACGCCGCCCGAGCCGCTTGCGGCCGTCAGCGCGCCCGTGTTTGTGGTCAACGCCAGGGCCGACGAGCCGATGGCGCCGTTGTTGCCGGTGCTGCCCGTGGCTTTGAGCGCGATGGTGCTGGCGGAGATGCTGCCCACGCTGTTGCGCGCCTGGATGTCACCGGCCGTGGACGTCAGCGCCAGCGCGCCCGTGCCCAGCGCGATGTTGCCGACGTTGAGCGTGCGGTCGCCGGTGAACGAGAAGTTCAGGCCGGCCTGGTTGACCGCGTTCAGTTGGTAGCTGCCGTTGTCCGTCAGCGAGAAAGTCAGCCCGCTGGACGCAAGCTCGTACGTATTGTTGACGCCCGGTTGCGCGTGGCGGCTGGTGATGTCCAGCGTGCTCAGCACCGAGCGGTTGGCCACGGCCAGGTTGCCGCCGGTGGCAAGCGCCAGTCGCGCGGTCTGGGTGTTGACGGCGTTGCCGGCTTCACCGATGCTGCCGCCGCTGGCGTCCAGCGTGACGGTGTTGCCCGCCACCACCTGGTTGGCGCCACCCACGTTGCGGATGTTACCCGCGCTGGTGCGGACCAGCGCCGCGCCGCTGCCGGCGTCAATGACGTTGGCCAGATTGATGTCGCCGGTGGCGTTCAGCGTGATCGTGCCGCCCCGGCTGGTCAGCTTGCCGATGTTGTTCAGCGTGCTGCCCACGCCCAGCGCTTCCAGCGTGATGGCGCCGCCCTGGGTGCTGATTTCCGTATTCGAATTCTCGAAGCGGATGCCGCCCGTTTGCGTCGAGCGCAGCGTGAAGCTGTTGCCCGAGGTGGTTTGCAGATTGATCGCGGCCATGTCCGCGATGGTGATCTGGCCGGTGGCTTCCAGCTTGATGTTGGTGGTGCCGGCCAGGCTTTCCAACAGGCCGCGCGACACGGTGTTGTTGGCCGCGTTGGCGTCGCTGCCGTTGACGGTGCCATCACCGGCGCTGCCGTCCAGCGCGCCGGAGCCGCTACCGGAATCGACGATGCGCAGGTCGGTCGGGTCGATCAGCAGCAGGCCCGTCTTGCCCTTGGGCGCGCGCATGTCCACCGAGCCCGTCAGGCCGATGTTCTTCTTGCTGGAGATTTCGGCAAAGCCGCCGTCGCCGCCTTGTTCACCGCCGCGCGCCGACAGGCTGCCGGCAAAGGCGGTGGCGTCGTTCGACCACATCGTGACGTTGCCGCCGTTGCCCTTGACAAGCGCATCGGCCTTGAGCGTGGCGCCCGCCGCCACCTTGACGGTGGACGACTTGTCGCTGAACGCGGCCGAGCCATTGTCCGGGGCCACGCCCAGGCTGCCCAATGCAATCTCGCCGCCACCGGCGGCGCCCGAGACGTCGATGGCGGCGCTGCGGGTCACGTCCACGTGTTCGCCGGTAACGACGACCTTGCCGCCTTGCTGGCCGGCGCCCACGCCCGTGGCGTCGACCTTGCCGGCAATCTTCACGGTGCCGGCATCGCCGCCGGACAGCACGATCTTGCCGTTCTGCATGCCAACCGATTGGGCGCTGATGATGCCGTCGGTGTTGACCACGTTGTCGATCACGCCCTTGACGGCGCGTGCCGTCATCAGGACCGTGCCGCCGTCGGCGCGGATCACGCCACTGTTCGTGACCAAGGCGGATACCGGCTTGCCGCTGGCGTCCTTGGGCAGTTCGCCGACCGTGGACGTGGCGTCAAAGCTGAGCAGCCCGTCGCCCTGGAAGTCGACCGTGACGGTCTTGGCGCCCGCCAGGGCCACGCGGCCCAGCTTGGCTTCGATCACGCCCGAGTTGCGCACCGACGGCGCCACCAGCGCGGCCAGGCCGCTGTCCTTGATGCTGATCGTGCCTTCGTTGACGATCGCGGCGTTGGCCTTGGACGAGGCCTGGTTGAACTTGTAGTTGCCGGCCAGGAAGTCCTTGTCGCTGATGTTCGCGGTGGTGGCGACGAGGCCGCCCACGTCGATGCGTGCACCCTTGCCGAACACCACGCCGTTCGGGTTCACCAGCATGACCGTGCCGTTGGCGTTCAAGCGGCCGAAGATCGCCGAGGGGTCATTGCCGACCACGCGGTTCAGCGTGACGCTCTTGCCGCCGGGTTGACGGAAGTTGACCGTCTCGTTGGCGCCGATGCTGAAGTCTTTCCAGTTGATGATCGCCTTGCCGGTCGACTGCTTGATGTCCAGCGTGCCGTTGCCGCGGTCGATGATGGTGGCCGCGCCGCCCACGACGTTGCCGCCGGTGGGGTTGGCGTGCGCGCCGCCAGAGGCTAGCGAGCCGATCAGCACGGCCAGCGTGCTGAGCGCGGGCAGGGCGGCGTCTTTCTTCGTGCGCGAACGGCGAGCGGAGGGGGCAAGGCTGCGGGAATTGCGATTCATGGTCGGTCTCTTGTCGTTCGCTGCTTAGTACTGCGCCGAAATGCTGAAGAACACGCGGGGATTCTTGTTGCCCTGGGTCAGGACATCGCCGCTGGTGGGCTTTGCCACTTCAAGCGTGGCGTACAGGCTCTTGCTGAGGTTGGCGCGCATGCCCGCCCCGATGGATGACACGTTGGCGCGCGTCAAGGGCGCGCTTTCGCTGCGCGACCAGATGCGGCCGCCGTCAATGAACGAGTAGACGTGCGCGCCGTGCGGCAGGAAGTTGTCGGTGGACACCGCGTAGCGCAGTTCCAGCGAGCCGGCCAGACCGGAGTCGGCGGACATTTCGCCGTCGTCGTAACCCCGACCGAAGTTGGGGCCGCCCAGCGCGAATTCCTCGCTGGCCAACAGCGGGCTGGCGCTGTACTGGCCGGCGAAGGTGGCCACCAGCGACAGGCGTTCGGTGAGCTGTTGCAGACGGGTCAGTTCGGCCGTGAGCTTCAGGAAATCAGAGCGGCCCTTGGCGCGCGAAGCCAGTTCGGCGCCTTCCTGCGTGGCGCCCATCGCGTCCAGGCCCTGGTGCACGGTGCCGCGTATGGCCGTGATGCCGTTCCAACTGTCGGTGCGGTCATAGCTCAGGCCCGCGCGCAGCACACGCAGACGGTCGCGCGTGAAGGGGGTGTCGGTGATGTCGGTGGTGACGTTGCGCACGTCGAACATGCCGAAGGCGCGCAGGTTTTCCAGGCGCGAGCGGATCAGCGGATAGGTCAGCGTGGCCGTGTAGGCTTGCACGTCGCTGGCGACGTTCAGCGGGGCCAGGTCGCGGCCCGGTTCGCTCTTGGCGTAGCTGGCGGCCAGGCCGAAAGTCATGCCGCTGTCGGAAACCAGCATGTCGTAGTTGCCGGCCACGGCCTGGCTGCGGTAGGCCGGAAAGCCCAGGCGCCCGCTCAGCGTGAAGGTGTCGGCGCGCGCGCCAAACGAATTCAGGCTGACCTGGCCGGTCATTTCGCTCCAGCCCAGGTAGGGCGAGCCACGGTTGTCAAAGCCCAGGCGCGCATCGACGGGCTTGCGTTCGCTGTGCACCACCAGCACCGAGCCGCCCACTTCCTTGGGTGAGGCTTCCAGCGAGGCGCGCACGACCATGCCGCTAAGGTCATTGGCCAGCAGCAGTTGGCGTTCGACCTCAGCCACATTGATGGGGCGCACGCCGCGCAGGCGCTGCACCAGCTTTTCAACCGCCGCTTGCGCGGGGCCGATATCGCCGTCGTACTTCACGTCCGACACATAGCCTTCCACCACCACGATGCGAAACACGCCGCCGTCCACCGTCTGTTCCGGCACGATGACGCGCGTGGTCACATAGCCGTCGTTGCGGTAGAGCAGTTCGATGTCGTTGGCCACCTTGAAGGCGTCGGCCACCGTGATCGTCTTGCCCACCGACCCCTGGTAGAACGCGCTGATTTTTTCAGGGGGATAGTGGGTCACGCCGTCCACGCGCATGTTGCTCAGCGTGAAGCTCAGCTTCTCGGCCCCTGCCGGCGCCTCGGACGCGCTGCCTTGCTGCACCGTCACCTGCGGCGCGGCGGTCGTGCTTTCCGGCATGGCCGGTTGCGGCAGGGGGCGGCCCGGCTCGGCGGCCGACGGCAATTGCGGACGCACGCTTTGCGCCATGACCGGTCCGGCGGCCAGCGCCAGGGCCGTCGTCGCAAGGCCGATATGCAAGGAAATGGGGGTCAGGCAGAGGACAACGGGACGGCAAATTCGGGATAGACGGCGCATGGGGGGATCGGACGGCGATTTGTTACATTTGGAATGGATAGACGCTATTTGACATATAAATCACACTTGGGTACACAACATTGTTGCAACCGACTGGCGCTGAAAATATGCCTTCGCTCGTGACGCCGTCACTGGTAGGTGCAGGAAAATACGGGGGAATTCGGTTTCCGTCGGGCTGTCGCGGCAACGCCACAACGGGACGGAAAAGACGGCGCCCTGACCAGTTTCGCGCTGTAACAAACATTATCGTAAGTACGCAAATATTCCATTACTGAGGTTTGCTGGAATGCCAGGTAGGTTTGCCGCAAGGAAAATTATTCCAATCGAGACCTCGGTTTTGTCTCTTGTTACCAACGCTGGCGCCAGCCGGCATGAAAGAATTCGGGGCATGAACGACGCCTTTTTTCCACTGGCTCCGGGCCAGCTCGCCGGTTTGCGCGTACTGGTCGTCGAAGACCGCCCCGAAGACCGCATGCTGCTCGTGGATTTCCTGACCAGTCAGGACTGCCGCGTCTATGTGGCCGAGGATGGCAACGACGGCTATCGCAAGGCGCAACTGGTGCAGCCGGACATCATCCTGATGGACGTGAACATGCCGGTCTGCGACGGCTTGGCCGCCTGCCGCCTGCTGAAAGCCGACCAGGCCACGCGCGCCATTCCCCTCATCTTCCTGACCGCCGCTTGCCTGCCCAGCGAACGGGTGGCGGGGCTGTCGGCGGGCGCCGTGGACTACGTGGCCAAGCCGTTTGATTTCGAGGAAGTGCGCCTGCGTTTGCTGATTCATCTGCGGGTGGCTGCAACGCCCATGCCCGTGCCGGCATCGGCGTCCCCAGTGGCCGAGGCCAGCGCGGAAGACGGCACCTCCGCCGCCGCCGCCGGGGCCACGCTGGACGGCGTGTTGTTTCGCGCGGCGCGCAAGCTGCTGCGCGAACGGTTGGACCACACGCCAGAACTGATGGCGCTGGCCCAGGCGTTGAACACCAATGCGCGGCGGCTGAACCAGGCCTTCCGACGCTGCGCGGGCACGACCGTGTTCGAGTTCCTGCGGGAAGAACGCATGCGCGAGGCACGCCGTTTGCTGTGCGAGACCAGCCTGGATATCCAGGCCATTTCGCAGGCGGTGGGGTATGGCAACCGTGGCAATTTCTCTACGGCTTTTCGCGAACGCTTCGGCATGCCGCCCACGGCCTTGCGCCAGGAACTGGATCCCCATGCGTGAGCGCCGCCTGGGCTTGCCGGGTTGGCTGCCGTTGTTGTCGTTGTTGTTGTCGACGTTGTTGTCGACGTTAGTGGCGCTGTCTTGCCTGCTGCTGCCCGCGCAGGCGCAGGCCGTGCAACCCCAGGCCGCGCCGCCGCCCGTGGACCTGAGCGCCGTCACCGGCAAATTGCCGCTGAACCACGAACTGCTCGGCGTGGAAGATCCGAGCGGAACCCAGGACGTCAGCCAGATCCTGGGCGGCCCCTGGCAGCCCGTCACCCCTGCCTGGTTGAACCGGGGCTTTTCGCCATCCGTGTACTGGCTGAAGCTGGACGTGCACAACCCCACCCATCGCTTCCTGGAACGCTGGCTGTCATTCGGCGTGCCCAGGCTGGAAGACGTGCGCTTCTACCTGTATCACGACGGTCAACAAGAGCCCTTCAAAGTCGTGCTGGCGGGCAACCGCGAGCCGCTCGCCTCGCGCGAAGTGCCTTCTTCCGTGTCGGTGGCCTCGCTGCTGCTGATGCCGGGTGAGCGCGTGACGGTGCTGGTCAGGGTGCAGAGCCGCTCGGCCATCAGCATGGAACCCACCTTGTGGACGCCGGCGGCATTCGTGGACGCGGCGCAGCGCGGCACGGTGGTCCTGGCGCTGCTGATCGGCGCGCTGCTGATGGTGGCGATCTACACCGGGGTGCTGGGCGTGGCCCAGCGCGATCAGGTGTTCCTGTTTCTGGCCGCCGCCATCATCATCGAAATTCTCTACAGCCTGTCGTTTCAGGGTTTGCTGTACCGCTACGTACTGACGGGCGGCGGTGAAACGGTGTTGCGCGCGCCCAGTGTGTTGGGGACGCTGGCGGCCACGGTGTTCGGCTATACCGTGATGCGGTTCGCGGACTTGCATCGGGTGCGGCTCTGGCGCTGGGTGTATGGCGTGCTGATCGCCCTGGGTCTGGCGGGCTCGGTCTGGGCGGCGCTGGGCGAGTATCGCGCCAGCGCGCAGGCCGTGGTTGGACTGGTCTTCCTGTGGGGGCTTGTATGGCCGGTTTCCATGGCCGATGGCTGGCGGCGCGGGCATGCCAATGCGCGGATCTTCCTGCTGTCCTTCGCGGTGTATTGCGCCTTGCTCTTCTTGCGGCTGGCCTTCATCAACGGGCTGTTGCCCGGCCGGTGGGAAGGTGGGCCCGAGGTGGCTTGGGACCTGTTGTCGGTGTCGCTGATGCTGGCCGTGCTGGTGCATGGCCGCACGCGCCAGCATCGTCAGGAAAAACTGGCGGTCCAGCAGGAACTGACGCAAGCGCGCGAACGTGAACACCTGCGGCTGGACCAGGCCGTCAAGGCGCGCACGCGGGCGTTGCAGGCGGCGTTGATTCGGGCTGACGAAGCCGGCCGCGTGCGCCAGGACTTCCTGGCCCGCATCAGCCATGACCTGCGCACGCCGCTGACGTCCATCATCGGTTTCGCGGACCTGATCCAGGCGGGCGGCCGCGACGACGCGCCGCGCGGCGCGATCATTCGTCGCAGCGCCGATCACATGCTGAGCATGGTGAATGACCTGATCGACTACGCCGCCGGCGCGGGCGGCCAGGCGCTGCGAGTGTCTCCTGAATACGTGCACGCCTTGCTGGACGCCGTCGCCAAGGAATCCGCGCCGATCGCCGCCCGGCAGAACAACCAATTCGTGTTGCGGGTGTCGGAGTCCGTACCCGCCGTGTTGGAAATGGATGGCAAGCGCGTGCGGCAGGTGCTGTCCAACCTGATCGACAACGCCGCCAAGTTCACGCGCGGCGGCGTCCTGACCTTGACCGCCGACTACATCGCGCCCGATTCGGGCGACGCGATCGAGGGTGCTGGACGGCTCGCGCTGTCGGTGCGCGACACCGGTTGCGGCATCGCGCCGGAAGACCGGCAGCGCATCTTCGAACCCTTCCAGCGGCTGGCTTCCGCCGAGAACCAGCCGGGGGTGGGGCTGGGCCTGCCCATCGTGCAGCAATGGGTGCAGCGCATGAAAGGCGCGATCAGCATCGACAGCGAGGTGGGGCAGGGGACGCGGGTCAGCGTCACGCTGCCGGTCAGGAAGATGGACGAGTCCCGCATCTCGCACCACTACATTGCCGCCGCGCCGCATGTGCTGCCGATGCTGGACGGATCCGGCAAGCACCTGTGGCTGGCCGAGGACACGCCGGAGATTCGGGAGTTCCTGGTCGAGGAACTGGCCAGCATGGGCTTTCAGGTGGACAGCGAGGCGGGTGGCCAGGGCATGGTGGCGCGCATCCAGGCAGACGACGCCCGCCGTCCCGACCTGATCCTGACGGACCACCGCATGGACGGCGTCGACGGCTCAGCCGTGCTGGCAGCCGCCCGCGCGCGCTGGCCGGACCTGCCCGTCATCGCGGTGTCGGCAACGCCCCACGACACGCAGGCCTTGGGCGGCGCGGGCTACGACGCCAGCTTGCTCAAGCCCATCAACCTGGTTGAGCTTCGCCATGTGCTGGGCAGGCTGTTGAATCTGTCGATCAAACCCTCAAGCAACGAGATGGACTCGGCCCCACCGCAGACGGCGCATCTGTCCGACGCCGAGTTGGCGCAGGTGCAACTGCTGCTGGAAAGCGGCGCCATCTCGGACCTGATCGATTGGGCGCAGGCATTGCAGGCGCGCGATGCGGCGTTCAAGGATTTCAGCGAACAACTGCGGCGCATGGCCAGGCAAGGCGATATCGCGGCGATCCGCAAGCTGTGCGAGACCATGCGGGAAAGCATCTGACCGTCTGAAATGCGCGCCGTGCGAGCGTCAGTCGACGATGCGGCCCGGGTTCAACGTGTCGTTGGGATCCAGCGCGCGCTTCAACCGCTTGAGCAGCGCAATTTCACCGTCGCTGCGCGTGTAGCCCAAGAATGGCTTCTTCAGGAAACCGATGCCGTGTTCGGCGCTGATCGTGCCTTGCCGGCCACGCAATGCGCTGTACACAATCTCTTCCACGCCCAGCCATTCGCTTTGCGCGTGGGGGCCGGTCAGGATGTGGATGTTGTTGTCGCCCAGATGCCCCATGAACAAATGCGTCGCGTCGGGGTATTTCTGTTTCAGCGTGGCCTCGACTTCGGCCACATACGTCGGCATTTCAGCCCAAGGCAGGCCGCAGTCGAAGTTCACCGTGGGCTTCAACGCGGTCAGCAATTCAGGGATGCACTCCCGCAAGCGCCAGAATTTCTGGGCGTCCGACAGGCTGGACGCCACCGCGCAGTCACTGATCAAGCCCGCTTCCAGCGCGCCTTCCAGCGCGTTCTCCAGGGCTGCCTGGGGGTCCATGCCAGCCAGGCCGCTGGCCTGGATCAGCACGCTCCAGGGCGCGTTGCCCGGTAATGGCAAGGGCACGCCCGCCAGCTTGCTGGCACGTTCCAGGAACTGCGCCGACATGAATTCATACGCGCTCAGTTGCGGACCCAGGGTTTTTTTCAGATGGCGCAGCAGCAAGGCCATGGACTGCGTGTCCGGCACCTGCACCAGCGCCGTGGCGGGCGCGCCGGGATCGGGCTGCAAGCGCAAGGTCAGGCGGGTGATCACGCCCAGCGTGCCTTCGGACCCGATGAACAGAAACCGCAAATCCAGGCCAGCGCTGTTCTTGACCAGGCGCGTCAACGATGTCACCACAGACCCATCGGGCATGACCGCTTCCAGCCCCAGCACCGAGTCGCGCATGGTGCCGTAGCGCACCACCTGCGTGCCGCCGGCATTCGTGGCGGCATTGCCGCCAACCTGGCAACTGCCGCGCGCGCCCATGTCCACCGGAAAGAACCAACCGGCTTCAAGCGCGGCTTCCTGCACCTGTTGCAAGGTTGCGCCCGCCTGCACCTGCATGACGCCTTCAACCGCATCAATGGATTCGATGTTGTTCATGCGTTCCAGGTTGATGACCACGTCGCCGTCGGCCGGCACGGCGCCGCCCGCCAGCCCGGTCAAGCCGCCCTGGATGGTGATCTTGCGGCCATGCCGATCCGCATCGCGAACCAGGGCCGCCACCTCGTCGGTGGTGGTAGGCCGGTGCACGACGCTGGGCACGCCCCGCGTCAGGCCGCTCCAGTCGTGTAGGTATCGTTCGTCCACAGGCCGTTCATTCCCATTCCGTTCTTCCCCATTCATGCCGCTTGCTCCACCTTGGGGGCGGGCGTTGCCCCGCTTGAGCCCATCGTCGAGGCGGCCTCCGGCCCACCCATGCGTTCAATCAACGCGGCCTGGTCGGCCTTGGCCTGCCGGTCGACCTCTTCCGGATTGCAGATCGCGTACAGCGCGGCCTTCATTCCCGCCAGCACGGCGGCATAAGCGGGTTCGCCTGCCAGGTCGTGCAGTTCGCCGGGGTCCGACTCCAGGTTGAAGAGTTCCGGCTGAAAGCGCACGTAGTGGTGATACTTCCAGGGCCCCTTGCGCAGCATGAAACCCGCGGTGTTGCTGCCGGCTGCATGGTATTCGCTGAGGATGGCGCGGTCGTCGTCGACGGGTTGCCGCGCAATATCGAATAGCGATTGCCCCGGCCGCGTGCCCATGTGTGGCGTCGGGTCCACACCTACTGCCTGCAAGATCGTCGGATATAGGTCCAGCAGGTCCACCGCGGTATCGCAGACGGAAGGCGATACGTCGGGGCCGGCCAGGATCATCGGGATGCCGACGCTTTCCTGGTAGAACGTGGATTTGCCCCATAGCCCACGGGCGCCCACGTTGTCGCCGTGGTCCGACGTATAGACCACGTGCGTGGAATCAGCCAGGCCGAGCGCGCCCAGTGCGTCCACGATGCGGCCCACGTTGCTGTCCAGGAAGCTGCATAGTCCGTAGTACGCCAGGAACGCATTGACGCGCTCGTCTTCGCTTTCGAAGGTGTCTTCGCTGCGCTCGAATTCCGCGTAGGCCTGCACCCAGGGATGGCGTTCGTAGCCGTCTTTGGGATGCAGCTTGGCGTCGGGGATCTGCCGGGCGTCGTACAGGTCAAAGAATTCCCGAGGCGCGATCAGCGGGAAGTGCGGCGCCACCAGGCCCACGTACAACACGAATGGTTCACCGCGATCGGCCGCCGCGCGCAGCCACTCCAGGGTGCGGTCGGTAACGGACCTGTCATAGGACGTATAGGGCGATTCGCCCATGCCGATACGGTCGCCCAGCATGCGCTTGCGCCCAGCCACCGGCAAGTAGGGATCCCGGATCGACGCCCACACCATGCCGTGTCCGCCCACCACGTGCATGGGGATATGTTCCGCGTCGAAACCGACCGGGTCTTCTTCGTTGCGGTAATGCAGCTTGCCGATGCTTTCAACGTTGATGCCCTGCTGCTGCAACACATGGCCCCAGCCTTGCGGATCACCCACGTACGGCATGGCGTTATCCCAATGCCGGGTCTGGTGCACGCGATGGCCGGTGGCGAACGCCGCGCGCGCCGGCACGCAGATCGGGCTGGGCGTGTAGGCGTTCGGAAAGCGTGCGCCACGCGCGGCAAGGGCGTCCAGGTTTGGCGTCTTGATGAACGGATGCCCGGAACAACCCATGAACGCGGGATTGTGTTCATCGGACATGATGACGACGATGTTTTTGCCTTTCATAGTGCTTCCTGGATATAGCCAGGCCACGCGCGCGTCGCGTCAGGCCTCGGGGGTGTAGCCGCTGTCCTTGACGACCCGGGCCCAGAACGCATCTTCGCGTTCCATCTGTTGTTTCAAGGCGGCGGGCGCGGTGACTTTGGGGTCGAAGAATTGCTGCTGCATGACCTTTGCGAACGCAGGCGAACGCACGGCGTCGGCCACGGCCCCCGCCAATGCCTGTGCCTGGTCGGCGGGCAAGCTCTTGTTGCCGATCAGCGTGAAGTACTCGGCCACTGTCAGCGACGGATAGCCCGCCGTGGCGAACGTGGGCACGTCGGGCAGCGCGGACGACGGCGCCGAACCGGTCATGGCCAGGATGCGGATCTTGCCGGCCTTGTGCATGGGAATCAGGTTGGGCAGCGTGGTGATCAGCGCGGGCAGGACGCCGCCCACGGTGTCCGTCAGCGCCAGCGAACCGCCCTTGTACGGAATCGGCGTCAAGGGAACCTTGCTGGCGTTCGCCAGCATGACGCCCAGGAAATGCATGACCGTGCCCGCGCCGGGCGTGCCGTAGACCGCCATGCGCGGGTCCTTTTGCGCCAGCGCCAGGAACTCTTGCAACGTTTTCGCCGGGCTGTCGGCGCCCACCGCGAATCCAAAATCAAACTGGCTGGCGGTGCCCAGCGGCGTGAAGTCCGCGGGGGTGTAGCGCAGGTCTTTGTATAGATGCGGATACAGCGTCAGGTTCGTCGAGGGGGTGAACAGCACGGCATTGCCCGTGCCATTGCCATTACCGCCTGCGGCCAGCAACGAGTCGACCGCGATGCGGCCTCCCGCGCCGGCCTTGTTTTCAACGATGAGGGTGTAGCCCGATGCCCGCATGCCTTCGGCCAGCGCACGGGCCACCAGGTCGGCCGCGCCGCCCGGGGCAAAACCCACCAGCATGCGTAAGGGGGGGCTGGCCTGTAGCTGCCTGATCGGCAGCGCGCTACAGCACACGGCGGCGCCCATGGCGCCCAGGAACTGTCTGCGTCGTACGTGCATGCTTGTCTCCGTATCGGCGCTTTTGATGCGCCATTTTTGGAGTAGCGTACGGCTGCGTCAGACCTGAAGACAAATATTATTTATCTGTGTTTTATATAAGTTTTTTCTTATGCCAGCTTTCCGCGCAGCACCTTGCGCGCCACCAGCGTACGCAACACGGCTTCCAGCGCGTGTTCCATGGCCAGCGTCGTGCTGTCTGGCGCGCCTTCGGCCACGCGCACAATGGATTGCATGCGCGCAATGGGCGGCCGGACCAGGCGCCGTTCCCCCATGGCCTTGTTGCCACGCGCCAGTTCCAGGCCAGCGCTGTCGGGCAGGATCGCAAACGCCACGCCGTCGCGCACCAAGGCAAAATTCAGTTCGGGGTCGTTGATCTCGTACTTCACGTTCAGCGGGCAATCCAGATCCAGCGCCGTGCGTTCGATCAGGCGGCGCAAATCGTGGTCGCGGTCAGGCGCCACCAGCGGACGCGACCCGATCGCGGAAAACGCCATTGTCTTTCCCGGCCGATCGAATAGCGATTCCAGACCGAACAACGAAAACTGTTCTTCATAGACCGGCTTGCAATACAGGCCCGGCAATTCGAAGGCGTTGGGCATGAGCGCCACGTCCAGTTGCCGCGTTTGCAGCGCCAAGCGCACTTCGCTGGACAAGGCCGACGACAACAACAGCCGGACGTCGGGGTAGTTCTGTTCGACGTACCGCACGAGCGGCGCGGCAAGCACCTGGGCCAACGACCGCGCTAGACATACCCGAACCGGCCCGCGCGGCTTGCCGGTGGGAGCCAGCACGTCTGTCTTCAGCGATTCCAGTTGTTCCAGAATCGACGTGGCGCGTTGTTGCAGGCGCTTGCCTTCGGCGGTAAGCGTCACGCCCTTGGCATGCCGTTCAAACAAGGCCACGCCCAACTCGGCTTCCAGCGCCGCCACGTGCTGGCTAAGCGCGGGCTGCGCGATGCGCAGCGCGGCCGAGGCCAGCGACAAGCTGCCGCTGCGGGCGATTTCCAGAAAATAGCGGAGCTGGCGTGGGGTCATGCGCTATTTTGCCCTACCCATCGACAGCGGCACCCCCCAGATCGGATCTTCCATGCCTTGCTTGCCCAACGGCGTGATCTGCATGGGTTGCAGCGTGGACAGCAACTGCCGGTGCGCGTCGCTCAAGCTGTGGCGCTGCGCGATGAGCTTCTGCGTGAAATCCATCGGCGCCGGGCGCGTGTAGACGGTGAAGTCTTCAAGCGGGCATTCGATCATCTTGGGGTCGACCGCGCGGCAGCCCGATTGCTTGTACTTGTAGCTGGGCGTCTTCATGTGCATGCGCTGGCTCAGCACCAGTTGGCCGCCCTTGAGGGTAAAGCTGGCCAAGGCCAGCTTCGGCGGCACGCGCGACTGCACCTTGATGGAGGGGATATCGCGCGAATCCGTCTGCTCGTAGTAGCCGGCGCGGGAACCCTGCGTGGTTTCGGTGTATTGCTCTTCGCCCCAACTGACGCAGTTGCCCGACGCCCGGTGCACGGCCGTGCACACCTTGCGCGTCTTGAGCTGGGTGCCGGTGGTGCCTTCATGCCAGTTGGTTTCCTTGTAGAACTCGCGATAAAGCTCCGGCGACAGATAGGCGGTGCCGTTGGCGCCCCGGCCCGAGCCCACCGGGCCGGGGCGCGCGCCCACCTGGTCCAGCAAGGCATTCAGCTTGTAGTCGTCGCCGCCGGTCAGCAGGTATTTACCGGGCGGCAGGATATGCACTTCGAAAGCCTTGAACAGGTAAGTGGCCTGCTTGTCCCGTTGCAGCGAATTGTTCTGGAACTTGCGGCCAAAGGTGATCTTCGGCTGCTGCTCATGCATCCACACCGTGTTGCCGGTCCACTTGGTCATCGACTCCGCGTCGTTCAAGCTGGCGTGCGGCATCACGTCGGCCACCAGCACCACGGCCATGTCGTCCTTCAAGGCCTCGCCGATCAGGTCCAGCAGTTGCGCATAGCGTGGGTCGTCCATGCTGCCCTCGCCGTTGTAGTCCGGCACGTGCACGCAGCCCGGCAAGGCCAGGGCAAGCGTCAGGGCGGAAAGGGCAACGCGCGGTCGCGGCAGCATCATGGGGTCGATCCTTGAAGGGGCTGAGTCGGATGACCGCGCATGCTACTGATTTGGGACGGCGCTGCAATACCCGGATGGTGGCCTGAAACATGGCGCAGGCCGGGTGGGCGCGAACCCACCGGGTCGGCGGTGCTTGCCTGGGCGGGAGGGTCGCGGTGGGAACCGAGAAATGGCGAGCGCTGCGGCCCTGTCAAAGCCACGGGTAGCCGTCCGGACCCGGGTCAAGCCGAATAGCGGGCTTGGAAATTTATTGTTGCCATTGTTTCGGCCTGGGCCTTTGTTGGCCTTTTCCCGCGATCCGATCTTGGTCTGCGTCTACGCGAAAAGCCCGCTCGTCCCCGCGTAGGGATGCTATTGCGCGGTGATCTTTGCCGATTCGATCAGCGCGCGCCAACGTTGCACTTCGCTGTTCCAGAATGGCGCGAATTCCGCCGGCCCGCGTGCATCGACGCTAAAGCCTAGCGAGCGCGTTTTTTCCGCCACTTCAGGCCGCGCCATGATGCTGACGAGTTCCTTGCCCAGGCGTTGAACGATGGCGTCCGGGGTTGCAGCGGGCAGCATGACGGCGGTCCATTGTTCGACGTTCAGCTTCGGCATGCCTGCCTCGGCGGACGTCGGCACATTCGGCACTTGCGGGTTGCGCGCCGCGCTGGCAATGGCAATGGCGCGCAGCTTGCCCGACTGCACGTAGGGCAGGGACTCGGCGTAGTTGCTGAAGATCACATCAAGCTGCCCGCCCATCAGGTCCGTCAGTGACGGCGCGCCGCCGGCATAGGGGATGTGCAGAATGTTGGTGCCATTGATCTGGTTGAACAAGGCCAGGGACAGGTGCGACGGCGTGCCCACGCCGCTGGATCCGGCGTTCAATTCCTTGCCCTTCGCCGCCTTGGCCAGGTCGTCCAGCGTGCGTATGTTGCTGTTGGCCGGTACCACGACCAGTATCGGCGTCGAGGCCAATAGCGCGACGGGCTTCAGGTCCTTGGTGATGTCGAAGCGACTTCTGTCGCGCAGCAAGGTGGCGTTCACCGAGTGCGTCATGGTGATGGCCAGCAGCGTATTGCCATCGGGCGCCGCGCGTGACACTTGTTCGGCGCCGATCATCGCGCCCGCGCCGGGGCGGTTTTCCACCACCACGGTAACGCCCAGGCGTTCGCCGAGTTGTTGGCCCACCAAGCGAGCCATGACGTCCGTCAATCCGCCAGGCGGGAACGGCACGACGTATTTCAACACGCTGCCTTTGGCGGGGTAGTCGGCGACGGGTGCTTGGGGCTGGGCTTGTACTTGGGCGGCGGGGGCGATGGCGGCAAGCGCAAGGGCCGAGGCCAGCAACATTCTTCTGATAATCATTTTGTCTCCTGTCCGTGTATTTTTTTATGGTGTTGCAAGGTCGGTGTTGCCAATGCGGTGTTGCGAAATCAGGCCAGCGCAGCCAGCACCTTCTCGGCAACCAGACTGCTTACCCGTTGGTTGGATTCGGTGGTCAAGCCTGCTGTGTGGGGCGTAAGAATAAGATTCGGGCAGCCCTGGAAGTGCGGCGCCGGGACAAGCGGCTCGACGTCGAAGACGTCCAGCGCGGCGCCGCCAAGCTGTCCGCTGCGCAGGGCGCTTGCCACGGCGGCCTCGTCAACAATGCCGCCACGCGCGGTGTTGATCAGGATGGCGCCGGGCCGCATGGCTTGAATGCGCGTTGCATCCAGCAAATTGCGCGTCGATTCCAATAGCGGCATGTGCAAGCTGAGCACGTCCGCCTGCGCAAGCACGTCGTCCAAGGCGGCGGGCGCGACACCAAGCTTCGCGAACAGCGTGTCGTCATGCGCCAACGCCGGGTCAAACGCAACGACAGCCATGCCCAGCGCCTTGGCCAGCCGCGCCGTCAATTGCCCGATCGATCCAAAGCCCAGCAAGCCCAAGGTCTTGCCCGAGATCTCTCGGCCCTTCGACAGCGCGTCGCGCGGCCATTCGCCTGCCGCGACCGCCGCCGAGGATGCATACGAACCGCGCAGCAGCACCATCGCGGTCGCGATCACGTATTCGGCAACGCTGTTGGCGTTTGCGCCGGTGGCGGGAAACACCTGTATGCCTTGTCGTTCGCAGCCGGCCAGGTCGATGTTGTCCAGGCCGACACCCAGCCGTCCCACCACCTTGCACCGTTTGAGCGACGCGAGCAATTCGCCGCGCACCTGCGTGCGGTTGCGCACGATCAGTGCGTCGCAAGTGGTTGCCAGTTCACACAAGCGCGGCAGGTCGTCGACCAGCTTCGGGTCGTAGGTGACGTCTGCTTTCTCCCGCAGTCGCTCGACCGCGGGCGCGTCCATGAATTCAGTCACGACGATGTTCAAAAACTCCTCCTTCCGACGGCGCTGGCCGCTTGATGTGATCCGGCCCATGCACGATGCCAAGATCCATACTAAGAAGGTGAGAGATTTATCAAAAGCTAATTTTTTTACATCTGAGCATCGGCAAATACGATGCTCGTGGGGTGGCGAGCACGACGGCTATTTCGCCAGCGGAGAAGATTCTCCGAATTCCCGGAAGCAGTTCACCAGCACCTGCGTGGTCCGGCTGTCGTTGTTGGCGTGGCGCACGGCCAGGCACACGGTGCGGTACAAGCCCGGCAGGTCGATGAACTTCAACGCGCCGTCGCTGCGCGCGGGGCCTTTCAGCACGGGCAGGACGGTGACGCCGATGTCGTGACGCACGATGGATAGCACCGCGTCATGCGAGTCCAGCTCCATCGCGGGCCGGACCGAGACGCCGCTGTCCTGAATGAACGACTCGATCTGCTTGCCGATCCAGGTGGTTTTGTCGAAGGCAATATAGGGATATTCCTCCAACGCGGCTTTGACGTTGGTGACATTGCGCTTGGCGCTCATGACCAGGGCCAAGGGTTCGGTATACAGCTCGTGAAAGCAAAGCGTCGTGGAGAAATGCGGCGGCGGCATCGAAATCACCGCCGCATCCAGCAAGCCGGCTTCCACCTGCAACGCAAGGTCCGGCGACCGTTTCGCGGTAATGCGCAATTCCAGGGAAGGGTGTTCGGCCCCCAGGCGCTTGAGCACATCCGGCAAGCCCCCACTTAATGTGCTGGTGATGATGCCCAACGCCAGCCTGCCCTTGAGACGGCTGGAGTTGCCCAGCGACGCCATCTCGCTTTCCAGGTCCAAGACACGCCGGGCAAGGGGCAGGAGCTGGTGCGCGCGGTCGTTCAGCAGGATTGAGCGGCCGGTGCGCACGAATAGCTCGACACCCAGTTCTTCTTCCAGGTTCCGAAGCTGAACGCTGACGGCCGCCGGCGATAAATGCACGGCCTGCGCGGCGGCGGCCACTGTGCCGAATTGGTGGAGCGCCAGGAAAGCGCGCAGGGAGCGGCTTTGCATGAGTAGGGTGGGGCTGTGGGGTGGCGGCTACGTTAACACGCGGGCTGCGAGGTGAAGAGCTGATTGGATGCTGCACATTAATTTCAGTGAAAGTGCGCCTTTCAACAAATGTTGAAAGGCGTGGATTCAGTGAAAAAAGCAGCGGCTCATGCAAGTCATGTTGTAGGTCCTTTCGTCTTGAAAGCGCTGAGCACGAGGCTGCCCTGTGGGGCTGGCAACCTGAAACAGCAGCAAGCAATCAACCCGCGCTGCCCGCTATCGCCCCGCCACACACGGTCGTGGCCTTGCCTCTTCAGCCCGCGCGATCCCCGCCGTCAGGGCAAGGCAGACAAAAATAACCACCGCGTAATTGGCCGTCAGATGCGCCATCAACAGTCCGAAGACGGCGGCACCCGCTGTCTGACCGACCGCGAGCGCCAGAAAGGCGATCGTGACGCCCGTGGCGGGCCGGTCGGGCAGCGCCCGGACGCCCCATAGCAGATAGACGCCGGTAAGCATGATGTAGGCCGCGCCAAAGAGAAGGCCGCCGCCCAGGGTCAGGGCCGCCGAGGTGTCTGCGATGCCGATCATGAGAATGCCTGCCGCCATGGCCGCCAGGAATGCGTGGTGGACGCGGTCCATGCCGAAGCGCGCAATCAGATGCCCTGCGCTCGCGCCCGCGATACCGGCTGCTCCAATGGCGATCCACAGCAGGCCCGCGCCAGCGCTGCTCCAGTCGAGCCGTAGCGCGACAAGCTGCGCCCCGAAGGACCAGATCGCGGTGCTGGCCGCGCCGGTCAGGAAGGCGGCGGCGATCAAGCGCCTGAGCGCGCTGGTAAGCGACGGCATGCCCTGGGTGCTTGTCGTGGCCCTCTGGAGCCCTCGCGGCAGGGTGAACGCGGCGGCGAACGCCAGGCCGACCGCCACGACCGCAAAGCCCGCGTAAGCCAGGCGCCATTGTTCACCCATCATCAGCGCCACGGGGCCGGACAGCACCACGCCCGCGCCTGTCCCGGCGTTGATGACGGTGTTGGTGGCGTTCTGCCGGTCCGGCTTGACCGCTGCCGTCACGGCCGCGGCCAAGGGGGGCGAGGCCAGTCCCGTGCTGGATCCAGCCAGCATCACCGCGCCCGCCAGCCAGGGTGCCGAGGGCGCGGCGGCGATGCCTGCCATGCCCGCCGCCGCGATCAGGGCCGCGACGATGGCGACAGCGCGGGGGCCGACGCGCTCGGTCAGAAAGGCCGACAGCGCGATGGCGATGCAATAGCCAAGAAAAGCCCCACCGGATATCAGGCCGCTTAGCGTCGACGACAAGGACAGCTCGGCGTCGATCTGCGGCAGGAACAAGCCGAAGGCGAAGCGGGCAAAGCCATAGCAGACGGCGATCAGCGCAAAGCCCGTTGCGCCCAGCGTTGCGGCGGGACTCAGCGCAAGGCTCATGACCGTGCCCGTTCAACCAGGGCGATGGCCGCCAAGCGTGCGGCCTTCACGGATTTTGCGCCGCGATAGATGGCGGCGGCTGTCGCGCCCTCGAACAACACCAGGATCTGTTCGGCCAGCACCGGGTCGCTGCGGCCCCCGATTTCCGCCGAGACGACTTCGCGGATCTTTCGCCAGAAGGCTGCCTTGTGCGCGGACACCGCATCGGCAATTTCCGGTGTGTCGCCACCGGTTTCTGCGTAGGCACGCAAGAACAGACAACCGAAGTTGTCCTCGGTTTTCATCCAGTTTTCCAGCGCCTTGAAGATCGCGTCGACGCTGCTTGCCGCTTGAACCCGCGCAAAGAAACGTTTGTCGCGCTCGGTGAGCACGGCGGCGATCAAGGCGGTTTTGCTACCGACATGCTTGTAGAGCGTTCGGCTTGACATGCCGGCACCCTGGGTCAATTGGTCCATGCCGGTGGCCGTGAAGCCGTGTCGGTTGAAAAGCTGCTCCGCCGTGGAGATCAGTTGTGTCTTGGTATCCATGCGTCCAATGTAAAACGGTCGTTTTACACTGTCAATTCACACGGAGCCACGAGCTTCTGGATTGGCGCTGTCAGGCCTTGCGCGCCAGGGCCAGGCCCGCGTGCGGCGCGGACGCGAACAGGATCGAGCCGCTAGTCGATTCCGTGCAGAACAGCGTGCGCCTGTCTTCGCCGCCAAAGGCAAGATTGGTGGTGGACGCGCCCGTGACGCTGCGCCAGACGATGCTGGGTTCGGCGCGATGATTCAACAGCCAGACATAGCCCAGCCCGGGGTTGCAGACCAGCAGGTTTCCTTCGGTGTCGACGGCCAGGCCATCGGGGCCGCTGGGGCCGTGGGACGTAAAGAACTGGCTGACCTTGCTGACGCTGCCATCGGGCAGCAAGGGCACGCGCCACACGCAGTTGCCACGCGTGACAGCCAGGTACAGCACGCGCTCGTCGGGGGACAAGGCCACGCCATTCGGGCTGGGCACGTTGCCCAGCAATTGGTCTAGTTGGCCGTTGGGCCGCAGTCGGTACAGCCGGCCGCTGGGATCATGCAGCCCGCTTTGGCCCTGGTCGGTGAAGTACAGGTTGCCCTGTGTGTCGAAGATCAGGTCATTGACGCCCTTGAAGCGTTCGCTGTTGCGGCGTTCAAGATAGGGCGTGACGGCGCCGGTCGCGATGTCCAGCGTCATCAGCCCGTTCTTGTAGTCGGTGATGAGCAGTCGGCCGGCGTCCAGAAACTTCATGCCGTTGGGTTCGCCGTCGTACTCGGCTACC
Organism: Achromobacter sp. JUb104; assembly: GCF_024806975.1. NCBI lineage: Bacteria > Pseudomonadati > Pseudomonadota > Betaproteobacteria > Burkholderiales > Alcaligenaceae > Achromobacter > Achromobacter sp. JUb104. Next base: position 558,616 of record NZ_JANUEY010000002.1, on the reverse strand, counting down.
AAGGACCATTCGCGGTCTGGCGTTATCCGGAAGACGCGGCCCCAGGGTATGTCCGTGACGTACAGGTTGCCGGACTCATCAAAGACCGGCCCTTCAAGAAAGGAGTCGACCGGCATGCCGCCGCGATTGGCGTCCGCCCAGGCGCTGCGCCGGGGGCGCCGCAGGTGATCGGGCATGGTCGACCAGACTTGAAAGTCAACGACTTCGGGGGCGTGCAAGCAGAACATGGCGAATCCTCCTGGCTTTATTTGGCGTCGAAACCGATGCTGCGGACCACCTTGCCCCACATCTGGCCGCTATCGGCAAGGATGCCGCGGAACTCCGTGGCGTTGGCGGCGCGTGGCTCCGCGCCCATCTTGGTGGCAAACATTTTCATCTCTTCCGAGGCCATGGCCGTGGCGATCTCACGTTGGAGACGCTCGGTGACCTCCGGGGGCGTGCCCTTCGGCACCCACAGGCCGGTCCAGTTGACCACGCCAAAGTCCTTCACGCCCGCTTCGGCAAAGGTGGGCACGTCGGGCAACACCGGCAGGCGCTTGTCGCCGCTGACGGCCAAGAGCTTCAATTGACCGCCTTGCACCGGTCCCATGACGCCGGTGGTGGACGCAAACTGAAAATCGATCACCTTGCCCAGCACGGCTTGAGTGGCTTCGGCCGCGCCCTTGAACGGCACGTGCATGAACTTCACGCCGGTCGCCAAGCCCAACGCTTCGGCCGCGAAATGCGGGGTGGTGCCGGGGCCGCCCGATCCGTACGTAATCATGTTGGGTTTGGCGCGGGCTTGCGCGATCAGGTCGCCCAGTGTGTGGCTGCTGCTGTCGGCCGAGACGGCCAAGGCCATGGGCGCAAAGACGAAGGCCGAGACCGGCTGTAGATCTTCCGCCGGATCAAACGGCAGCTTCTTGAAGATGTACGGCAGCAAGGAATACGTGGTGTCGTTGGCCACCAGCGTGTAGCCGTCGGGCGTTGCGCGCGCGACCTGGCTCACGCCGATGGTGCCGGTGGCGCCGGGTTTGTTTTCCACGACGAAGCTCTGTCCGGTCTGGCTGGACAGCATTTGCGCCATCTTGCGCGTGGCCACGTCGACCGCGCCGCCCGGCCCGTAGGGCACCACGATGCGCACCGGCCGGTTGGGCCAGGCGTCAGCCGCGTGCGAGACGGACGCACCCAGCAGCGGGGCGGCGAAGGCCAAGAGCATTACTGCGGTCTTGCGGCGCGCGTAGGCGTGGGTAAGAAACGTCATTTGTCTTCCTCCGAATGTATGTTTTTTACTTGTGTATTTTCGATGGCTGGGCGTGGCTCAATCTGCCTTCAGCCCCAGGTTCTCGGCCAGCTTGCGATTCGCATCGATCTCGCTGGCCAGTTGCGCGTTGAAGTCGTTGCCGCAAGTTTGGCGTGCCTGCATGCCTAGCGCGTCCAGACTCTTGGCGGTGGCGGGCGCGCGGGCGAAATCCCGGGCCACTTGCTCCAACTTTTCGCGTACATCTTGCGGCAGGCCTGCCGGCGCAAGCACGCCATACCATGCGTCGGCGGTGTACCCGTGGACGCCCGCCTCGTCGAAGGTGGGCACTTGCGGTAGCTGTGGCAGGCGTTGGGGCGCGGCCACCGCCAGCGCGGTCAGCTTGCCGGATTCCACTTGCGGCAGTACCGAACCCAGCGTGGCCAGCGAGCTATCGACTTGTCCTCCCAGCAGGTCGGCAATGGCCTGCGACGCGCCCTTGTAGGGGATGTGGTTCATGGACGTCTGCGTCAGGTTCAGGAATTGCGCCGTGGCGAAATGCCCCGAACTGCCGGCGCCCGGCGTGGCGTACGTAATGCGGCCAGGCTCCGCGCGCACCTTTGCCAGAAATGCGTCCAGTGTCTTGACGGGCAGGGCGGGACCCACGACCAGTACCGTCGGGCTGACCGCTACCGCGCAGACGGGGGTGAACGAGCGCAAGGCGTCAAATTTGACGCGACTGCTGTATAGGGCGGGGATCATGGTGTGGTTGGTTGCGCCCACCAGCAGCGTGTAGCCGTCAGGCGCGGCTTTGGCCACGGCTTCGGCGGCAAGAATGGTGTTGGCGCCCGGCTTGTTTTCCACCACGAAACTCTGTCCCAGTGCCTGCGCGGCATAGGCGGCGAAGGCGCGCGCGACGACGTCGGTCGGCCCGCCGGGGGAAAAGCCGACGACGATACGCACCGGGCGATCGGGATAGGCGGCGTGGGCGGTTTGGGAGGGTTGGGCGAAGGTGGCCGCAACAGCAAGCGAGAGGCTGACAAAGGTCTTGTTCATGAGAACTTCCTTGTGCTAACGGGGCGTGGGGGCGCGCCGGGTTATTCCTTGGTGATGCCGGCTTTGGCCAAAATGCTGGCCGAGCGTTGCATCTGTTCGTCCAGAAAGGTGCGGAACTCGCCACTTGACGAGCCCACCGGTCGTGCGCCCAGGTCTTCCAGGCTGCGGCGTACGCCAGGGTCCTGAAGCGTGGCGCGAAGTTCCTGCTCGATACGCGCGGCTACCTCGGCAGGAAGTCCTGCGGGTGCGAGTACGCCGTTCCATTCATAGACCGCGTACTGCGCTATGCCGCTTTCGGCCACGGTGGGAACGTCGGGCAGCGCGGCGACGCGCTCGGTAGAGGTCACCGCCAACGCGCGTAGCTTGCCGGCCTTGACCAAGGGGTAGGACGCCGCCATGTTGCTGAACATCATGTCCGTCTGGCCACCCATCAGATCGGTGAGCGCGGGTGCGCCACCCTTGTACGGAATGTGCGTCAGCGCAATCCGGTTGCCCTGCGCAAACCAGGCTGCCGCAATGTGCTGGGCCGTGCCCTGGCCGGGCGTGGCATAGGTCAGGTGACCCGAGCGGGCCGCGTCGGTCAGTTCTTCAATGCGTTGATACGGCGCCTTGACCGGCACGACCAGCAGATTTGGCGTCAGGCTCACTAACGAAATTGCTTGAAAGTCGCGCTTGCTGTCATAGCTCAGCGTCTTGTAAACGGACGGGTTGATGGCGAAGGCCGTGGCGTCGTAGAGCAGCGTGTAGCCATCGGCGGGGGCATGAGCGACATTGGCTGCGCCGATGGTGCCGCTGGCACCGGGGCGGTTTTCCACTACGACGGTTTGGCCCAGGCGTGCGCCCAGCTTTACCGCAACCAGGCGCGCCTGTGCGTCGGCGGCGCCGCCCGCGGAATAGGGCACCACCAGTTTTACGGGGCGTTCCGGGTACTGCGCCAAGGCGGTGCTGGTGCCTAGCGTCAGGGCGGCCGAAAAAAGCGCAAGGGCAGGGGTACGGATAAGCGTACGGATCGTATTCACGAGTTGTCTCCTTCGTGCATGGTTGGCTTGCGACCTGTGCCGGCCGCTGTGCCTGGTAAGAAAATGGTGAGATCAGACGGTGGCGATGGGGGTTGCGGGGGAACCTGCCGCGCCGGGCAGGCGCAGCGGGGGGGCGGTAAGCAGGAAGCGGTGGCGGCCGTGGGCACGCAACCATCGCGCAAGCGGCGTCAGCCACCACAGTTCACCTAGATGAATGCCGTTCTTGAACAGGCAGTGTTCATGCAGCGGTAGTCGGGGGCGGCGCAAGGGCGTGGAGGCCCCACTCAGGTTCACCGCTTGCACCAGCTCCACCGCAGGGTTGTCCGCGATCAAGCAGGCCAGGCGCGAATCGACGATCCAATCCAGCAGGCGGGGGTCATTCCCGTCCAGACCGCTGCCGCTTGCATGCAGGCGCGCGACATCCGGTTGCCCGTTCATGGCCATCAACATGTCGGCAAAACCGGTGTGCAGGCACACCATGTCGCCCGGTTCGATCACGACGCCATCGGCCTGCATGATGCGCATGAGTCGCTCATACCCGACGGCGGTGCGTTCGCGGCCCACGTGCGCTTCCAGATCAATCAGGACCGCGCGCCCTTGCACACCATGCTCGGCCAGGTTTTCAATGCCCAGCGCGCTGGCGTTCGGGCCGGGATAGCGGGCCCAGTCAGCGCTTGCATGCGGGTCGGGGGACGCTGCCGTGATTTCCACTCCGGCCCGAAAGCCGTTGTAGAACACGGCCTCGGCCTGGCCGTCGCCATCGGCATCGAAGCGGCTGCCCATATGCGCCAAGCTGTCCCACTGGGTGGAGTACTGCGTGTTCATCAGCAGCACGTCATCGCAAACCACGTCGGTAAGCAGCGGGTCTTCAGATGCGTAGGACCAGCAGTAGCCCTGCGCGCCGGCGCTCTTACCGTCGCGCAACGTGGCGTAGCGCTGCGGGGGCAGTCGTCTGGGATTCAGCGCCATGCCGCCCGGCAAGTCGAGCGGTAGCGACAGGCAGAATGTTCTTCCCTCCTGAACTTCGGCAATGCCTTGCAGGACTTTGGCGCGCGTCACCAGGTTCATGCGGCCGCGCTGGTCGTCCGGGCCGAATTCGCCCCAATTGCTGCCGTCCGGCGCGTGCTTCCAACGTTGCGGCATGTTGCGGCTCCTTAGGCTGCGCTGGTGCTGCGGGCCAACACCGCCAGCACATTGCGCGCCGCCGCCACGCCCATGTTGACGTAGGCGGCGCGGGTTACGCCGCCGATGTGGGGGCTGAGGATGATGCGCGGTTCCTGCTGAAACGGATGGCCCGCTGTCATGGGTTCGACGGCAAAGCTGTCCAGGCCGGCGGCGGCCACCTGGCCGGAACGCACGGCGACCAGCAGCGCGCCTTCGTCCACCAGACCGCCTCGTGCGGTGTTCACCAGGATGACGCCGGGCCGGCACTGCGCCAGCGTGTCGGCGTTGATCAGGCCACGGTTCTCATCCGTTAGCGGGCAATGCAGCGAGATGGCGTCGGCGTCCTGCCAGAGCTGTTGCAAGGGCACGGCGTCGATGTAGGCGGGCAGGTTTTGCGCATAGGGATCATGGCCAATGACGCGCATGTTCATGCCGTGCGCCATTGCCGCGAAGCGCCGGCCGATGGCGCCCAGCCCGATCAAGCCGATGGTCTTGCCGTCCAGCTCCAGGCTCTTGTGCGTGGACTTGTCCCAATGGCCGTCGCGCATGCGCGCGTCCAGCGTCACCAGCGACTTGGCGCAGCCCAACAGCAGCGCCAGCGCTTGTTCGGCCACGGCGGCGGCATTGGCGCCCGCCGCCGCAACGACTTCGATGCCGCGTTGCGTGGCGGCGGCCTTGTCGATGGTGTCGGTGCCGCTGCCGTGCTTGGAGATCACGCGCAAGGACGGCGCGGCGTCCATCGCGGCGGCGCCGACCTTGCTGTAGCGCACGATGATGGCTACGGGGTCGTGCTGGCGGCACAGCGCAACGATGTCGTCTTCGGTGGGTGTCTTGCCCGCATAGACGATGTTGAATCCGTCCAACAGCGCCAGGGCTTCGGGGGCCAGGTCGGCGGCGGTGACCAGTAGCGCCGGTTTTGGGGCGGCAGAGGGGTTCACAGCGACTCTCCTTCCTTCAACACGCCGGCGCTGCGCAGGGCGGCCGTCAGCCACTTGGCTTCGGTGTCGCCAGCCTGGATGGCGGCGATGCGGGCGGCTTCGTCGCGCACTTTCTTTTCGGCGGCGGGCAGCAGGCCTTCGATTTTTTCCCGTTCCACGACCACCAAGCCGTCGGCGTCGCCGATGATGAAGTCGCCGGCGTTGACGGTGACGCCGCCTACCGACACGGGATGGCCGATGCGGCCGGGCACGTTCTTGGTCGGGCCGTTGGGGTTGGCGCCGGCCGCGAACACCGGGTAGCCCATCTCGATGATTTCAGTGGTGTCGCGCGCCGCGCCGTCGATCACCACGCCGGCCAGTCCCAACTGGCGGCAGGCGTTCATCATGATGGTGCCCATCAGCGCGGCGCTCAGGTCACCCTTGCCATCGATCACCAGCACGTCGCCGGGCTTGGCCAGCGAGATCGCCGCGTGAATCATCAGGTTGTCGCCGGGGCGGACTTCAACGGTAAACGCGGGGCCGGCCAGCTTCATGCCGGGGTCCAGCGGTCGGATCCGGCCATGCAGCGCGCCGCGTCGGCCGGCCACATCGGCGAGGATGGCGGGTTGCAATTGCGCGGCGCGGCGCACGACATCGGCGTCGACGCGGGGAAAGTCTTTGATGATGTCCTGGTTTGCCATGACGGCTCCTGTGTAAAGAATGAGGGAATGGGAATTTGTCAGGTGGGCTGGATGCCGGAATCGCGAATGACCTTGCCCCACTTCTGGAAGTCGGCCTTGCGGGTTTGGTCCAGCGCCTGCGGCGTGCCGCCGACCAGCGTGATGCCCAACTGCTGCGCCAGTTCCGTCAAGGCAGGGCTTTGCAGCGCCTTGCCGATGCTGGTGTTCAGCCGTTCGATCACGGGCGCGGGCGTGCTGGCCGGCGCGAAGACGGCCTGCCATTGCTCGGCCACGAAGTCTGGAATGCCGGCCTCTTGCATGGTCGGCACATCAGGCAGAATCGGCAGGCGCTGCGCGGAGGTGGCCGCCAGTGCGCGCAGCGCGCCCGACTGCACATGCGGCAGCGCGGCGGCTGCCGGCAGAAAAGCAAACTGCACTTGGCCGGCAAGCGTGTCTTGCAGCGCGGGCGTGTCGCCCTTGTAGGGCACGTGCAGAAAGCGCGCGCCGGTTTTCTGTTGCAGCAATTCGCCCTGCATGTGCAGGATGGTGCCGGTGCCGCCCGAGGCATAGGCCAGGTCTTGCGGCGCGGCCTTCGCGGCGGCGAGTAGATCGGCCACGGACCGGTAGGGCTGGGCAGCCCCCACGACCAACAAGTGGGCAATGGTGCCGATCATGATGACGGGCGCGAAGTCGGCCACCGGGTCATAGGTCAGCTTGCCCATCACATGGGGGGCGATGGCCTGCGGCCCGATGGAGGTGCCCAGCAACGTAAGGCCATCGGGCGCGGCGCGCGCAACGCGGGCCGCACCGATGGTGCCCGTGGCGCCGGGCCGGTTGTCGACGATGACGCGCGTGGCCAGCAGCGCGTCCAGTTGTTGGGCCACCGCGCGTCCCAGCACGTCGGTGCTGCCGCCGGCCGGGTAAGGCACGACCCAGGTAATGGTCTGGCCGGCGGGCCAGTCTTGCGCGGCGCGCACGCCGAACGCGGCGCCGGCGGCCAGGGTGGCGCTCAGCGCCAGGAAACGGCGGCGCGCAGGCGAGGGGGTATCAATCGATGTCATGGTTGTCTCCTGAATTTTTTTATGCCGGAAAGCCGTAGAGGGCCGCCGGGTTATGCACAAGGACGCGGCGCAGCGTTGTGTCCGTTTGGGTCCAGTCGGCCAGTCGCTCAAGCTGGCGCGCGTCATCGGGCATGGGCTGCATGCCGGCTGATGCCGAGGCGTGCGGCCAGTCGCTGCCCCAGATCACGCGATCGGGATTGGCGTCGATGAAGGAGCGGGCCAGGCCGTCAAGCGCGGGGTCTTGCACCGAGCGTTGCTCACTGACGAGGTAGCCGCCCGACAGCTTCACCCAGGCACGGCCCGCGCCCAGCCATTGCAGGACCAGGGCGTGGGCCGGGTGCGCGCCAGCCTGGTTCGGCGCAATGCGCGCCATGTGGTCAAAGACCAGCGGGGTGGGCAGGCGCGCCAGCACATCGCTGATCTGCACCAGTTGGTCTGGCGGCATCAGTAGCTGGACATGCCAGCCCAGCGGCGCCACGCGCGCGGCCAGCGGTTCAAGCTGCGCAACGGCATTCACCACGCCCAGCGACAGGTTGAACCGAATGCCACGCACGCCCGCCGCATGCAGCGCTTGCAGTTGCGCGTCGGTCTCCAAGCCGTCGATGACAGCCACGCCGCGCGCTTGCCCACCCAGTTCAGCCAGGGCCGACAACATGCTTCGGTTGTCCGCGCCATAGGTTGACGGCGTTACCAACACGGCGCGCTGCGTGCCCAACCTGGCCTGGATGGCGCGGTACTGCTGCATCGTCGCGTCGGGCGGCAACAGCCGCGCGCCTGGCGCGGCGGGGTAGCGCGCATCGTAGGCGTGGATGTGGCAATCGCAGGCGCCGTCGGGAACGGCCACGGCTGCGGGCGTCAGCCCGGCAGAGTAGGGGTAGGGCACGGACATGCGGGCTTACTCGACGCGGGCGCCGGAATCCTTCACGATCTTGCCCCAGCGGATGCGGTCGTCGTGGATCAGCTTGGCGAAGTCCTCGGGCGTGCCGGTCAGCACGCGCGCGCCCTGTTCCTGATACTTCTGGCTCAGGTCCGAGGTCTGCAAAGCCTTGTTGAATTCCGCATTCAGGCGCTGCACGATTTCCTTGGGCACGCCGGCCGGCGCGGCCAGGCCGAACCAGGTCACGGCTTCAAACCCGGGATAGCCGCGTTCGGCGATGGTGGGCACGTCAGGCAGATCGGACGCGCGTTGCGCAGCCGTCACCGCCAGGGCGCGCATCTTGCCGTTGCGGATGTGGCCGATCAGCGTGGGAACCGACGACAGGTACATGTCGATCTGCCCGCCAATCAAATCGTTGGAAGCTTGGGCCGCGCCCTTGTACGGGATGTGGGTGAGCTTGATGCCCGCCGCATTCTGCAATTGCACGGCGGCCAGATGCGCCACGGTGCCGTTGCCCGAGCTTGCGTAGGTCAGCAATTCCGGCTTGGCCCGGGCGGCCGCGATCATGTCGTCGAACGATTTCAGCGGGGAATTGGCCGGCACCACCAACACCAGCGGCGCGTCGGCGATCAGGCCGATGGCGGTCAGGTCTTTCTCGGGGTCGTAGGGCAGCTTGGCGTACAGCGTGGGGTTGATGGCCAGGTTGCTGGTCTGGCCCAGCACCAGCGAATAGCCGTCGGGCGCCGACTTGGCCACGTTGTCCACGCCGATGTTTCCGCCGGAACCCGGGCGGTTCTCGGTGACGATGTTCCAGCCGGTATTTTTTGCCACCTTCAGCGCCGCTTCGCGGGCCAGCACATCCGTGCCGCCGCCGGGCGGGAACGGGACGATCAGGCGGATGGGTTTGTCGGGGTAGCCCTGGGCGGCGCTCAACCCCGCCACGCAAACAAGCGCCAAGCCAGACAGCACGCGCGCAATGACTTTCATGGTTTGTCTCCAGTCGTTGTTTTGATCCGCGCATTGTGCGATCGTGTTCCGCCTAATACAATCTAGGTTCGTACAGCGAAACATGTTGCGTACCATGGTTGATACCAAAGACAGCAAAAGCGGCAGCAAGAAAGGCGGCAAAGTGGATAAAACCAAGCGGGAAGCCGCGACGGATGACGTCATGAAAGACGCACGCGTCACCGAAGACGATGCCCCCGAGGACGATGCGCCCGAAGAAGGCGTGGTCGCGGTCAGGCGGGCAATGCGCATCCTGGAAGCGTTCGGCATTGATGATGCGCACCTGTCGCTGGCGGAACTAAGCCGCCGCACGGGCTGCCACCGGTCCACGGTGTTGCGCCTGGCGCGCACCTTGGCCATGGACGACTACCTGGCGCAGCGTTCGGATGGCACGTGGCGTTTGGCGCGGGCAGCCGGTTGGCTGGGCGCCTGCTATCAGGCCACCTTCAACGTGCAGGAACTGGTGCAGCCCGTACTGCGAGAGCTGTCGGGCGCCACCGGGGAAAGCGCAACGTTCTACGTGCGCGAGGGCAATCAGCGCATCTGCATGGCGCGCGTGGAAGGGCCGAAGTCCATTCGCCATCACGTGCGCGTGGGCGCGGCCTTGCCCTTGAATTTGGGCAGCCCGGGCCGCGTGCTGTTGGCGTTTTCAGGCGAAGCGGGCGAAGAGTACGAGGCCGTGCGGCGCGCGGGCTACATGATTTCGCTGGGCGAGCGTGACGCCGAGGTATCCAGCATTTCGGCGCCGGTCTATGGCATCAATTGGACCTTGCTGGGCGCCATCTGCATCTCGGGCCCGATCTCGCGCTTGAACGAAGCGGTGCTGCTCGGCCATAAAGAAGCCATTCTTTCCACGGCCAGCCGCCTGTCGCGCTCGATGATGGGCGCGCGGCAGGGTGGGGCGGCGTGACGACCCCTACGCCACCCCCGCGTTCCCCTCGCGCATCAACGCCTCCACCAGCAAACTCAACGCGGGACTCTTCGGCGCGCCCTTCCTGAACACCAGTTCATACGGCTCGCTGCGCGACTTCAGCGCCAAGGCCAGCGTGCCTACCAAGCCGTTGCGGCAGAAGTAGTTGGCGACGTCTTCGGACACCAGCGCGACCAGGTCCGTGTTGCGGCTCAGCAATGTCAACGTGGCCAGCGCCGAGGTGGTTTCGATCAGGTGCAGCGGGAAATTCAATTCGGCTTCGTGGAATTCACGTTCCAGCAGCCGGCGCATCGGCATGTGCGCGCGATAGACCACCCAGCGGCTGTCCTGCAATTCGCGTAGTTCCACGGCGTCCGCGCCCATCGCCGTATGGCGCACGTTGGCAATCACCGCCAGTGACTCGGGCTTGATGACGATGGATTCGTACAGCTCCTGATTACGCCCGACGGACGAGCGGCAGATGGCCGCATCCAGCCGCCCGCGTTCTATCAGGCCCAGCAAGGTCTCGCTGGTGTCTTCCACGATTTCCACCGACATGCGCGGCTGCTGGCGCAACAGGTGGGTGACAGCATCGGTCAGCAGCGGCACGGCGCCCATGATGGTGCCGATGGCCAGGCGGCCGCCCGCGCCGCTGGCGATGGCATCCAGTTCAAACCGCAGCTTGTTGATGTCCGCCTGGATCAAGCGCGCGAAGCGCAACGCGCACAGGCCGGCTTCGGTGGGAATCAGCCCTCGGTTGGTGCGCGCGAACAGCTCCACCTGCAAGGTCTGCTCCAGCTCGCGCAGCGCTTTGCTGGCGCCGGGCTGGGTCAGGCCTATCTTGTCGGCGGCGGCCAGCAGCGAGCCGCATTCCTCAATGGTGATGAGCAGCCGGAGCTGCTTGGCATGCAGCCGCGACATGACTGAATTCAGGCTGGGGGGAACGTTTGCCATAAATAAAAGTTATAGCTGTATAGAAAGTCGTCAGTGTACTGAAGCGCGGCCCGTGCCTAGACTCGTTCCTTCTCATCGGGTCCAAGTTTTAAAGGAAAAGAGGCAGCATGGCACTGATCAATTACGTGACCGAAATTCACTTCGGCGCCGGGGTCCTGGCGGACCTGCACGATGTCTGTGAGCGCCTGGGTATTACCAAACCTTTGATCGTGACCGATCGGGGCGTGGAAGCGGTTGGCATCGTCGACCGTGTGAAGTCGGCGCTGGGGCATGCCAACCTGGCCGTGTTCAACGACACCCCGCCCAACCCGTCGGAAGCGGCGGTACGCGCGGGTGTGGCCAGCTTGAAGCAGGCGGATTGCAACGGCGTCATCGCCGTGGGCGGTGGCTCTTCCATCGACCTGGCCAAGGCCGTGGCGGTGTCCGCGCGCCATGAAGGCCCGCTGCGCCAGTTCGCCTTGATTGAAGGCGGCGTGCAGAACATCACGGCGGCCACGCTGCCCATCGTCGCCATTCCCACCACGGCGGGCACCGGCAGCGAAGTGGGCCGGGGCGCGATCATCATCCTGGACGATGGGCGCAAGGTGGGCATCTTGTCGCCCCACGTTATTCCCAAGGTTGCCATCTGCGACCCTGAACTGACGCTGGGCTTGCCTGCGGGTCTGACCGCCGCCACCGGCATGGACGCCATTGCCCACTGCATCGAAACCTTTCTGGCGCCGGCCTTCAACCCGCCGGCCGACGGCATTGCGCTGGACGGCCTGTGGCGCGCGTGGCGCCACATTGAAGTGGCGGTCAACGAGCCGGGCAATATTCAAGCGCGCGCCAACATGATGAGCGCGTCCTTGCAAGGCGCGCTGGCGTTTCAGAAGGGCTTGGGCTGCGTGCACAGCCTGAGCCATTCGCTGGGCGGCATCAACCCCAAGCTGCATCACGGCACGCTCAATGCCATTCTGCTGCCGGCCGTGGTGCGCTTTAACCGTGGCGCGGAAACCGTGGCGCATGAAGACAAGATCGCGCGGCTGGCGCAGGCCATGGGCTTGCCGGCAACGCTGTCGGTGGAAGAGGCCCTGGCCAACAAGAGCCGCGCCTTGAATTTGCCGACGGGCTTGGGCGAACTGGGCGTTACCGAAGACCTTTACGAACGCATCGTGAAGGGCGCGCTGGCCGACCACAGCCACCGCACCAACCCGCGCGACGCCAGCGCCGACGACTACGTGGAGATGCTGCGCGCATCGACGTAAGGCGTGCGCGCCTGAAGCCCCATCCCGCATCCGCATGGGATGGCGCTATGTATTCAAACAATCAAACAACTAAACAATCCAAATAGGTGGAGACATGAGCACCCTATCCGTTGGGGGTTCCAACCCCAGCCTGGCCGCTGCCGACAAAGAAACCCTGGTTCCGGATGCCGAGCGCCGCCGTGCGCTGATGGGCAGCGCGGTGGGCAGCACCATCGAGTGGTACGACTATTTCCTGTACGGAACCATGTCGTCCATTATTTTTGCCAAGCAGTTCTTTCCTAGCGACAACGCGCTGGTCAGCCAGATGTTGGCGCTGGCCACCTTCGCGCTGGCCTTTCTGGTGCGCCCGCTTGGGGGCGTGATCTTCTCGCACATCGGCGACCGCATCGGCCGCAAGAAGACGCTGGCGATGACGCTGTCGATGATGGGCTTGTCGACCGTGCTGATGGGGCTGTTGCCCAACTACGCGCAGGTAGGCCTGGCCGCGCCCATCATGCTGACGCTGCTGCGTCTGATGCAGGGCCTGGCGTTGGGCGGCGAATGGGGCGGCGGCGTGTTGCTGGCCGTGGAATATTCGCCGCGCAAAAAGCGCGGCTTCTATGGCGCCGTGCCGCAAACCGGCGCGGTGCTGGGTTTGGCGTTGGGCAACATCATCACGTCGTTGCTTAGCGCCAGCATGAGCGAAGAGGCGTTCCAGTCCTGGGGCTGGCGCATTCCGTTTGTGGGTTCCATCGTGCTGGTGATGGTGGGCATGTGGATCCGCAACGCCGTGGGCGAAACCCCGTCGTTCAAGAAGATCCAGGCCACGCGCAGCAGCGCCCGCATTCCGCTCAAGGAAACCTTGCAGCACCACTGGCGCGAAGTGCTGATCGCCATTGGCGCGAAGGTCGTCGAGACGTCCACCTTTTTTCTGTACGCCACCTTCACCATCTCGTACATGATGGATCACGGCTTCGCGCGTTCGACCATTCTGAACATTGTGCTGGTCTGCGCCTTGATCGCGTTTCCGTTCATGCTGTTCTTCGGCCATCTGTCTGATCGCATCGGCCGCAAGAAGGTGTTCATCGGCGGCAGCGTGGCCTTTCTGTTGTGGATCTTCCCGTACTTCTGGCTGCTGGATCAGAAGTCGGTGTGGGCGGCGGGCCTGGCTATCGCCGTGGGCTTTGGGGTCATCTGGGCCAGCTACGGCTCCATGATCGGCACCTTGTTGGCGGAAGCCTTCCCGCCCGCCATCCGCTACACCGGCATGTCGCTGGGCTATCAGATTGGCGCGGCGCTGGTGGGCGGCCCCATGCCGCTGATTGCCACGGCGCTCATCGCCTACTACAGCGGCAGCTACGTGCCCGTGGTGCTGTTCCTGGCGGCCTGCGCGGTGGTGTCGATCATCGCGGTGGCGGTGGCACGCGATCGCAGCGGCCAGCCGTTGGACGACTGATTCCTGCGTGTCGACATCCATCCCATCTGACTTTTATTCAAGGAATTCAATCATGCAGATCACTGGAGAAATGCTCATCGGTCACGCCGCCGTGCGCGGCACCGCCGGGACGCAGCAGGCGTTCAACCCGAGCTTGAACGCAGAGATTCCCGAGCCGCGCTTCGGCCTGGGCACGCACACGGACGCGGACCGCGCCGCCAAGCTTGCCGCCGCCGCGTTCGACCCGTATCGCCAGCTTCCGCTAGCTCGCCGCGCGGAATTCCTGGAAGCGATCGCGGATGAAATCCTGGCGCTGGGTGACGCGCTGATTCAGCGTGCGCACCAGGAAAGCGGCTTGCCCGTGGCGCGGCTGACGGGTGAGCGTGGCCGCACCATCGGGCAACTGCGCCTGTTTGCCCAGGTGGTGCGCGACGGCCACTTTCTGGGCGCCATCGTGGACACCGCCCAACCCGACCGCCAGCCGTTGCCGCGTGCGGATTTGCGCCAGGCAAAGGTTCCGCTAGGCCCCGTGGCCGTGTTCGGCGCCAGCAACTTCCCCCTGGCGTTTTCCGTGGCGGGCGGCGATACGGCGTCCGCGCTGGCGGCCGGCGCGCCGGTGATCGTCAAGGCGCATAGCGCGCATCTGGGCACGTCCGAACTGGTGGGCCGCGCCGTGCAAAAGGCCGCGCAACGCACGGGCATGCCCGAAGGCGTGTTTTCCTTGCTGATCGGCGCGGGACGAACCATCGGCGAAGCGCTGGTCGCGCATCCGGCCATCAAGGCCGTGGGGTTCACGGGCTCGCGCCAGGGCGGCCTGGCGCTGGTCAACATTGCCAACCAGCGGCGCGAACCCATCCCCGTGTATGCGGAAATGAGCAGCATCAACCCCGTGTTCGTGCTGCCCGCCGCGCTGGCTGCGCGCGGGCAGGCCATCGCGCAGGGCTTCGTGGATTCGCTGGCGTTGGGCGCGGGCCAGTTCTGCACCAACCCCGGCCTGGTCATCGCCATCGATGGGCCGGAGCTGGATCGCTTCATCGCCGCCGCCAGCGACGCGCTGGCCTCCAAGGCCGCGCAGGTCATGCTGACGCCTGGCATCTGCGCCGCGTACAACCGCAGCCGCGAGCAGGTCCAGTCCGTGCCGGGCGTTGAGACGGTGGCAAACGGCAGTGCCGCGCGCGATCAATCCAATGCCGCACAGGCCGCGCTCTACGTGACCCGCGCGCGCAACCTCTTGGACAACGAGGCCTTGCAGGCCGAGATGTTCGGCCCCGCCTCCGTCATCGTGCGCGCCCAAAGCTGGGAAGAAGTGCTGGACGTGGCCGAGCATCTGGAAGGCCAGTTGACGGCCACGTTGCAAGTGGACGCGCCCGACCATGCCGCCGCCCGCATGCTGCTAAGCGTGCTGGAACGCAAGTGCGGCCGCATCCTGGCCAATGGCTTTCCCACGGGCGTGGAAGTCAGCCACGCCATGGTGCATGGCGGCCCGTACCCGGCCACGTCGAACGCGATGTACACGTCCGTTGGGGCAACGGCCATCGACCGATTCCTGCGCCCGGTGTGCTATCAGGATCTGCCGGATGGGTTGCGGCCAGACGCCTTGCAGCAAGGCAACCCGTTGGGGATCTGGCGCCTGGTGGATGGGGCGCCGGTGCCGCCGGGCGGGGGCCGCTGATTAGAGGAATGCCGTGGCGGCGATGACCGCCAAGCCCGCGCAGAAATCGGTGTGCGCGGGCGTGTAGTGATTCGCCGCGTGCAACAGATTGATCTGCCCAAGCAGGCGGCCCCGGCCGTACACCGGAATGTTCAGCACGCTCTGGCAATTCAAGGCGAAGATGGCGTCGGCGTCGGGGAAGTTGATGCGGACCGCATCCGCGTCGGGCGTCAGCAAGGGCTTGCCCGTAGCCAGCATTTTCTGCATGGCCGGCGCCGCGCTTATCAACTTGGTTCCGCTGGCCGGATAACGGTCGGGGGCGCTGCTGTACAGGCGATGCGCGGTGCCGGCCGTCAGGTCATAACGCAAGGCGGTGAACAAACGGTGACCCACCGCCCGCTGCGCAATGCGGTCCAATGCGCCTAGCAAGGGGTCGGGCTCCTGGGCGGAGGGTGTGTGACAGAGCGCGGCGCGCAGGATGTCGATTTCCGATAGAGACAAGCTGAACGTCGCGGTCATGGTTTCGCCTCGTTGCCGACGATGCCTGGTGGAACCGGCGCAAGCGGCAGGTGGATTCGGGAGGCATGATCGCCGCCCGTGCCGATCTTCAACACCGGGGGGCGGCCATGAGGAACCTGCCCGCAGTGGTCTTTGTCCGCCCCGGCTATCGATACCCGGATGCGGCTGCCCGGTTGGAATTGCCAGGCGGTGGGCAAGAGAGGAACCTCGACACGCTCGAATTTCCCCGGCGTCAGCGGCCGCGCATCCTGCCGGCTGAATGTGCGAAAGGGCCACGTTGTCTTGTATGCCGGTGGGCACGGCGAGACCTTGCGGTGCAGCAGCCGCAACAGGCCTTCGGTCACATAACGCTCGGTGCCGTCGGCCTCGATTTCAGTCAAGTAGACGAACAAGGCGGCGTCGGGTTCGCTGCTGCTGACCCATAGGTCAGCCACGGCATGGCCGGCCAATTCGGCCGCCGCGTCCAGCGGCGCGGACGTAAAGCTGCACATGCGGTCGCCGCGTCCTTGCCAGTCTGGGTAGTACTCCGTGCTGTTGATGGCGGCGATGCGTTCGTAGCGGGTGCCTGCGCCGGTGCCGATGGAAAAGTCCACTTGATAGGCTTGATGCGAAAGGCCGGGTTGCGAAGCCGCCTCAAGCCCCAAGCAGGGGGCCAGGTACAGCGAACTGTCTTTGCCTGGATCGTAGGGTGGCCATTGCGCGGCGCTTCGCCATTGTTCCGAGTGCAGCGCGTAATAGTGGATCGGCGCCTCGGCATCCAGGCCCGTTTGCTTGCCCAACAGATAGTGATCGAAGAACCGCAGAATTTCAGCAAGCCAGGGAAAGTCCGCCATCTGCGTGGTGCGCCACGGCGACACATCAATGCGTGCGCCATGGTCCCAGGGCCCTAGCAAGAGGTGGCTGGGGTTTTTCGACAAGGTCAGATAGCGCGAGATAGCGCCATTCATGTAGCCGCCGCCGTCCATCCAGCCTGAGACCGACAGCACGGCCACGTCAGGCGGAATCTGTTCGGCCAGGCTGTAGGGGCTGAACGTTGCCGAGCTGAACTGCGCATCGTAGGGCAGGGGGTCTTCGCGAAAACGGAACTCGGGCATGAACTCCGTCTGGCGAAAGTTGCCCAGGTGTTCCTGGATGGCGGCTTTCAACAGTTCGCCTTCCGGGTCTTCGTCTACCGGCTGCGGCCCTTCAAAGTGCGGGTTTGCGTAGTAGACGAACCGGTGCAGCATGTCGCGTCGGTCATGGTCCAGGGCGACCATCAGGTCGTCGTAGCTTTGCGTCAGCGCCTTGAGCTGCATGCCGCCCGGAAAGTAATTGTCGGTGTAGGTGTCCCATACCGAAAACAGCGGGGCGATGGCCTTCACCGCTGGGTGGCCGGTGCTGGCCAGAAAATCAGAGGCGGCCCCCAGGTAAGAGATGCCGGTGGCGCCCACAACGCCGCTGGACCACGGTTGCGTGACGATCCACTCCACCACTTCGCGGCTGTCGTCGCGTTCGCGCGGCGAGCGGAAGCTGTCGCGCGTGCCGAAACTTGCGCCCGTGCCGCGCACGTCGATCACGACGACGGCGTATCCACGCGGCACGAAGTAATCCCGGAACTTGGCGGTATTGGGCGCGCATTCGCCGACCCCGTCCGGGTGAAGCTTGAAGCGGCGGTAGTACGGCGTGAACAGCACGATGGCGGGAAACTGCGCGGACGCCGAATCATCACCGCGTTCGGGCTTGCCTTCCGGGACATAGATATCAATCGCCAGGCGGCAGCCATCGCGCATCGTCAAGTAGCAGGAACGAGGCGTTGGGATAGCGTAAATCCCGGGTCGAGTGTCCGCGTAGGCCTGCGGCGGGACCACCCAGGCCACATCTTCGTTTTTCGGGTACGACGGCATGGACTTCCTTGGAATCTTGGTGAAAAAAATGCGCGGGACACGGGCCGCGGCGACTGAACGAGCAATGTTATTGACGCACCATCGACCGCACCAATATGCAATGTGGATGGCGGTATAGGAAAAAGCGATGTGGCTCGCTGGGCGTGTGCCGCTGAAATTTCCTAGGGATTACGCGCAACGGGCACCCGTTCGGGGGCATCGTTGAATATGATCCGAGCGTGATATAGGAATTACCGATGGATTTCCGACAACTCAAGTACTTCACCCGCATCGTCGAGCTGGAAAGCATTACGGCCGCCGCCGAAACCTTGCATATTGCACAGCCGTCCTTGAGCCAGCACGTGGCCAACCTCGAACGCGAATTTGAGACCCCCTTGCTGCTCAGGGGGCCGGGCGGAGTACGCGCCACCGACGCGGGCAAGCTCTTGTACCGGCACGCCAAGATGGTGCTGCGCCAAGTGGAAGAGGCCAAATCCGCGTTGAAGCACGGGCGAGA
Source organism: Achromobacter sp. JUb104 (assembly GCF_024806975.1). Lineage (NCBI taxonomy): Bacteria > Pseudomonadati > Pseudomonadota > Betaproteobacteria > Burkholderiales > Alcaligenaceae > Achromobacter > Achromobacter sp. JUb104. The sequence continues at coordinate 540,547 of NZ_JANUEY010000002.1, read as the reverse complement.
CACGCCAGCGGGCCATGTCACGGTCGGGCTGCCAACGAGTACGTCTCGCGTGCTGGCGGTGCCGCTGATTGAAGCGGTGGCGCAGCGGTATCCGGAGGTGTTGCTTGAAGTGATCGAGGGAAGCAGCGCCGACCTGGCCGTGGCGGTTTCCCTGCACCGCATGGATATCGCGGTGGCGATGGACGTCCAGCCGCAGCCCGCTCGCATGACCACCACACCGCTGCTGGTCGAAAACCTGTATCTGGTCGGGCCCGCGCTGGGTGTGGACGCGATATCGCTCCAGCGCATGGCGGAGCTGCCCCTGGTGCTTCCCAGCTTTCCCAATTCGATCCGCGTGTTGGCCGCGCGGGCTTTCGCGGACGACGCCTTGCCCTTGACGCTGGTTGCGGAAACCAGCGCGGTGTCTGTGTTGCTTGGCTTGGTACGCGCGGGCAAAGGCTGGACCGTGCTGCCTTCTTCCGCGCTGGTGGGGCCGGAAGCCGACTCCGACCGGATCGTGTCCACGCCAATTGCAGACAAGGCGTTCAGCCGCAGGGTGTCGGTCTGCATGTCCTTGTCTACCGAAAAAAGCGTGGTCTGCACCCACATCCACCAGACCTTGATAGACGTGGCGCGCGACCTGGTGGAGACGGGGCGATGGGCCGGCGTAAGCTGGAAAAAGTAATCACGCCCCTCCTGCTATTCAGGCTTGATCTTCGCCAGTTCCGCCACTTTGCCCCAATGGGCGCGGTCGGCGGCCACGACGTCATCGAAGTCCTTCAGCGTGACGCCGCTGGCGGTGGCGCCTTGCGCTTCGAAGTAGGCGGTCATGTCCTTCTCGGTGACGACCTGGCGCACCAGGCCCGCGATTTTGCCGGCCACGTCTTCGGGGGTTTGCGCAGGGGCGAACAGGCCGAACCATCCCAGCGCTTCAAAGTCCGGAAAGCCTTGTTCGGCAACGGTAGGCACGTCGGGCAAGACATCCAGGCGTTGCCTGGACGTGACGGCAACCGCGTTGAGGTCGCCACGCTTGATGTAAGGCAACGACGTCATGGCCACGTCCAGCATGAAGTCCACGTGCCCCGCCATCGTGTCGGTCAGGGCGGGGCCGGAGCCTCGATAGGGAACATGGGTCACGGGAATGTCCAGGCTCGCGCGCAAGGCCTCGGTTGCCAAATGGTTGGATGAACCCAGGCCGCTGGACCCATACGTCAGCCCGCCCGGCTTGCTTCTGGCCGTGGTGATCAGCCCTTTCAGATCGTGCAGCTTCAAGTCCTTGTTGACGACAACGACGTTGGGAACGGAGGCGATCATCGCCAGCCCTCGAAAGTCCTTCAGCGGGTCATAGGGCAGGGTCTTGTACAGGAACGGCGCAACGGATTGTGTGCTGACCGTGCCCAGGAACAGGGAATAGCCATCGGCCGGCTGCCCCCGCGCGTAGGCGGCTCCCAGCGTCCCTCCCGCGCCGGGTTTGTTTTCGACGACAAACGGCTGGTTCGTCAGTTGGCCCAATCGTTGGGCCACCTTGCGTGCCACGATGTCGGTCGAACCGCCCGCCGCGAACGGCACGATGATCCGGACGGGCTTGTCTGGCCAAGCCGCGGCCTGTTGCGCGTGCGCGGGCGAGAGCATCGTCAGGGCGCCGGCGATGGCGGCGAGCAGGGATAGCGTCTTCATGGGAGATCTCCAGGTGTCGTGGGCAGGGGCCGGGGCCGCGGTACGTCAGCGTCAATCGACCTGGACGCCGGTGCTGGTAATGAACTCGCCCCAGACCTTGGCGTCGTTCTCTGCCCGGGCGCGCATCGCGTCGGCGCTTCCTGTCATCGGAACGAAGTACAGGTCCTTCAGCCGCTTGTTGACGGCCGGGTCGGCAATGGCGGCCTGGATCGCCCCGTTCAGCTTGCTCACGATGGCGCCGTCGGTGCCCGCCGGGCCGACCAAGGCGAACCAACCCGGCATGGCGGGGGCTTGTATGCCCGCTTCCTTCAAGGTGGGCACATTGGGCAGGTCGCTGGCCCGCTGTTCGGCCAGGATCGCCAACGGAATCACATTGCCCGCTTCGATCTGCGGCAACGCGGAACCCAGCACGCTGGTCATGACGTCGACCTGTCCGCCGATCACGGCATTCAGCGCCGGGCCGGAGCCCTTGTAGGGCACGTGCCGCAACTTGATGCCGGCGCCTGCCGCGATCATCTCGGTCGACAAGTGGGTGGAGTTGCCGGCCCCGGCGCTGGCGAACGTGATGCTGTCGGGCGTGGCCTTGGCGGCGGCCAGCAACTGCGGCAGATTCTTGTAGGGGCTGTTCTTTCGAGCGACCAGGACGAAGGGCGTGTCGACCACCGGTGCGATGTAGGTGAAGTCCTTGTTCGCGTCGTAGGGCAGGCTCTTGTACAGCTTAGGGTTGAAGCTCATCTGGGACACACCCGCCAACAGCAGCGTGTAGCCGTCGGCGGGCGCCTTGGCCACATAAGACGTGGCCACAATGCCGTTCGCGCCGGGCTTGTTTTCGACGACGACAGAGGCGCCCAGGGCGCTTGCCATCTTCTCGCTTAACAAGCGGGCGACCACGTCGGCCCCGGATCCCGCGGATTGCGGAACGATCAACCGGACGGGATGGTCGGGATAGGCAGGCTGGGCATGGGCTGCGTGCCCGATAAAGGCCAGCGCGCTGACAAGGACCGCGCGCAGGCAACGGGCCGAACGGGCTTTACTGTGGTCGAACATCGGTTTCCCCTGAATTGACGCGCTTGGCGCGAACTTTTTTGTGTGTGATGCGTGCGGACCCATGCTAGGCAGGCGGTCAGATCAATTCAAATACTGCTTTCCTATGCGCCTATAGGTTTTTCCTTTGGCGCGATAAGTTCGCCATTACGTTGGGATCGTGTTGGCATCTTTATCGTCGCTGTACGGTGACCTTGATATGAGCCCCCGCTTTTCGCCGGAGCCCTCAGTTACCCAAGCCCGCATGAAATCCCCTTCGATTCCGTCCAGCCCGACTTCGCGCCTGATCTCCGCCACCCCCGCCCAACGAAAATGGTGGTTTGCGCTGCATAGCTGGGTGGGGTTGAAGCTAAGCCTCATCATGGCGTTCGTCTGTCTGACCGGCACGCTGGCCGTCATCGCAACCGAGCTGGACTGGCTGGCGCAGCCCGCGATGCGCGTCGACCCGGCCGCGCAGCGCGCAAGCTGGGGCGACATGGTCCAGGCCGCGCAGACGGCGCGACCCGGCTGGACGCTGCAATCCGTCACCGCCGCCCACGGTTCGCACTTCGCCGCCCGGGCCTTGATGCGCACGCCGCAAGGCGAACAGCGCTTCGTATGGATCGACCCGTATCGCGCCATCGTCACCGGCGACACATCCTGGTTCAGCCTTCAGCGTTGGCTGCGCAACACGCATCGGCATCTGTTTCTGCCCACGCGCTATGGCGTGCCCTTGGTGTCGGCCTTGTCGATACCGCTGCTGGTGCTGATCACGACGGGGCTGGTCGTCTATAAGCGCTGGTGGCGCGGCTTTCTGGCGTGGCCACGGCGGGGAAAGCGTCGGCTGATGTGGGGCGATACCCATCGGCTGCTGGCGGTGTGGAGCCTGTGGTTCAGCACGCTGATTGCGTTGACCGGCCTGTGGTATCTGGTCGAATCGCTGGGCGGGCATGCGCCGCGGCTGCCCGCCATCACCACCCCGGACGCGCCACGCGCCGCCGCGCCTTTCACCGCCCAGACGCTGGACGCGGCCGTGGCGCGCGTGCGCCAGGAATGGCCCGACCTGGACATCCGCGTCTTGCGGCTGGATGCCGATGGCCGGGCCGGGCAGGTGGAAGGGCAGACGCAGGCATGGCTGGTTCGTGACCGGGCCAACGCCATCCGGCTGCCGCTGTCCGATCATGCCGCCGCCCGCCGCAGCGCGGCTGAACTTGGCCCGCATCAGCGCCTGTCGGAAATGGCGGACCCGTTGCATTTCGGCTCGTTCGGGCCGTGGCCCGTGCGCGCGATCTGGTTCGTGTTCGGCGCGGCGTTGACCACGTTGTGCCTGACCGGCGCCTATCTATACGGCCTGCGCATCGCGGGCGGCAGCGCCGCGCTCAGGGCAAAGTCCGGGCATGCGGGCGCACCCGCCGCGCCCGCGCGTGTAGCCTGGACGGGCATGCGTCCTTGGCGTTGGGGGTGGGTGGCGTTGTTGTTGATGTCCCAGATGTTGTTCGTCGGCGAGGCCATGGGCTGGATCAATCTGTTCGGATGAAGCAGGGGTGGCGGCATGGGTTTCCGTTATTATTAACGTTACTCATTATCAATTACGACATTTCGCGCCGCCTCCCGCTCCCATGTCCCAATCCACCGCGCCTCGTCGGCTGGCCCTTAGCGGGCTTTACGCCGACCACCATCAATGGCTCTACAGTTGGCTGCGCAAGCGGCTGGGCAACGCCTGGGATGCGGCGGACCTGGCCCACGACACGTTCCTGCGCGTCTATTCCAGCAACCGCGCGCTGGAAATGCCCGAGCCGCGCGCCTTCCTGACCCATGTTGCAAAAGGTCTGGTCGTTGACTTCTGGCGGCATCGCAGCGTGGAACAGGCCTACGCGGAATCGGTGGCCGCATTGCCCGCCGACACCGCGCCGTCTCCGGAAAGCCGGGCCTTGATTATGGAAGCCTTGTACTGCATCGACCGCATGCTGGATGCGATGCCGGGGCGGGTGCGCGGCGTGTTCCTCATGTCGCAACTGGACGGCCTGACGTATGCGCAGATTGCTGTTGCCACCGGCCTGTCGGTACGCACCGTCAACCGCCATATGCAGCAGGCGTACCTGGCGTGCCTGACCGCCATTGATCCATGAACGCGCCGCCCGTTCCGGATGCGCTGTTGGCCGAAGCGGCGGGCTGGATGGCTCGCTTGCAGGATGCCCCGGATGACCCGGCCAGCTTGCAGGCCTTGTCCAGTTGGATTGCCCGCAGCCCCGCGCATGCGCAGGCCTGGGCGCGTGCGGAGCGGGTGCTGGGCGCCTTCGGACAAGTGCCACAACCCATGCGCGCCCACGCCCTGAAAGGGTTGGCAAAGCCGGATCGCCGGCGCTTGGCGGCTGGCCTGCTGGGTCTCACGGTCGCCGGTCCCGTGGTCTATTGGGCGTGGCGCGCCACGCAAGCGGACCTGGAAAGCGCCACCGGCCAGATCCGGCAGGCAACGCTTGCGGATGGCACGCGGATGACGCTGGATACCGGCACACAGGTCGACGTCCGCTACTCGGCGTCGCAACGTTTGCTGTCGCTTCGGGCGGGTCGCATCTTCGTGGCGACGGCGTCGGATGCCCACTTGCCCGCGCGTCCGTTTCTGGTGCAGACACCGATGGGCAGCGTGCAGGCCATCGGCACGCAGTTCACGGTCACCCTGGAACAAGACGACGCGCTGGTTGCCGTCTACGAAGGCGCGGTGGATGTACGCCCCAACGACGGCGGCGGCCAGATCGTGCGCGCGGGCCGGCAGGCCAAGTTCAATGCCGCCATGACGCAGCCCGACACCGCCTTGCTGGAAACTTCGCCCGCATGGACCAGCGGCATTCTGACGGCGGACAACATGCGCCTGGCCGATTGGACGCGCGCCATGGCCCGCTACCGCCCGGGCTTTCTGCACTGCGCGAGCGAGGTCGCGAACCTGCGCGTGTACGGCTCGTTTTCATTGCGGGACACGGACGCCAGCCTGGCGTTGCTGGCCCGCACGCTGCCGGTGCGCGTGGCCATGCGCACGCGGTACTGGGTGCAGATCCAGGCGCGTGGCGCGTAGCCGCCATCCCCGCATCTTCATTGGCATCTTTTTCCGAGTCGTTCGGTGTACAGGATAGAGGCCCTGAAACCTGCCGGGATCGGGCCGTGGCGTGACCCCTGTCCGTCTCCCCGAAACTCTCCCTCGCGGTGCTTGCTTCATGTCCCAATTCCGTTCTTCCCCGGTCCGCGCGGCCGTGCTGCTGTGCTTTTCGGTATTGCTGCCCGTCGGCGCGATGGCGCAAACTCAGGCGCCCGCCGCCCAGTCCGTCACGCGCGATTACCGCATCGGCGCCGGCCCGCTAGGCCTGGCCTTGTCGCAGTTCGCCACCCAGGCCAATGTGCGCCTGTCCTTTCCGGGCACCCTGGTGCAAGGCATGCAGTCATCGGGGCTGAACGGCAACTACTCGGTGGCGGAAGGCTTTGCCGCGCTGCTGTCGGGCTCGGGCCTGCGTGCCGTTCCGGCCGGGGCCAACGAATACACCTTGTCCGCCGTGCCCTCCAATGCGGTGACCCAGATGGAAGCGGTAACGGTGACGGGCGCCTACACCGGCGGCTTGATGCCCGCGTTTGCCGGCGGCCAGGTGGCCAGCGGCGCCAGCGTCGGAATGCTGGGCGAACGAAGCATCATGGACACGCCTTTTTCGGTAGCGGCCTACACCAGCACCTTGATGCAGCAACAACAAGCGCAGAGCGTGGCCGACGTGGTGTCCAACGATGCCTCGGTGCAGAACACCAACCCAAGGACCAGCCGCTTCGACCAGTTTTCCATTCGGGGATTTCCGGTCCTGAACAGCGACATCGCCTTCAATGGCCTGTACAGCGTCTTGCCCACCTACGCGCTGGCCGTGGAAAGCCTGGAGCGCGTTGAAGTGTTGAAAGGCCCCAACGCCTTGCTCAACGGCATGGCGCCGTCGGGCGGTGTGGGCGGCGCGATCAACGTCGTGCCCAAGCGGGCGGAAGACACGCCCACCCGGCAAGTCACCGCCAGTTATGGCACGCACAACGTGGCGGGCGGCCATGTGGACCTGGGCCAACGCTTTGGCGACAAGGGCGAACTGGGCATCCGCGTCAACGGCGCCTACAAGGGCGGCGACACGGGCGTGGGCTCGCAACACACCACGCGCGGCTTGATGACGCTGGGCCTGGACTACCGGGGCGAACGCACGCGCTGGTCGGCGGACGTCGGCCACCAGGACCGCAAGGTCGATGCCCCGCAGGAGCGCGTGGGCGTTGCGGCCGGCGTGCCCGTGCCGGACGCCAAGCGTGTCGACCGTGGCTACGCGCCCGACTGGACTTACGCCAATTCCCGCGACACCTACATCGCCTTGCGCGCCGAACACGACATCACCGACCACACGATGGTCTACGGCGCATTTGGCGCACGCGACGGCGACTACAAATTCCTGCGCATGAACGTCACCGCGCGCGACACCGCCGGTAATTTCTCGGCCAGCCCCACGTATTTTCTACGCGATGAAAGCGTGCACACCGGAGAGATCGGCGCGCGCACCCGCTTTGCCACGGGCGCGGTATCGCACGCCGTGTCGCTAAGCGCCACGCAGTTCGAAAAGACCTTTGGCAACCTTAGCTACGACTTCGACCCCGTCCGCTCCAACCTGTATACGCCGCTGGCCACGTCCGCGCCTTCGCTTGCGGGGCTGGACACCGACATTCCCAAATCCGGAGAATCCCGGCTGACCAGCGTGGCCCTGGCGGACACGCTGTCGATCTGGGACGAACGTCTGCAACTGACGGTGGGGGCGCGCTCGCAGCGCGTCGTTACCGAGCAGTATGACGAAACCGGCAGCCGCACCAGCCGTTACGACAAGCGCAAAGTCACACCAGCCATCGCGCTGTTGGGCAAGCCCACGCAGAATGTGTCGGTGTACGCGAACTACATCGAAGGCCTGAGCGAAGGCCCCACCGCGCCGCTCACCGCCGTCAACGCCAACGAAGTGTTCGCACCGATCAAGTCCGAACAGGTCGAAGCCGGCGTGAAGGTGGACTACGGCGACATCGGCGCCACCTTCAGCGCCTTTCAGATCCGCCGCCCCAGCGGGCTGACCGACCCGGTCACCGGCGTGTATGCCGTCAACGGCATGCAGCGCAATCGCGGCCTGGAACTGAACGTGTTCGGCGAACCCGTCAACAACGTGCGCCTGCTGGCCGGCGTGATGTATTTAGATGGCCGCCTCACCAAAACCGGCAACGCCACGACCGAGGGCAACGTGGCCCCTGGCACGCCGCGCTACAGCATGAACGTGGGTGTGGAATGGGACACGCCGTTCGCGCCCGGCCTGACCGTCTCGGCCCGCGCCCTGCGCACCACCTCGCAATACCTGGACGCCAGGAACACGCAGGAAATCCCCGCATGGACGCGCGTGGACCTGGGCGCGCGCTACGCCTGGCGCGCCGGCAACACGCCCGTCACGCTGCGCGCCACCGTGGAAAACGTCTTCAACAAAGCCTACTGGGCGTCGGCCTCGTCCAACGGCCTGACCATCGGCGCGCCGCGCACGGTGCTGCTGTCGGCCACGGTGGACTTTTAAGTCGGCGAGGGCAGGCGTGCGGCATGCAGCGCCTGTCAGCCCCTGGGCTGTGCCCCGACCGATTTGATGATGTCGACCAACCACCGGATGGCCGGGTCATTGTCGCGGCTTTGATGCTTGACGATGGCAACGTGCGTGGGGGGGAGCTTGACCGGGAGTTCAGCGGTTTCCAGGCCGTACTCGCGGCGCCATACGTCGGCGAGAACGCCAGGCACGGTGGCCACAGCGGGCAGCTCTTTCAGCACGCGAGGCACGGACGAAAAGCCCGGCACCGTGCAGACAATGCGCCGCTCGATGCCGCGCAACGCCAGCGCCTCGTCAACGATGCCGCGGGTGGCGCCGCGGTAGGTGACCATCACATGGGGCAAAGATGCGAAGCGCTTCATGGTCAGTTTTCCGCCGCTTCCGATGATGCCCGCCCGTGCGACACAGCAGTAGGGCACCGTCGCCAACATTTCCGACCGCTGCCAGCGCAAGTCTGTTGAGAAGGGGCCGACGGCCAAATCGATTTCTTCCTGCTGCAACATGTCCGCAAAGCGGAATCGGTCAGTCGCCAGGACGGTCAGGCGCACGTGGGGCGCCTGTGCGGCAAGCCGGGCGAGCAAACCCGGAAGCAGCCAATCGTTGGCCCAATCCATCACGCCGATCGTGAAGCGTCGTTCGCTGCTTGCCGCGTCGAAAGTCGGCGTTTGCAGAATCACGGATTGCATCTCGGCCAGCACCGGCAGCAGTTGCGACTGCAATTCCAGCCCGCGCGGCGTCGGCAGCATGCCCCCTTGGGCGCGAACCAGCAGATCGTCCTGGAATAGCTCGCGCAGCCGCGCGAGCGCACCGCTGACGGCCGGTTGGCCCAGGTACAGGCATTGCGCGGCTTTGGAAACGCTTCTTTCCCGCAGCAGCACCAACAAGGTCACCAGAAGATTTAGGTCGACGCCTCGTAAATCACGTTCCCTGATATTGCTGATCATTAAATTCGATTTGATTGATGAGGGTGGGCTATTGAATCATGGGAACCCGTTGAGATAAACCACCAAGATATCGATCATGAAATTCCGTAACTTTCCGCTCCAGGCCGCCCTTGCGGTGGCATTGTCCCTGGGTGGCGCAGCGCTGCCGCTATCCGTTCACGCGGCCGCTCCCATGGTGAAAACGCAAGCGCCCGGGTTCTATCGCATGATGCTCGGCGCGTTCGAGATCACCGCGCTGAGCGACGGCACCGTCGATCTGCCCGCTGAGGAACTGCTGCACGGTCATGGCGGCGATATCGGCGGCCATCTGCGCGCCAGCCACCGGACGAGCCCGGTGGAAACATCCATCAATGCGTATCTGGTCAACACCGGCGACAAGCTCGTGCTCATCGACGCCGGGACCGGTGGCTTGATGGGCCCCGAGCTTGGCAGGCTAGGCGACAACCTGCGCGCGGCCGGCTACCTGCCGGAGCAAGTCGACGAGATCTTGCTGACCCATGCCCATCCTGACCATCTTGGTGGGCTGATGGTCCAGGGCAAGATGGCGTTCGCGAACGCCACCATCCGCATGGAGCAGGCCGAAGCGAGCTATTGGATGTCGTCTGAGCAGATGGGCAAGGCGGATGACATGGCCCGCGGCTTCTTTGAAGGCGCCATCACCTCGCTGACGCCGTACGCGCAGGCCGGCAAGCTGGTGCCATTTCGCGCCGGCGCGCAACTCTTGCCCGGTATCAGCGCGCTGACGGCGCACGGCCACACCGTGGGCCACACCGTCTACGCGGTTGAAAGCCAGGGCCAACGACTTCTGCTGATCGGCGATCTGATCCACGTCGGCGCGGTACAGCTCCCGCATCCCGAGGTGACCATTGCATTCGACATGGATGAGAAGAAAGCCGCCGCAACCCGTCTGCAATTCTTCGGCGACGCGGCGCGAGACCGCACGCTGATTGCGGCCGCGCACCTGTCATTCCCCGGCATCGGCCGCCTGGTGAAGACCGGTAAGTCGTTTCTTTGGGAACCCGTCGACTACAGCACTCAACTGCATTGAGCGGTGCCTGCGCGCGCGGCATGCAGCGGCCGATGCACCGTCTGCGCAATCAGCACGCCGATCAGGCTCATGCTGCCGCCGATGACGTGATAGGCGTGCATCTGTTCGCCCAACATCGCCACGGCCAGCACGGCCGTCAACACGGGCAGCAGATTGATGAAGATGCTGCACCGGTTCGGCCCCAGGTGCTTCACGCCTTGAATCCAGAAGAACGACAGCAGAATGGATGAGCCGATGCCCGCGTAGGCGATCAGCGGCAAGGTGCGCGCGTCCAGCGACGCCGCGCCCGCCGGCAGCATCAGGAAGAACGGCAGCATGAAAACCAGCGCGGCCACGGCTTGCAGGTACACCGCCTGCCACGCCGGAATCGTCAGGCGCCAGCGGCGCAGCAGCACGCCATACAGCGCGTACGACAAGGACGCCAGCAGCATCAGCAGGTCGCCCACATGCACGCCGTTGCGCGCGATGGCGGCGATGTCGCCTTGGCCCACCACGTACAGCAGACCCACGAACGACAGCACGCCGCCCACCGCCATGCCTATCGTCAACGCTTCGCCCAGCACGATCACGCTGAGTATCGCCGTCAATAAGGGCACCAGCGCGGTGACGATGGCCATGTTGGTGGCCGTGGTGCTTTCGGCCGCGCGGTACGACAGGCTCTGAAACAGCGCCATGGCCAGCAGGCCGCTGACTGCCATCTTGCCCAGGTGCGGCCGCACCGACGCCCAGTTGCGTCGCAGCGACGGCAGCACAAAGGGCGTCATCAGCGCCAGCGCCAGGATCAGGCGGTAGAAGGTGATGGCCGTGGGGGAAATTGCGGACGCGGCCAGCTTGGACACGATGACGTTGCCCGCCCACAGCACGATGGCCATGAACGGAAAGAGCAGGGAAGTGATGGACATGAAGGTCTCCAGAACGAGCCTTGCATGGTGCCGCTCGGGGCAGGCGTCCGTCTGACGCTACTATGTCGCCAGTTATCGCAAAACTGCCAACTCGCAACACCGCCAACATGGAAGATTCCCGGTTCGACGCTACCTTCGCGGCTTCCGGCGCGCCCGCCGCCGCCTTGGCGGTGGACTACCCCGACGGCCATTTCATTGCGCCCCATCGCCACGACCGCGCGCAACTGCTGTACGCCATCCAGGGCGTAATGACCATCGACGCCGAAGGCGGCCGATGGGTGGTGCCGCCCACGCGCGGCGTCTGGCTTGAAGCTGACGTGGCGCACTCCGTCCGCATGCACGGCGCAGTGCGGGTGCGCACCGTGTTCGTCGATGGCCGCGCCACCGCCCATCTGCCCGCGCGCAGTTGCGTGCTGGACATCTCGCCCTTGTTGCGGGAACTGATCGTGGCGGCGGTGGATGTTGACCTTTCCGAGCCAGCCAGCCCCGGGTCCCGCGATTGGCATTTGCTGCACTTGCTGTTGCAGGAATTGCGCAGCCTGCCGGTGTTGCCCTTGTATCTGCCGATGCCGGCGGACGCGCGCCTCAGGAAATTCTGCGACGCCTTGATGCGCGAACCCGATGCGGCGTTGACGCTGGATGAGTGGGCCGCCCGGCTGCACCTGTCCACCCGCACCTTGCACCGGCAGTTTCAGCAACAGACCGGCATGCGGCTAGGGCAGTGGCGCCGGCAGGCGCGGCTCCTGCTGGCGCTGGAACGCCTGGCAGGCGGGGCGCGGGTAGTGGATGTGGCGCTGGAACACGGCTACACCAGCCAGAGCGCGTTCGCGGCCATGTTCAAGAAGCACTTCGGCGTGTCGCCGGGGGCGTTTTATCGGCGGGGTTGATGGGTAGGGTTTGCAGCGGCCATGTGCGTATAGCGTTTGCCCTCGTAGGACACGCCGGCGCTTGCAGGTGGCGATCAAGTCGATGCCAAGGTTTGACCGGGGGACATGCCGAGCTTCGACGTGTCGTCGTTGTCATTGAAAAAGGCACTGAGCGGGGCCTGGGCATCCTTTGAATAATGCAGCAGCAGGAAACGCATACGGGACTTCGGTCCAACGATTTCGGCCATTGGGATTCTCTCCAGAGAATTGCTCCACGTCCAAGGGTAACGGGTACTGGCATGACGCAAACTCTCCGGTCTCCCCGACAGGGCTGTCGGCACGGCCTTCCGGACGGGATTAGCCGGCACGGCTTAATACCAGGTTTCACGATTGTTGCGCGCCAGGCAACACCATGGTCCCTTGCCCGGGTCTACTGCTGCCCTCCCAGCAGACCTACGATTTGGGCGTCGTTCAAGCACGCGCAATCGTCGGCTAAGCCCAGCCGAACCGCGCCAAACTATCCAGGGAAATCACCATGAGTCAACGTCTTAACGCCTTTGCGCAATCGCCCGAGCTGTTCAAGAAGTTCGTCGAATTCGGCATGCTCTTGAAGAAGAGCGCGATTGAATCGTCCATCCTGAGCCTGGTTGAGATCCGCGCGTCGCAGATCAATGGCTGCGGCTTTTGCCTGGACATGCATGTGAAAGAAGCCAAGATCCACGGCGAAGGTGAACTGCGCCTGCACCATGTGGCGATCTGGCGCGAGTCCACCGAGTTTTCGCCGCGCGAACGCGCCTGCTTGGCGTGGACCGAAGCGCTGACCACGTTGGGCGCGCATGGCGTGTCCGACGAGATCTACGAGCGCGTGCGCGGCGAGTTGTCCGAAAAGGAAATCTCGGATCTCAGCTTCGCGGTCATGGCCATCAATAGTTGGAACCGCCTTAACGTCGGCTTTCGCACCGTGCCCGGTTCGGCCGACAAAGCCTATGGCCTGGACAAGGCCAAGTTCAGCTAAGGACGCATCATGAAAATCCTAGTCATTGGCGGTACCGGCCTGATCGGCTCCAAACTCGTCGACCTGCTTATCGCGCGTGGCCATGAGGCCATTGCGGCTTCGCCCGCCACGGGCGTGAACACGGTGACCGGCGAGGGCCTGGATGATGCGCTGGCGGGGGTGGACACGGTGGTTGACGTGGCCAACTCGCCATCGTTCGAAGACGCGGCGGTGCTGGCGTTCTTCCAGGCCTCGGGGCGCAACCTGCTGTCGGCTGAAGCCCGGGCCGGCGTGAGTCACCATGTTGCGCTGTCGGTGGTGGGCACGCATCGCTTGGCGGAAAGCGGGTACTTTCGCGGCAAGATCGCGCAGGAAGACCTGATCGAAGCCGGGGGCATTCCGTACACCATCGTGCACAGCACGCAGTTCTTCGAGTTCCTGGGCGGCATCGTGCAGTCGGGCGCGCAGGGCAATGAAATTCGGCTCTCGCCCGCCTATGTGCAGCCGATTGCGTCGGACGACGTGGCGTTGGCCATGGCGGACGCCACCTTGGGCGCGCCGGTGAACGGCACGGTCGAAATCGCCGGCCCGGAGAAGGTGCGACTGGCCGATCTGGTGCAACGCTACCTGGGTAAAATCGGCGACACTCGCCACGTGCAGGCGGACCCGGGCGCGCGCTATTTTGGCGCATTGCTCAACGACGACACGCTGGTGCCACGATCGACCCCGCGCCTGGGCAAGATCGACTTCGACTCTTGGTTCAGTCAGTCGGGTGCAAATTCCGGCGCAAGTTCGGGCACAAAAAAATAGCGGCGCAACGTAGCGGCGCAAACAAGGACCACCATGAGCAAACTGCGGCCGCCTTCCCAGGCTCTGCTGGATAAGTACCGGGGAGGGGATTTTCATCCCCTCTACACCACCAGCGTGACGGTGCGCGGCGGGGAGGCTGCGCATGGCCGCGCCTCGGGCATCGCTATCTCGGACGACGGCGAATTGTATGTAGAGCTGCGCTTGCCGGTTGAACTGGGCGGGAAGGGCGGGGGAACCAACCCCGAACAATTGTTCGCGGCCGGCTATGCCGCGTGCTTTCATGGCGCGCTGAGCATGCTGGCCGAGCGCTCGGGCCTGTCGCTGCCGGATGCGTCGGTGACGGCCACTGTGTCGTTCGGCCGCGACCCCGTCGATGGCCTGTTTGCGCTGAAGGCCGAGGTCAACATCCATCTGCCCGGCGTGGCCCGCGACGTGGCCGAAGAACTGGTGCGCAACACCGAACGCCTGTGTCCGTACGCCAAGATGGCGCAGGGCGGCATAGAAAGCGTCGTCGCCCTGACCCAATAACGGCCTGGGCTGCAAGCGGCCTAGGCTTTCTTGGGCAGCAGGCTATCCAGAATCTGCAGGTCCATGGCACGGATGCGATCGGTCATGTAGTCGATGAACACGCGCATGCGTGCAGGCAAATGCTGACGGCTTAGAAAACACAGGTAATGCCCGCGGTCGTCGGGCGCATGTTGCGGCAGGCAGGCCACCAGCGTGCCCGCGCGCAAGTGATCGCAAACCTGATAAGCGGCCATTTGCGCGATGCCGTGCCCGTCCAGCACCGACTGCAACACCAAGTCGGCGTCGTTGAAGGTCAACATGGCGGGCGGCGCTACCTTGCGCAGATAGCCCCCCACCTTGAATTCCCATTCATACACGCGCCCCGATGCCAGGCGGAAATTTACGCACTGATGCTCCGGGATGTCGTCAACGCTGGCCGGCAGGCCGTGCTTGGCGGCATAGGCGGGCGAGGCGCACAGCAGCATCTGCATGGGGATCACTTTCTTAGCGATCACCTGGCTGTCTTCCATGCGGCCGTTGCGAAACGACACGTCGACGCGGTCCGTCGTGAAATCGGTGGGGCCGTCATCCAGCAGCAGTTCCACCGAGATACCCGGGTTAGCCGCGCGAAACTCGTGCAACAGCGGCGCAACGATCTTGCGGCCGAAGCCCACCGTTGAACACACGCGCAGTTGGCCGGAGGGCGGGCCTTCGCGCAGTTCGCGCATGTCGTCCAAGGCCTGGATGATGCGCGCCACGCCCGGATGGCATTGCTCGTAGAAGCGTTGGCCCTCGGTGGTCAGCGAGGTGCTGCGCGTGGTGCGCACGAACAGCCGGGTGCCTAACTGGTCTTCCAGCTTCTGCACGCTGCGGCTGACGGCCGAGCGGCCGATGCCCAGCCGGTCGCCGGCCTTGGCGAAGTTGCCTTCGGTGGCAACGGCAAGAAACGCCACCACGCCGGCATAGCTGGTGGCGAAGCTGTCGGCCAGGGAATCTGGTCCATTGGGGGCGGGGATGGCAGGTGTGGCGGGGTAGGGTGTCGACATGATGGCGGCGCCGCGATTTTGGTTGATCCTACTGCTAAGACGGCGCGCGGGGCAATCTTGTGACACGGGACGCAAAAAAACTGGCTTTCCACCAGGGAAAGCCAGTTTGGACCTGCAAGGTTTGATAAGTCCCTTATTGGATCGGGGTCAGGATGGGCGCGCCTTTTTTCTTGATCAGCACCACCACGAACTTGGCCGGCTGGGTCTGGCTGGCGTTGCGGCCCACGGTGTGGATGTCGTCCGGCCCTTCAAAAAAGGTCTGGCCCGGGGTTAGCGTGACTTCCTTGCCGCCCTTGACCTGCATGACGATGCTGCCTTCCAGCACGTACACGAAGCTGTAGGCGTCGTGGCGGTGAACGGGGTCGACCGCGCCGGGCGGATAGTCCACCGTGATCATCACGGCGTCCTTGCCGGGAATATCCGGCAGGGCTTTCGTCATGAGTTCCGTGACGATGGCGTCGGGGGGCTTAGCGGGGTTCGCCGGGGCCGCGGCATGGGCAAGCGGGCTCAGCAGCGCGCCGGCGGCAATAAAAGTAAAAGGCAACCCGAACTTCGTGATCTTCGACATGGCGTGTCCTTGGTGGAGGTGTGACACGCCCATCGTAGAAGTGCCGCCCGCGCGGCGGTAGGCCCGCGCGAGGGATCACCATGTTGCCCGCCATGCAACACCGCCCCGGCGTAGACGGCGGCGATCAGCCTTGCCGCGCCAGCGCCGACGCGATGCGCGCCAGCTTGTCCGGATTGCGTTGCACCAACACCCGCGTCAGGCGCTCACCGTCCGTCTCGTAGGACTGCACGGATTCAAGCTGGCCATCAATGAAGCGCAGCAGCGTCCATTGCCCGTTCACCTGCACCACGTCGACATGCAAGGCATCGCGGTAGCGGCGCTTGCCCGCGTAGAACAGTTGCGCCAGGCGCTTCCCGCCCACCAGGCTGGCAAAGCTTGTGACCTTGTCGCCACCGTCGCCGATGAGTTCGGCATCATCGCTCAACAAGGCATGCAGGCCGTGGAAGTCGCTGCGCTGCATGGCGTCGGCAAAGGTCAGCAGCAGGCGTTGCAAGGTTGCGCGCGGGACCGTTTCGCGCGGGGCGCCCTGGCGCAATTGCAACCTGGCCCGCCGCACCAATTGGCGGATGGCGGCCGGGGTCTTGTCGAGCGTCTGCGCGATGTCTTCGTAGTCGGCGTCGAACACGTCGCGCATCAGGAAGGCCGCGCGCGCGTCGGGTGACAGGCGTTCCAGCATGAACAGAAACGCCACCGACACATCGTCGGCCATCTCGTGGATCTGTTCAGGGGTGGATGGCGGCGCGGCCATCAGCATGGGCTCGGGTAGCCAGACACCCGTGTAATGGGCGCGTTCGGCCTTGGCGGCGCGCAGGCGGTCAATGGACAAGCGCGTGGTGGCCGTGACCAGCCAGGCTTCGGCGTTCTGCACTGCGTCGCGGTCGGCGCCGTGCCAACGCAGCCACGCTTCCTGCACCACGTCTTCCGCCTCGGCAACCGCGCCCAGCATGCGATAGGCAATGGCGTACAGGCGGGGGCGGTGACACTCGAAGAGGGACGCGGAGTCGGTCATGGGGGGAGCCAACGCCCGGGGAAGGGAGGCGTGAAGCCACGTATTTTGCCGCAGCGCGCCGGTGGCGACAAGCGCGAAGACGCCGCGCGCGGGCGGGCTTGTCATGTCCAGCCGCCACGTCAAAGCGTGCCAATGGGCGGTTTGCCTTGCGCCCGGGACCGACGCACGCGCCGTGCGCAGCGGTACGCCAGATACGTCGCCGCCAGTACGCCAAGCACGATCAGCGCCTGCCCACCCACCGCCGACAACGCAGCCAACAGTTGATGGATCTGCGCCGCGAAGCTGGCGCCCAGCACCAGGCCCACCGACGCCCACAGCGCCACGCCTACGCAGTCGTGCCAGATAAAAGACCGCAAGCGCACGCCCATCGCGCCGCAAAGCGGTACGGCCACTAACGACAGGCCGGGCACGAAGCGCGCCACGAACAGCAGTCGCACGCCCCAGCGGCCGAAGAACTTCTCGGTCTTCGTGATGCAAGCATCGCGTGACAACGTCAGGTTGCACACGGTGTTCAGCGTGCGTGGCCCATAGCGCACGCCGCCCACATACCAGATCAGGTCCGCCAGCACGCCAGCCACCACGGCCGCGCCCAGCATCAGG
The DNA here is from genome assembly GCF_024806975.1 of Achromobacter sp. JUb104. Lineage (NCBI taxonomy): Bacteria > Pseudomonadati > Pseudomonadota > Betaproteobacteria > Burkholderiales > Alcaligenaceae > Achromobacter > Achromobacter sp. JUb104. Next base: position 522,950 of record NZ_JANUEY010000002.1, on the reverse strand, counting down.
CACAGCGGCATGGCCGCCACCCACGAACCGGCCGGCTGCACGGCATGGCAGGCGCCCACCGCGATCAGCGTCGGCATGACGGGCAGGGGCAGGCCCAGCGACGCGCCCAGCACGTTAAGAAAGACCAGTAGCGCGCCGTATTGCGCGATCCATTCATGCGGCGGCATGGAAGGTTCTGGTCGAGGTGGCGCAACGATCTGTCTTCACGATTCTTCGCCTCGTCATGGGGAAAGTGGATAAGTCAGGCGTTGCAGTGGGCGAGCTTGCGCGGCCCGTGTCATGCAACGACGAACCCCATGCTAGAGACGCGGCGCGCAGCGCGGTAGGCGTGGCGAAGGACGCATGGTGTTGTGCGCGCGACAACAATTCGCGGGCGTTTCGCATTGGTGTCCACGGCACAACAGTGCGCTTCCCGATGAGGACCTACCGCGCCTCGGAGGCCAGACCTACGATTCGCTCGTCATCTTCTTCCACCCAAGGGGCACTCATGAGCGACAGCAATAACTCCACCTCCAGCACCACCCGCAACTCCACCCACAGCGCCACCCGCCGCACGCTGCTAGCCGGCAGCGCGGCGCTTGCGACCAGCGCGTTTGCGCTTGGCGCGCAAGCCAGTTCGCAACTCACTCCACGCAATCCGCAATCCACCCAAGGCACACGCATGACATCCAGCACCTTCACCACCCAGGACGGCACGCAGCTCTACTACAAGGACTGGGGCGACGGCCCGGTCGTCACGTTCTCGCACGGCTGGCCGCTGAACGCGGACGCTTGGGACGGGCAAATGCACTTCCTGGCGCAGAACGGTTTTCGCGTCATTGCGCATGACCGTCGCGGCCACGGCCGGTCGGCGCAACCCTCGTCCGGCAACGACATGGACACCTATGCCGATGACTTGGCGCAGCTGATCGAGGCGTTGGACCTGAAGAACATCACGATGGTCGGCCACTCCACGGGCGGCGGCGAAGTGGTGCGCTACATCGGCCGCCATGGCTCCAAGCGCGTTGCGCGCGCCGTGCTGATCGGCGCGGTGCCGCCCGTGATGGTGAAGTCGGCATCCAACCCCGGCGGCCAGCCCATTGAAGTGTTCGACGGCATCCGCAAGGGCGTGGCCGGTGACCGCTCGCAGTTCTACAAAGAGCTGGCCGTGCCCTTCTACGGCGCCAATCGAAACGGCGCCAAGGTGTCGCAGGGCATGCTGGACCAGTTCTGGTTGTGGAGCATGCAGAGCGGCCAGAAGAACGCCTACGAATGCGTCAAGGCGTTCTCTGAAACGGACTTCACGGAAGATCTGAAAAAGATCAGCGTGCCGACGCTTTTCATGCACGGCGAAGACGACCAGATCGTGCCGCTGCACGACTCGGCCAAGAAGGCCGCGCGGCTGGTCAAACACGCCAAGGAACTCTATTACCCCGGCGCCCCGCACGGCTTGACCGCCACGATGCAAGACCGCATCAACGCTGACATTCTTGCCTTCCTGCGCGCCTGATCGCGCGATGAAGCGTCTTTGCTGCGGTGCTTAGCCGCAGTGTTTCACGGCAGCGCTTTATCGCTGTTTATCACCCTTCCTCAATGCGGCCGCCCGGCCGCCCCTCAGGAGATTTGCCATGTTTGCCACTGACAACATCCAACAAGCCAATAGCCACCAACCGCTGGATCTGGTTCCGTCCCGCTACGCCGTGCAAGTGGGCGATATTGACGCACTGGTCGTCAGCGACGGCGTGCTGCCGCTGCCCACCTCAACCATGGCCACCAACGTCGACCCCGCCGAGCTGGCGAATTGGCTGGACCACATGTTCATGCCGCCCGACGCCTTCGACTGGCCCTTGAACGTGATGGTGGCGCGCAGCGGCAAGCAGACCATCTTGATCGACGCCGGCCTGGGCGGGCAGTTTCCGGGCTTTCCGCGTGCGGGGATGTTCCCGCAACGCCTGGAGTCCGCGGGCATCGCGCTGGAGTCGGTCACCGACGTGATCATCACGCATATGCACATGGACCACGTGGGCGGCCTCTTGGTCGACGACGTCAAGAAGCGCTTGCGGCCGGACGTGCGCATCCACGTGTCGGCGGCCGAAGTCGACTTCTGGACCTCGCCGGACTTCTCGCAAACGGTGATGCCCAAGCCGGTGCCGGCAGTGCTCAAGACGACCGCCACCGCTTTCTACAACGAATACCGCGACCGCTTGCACATCTTCCAGGACAAGCATGAAGTCGCGCCGGGCGTCTTCGTGCGCGTTACGGGCGGCCACACGCCCGGACATTCCGTCGTCGACCTGGTGTCGGGCGGCGAACGCCTGACCTTTGCCGGCGACGCGATGTTTCCGGTGGGCTTTGACCACCCCGAATGGCAGAACGGTTTTGAACATGATCCCGAGGAATCGACTCGCGTCCGTATCGGCCTGTTCGATGAACTGGCGCAGAACCGTGGGCTGCTGGTGGCCGCGCACCTGCCGTTCCCGTCCGTCGGCCGCATCGCGGTGGACGGCGACGCCTATCGCTGGGTGCCGGTCATCTGGGACTTCTAAGCGCCAAGCCGCCCGTTGAGTTCAATGAAGGAATACACATGAAGAAGCTTGCAGGAAAAACAGCCGTCATCACGGGCGGCAACAGCGGCATCGGGTTTGCCACCGCCCAGGCCTTCGTTGCCCAAGGCGCACGCGTCGCGATTCTGGGGCGGCGGCAAGGCGCGGTGGACCACGCCGTGGAAGCGCTTGGCGCATCCGCCTTCGGCGTGGTGGGCGACGTGGCCGACCTGGCCACGCATGACCGCCTGATGGCACAGGTGCATGAACGCTTCGGCCCCATCGACATCTACATGGCCAACGCCGGCATGAACCACATTGAACCGTCCACGGCGGTCAGCGTGGACAGCTACGACAGCCAGTTCGGCATCAATACGCGGGCGCTGTTCTTCGGCGTGACCAAGGCGTTGCCGGTCATGCGCGATGGCGGCAGCATCATCCTGACCAGTTCGATCGCCAGCGCCAAGGTGCTGGAGAACCACGCGGTCTACGCCGGCTCAAAGGCGGCCGTCGAAGCCTTTGCGCGTGCCTGGGCCTTGGAGTTCAAGACCCGGAAGATTCGCGTCAACGTGCTCAGCCCCGGCCCCACCGACACGCCCATCCTGGAAAAGCTGGGCGTGGCCGACGCTGACCGTGCCGCGTTCGAACAGAGCATGGCCTCGGCCATTCCCTTGGGCCGGATGGCGACCCCGGACGAATTGGCGCGCGCCGCCTTGTTCCTGGCGTCGGACGACAGCAGCTTCATCACTGGCGTCGTATTGCGGGTGGATGGTGGGATGGCGTTGACCTGAGAGCGGTCAGGCCAGTACAGCGTCCAGGGCGCACAGCGCCGGCGTAATCATGGCCAGCAGCCGGGCCTTGCTTACGCCGTCGCGCGCCTGAACCGACAGACCATGCAGCACAACAGCGTAGAAATCACCCAGCGCCTGCACGTCTGTCCCGGCCTTGAGTTCGCCTGCTCGCCGGGCGGAATCAAGCCGGTCGATGATGCCTTGCGTGCGAGCCTTTCGATGCGTGGTCAGCCATGCCATGACGTCTTCGTTTTCGGCGGCATAGTTGGTGGCCGCGCTGACCACCATGCAACCCTGCGGCCGGCCTCGCCGGGTGTAGGTCAACACCGCATCGGTCAGCAGCTTTTCAATGGCGACGCGTACGCCGTCTTCGGTCTGGAGCGCGGTCTCGGCAAACGCGCCGTCGCCGGCTTCGTACCGTGCCACGGCCTCGCGAAACAGCGCTTGCTTGGATCCGAAGGCAGCATAAAGCCGTGCCGACGCCAGGCCGGTGGCTGCCACCAGATCGGCCATCGACGTGCCTTCATAACCTTGTTTCCAAAACGCCAGCATGGCTTGCTGAAGCGCTAGGTCGCGGTCGAATTCTCTGGGTCTGCCTGCCATCACGGTCTCGGTGGAATGAACTGAACGCAGTGTACCGCCGGCCCACCGATTTGCATCGCGCGGATTTATCTTCTATTCTTTGTTGATCGACAAACAATTAAGGAATCGATATGAGAACGATCAAAGGCCCCAGCCTGCACCTTGCCCAGTTCAGCGACGCCGCCGCGCCGTTCAACAGCTTGCCCGCGATTGCGCAATGGGCGGCGGGGGTCGGCTTCAAGGCCTTGCAGATTCCCGCGTGGGACAAGCGCCTCTTCGATGCCGAGACGGCCGCGCTCAGCCAGGACTACTGTGACGAGATCGTGGGCATGCTGGCCACGCACGGCTTGGTGATCAGCGAGCTCACCACGCATATTTTTGGCCAGGCGCTGGCCGTGCATCCGGCCTATGACGCCATGGTCGATAGCTTCGCGCCCCAGGAAGCGCGCGGCAATCCGCAGGCCAGGACGGCATGGGCAAAGCAGGGGCTGTTGAATTCGGCGCGTGCCTCGCGGCGGTTGGGCTTGACGGAGATGGGCACGTTCTCCGGCTCGTTGGCGTGGCCGTACTTGTTTCCGTTTCCGCAACGGCCCGAAGGCTTGATCGAGACGGCCTTCGATGAACTGGCTCGCCGCTGGCGGCCGGTGTTGGACGCTTGCGATGAGCAAGGCGTGAACCTGTGCTACGAGATCCATCCCAGCGAAGACCTCCACGACGGCATTACCTTCGAGATGTTCCACGAGCGCGTTGGCGCCCATCCGCGCTGCGCCATTCTGTTCGACCCCAGCCACTTCGTGTTGCAGCAGTTGAACTACCTGGACTACCTGGATATCTACAAAGACCACATCCGCATGTTCCATGTGAAGGACGCGGAATTCAATCCCACGGGCCGCCAAGGCATCTACGGCGGCTATCAATCCTGGATCAACCGTGCGGGGCGCTTCCGCTCGCTGGGAGATGGCCAGGTGGATTTCAAGTCCATCTTCTCGAAGCTTGCGCACTACGACTACGCGGGCTGGGCCACGCTGGAATGGGAATGCTGCCTGAAAGACCAGGAAACCGGCGCACGCGAGGGCGTCGAGTTCATCAACCGGCACATCATCCCCGTGACGGCGAAGGTGTTCGACGACTTCGCCGGCGCCGCCATTGACCAACAACAGATCCATGCCTTGCTGGGCATGGCATAAGCGCAAAGATCAACACCATGACGCATCAAGCCACTTCCTTTTTCACCGCCGATGACGGCGTGACGCATCGCTACATTCTGATAGATGGCCACCGCATCCACTGCGTGATGGCGGGTGATGGCCCGCCCGTGTTGCTGATTCCCGGCTGGCCGCAGACCTGGTTCACGTGGCGCTACATCATGAAGTCATTGACTGCGGCGGGATATACCGCGATTGCCGTGGACCCGCCTGGCACCGGCGATTCCAGCCGCCCCACGCAGGGGTATGACACGGGAGCCGTCGCCAGCGTGTTGCATCGTCTGATGGAAAAGTTGGGGCACGCAGCCTATCAGGTGGTGGGCCACGACATCGGCATGTGGGTCGCCTATGCGATGGCCAGCGATTACCCCGACGCCGTTCGCCGGCTGGCCTTGACCGAGGCAGTGATTCCCGGCCTTGCGCCCGCGCCGCCCGTGTTCGTGCCCCCGGACCAGAATATTTTCCTGTGGCACTTCATGTTCAATCAGGTGCAGGACTTGCCCGAGGCCCTGATCGTCGGACGCGAACGGGCCTACCTGAGCTTTATTTTCGATAAGTGGTCGCATCGTCGCGACCGCGTCGCCGCCAACGTCTATATCGATGCCTACTCGGCGCCGGGCGCGCTGCGCAGCGGCTTTGCCTATTACCGCGCCATTCCCGAAACCATCCGGCAGAACCACGAAAGATCCAAAGTGCCGCTGCGCATGCCCGTCTTGGCGATCGGCGCCGAACATGCCACCCGCGATGCGCCGTTGGTCACCATGCAAGACAACGCCACCGATCTCACAGGCGTGATCATTCCTGACTGCGGCCATTTCGTGACCGAGGAATGCCACGAGGCGTTCTCCGAACACTTGCTGGCTTTCCTGTCGCGGGAGGCTTGAACATGGCCGTCGATCCTCACATCAGCGCGTTTCTGGTCAGGCTGTCCAGCGCGTCCACGCCGTTGGTGCTGCAAGAGATCCGCGCGGCGACCGAGGTCGGGCTGCGCGCGCTGCAAGGCGAGACGGAGCCGGTGGATGCCATCACCGACTTCCAGGCGATGTGCCACGACGGGCAGCCGTTGCGGATCAGGGCCTATACGCCGGCCGGATGTGGGGCGGAGACGGCCATGCCCGCCATCGTGTTCGCGCACGGTGGCGGGTGGTTCCAGTGTTCGCTTGATCTCTACGACAACCCTTGCCGCGCCTTGGCCAACGCCACCGGTTGCAAGGTGTACTCGGTGGACTACCGACTGGCGCCCGAGCACAAGTTTCCCGTGCCTGTCGAAGACGTGTACGCCGGCCTGCAATGGGTCAGCGTCAACGCCGACATGCTGGGCATCGACAGGCAGCGCATCGCGGTTTGCGGAGATAGCGCAGGCGGCAACCTGGCTGCCGCCGTCTCGATCATGGCGCGGGACAGGGGCGGGCCGCCCGTCGCCCACCAACTGCTGTTCTATCCCGTAATGGACTATGCCTTCACCACGCAGTCCTACCAAGACTACGGCCGTAATTTTTTCCTGACCGAAGAAGTCATGCGGTACTGCTGGTTTACCTATCTGCTGAACGAATCGGATGGCGCGTCGCCCTATGCGTCACCCTTGCGGGTGGAGACGGTGGCGGGCTTGCCGGCCGCCACGGTGCTGGTCAGTGAGTACGACCCGTTGCGTGATGAAGGCGAGGCCTATGCGCAGCGCCTGCGCGACGGCGGCGTGGCGTCCGAAACACATCGATTGCCCGGCATGGTCCATGCGTGCATCCACATGGTGGGCCTGACCCCGGCCGCGCGGAGATTGTTCGATCTGGCGGGGAGTGCGATGCGCGCGGCGTGCAAGTCGAAAGTGTCTGCGTGATCCGTACCCGACTGCCCGCGCCTACAGACCCAGCCCCAACAGCATCAGAAACGTGCCGAACAGCACGAAGTGCGTCATGCCTTCGATGGCGTTGGTCTGGCCGTCATTCAGGTTGATGGCGGCCACCAGCAGCGTCACCAGCATCATCAAGGTCTGCACCGGTGTCATCGCCATGTCGATGCGCTGGCCGGAGATCAAGGCCATGGCCTCCATGGCGGGCACCGTCAGGATCACCGTGGACAGTGAGGCGCCCAGCGCGATGTTCACGACCGACTGCATGCGGTTGGCCAGGGCGGCGCGCAGCGCGGTCAGCATTTCCGGCGCCGCCGAAATGCCCGCCACGATCAGCGCCACCAGGCCGATGGGCACGTCTACGCCCTTCAAGCTGCGGTCCAGCGAATGCGACATCAATTCGGCCAGGGCGCCAACCGCAATGATGCCGGCCGCCATCACCGCCGCTGAAGGACGCCAACTGCTTGGGCTGGCGGCAGGCAGGTTGCTGCGCGATTTTTTCTCGGGATAGCTGTAGCTGAAGAAGTAGCTGTGCGGGCCGGTCTGCATGCGCAGGAACACGCCGTACAGCAACAGCATCGCCACGATGGTGAAGGCGCTGTACGCACGCCAGTCCGGCATGGGCACGAATTCGGGGATGATCATCGACACCGTTACGGCTGTCAGGATCATCACGCTGTAGGTGCGGGCGGAATCATCGTTGTAGGACTGTTCGCCGTGCTTGAATCCGCCGATCAGCGCCGCCACGCCCAGGATGCCGTTGATGTCGAGCATGACGGCTGAATAAATGCTGTCGCGCACCAGCGTGGGCGAGCCACCCTTGGACGACACGATGGCCAGCACGATGACTTCCACCAAGACCGCCGACAGCGTCAGGATCATGCTGCCGTAGGGGTCACCCAGCCTTTGCGCGATACGTTCGGCGTGGCGCGCCACGCTGAGCGATGCGCAAAGAATTGCGGTTATCAACACCACCGTTTCGATTGTGCTGACCAGCCTTCCGTAACCGCCTAGCTGCGTATCAAGCGCGTATCCCGCAGCGGCAACGGCGAACGCCAGCAGCAGGAATTTCTCGGACTGGAGAAAGGATTTCATCTCTGGAATGGGGGCGGCAGATAGCGTGAGGCTAGCATGCGAAGCCGGCCGTGTTGCCTGCGGCCGGCGGGTATGACACTTGCTGACAAATTCGCCATACCCAATCTTGGGTATCCCGCTGCCCGCACCCGCGAGGTAGGCGGCGCTACATTGAAAACTCCAGGGTTACCAACCGAAAGTGTGGAGTTTTCAATGAAAAAATCCATCATTCCCTGCGCTGCCTTTCTGCTTTCCACGCTGGCATTCAGCGCCACGGCACAAACCGTCACGCCATTGAAAGGGCAGTCTGCCGAACTCATGCAACAGGACATCGCCGCGTGTCAGGGGCAGTCCGGCGGCACCAGCAGCGCGGACAGCACGCCGTCGGGCGGCCGTGCCCGAGGCGCGGCGACAGGCGCGGCGGCGGGCGCGGCGGTGGCCGGCGCGCGCGGCCGGCAACATGAAGAGGCCTACGACCGGATGGACGACGACGTCAAGCAGGAATACCGACAGAACCAGGCCAAGGACGCGGCAGTGGCCGGCGCGGTCGTGGGCGGCTCGCGCCAGCGCCAGGACCGCCGCGACGACAGGCAGGACGCGAGCCAGGCGTCTTCCGCGTATGCCAGCTGCATGCAGCAGCGCGGCTATCAGGTAGCGCCCTGATTGATTCCCGCAGGGCGGTCGGGCGGTAAATACGCTGCGCCATGATCCGATGGCCTGCGGCGGGGTAAAGTTGACGCCTTTTCCCCGACCGGCACCCTGGCATGGCAACGAGACCGCACCACACGTCGAAAACGTTTGAGCTCGATACGCTCAAGATGCGGATGGGCGACGCCGAGTTTCAGCGTCTGGATCTGCACCAGCGCATCCAGCGGGCCTTACGCGCGTTGATCCTGGACGGGGCCTTGGGCGCCGGCGTGAAACTGCCCGCCACGCGCGGGCTGGCGCTGTCCCTGGGGGTGGCGCGCGACACCGTCGAAAACGCTTATGTGCAGTTGCACCGCGATGGCTACATCGTCCGGCGCGAAGGCTCGGGCAGCTACGTGTCCGACACGGTAGGCGCGGTTCTGCAAGGCGCGGCGGGCCGGCGCATGCCTCCGCGTCGCGTTGCCGGCGCGCAGACTCCGGCAGCACTGGCTGGGTCCGGCCTGAGCCAGCGCGGCAAGAAGATCCATGACAGCGGTGGCGTGGCGGACTATCAGGCCGTCAAGGCGTTCGCCACCGGCCTGCCTGAAACGCGCACGTTTCCCACCGAAGTCTGGGAACGCTTGCAGCGCCAGGTCGTGAAGGACCACCGCGACAGCGCGTTGCTGCATGGCGACCCGCAAGGCGCGGAACCGCTGCGCCGCGCGATTGCCGCCTACCTGAACCTGGAGCGCGGCGCCAGGGTGTCGGCGGACCAGATCCTGGTGTTGAGCAGCACCCGGCAGGCGCTGTACCTGTGCGCGCAATTGCTGGTGGACGCGGACGGCCCCATCCTGATGGAGAACCCTGGTTACTTCGGCGCCCGCAAAGCGTTCGAGGCCGCGCAAGCCCGAGTCGTGCCGATCGACGTGGACGCGCAAGGCATCCGCATGGACCTGCTGCGCCAGGATCAAAGCGGCGCCCACTGCGTTTACGTGACGCCGTCGCATCAATATCCAACAGGCGCCACCTTGTCGCTGGAACGTCGGCTGATGCTGACGCGCTGGGCCCATGACCACGGCAGGTGGATCATCGAAGACGACTACGACAGCGAATTCCACTACGACGGCGTGCCCACGGCCTGCGTGCAGGGCGTGGACCAGTTTGAACGGACCTTGTATCTGGGCACCTTCAGCAAGACGCTGTTTCCCGGACTGCGTATGGGGTACATGGCGTTGCCGCGCGAGTTGGTCAGCGCCTTCGCGCGTGCGCGCAGCATCATGGACGGCCATACGCCGCAGGTGCAGCAACTGACGCTGGCGCGCTTCATGGAAGACGGGCACTACAACGCGCACGTGCGCGCGATGCGCAAGCTGTATGCGGCGCGCCGGGCGTGCATGCTGGATGCGATCGGCCGGCATCTGGCGGGCATCGCCACCGCGGTGAAGCCGCCGGGTGGACTACAGGTGCCGTGCTTGTTGCAGCCGGGATGGTCCGAAGCCAAGACCATCCGGCAAGCGGCCGACGCCGGCCTGGTGCTGCCGGGCATCAGCCGCTTGTATGCGGGCGCGGAGCGGCTGGAAGGATGGCTGTTGGGCTATGCGTCGCTGGCGGACCACGAGATCGAGGCTGCGGTACTGCGGTTGCGCAAAGCCTTGTCGCAGAGACGGTAGCGGCAAGCAGGTAGCCGCAGAAGCCGCATAAGCGCCGTCGTCTTGACCGCCCGCCGCGCCTAGGACTTGGCCGTGCTGCCGACCAGCGAGCGGTGCCCGCCGTGAATCAGCAGGTGCGCGGTCAAACCGGCCACCAACCCCCAGAACGCACCACCCACGCCCAGCATGGTCACGTTCGCGGCGGTGGCCAGGAAGGTGATGAGCGCGGTCTCGCGGGTGCGGGCATCGGCCATGGCGTTGGCCAGGCTGCCGCCAATGGCGCCCAGCAAGGCCAGCCCGGCCAGCGTGGTGATGAACGCCTTGGGCAGCACCATGAACAGCGTGGCCAGCGTGACGCCGAACGTGCCCACCAGGATGTAGAACACGCCGCAAGCCAGGCCCGCGATGTACCGTTTGCGCGGATCTTCATGGGCGTCTCGGCCCGTGCAGATGGCGGCGGTGATCGCTGCCACATTGAAGGCATGCGCGCCAAACGGCGCCATCAACAATGAGCCCAAACCCGTGGTCACCAGGATGGGGTTGGCGCTGGTCTTGAAGCCGTCGTTGCGCAGCACCAGCATGCCGGGCATGTATTGGCCCGTCAGCGTAATGATGAACAAGGGCAGCGCCACCCCCAGCAAGGCATTAAGCGAAAACCGGGGCATCTCGAATACCGGCGTGGCCAGGCTCAGGTGGACGGCGGAAAAATCGATGCGGCCTTGCACGATCAGCATCGCCAGCCCGATCACCAGTATGCCGACCACGGCGAAACGCGACGTAAACCGCTTGAGCAGTGCGTAGGCAATTACCAGCACGATCACCAGCAGCGGGTCGACGCTGGCGCCGCCGAAGGCATTGACGCCGAACTGAAGCAGAATGCCCGCCAACAGCCCCGCCGCGATGCCGCCCGGAATCAGGCGCACCAGCTTTTCAAAGGCGCCCGACATGCCCAGCACCACAAAGCCCAGCGCGGAAACGATATAGGCGCCGATCACTTCGCCGTACGGCGTGAACGGCATCACCGTGGCCAGGAACGCGACGCCGGGCGTGGACCACGCCGTGATGATCGGTTCCTTGTAGCGAAAGCTAAGCCACGCACCCGTGACGCCCACCCCCACGGAAACCGCCCATACCCACGACGCGGTCTGCCCCGGCGTCAACCCCGCCATTTCGGCCGCCTGGAACACCAGCACGAACGTGCCGCCGTAATTCACCAGCACGGAAATAAGCGCCGCGACGGTCGGCGAGAAAAAGTCGGCGGCGCGCAGGCCGGCCGGCGATGGGCTCATGAAATCACTCCACACTTTGAAGGCGCCTGGCCGGCATCCAATAGATTGCCGGCCGGCCGGGAGGGAAAGCGGAAAGTGTAAGGCGGGGGTGGCTGGTCTATTCAGGCCACATTTCGGGATACCACCAGACCACTTTGTTGGCTGCGCTCTATTGGCAGCGCTGTGTGGGCAAGCCGTAGCCGATCGTGATGGCGTTGACCGGCACGTCCTTGAACGCGGCGGCGGCAGCGTCGTCGAAGCGGGTTTCGCAGTTGAACTTGGTGTTCAGCACGTAGTCCTCGCCCACGGCCTTTTTCATCTGGGCTTCCCATTGGTCGGCGGCGTCCAGCGCCTTGTCGCCGGCCAGCACCATTTCCATCAAGACTTCCATGCCGCCCGACGAGCGCGGCGCCGTCCACAGCGCGAAGGCCGACGGGTCCGCCGCGTTGCCGCACTGCGTCAGGCAGTCGGCCGTGTAGCGCTGGCCCCGGCCAAATACGCCAGGGGTGATCGTCTGCCCGGCACGGGGCGCATCTTCGCCGATGAAGCTGCGCAGGTCGGCCTCGCAACCCTTGGCCAATTCCATGCGCAGCGCAGACACTTTGCCGTTGCCGATGGTCGCCGTGATCTGGCAGTTCTGCACCACGAAAACGTGGTCCTTGCCGGAGGATTCGCGGGGCACGCCGGCGATCGACTCAAAGTAACGCTGATCCGTGCCCAACATGGCGCCGTTGAAGACTTCCTTTACCGTCGCCGCCTGTGCAGCGCCTGCGCCGGCAATCAGAATACCCAGGGTCAAGGCCTTCAGTTTCATACGAGTGACACTCCGTGGTGGTGGGGCGCGAGCCGTGCGGCTTGCCTGCTTCGGCTGCCTGCTCCGGCTGCATGGATCGGCATGCTGCCACAAACCGCGCCACTTCGTATGACCGGATAATGCCGGCGGGCCCGCTGTCGCCCGCCTGTGCGTCAATTGGGCGTCAGTTGGGCTTCAAGCCGATGTCGCGCACCACTTGGCCCAGCACGTCATAGTCTGCCCGAGCTCGCGCCAGCGCCTCGGCGGGGGTATTGCCGACGACGACCCATCCCAGTTCTTGCAGCTTGCGCTGCGTGTCGGGATCTTTCAGGCTGGCGGCCAGCGCAACCTGGAGCTTTTCCAGGATGGCGGGCGAGGTGCCCTTGGGCGCCGCCAGGCCAAACCAGCCTGCCGGCACCAACCCCGTGATGCCGAGTTCTTTTGCGGTGGGCACCTGGGGATAACCGCTGAACCGATAGTCGCTGGTGACAAAGAGCGCGGTGGTCTTGCCGCTGGTCACATACGGGATTTGCGAGGCGGCGTTGTCCATCATCGAATCCACGTGCCCGCCCAGGATGTCGTTGACGGCGGGGGCCGCGCCTTTGTAGCCGATGATGCTCAGGTCCAGGCCCGCCCGCTTGGCAAAGGCCGCCTGGGTCAAATGCGCCTGCGTGCCCAGGCCCGCGTTGGCGGACGTCAGGCCGCCGGGCTTGGACTTGTCCAGCGCCTTGAAGGCGGCGTAGGTCTGCGCCGGGTAGTCCTTGTTGACGACGAAGACAAAGGGCACTTCAACGGCAATGGAGATGTGCGCCAGATCATCCAGCGGGTTGTAGCGCAGCTTGTAGATGTGCGGGTTGACCGCGATGGTGCCGCTTGCGCTGAGCAGCAGCGTATAGCCATCGGGCGCGGCCCGCACGACATGCTCGGTGGCGATCGACCCGCCCGCGCCCGGCTTGCTTTCCACGATGAAGGGCTGCCCCAGCCGCTTTGCCATGGCGTCGGCAAGCAGGCGCGTCATGGTGTCCGAGGCGGATCCCGGCGCATACGGATAGACGATGGTGACGGCCTTGGCGGGATAGGTATCGGCGGCGAGGGCCGGCGCCATGCCGCAAGGCAGCAGCAGCGCGGCAAGGTAGGTGCACAGGCGTTTCATGGTTGTTCCCCTTGTTGTCGTACGGTGTCGATGATGTTGTGGATGATCGGAATGGCAAGCGCGCCATACCAGCCCAACTCGGGCAGCATGTCGGGCTCGTACCAGCCGGCCTGGTGCAGCAGGTTGAGCGATGCGATGGTCTGGCCGTTCCAGCGCACCGGCACGTTGACCGCGCTTTCGCAGCCCAGGGACTGGATCAGTTCGTGGTCGGGAAAGGCCGCTTCGCAGGCATCGCGATTGACGCAGATCCTGGGCTGTCCTTCCTGTACGACCCGGGCGAAAAATTCGCTGTCTTCGCGAATGGGTTTGGCGCCGCCCGCCGGGTAGGTGTCGGGCTGGCTGGAAAAATATCGGCGGCTCAAGCCCGCCTGGCGATCCAGCACCAGGACGGTGAACAGCCGGTAGCCGATACGTTCCGACAGCGCGTTGGCCAGCCCGTGCAGGCCGGTTTGCGGCTGCGGTGCGCTGGCCAGGGCGCGCGTCATGGTGCTTAATGCGTGCATGGGTGGCGGCTGGGTTATTGCGTGGCTCACGGGGCTATTTCCATCGATCAGTGAGCGCCATTTTGGCCGCCAAAGGGCATATCCCACTAATGAATAAAGCTGAGATATCCATTACCATTTCCGCATGGATACCGCCCCGACCGATCTTGCCTGGACCCGCCGCCTGAAGCTCCGTCACCTGCAGGTGCTGGCGGCATTGGAAAGCGCCGGCAGCGTGACGGCGGCGGCCAAGGCCATGCACATGACGCAGCCCGCGTTGTCGCACTGGCTAAGCGATATGGAAGACCTGGTCGGCACGCCGTTGTTCGTGCGTGGCCGCAAGCTGGAATTGACGGAAGCCGGCCGCGCGCTGTGGCGCTACGCCTGCCGCGTCCTGGGCGACACGGCGCGCACGGGCGAAGAAATCGAAGCGGTGAAGGGCGGCGTGGCCGGCCATCTGCATATCGGCACGATCCTGTCCGCCGCGCCGGTCTTGCTGCCGCGCGCCATTGCCGCGCTGCACCAGCGTTCACCCAATGTGCAGATCGAATTGGTGGAGGGGCTGCTGGAGCCCCTGATCGAGCGCGTCGAACGCCGCGAGATCGACCTGATCATCGGTCCCTTGGACGTGCGCGCCAGCCGCTCGGGTCTGTGCACGGAATGGCTGATGACGGACACCTTCAGCGTGGTGGCGCGGCGCGGCCATCCGCTGGCCGAGATGGATGCGCCAAGTTGGGAAGACACGAGCGCGTATCCCTGGATCCTGCCCCCACCCGGCATATTGTCGCGGACACGGCTGGATCAGGCGGTGGCTGATACCGGCATGCCACCGCCCCGGCCGGCCGTCGAAACCAGTTCGCTGGTGGCGCTACTGTCCATGCTGCAAGACCGCGACTACATCGCGACCTTGGCCAGCTCTGTGGCTCACATGTACGAACAGCTCAACCTCATCCGCATCGTGCGCGTGCCGTCCCGGCTGGAGTTCGGTCCCATCGGCATGTTGTGGGCGGCGGACTCGCCCAGCATCGTGCTGCCGGCCTTGCGCGACACGCTGCGCGTAGAAGCGCAAAGCCTGCTTGATAGCGGCAACGCCGGCCCTGCCGCTACTTGACGGTGGCGTACTCCAGCGTCTTGGGCGTATGGGTCAGGACGCGCGGGGTATCGCCCACCACCACCGTGTCATCCAGGCGGAAGCCGCCGATGCCATAGGCATAGATGCCCGGTTCGGCGGAATAGACCTCGTTGTCCAGCAGCGGGCGCTGGCAGAACGCCATGTCTTCCGGGTACTCGTGGTGGATGATGCCCACGGCATGGCCGGTGCGATGGCGGATGAAATCGGCGTAGCCCGCTTTTTCGATTTCGGCTTGTGCCGCGGCATCGATCATGCAGACCGGGTTGCCGGTTTTGGCGGCGGCGATGGCGGCTTCGTTGGCCGCTTTGGCGGCTGACCACAGCCGGCTCTGCTCGGCTGAGGGCGTGCCGCAGAACCAGGTGCGTTCGTTCTCGATGGTCAGGCCGTTCAGGCGCGGGATGACGATGTTGACCAGCACGTCGCCTTCCTTGATGCGCGCGCCACAAGAGGCGCCGTCACCATGCGGTGACGCCGATGCCGGCCCGCTCAGCGTCCAGCAGCGGATGACCTCGAAGTGCTCGCCAGGAAAGCGCTCGGCGGCCTCTTGCACAAACAGCGACGCCATGGCGAAGTCCAGCTCTTGCACCAGCCGGCCGGGGCGGATGTTCTCGCGGTACCGGTCCTGTATCCAATCGGATATGGACGCCGCCGCCGCCATCACCGCCAGTTCTTCTTCGTGCTTTTGCCAACGCAGCGACCGGCATTCGGGCGTGGCGGCGCGCAACACCAGATCCGGCAGGATGCGGCCCACGGCGGCCAGCACCGGGCTGCCGCCTTCCACCGCGATGCGCGAACGGGCCAGGCCGGCCGCTTTCAAGCGCGACGCCAGCACCTCGGGCAGCTGCGTAATCAGCGGCAGCCGGTTGGTAACGCGCGGATGCTCGGCGTAGTAGCTGATGTCGGTAATCCACACCTTGCCCTGATCCTGCGAGAACCGCATGTGATGCGTGGACAGTTCGTTCATCACCAGAAAGGGGGAGCCATTGCGTGGCACCACGGCGAAGATCGGGCGTTCCCAGGGCAGCACGTCCGTGTGGAAGTTGGTCGCAAACTGGAAGAAGTCGGCCGACGTGAAGACGATGGCGTCAACCGCCAGCTCATCCATCAGCGCCGTCATTTTGTCCAGTCGATACTGCCAGACAGCCTTGGTAAGTTTGGGCATGGTGTGTCCTTGTGATGGAGGGTTACTCGTTGCTCAGGCCAAGCTGGCGGATCAGCGGCCCCCAGGTATTGCTATCGCGCTGCGTCCATTCCCCCACGGTTTGAGGCGTGGAGGGCAGCGGTTCCAGTTGCAGTTCCTGCAAACGGGCCTTGACGGCCGGGTCATCGAAGAAGCGTCGCGTTTCAGCGTTGAGCCGCTCAATGGCAGCGGGCGGGGTGCCCTTGGGCGCAACCAGGGCATACCAGCCCGGCAGGGGGAAGTCGGCCAGGCCAAGTTCGGCCAGCGTGGGCACGTTGGGCACACTGGCGGCGCGCCTGGCGCCCACCACGGCCAAGGGCACGACCTTGCCGGCGTTGGCCTGCACGGCGGCGGTGTTCAGCACGTCGGCCATCAGCTCGGTCTGATTGGCCATCACGCTGGTCAGGCCGGCCGCCGCGCCGTTGTAGGGCACGTGGGTCAGCTTGATGTCCAAACGCTTGGCCAGCATTTCGACCACGAGGTGCGTGGAATTGCCTTTGCCCGCCGACGCAAAATTCAGGTCCTCAGGACGGGCGCGGGCCATCTTGGCCAGGTCATCCAGCGAGCGCGCGCCGGTCTGTTGGTTGGTGACCAGCAAGAAGGGCGTGTTGACCAGCAGGCTGATACCCTCGAAGTCCCGCGCCGGTTGATAGGGCAGGTCTTTGTACATATGCGGGTTGAACGCCAGGTACGAAATGCCGCTGACCAGCACGGTGTAGCCGTCGGCCGGTTGCTTGGCGACATAGCTGGATGCCAGGATGCCGTTGGCGCCTGGCCGGTTCTCGACCACCACGGGCGTCTTGAGCTGGCGCGACATGTAGTCGGCCCACAGGCGGCCGATGACGTCGGTGCCGCCACCCGCCGCCTGCGGCACGACCAGCTTGATCGGCTTATCCGGATAGGCCGCGTTGGCGCCGGTGACAAGCAGGCACGCAAGCCCGGCGGCGGCGCCGGCGCGCGCCAGTAATTTTTTCAACATATCACTCCCCTAACATCCTCGAAACCGGCGTCGGCAAACGACGCCACGAAACTCGACGAGGATTATGGGCAGAGATGACATGAGCGCCCAATGAATAAACCTGAGGACGCCATAAGCGTTATTGCATGGGGCCGGGGCATGACCCGGTAAGGGTCGTCGGCCCCGTTACTTCTTGCTGTTATTGCCCGCCAGCGCCGCCGTGATGCCCAGCGCAATCAGCATGGCGCCGCCCACATAGCGTTCAAAGTGCAGGTAGGCACGGCTGCGGCGCAGCCAGCGGCCCGCCGCGCTGGCCGCCATGGCATAGCAAGCGTCGCTAAGCAGGCCCAGCAAGACGAACACCATTCCCAGGAACAGCACCTGCGAAGCCACGTGCCCCCGGCTGACGTCAACGAACTGCGGCAGGAAGGCCAGGAAGAACAAGGCCGTCTTGGGGTTGAGCAGGTTGACGATGAAGCCGTCGCGGAACATGCGGCCATAGCGGCGCGCCTTGGGCGGCGCGTCCAGCGCGGCGGGAACGGGGCGCGTCAGAATTTTCTTCAGGCCCAGCCAGATCAGGTACGCCGCGCCCGCATATTTCACGATGCTGAACGCCAGTGCCGAAGACGCCAGCAGGGCGGACAAGCCCAACGCCGCCGCCAGCACGTGCACCAGCGTGGCCGTGTGGATGCCCAGGTCCGACACCAGCCCCGCCTTGCGGCCTTGCTCGACAGATTGGGTAATGATGTAGAGCACGGCCGGGCCGGGTATGGCCAGCAAGACCAGGGCGGCACTGATGAACAGCGTCAAATCGGCGGTACTGGGTATCACGAATTCCATGGCCGGATCTCCAAAGGCAGGTGGGACAGGGGCACTGCAAGCGTGTGCATCACTGTAGCGCGGCGCGGCCACTTGCAGCGCTGCCTGGCACCCGCCTGCCTCTAGATATCCAGTTCCAAGACGCCGCTTGCCCGGGATACGCAGACCATCATGCAAGCGCCACCTTCGCGTTGCGCATCACTGAGGACGTAGTCGCGATGGTCGACGGTGCCCGACAGCACTCCCGCTTCGCAACTGCCGCATAGTCCCTCGCGGCACGCATGCGGCCAAGCTATGCCGGCGTCTTCCAACACCTCAAGTACTGATTTATCGGCCGGTACCGTGTGGCGGCCGCCTGATCGCGCCAACACAATCGTGAAGGCGCCGACACCGGGGGGCGCTGGTTCGCCCGTGTTGGCGACACCGTTGGACATGGCGCGATCGGCCCGGTCCGGCGCCGAAAATCGCTCGGTATGAAAATGCGCCCGGGGCACATGCCGATCGTCACAGGCTTGACCCACGGCGTCCATCAAGGAGGCCGGCCCGCAGCAATAGACGTGTGACGCGGGGCGCGATACTCGCTCCAGATACGCGCCCACATCACAGCGCGCGCCGGCCTGCTCGTCGTCCAGGTGCAGATGCACTTGGTCCGGGTATGGCGCCAGATCTTGCAGGAAGGCTGCGTGCTGTCGGCTGCGCGCACAGTACAGCAACGTCCAGGGTTCCCCTCGGCGCTCGCACGCGAGGATCATGCCCAGGAATGGGGTAATGCCGATACCGCCGGCAATGAATATATGCGCCGCCGCTTGCGCGTGCAGCCCGAACTGTTGGCGGGGGTCGCCGACGCGCAGGATGTCGCCCACGCGCAGCGTGTCATGGATATGGCGAGAGCCGCCCCGGGACTCGGCCGCCAGGCCCACCCCCAGACGGTACTGGTCGCGCTGCGCGGGGTCGCCGCACAGCGAATATTGGCGAACCAGCCCATTGCCCATGTCCACATCAATATGCGCGCCGGCCTCATAGGCGGGCAGGCTGGCGCCATCTTCACTGCGCAGCAGCAGGCTGACGACGCCTTGCGCCTCGCGCGTGATGCGGTTGACGATCAGGGGCCGCATCTCAGGCCACTTCCTGGGCGGTGGCGATGGGGATGACGGCGGGTACTGCTTGGCGCTCTTCTTCCACGCGACGGGATACCACCCAGCGGAATTGCGACAACGCGGCGTCGATCGACAAGGGCACCATCTTGAAGTCGGGCGCCAGCGCCAGCGACCGCTGCTGCGCGGTGATGATGGCTCTGTCTTCGTCGAAGGCGGTGACCACGCTTTGGTGGATGGACGCCGTGACTTCGGGGCGGTCGATGGCGAAGTTGTGCGGGTGCGCAAAGAAATAGTGCGTCGACGATTCGGTTTCCGGGGTCAGGGCCTGGCAACCGCGAAACTCGGCGGCGTCGACACGGCAGCCTTCTTGCGCGCCCGTGCCCGTGGGCGCCATGCCCGAGTCCATGACCAGAATGCCCGGAATGGTGAAGTTATAGATGTTCCAACGGTCGACGCGGCCGGGCCAATCCTTGACCTTGGCGGCGAAGGCGGGCGCCTCGGTGTTGATCGTCCAGCGCGTGATGCGAACGCCGTCTTGCAGGCGTTCCACTTTGGGCGACACCGCGGCATAGTCTTCGCCGCCGCCCAAGGTGGTGGGGTGCACGAAAGGCAGATGCGAGAAATCCAGCAGGTTGTCGGCGATCAGCAGGTAGTTGACGTCGTAGTGGATGTAGCCGTCCTGGCTGCGCCAGTCCGGGTGGTCCAGCCATTGCGTGTCGGGAATCAGCGAGGTGTCCGCGCGCTCGGGGTCACCCATCCAGATCCAGATCCAACGGTGCTGTTCGACCACCGGGAACGTCCGTACCCGCGCCTGGGGCGGAATGCGGGCTTGCGCGGGCGCTTCCACACAGGCGCCTGTCGCGTCGAATTTCAGGCCGTGATACATGCAGCGCACGCAGTCGCCTTCGCGCCGCCCGACGGAAAGCGGCGCGCCGCGATGGCAGCATCGGTCCTCCAACGCCACCACCTCGCCCGCGCGGTTGCGATACATGAGCACGGGAACGCCGATGAGGGTGCGGGCGAACAGCCCGTCCGCCGTCACTTCCTTGTCCCAGGCGGCGACATACCAGGTGTTTTTGATGAACATCGCGTGACTCCTATTGCACGTAGCGCCAAGCGCCATTCTTGATTTGCACCATGACGGCGGCGCGCGCGTCGTACCCCACGTGATCGGTGGGCGACATCGTGGAAACGCCTTGCGACGTGACGGTGTCGCGCGTGCCCTCCAGCGCGTCGCGCAACGCCAACCGAAATTCGGCGGTGCCGGGCTTTGCGTTGCCTAGCGCAGTCTTCAACGCGCGTTGCAGCACCAGGCTGGCGTCCCAGGCGTTGGCGGCGAATACCGACATGGAGTCCTTGCCATAGGTGGATTCGTAGCGTTGCGTCAGGTCCATGGCGACGGCTCGTATGGGATTGGCGGCATCCAACTGGCTGGCCACAACCACCGGCCCTACGGCGAACAGGGCGCCTTCGGCGTCCTTGCCGGCGATGCGCAGGAATTCGCGGTTGGCGATGCCGTAGGTTTGGTAGATGCCGCCCTGATAGCCCCGTTCACGCAGGGTTTTTTGCGGCAGTGCGCCAGGCGTGCCCGACGCGGCCACCAGAACGGCATCCGGCCGCGCACCCAGCAGTTTCAATGTTTGTGCGGTCACGCTGGTGTCGGTCTTCACATAGCGTTCGGTGGCGACCAATTTGATGCCGGCCTGTTCGGCCTGCTTGCGCGTCTCGGCCAGCCAGCTATCGCCATAGGCGTCGGCAAAGCCGATGTAGCCCAGCGTCTTGACACCGTTTTTCTGCATGTGGGCAAGGGTGGTGGCAACCATCAGGTTTTCGTTCTGGATCACCTTGAAAACCCAGCGCCTTTGCGCATCCATCGGTTCGATGATTTTGACGCTGGCGGCCAGGCTCAGCAGGGGCACCTGCTTTTCCAGCGCGATGGGCACCAGCGCCAAGGTTGACGGGGTGACAGAGGTGCCCAGGATGACGTCAACCTTGTGTTCATCGACCAGCCGCCGGAACGCGCGCGCCGCCTGGGTCGTGTCGGACGCATCGTCCAGGATGGTGTAGCGGATGGGCTCGCCGTCCAGTTCGCGCGGCAGCAGGTCGATGGCGTTCTTGGCGGGACCGCCCAACGACGCGGCCGGCCCGGTCAGCGACAGTACGACGCCCACGCTGATCTCGGCGATGGCGGGTTGACAGGCAAGCAAGGCGCAAGACAACAGCGCCCCGGATATGAGGCGTGAATGGGATATCAAGGTTTGTCTCCTCGTTGGGGAACGCCGATCTGCGCGGCGCTTGACATCAAGATAGGCAGGCGCGGAATATGCGTCAATGTCATTGCTCGAATACTGGAAATGCACGTCATGCATAACACCAAGCTCGACTTGAATCTGCTGGCTGTTTTTGACAGCTTGCTGCGCGAGCGCAGCGTGACGCGCGCGGCGGAGCAACTGGACCTGTCGCAAAGCGCGATGAGCCATGCGGTGAATCGTCTGCGTGTGTTCTTCGACGATCCGCTTTTTGTGAAGACGGGCCAGGGCATGTTGCCCACGCCCAAGGCCGAAAGTCTGGCGCCCGCGGTGCTGGACCTGATGGCCACGATACGGGCGCAGGTGTTATCCCAGGCACAGTTTGACCCGGCCGTTGCGCGGCGCGCCTTCACGCTGTGCATGACGGACATGGGCGAGCTGGTGTTCCTGCCGCCGCTGATCAAACGGCTGCGCAAGCTGGCGCCGCATTGCACGCTGCGATCGCGCCAGGTTCCGTTGCCGCAGATCGAACCCCTGCTTGCGTCCGGCGAGGTGGATCTGGTGTTGGGGTCGCTGCGCGCCGCGCCGTCAGGGCTGTTTCAGCAACAGTTGTTCATGCACAAATTTGTGACGCTGGTCAGCGTGAAAAACACCGAAGTGGGTGATGTGATGACGCTGGAGCAATTTCAGCGCATGCCGCAGATCGTGGTGACGCTGGCAGGCCGCTCGTCGGAGGCCTATGACAGCGCGATTGAAGAGCAGGGCATCACGCGCCACATTTTCCTGTCGACGCCGCATTTTCTGGTGGTGCCCTTGCTGATAGACCAGCATCCCGATTTGATCGCGACCGTGCCGCAGGAATTGGGCAATGTCTTTGCCGGCTATGGGTCCGTCAGGGTGCTGGAGCCGCCGATGCCGCTGCCGTCTTTCGCGCTACGCCAGCATTGGCACCCGCGTTTTCATCAGGACCCGGCCATTGTGTGGTTGCGGGAATTGGTGAAGGAAACGTTCGATGCCTATCCCCAGATGGAAACCTAGCATCCGGCCGTGCACCGTACGCAAGTGGGTTGAAACGCATGCCGCTCCGGGACTAAGCTGGCCCCTGGTCTTCGACAGTGGAGAGCAACATGCGGCATGCAGTGGATCTGTCTGGGCGCGTGGCGATCGTCACGGGCGCGAATTCCGGCATTGGGCGTGGCATTGCCCTGGTGCTGGCGGCGGCGGGGGCGAAGGTGGTGGTCAACCATCGCCCCAATGAGGACTCCGCGCGGCGCGGGGCCGAGGTGGTGCAAGAGATTGTCAGCGCGGGCGGCGAGGCCGTCGCGGCCCCGGCCGACATCAGCCGCGAGGACGATGTCGAGCACTTGTTCCGCGCGGCGTCCGATCACTTTCAGGGGCTGGACATCCTGGTCAATAACGCCGGCATCGAACAGCCCGCTGCCATTCAGGACATGACGCTGGCGCAGTGGCAGAAGGTGATCGACACCAACCTGACCGGTCAGTTTTTGTGCGCCCGCGCGGCGGCCCGGATGTTCTTGAATCGGACGCCACCGCCGTCGGCAGGTGAGGCCGCCGGCAAAATCATCTTCATCAGCTCGGTCCATGAAGTCATTCCGTGGGCGTTTCAGTCGAACTACGCGGCGTCCAAGGGCGGCGTGTCATTGTTGATGCAGTCGCTGGCGCAAGAGCTGGCGCCGATGAAGATCCGCGTTAACTCCGTGGCGCCGGGCGCCATTCGCACGCCCATCAATGCGCCGGCCTGGAACACGCCGGAAAGCATGAAGGAATTGCTCAAGCTGATTCCGTATGGACGCATCGGCGAACCCGAGGACGTGGCGCGCGCGGTGGCATGGCTGGCCAGCGACGATTCCGATTACGTCACCGGGTCCACCTTGTTCGTTGATGGCGGCATGACGCTGTACCCCGAATTTCGTGGGGCGGGCTAAGCCATGTCCAAACCCATCGAAGACTATGGCTTGATCGGCAATATGTTGTCGGCCGCGCTGGTGGCGCGCGACGGCTCGATCGACTGGCTGTGCCTGCCGCACTTTGATTCCCCCGCCTGCTTTGCCGCCTTGTTGGGCGACGACAGCCACGGCTGCTGGCGGCTGGCGCCCGACGGCGCGGGCCACACCACCACGCGTCGCTATCTGCCCGATACCGCCGTGCTGGAAACCCGCCATGAAACGCCCGGTGGGGTGGTGCGAGTCTACGACTTCATGCCGCTTAGCGACGACGAAGAGCGTGTGGACGTGGTGCGTATCGTGCAGGGCGAGTCGGGCCAGGTGGACATGCGCATGGCGCTGACCCTGCGCTTCAACTACGGGCAGGCGGTGCCCTGGGTGCGGCGCCGCGATTACGGGCTTAGCGCCATCGCGGGGCCCGATGCCGTCGAGCTGCACACGGGTGTTCCGCTGGCAGGGCACGACATGAAGACAGAGTCGGCCTTCACGGTGCGCCAAGGCGAAAGCGTGCCGTTCACCTTGTCTTATCACCGCTCGCACAAGACGCCGCACTTTGTGCCGGACCGGCAGGAAAGCATGGACCGCACGGTGGCCTGGTGGCACGAATGGGCCAAGCGCTGCCATTGGAAAAACGGGCCGGGGCAGCGGCGCGACGCGGTCGTCCGCTCGCTGATCACGCTGAAGCTGCTGACGTTTCAACCCACGGGTGGCATCGTGGCGGCACCCACCACGTCGCTGCCCGAGCAACTGGGCGGCAGCCGCAATTGGGACTATCGGCATTGCTGGCTGCGCGACTCCGCGCTGACGCTATACGCGTTGCTTAACGCAGGCTACCGCGAAGAGGCCGAGGCCTGGCGGCAGTGGCTGTTGCGCGCGGCGGCGGGGCACCCTAACCAATTGCAGATCATGTATGGCATCGCGGGGGAGCGCTGGCTGCCGGAACACGAGATTCCGTGGTTGCCGGGCTACGAAGACAGCAAGCCGGTACGCCTGGGCAACGCCGCGGCGGGGCAGATGCAGCTGGATGTTTATGGCGAACTGATCGAAACGCTGCACGCGGCCCGCGTGGCGGAACTGGCGCCGCTGGCCGAAGCGTGGCGCATGCAGAAGGTGTTGCTGACGCCGCTGGAAGAACTATGGCGGCAGCCCGATCACGGCATCTGGGAAATGCGGGGGCCGACCCGCGCCTTCACGCATTCCCGGCTAATGTGCTGGGTGGCGCTGGACCGTACCGTGAAGTCCTGCGAGCGCTTTGGCCTGGAAGGGCCGGTGGACCGCTGGCGCGCCCTTGCCGACGAGATCCGCCACGACATCTGCACCAACGGCTATGACGCGGAACGCAATACCTTTGTGCAGTACTACGGTGGTACGGCGCTGGACGCCAGCCTGCTGCTGATTCCGCAAGTGGGGTTCTTGCCGGCGGACGACCCGCGCGTGACGGGCACCGTGCAGGCCATCGAACGTGAGCTGCTGCGCGACGGCTTGTTGCTGCGCTATTCCACGCAACACAGCGACGACGGGCTGCCGGGCGATGAGGGCGCGTTCCTGGCGTGCAGCTTCTGGCTGGCCGATGCCTACATCATGCAGGGTCGGCTGGACGACGCGCACCGCCTCTTCGACCACCTGCTGTCGCTGCGCAATGACCTGGGGCTGCTGGCCGAAGAGTACGACGTGGCGCGCAAACGGCTGGTGGGTAATTTCCCGCAGGGGTTTTCGCATATCGGCCTGGTCAATACCGCCTACAACCTGAGCGCGGCGGGCGGCACGGCGCACCAGCGTTCGTTCCGCGATGCGCCGCAGAGCTAGGCGTGGGCCGCCATCCGCACGTGGGGGTAGCGGCTCAAGCCGCGACCTGGTTGCGGCCCGCGCGCTTGGCGGCGTAGAGGTTTTCATCCGCGCGCCGGAACAAGGATTCCCAGTTTTCGGTGCCGATGGCGGCGGCCACGCCCAGGCTCATGGTGACCGGCGTGGCCTGGTCGGGGGCGCGCACCGTGTCGGCCACGGCGGCGCGCAATCGTTCGGCGCAATGCAAGGCTTCCTGGAAGTCGGTGGCGGGTAGATAAACGGCGAACTCCTCGCCGCCTATGCGGCCAAGCAGGTCACGTTTGCGGACGGACAACGCCAGCACGCGCGCCACGTTCTTGAGCACCGCGTCGCCGCCGTCATGCCCGTACACATCATTGATGCGCTTGAAATGGTCTACGTCGCAGACGATCAGCGCGGCGGGGTCTGGGCCGCCGTTTTGGTAGGGGCGCATGCGCGCTTCGAAGCCCCGGCGGTTGAGCAAGCCGGTCAACCAGTCTTTTTCGCCTTCATGCCGCACCTCTTCGATGGTGTCTGCGGCAATCGCCAGCAACAGCGTAATCGCCAGCCCCACGCTGAACACGGCAAGCGATAGCTGCAACCACTGCCAGAACGGGGAATCGGCGAAAGCAAGCGGCCCGCTGGGCGCGTGCGCGCCGATGCTCAACAAGGTGCGGGGAAAAAAATGCAGCCCGAACGCCAGTAGCACGACAAACAGCGCGGTGTCGATCCGCCGGCCCGTGGCCGCCGACCGCATGCGCAAGGCGGCCACGCAGAGCAAACCGCCAAAGCCGATATTGAGCACATAGACGCGCACCAGCAAGTTGCGGTCTACGTAGAAGAAGTACCAAAGCGCCACCATGATGGCGGCGCAGAACACGGCATAGGCGCGCCACGGCAACCCCCGGCCTACCCGGTTCAAGATGCCTTGTGTGGCCGCGCACACGGCCACCGTGTACAGCATGCCGGACACCAGCGCATTGGCGCCCGAGTCACGCGGCACATACAGAATCTGGCTCACCGCGCCCGCGGCGAACAGCGCGCAGCCCGTGGCCAGATGCAAGAGATAGGTGCGACGCCGGTAGACGCACCAAATGCCAACAAATGTAATGCCGAAGATCAGCACCAGCGTCGGGGCGATCAACGACAGGGTGACTCGAACCTGCGATCCAACCATAGATGTGTCCTGATGAGCCGGTACGGGATTTCAGCGCGTCGGCTAGGCCGTTTCGTCCCGATACAATTCCTTCCTACATGAACGACGCGCATGCCCTAGGATTCCGCCTTATACCGCCCGCCGTCCTGCGCTTTCCGCGTACGCTTGCAAGCGCCGGAAACCCATGAAGCGACGCAGGCCTTTTCCCGCCCCTTGCCGTTCTGCCGCCCCACGATGGCGCTGGCGACCTGGCCCCGGGCGACCAAACATACCAACGCCGCGCCATGTGGCATTGAACACCATGACGAAAATTCTTGTTGTCGACGATCAGCCCGTGCTGATCGAGCTGTTGAGCGAGTTCCTTGGCGACGAAGGTTACGAGGTCACGACGCACACCGACGGCCTGACCGCGTTGCAACAAATGCTGGCGGTGCGCCCGGACTTGGTGATCACCGACTTTTCCATGCCGGGCATGCACGGTGGCGCGCTCTTGACCGCCATGCGCGAAAACGCCTACCTGAGCGAAACGCCCGTGCTGGTGCTGAGCGGCCGGCCCGAACACGAGGTGTGCGCGGCTTGCGAAGGCCATGCGGCCTACCTGCGCAAACCGGCCGAGCCCGCCGATGTGCTGCAAGTCGTGCGCCGCCTGGCGCCCGCGCCGCACGTGGCGTAACGCGGGCGCCGCTGCGCGGCGTGCGATCAGTTCCCCGAGGGCATCGGCAAGGTAAAGCCGTCGCGCGCCAGGCTCTCGCGTATGTACTGGAACCGCTCGTACTGCGACAGCGTGATCGGCCCGTTATAGACCTCGCTTTGCGCCTTGCGGGGCGGGTACTTCACGTAGGTCTTCATGAGTTCGGCCGCGGCCGCGTTCATCGTGGGCAGCGTCCACGTTCTTTCGGTGACGTTGCTCATGAAGATGTCGTAGCGTTCCTGCGGGTCGGCCCACAAGTCGAACACCTGCGGCACGGCGGCCACATAGGACTCCGGCCCCTTCCAACCCAGATTCGTGTCGACCGCCAGGCCGCCCGTTTTCACGCCGTTGTCGCCCCGCAGATTGAAGACGGCCTTGTAGTTGCGCACCCGGATGGCGCCCGGCGACAGTTCGTTTTCGGTGAAATAGAACCACTCCTTGCGCGCTGACTTGCCCGTGCCGAACAGCACCGGCGACATGTCATAGCTGTCGAACACGATGGGCTTGTCGGCCCGGTCGTTGACGGGCAGCTTGATGCCGGCCATGGCCGCGAAGGTGGCCATCAGGTCCAGCCCGCCCACAATGCTGTGATCTTTGGCGCCCGGTTCAATCTTGCCGGGCATCCACGCGATGGCCGGCACGCGGTTGCCGCCTTCGCGCACGGTGCCCTTGGTACCGCGAAACGGGGTGTAGCCCGCGTCGGGGTATACGTCCTGCCAGGCACCGTTGTCGGTGGTGTAGAAGACCAACGTGTTCTTGTCCAGGCCCAGCGCCCGCACCTTGTCCATGATGCGCCCGATGCGCGCATCCAGTTCCACGACCGAATCGGCATACTTGCTTTTCGACAGCGACTTGCCGATGTAGTCGGGGTCCGGCATGTTGGGTTGGTGGACCTTCATGAAGTTGATGTTCATGAAGAAGGGCTGTTCGGACTTGGCGTTGCGATCCAGGTAGTCCAGCGAGGCCTTTTCCACGTAGCGGTCAAAGAACGGAATGCCGACCACGCCTTCCTTGCCGTTCATGACGGGCGTGTCCACATACTGCCCATTGACCTTGAATTCTTCGCGCGGCTTTTCGCCGGCGTTGCCCGACAGCGCGCCGCGCGTGACCTTCTGGAACATGGCGCGCAGCTCTGGATCCATGTCGGGGAACCAGGTGGGATCCGCATAGGTGTAGGCGTTAAGGTGATACAGGCCCGCGTACTTCATTTCGTCATAGCCCTGGGCGTTGGGCAGCGAATAGTCCGCTTCGCCCAAGTGCCATTTGCCGGTGAAGAAGGTCTTGTAGCCACCGGTTTTCAGCACCGAGGCCAGTGTCCATTCCTCAGCCGGCAGGCCGCCGCCCTGGCCCTGGAACGCAACGGTCGTCATGCCGCTGCGGTTGGGAATGCGGCCGGTCTGCATGGCCGCGCGCCCCGGCGTGCAACTGGGTTGTGCGTAAAACGAAAAGAAGGTCATGCCTTCCTTGGCCAGCCGGTCGATGTTGGGCGTGGGCATGCCACGGCCCGCGCCGCCGCCGTAAGGGCCAAGGTCGCCGTAGCCGGTGTCGTCGGACACGATAAGAATGATGTTGGGTTTACGCGCTTCCTGCGCCGCGACCGGGGTAGTGCTTACCGCTGCCGCCGCCGCCACGAGCAACGCGGCCAGGCTGGATGAGAGAGCTTGCTGTGTCGCCATGTTCAACACTCCGTGGATAGATCGTTGAAGCAACCGCGGGGTGTTGCGGTGTTGCCTAACCCGGCGGATCAAATGGGCCTACATGAAGCAGATCAACGACAGCAGCAGAAGGCGTGTGCCATTGAGTGGTCGATATTTCACGGACTTGGGATGGATGTCAATGTGATCGCGTAAGGCACGGCGCTTGCTGAGACATGAAAACTGCATCCGCTGACCTGTATTTTTCCCGTGCCGACTCACCCTGTTCCCACCCAGATCAACGCCGACCGTCCCTCCCTGGTTTCCCGACTACTGACCACTACCGCCCGCTGCCGCGCCCTTATGGGAGAGGACGCATTCCGGCTGCCCATGCAGACCGTGGCGGCCGTGCTGCTCGCTTGTTTATGGATGCGATGGCGCGGCATGCCGGAGATCTCGTGGGGCGCTTTCTCTGCGTTGTTCGTCGTGCGCGCCAGCGTGGAAGGCACCGTGGGCGAGGCATCGGCGCGCATGCTTGGGGCGCTGCTTGGCGTGGTGCTGGGCGTCTCGCTGGTGCTGCTGGCGGACGTATGGGGGGTGAGCGAAACCTGGAGCATCGTGGCCGGTGTCGGCGCCGCCGCGGTGCTGTCGATTCGCTGGCCCATGCTGAGCTACAGCTTGGTTACCGTCACCATACTGACCGTCACGCCCAACGGCGACATCCTGGGCGGAGCCATCGACAAGGGGCTGGCCATCGGCGTGGGTTCGGCCTCGGGCATTCTGGCGGCGGTGGCCGTGCTGCCGCTGTCGGCCCGGCGCAGCGCCCGCCTGAATCAGGCGGCGTCCATCGAGGCCTATGGCGACATGCTGATGGATTGGGCGGCGGCGTTCAACGAGGCGCGCCAGCGTCCACGGTTGCACGAATGGCCCGGCATGGCGCGCTCGCATTCGCGCGCCCGCGACATGGCCTTGCAAGCCTGCTCGTTTCCGTTGGACTTGGTGATCTCGCGCGCCTCGGTTTTCCGGCTGCATGAGTACGTAGAGGGGCTGTGGGGCACGGCGCCGCTTATGGAACGGGCGGGAAGTTTTACCTTGTCCACCCACACCTGCCACCGACTGGGGCCGGCGCTGCACGACGTGGCTGACGCCCTGCGCCAGCGCATCGGCTGCATGGCAAGCGCGCTGCGCAGCGAAGCCTACGCGCGGCCCTGCCCGCTGCCGGACACGGCGCTACAGGCGCTGGACGAGGCCATTGAAGACGCCTTGCGCTGCGCGGAGTGCGACCCGGCCGAGAAACAGGCCATCGGCGTGATCCGCTGGGTTTGGCAGGAAGTGGCCAGGGAAGTGGAGGGGCTGGCCAGTTACCTGTTGGAAGACGGTACAGGGGGCGGGCCGCAAGGGGACGAGACCCCTGCGTGACCGGTATGTGACTACTGCGTGACCGTGGCGGTGCGTGCTGAAGCGCCCGGCAGAGGGGCGCCCGGCTTAGGGGCGCCCGAGGTAGTGGCGCCCTGCTTGGTGGCGCTTGCCGCCATGCCCTTCGACATGGCGCCGCCCGCCGTCGGCGTGGCGGGTCGTGATGCCTGGGTCGGCATGCGTTCCACCGTCAGCGTGCCGGTGTCGCTGCCCGATGGGCGGACCACGACGGTTTGGTTTGCCGCATTCGCACCCAGATTAGGCAGGTCGGCCGGGCGGGCCGCCATCGTGGCGAAGGGGCCGCCGCCGCTGCCCGGCACACCGTCCAGCGTCAGGCGTTCCGCCCAGGCGCCGTTGCGGCGTGACAGCACTTGATAACGTTGCGGACCGCCCGCGCTGCGGGCCACGACGTAGACCGTGCCGTCGATGATGTTGAGCGCGGGGGGCGAGGCGGCGTCGGCGTCCAGCTTGATGGGGATGCCGCGTTCGACCAGCCAGAGCGGGCCGCCCGAGCGTTCCAAGAGCGCCAGCATCACGTTGCCGCGCGCGTCGGCCTGGATGGCGGGGCGTCCGATGAAGGGCAGGCCCAGGTCGGTGGGGGCGTTCCAGTCCATGTTCAGGTCGGTGGTGTCACCGGTTTCCACCAGCTTGGTCAGATGGTTGCTGCCACGCTCGCGGAAATAGAGTTCAACGCGGTCTTCCTGGTTGCGGATGGCGGCCAGGCCGCCTGCCGCGACCGGCGCGGTGACGGGGCGCCAGGGCTGCCAGGCGGGTTGCTTGCCGGGGTCGGCCGGCAGTTGGCGGGTGTAGAAAAGCTTGCCCTCGGCGGTGTTGGCGAAGACCACGTAGCGGCCATCCGCCCCACGCGCGGCGGCCGGTGCCCCGGTGGCGCCGTCCAGCGCCGGCAGGGCCTGCCAGGTGCCCCAACTGCCGTCGATGCCGGACGGCGCAATCCAGTGCAGCAGCCCGTCATAGCCCAGCGCCACGGCGGCGGCTTCGCCACGCGGCGCAACGGCCGGAATCTGCGTCACGCGCAGGCCGCCCAGCGCTTGCCAGCCCTGCCAGGTGCCGTCGTGGCGTTGCTTGTTGGCCCACACGCCGCCCAGCGGGTCGCGCGCCATCAGGCCGGCCGTGCCGTCGGCGTGCGCGAACGAGACCACCGGGCCGGTGGTGCGCCCGCCCAGGCTTTGCCAGCGGCGTTGGCCGGAGTCCCAGCGGTTGACGGCGGCATTGGTTTCACCCGCGGCAAACACCACCAGCCCGCCGCGCCCATCCGGGTACAACTGCGGCGCGATGTCCTGGCGCGACACGTAATAGGCGCGTTGCACCCAGGCGGCGGCCGGGCCGGCGGGTTCCTTGCAGCCGCTGGGGCCGGCGCAATAGTGGTAGTCGTTCCAGGCGTAGTGCTGAAAGATCACCGACTTGCTGGCGATTTCGGAGTCGGTCAGGTTGGTGGCGCGTTCCTGGCTGGGGTAGTCGATATAGCCGGTTTCGGCGTAGTTGCCGGGCACGCGCAGCATGGCCTCGCGCGCCAGCCTTGCGCTGGCGATGTGGTCCGGGTGGCCATGGCCCGCGCAGCGCCAGCACAACTGGGTATAGGGCACGACGATGGTGTCGTCCAGGTGGCGCACGGTGGTGGGCGCATATTGGCGGATCAATTCGGCCAGGGTGTCGACCAACTGTTCGCGCGTGTAAGTCTCGGAATAGGGGCCCAGCGTATCGACGTTCTGGCCGGGCTCGGATTCCGTGCGGCTAAGCGGCGTCAGGCTGCCCCAGCCCTTGCCCAGCCACGGGTCCTTCAGGCGCATGTGCCACAACTGCACGCGCGGATTGTCCTGCAAGGTAAAGCGCGCAATCTGGCGGCCGGCGGCAATGCCCGTGTCCGCTTTCCAGACGTCGGGCTTGTGCGCCATGTAGGCGTAGGCCGCGCGCACGCCGCGTTCCCGGCCCAGCATGTAGGGCTCGCCTTCGCCGGCGTCGCTGGCGGTCAGGTAGATGACGCGCACGCAGCCGCCCGCCTCGACGTTGGAGGCAATGTCGGGGTTCATGAACAGCAGGTCATCGTCCAGGTGGGCGACGAAAGCCAGGTCCTTGATGCCGTTGCATTGGGCCAGCGTGGGTGGGGCGGCCCGTGCCGGGGCGCCCGCCAAGGCCATGGCCAAGGCGGCAAGAAGAGCGGCGGCGGGGGCGGCAGTGCGGAGGGAGGCAGTGCGGCAAAACGCCCGGCATAGCGGGCGCAGCATGTCCATCAAGGCGGGCATAAAAAGGCGCAGCGAGGGCGCTGCGCGGCAAATAACTTGGGGTTTGAAAAGCCGGGCGGAAACACCGGGTGGGGAAAAGTATAGCGGCGGCGGCTGACACGTAGCCCACGGCGGTGGCATCACCATGAAATGGAAACAGGGGACGTTGCCGGCACGCACATGCGTCACCGAATACGACCCTTACCCCCGCCACTGCCCACATGCCGGATCAAGCTCGGCGCGCGCGCCATTCACCCAGACCTGCTCGTCATCGCAGCGCGCGGCGGCCTGCGGGGCGATGTCGAAGGTGATGCCCAGCGTTTGCGCCACGGCGGGGGTGTCGATGGGCAGTTCCCAGCTCAGGAACAACAGCGACAAGTCCTGGTCCGCCGGAAAATCGGCTTCATCAAAGCGGCTGCCATTGCGCGGGACCACGGCGTGGGGCTGGCAGGTGTCGAAGACCAGCGCGGTGCCGCGCACCAGAGGGATGCGATGGCCGGTGCCAGGGAAATGCACGTCCAGCCCCTTGTCTTCGCTCAGGAAAAGATTGCAGAAGGCCGCGCCGCCATATTGCCCGCCGTCGTGGTGGTAGCGCGCGCCCCGGCAGGCCATCAAGGCCATGTCGCTGTGCGCCAGCACGTCCTGCCAGCCCTGCGCGCGCGTCCAGTCCTGCATGGCCTGGACGCAGCGGGCAGCCTCGGGCCAGCGCGCCTGCGTGCGCGCCAGGGGCATCTGCTCGACATCGCCCGCGTCCAGCATCAGGCGGGTCGTGATCTCGCGTTGCCAATCTGCCACGAGCCGTGGCGGTGGAACAGGCACATCCAGGGTGGCGGTCAGCACACGCGCGCTGACGCTGCGGCTGCGCAGCGCGGCGCCGCTGCGGAATATTGAAGTCAACAAGTCGGGCATGTCGGGTTGCCTTATCCCCCGCGATTTTCGTACGCCGCTTGCCCGCCGTCGCTGTCGTCCATGGCGGCTTGGGCGCGCGCAATCAGGTGGCGCTTCAGGCTGGCCAGCGCGTCCGGGGCCCAGTCCGGCGCGCCCGTCACGGCCAGCCAGGCGTCCACATAGTGCTGCGGCGCGTAGACGTGGCCAAAGCCGATGGGCGTCTCGGTGCTGACGGACATGTCCAGCGCCAGTTGCAGCATGGTCACCACCGGCACCCAGCGTAGTTCAGGCGACACGTCGGGGCCGTAGGGCGGGTACATCCAGGCGGGGCGGCGGTACAGGTCGCGGAAGTCGAAGAAGGTAATGGCGTCGCTGGCGTATTGCAGGAACACGATGCGCATCGGTCCCCAAGGCGTGTCGGCCGGTACGGGCGAGCCGTGCTGGTTCATGAAGCGCACGAACGCGCCGTCACGAAATTCCGGCAGCCAGGCGGGCGACCCGGGGTTGCGGGCGTCGGTAATGTGGCGCCACACGCGGCTTTCAAAGGGCGGACCGCTCCAGAGCGCGCCCTGGATGGGGTCGCCGATCATCTCGAAAAGCTCGGCCGAGCGCGCGGAATTCATGGCGCCCAGGCTCAAGCCATGCAGGTACAGCTTGGGCCGGCTGGCCTTGGGCAGGGTGGTCCAGTAGCCGTAGACCTCGGCGAACAGCGCGCGCGCCGCCTCCGACCCGTATTCGGGCTGGGCCAATAGCGACAGCGGGCTGGACAGGTAGGAATACTGCAAGGCCACGCTGGCCACGTCGCCATGCAGCAGGTATTCCAGCGAGTCCATCGCGGCGGGGTCGATCCAGCCCGTGCCGGTGGGCGTCACCACCACCAGCGTGGATCGCTCGAAAGCGCCCACCCGTTTCATTTCCGCCAGCGCCAGCTTGGCGCGGGCCGCGGGCGAGTCGGCGCCGGGCAGGCCCACGTAGACGCGAATCGGTTCCAGGGCGTCACGCCCGGTCTGGGCGCGGATCTCGTCAGCGCTGGGGCCCGAGGCGATGAATTCCCGGCCGGCCCGGCCCAGTTGCTGCCAACTGATCAGAGACTCGGGTCCGCCTGTCTTGCCCGGTGCGGTGGGCTGGGGGCGATCGGGTTCCAGCAGCGCGTCAAACTCACGAAACGACGCATCCAGCACGTGCAGCGCCGCGCGAAACAGCACGTTATTGGCCAGCGACCAGAAGATCACGATGGCAATGACCGCGCCCGCCACGTTGGCCACGCGCCGGGGCACCACGCGGCGCACCTGCGCGGCCAGCGCGCGCGTCACCAGCTTGAATAGCCGGCCCAGCCCCAGCAGCACGGCAAAGGTCAGCAAGGCGATCGCGCTGACTTTGAAGGGGTGCGCGCTGGTCACGGGCTCCATGTCCATCAGCGCGCGAATGGTGTTCTGCCAATGGGCCGCGCGCCACAGGAACAGCACCAGCACGGCCAGGCAAGCCACCGTGATCGCCGCGTTGATGATGCGCGCCGCGCGGCCCCGGGGTTCGGGCAGTTCCAGATACGCCCACAGCCAATGCCACAACACGCCCAGCCCATAACCCGCCGCAAGGCAGGCGCCCGCCAGCACGCCCTGAGTCAGGTGGGTGCGGGGAACCAGCGTGGGGGTGAGCGAGGCCGCGAAGAACAGGGTGCCCAGCAGCAGGCCTACGCCAGACAGCGATTCCAGGTGCGACTGGAAAAATGCCGGCAGGCGGCGGTGGGGGCCTTGGGGCATGGCGGGTCTCCGGGCGAGGGGGCGGCCTTTATTATGCAAGCGAAAAGCCCGGCGGCAGGGCGGATGGTGGGCACTAGCCAGGAAAATTGTTTGCATCAGACGGACGACGCCGCCTCGGCCCCGATGCCGAATCGATTCAAAACTAATACAGTGTTCAGCGGACCCGTGGCGACATCGCCACGAAGACTCACAATGAAAACAGGAGACGGGATGGATACGGTAAGCAAGCAAGGCAACAGCGTGGGCGCCAGCGTGCGCGAACAGGTCAGCGCAACGGAATGGCAGGTGCGCACCGACCTGGCGGCCTTGTACCGGCTGGTGGCGCTATTCGGGTGGGACGACCTGATCTTCACGCACATCACCGCCAAGGTGCCCGGCACCGAGCATTTCCTGATCAACCCCTACGGCATGATGTTCGACGAGATCACCGCGTCGAGCTTGGTCAAGATCGACCTGCACGGCAACAAGGTGATGGATTCGGAATACGACATCAACCCCGCCGGCTTCACCATCCATAGCTGTATCCATGCAGCCCGCAAGGACGCGATGTGCGTGCTGCACACGCATTCCATAAACGGCGTGGCCGTGTCCGCGCAGAAGGCGGGCTTGTTGCCCTTGTCGCAGTTCGCCTTCATTGCGCTGCGTTCGCTGAGCTATCACGACTACGAAGGCCTGGCGCTGAACCCCGAAGAGCAACCGCGCCTGGTGCACGACCTGGGCAGCAACAACTACCTGATCCTGCGTAACCACGGCCTGTTGACCGTCGGCCAGACCATGGCCGAAGCGTTCCAGGCCATGCACCGCCTGGAAGCCGCCTGCATGGCGCAAGTGCGGGCGCAGGCGGGGGGCGGCGAATTGGTCTTCATTCCGCCCGAGGTGCTGGCGCGCGCCGCCGTCGAATCCCCCGCCGACCGCGCCTACAAGGCGTCGCTGGCCTGGCCGGGCCTGCTGCGCCGGCTGGACCGCCGGAACCCTGGCTACGCGGAATAGTCTGTCTGATTCGCAGTCCGTGCAAAGGCCCCACCCGCGCACGGGCTTGTTCACCGGTGTATTCACCACAAGGAGACTTGATGAAGCTGATCCCGACCCTGCTGGGCGCAAGCGCGCTGGCCCTGTCGCTGTCCGCCGCGGCCGCGCCGGTCACCTACGACATCGACCCCTCGCACACCTATCCCAGCTTCGAAGCCGATCACTTCGGCGGCGTGTCCACGTGGCGCGGCAAATTCAATAAGTCGCAGGGCGTGGTGGTGCTGGACCGCCAGGCCCGCACCGGCACCGTGGAAGTCACCGTGGACATTAATTCAGTGGACTTCGGCCACGATGAAATGAACAAGCACGCGGTCGCGCCCGACATCTTCGACGCCGCCCGCTACCCCACCGCCACGTTCAAGGGCACCTTCACCAAGTTCGACGGCGACCGCCCCGAAGAAGCCACCGGTGACCTGACGCTGCGCGGCGTCACGCGCCGGGTGAAGCTGGACATCGACGACTTCAAGTGCATCAACCACCCCATGGAAAAGCGCGAGGTCTGCGGCGCGGACGTGTCCACGGAATTCAACCGCAAGGACTTCGGCCTGGACTTCGGGCTGGACATGGGCTTCAAGCCGGAAGTGGAATTGAAGATCCAGGTTGAGGCGGGGCGGCGGAAGTAGGGGCGGGTAGTCGCCCGCCATAACGGGTAAATATGTACGAAATATCAGACATTTAATTAAAAAAACATCAAAAAGTCTGTTTTATCGTACATTTTTACCCTCACTAGGTGTACGGTATAGCCATCATCCGGCCGCTACGGCCCAGGAATGTCGCTTATGCCGTACTTTTCCACCGCCGTTTTCCCCGCGCAGTTCGGCGCGAATTTTCAGCGTGAACGCAAGCAGCGCAAGCTCAGCCAGGCTGCGCTAGCCGAGCGCGCGGGTGTGCCGCGCCAACTCATCATTCAGATCGAGAAAGGCGAAAACGTCGGCCTGCATGCCATCATGCGAGCGCTTGCTGCCCTGAACATGGGGCTACGCATCGACACTGCGGGCATCAACTACGACGACGTGGAGCGCCTGGACGATGAGTAAGGCCGACAAGATCAAGCGTTTGGAGATCAGCACCCCGCAAGGCGAGTCGGGCTTGCTGGAAAAAGAATCCAGATTCGTCTTCAACTACACCCACCCCGAGCAGGACCGCGAGGTGTCGTTGATCATGCCGCATCGCGCCGAAAGCTATGCCGACACCGCATTGCCGCCCATTTTTGCGATGAATCGCCCCGAGGGCTATCTGTACGAAAAGCTCTGGGAGCGCTTTGGCAAAGCGGTCACGCTGGACGATATGCGCTTGCTGGCGCTGACGGGCAGCAACCAGATCGGCAGATTGCGATACCGCGAACCCGGGCGCGAGATGCCGCCGCTGCGCCCCGAGGTCGGGTTGTCGACGCTATTGGCCAGCGGGGCCAGCGTTGAACTCTTCGACCATTTGGTCAGCGCTTATCTCACGTCCGGAATCTCCGGCTTCCAGCCCAAAGTCCTGATGCCGGATGCGGAGGGCGTGGCGGGACAGGCCATCATCGACAAGTCGACCACGTTCACGCCTGATCTCATCGTGAAAGCCGCCGGTGAAGACTATGCCTTTCTGGCGCAGAACGAGTTCCTGTGTATGAGCGCCGCGAAAAAAGCGGGCATCCGGGTGCCGGACTTCTGGCTGTCGGATGACGGGTCGCTATTTGTGATGCGCCGCTTTGACCTGGATGGCGGCCAGCAACTGGGGTTTGAAGACATGGCGGTACTGTTGCGCAAGACCGCCCGCGAAAAGTACCTGAGCTCTTACGAGACGATTGCGCAACTGATCGGCTTGTTGTGCGGCGCGAACCGCAACGAAAGTCTTGCCCGCTTTTTCGACTACGTGACGCTATCGGTCCTGGTGCGCAATGGGGATGCGCACTTGAAGAATTTCGGCCTGCTGTATCGCCACCCGGGCGCTGCGCCCGCTGCCTTGGCGCCGTTGTTCGACGTCGTGACCACAAGCGTGTACGACTTTGAAGACCCGCAATCCGGACGCATCCTGTCGGATCGCACCTTGGCGCTGAAGCTGAACAAGAAACGGGAGTATCCGACCCGTAAGGCGCTGCTGCAGTTTGGCCGCACGGTGTGCGGCGTCGCGCAGCCGGAAGCCGTCATCGACCGAATCGCCACCGCCATGCAAGAGGTGCTGCACGACGAAAAACATCGTATCGACGGCGACTTCCTGGGTCGGATGCGCAAAGAGTGGGAAGGGGGCTGCGATGCGGTACGGCCGGCCATGGTGTTCCAGGGCGGCCGCGGGTCATAGCGCGTTGCGGTTCCCCTTCCGGGGTCTTGGGGCTTACTCCGACACGTCCGGTTCCACCAGTGTCGCCAACTGCATCAGCGATTCCTGCCAGCCCAGGTAGCACATTTCGGTGGGAATAGCGGCGGGGATGCCGCTTTGCTCGATGGCGATTTCGGTGCCGCAACTGACCTTGCGCAAGGTCACCGTGGTGATCATTTCGCCGGGCATGTTGGGGTCGTCGAAGCGGTCGGAATAGCGCAGCTTTTCCGAGGGAACCAGCTCCAGGTATTCGCCGCCGAAGGCGTGGATCTGGTTCGACCCGAAATTGCGGAATGACATCTTGTAGATGCCGCCCACCTTGGCGTCCAGTTGATGGACCTGGCAGACAAAGCCGTAGGGGGGCAGCCATTTGGCGACGGCGTCGGCCTCAAGGAAGGCGCGGTACACGCGGTCGGGGGTGGCGCGCAGAACGCGGTGGAAAGTTACGGTGCCGGTAGTCATGGTGTGTTCGCCTTTGAAGTGAGTGGGTCGTACTGATACGACGAACAGACGACACCAGAATCGACATCGATTCGATCAGGGAAAACCCGGGCTGCGCAAGCGGTCCACGTAAGCCGACAAGGCTTCTGCATGGGCGTGGTCGGCGCGCAGCCCGACGTGGCCGTCCGCGCGCACCACCAGCAGCACCATGCGGTTCACGTCCAGCAGCTCGGCGGCTTCAGGCGCCAGGTAGGCGTCCACGCCGGACACCTCGGCGTTGGCCGTCAAGGCAACCACGATTTCGATGATGGCGCCGTCCGACAGCGGCGCCATGTCGCGCCGCGTTTGCGCCAATTCTTCCTGCGGGGTGGCGCTGCCCCCGATCAGCAGCGCGGTGTGGCCCAGGCGCTTGGCGTAGTCATGCAGCTTGCCCGCGCCGCCCGTCGCGTATTCGATGGAGAGATGGTCGGGTAGGCGCTGCCCGGGCCATACGGCGTGCCGGGGCTCGCCCATGACGATGGGGGAATCGGCGTAATCGATGTCCAGCTCGGCTTCGGCCACGGCTTCGTGATGGCGCGTGGCAGGGTCGGCCAAGGCGCCGCGGATGGCGGCGTCGCGTTCCTGCCGGGCGGCGGGGTCCGACATCATCTGGGCGCTTTCGGCGGCATCGCCGGAGGCCATGACGTGGTCCGCCACCGGCCGCCGCTCGGCGTGATAGCTGTCGAGCAAGGCGTCCGGGCAATGCCCCTGGCAGACCAGCGCCAGCTTCCAGCCCAGGTTGTAGGCGTCTTGCAGGCCGCTGTTCATGCCGTGGCCCTGCGCGGGGCTGCACGTGTGCGCGGCGTCGCCCGCCAGCAGGATGCGGCCATGGCGAAAGCGCTGCGCCACCTTGGTGTGGCAGTCAAAGCGCGTGGGATGCGTCACGTCTTCAAAGCGTGCGTCGGGCAGGTAGCCCTGCAAGGTGGCCAGCGCGTCGGCCACCAGGTCCGATTGCGGCGAGCTGGGCCGCAGGTACACCCGCCAGCGGCGCCCCGGCAGGGCGGTAAGTATCACGGGCGTGGGATCCAGATAGGCGTAGTTGGCCTCGAACGAATCCGGCCAGCCGCTGATGGCGGCGTCGAACACGGCCCAGGGCTGATGGATGTCGTGGCCGTCTTGCCCAATTCCCATCAAGCCGCGCACGGTGCTGTGATGCCCGTCGCAGCCCACCACCCACTGCGCGACGACCTCGGACTGGATGCCGGCGTGTTCCAGCGTGGCCAGCACGCCGTCGGGGCGCTCTTGCAAGCCGACCAGCGTGGTGGCGCGCGTGACGCTGCCGCCCAGCGCCTGCAGATGCTCGGTCAGGAGGGACTCGGTGACTTCTTCCGAGATGCCGATATTGAAGGGGTAGCGGCTGCCGCAAAGCGCCAGGTCGATGTCGCCCAACACTTGGCCGGCGGCATGGATGCGCGCGCGCCGTTGCTTGACGCCAGCCGCCAGCAGCGGCGCGGCGAGGCCGAGCGCGTCCAGGATTTCGATAGAGCGAGGGTGGACCACGGTGGCGCGGTCCCAATCCAGCGGGCGTTCGTGCGCGTCGATCAGCAGGCAGTCAACGCCGCGCCGTTGCAGCTCGGCGGCCGTGAGCAGGCCGGCGGGGCCTGCACCCACTATCAGAACGGTTGTCGCCATCATCCGGGCTCTCCTGTCGGGGCCTGCCTGCATCACGCAACGTTGCGTCACGCGAAATTAGTGCAGGCCAAGGGAAAGCGTCAACGATGTCGGCCCCCGCCTGACGGGCGAGGGCGGGCTTACCGGTTAAACCAACTTAGTACGTACCCATGTAGTCGCGCTTGCCGACTTCGATGCCGTTGTGGCGCAGGATCGCGTAGGACGTGGTGACGTGGAAGAAGAACTGCGGCAGGCCGTAGTGCAGCAGGTAGGCGCTGCCTGACAGCTTCTTTTCCTTGGGCGTGCCCGGACGCAGCACGATTTCCAGCGAGGCGCTTTGCGCGAATTGTTCCGGCGTGAACGCGCCGACGTGCGCCAGCGTCTTGGCGATCAAGGCTTGCAGGTCGGCAAACGTGGCCTCGCCCTCGGGCCAGGACGGCACCTCGGTGCTGGTCAGGCGCGACGTGATGCCACGGGCGAAGTCGGTGGCGATCTGCACCTGGCGCGACAGCGGGAACATGTCCGGGTACAGACGCGCGCCCAGGTAGGCGGCCGCGTCGATGTTCTTGGCGGTGGCGTGCGCTTCGGCCTTCTTCAGCACGTCGGACAGGGCGGACAGCATCTGCTTGATGACGGGAACGGAGGCGTCGTACAGGGGGTGGGTCATGGGGATTGTCTCGCTTGAATAAGGGAAGGCGGGCGCGGCAGGGAGCCGCGCGGCTGGGGCAAGACT
The DNA here is from genome assembly GCF_024806975.1 of Achromobacter sp. JUb104. Taxonomy (NCBI): domain Bacteria; kingdom Pseudomonadati; phylum Pseudomonadota; class Betaproteobacteria; order Burkholderiales; family Alcaligenaceae; genus Achromobacter; species Achromobacter sp. JUb104. Next base: position 481,817 of record NZ_JANUEY010000002.1, on the reverse strand, counting down.
ACCAGCAATTGCCTACCCCCGTGCTGGCGCCCGTTTTGTACTTTTAATGTATCTACTCGCGGCAAAACCAAGGGTTTGCCCGGGGTATATTCCCGCCTTTTCCCTGCGCTATAACGCTTTATGTATTTTTAATGTATTTACGATGATGAAAATTGCGCTGATTGGTTGTGGGGAAGTGGGCAGTTGCTATGCCGAGGCCTGGCTGGCGGGCGGACATCGGATCGTGGGCATCTGCGAATTGCGGCAAGACGCCCATATGCAGGCGCGCGCGCAGTCGTTCGGCAGCGCGCTGTACGCGGAACCGGGCGCCTGGCTGCAAGAGGCGGACATGGTGGTCTCGGCCGTGTTCGGGCACGCCGCGCTTGAGGTCGCCAGGCAGGCTCTGCCGCATCTGCGCCAGGACGCAGCCTATGCCGACTTCACCACCGCCAGCGCGGCGGACATGCGCGCGGCGGCCGACGTTGCCGCGTCGGCGGGTATTCCTTTCACCGACGTGGCCATCATGGGCGCCATCGCGCTGCTGGGCGCACGCACGCCCTTGCTCTGCGCCGGAACGGGCGCCGAAGCGGTCGTGGCGTTCACCGCCGGATGCGGCGCGCCGGCCCAGGCCATCGCCGGGCAGGCGGGCGACGCGGTTCGGCTGAAGCTGTTGCGCAGCATCATGACCAAGGGCATGGAAAGCCTGGCCGTTGAATGCATGGTGGCCGCTGAAAGCATGGGCCTGCGGGCTTCCTTGTACGAGGTGTTGTCCGACATGGACCGCACGCCGCTCACCACCTTTGTGGATTCCTTCGTGCGTTCGCACGTGCTGCACGCGCCGCGCCGCCTGGCCGAGGTGCGCGAGGCTCGTGAACAACTGGTGGAAGCGGGCTTGCAGCCCTTGGTGCTGGACGGCGTGGAACGCCTTTTCGCGCGCACCACCCAGGGCATCGAAGCGGCGCGCGAGGCCGGCACGTTCAACGTGCCGGATTCCGTCGAAGCGCGGCTGGCCTGGCTGACGCCGCTTGCGCGGACGTCCTGATCGGGGCTGCTGTTCCGGGCTTCTGACCCGCGCTTCTGACTCGCGCTTTTGACCCGCGCTCCTGACCCGCGCTTTTAACCCGCGCCGCCCACGCGGCGCGATCGATCCAAGATTCAAGGACCGGCCCCAAAGAGGGCCGCCCGAACCATCCATACAAAATAGTGAGGAAGACAATGACGTCCCTGAAAAAACTGCTGGTGGCCACCACGCTGCTCGTTTCGTCGGCCGCGGCCGGCGCCGCCGACATGGGCTCGGCCCCGATCACGCTGATCTCGCCCTTTCCCCCAGGCGGCGGCACCGACACGCTGACCCGCATGATCGGCACGGCCATCGCAGAGGACACCGGCTGGAACATCGTGGTGGAAAACAAGCCGGGCGCGGGTGGCAACCTGGCGCTGGACGCCACCGCGCGCGCCAAGCCGGACGGCCACACGCTGGTCATGGCGCAGACGGACAACATCGTGCTGAACCCGTGGCTCTACAACAAGCTCAGCTACGACACCTTCAAGGACTTCAAGCCGGTGGGCTTGGTGGCCTCGTCACCCAGCGTGTTCGTGGTGGTGCCCGATTCGCCGTACAAGACGCTGGATGACGTGGTGAAGGCCGCCAAGGCGCGCCCCGGCCAGGTGTCGCTGGGCATTCCCGGCATCGGCGGCAGCGGTGATTTGATCGGCCATCTGTGGCGCAAGGCGGCCGGCATGGAACTGATGCACGTGCCGTATCGCGGCTGGTCGCAAGCGTTTCCCGATCTGGCCAGCGGCCGCATCGACCTCTACACGGGATCCGTCGCGTCGCTGTTGCCGCAGATCCGTGGCGGCAAGGTGCGCGCGCTGGCCGTGGTGGCGGACGCCCGTTCGCCCGCCTTGCCCGACGTGCCCACCTTTGCTGAAAGCGGCTTCAAGTCCATCAACCAGACCATCTGGTGGGGGCTGATGGCGCCGGGCAAGACGCCCGACGATGTGGTGGCCACGCTGAACAAGGCGCTGAACGCATCGCAGGCCAAGCCGGAACTGGTGAAGAAGCTGGAAGACGCCGGCTACAGCGTCATGGCCGGCACGCCCGCCGACCTGGCCAAGCGCCATCGCGCCGACCACGACGTGTTCGGCAAGGTCGTGCAGGAAGCCGGCATTCCGAAGCAATGACCCCCCACATCGACAGCAACAGGAGCACCCCATGATCGGCTTTGACATCCACCCGCGCGCGCGTGCGGTCAGCAGCGAAGTGGTAGAGGAATTCCGCCCCATTCCCGTCGCCAATATCAGCGATTGCATGTGGCGCATGACGGCGGGCGGGGCGCGTCTGCGTCCCATGCACGACGGCACTGTGCTGGCCGGCCCCGCGCTGACGGTGCGCACGCGTCCCGGCGACAACCTGCTGGTGCACAAGGCGCTGGAACTGGCCCAGCCGGGCGACGTGGTGGTGGTGGATGCGGGCGGTGACCTCACCAACGCCATCATCGGTGAAATCATGACGACCTACGCGCAAACGCGCGGCCTGGCAGGCATTGTGATCAACGGCGCCATCCGCGATTGCGGCGCCATTCGCCGGGGTTCGTTGCCGGTGTACGCGGCGGGCGTCACGCATCGCGGCCCCTACAAGGACGGCCCGGGCGAGATCAATACGGTGATTGCGCTGGACGGCATGACGATCACGCCGGGCGACTTGATCCTGGGCGATGAAGACGGCCTGCTGTGCGTGCCGTATGAGCAGGTGGACGCGATCTATGCAGCGGCGACGGCCAAGATGGAAGTGGAGGCGCGGATGATGGCGCAGATTGCCGCCGGCACGTTGGACACCTCGTGGATCGACGCGCGGATGAAGGCGCAGGGCTGGAAGCCGTAAGCGCTGGGCTCTGATCAATAAGCGGGTGAAGGCCTGGGCTTCAGTCCCGCTTCAGCCCCAACCTGCGCAGCAGCCGGTCCATCACCGCGCCGCCGTAAGCCCACGACAGTACCGCCAGCACCAGCATGGCCACCGTGAAGTAGGCGCGCGCGGCCAGCGGCACCGGGTTGTGTTCGGCAATGCTGCGCAGCGGTTCAATCCCCGTGAAATCGCTGGCGGCCAGCGCGCTGAACAACAGCGCTAGCACCGGCCCCGTGAAGCGCGGAGGCTCGCCGCGCGTGGTCGGGTCGCCTTGTGACGCCCACTGCGCCAGCCGGAACAACTGCACCACGATGGTCACAAGCGGAATGGCCACGGCAAGCAGCAGCACGAACAGGGCAACAAGAATCTGGGGCGAATACATAGAGGACTTCAGGAAAGGAGTCGGCGCAAAGCAATTGGCTTAATGCGCGGAATACGAAGACGAAGACGAAGACGTGAACTACGAGAAATACGTGGACACGACTAAGTGTCCGTCGGCGGCTTGCGCTGGCTGCGAAACAGCAGGTGCGTGGCCGTCAGGTGAAACCGCATGGCAATCTCGGCGCAAGCCGCGTCCCGCGCGCGCAAGGCCGCGATGATCTGCCGGTGGTGTTCCACGCTGCGCAGCATATCGTCCTGCGTGTAGAAGTAGAACGAGCCGATGATGATCGGCATGTCCAGCAGGTTCTCCACCATGTTGCGCACGCGCGCGGACTGCGCCGCGTCCAGCAACGCATGGTGGAAAAGGTTGTTGCAGTGCTGCACCCGCGCCACCTTGTCGGCGTCGTCCGACAGCACCGCGTCCAGCATGCGCTGGTTGATCTCTTCAAGCTGGTCGATCTGTTCGGGCGTGGCGCGTTCGGCGGCGCTGCGCGCGGCGTAGGGCTCCAGCAGCAAGCGCAGTTCGAACGCTTCGTTGATGTCGCGATCCACCCAGCCTAAAACTTCGGCGCCGCGCCGGCCTTCGCGCTTGACCAGGCCATCGGCAACCAGCCGTTCGATGGCGCTGCGCACCGGTGTGCGGCTGACGGCAAGCTCGGCCGCGATGTGTTCTTCGCGCAGCCGTTCGCCGGGCAGGAACACGCCCGACATCAGCCGGCGGCGAAGTTCCGCATAGACAAGATCGCGGGCGCTGGTCATGGTGGCGCGGGTTTCCTGGGGGGCGGCAAAGAGTTCCAGACTATACCCGAAGGGGCGCGTGAATCTGGGCGAAATGAATGGTGATTCCGACGCCGCGGCCGTCCAGTCCCGGGCCCCATTCCACCCGTGCGCCATGGCACGCCGCAATCTGCGCCACCAACGACAACCCGATGCCGCTGCCACGCTCGGTGGCGCCGGGCATGCGGTAGAAACGGTCGAACACGCGCTCGCGTTCGGCGACGGCAATGCCGGGTCCGTTGTCCGCCACGGTCAGGTGGGCGCCGCCTTGCGGCAGGGGGCCGCAGCCGACTTTCACGCAGCCGCCTTCGGGTGTGTAGCGCAGGGCGTTGTCCAGCAGGTTGCGCACCAGCACCCCCAGCGCGTCGACATTGCCGGGCAGAGTGGTGGCGTGGGTGTCCAGGATGATGCGTTGCTGCTTGGTGGTGGCCAGCACTTCGCTGTCGCGCGCAATCATTTCCACCAGGTGGTCCAGCGGCACGGGCTCGATCTCGCCTTCGCCCTGCGCTTGCATGCGCGCCTGTTCCAGCAACTGTTCAGCCAGCCGCGACGTGCGCAACGCCACATTGCGCAGTTGTTCCACCGCCTGGCCGCGCGCCTGCTCGCTGTCGCTGCGCAAGGCCAGGTCGGCATAGGCGCTTAGCGCCGCCAGCGGCGTGCGCAGTTCGTGCGCCGCATCGGCCAGAAAGCGCCGTTCCCGGTCCAACGATGCCGACAGGCGTTCCAGCAAGCCGTTGATGGCGCCGATGAATGGCCGCAGTTCGCCCGGCATGCCCGAGGTGGGCACCGGGGTCAGGTCCATGCCGGTGCGGTTCACGATGGCGTCTCGCGCACGGTCCACGGGGCGGAAGGCGCGGCGTATCACCAGCCACGTCAGACCCGTCAGCGTGAGGAAAAGCGCGCTGAAGAACCACAGCCCGTTCCACATGCGCGTCACGGTGTCGTGCTGCACTTGATCGATCGACTTGGCGAACTGCACCTGCACCAGCCCGTCTGCATCCGACAAGGCATAGACGCGCCAGGATTCGCCGCGCACCGTGACGTCCTGGAAACTGTCTTGAAAGCTTGGCACCATGGGGGCATCGGGCGCGGTCGGCGAGCGCACGATAAGCCGCTTGTCGGCCAAGGACCAGACCTGGAAGTTCGAGGTTTCCCCGTCGAAACGGGACGACGCCGGCAACTCAAAACGGTCTTCTTCGTGCAAGGGCTCGGCTTGCAGCAGGCTGGTGGGCAAGGACAGCAGCACCTTTTGCGCGCCGTAGCGCACGCTTTGGTCCAGCATGCCGGTTTCGGCGCGCGTCTGCTGCACATAGACCAGCAAGACCGCAATCAGCCACGTGGCCAGCACGGCCAGCAGCAGGGTGATGGCAAGCCGTCGGCGCAGCGTCGTCATGGCGTCGCGCCCGCCACCATGCGGTAGCCCAGGCCGTGCTGCGTTTCGATCAGCCCGTCGCCCAGCTTGCGCCGCAATTGATGGATGTACACCGCCACGGTGTTGCTTTCGATGGTGCCGCTGCTGCCATAGACCGCCAATTCCAATTGGTCGCGGCTGACGGTGTGGCCCATGCGCTGCATCAGCGCCAACAGCGTGTGATATTCATGCGCGCTCAGGCTGACTTCCTGGCCACCTCGCTTGACGACGCGCCCCGCGGGTTCCAGCACCACGTCGCGGCAACGCAGCGCCGACACCACGCTGTTGCTGCTGCGCCGAAGCACGGCGCGCAGGCGCGCCAGCAATTCGTCCAGTTGAAAGGGCTTGACCAGGTAATCGTCGGCGCCCGCGTCCAGCCCCTGAATGCGTTCGCTGAGTCGGTCGCGCGCGGTGATGATCAATACGGGGGTAGTGTCGAACCGGCCGCGCAGCGTCTTCAACAGCGTCAGCCCGCTGCCGGCGGGCAAGCCCAGGTCCAGCAGCACGGCGTGATAGCCGTGGTCCACCAACGCCAGTTGCGCCTCGGGCAAGGTGCGTGCCCAGTTCACGTCGGCCCCGTCTTCGGCCAGGCCCGCACGCAAGGCATCGCCCAGCATGGGATCGTCTTCGACAAGCAGGATACGCACGCACACTCCAGAGCGCCGCCAGGCACGGCGCGGCGGGGTCTTAAAGAAATATTAAAAGTTGATCAGGACAATGCAGGCCAATCCCGGGGCGCTTGCCCACGGCCACTGTCATGAACGAAAGGAAGCCCTGATGCGGATGGGTATAGTAGCAAGAGGCCTGATGGCCGGCGCGGTGTTTGGCGGCGCCGGCGCCGCGCAGGCGCAGGCCACGAACGGCATAGGATTAGGGGTCGGAGCCATTCCGGTCTATGAAGGGTCCAGCGAATATCGCGCGCTGCCCGTGCCGCTCATCAACTACCATTCCGGCAATTTTTTCATCACGCCCCGCATGGGCCTGCCCGCCATGGGCTTGAAGACGTCGTTGGCGCCTGATCTTGACGCCGGCGTGTTCGTGGGCTTGAGCCTGGGGCGCAAGGCCGACGACGCCGATCGCACCAAGGGCCTGGACGACATCAAGTTCCACGGCGCCTACGGGGCCTATGTAGAATGGCGGCCCGGCCGCTACTCGCTGGGCGCGGGCTACAAGCAGGCAGCGCGCAGCGGCTATGGCGGCACGATGGAACTGCGCGCGTCCTACGCGGCGCTCAAGACCGAACAGCATACGGTGCAGGTGGGCGTCAGCACGGAATGGGCCAACCATGACGCCATGCAGACCTGGTTCGGCGTGACCTCGTCGCAAGCCGCCCGCAGCCGCGAAGGCCTGTCGACGTACTCGCCGTCGTCCGGCTTCAAGTCGGCGGCGCTGTACACCACCTGGTCTTATCGCATCAACCCAAGCTGGAGCACGGTGTCCACCATCGGCGTCAACACGCTGCTGGGCGACGCGCGCGACAGCCCGCTGACCGAGCGCAAGACCAACGTGTTCGGCTCGGTGGGGGTGATGTACCGCTTCTAGGGCGGGCGCCGAAGGGCAAGCAAACAGCGGGCCGCGCAGCGATACATCGTTCAACGGCGCGTTCAATCATTCAAGAAGGCGTAGGGGCAGCCGGATACAATTTCGGCGGTGTTCCCCTCGCCTTCTTGAGTCCTCCCATGCCCGACTTTCCGCCCGAATCCCAAGCCGTCCACAGCCCCACGACGCGCCACGCCATCTTTATCGTGGCCACGATCAACCCCGGCGCCGACGCCGCCGCCACCGTGCGGGCCTGGTGCGAAGACGTGGCGGCCCGTGTGCGTACGGTCAACACGCGCTCGCCCTTGGAAAACCTGTCCTGTGTGTGTGCGTTCGGCTCCAACGCCTGGGATGCCTTGTTCGGGCAGCCGCGCCCGGCCAACCTGCACCCGTTCCGCGTCTTCGGCGACGGCGAGCGCGTGGCCGTGTCGACCCCGGGCGACATCCTGCTGCATATCCGCGCCGACGCCATGGACCTGTGCTTTGAAGTCGCAACCTTGTTGATGGACGGCCTGGGCGACGCGGTGACGGTGGTGGATGAAGTGCACGGCTTTCGCTACTTCGATCGCCGCGCCATCATCGGTTTTGTCGACGGCACCGAAAACCCCGAGGGGCGCGAAGCCGTGCATTTCACCGTCATCGGCGATGAAGACTCCGAGTTCGCGGGCGGCAGCTACGTGCTGGTGCAGAAGTACCTGCACGACATGGCCGCGTGGAATGCGTTGACCGTGGAAAGCCAGGAAGGCGTCATCGGGCGGCACAAGCTGTCCAACGTGGAACTGGACGACGACATCAAGCCGGCGTCTTCCCACAGCGCCTTGACCACGCTGGAAGAAAACGGCGAAGAAATCAAGATCCTGCGCGACAACATGCCATTCGGCCGGGCAGGCATGGGCGAATTCGGCACGTATTTCATCGGCTACGCGCGTTCGCCCGCGCCGATCGAGCAGATGCTGGAAAACATGTTCGTGGGCCGTCCGGCGGGCAACTACGACCGCTTGCTGGACTACAGCCGCGCCGTGACGGGCGGGCTGTTCTTCGTGCCGTCGGCGGATCTGCTGGAGGAACTGGCGTCGCGCCCCGCCGTGGCGGCCGTGGCGCAGGACGATGCGGCGCCGGCGACGGCGGAAGTGCCGGCTCAACAATAAGAGCCTCTGCGAATAGGCGCCTCTGCGGGCGCGTCGGCTTATCAATAAGCGGCGCCCGCCATCCACGACCAAAGACCGATTGCGTCGCGCCTGGCTAAAGGTTCGGCTGCCCCTGCCGTAAGCCCTTCGTGGCCGCCGCTTTCCCGCATTCCCTGGCGCGCCGCATCCCCGTGCCGTCCGGCATGGGTCGTGGCAGTCAGAAGGCAAGAATGAAAATCACCTCGTTGCGCAACCGCATCTTATTGATCACCTGCTTTACCGTCGTCGGCGCCCTGGTGCTGTCGGGCGTCACCACCTACCAGATCGTGCGCAGCAACATGATGGCGACCATCTCGGGCAACCTGGACGCCATCGCGGCCGGTAACGCCAGCGCCATCGAGCGCTGGTCGCACGACAAGGCCCAGGCCGTGACCGCCACCGCCGCCGTCGTTGAAAAGGGCGACCCGCGCGGCCTGACCAAACTGATGGGCGAGACCAACGGCTTTCCCATTTCGACCATTGGCTGGTCGGACAAGACATTTTTTTCAACCACGCAAACCGCGGCTGACTACGACCCCACCGCGCGGCCCTGGTACAAGAGCGCGGTGGCGGCGGGCAAGCTCACCGTCACCAAGCCGTATGGCGACTCGGGCACCGGCAAGCTCTACGTGGCCTTCACCGCCCCGATGATCCGTGGCGGGCAGACGACGGGCGTGCTGAGCGGCGCCGTGCCGCTGGACGGCATCCAGAGCATCATCCGCGCCATTCGCCCCACGCCGTCCAGCCTGGCGTTCGTGGTGGCGGCCGACGGCCAGGTCATCTCGCACGTGAACGACAAGCTGGCGTTGAAGCCGTCCACCGACGTGGCCCCGGCATTGACCGCCGCCGCGCTGACGGCCATGGCGCGCGACGGCGCCGAACCCATCACCGTCAACCTGGACGGCGAACCCAAGCTGATCAAGGCGCGCCACATTCCCGGCACCGACTGGTCGCTGGTGATTGCGCTGGACCAGGCCGAAGCCACGGCCGGCCTGACGCAAGTGCTGAACGCCACGCTGATTTCGCTGGTGGTGCTGACCCTGGTGGCCGTGGGCATCGCCAGCGTGGTGACGTCGCGCGCCTTCAAGCGCCTGTCGGCCGTGCGCGACGCCATGGACACCATCGGTTCGGGCGACGGCGACATGACGCACCGCCTGGCGGTGGTGGGCCACGACGAAGTGGCGCAGATTTCGGCGTCGTTCAACGCCTTTGTCGACAAAATCAGCAAGGTGATGCTGGACGTGCGCGCGGGCGTGCATTCGATGTCGGCCGCCACGCGCGAGATCGACATGGGCAACCGCGATCTGTCCCAGCGTACGGAAACGTCGGCGGGCTCCTTGCAGGAGACCTCGTCGGCGCTGACGCAGATGACCTCCAGCGTGCGCCAGACGGAAGAAGCCGCTGAACACGCCAAGCGCCTGGCCTCGGAGGCCAGCGTGGCGGCCGAGCGCGGCGGCAAGGTGGTGACGGATGCGGTGACGACAATGAGCGCGATTTCGCAGTCGTCGCAACGCATCACCGAGATCATCAGCGTGATCGACAGCATTGCGTTCCAGACCAACATCCTGGCGCTCAACGCCGCCGTGGAAGCCGCGCGCGCGGGCGAACAAGGCCGTGGCTTTGCCGTGGTGGCGGGCGAAGTGCGCACGCTGGCGCAGCGCAGCGCGGCGTCCGCGCAAGAGATCCGCACGCTGATCCAGGCCTCGGTGGAAAACGTGAAGAGCGGCACCGAGCGGGTGCAGGCGGCGGGTTCGACCATGAGCGAAATCGTGGACGGCATTGCCCGTGTGCAGCGCCTGGTGAATGAAATCCACGGGGCCATGACGGAGCAAAGCGTGGGCATCAGCCAGATCGACCGCAGTGTGGCCGACATGGACCAGGCCACGCAACAGAACGCGGCCCTGGTGGAGGAATCCGCCGCGGCCTCGGCCATGCTGAGCGACCAGGCGCGCGTGCTGGCGGATACGGTGGGGCTGTTCAAGCTGCGTGGCGATGTGCAGGGGCAGGGCAATCAAGGCATGGGCAACCAAAGCCTGGGGAACCAGCGGCTGGCGTTAGGGCACGCGGCATAAGCACGGCCGTTCGGAGCAACCCCAGCGCAACCCCAGAGCAACCCCAGAGCAACCCCAGAGCAACCCCCAGAGCGGCCCCCCGGGGCCGGCTCGGCTCACCCCGGGGAGTTGCCCGGCGGCGCGCTTGGCAGCAGAATCCGTCTACCGAGATCGAACCAAGGATGGATGAAGATGGCCGACGCCGCCGCCGCAACGCCCCAGGACGCAATGATCCCCTCCCGCCACGGCCGCATCTACGCCCGCCGCTGGCCGGGCGCGGACACCCCCATCGTGCTCTTGCATGATTCACTGGGCAGCGTCGGCCTGTGGCGCGACTTCCCGGCCCATCTGGCCCAGGCCACGGGCCGCGCCGTCATCGCCTACGACCGCCTGGGCTTTGGCCAGTCGGACCCTCACCCCGGCACGCTGAGCGCTGACTTCGTCTTCGCCGAGGCCGAAGACGCCTTCGCCGCCCTGGCCGACCACTATTCACTGTCGCGCTTCATCGCATTCGGCCATAGCGTGGGCGGTGGCATGGCGGTGGCGATTGCCGCGGCGTTCCCGCAACGCTGCGTGGGCGTCATCACCGAATCCGCCCAGGAATTCGTGGAAGACCGCACGCTGGCGGGCATCCGCGAAGCCGGTGAACAATTCCAGGATCCCGCCCAACTTGAACGCCTGAAGCGCTATCACGGCGACAAGGCGCAGTGGGTGCTGGATGCCTGGGTGCACACCTGGCAGTCGGCTGAATTCGCCGACTGGAACCTTGACGCGACGCTGCCGCGCGTGAGCCAGCCGCTACTGGCCATCCATGGTGAAAACGACGAGTACGGCTCCATGCGCCATCCGGAAAAGCTGACTGCGCTGGCGGCCGGGCCGACGCGCATGCTGGCGCTGGCGGGCTGCGGCCATGTACCGCATCGGGAAACCGAGGCGGTGGTGCTGGAGGCGGTGCGGGAGTTTTTGGCGCGCCACGCGGTCTGACGCCGGGCCGGATCTGATTCGTGAGCAATACGGGGGCAACGCCGGGAGGGCAATGCACGGGCAATGCACGGGCGTGGTTAATTTTTGTTCGGGCCTGCCGTTAACACGTTAGAAGCTCTAACAAGAATTCAGACAAAACCCGGGCAGACGCTGCCCCATGTGGATGCTCAATGACCGTCATCAGCTCGTTGGCAGGCGCGACCGGCGCCGCCCCGCTTAGCACGCCCGTTACCGTCATTCGCGCGGGGCAAATCGTCAACCCCGCTGTCGATCCGGCCCAGGCGGCCGGTTCCGCGAAATCGTCGGTCGTGATGCTGGGCCAAGGCGTTTCCACCACCGCCGGCTCGGTGTACGACGAAACGGGGACCGTGCCGGATGCCCTGGCCATTGCGATGTCCAAGAGCGTGGACGCGCGCACCCGCGTCAGCCCGTTCGCCGACGTGGGCGCAGCGGTGCTGAACCGTTTGCGTACCGACGGCGGCAGCCATTCCCAGTGGATGCCCGCCACTCGCATCGCGGCGTCAGCCGCCGCCGACGCCGGCCCCCTGTCGGAAGCCGAGCTTCAGCCGGACAACGCGGTGTCGCTGCGCATCGCCACGGCCAGCGGCGTCAAGGTGCAAGTCACCCTGCAAAGCGGCAAGGAAGGCATGGCCGTGCAGATCGACGTGGCCGAAGGGGAATTGAACGAAGACGAACGCCGCGCCATCGCCGCGTTGTCGGGCGCGTTCCAGGATGCGCTGGACGGCCTGGCGGAAGTGCCGCCGCGCTGGTCGCTGACGAAGTTGGCCAACGGCAGTTCGCCCTTGCTGTCCTCGATCAGTCTGCACCAAACCCGCATGGTGGACGGCGCCGAGCAGACCGTCGAATTTCAGGCGGACGCCAAGCAAAAGAGCCTGACCGTGTCCAGCGTCATGGGCGTGGTCAAGGTGGATTTGGACCTGACCCGCCCGGTTACGCTGGGCTCGGCCGAGCAACAGTCGGCCGCCGTCTCCAAATATTTGCAGCAGTTTGACCGCGCGCAGCGCCGGGGCTCGGGCGACGAGGCGCTGATGGGCACGTTCAAGGACGTGTTCGCGGCCATGCACACCAGCTACGGCGCGGCGCAGGTTCCGGCGGCGGACACCAGCATGCGCCGCTTGCCCGCCGCGGATGCGCATCGCAGCCTGTTGTCCGGCCTGGCGGATTTCTCGGCGTCGATCGAGCAGGTGCGAGACGCCAGCAACCCGGCGCGCCCCAAGGAGCTCGACGGCTTTTCGTTCCAGGCTTCGCAAAGCAGCCAGGTGTCGGGCAAGGCGGGTTGGGATCTGGCGGTCTCGCAAACGCAGCAGTCCGCGCTGACCGCCAGCTATCACCGGTCGCTGTCGCCGGACGTGCAGTTGGCGCTGACCCAGGACGAGAAGTCGCAGAACTATCTGTACTTCCAGATTCATGACACCACAAGCAGCAAGACGGACGTGGGCTATCAGGAAGGCGTGCTGGCGACGGCAACGCTGAACGAATCGCGCACGCAAAGCACGCAGGTGTCCAGGTTCATCAAGGGCAAGCAGGTCGACCAGTCCTTCACGCCGTCGTCCGAATCGAATTCGCGCAACCTGCTGTCTTTGGTGCAGGCCGCGAAGCTGGACGAAACCGAGAACGACCCGATGGCCCCGCGAGACCAGGCGGAAGAGATCCTGCGTCGCAAATACCTGGACCTGGCGCGCCAGGTCGCAGACCTGCGGATGGGGTGATCCCGGGTCTGGATCGGGGCAGGGGGTGTCCTTTACTATGGCTCGATGAGCCCACGACAGCCTCCCGCCAAGCCCCGCGCCAAACGCCCCGCCAAACCCCGCGCCGATGCCTGCATCCGCGTTCGCGGCGCGCGTGAACACAATCTGAAGAACGTCGATGTGGATATTCCAAGAGACGCGCTCGTCGTGTTTTCGGGGGTGTCCGGATCGGGCAAATCATCGCTGGCGTTCGGCACGTTGTACGCGGAAGCGCAGCGGCGCTATCTGGAATCGCTGTCGCCCTATGCACGACGCCTGATCGATCAGGTAGGCGTGCCGGATGTCGACGCCATCGAAGGGCTGCCGCCGGCGGTGGCGCTGCAACAGCAGCGCGGCACGCCCAACGTGCGCTCTACGGTGGGTAGCGTCACCACCTTGTCCAGCATGTTGCGCATGCTGTATTCGCGTGCCGGCACCTATCCGGCCAACCAGCCCATGCTGTACGCCGAAGACTTCTCGCCCAACACCCCGCAGGGCGCCTGCCCCAATTGCCACGGCCTGGGCTACGTCTACGACGTGACCGAGGCGTCGATGGTGCCCGACCCATCGAAGACCATCCGCGAGCGCGCCATTGCGTCCTGGCCGCCCGCCTGGCACGGCCAGAACCTGCGCGACATCCTGGTCACGCTGGGCTACAACGTCGACATTCCGTGGCGCGACCTGAAAAAGAAAGACCGCGACTGGATCCTGTACACCGATGAGCAGCCCACGGTGCCCGTCTACGCGGGTTTCACGCCGGCCGAAACGCGCGCCGCCTTGCGCGCCAAGCAGGAACCCAGCTACATGGGCACCTACACCGGCGCGCGCCGCTACGTGATGCACACCTTCGCCACGACCCAAAGCGCGATGATGAAAAAGCGCGTGGCGCGGTTCATGACGGGCACGGCGTGCCCAGTATGCGACGGCCGCCGCTTGAAGCCCGAGGCCTTGTCGGTGACGTTCGCCGGCCTGGACATCGGCAGCCTGTCGCGCCTGCCCTTGGCGCGGATCGCCGAGGTGCTGACCCCGGCCGCGCGCGGCCAGTTCGATGCGCCCGCCACGGACGCCGCGCGCAGCCGCGCCACCACCCGCAAGGACAACGCGCGCCGCGTGGCGGCCGGCGGCTTGGCGCACACGGGCAGCACCGATGTGCGCCGCACGCCCGACCTGTCGCCGGAAAAACGCATCGCTGCGCAACGCATCGCGCACGATCTGGTCGAGCGCATTGGTACCTTGCAGGCGCTGGGCCTGGGCTATCTGGCGATGGACCGCGCCACGCCCACGCTGTCTCCGGGCGAGCTGCAACGGCTGCGCCTGGCCACGCAGATCCGATCCAATCTGTTCGGCGTCGTGTATGTGCTGGACGAGCCCTCGGCCGGCCTGCACCCGGCCGACGGACAGGCGCTGCACCGCGCGCTGGACCAACTGAAGGACGCGGGCAATACCCTGTTCGTGGTCGAACATGACCTGGACACGCTGCGCCGCGCCGATTGGCTGGTGGACGTGGGGCCGGGCGCGGGCCAGCATGGCGGGCAGGTGCTGTACAGCGGCCCGCCGGAAGGCTTGAAGAAGGTGCCGGCGTCGCTGACCGCGCGCTATCTGTTCAACCCGGCGCCGGCCGGCAGGGCAGCCGTGCGCGAGCCCTCGGGCTGGCTGTCGCTGCGCGGCATCCATCGCAACAACCTGCACGGCATAGACGCGCGCTTTCCGTTGGGCGCGTTCACGGCGGTGACGGGCGTGTCGGGCTCGGGCAAGTCCAGCCTGGTCAGCCAGGCGCTGGTTGAACTGATCGGCGAACATCTGGGGCAGGAACCGGTCGCGGAAGAAGCCGATGGAGATCTGCCGCAGGCCGATGGCCCGCCGCGCACGACCGGTCGTATCGACTCGGGCGCCGACGCCATCAAGCGCCTGGTGAACGTGGACCAGAAGCCCATTGGCCGCACGCCCCGGTCCAACCTGGCCACCTACACCGGGCTGTTCGACCACGTGCGCAAACTGTTCGCGGCCACCCGCGCCGCCAAGTCGCGGCGCTATGGCGCGGGCCGCTTTTCGTTCAACGTGGCGCAAGGCCGTTGCGACACCTGCGAAGGCGAAGGCTTCGTGCACGTGGAACTGTTGTTCATGCCCAGCGTGTACGCGCCGTGCCCGGTGTGCCACGGCAGCCGCTACAACGCCAAGACGCTGGAAATCGAATGGAACGGCCGCAACATCGCCCAGGTGCTGGCGATGACGGTGGACGAGGCGCTGGCGTTCTTCAACGAAGAACCCGTGGTGCAACGCCCGCTGTCCCTGTTGCATGAGATCGGCCTGGGCTACCTGCGGCTGGGCCAACCCGCCACGGAACTGTCCGGTGGCGAAGCCCAGCGCATCAAGCTGGCCACCGAACTGCAACGCAGCCAGCGCGGCAACACCCTGTACGTGCTGGACGAACCCACCACCGGCCTGCACGCGGCCGATGTGGATAAGCTGATGGCCCAATTGCATGGGCTGGTCGACGCGGGCAACACGGTCGTGGTCGTGGAACACGACCTGCGCGTGGTCGCCAACAGCGACTGGATGATCGACGTCGGCCCCGGCGCGGGCGAAGAAGGCGGCCACATCGTGGCCGAAGGCGCGCCAGCGGACGTCAGCCGCAGCGGCAAGGGCGCCACGGCGCCATTTCTGAAACGGGTGCTGGCGGGCGGTTGATGGCGGGCGGGATCACCGGTATGATCGCCGCTGGTAACGTGTAAACGGAGCGGCGAAAGCCGTGCGTTGCCCCCGCCCATTGGGTTGTCACCCAAGCGTGACGATAATCAAGAGGTCCGATTAGCAGGTTGAACTAGGCCCCCGTCAGGGGCCTTTTTCTTTTTGAGCGATTCGTCCTCGCTCGCCGCGCCCGCTACAACTCGCTTTCCAACGTCTTCTGCATGCGCTCCATGCTTTCCTGGCTGACTTGGATGACGCCCGTTCCGGGTTGGTCGATGTCGACGATGAAGGTCAGCACCAGCGCGATCAACGCGGCGAACAGGCCGGTTGATGTCAGCCGCCTGCGGGCGTGCAGGCCGGTGCCGTAGGCGATGAAACCCACCGAGCCGATGCTGACGATGAAGAGCAGGTAGAACACCGGTTCGGGCACGTGGTTTTCCAGCGCCACGCGGCGCTTTTCGTTGACTTGCGCCATCTCGTTGATGGCCTGGATGAACATGATGGTGGCGATGGCCGGCGGGTTGTCGGCGTTGGCGGCCGTGATGGTGCGGATCTGGCGTTCGATGCGGCGCGTGGTGACGTTGGCGGCGTCGAAGCGCGCGGTGTCGTTTTCGGCGTCGTGCAGTTCCAGGGCGGCGTTGATGTATTCAAGCAGCAGGCGCGGCACCTGTTCGCGGGCGGCGGGGGCAATCAACTGGGACCGCCAGTAAGCGTTGCCGATGGCGTTGGCCTCTTCCAGCACCAGGTTCTTGCGCGCCTCGAACCGCGTGACGGACATGGCGAAGGTGAAGCCCAGCAGCAAGGCCAGCAGGCCGAGCAGGGCGGTTTGCAGTGCGGTGATGTGGGTCTTGTGCGCTTCGTCGGCCGGCTTGCGCTGCTTGCGGCCCAGCCGGAAGCAGAGCTCGATGACGCCCAGGAGAACGATGACGCCGATGAAGAAGAGATAAGACTCGTTGAAGTTCCTGAGCATGGCGCTCCCCGTCGGACAGTCGCCAGCGTATGCGGATTGCCTGGCGGCGGCAAGATCTGACATGCCCGATGGCTGTCAGCGAAACGCCAACATCTTGGAGTAAGGTGTCGGCTTTCCCCTCTGAAGACCCGCACGGAGCAGAACTTGAAAACCCGCAAACTCGGCCGTACCGACCTGGATGTCAGCCTGATTGGATTGGGCACCATGACCTGGGGTGAGCAGAATTCCGAGGCCGAAGCCCATCAGCAACTGGACTACGCGCTGTCGCGCGGCGTCAACCTGGTCGACGTGGCCGAGATGTACCCCGTGCCGCCCAAGCCCGAAACGCAAGGGCTGACCGAAACCTATATCGGCACCTGGCTGGCGCGCAGCAAGCGCCGCCAGGACATCGTGCTGGCCAGCAAGGTGGCCGGCCCGGTGCGCGACCCCAAGCGCCCCGGCCACATCCGCGACGGCAAGACCTTCCTGGACCGCAAGAACCTGACCGAAGCGCTGGACGCCAGCCTGAAGCGCTTGCAGACGGATTACCTGGACCTGTATCAGCTGCACTGGCCCGACCGCACCACCGCCACCTTCGGCCAGTTGAACTACCCCTGGGTGGAAGACGAGCACACCGTGCCGATCGAAGAAACCCTGTCGGTGTTGCAGGATTTCGTGCGCGCGGGCAAGGTCCGCCACGTGGGCGTGTCCAACGAAACGCCGTGGGGCCTGTCGCAGTTCCTGCGTCATGCGGACACCCAGGATCTGCCGCGCGTCGTGTCGATCCAGAACGCCTACAGCCTGTTGAACCGCGTGTTTGAAATTGGGCTGTCTGAATTTACCCACCACGAACAGGTGGGCCTGCTGGCGTATTCGCCGCTGGCGATGGGCATGCTTTGCGGCAAGTATCTGAACGGCGCCCGCCCCGAAGGCGCCCGCCTGACGCGCTACACGCGGTTCACGCGCTACAGCAATCCGCAGGCCGAAGCCGCCACCGCCGACTACGTGGCGCTAGCGCGCGAGCACGGCGTGTCGCCCACGCACCTGGCGCTGGCCTGGGTGAACCAGCGCCCGTTTGTCACCAGCAATTTGATCGGCGCGACGACGCTGGAACAGTTGAAGGAAAACATCGACAGCGTGGACGTGACGCTGTCGCCGGACGTGTTGAAAGCGATCGACGCGATCCACACGCGCTATCCGAATCCGGCGCCCTGATCGCGCCACTAGCAATATCCCGCCCGCGTTGCGCGTTGTCGCAACGCGGGTTTTTTCATGGGCGAGGCGAACTGGGCATTTCGTAAATATGATTGCGAATCAGTCCCATTAGTAATAAAAAAGCAGTCTTTCTGACCTCCCGCTCTGGAGAATCTGCTTTGGTCCGTTCTGCTTCCCCCCGGAAGAGCCGTGCCCGCACGCTTGCCCGGCCTGCCGTCATGCGCGCTGCCTTCCGTTCTGCTGCCTTCCGTCCTGCTGCCTTTCACCCTGCTGTGGTTCCGCCCGCCGCCCTGGCCTTGGCAATTGCCATGGCCTACCCCCTGACGGCATCCGCCCAATCCGCCGCCGACGCGCCCAATGTGGCGCAACTGCCAACGGTGACCGTGCAGGCCACGGCGGTGGACGACACGCTGGAACATTTGTCGGCACCGGTGAACACGGGCGCGCTGGGTAACCGCAGCCAGCTTGAAACGCCGTTTTCAACCACCGTGGTCACGGCGGCCGACATGGCGGAACGGCAGGTCAACAAGCTGGGCGACGTGTTCGCCCTGGATGCGTCCGTCAGCGACAACAGCGCCTCGTACGGCGCCTGGGCCAGTTACCTGACCGTGCGCGGTCTGCCGCTGGATTGGCAGAATTCCTACCGCATCGACGGCAGGCCCTTCCTGAGCTATGTGACGACGCTGCCGTATGAGCATTTTGAACAGATCGACCTATTGAAGGGCGCGTCGGGCTTCATGTATGGCTTTGGTTCGCCGGGCGGAATTGTCAACTACGTGACCAAGAGGCCGACCGACGAACCGGTGCGCAGCATTGAACTGGGTTATGTGTCCAAGGGACTGCTGCGCCAGCACGTGGATCTGGGCGGACGCGTCGGCGAAAGCGGCACATTCGGCTACCGCCTGAACGCCACGCACGAAGAGGGCAACACCTACAACGGCGGTTCGCTGTATCGCGATTCGGTGTCCTTGGCGCTGGATGCGCGGCTGACCGACAAGCTGACCTGGGACTTCCAATCCATCTACCAGGACCGCAAGGCCATCGGGCAGGAACCCACCATTTACGCGGGTCAATTGGCGGGCAGCCGGTTGCCGTCGCCGGTGCGCAATGACAACGGCAAGATGGTGGGCGAAGGCCCCTATGCCGACAATGATTTCCGCTACTACTCCACCGGCCTGAAATACCAGTTGTCGTCCAACTGGAGCGCCCGCACCGACTACAGCTACAGCTCGACCCGCACGCGCCGCAACGAATCGGTGCTGTTCCTGCAAAACCAGGCGGGCGACTACGACGACTATCGCTCGGACTACGGCGAAGCCTACGCCTACAACCAGTGGCAGGGCATGATCGAAGGCAAGTTCGCTACCGGCCCGCTCAAGCACCACGTGGTCGCCGGCGCGTCCTGGCAGAAGCAGAAGAACGACTACAGCGTCAACGGCGTGTATCAGTTGCAGGGCACGGGCAACCTGCGCTCGCAGAACACCAACACCTATTACAGCCAAGGCAGCCTGGACCTGTATCGCGCCGCCGAGATTACGCAAAAGGCCCTGTTCGCCAGCGACACGATCGACCTGACGGGCGGCTGGTCGCTGCTGGGTGGCCTGCGCTATACCAACTACGAGCAGACGGGCTTTGACGCCACGGGCGCCAAGTCGTCCAGCTACGACAAGAACGGCGTGCTGACCCCAACCGTGGCGCTCATGTACCAGATCACGCCGCAGACCATGGCCTACGCCAGCTATATCGAATCGCTGGAGCCGGGCTCATCGGTGGGCAACACCTATGCCAACTTCGGCGCCTTGCTCGACCCGCTCAAGAGCAAGCAGTACGAGTTGGGCGTGAAGACCAATCAAGATGATTGGGCCGCCACCGCCGCGCTGTTCCGCATCGAGAAAAAGGCGGAATACGCGAACGCGAACAACGAATTCACGCAGGACGGCAAGTCCATCTACCAAGGCTTGGAACTCGGCGCGTCGGCGCGCGTGGCCACGAACTGGAACGTGGGCGGCAGCCTGATGTTCCTGGATTCGGAATACAAGAAAGGCAACGCCTACACGGGCAACCGCGTGGCGGGCGCGCCCAAGCTGGTGGCGGCGGCGCAATTGTCGTACTCCGTGCCGCAAGTGCCGGGCCTGAAGCTGCGCGCCGACGTCAAATACACGGGCAACACGATGCTGGGCGCGTCCAACAACGTGAAGGTGGATGACTACGCCATCGTCAATATCGGCGCCACCTACGACACCCGCATCTATGGCTACGACACCACGTTCCGCGCCGGCATCAACAACCTGGCGGACAAGCGCTATTGGCTGTTCCAGTCGTCGGACTACGTCAAGGCGGGCGACCCGCGCACCTACGGCTTAAGCGCCAGCCTTAAGTTCTGACGGGCACTTCCCACAGGCGATCAGGCTCGAAGTCGGCCTGTTCGCCTTTCTTGGCATAGCCCAGCGGGTTGGCGACCACCCGGCAGCCGTCCTTGACGTAGTCGTGCGCGCAATGCAGGTGGCCGTGCATCCAGCAGTCGGCCAACGGCAGCAGGTCGTCCAGCGCATTGCAGAACCCCGCCGTGCCCGGTGTGACGCCGTAGCGCGGGTCGGCGCTGGCCAGCGTGGGGGCAAAGTGGGTGATGGCAAGGGTGGCGCCGTCGAACGGCATACGCAGGGCGTCGCGTAGCCATTGCTGGCAGGCCAGACCCTGTTCGCGCATTTGTTCGGCCATGAAGGGCGAGCCATGGCGGCGCATCTGCGCCTTTTCCAGATAGAAGTCGGCGGCGCGAAAAGCCTTGGCGCGCTTGGCCAAGGCCACGCCGATGGGGTCACTGTTGCTGGCCAGCGCGTCGAAATCCGTCCACAGCGTGGTGCCCACCAGGCGCACGCCGTTGATGACACAGGTTTCGCGTTCCAGCCATTGGATATCCAGCGCCTGGCAAAGCTCGCGCAGGCGGTCGTGGGCTTCGTCGAAATCCAGATTGTCGTATTCGTGGTTGCCGGGTACGAACACCACGGGCGTGGGCCAGCCGTTGCGGGGGGCGTAGTTGCCCAGGCCGAAATCGTTGCTGGTCAGCTTGGAACCCTGGCGGTACGAACCGATATCGCCGGCCAGCACCAACAGGTCGGCGCCGGGCGTGGGGCGCGCCAGGAAGGTCGGGTCGGTTTCCAGGTGCAGGTCGGAGAGCAATTGAATCTTCATGGACGCTATCTTAGGTCACCCGTGCTCGGGCGGCATGCGCGCAAGGCCCCATCCGTGCGACACTTTCCCATCGAACTCATCACAGACACCAGGAGAAACGCCCATGCGTATCGTGATCGCCACGGCCGCCGCCACCGCGGTGCTGCTCGCGGCCAGCGTGCAGGCGCAGTCGCAGCCTCAGCCGCGGCTGCAGCCGATCAATTGCGGCAACGCCGCCACGCAGACCGACATGAACCTGTGCGCCGATCAGGCCTACCGCAAGTCGGACGCTGACCTGAACCAGGCCTACCGGACGGTCATGAAGCGTCTGAAAGACGACGCCACCAAGACCACGCAATTGCAAAGCGCACAAAAAGCCTGGCTGTTTTTTCGCGATGCGGAATGTGCCTTCTCGTCCAGCGGCACCACGGGCGGCAGCGTTTACCCCATGGTGCTGAGCCAATGCCTGGACACCCTGACGCAGGCGCGCACCAAAGAACTGCGCGCCTACCTGAAGTGCGAGGAAGGCGACATGAGCTGCCCGGTTCCCGGCGAAAAATGATGGCGCTTCAGGGGAGCGTGCAAGCCAGGGGGCAAGATGCCGGGGCACTGGAAGCAGCGGCCCTTGAATCCGCCGGCCTGATCCTGGACGCGCAGGGCAACCCGCGCTGCTTCTGGCAGCCGTCCATGCCGGACTACCACGACCACGAATGGGGCCGGCCCGTGGGCAGCGACCGCCGCCTGTACGAAAAGATCTGCCTGGAAGGTTTCCAGGCGGGCATGGCGTGGATCACCATTCTGCGCAAGCGCGAGGCCTTTCGCGAAGCCTTCGACGATTTCGATTTCGAGCGCGTGGCGCGTTATACCGAGCACGACGTGGAGCGACTGATGGGCAATGCCGGCATCGTGCGCAACCGCGCCAAGATCGTATCCACCATCAACAATGCGCGGCGCGCCGTGGCGTTGGCGGACGAGACGGGTTCGCTGGCGGCGTGGCTATGGCGGCACGAGCCTGCCGCTACCGAGCGGCCCCACACCGTGGACCTGGCTTACTGGAACGGCCACCCGGCGTCGGCGGCATCGGCCGGCCTGTCGCGCGCCCTGAAGACGCGCGGCTGGACGTTTGTGGGGCCGACGACAATGTACGCTTTCATGCAGGCGGTGGGCATGGTCAACGACCACATGAGCGGCTGCGTCTGCCACGCAAAGATCGACGCCGCGCGCACGAACTTCCAGCGGCCGTGATGACCCCGATGTCGAACGCCTCCGATGCAACGCCGGCTTTTGCGCCGGTCCCGCCGCGTCCCGCTTTTGTCCCTGTTCCCCCCGGCAGCCGCATCGCCGTCATCGGCGGCGGCATCGCCGGCCTGGGCGCGGCTTGGCTGCTGTCTGAAAAATTCTCGGTCACCTTGTTCGAAGCGGACAAGCGCGTCGGCGGCCATACCAATACGGTGGACGCCACGGTGGGCGGCGTCAGCCACCCGGTCGACACCGGCTTTTTGGTGCACAACGACCTGACGTATCCGCACCTGGTGCAACTGTTCAAGCATCTGGCGATTCCGGTGCACGCCAGCGACATGACGTTCAGCGTATCGCTGACGCAGCCCGACCTGGAGTGGGCCGGCACCAATTTGGGCACGGTGTTCGCGCAACGCCGCAACCTGCTGCGCCCCGCCTTCCTGGGCATGCTGCGCGACATCCTGCGCTTTAACCGCAACGCCGCCGCTTACCTGGCGCGCAGCGGCCCGCACGCGTTGCTGGGCGATCTGCTGGACGCCGAAGGCTATGGCCAGGCCATGCGCGACTGGTATCTGCTGCCCATGGCCGGCGCCATCTGGTCCACGCCGCCCAGCATGGTGCTGGCGCAACCGGCTCGCAGCTTTCTGTCGTTCTGCCTGAACCACCGCTTGTTGCAGGTGGCGGGGCGGCCGCAATGGAAAACCGTCCAGGGCGGCGCGCGCCGTTATGTCGACGCGATGTTGCCGCGCATCGCGCAGGTGCGGGTGTCCAGCCCGGTGCATAGCGTCAAGCGTCTGGCCGATGGCGTGGAAGTGCGCACCAGCGGCCACGTTGATCGGTTTGATGCCGTGGTGCTGGCCTGCCATGCGCCGACGTCGTTGGCGATGCTTGATGCCACCGAAGCCGAACGCGAGGTGCTGTCGCGCGTGCGCTACCAGCCCAACGTGGCCGTGCTGCATACCGACACCGCGCTGCTGCCGCGCCGCCGCTCGGTGTGGTCGGCCTGGAATTACCTGGCCGGCCCCACGGCGGATGCGCCCATGTCGGTCAGCTACCTGCTCAATGTGTTGCAGCCGCTGCCCTTCAAGCAGCCCGTGATCGTGACGCTGAACCCGCAGCGCGCGCCCGCGCCGGATCAAGTGCTGGGCCGCTACGAGTACGAGCACCCCATCCTGGATGCCGACGCCGTCGAGGCGCAGCGCCAACTGCCCGATATCCAGGGCCGCGCGCGGGTGTGGTTTTGCGGCGCGTGGGCGGGGTATGGCTTTCATGAGGATGGGCTGGCGTCGGCCATTCGCGTGGCGGCGGATTTCGGCGTCAGCCCGCCGTGGGGCGATGCGACATGAATAGCCCACTGCACCACGCCGGCCTGATCGAACTGATGCGCGCGCGGGTGCTGCATGTGCGCACCCGCCCGGTGGTGCACCGCTTTACGTATCCGGTGTTCTGCCTGCGGCTGCGCATCGATCAGGCCGAACGCTACGACGGCCGCGCGTCCTGGTTGTTCGGGGTCAACCGCCGCCGCCCGGTCGCGTTTCATTTTTCGGATCATGGCGCGCGCGACGGCGGCGACCCCATGGCGTGGTTGCGGTCGCGGCTGGAGATGGCGGGCGCGGACATCGACGTGGGCGCGGTGTGGTTGCAGTGCTTTCCGCGCGTGTTCGGCCATGTGTTCAACCCTGTCAGCTTCTGGCAGGTACATGACACCGATGGCCATCTGCGCGTGCTGGTGGCCGAGGTCAACAACACTTTCGGCGAACGCCATCAGTACGTGCTGCGCGCGCCGGACGGTGGGGTCATCCATGACGGCCAGGCGCTGCATAGCGACAAGTCGTTTCACGTGTCGCCGTTTTGCCTGGTGACGGGCCGCTACCGGTTTCGCGTCAAAAGCGTGGGCGGTGCGCATGTGGCCAGCATTGATTATTTTGACGACCCGGAACAGGCGCAGCCGCTGCTGCACACCGAGATTCGCGGCGCGAGCGTGCCGCTTGCCACCGGTGCGCTCTTGCGCGCGTTGGCGGCCATGCCGTTCATGACGCTGGGTGTGGTGTTCCGTATCCACTGGCAGGCGCTGCGCCTGTATTTGCGCAAGGTGCCGTTTCACCGCAAACCGCCGGCGCCGGCTGGCGAGGTGACGTTTCAGCGGTCCAAGAAAGCCGATTGAGGGCGTGGACGTCGCGGCGCTTGCTTTAGTTGCGACTCGCAATTACATTGGTTGCGATCCGCAACTGATAGGCGCGCCCATGGACCTGATCGACTTTCCCTCCCAATCCCGTGAACAGACCATCCGCGACCTGCGGGAGTTTTCTCGCAAGCTGGTGCGCGAACTGGGCTTCATGCGGACCTCGTTGGCCGGCAGTGAACTGGCGCCGTCCGCCGTCCACGCCATTATTGAAGTGGGCCTGCAGCCGGGCATCCAGGCACGCGACCTGGCCGTGATCCTGCGGCTGGACAAATCCAACACCAGCCGCCAGTTGGCCAAGCTGGAATCCGCCGGCCTGGTGGCCCGCGAGGTGGATCCCGAGGACGCGCGGTCTTCGCGCCTGACCCTGACCGACGCCGGGCTGGCATTGCGCGACCGCATCGACCAGTTCGCCACCGATCAGGTGTCGCATGCCTTGCGCCGGATGACGCCGGACGACCAGCAATCGCTGATCCGCTTCATGTCGTTGTACGCCGACGCGCTCTCGCGCGAGAACCCCAACCTGACGCCTTCCACCGCCGCCATCAGCGAGCAGATCATCGAAGGCTATGTACCCGGCTGCATCGGCGATATTGCCGGCCTGCACGCGCGTTACTACGCGCAGGCCTCGGGCTTTGGCGTGTACTTTGAACGCAAGGTCGCCACGGAACTGGCGGCCTTTGCCGAAGCGCTGCCGGAACACGGCAAGGGCATGTGGCTTTATGCGGAGAATGGGCGCACGCTGGCATCCATCGTGATCGATGGTGATCCCGCCATCGGCCAGGCGCATCTGCGCTGGTTCATCGTGGACGAGTCCTTGCGTGGCCTGGGCGTGGGCCGCCACTTGCTGGCGCGCGCGCTGGCGTTTGCCGATGCGCATTACCGCGAGACGTACCTGTGGACCTTCAAGGGGCTGGACGCCGCGCGCCATCTGTACGAAGACGCGGGCTTTGTCCTGACGGACGAATCGGAAGGCCGGCAGTGGGGCAGCGTGGTGGTGGAGCAGCGCTTCCTGCGCCGCCGGCCGTAGTTCGGAATCCGTAGTTCGGAATCCGGAACTCGGAATCCGGAATTCGAATGCGCGTCAGAGCACGCTGATGCGCAGTTCGGCCAGCAAGGTTGCCGCCTGGGTCTTGGAAATGGTGGCGCCGGCCAGGCGCGCGGCGGCGGTCAAGTCGAGGCCGCTCAAGTCCACTTCGCGCAGATCGGCGCCTTCAAAGCGCACGTTTTTCAGATTGGCGTTGCGCAAGCTGCCGCCGTGGAAGACGGCATCGCGAAAATCGCTGCCGGCCAGGTCGGCGTCTGAAAAGTCCAACTGCATGATGTTGGTTTTGCGAAAGGACACGCCGCGCAGCAATGCGCCGACCAGCAGGCATTCTTCAACCGTCCAGCCCAGGCAGGCGATGCCGTCAAAATCAGAGCCGGTCAGTTTGCAGCCTTGAAGGCGGGCGCCGGCCAGCCGCGCGCGGTGCCACTTGGCGTTGTTCAAATCGCAGTTCTGGAAGGTGGCGTCGCTGGCATCCGCCGACGCGAAGTTGGCCTGCCCGCCCCGGCAGCGCAGCCAGGTGGTGTCGGCCAGCGTGGCGCCCTGGAACGAGGCGCCGGCAATGGCGCAGGCCGTGAAGCGCGCGCCGCGCAGATCAAGGCGGGAAAAATCGGCGTGCTGGAACTCGCAGTCCTGGAACGACAGCGCCTGGCCTGCCGCGTTGTCAATCAGGGCCAGCATGGCCTGGCGGTCTACTTCCTGGCCGGTGATGGCTTCAAATACGTCTTGCGTCATGCGGGTGTCTCGGGGTTGCCTACTGAAAACCTATTGAAAAATTTCGCTTTCCACACAGAACGCCACCAGTTCCTGGTCGGTCTGCACGTTCAGCTTGCGCATTGCGGATATCTTCTGACCGCTGACCGTCTTGACGCTGCGCTTGAGCGTCTCGGCCACCTGCATCATGGATTCGCCACGGATGAAGTGGCGCAGCACCTCGAATTCCTTGGGCGACAGGCTGTTGATGCGTTCGCCGATGAACTTGCTGCGCGAATCCACCGTGCCATCGCGCTGGAATCCCGGAGGATAGTACTTGCGACCGGCTTGCAGCGTGTGCAGGGCCGTGACGATTTCAGCCAGGTTGTCGCGCTTGAGCACCACGGCGGCCACGCCCGCGTCATACAGGGCGGAAATGATCATGGGGTTGGACACCATGGTCAGCACCACCACCTGCGTCTTCGGGAAGCGTCGCGTCAGGAACTTGACCAGCCGGATGCCGTCGCCATAGGTTTCGTCGCCGGGCATGGAGTAGTCGGTGATGACCACGTGCGGCAAGTCGTGGGTCAAGTGTTCAACCAAGGCCGTGGGACTGGCCAGCAGCGCCGTGACTTCAACGCTGAGATCTTTTTCCAGCAAATCGCGCATGCCTGCGAGGACCAGCGGGTGGTCGTCGGCGAGGACTATTCGGAGTCTTTCCATTCGGGGGCGCCGGAGGGTGATCGTGGTGGTTGTCGGGGTCATTCTGTACCAAGACTCAAACTTGAGCCAGCAGGTTCCTGAGCTCGTGCGTCAGCCTGACCACGTCTTCAAAACCCTCGTCGTCCCCGCCGTCGCGCCTGAGTTTGGCCTCAACGGCCTGGAAGTCCGATGACAAGGTTGTCATCTTTACCATGACCAAGGCGCCCCGCATCCGATGCATGGTTTGCAGCGCAACCAGCACGTCGCGGCGGGTGACCGCCTGGTCAAGATTCGCCAGGTCGGTATCCATGGTGTCCAGGAACAGTTGGCGGTATTTTTCGGGCACCAGCGGCTCGGGCGCGGCGTCGACGGGCGCGGGCGCCGCGTCCATGTGGGGTGACTCGTCGGACACCTCGGACGCCTCGGCGCGCACGCGCGTGATGCCGCCCAGGTGGTGGCGCAGGGCGCTCAGTTCAATCGGTTTGACCAGCCAGGAGTTCATGCCCGCGGCCATGCAGCGTGCTTCCTCGTCGCGCATGGCGTTGGCGGTCACGCCGATGATGGGTTGGGCGTAGCCGCGCGAGCGCAGTTCGCCCGTGAGTTCGTAGCCGTTCATCTTGGGCATGTTGACGTCGGTCAGCAGCACGTCGTAAGTGGCCATGTTCCACATCGACAGCGCATCCGCGCCGTTACCGGCCACTGTGACGGTGCAGCCCAGTTGTTCCAGTTGGTGGCGCAGCGTGGCCTGGTTGATGGGGTTGTCCTCAGCCACCAGCACGCGCAAGTCCAGCGGATCCATCGGGGCGTTGGCGGCGGACGTGGCAGGCACGGGCGGATCGCCGCGCAGCAGGCGCGAAATACCGAACCCGATGCTGTCCAGGTCATGCCCGTCGACTCGCTCCGGCGCGCCGACGGCAGCTTCACGCGGATCGCCCGCCGACAGGAAGTGGCCCGTCCAGTTGGCGGGCGCCGCATCGGTGGGGCCCAGGATGTCGAGCAACACGTCGTCGGGTTCACCCCGGCCCAGGGGTTCGGGCGCGCGCTGGGCGTCGGCGCCCCAGCGGGTCAGCCACTGACAAACGTTGTCGGTCAGTTCGCGGTGCGGGCTGCGCACGTAGATGCGGATGCCGTGCAGATCGGGCTCGTCCACGGGCGCGCCGTCGGCCGGCTGCAAGGCCAGCTCCAGTGAAAAGCTGCTGCCTAGCCCCAGTTCGCTGGTGACGCGGATATGGCTGTCCATCAGCTTGGCTAGCCGGGCGCAGATGGACAGGCCGATGCCCGCGCCGCGCACGGTATGGCTGGCGCTGTCGATCTGATAGAAGGGGCTGAAAAGCTGGGCCTGGTCTTCCTTGTCGATGCCGATGCCCGTGTCCACCACCTGCAAGGCCAGCACCTGCGTGCCATCGGGCCGGTCCGCGCCATGCAGGCGCACGATGACATGGCCGGACTCGGTGAACTTGATGGCGTTGCTGAGCAGGTTGCTGAGAATCTGCCGGATGCGCACGGCGTCCCCCGTGACCCACGGCGCCACCGAGCCGTCCACGCAGGCAAACAGCAGCAGGCCTTTCTGCCGGGCCAGCGCGGCGAATGAACGCGCGCAGCTTTCCACCAGTTCACGCGGCCGGAACTGGCTGGATTCCAGCGCCAGCTGTCCGGATTCGATCTTGGTGATGTCGAGGATGTCGCTGATCAATTGCAGCAGGATCACCGACGAATTCTGGATGCGCTCAAGGTGCTGGCGCTGCTCGGCATTCAGTTCGGTCATGCCCATGAGCTCCAGCGTGCCCAATACGCCATACAGCGGCGTGCGGATCTCGTGGCTCATGGTGGCCAGGAAGGTGGACTTTGCTTCGCTGGCCTTGTCGGCGTCGCGCTTGGCCTGCGCCAGTGCGCGTTCGATTTCGGCCCGTGCGCTGATGTCCGCGAACGCGCACAGCACCACATCCTGCTTTTTGTAGCGCGTGGGCGAGTAGGCCACGTACAAGGGGCGGCCGTCGTCGGCGTGGAAGGTTTCAATGGTGCCGGGCGCGGATGCCGTCAGCACCTGGTCCAGCAGCGGCCGGGCGGCGGGGGAATCGCGCAAGCCCTGGCCCGTGGCGGCGCCCAGCCATTCCAGCGCCAGGCTGTTGGCGAACAGCACGTCGCCATTTGCGCGCGCCAGCACGCACAGCGCGATGGGCGCGGTCTGGATCAGTGTGCGGTTGAATTCTTCGCTTTCGGCGATGTCGCGGTGCGCGTTTTGCGCCGGCTCGATCACGCGCCGGGTGTACCAGCGCTGGTAGCCGATGCCGCCGGCAAGGCCAAGCAGCAACAGCAGCGCGGCCGTGATCGGCAGCCAGAGGTTGTCTTCGAAAAAATTGCGATAGCTGACGCGGTAGTACGCGGTCCAGATGCTGGACGGGTCCGATACTTTCAGGATCAAGCCGTCGCGCGTGGCGCTCAGGCCGCTTTCGCCAGTGGTGGGCAGGGGGCCGTCGCCAAGCATCAGGCCGATGTCGCGATGGGTCAGCCAGAAGCCGTCGAACTGGATCGAGGGCAGCGCGCGGTCATAGATGTTGATCCGCGCGCGGCTGAGCAGCGTGGCAACGTAGACATCCGGTGCGCCGCCACCGCGGTTGGTCCATGCCGCGTCGGAAAAGCCGGCGTGTAGCAGCCCCATCATGCGATCGGGCAGCCCGGGCGGAGAAACCCACAGGATCTGCCCGCCGGCCGCGGCGACGCCGGGTATGCCCGACGAGGGCATCGTCGAGGCGTCGTCGGCCGTTGCCGGGGCCAGTTGCGTGCGCACGGCGTCATTGACCAGCAGCAGGGTGTCTTCACTGAGCGGCTCGCCATAGCCCGGCTTGACGTTGATGGCCGGCACCGCAATGCCCAGGCTGTCCGTGCGGTTCACCAGAAAAGCGGCGGCAGCCGGAAAGTACGAATTCGCCCAGTACGTGCTGTAGAAATCCGCGAAGTAGCCCGCCGCGGCCGACACGGGGCTATTGGCCACGGGGCATTCCGACGGGTAATTGCAGAACAGCGAAAACGGCATGGCCACCAGCGCGTGCTGCCCGCGATAGATGCGCAGGCCCGGCCGGGTCGAATCCAGCGGCGTGGACAGCGTGATGTGCTCAATGGGCGCGCGCCCGTCCAGGCGCTGGTTTTCCTTGCGGAACTGAAGCAGAAAGCCTTCTTGCTCGCGGATGTATCCAACAAGAACGGCGAAGTCCATCAACAGGCGGTCTTCTTCCTGCTTGATGATGCGCTGGGCGCCCCAGAGCAGGGCGCCGATCATGATGAGCGCGACGGGCAGAATGCCGAACAGCGCGATATTCAGCCGGCGCGAGGTACGTGCAATCCTGCTAAACGGCGTTTCCTGCATACGCGGGTAAGGATCCTATAGCGGGTGGGTGGCGTACGGGCGGGGTTCGTCAGCCAGCAAATCGGTGAAGTCATGGGCATTGACCGCAGCGGATATCAGGAAGCCTTGGGCGAAATCACAGCCGATTTCGCGCAAAAACTCCAGGTCTTTTGTGTTTTCCACCCCTTCGGCGGTGACTTGCAGCCCCAACTGGCGGCCCAATTGCACGGAAGAGAGCAAGGCGGCGGCGCGTACGCCGTCTTCCGCGGCGCCGCTGACAAAGGCGCGGTCGATCTTCAACTCGGTGAACGGCGTGGAGATCAGGGTGTACATCGAGTTGTATCCTTTGCCGAAATCGTCCTGCGCCAACCCGAAGCCTTTCAAGCGCAACCGGCTTGCGCCCATATAGTAGTGCCCGGGCACTGACGTGGTGTCGTCTTCCAGCAGTTCGAAAGTGACATCTTCGAAGGGAACACCGCGCTGCGCGACCAGATTGTAAAGCTGGTCGGGCAAGTCAGGTTGATCCAGCAGGCGGGTGGGCAGATTGACCGACACGGGCATCCTGAACCCCAGGCGGCGCCAATCAAGGTAGGCGGCCAGGGCGTCGCCCAGCATCCGGATGAGCAGGGCGTGGTCCAGCCCGTGATGCCGTACCGCACCCAGGAACGAGGCCGGCAACATGAAGCCGAATTCAAGGTGATGCCAGCGGGCAAGCGCTTCCGCGCCAACGATATGGCCCGTCGCCAACGCCTTCTTGGGTTGGAACCACGCCTGGATGCGGCCGGTGGCCAGGGCTTTTTCAAGCGTGTGGCGGTCAAACAGGGGCGTGGACGGCAACGGCAGCGTTTGCGGCAAGGCGCCATCCAGCTTTTCGTTGCGTAGCCGTCGGGCCAGCGCCAGCGCCTGTTCGCGCGTGACGGGCTTGGTATAGGTCGCGATCACGGACAGGCCCTTTTCCTTGGCCATCAGGCTGACGCTGTTCATGATGCGGCGCGAGCATGCCGTGGTGATGGCCAGCATCGGGTTGCATTGCAAGCGCGCCAATTCATGGATGAACTGCACGCCGTCCATGCCGGGCATGTTGAGGTCCATCAACACCAACTGGTAGGAATGCAGGCGAACCATCTCCAGAGCCTCATGCGCCGAATGCGCCATGTCGACGTGCTCGAAGCCGGCCTCCAGGAACAGGCTGTGCATTTGCGCGCATTGAAACGCATGGTCGTCCAGGACCAGGACCTTGTACACGGAAAGCATCTTCAACTCCGGAGTTCTTTAACCGTTTGCAGCGTTTGACGCAGGATGGTCAGCGGCAGCGGCTTGACCAGCAGGCTGGTCATGCCGGCGCTCATGCCGCGCCGCTGCTCGTCGGGAAACGCGTTGGCCGTGACCCCGAGTACGGGCCGATCGTAGCCGCGCTTTCGCAGAATGCGCGTGAGCTCGTAGCCGTCGACCAAGGGCATGTTCAGGTCTGTCAGCACGGCGTCGAAATGCATCAGGTCGGGCAGGTTCAACGCTTCCTGGCCGTTACCGGCCAAGACCACGGTGCAGCCCATGTGCTCAAGTTGTTCACGCAGGATCAATTGGCTGATGGGATTGTCTTCCGTGACCAATATCTTCAGGCCCAGGACTTCCGGCGCCGCCTTGGGATCGAACGACGTGCTGCGCGCCGCGCCGCCCTGGGCCAGGCGCACCGCATGGTGGATGCCGGCCAGGTTGTAGGCGCTTGCGAACCAGTTGCGATGGCTATCTTCTACCCGGGGGCGCAGGCCAGGCGGGTGCACGATGACTTGCGGGCCGATCCAGTTGGCGATCTTCTGCGCATGCGGCCACGCCTGCAACAGCACCGCGGGTTCGGAGGGCGTGACGCCGTTGGCGGGGTAGGGCAGCCCCACCGCGCCCCAGCGCCGCAACCAGTCGCACAGGTTGTGGACGATTTCGGGCACCGCGCCCTGAACGTAGACAACCGTGTCGTCCAGCTCGGGGGGGGCGGTGTCCAGGGCTTCGGGCGCAAGCGGCAAGCGGACTTCGAAGGTAATGCTGGTGCCCAGGCCGGGTTCGCTGACGGCATTGAGCCTGCCGTTCATCATGTCGGACAGGCTTCGGCAGATCGACAAGCCCAGGCCGGTGCCGGGCAGCGTCACGCAGTTGTCGGCGTCCACCTGGTAGTAGGGCTCGAACAGGCGGGCCTGATGCTCCGGCGCAATGCCCGCGCCGGTGTCGGCAATCTGGAAGCACAGATCGACGCTGTCGCGGTTGCGGCTGTTGACCTTCAGGCGCAATACGATCTGCCCGGAATCGGTGAACTTGATGGCGTTATTGGCCAGGTTGTCGAGGATCTGGCGGATGCGCGTGGCGTCGCCGATCACGGCCGGAGGCGTGTCGGGGTCGGCCACGGCATAACTGCGCACGCCCTTGGCGTGTGCACGCGCCGCGAAACTGGCCACGACATTGTTCAAGAGTTCAACGGGGGAAAAGGGCGCGCGTTCGAGCACGGTGTGACCGGCCTCGATCCGGGACAAGTCCAGCGTGTCGTTAATGGTGCGCAAAAGCGTCGCCGACGACTGCTGGATGGTTTCAAGGTACTGCGCCTGCTGGCCGCTCACGCGGGTCAGTGAGAACAGTTCAAGCGTGCCGAGAATGCCGTAGAGCGGCGTGCGGATCTCGTGGCTCATGGTGGTGAGAAATACCGTTTTGGCCTGGTTGGCGGCTTCGGCGTCGCGCTTGGCCTGCAACAAGGATTGCTCGATCCGTTTCAACGCGGAAATGTCGCTGATGCCGCACAGCACCACGGCTTCGCCACGGTAAGTGGTGGGGGCGAAGCTCAGGTAAGCGGTGCGGCCATCGTTGAGCCGGTGTTCGCGGCCGGCCTCGTCGCCATGCGATGACAGGATGTCGGTGCGCCAGCCCGGCGTGCCCTGGAACCAGCGGCGCGCCATGTCGTTGGACAGCACCACCGCGCGGTCCGAGCGCCGCAGCAGGCACAGGCCCACGGGCGCCACTTCAATCAACTTGCGGTTCAGCGACACGCTGTCGGCCAGCGCCTCGTATTGGCGCAGCGCGGGCAATACCAGGCGCCGGCGGATATAGCGCACCCGCAAGATGACCGTGATGATCAGCAGCAAGGACGCAATGGCGGCGGTCTGGAAGGCCAGCGCGTTGTCGCGTAACACGTGCGCCATCGGCGCGTAGTAGACCAGCCGCCAGCCGTCTTCGCCGACGGACTTGCTCAGTACCAGGTAGTCGGGCAGCCAGCCCTGGCCCTGCAAGCCGAATGCATCTTCCCGGGTGGTGTGCGGCAAGGCCTGGTTGGCCGTATCCGCGCCGGCGCTGCGCAGCACCGGCCGGCTCATCTCGTCGAACAGCACGTAGTCGCCCGCGCCCGAGCGCGGTGCGCTGA
Source organism: Achromobacter sp. JUb104 (assembly GCF_024806975.1). Lineage (NCBI taxonomy): Bacteria > Pseudomonadati > Pseudomonadota > Betaproteobacteria > Burkholderiales > Alcaligenaceae > Achromobacter > Achromobacter sp. JUb104. Next base: position 448,255 of record NZ_JANUEY010000002.1, on the reverse strand, counting down.
TGGCGGATTCCACCCCATGGACTTCCAGGCCGATCCAGGCAGCCTCCGGGTGGACGGCATCCAGGGGCGTGAACAGGAACAGGCGCTTGACGCTGTCGTTAGGCGGATGCAGCCAGACGATGGGGGGCAGGCCCTTGGTGGGCGCGCGGGTCTGCACGTCGGCCAGGGTCAGGGCGAGCCATTGTTGAATGGAAGGGGGAATGCCCGGCGAGGCGGGCTGGTCATGCGAGCCCACCGGCACGGTACTGGCGTGGCGCAGCGCGCTGTAGACGATGCGGGTGTTTGCTTGAGCAACGCGGCGCAAGTCGCGCGGGGTCAGCACCAGCGCCCAGTCGTAGGCGTCCGGGCCTTCTTGCAGCGGCAACACTTCCACCTGGCCCGTCTTGCCGAAATGGGTGGGGGTTTTGCTGATGGGATCTTGGTTGGTGTTGCGTACCGCGGAGGCGGAGATGGAGCGCAAGAGGGATTCGCGCTGGTCGAAGAAGTGCTGCGCTTCGTAGGCCGCGGCATTCATGTGGCGCCGGTAGTTGGACACCACGTTGCTGAACGCCCAATACAGGTAAAGGGTAGCGCCCGCCGCGATGCAGACGAGCAGCGCCACTGCAAGAAAGTGCAGCAATAGCGAGGCGGCGCGCGGCGCGGCTTGGGGTTCTAGGGCGGGAGCGCCATGGTCTTCTACCAGCATTTGACGCATGGTAGAAACACCTGCTTACCCAGAGAATAAGAAGAATCTCAAAGTGGGGCGTAGCGCAAAAACGAGTGAATGCCGTCCCCGATTGTCGCGTGCAAGCGCCGTGGGAACCCGTGCCGTGCATGCGCGGCCGAGCAAGGGAATTAAGAAATTTCTTGTTCTTTTGGCCGACGGCGTTGGGCACTATTCGTGAGATACCGGATTCGCCAAGATGCTGCAGCGCGGCGGGTTCACACGCCGGGCGGCTTGCGTCGCCACGGCGGCCAGACGTTAATCGAGAACAGCATGATATTGACCCGGATTCGCCCCCCTGCGCACCTCAACCTACGGGTCACGCCATGAAAGACGACGCCCGCTCCTGGGCTCTGGCCGAAGAGTCCATCACGCTGCGCTTTCAGCCCGTGTTCACGGCGCAGGGTCAAGTCCATGAATACGCCGTCATTGGGCGTTCCCGGCCATCTCCCTGGAGCGGCTTGAACCCAGTTGGGCAGGGCGCGGGCTTGCTGGCCGGCGTGGCCTTCTTCAAGCACTTCAAAACCCCCATCGAACTGTCGTACGAGCACGCGCTGGATGTGCGCGGAACTGGCGACCTGGCCGAACGCCTGTGCGGCGAGCTGGGCATTGGTCTGCTGGACAGTTCGGTGTGGGTCAACAAGCACGCGCGCTACGACGATGCGCCGCCGCTGCTCATCCCCGCCAAGCGCATCACATTCACCTTGCCGTTGACGGACCGGCTGTCGGACCACGCCGAAGTGCTGGCGCGCTATCCGGAATTCCAGGCCCGTCTGCGCGCGCGCCTGCTGCCCAGCGCCAGTCGAAGCAAGTCAACCGGCCATGGCACCTTGCGTGCGGACGGCCTGCATGTACAGGTCCCGCTTGGCTTATCCGAAAACCGCGCGTTGCAAGGCCGCTTCTTTACCTTGATGGAACGTGCCTGGAGCGCCAACTTGCACGTGGTGGCGGGCGGCGTGGAAGACATCCGGGATTTCGCCTGGATGCGGTTGCACAGCGATCTTCTGTTTCGCGGCGCTGCCTTGTCGGCGCCGCTCAGTTCTGAATGCCTGGGTATCTGGCTTCAAGCCGACAGCAACGCGTGGCGGTCGTTCAATGCATCCACCACGCGCTTTGCCGGCGTTGAAGACACCTAGCTGCCGGCCTCGGATTGCAGGCGGCCCAGAATGAAACCATCCACCGAACTGGTACGGCCGCGCCACAGCGTCGGCTGTCCGGAAACCGGCGTGCCGTCGGCCATGAAGAACAAGGCGTCGGCCAGGTGAATGTAGTTGGGCAACGGATCCGCCGGCTGAGGCACGCGGAAAACATCGCCCAGTTCAGCTAGCGAACGACGCACACCGTCGCGCGTATCGGCGTCTAAAGTGTCGAGCGAACCCGTGAAGCTGGCGGCGAAGCGGTCGAAATATTCCGCGCCCGACACAATCGACCCTGACACCAGCATGCCGCCCATCTGCAACGTGACGCCGATGCTTTCAAGCTGGCTGCCGTTGTTCACCAGGTTGACCAAAAACTGAAGAAAGGCGTCCGCGCTAGGGGCGGGGTTTGCGGTGGCGCTGGAAGTTTCGTTGGGCATGGCGGTGTCTTGGAAAAGGTCATTGAAGACGCACAAGATACTCGAATCGCGCGAAAAATACCTACCAACCCCAGCAGGTACCCGCCGCCGGCTTGCCGCAAGCGCGGTAATGCACGGCGAACCACAGCTTGCCGGCGTTGCGGGGCGAGCCATCGGCCTTGACGTCAATGCGCGGCAAGTCTTCCAGTTCTTCGCGCTGATCCTTGATGGACACGCCCGCCGCTACGTTGGCCGCCAACGGAATGCGCCCCAGGGTGGCGGCTTGGCGATCGTCGAACACGATGTCGGTGTCGGCCAGCGCACCCATTTTCAGCGAGGCATCGCGCACGGCGGCGGCGTAGCTGTCGTTTGCGCCACCGGGCACCAGCGACGCATTGAGCGTGCTGACCGCCAGGATCTGCGCGGGCGTGGCGGGCGCCGCCATGTGGTACTGGTCCAGCGTGGGCAGTTGGCCGCCCGCGGCTTGCCGGCGCAGCCAGTCGCCCCACAGGAATTCCGCAAACTCCGGCAGGTTGCCATTTTCGTAGGCGATGTCGCGCGTGAAGTACACCAGCGAACGGTATCGGTCTTCCTGCATGCCGCCTGCTTCGTCGGCGCTGGCCAAGCCTAAGCGGGTGGGCAACTGGTCAACGGTGATGGGCTGGTTCTGGCCGTCTCGCAGCCAGGCGCGGCGCTCATCGACCATGCGTTGCCAGAACGCGGCAGCGGTCGTCAGGTCACTGTAGTTGGCGTCCACCTTGACCCACACGGGCAGCTTGGGGCCGCCATCGAAAATCTCGCGCAGCGACGAGAACGTGTGATGACCGTCGGTCAGGTACAGGTTGCCGTCCCAGCCGACCACCACCGTTTTCAAGTTTTCGGCGTGCGTGCCGGGCGCGTCCAGGCAGGTGAACGTGCTGGGGTCATCCAGGCGCGCCGCTTGGGCAGCCGCCAGGTCGGCGAAGGCTGCCGCGCGTTCGGTGCCGCCCATGTCTTCGCAGTAGTCGTCAAATTTCTTGCCGACGGTGTCGTCCAGATAATCCAACTGCCGGGCGGTGTCGCCGGCCCAGGAACGGTTGAAGTCGCCTTGCCAGCGGCCCAGCTTGTAGTAGATCTGGTCGTAGCCGATGGCCGCCTGCGTGGGCCGCAATTCCTCGATGCGCACCTGGATGACGTCGCCGGCCTTGGTGTTCAGGTAGGCCGTGTTGCGCGTTGGCGCTTCGGGTTCCGGCGCGGGTTGCTCAACCGGCGGCGCAACGACGACGGGCGGCACGGCGGCGTCGTCGTTGTCATCATCGCTGCCGCCGCCATTGCACGCGGCTAGCGCCAGCGGCAGAAATAGCGCGGCCAGCAGGCGCGCGACAGGGTGTTGGGGCAGGAAGCGGGCGGGTTGAGATGTCATGGGGCAGGGGTGACGTTGCGATGGAAAAGTATCCAATCATGACTGGATCGTGTTTCTCCCATATTGCATTGACCAAGATGACAGACATATTTCCCATCGATCAAGGGCTTGTCCATAATCAGGCCTCGATTCAAACGGGAGGATACGGGCAATGGCAACCCTCAGACACTGGCGGGTAGTTTTCGTTTTGATGCTGGGCGCCCTGGGCTCACAAGCCGGCGCCGCCGTGAACCCGGCCGCACAGTTAAGAGAGGCCGCCGCGCAAGGCGACGCCACGCGCGTGCGCGAATTGTTGGCGCAGGGTGTGCCGCTGGATGGGCGCGATGGGGAGGGCAACACGGCCCTGTTGCGCGCGACGCAAGCCAACCAGGTGGAAACGGCGCGTGTGCTGATCGAGGCGGGCGCGGACGTGAACGCGCAGAACCGCTTGCAGGATAGCGCCTACCTGCTGGCTGGCGCCCAGGGGTATCGCGAGATTCTTGAATTGACCTTGCGCCATGGCGCTGATTTACGCAGTACCAACCGGTACGGCGGCACGGCGCTGATTCCGGCCTGCGAGCGCGGGCATGTGGATGTGGTCAGGACGCTGCTGCAAGCGGGCGTGGACCCGAATCATGTGAACCGGCTGGGATGGACGGGGCTGCTTGAGGCCATCATCCTGAGCGACGGCGGCACCCGGCATCAGGCCATTGTTGCGCTGTTGATCGCGGCCGGGGCCGATGTGAATCTGGCCGACCGCGAAGGCCGGACTCCCTTGCAACACGCCCGGCTGCGCGGGCAGGCAGAGATCGTGCAACTGCTGGAACGCGCGCAGGCGCGCTGAGCGCAAGCGGGGCCCGCCGTGCAGGCTTGCACGACGGGCCCCGCTTGCCAAACCGCTTAGAACTGGTGGCGGATGCCCACGCCCGCGGCGGTGCTCTTCAGGCCGTCGATGAACGCGTAGTCCGTACCGTACGAACCGTAGGCGTACAGGTTGGTGCGCTTGGACAGGTCGTAGGTGTAGCCCACGCTGTAGACGTTCATGTTGGCGTCGCCGCCCGTCAACTTGTCATTGGACGGGGCCACGTGCTGCCACGAGGCGAACAGGCTGCCGGCCGCGCCGGTCGGCAGGGTCGCGCCCAGCATGTAGGCGTTGGCCTTGAAACCGTTCACGAAGCGGTTGGTGCCGAATTCGTCGCTGAAGGGCGTACCGGCCGGCAGGTCCTGGCCAACGAACCAGCCGTCGGTGGTGCGGCCGTAGGCGGCGGCAAGTTTCACCACTTCCAGGTCGTAGGACACGCCCAGCGCGTATTGGCGCGGCGTGGCGTCGTTGTCGATGCCGCTGCGGTTGGCGCCGTTCAATTGGTCGTACGTCAGCGCCACGTTCAGCGGGCCTTGCACGTAGCGCAGGCCGGCGGTGATGCCGCGCGTGCTGTCAGCGGTGCGGAAGCCCGTCTGGTCGGCGGTCGTGTCGTCCGCGTTGAACGAGTAGCCGATGCCGAATTCAAAGCCATTCACCGACGGCGTGCGGTACATGACCATGTTGTCCCAGCGCATGGTGTTGGCCGCGCTGAAACCCAGGCCCAGGTTCGACTGGGTGTAGCTGGTGTAGAAGGGGTCGATGTCGGCCAGGTAGTTCGAGCCGATCGTGGCTTGGCGGCCGAAGTCCAGTTGGCCCCAGGCGTCGTTGGCCAGGCCGATGGTGGCTTGGCGGCCGAACAGGCGGCCCGATTGGCCGCGTTGACCGTTGGCGGAGTCAAAGCCGCTTTCCAGCTTGAAGACGGCGCGCAGGCCGTCGCCCAGATCTTCGGATCCGCGCAGGCCCCAGCGGGAGCCGGCCTGGATACCGTTGATCATGCCGAGCTTGCTACCGCTGTAGCCGTCGCCCTTGATTTTGTTGTAGCCGATACCGGTGTCGATGACACCATAGAGGGTGACTGACGGTTCTGCCTGCGCAATGCCTGTAAAAGCGGTCAGCATCGCGGCGGCGAGCAGCGTCTTTTTCATCCGGGAAACTCCTTGGGACTGGGTGGGAAAAGGGTGGGAAAAAACAAAAGGAACAGCACGTTCGGCAATGAGCCAAGCGGTGTTCCCGGCGGGAAGTATAAAACAAACCCGTTACTTTCTGCGTCATTTGCTGTTTATTGCCTGGGATGTTCCGGCTATTTCGCTTAATTCATGGCGTCTGAATTTCAGCCGACGCTGCGCCATTCTTACGGCATTTGACGGCCATACGCCATAGTGGCATCTTGCCCCGAAGCTTCAAACCTGGAACCTGCCCGTGGACTATCCACTGCCTCTAGTCACAGTCGACGCCGTCCTGCTTACCTTGCGGGCAGGCGTGCTGGAAATTGCCCTGCATCAGCGCGACCGCGCGCCCTTCAAGAACGCCATGGCCTTGCCGGGTGGTGTGGTGCATGTGGACGAAGACGGCGACACCGAAGCCAGCATCCGCCGCGTCCTGCGGGAAAAGACCGGCTTTGAACCGCGCTACCTGGAACAGTTGCAGGTGTTCTCCGGCAAAGACCGCGACCCGCGCCAATGGTCGCTGTCGGTGTCGTACGTGGCGCTGGTGCCGGCGGCGGAATTGGAAGCCGCCACGCAAGCCGACTTCCGTTTCGTCAGCGTGGACGCGCTGCCGCCGCTGGCGTTTGATCATGCCGATATCGTCGCGGCCGCGGTCGCCCGCCTGCGCGGCAAATCCAGCTATTCCACCTTGCCGTTTTTCCTGCTGCCCGAACGCTTCACGCTGACGGAGCTTCAGCACACCTACGAAGCGATCTTGCAGACGCGGCTGGAAAAGTCGAACTTCCGCCGCAAGATGGAAGCGTGGGGCGTGCTGGAAGCCACCGGCGAACAAATGGGCGGGGCGCAGCGGCCCGCGCGCCTGTATCGCCTGAAGGACTTCACCCTGTTCGACCGTAGCGTCGGATAGCACCGGGCGACTGCCATCCACTACTTAGTTGCAAATAAACAATAAGTAGATTTATACTTGCCTCACTTAGTTTTGAAATGCCACTAAGGGCTGATCATGTTCACCATCACTGCGGTAGTAGAAGGACAACGCCTCACCGGCACGCCGGCCGCGTTTGTATTTCCCGGCGGCGAAAGCCAGGTTACGGTGCCGGCCAACTTGCGGGCCCAAGCCGATGCCGCCAGCGCGTTCCGTATCCACGCCTTGCTGAAGTCGGCCAACGACGTCATGCAATTGCTGATGCTGACGGACGCATTGCGCCGCCTGAACCCGGCGGTGCCGGTGCACCTGGACATGCCCTACGTGCCGTACGCGCGCCAGGATCGCGTCTGCAACCCCGGCGAAGCCTTGGGCGCCGCCGTGTTCTGCAAGCTGATCAATGATCAGCAATACGCCACCGTGACCGTGGTGGAACCGCACAGCGACGTGACGCCTGCGCTGTTGCAGCGCTTGCGCGTGGTGGACGCCGCGGCATTCCTGAAGAACGCGCTGGCCGCGCCCGCCTTCGCCCAGGGCGTCACGCTGATGGCCCCGGACGCCGGCGCCCGCAAGCGCGTGCAGGCCCTGGCCAAGACGCTGGGCGTGGCGGACGTCCGTTACGCCGAAAAGGTGCGCGACACGCAGACCGGCCGCATCACTGAAACGCGGGTGCCTGACGATATTCCGGATCAGCCCGTGCTGGTGGTGGACGACATCTGCGACGGCGGCCGCACCTTCCTGGAACTGGCCGCCGCCCTGGGCGACAAGACCCGGCAACCGCTGTACCTGTATGTCACGCACGGCATCTTCAGCAAGGGCCTGGCCGAACTGAACGCCCGCTACGCCGGCGTCTTCACGGCGTATGACTGGACGGACACCGAAGGCGCGAACGCGCCGGTGCTCGTGAATGATGAAAAATGAAAAGTTGAAGACTGAAATGCTGAAAACCGAAACGTCGAAAACTGAACGTCCAGAAGGAACCCGCGCCATGAATGCTCCCGAATCCCTCACCGTCAAGAACGGCATCAACCCCTTCCTGCAAGCGGACTTCTACAAGACGGGCCACCCGTTCCAGTATCCCAAGGGCACGAACAAGATCCTGGCCAACTTCACGCCGCGTTCGGCCCGCCTGGCCCCGGTGCTGCCCGAATTGTTCGACGACAAGATCGTCTGGTTCGGCCTGCAAGGCTTCATCAAGGAAATCCTGATTGATCTGTTCAATCGCGAGTTCTTCGGCAAGCCGGCAGGCGCCGCCGTGCGCCAGTATCAGCGCCGTGTGGATAACGCGTTGGGCAAGGGCGCGGTCACCGTGGACCACTTGCAGGCCCTGTACGAGCTGGGCTATCTGCCGCTGGAAATCCGGTCGGTGCCGGAAGGCGCGCGTATCGATATCCGTGTGCCGCCCGTCACCTTCATCAACACGCACCCCGACTTCGCGTGGCTGGTGACGTATATCGAAACCCTGTTCAGTTGCGAATCGTGGAAGCCGTCCACGGTGGCCACCATCGCCTTCGAATACCGCAAGTTGTTGACGTATTTCGCCCGCCTGACGGGCAGCCCGATGGACTTCGTGAACTGGCAGGGCCACGACTTTTCCATGCGCGGCATGTCGGGCCTGTACGACGCCCGCAAGAGCGGCGCGGGCCACTTGCTGTCATTCACCGGCACCGACACGATTCCCGCCATCGATTATCTGGAAGACATCTACGGCGCCGACTCCGACCGCGAGCTGGTTGGCGGCTCGGTGCCGGCCACCGAGCACTCGGTCATGTGCCTGGGCAGCAAGGAAGGCGAGATCGAAACCATCCGCCGCCTGGTCACGCAGGTTTACCCGGCAGGCATCGTGTCGGTGGTGTCGGACACCTGGGACTTCTGGCAGGTGGTGACGGATTTTGCCGCTGCGCTCAAGCCGGAAATCCTGGCGCGCCGGCCTGATGCCTTCGGCAACGCCAAGGTGGTGTTCCGCCCGGATTCCGGCGACCCCGTGAAGATCCTGACGGGCTACTTCTGCACCGACGTGTCCAGCGTGGACGATGGCGACGCCTTGGCCACTGCCCGACGCGACGGCGCCGAGGCCGTGCGCGATGCCGGCACCGGCCAGTATTGGTTGCTGGACGACAAGGCCCACGCCACGCAAACGCTGCGCGAAGCCGAGGTCAAGGGCGCCGTGCAGTGCCTGTGGGACCTCTTCGGCGGGGTGGTGACGGAACGCGGCTACAAGCTGCTGGACCCGCACGTCGGCCTGATCTACGGCGATTCCATCACCTTGGCGCGTGGCCGCGACATTCTGGTCCGGCTGGAAAGAAAGGGCTTTGCGTCGGGCAACGTGGTGCTGGGCATCGGTTCCTACACCTATCAGTACCTGACGCGCGACAGTTTCGGCTGGGCCTTGAAGGCGACGTATGCCGAAGTGAATGGCGAGCCGGAAGAACTGGTGAAGGACCCGGTGACGGACTCCGGCGTGAAGCGTTCGGCCAAGGGCTTGTTGCGGGTGGAAGAAACCGCCACGGGGTATGTGCTGCACGACCAGCAAACGCCCGAGCAAGCGGCGGGCGGTGCACTGGTGCCGGTGTTTCGCGATGGCCAATTGCTGGTTGAGCAGAACCTGGCGCAGATCCGCGCACGGCTGCATGGATCCTGGGTCTGCCCCGAGCCGGGCAGCATTGCCTGGCCGCAACGCTGAATCGCAACGCTGAACCGCTGCGGCGTCCATGAAAAAAGCCGCGCTGCCCACGAAGGGCAGCGCGGCTTTTTTCTACCGGCTTGGCGTCAGGCCTTGCCGCGCCCGCGCTTTTCTTCGCGCACGAAGATCACCACGCCAACAATGATCATCAGCGCCAGGGCATACCAGGTAATGGCATAGACCAGGTGGTTGTTCGGGAAGGTCAATACGGTCAGCCCGCCGACGGGGGCTTGGGCCGGGTCGCGGCTGGGGCTGGACGCGGCGTCGGCATCAATGAAGTAGGGCGCCACGTCCGTCAAGCCGCGCGCCGCGGCGATGCCCGGCAAGTCACGCGAATACCAGAGGTTGGCGGCCGGATCGTTGTTGCGCAGAAAGCCGCTGCCCGGCTCGCCCATGCGCAGCAGCCCGGTGACGCGGGCCTCGGCTGCGGGCGGCGGGGGGGAAGCCGCCTGATTCTTGCGCCATTGCGGCAGCACGAAACCCCGGTTGACCAGCACCGTGCCGCCGCCATCGGCCAGTTGCAGGGGGGTCATGACCCAGTAGCCGCTGCCCAGTTCGGTGGCCGCCTGCACCAGCGTCTGGCGGTCGTACTGGTAGGTGCCCGTTGCCGTCACGTGGCGGTATTCGGCGTTGCCGGCGCTCAGGCCGCGCCAGTCCGGCTTGCCCGGCGCCGGCGAGGTGGGCGCATGCGCGCGCTGCTTCACCTGCGAGATCAGCTCTTGCTTCCAGGCCAGGCGATGCACCTGCCAGGTACCCAGGGCGCACAAGCCCGCGAAGAGCACGGCAGCAACCACACCCAGGATGACCAGGGTGGTTTTGCTGCGCGGTTTACGGGGGGAGTCGCTGCGTGTGGAGTCTTTTACTGCTGCCATCAGGGCATTTTCCGCATGTCGTGTATGGACATGGGCATCATATTGGAGTTCAAGTGATACATGATCCAGATTGATCCGCTGAGCGTGATTACGACCAGCACCAGCGTGAATATTAACGCCAACATGTTCCAGCCGCTTTCGGACTTGGTGTCCATGTGCAGGAAGTACACCAGATGGACCACGATCTGCACCATGGCGAACGCCAGGATGACCAGCGCGGTCGTGCGTGAACTCTCGAACACGCGGTCCATGACCAGCCAGAAGGGGATCGCGGTCAGGATGGCCGCCAGGATGAACCCCGTGACGTAGCTCTTCATGGTGCCGTGGCTGGCGCCGTCATCGTCATGGTCGTCATGGTGGTCATGGCCGTGGCCATGGTGGCCGCGGTCAGCCAGGTTATCCATGTGCGAGCTCATGGCAGCACTCCCATCAGATACACGAAGGTGAACACGCCCACCCAGATCAGGTCCAGGAAGTGCCAGAACAGCGACAGGCACATCAGGCGGCGGCGGTTCTCGGGGATCAGGCCGTGCATGCGCACCTGGATCATCATCGTCACCAGCCAGACGATGCCGAAGGTGACGTGCAGCCCGTGCGTGCCGACCAGGGTGAAGAAGGCCGACAGGAAGGCGCTGCGCTGCGGCCCCGCGCCCAGGTGGATCAGGTGCGCGAATTCATAGATTTCCAGCGACAGGAAGCCCAGGCCCAGAATGCCGGTGATGCCCAGCCACAGTTGCGTGGCGCCGATGCGGTTGCGCCGCATCTCCAGCATGGCGAAGCCGTAGGTGATGGACGACAGCAGCAGCAGCGATGTGTTCACCGCCACCAGAGGCAGGTCGAACAGGTCGGCGCCGGACGGGCCCGCCGCGTAGCTGCGGCCCAGGACGCCATAGACGGCGAACAGACAGGCAAAGATGAGGCAGTCGCTCATCAGGTAGACCCAGAAGCCCAGCAGGGTGCCGTTCTTGGGGTGGTGTTCGCCCGGGACGTAGAACACGGGCTCGGAGGGCGGCGCGGCGCCGCCTTGCAGGGTGGGGGCCAAGGTATCAGACATGTTTCGCTAACAACCTCGTGCGGGCGTCTTCTTCGCGCACGACCTCGGCGGTCGGCACGTAGTAGTCGCGCTTGTAGTTGAAGGTATGAATGATGGACACCAGGATCAGCGCCACGAAAGACAGCACGGCCAGCGGCCACATGTGCCAGATCAACGCAAAGCCCATCACCACGCTGATGGCCGCCAGCACGATGCCGGCCCAGGTGTTCTTCGGCATGTGGATGGGAATGAAGCCCTGCTGCGGCCGCTCGTAGCCGTGCTGCTTCATCTGCCACCAGGCGTCCAGGTCATGCACGCGCGGAGTGAAGGCAAAGTTGTAGTTGGGCGGGGGCGACGACGTGGACCATTCCAGCGTGCGGCCATCCCAGGGGTCGCCGGTGTCGTCGCGCAGTTGGTCGCGGCGGCGGTAGCTGACCACCAACTGGATGATGAAGCTGGCGATGCCGCAGGCGATCAGCAGCGCGCCAAACGCCGCGACCTGAAACCAGATCTGCAACGACATGTCTTCAAAGTGGCTGACGCGGCGGGTCACGCCCATCATGCCCAGCACGTACAGCGGCATGAAGGCCACGTAGAAGCCCACCAGCCAGAACCAGAACGAGCACTTGCCCCAGAACGGGTCGAGCTTGTAGCCGAAGGCCTTGGGGAACCAGTAGGTGATGCCGGCCATCAGCCCGAACAGCACGCCGCCGATGATGACGTTGTGAAAGTGCGCCACCAGGAACAGGCTATTGTGCAGGACGAAGTCGGCGGGCGGTACCGCCAGTAGCACGCCTGTCATACCGCCGATCACGAAAGTGACCATGAAGCCCATCGTCCACAGCATGGGGACTTCGAACTGGATGCGGCCACGGTACATGGTGAACAGCCAGTTGAAGATCTTGGCGCCGGTCGGGATCGAGATGATCATTGTCGTGATCCCGAAGAACGAATTCACGCTGGCCCCCGACCCCATGGTGAAGAAGTGGTGCAGCCAGACCAGGTATGACAGCACCGTAATCACCACGGTGGCGTACACCATGGACGCATAGCCGAACAGGCGCTTGCGGCAGAACGTGGCAACCACTTCCGAGAAGATGCCGAAGGCGGGCAGGATCAGGATGTAGACCTCGGGGTGGCCCCAGATCCAGATCAGGTTCACGTACATCATGGCGTTGCCGCCGAAGTCCGCCGTGAAGAAGTTGGTGCCCACATAGCGGTCCATGGACAGCAGCGCCAGCACGGCGGTCAACACCGGGAAGGCCGCCACGATCAGCACGTTGGTGCACAGCGCCGTCCAGGTGAAGATGGGCATGCGCATCATCTTCATGCCGGGCGCGCGCATTTTCACAATGGTGACCAGCAGGTTGACGCCGGATAGCAGGGTTCCCACCCCGGCGATCTGCAAGGCCCATATGTAGTAATCGACCCCGACGTCGGGGCTGTGCAATATGCCTGACAGTGGTGGATACGCCAGCCAGCCGGTGCGCGCGAATTCGCCCACGAACAGCGACATCATCACCAGGATCACGCCGCCGGTCGTCATCCAGAAACTGAAATTGTTCAGGAAAGGAAAAGCCACGTCGCGCGCGCCGATCTGTAGCGGCACGATGTAGTTCATCAGCCCCGTGACCAGCGGCATGGCCACGAAGAAGATCATGATCACGCCATGCGCGGTGAAGATCTGGTCGTAGTGGTGCGGGGGCAGGTAGCCGGTGGAATCGCCAAAGGCCACGGCCTGCTGCATGCGCATCATGATGGCGTCGGCAAAGCCGCGCAGCAGCATCACAATGCCCAGAATCACATACATGATCCCGATTTTCTTGTGGTCGATGCTGGTGAACCATTCATGCCACAGATAGCCCCATTTCTTGTAGTAAGTGATGGAGCCCAGCACCACGATGCCGCCGATGGCCACCATGAAAAAGGTGGCAAGCAGGATGGGGTCGTGTAGGGGGATGGCGTCCCAGGTCAATCGACCGAAGATCAGCTTGGTGAGGTCTGGTTGATCAGGCATCTTGATTCCAGCGTAAAGACCACGATTTCATGAAACCCCTGCGTCATCCGATTCGGATCGCGGCAGACGCGCGGCGCTACAACACCAGCCCTTCGGTGGACGTGCACATGGAACCCACATACATGCGCGGCGGCGTGCCGGTCAGGCCCAGGCGCTCGCGCGTGGCCGGGTCCAGGGTGGTGATGTTGAGCGCGCCGGGTATGCCCATGCCCCCTTGCGAGTCGATGGCCATGGCGTCTTTCATGCACATGCGGTTGCCTTCCACGCAGCGGTTCACGATGGCGTCGAACAGGCCCGGCGCCACCGAGGCGTAGCGTTGCACGGGGTTGCGTTCGCTGGGCTGTTCGAGCTTCAGGTAGGCATCGCGGCTGAGCGTGGCGCTGGAGGCGCGGGCGTCGGCCACCCATTTGTCAAAGCCTTGCTGGTCCACGCCGTGGAACTTGAAGCGCATGGCCGAGAAGCCCGGGCCGCTGAAGTTGGCGGACAGGCCTTCGTATTCGCCGGGGTGGTTGATGACGGCGTGCAAGGTAGTCTGCATGCCGGGCATGGCGTAGATCTGCCCGGCCAGGGCCGGTACGAAGAAAGAGTTCATCACCGATGAAGAGGTGATCTTGAACTGGATGGGGCGGTCGACCGGCGCGGCCATTTCGTTGACGGCGGCCACGCCTTGTTCGGGGTACAGGAACAGCCATTTCCAGTCCAGCGCCACCACTTCTACCACCAGTGGCTTGGTGCCCGCGGGCACCTCGCGGCCTTCGGACAAGCGGGCCAGCGGTCGGTAGGGATCAAGCTGATGGGTGCTGACCCAGGTCAGCGCGCCCAGCGCAATGATGATCAAGAGCGGCGCGGCCCAGATCAGCAGCTCCAGCATCGTGGAGTGGTTCCATTCCGGGTCGTAGTGCGCGTCCTTGTTGCTGGCCCGATAGCGCCATGCAAACAGGAACGTCAAGAAGATCACCGGCACGATGATCAGCAGCATCAAGCCGGTTGAGATGATGATCAGATTGCGTTGCTGCACTGCTATGTCGCCTGACGGCGAGAGCAGCACCGCATTGCATCCAGCGAGCAATGGCAGGGCGGCAATCAAGATCAATCCGCGGAGCCTTGGGAGGGACGACATGGCCATACCCCGAAACGTAACCGTGGGAAGTAAACGCAACACTACGCTGGAAGCCGCGAAAAATCTAGGGTAAAAGAACAAAAGTGTGCACGGCATTGTGCGCGCGGCAGGGCGCTATCCCTGTGTGGATGCGGCTTGGCGCGCGGTGGCGTCGTCGCGCGCGAAGCAGGTTGCAAGATCGTAGACAAGGCGGTTTCGAACGTCCTTTCGAACTTCCAACAGTGAGCAAATCCATGTCGACCTCCACGCGGTATCCCGGTCATGCCCCTTCCGTTCCCGGCCCGGGGGCAACGTCCGGCGGGGCGAGCCATGCCAAGGTGGCTCCAGGTGAAATCGCCGTCGGCGTGGTCGTGGGGCGCGCCTCTGAATACTTTGACTTCTTCGTATTCGGCATCGCCTGCGTGCTGGTCTTTCCCAAAGTCTTCTTCCCCTTTGAAGCGCCGCTGGAAGGCACGCTTTGGGCGTTTGTCATCTTCTCGTTCGCGTTCATCATGCGACCCATCGGCACCGCGCTGTCGATGGCGATACAGCGGCGTTGGGGCCGCGCCACAAAACTGACGGTGGCCTTGTTCGTGTTGGGTACCGCCACCGTAGGCATGGCGTTTTTGCCCAGCTACGAAACCATCGGCGCGCACGCGATTACATTGCTGGCGGTATTTCGTTGTTTGCAAGGGCTGGCGTTTGGCGGCTCGTGGGATGGCCTGCCGTCGTTGCTGGCACTGAATGCGCCGCCGCATCGGCGCGGCTGGTATTCGATGATGGGGCAGTTGGGTGCACCGGTGGGGTTCCTGGTGGCCAGCGCGCTGTTCCTGTATTTGCACGTGACGCTGACCCAGGCGGACTTCATCGAATGGGGTTGGCGCTATCCGTTCTTCGTGGCGTTCGCCATCAACGTGGTGGCGCTGTTCGCGCGGCTGCGCCTGGTGGTCACCGAGGAATACACGCAACTGCTTGAAGAGGGCGAGCTTGAACCCATCAGCATTGCCGAGATGGTGCGCTCACAAGGCTACAACCTGTTCATTGGCGCGTTCGCCGCCTTGGCCAGCTACGCGCTGTTCCACCTGGTCACCGTGTTTCCGCTGTCCTGGATTGCCATCAGCGCCACGCAGCAGATTACAGACGTGCTGATCGTGCAGATCTTCGGCGCCATCCTGGGCATTCTGGGTACGGTGGCCTCGGGTTGGCTGGCGGACCGCATCGGCCGGCGCACCACCTTGGGCATGCTGGCGGTGGCGATCGCCATCTTTGCGCTGTTCACGCCGTGGCTGCTGGGCGGCGGTCCGGTTGCGCAGGACACCTTCATCCTGGTGGGCTTTGTGTTGCTGGGCCTGTCGTATGGGCAGGCGTCCGGCACCGTGACCGCGAACTTCACGCGCCGCTTCCGTTATACCGGCGCCGCGTTGACGTCCGACATGGCCTGGCTGATCGGCGCGGCGTTCGCGCCGGTGGTGGCGTTGGGGCTGTCGGCCCGGTTCGGGCTGGTAGCCGTCAGCATCTATCTGCTGTCGGGCGCCGCGTGCACCTTGGTGGCGCTGCGCATCAACAAGGTGCTGGAAACTCGGGATTAATAGAGGGCGCCCTCCAGCACGTTGGCCACATTGATCCCCACCTCCGCCACGGCATAGCCGCCTTCCATCGTGAACACGGTGGGCAGGCCCAGGCCGGCCAGCATGCGGCCCACTTCAAGGTAGTCCGCGCTTTTCAGCTTGAACTTTGAGATGGGATCGCCTTCGTAGGTGTCCACGCCCAGCGCCACCACCACCGCGTCGGCCTTGAATGCCTGGATGGCGGACAGCCCTTGCTGCAAGGCTTGCGTCCAGGTGGCGAAGTCGGTGCCGGCCGCGAGCGGCAGGTTCAGGTTGGCGCCAAAGCCCGCTCCTTCGCCTTCCTCGTCGGCATAGCCCAGAAAGAAGGGATATTCCGTGGTGGGGTCGCCGTGTACCGACACCGTCAGCACGTCGCCACGTTCATAGAAAATGCTCTGCGTGCCATTGCCGTGGTGGTAGTCCACGTCAAGAATCGCCACGCGCGCGGCGCCCGTATCGCGCAGCGCTTGCGCGGCCAGCGCCGCGTTGTTCAAGAAACAATAGCCGCCGAAGAAGTCGGCGCCCGCATGGTGGCCGGGCGGGCGGGTCAGGGCCATGGCGGTGCGCGGACCGCCCGGCGCCATCACGGCGCGTGCCGCGTCGATGGCGCAGGCGGCGCCGGCAGTGGCCGCTTCCCAGGTGCCGGCCGTTAGCGGGCAGCCGCTGTCAAACGAGAACAACCCGACGCGCGCGGCGAAGTTGGTGGGTTCGATGTCATGGCGAAAGCCGCGCACCGGCCAGACGGACGGCAGGATGTCCAGGTCTGCGTTGGCCGGGTCCAGCGCCACCCAGTCCTGCCAGGCGCTGGCCAGAAAGTCCACGTAGCGCGGCGTGTGCACGCGCTTGATCAGGTCCATGTCGGGTGCCGAGGGCGCGCGCAGTTCGCCGATGCCGCGCTGGCGCAGCGCGTCCAGCACATATTCCAGTCGCGCCGGCGTTTCGTGGCAGGGCACGAGCTTGCCGCGAAACATTTCCTGGCGGCCTGCGTGTTTGTCATGGACGGGGTTGTGGAAAATCAGCACGGCGTGGGTCCTTGAAGGGGCGGGCAATATGGGGCGGCGGACGACGAATAAGGAATGACGGACGTCACTAATACGGAATGACGGACGTCACTATAGCGACCGCCACCCGTACCAGGCTACAGCGGGTAGTTCGCGAAAAACGGAATAGAGATCGCGCCATTCAAAAAACCGGGGATACCCGCCACTGACGTCCGCCACGCCATGGCGGCGCAAGGCCAGCATGGTGCGCGGCAGGTGGAAGTATTGCGTGACGGCCAACGCGCTGGTGTAGCCGTGTTCGCGCATATAGGCGCTGGCGTGGCGTGCGGTGGCCCAGGAATTATTGCCCGCGCTGTCCATCACGATGTGGTCGGCGGGCACGCCGCGCGCCAGCAGGTAGTTGCGCATCACGGCGGCTTCATCGGCGCCGGCCGGGTCGATGCCGCCGCTGACAAAAAGAATGCGGCATTGCCGCGCCGCGTAGCAGTCGTAGGCGCGGTCAAGCCGCGCGGCCAAGCGGGGCGAGGCTTCGCCGCTGGGCAGCACGGTGTTGCCCAACACGATGGCCACGTCGGCGGGGCGCGCGCGGGTAAGCAGGCCGGTGGCAGCCAGGGCGGCGGCGGCCAGGGTCAGCGCGATCAGGACGGCCGACAGCAGCGGGGCGAGGCGGGGGCTTGAAACTCGGAGGGCTGAAACTCGGCTTGAGCGGGTGCGATCAGGTCGAAGAGGCTTGGGCGGCATGGGCGGCACGCTAGTGGATGCACATCACAACGCGCCTATTGCGAGGCGGGCGGTCGTTGCGGCAAGGGGTAATCAAAGCTGATTTCGTTGGACACGATGGGCTGGGCAAGATTGCCCGGGTCGGTCAGTACGACGGCCGCTCGGTACTTGCCCGGCGCCAGCGCGGGCAGGAACGGCACGTTGCTGTAGCCGTTGTCGTTCAGCAGGTAGGCCGGCTTGCCGTCTTCGCCGGCGGCCCAGACGATCGGGTCGCGGGCTAGGCCCAGCGGGTTGGCGGGGAGCAGGGTGTCGGCGTCGCGCTGGTAAAGCGGGTGCACGATGCGGTGGCCCTGTGCGTTGGTCAGCAGCAGCCAGACACGCGGCGCATTCAAGGCGACAGGCGCGTCACTGGTGTTGGCCACGCTGACGATGAACTGGCCGCCGTCCTCGCCATTCCAGTCGGCCAGCGTGTCGGCAAGATCCAGCGTCAGTGGGCGAGGCGACGACGGCGCTACCAGCCGGTGCTTGTCCACGCGCAGATCCGCATAGCGCACCCACTTCAGCACAACGCCCGCCGTCTTGCTGGCGTAGCGCACTTGCAGCCAGTCGGGCGGGCGCAGGGCCACGACGTCCAGGTGTTCGCCTTCGGTGGCGGCCATGGTGGGGGTAGCGTTGACGTCTGGGGTGTCGGTCAGATCCAGCTTGCTGACCGGCACGGCGCCGCCCTCCAGTGGCGAGCCTTCGCCTTCGATGTCGATGCGGTCAATCGACCCGTCTTCACGAAAGCGGTAGCTGAGTTCGGCGGCCTCGCTTTCCAGGCCGAACAGCGCCTGCGTCCCCCAGGACGTGGCACGCGCCGTGCCGTCGGATCCCAGCGCGTAGTCTTCGAAGCCGTTGCTGGCGGCGCCATAGCGGCATGCCACATGAATCACGGCTTGTTTTTCGTCGATGACCGGGTTGACGAAGCCTCGGCAAGGGCTGGATGGGTCGGGGTGCACGATTTCCTGGAAAGTCCCATGGTCGGGCCGGTACAGGAAGAGCCGTGCAAAAAGCTGCGTGCTGCCGCCGCTTTGTCCCAGTATCAGGTCGCGGTAGCCGTCATGGTTGATGTCCACGGCTTGGATCTGGTCGACCGCATCGGCATCGAAGCTGCCCAGCGGCTGCTCGGGGCCATCGCCCACACGCACGGTGGCTTGCTGCGTATCGCCGCTGCTGACGGTGACCACGCCCGGCAGGCCCGCCTTGATGGAAAACGGAACCTTGCGCGGGGCGGCTTGCACCTGCGCCTGCACCTGCCCCGCGCACGCGGCCAATGCGGCCACCAGAAAAATCCGTTTCACGCGCCTCTCCCAGCGTCGATCAAGGGGGGCAATATACCGCAGCGCCGTGCGGGAAAACGAGCAGCGCGCGGCGGCGGGCGGCTTGGCATCTTGAGTAGAATTGACGGTCTGGTGTTGTCCAGGCCTTGTGCGTCGTCGCGCGTTTTTTCGCCATGAACTTTCCCTTTCCCATCCGCCAAGAATGTCCGCCGGGCGCCTGTATGTGCGACCGCGACACCCTGTTGGCGGACCCTGCCGCGGATATCCGCATCCTGCGGCTGACCAAGGAAGAAGAAAAACGGCTGGTTGCGCGTTTGGAAAACATCAGCAGCCTGGACGACCTGCGCGCCATGCAGGGCCGCATCCAGGCCCAGTTGGGCATCGTGATCGTGATCACGCCCAGCGATAACGAAGTGCGCACGTCGCGCGGCATTGCGATTCAGTTGGAAGACGCGCCGGGCTTGTGCCGCAAGACGCGCACCGCGCTGCCCGCCGCCATACGCCGGGGGTTCGAGAACAAGCCTGAAATCGTCTATGCGCTCTTGAACGAGCGCGACCTGCTTGCCGGCACCTGATCAGTCTTGATTGCACGGCGCCAGCGGCGCTACCGCCGTCGGCGTACGACCGGCCTCGGGCCGCGTGGCGGGCTGTTTGCCGCTGCGCACCGGGTAGCTCAGGATGACGGCGCTGCCGGCCTCCAGCCTGGCGGCATTGGGCGAACCATACGCCACCGTCCAGCCGCGCACGGCCAGCGGCGCCAGCGTGTATTGCAGCGCTGAGCCGGGCGACACGTGCGCCACCTTGCCCGCGAAAAGCTCTTGTTGGGGCACGGGTTTTCCGTCGACCAGGGTATAGGTGACGATGCGATCCAGGGCGGCGGATTCGCCGCGCCGCGCCAGGATGGCCGTTTTGTATTTATTGGGCGGAATGTCCGTCAGGTTGACGTTGACCGGCTCGGTAGCTTGGCCGGCGGCGTTCAGATGCACGCCGGTGACGTCGACACGCGCCAGCGGCGCGGCCCCCGTATTGCGCACCCGCACGCTGTACTGCCCTGACGTGCCGGCAACGGTGCAGACGTCCACGCCGGTATTGCTGGGCGACACCGGCGTGGCTGCCGAGGCGCCCAGGGGTAGCAGGCAAGCCACGGCCAACATGGCGGCAAAAGTCGGGGCGGGGACAGTTCGAGTGGGCAAGGCGCGCTCCTGTGTAGGGGCAGCGTACCGGGCGGCGCGGTGCCTGCCGGTATTACACCACTTGGTCACCCCGCTGGGTCAGCGTGGCTTACACCACCTGGCGGCCAGGCGCAGCGTTGGCCTGCTCGCGCTTGCCCGCCAGCCAGTGCAAGACCATGGCCAGCGCCAGCAGGCCAACCATGATGAAGCCCCAGAAGATCCAGCCAAGCACCGCGATCAAGGTGCCCAGGCTGCCCGCCACCGGCAAGATCTGGTTCAGGCCCTGCGCGGCCCACACCAGGCCGCCTTGCAGCGACGCCAGCCAGGCCGGGTCCACCCAGCCCGCGGCCCACGCGGGCGCAACCCATTGGGACGTGTCCAGCGCGCTGCCCGGCACCTGCGCGGTAGAGATGGTGGCCAGCACCCAGTCGGTCAGTTGCAGGGTCAGCGCCACCAACCCCGTCCAGAGCGCGGCAAGCACGGCGAAGGTGAGCCAGATGATTTTCTTCATTGCAGTGGTACTCCGATTCAAAAGAGGGGCCACGATAAAGCGAATTCTATTTCTAAAAAACCAGAGTACGTGTGACAAACATTAAGAAAAAACCGAAGTCTTGGCGTGCGCCAGCACCGCCTGGACCAAGGGATGGTGCTGGCCACGGCGGTTGCGGATGGCGTGGATTTCTTCATGCACGTCGTCGCAGCGGGCCAGCGGGCGCAGGCCGCGCAGCAGGCCGATATCGTCGCCACCCAGCCGGCTGAGCGGGAATACGCCCAGCCCGCGCGCGGCAAACACCGACATCAGCGCGCTGTCTTCGAATTCGCCCACCACATTGGGCAGCACGCCCTGTTCGCCGAACCAGCGGTCCAGCGTCTGGCGCAGCACGGAATGGCCGGTGGGCAGCAGCACGGGCAGCCGCTCCAGGCAGCGCGGGAAATCCTGCGTATCGGCCTTGCGAACTAGCCGCGCCGGGCCGTACCAGTCCACCGCCGACGACACCAGGCGGTCGCTGGTCAGGCGCAGGTTGGGGTTGGCGGGCGCGCCCTGGCCGGCCAGCACCAGGTCCAGATGGTGTTGCGCCAGTTCACCCAGCAGCTCTTCCACTTCGCCTTCATGACAGGTCAGGCGCAGGTCGGGCGTGTTTAGCACGGGGCCCAGCAAGGCGTGCGCCGCCAGCTTCGAGATGCCGTCGGACAGGCCCACGGACAGCCGGATGACGGGCTTGGTGGCGGCCGCGCGCACTTCCTGCGGCAGCACATGGCCAATCTGGAAGATCTCTTCGGCCCGCGCGAATGCGGCCTTGCCGGCGTCGGTCAGAGCGACGCCGCGCCCGGCCGGTTTCAGCAACTGGTGGCCCAGGTTTTTTTCCAGATCGCGCACTTGGGCGCTGATGGTCTGGATGGCCATGTCCAGCCGTTCGGCGGCCCGGGAAAAGCCGCCTTCCTTGGCAACCATCCAGAAGTAATACAGGTGTCGGTAGTTCAGCATGTGTTCTTCTTTACTTCGGTTTTTTCGAACCTTAACTCACTTTCAGGCTGATTTCTCGGTTGGCATCAAATCCGGATCATGGGCACCTTCGAACACAGCGGGGCAATCATGGACACTTTGATCACATTCTTCAACAACGACTTTTTAGGGACACCGACCTGGGCCTGGCTCCTGTTCGTGAGCATTGTCGTCAGCCTGCTGGCCTTTGACCTGGGCGTGCTGCACAAGGAAGACCGCGAGATCGGTGTGCGTGAAAGCCTGTTGCTGTCGGGTGGCTACATTACCGCCGCGCTGCTGTTCGGCGGCTGGGTGTGGTGGCAGTTGGGCGCGACTAGCGGCATGGCCTATTACACGGGCTTCATGATCGAGAAATCGCTGTCCATGGACAACGTCTTCGTGATCGCGCTGATCTTCAGCTTCTTCGCGATTCCCCGCCAGTACCAGCACCGCGTGTTGTTCTGGGGCATTCTGGGCGTGATCGTGCTGCGCGCCATCATGATTGGCCTGGGCGCCGCGTTGGTCAGTAACTTTGGTTGGCTGCTGTATCTGTTCGGTGCGTTCCTGGTGTTCACGGGCATCAAGATGTGGATGATTGCCGACCAGACGCCGGACATCGCCACCAACCCGATCCTGAAGTTCCTGAAGCGCCATATGCGTGTGACGGAAGGCCTGCGCGGCAACGCGTTCGTGGTCACCGAAACGGACCCGGCCTCTAACAAGAAGGTGCGCTTTGCGACCCCGCTGCTGCTGGCCCTGGTGCTGATCGAGTTTGTTGACCTGGTGTTCGCGGTGGATTCGGTGCCTGCCATCTTCGCCATCACGACGGACCCGTTCATTGTCTACACCAGCAACATCTTCGCCATCCTGGGCCTGCGTGCGCTGTACTTCGCGCTGGCCGCCATGATCCACCGCTTCCACTACCTGAAGTACGCGCTGGCTCTGGTCCTGGTGTTCATCGGTACGAAGATCTTCCTGGTCGGCTTCATCGGCAAGGTACCCGCGGCGGTGTCGCTGGGCGTGACGTTCAGCCTGATCTTGGGTGGTGTGTTGTTCTCCTTGTGGAAAACCCGCTCGGATACGTTGACGACGCAGTAAGCGATATCTACGCAGTCCCCAAACCGCCGGCTGGTCCGGCGGTTTTTCATTCTCGGTCGCCGGCTGGTCCGGCGGTTTTTCATTCCCACCCGCCGGCTTTGTCCGGCGGTTTTTCTTTGCGCTGTGCCATAGGTGTTCGATATGAAAAATGGCGTGGCTACGTATTTGTAATATGACACGGCCAGGCGTAGAGTCCCGGCGTATCCGTCCTTCAGCAAGGAGCCGCCATGAGTCACACCACGAGCAACAACAGTTGGTCCGCCAAGCAATATTCCGCCTTTGAAAACGAACGCACCCGGCCCGTGCGCGACCTGGTCGCCGCCTTGCCGAATCAAGCCGTCGGGCTGGCGGTGGACCTGGGCTGCGGGCCGGGCAATTCCACCGAAGTGCTGGCCGCGCGCTATCCCGACGCCGTGGTCACCGGCATGGACAGCTCGCAGGACATGATCGAAGCCGCGCGCAAGCGCCTGCAGGGCGTGCAGTTCGAATTGGCCCACATTGCCACCTGGAACCCGCCCCGGCAGTACGACGTGATTCTGGCGAATGCCGCGCTGCAATGGGTGCCCGACCATGCCACGCTGTATCCGCGCCTGGTGGGCAAGCTGGCGCCCGGCGGCAGCTTGGCCGTGCAAACGCCCGACAACATAGAAGAGCCCGCGCACCGCCTGGCGCGCCAGGTGGCTGGCGAGGCGCCGTGGGCCGCGAAGACGGGAAGTGTGAAGCACCCGCCGCGCCACAGCGCGTCGTGGTACTACGAATTGCTGAAGCCGCATTGCGGCGTGCTGGATGTGTGGCGCACCACCTATCACCATCCGCTGGCCGGCGCGGCGGCGGTGGTGGAATGGTTCAAGGGCACGGCGCTGCGGCCGTATCTGGACAAGCTGGACGCCGCCGAGCAGGCGAGCTTTCTGGCGCGCTATCAGGCGCTGATCGCCGAGGCCTATCCCGCGCTGGCGGATGGCACGGTGTTGCTGCCGTTCCCGCGCTTGTTCATCGTGGCCGGGCCGAAGCACGACTAGGCGCGCTGGGCGACGCCGGGTCCTGCGACTTGTCGGCAAAATAGCGGGCGGGGGTTTTGCCCAGTGTCTTCTTGAACATGGTGATGAAGGCGCTGACGGATTCATAGCCCAGGTCTTCGGCGGTGCGCTGCACGGACACGCCTGCCGACAAGCGCTGCAAGGCCACGATGATGTGCAGTTGCTGGCGCCAGCGGCCGAAGCTCATGCCGACCTCTTGCTGCACCAGTCGCGCCAGCGTGCGTTCGCTCATGGCAACGCGCTTGCCCCATTGCGCCACCGTGCTGCGGTCGGCGGGGTCCGCATTCAGCGCGGTGGCGATCTCACGCAGCCGGGGGTGGTCGGACAGCGGCAGATGCAGGCGTTCAGTGGGCATGCGGCGCAGTTGTTCGATCAGCACGTCCGCCAGTTGCCGGTTGGCGCCGGCGGGCACCTCGGCCGCCGGCAACGCGGCCAGGTGCACGATCAGTTCGCGTACCAAGGGCGTGATCGCCAGCGTGCAGCATTCGTCGGGCAGGCCCGAGGCGTCGGATGGAACGAACAGGAAGTAGACGCGGCCATTGGCGGTAACGCGGTTGCTGTGCGGCACGCCGCCGGGAATCCACACGCCGCATTGGGGCGGCACCATCCATAGCCCTTGCGGCACCGAGCAGGTGACGCCGCCGCGCAGCGCCAGCACAAGCTGGCCCATGTGGTGGCGATGCGTGGGGGATTCGTTGTCGCGGTCCGCTCCGTCCACCGGCATCGCGAAGGCGGGCTGCGAGGTGGAGTCAGGGTCGAAGGGCGTGGGCGGGAACGGATGCATGCGCGGGGGAAAAGGGGGGCGCCGGACTTGGTTGGCTGAATTCCGGGATAGTTTGTCATTGTCTCGAAATTCGGTAAAGGCGCGCCTGCGTAAGCTTGCGGCATGAATCGACTTCCCTCATCTCTTCGTTCCGGCAGCCGTCCGGTGTGGCTCATCCTGGGCATTCTTTGCATCGCCATGGCGTTGCGTGCGCCCATTACGGGCGTGCCGCCGCTGATCGGCATGATCCGTGAACAACTGGGCCTGACGTCCACGGCGGCCGGCATGCTGATCACCTTGCCCTTGCTGGCGTTTGCGGTGGTGTCGCTATTCGCCGCGGGCCTGGCGCGCCGCCATGGCTTGGAGCGCACGCTGTTCGGCGCCATGGTGCTGATTGCGGTCGGCATCGTGGTACGCACGCAGGGCACGGCTGCGGGGCTGTATGTGGGCACGGCCATCATCGGGTCTGGCATTGCCATCGGCAATGTGCTGTTGCCCAGCCTGCTCAAGCGCGACTTTCCGCAGCGCGTTGCCGGGCTGACCTCGGCCTATGTGTTGACGATGAGCATCGCGGCGGGCGTGGCGTCGGCCGTTGCGATTCCGCTGGCGGGCTTGTCCTGGGGGCTGGCCGTGGATGGTTGGCGCTTTTCCACGCTGTGCCTGTTGGTCTTGCCGGTGGCCAGCATGCTGTTGTGGCTGCCGCAGTTGACGCATCACACGCCGCCGGCTTCCACCACCGCGCACGCGCCGCACGGCGGCCGCCTGTGGCATTCGCCGCTGGCCTGGCAGGTGACCTTGTACCTGGGCATCAACTCTTTCGTGTTCTATGTGGGCGTCAGTTGGCTGCCGGCCATTTTGCGCGATGCCGGCTATTCGGCCGAGCGCGCCGGCTCGCTGCATGGGCTGCTGCAACTCATGTCCGCCGGCCCCGCCTTGTTCCTGGCGCCGGTGGTGCGCCGTCTGAAAGACCAGCGCGGCGCGGCGTTCTGCGCGGCCGCGTCGTCCTTGGTGGCGTTCGTGGGCCTGATCGCCGTGCCGGGTTGGGCAACGGCGTGGATCGTGCTGCTGGGGCTGGGCACGGGCGGCGGCATCATTTTGGGCTTGGCTTTCGTGGGCCTGCGTGCGCGCCACGCGCAGCAGGCGGCGGCCTTGTCGGGCATGGCGCAGTGCGTTGGCTATCTGTTCGCCGCCAGCGGCCCCGCCTTGATGGGCGCGCTGCATGACCGTCTGGGCGGATGGAGCGTGGCTCTGGGGCTGTGCGCGGCCTTGTGCGTGGCGATGGCCGTCGTCGGCCTGTACGCGGGCCGCGCCATCCAGATCG
Source organism: Achromobacter sp. JUb104 (assembly GCF_024806975.1). Taxonomy (NCBI): domain Bacteria; kingdom Pseudomonadati; phylum Pseudomonadota; class Betaproteobacteria; order Burkholderiales; family Alcaligenaceae; genus Achromobacter; species Achromobacter sp. JUb104. The sequence goes on along the minus strand of NZ_JANUEY010000002.1, from coordinate 422,438 downwards.
GCGGGCCGCGCGCGTCGGCGCCGCAGCCGGTGTCCACCACGGCGCGTTAGGCGGCGGATGCTACGGGGCGGTGCTGCAGGTGGCCATGCTGCCGCAGGCAACGCGCCAGGTGGTGACCAAACCCTCAGCTTAGGGGCGCGGCGTGCGCCTTCCATAGCCGCATCAGCGTGTCGGGCGCGTCGGCCTCGGGCACGTCGAAACTGATGGCGCTTTGCTCGTCGCGGTCCAGCACGATTTCGATATGAAAGTAGCGTTGGTCGCCGCCCGCTTGCGCGCAGTCCGGCACCGCACGCGGGGCCGCGCGTTGCAGCGCGTCGCCAACCTCCTGGCGCACCTCGGGGGCGCAGGTGGCCAGGTTGATACTGCGCGGTTGCGTAAGGGCGGGCAGGTACGCCACGCCACCTTCGCGGGTCAGCCGTACCAGCAGCACCAGATCCAGGGGGGGCAGTTCGATCATGGCAGGACTCCTACGGCGGCCCAGGCTTGTGCCACCGCGGTTTGCACGTCTGCGTCGTGGCGTTCGGCGGCCACGGTCGACGTCAGGGTAGCGAAGGCCTTGAAGTCGGCATCGTGGCGCAGGCGCTTGTCGCACAGCGTGTCGTACCAGACGCGCCCGGCGCCTTTCCACGCCGGCCCGTCCAGTGAGGTCGCCGCCAGGAAAAACGCGCGGTTCGGAATGCCGGAATTGATGTGCACGCCGCCGTTGTCGCGCGGGGTATCAACGTAGTCGCGCATGTGGGCGGGCTGCGGGTCTTTGCCCAGCGCCGGGTCGTCGTAGGCGCTGCCGGGTTCCGACATGGATCGCAGCGCGCGCGCATTGACCTTCTCGGTGAACAGCCCGGCGCCGACCAGCCAATCCGCTTGCCGCGCGTTCTGGCCCAGCGCGTACTGCTTGACCAGCGCGCCGAACACGTCGCACAGCGATTCGTTCAGGGCGCCGGACTGGCCTTGGTAGAGCAGGGCGGCTTCGGAGTCGATCACGCCGTGCGTGAGTTCATGGCCGATGATGTCGACGGCCACGGTGAAGCGGTTGAAGATCTCGCCGTCGCCATCACCAAAGACCATCTGCGCGCCATTCCAGAAGGCGTTTTCGTAGTCCTCGCCGTAATGCACGGTGCCCACCAGCGGCAGCCCGTGGCCGTCGATGGAATGGCGCTTGTAGATGTCCCAAAACAGTTTGTAGGTGGCGCCCAGGTGCGCATAGGCCTCGTCCACCGCCACGTCGCCGCTGGCCGGGCGGCCTTCGGCGCGCACCAGCGTGCCGGGCAATGTGGTGGTGTTTTGCGCGTCGTGTACCGCGCGTTCCGGCACGCCGGGAGGCGAGCGCGAGGCGGACGGTGATGGCGTGGCGCGCGAGGGTTGCGCCGACATTTCGCGCAAGCCCCGCTGCTGCTGGTCGATGATCAGGGTCTTGACGGCGGGCATGCTGACGCGCGCGTCGCTGTGTTGCGCCAGGCGGTCCAGCACGTAGGGGGGTATCACGCCAATCAAGGGGGTGGACTCGGAAGGACGAGGCATTCGGTCTCCATCTTTGGCGCCGGACGCTTGCCGGCGGGGCGAAACTTCACGGTAGCAGATGGCCCAAAGCGGATGGCGTAACAGTCTGCGGCCTGATGCGAGCAAGCGTGCGAGGGGGCGCGCGCGGCGCTGTCGAACCCATGCGATTACCGTCATTCGATGGCTCGCAACGTCTAGAAATGTCTGGCAACATTGCGGGCGCATTGGATGCTTAATCCGTCCCTTTCAGGGACTAGAATCCGGTGCTTCTTTTCCGGGGGGGACGCGCGATGAGGTATTTCCTGATCTTGGTAGGGGCGGCCGTGGTCGCTTATTTGCTCGCGCGAGGCATCGCGGCCGTGCTCTCGGACCGTAAACGTACAAAATCAGAAAAGGACTCGAAGTGAAGCCGACAGATATTCAGATGGTCAAGACGATTGGCGCGGTCAAGCCGCGCAACATCAAGGTCGCCATCATTACCGGCCTGCTTTTTCTGCTGATCCTTTTCATTGCTTTCGGTTCATGGTTCCAGGTGGACCAGGGCGAGCGCGGCGTGGTGCTGCGCAACGGCAAGCTGGTGCGCGTGTCGGAACCCGGGCTGGATTTCAAGACGCCGTTCATCGACAACGTGATGATGGTGTCGGTGCGCGACCACACGTTCGTGTTCGAGAAGCTGGAAGCCTATAGCTACGACCAGCAGCCGGCGCAACTGCGCGTGTCCGTCACCTACCGCGTGCCGCCCGAGCACGTGGCCGAGCTCTATTCGGAATACGGCACCATCGAGAATCTGCAGATGCGCGTGCTGGAACGCAAGACGCCCGATGCTGTGAAGAACGTGTTCGGCCAGTACACCGCCGTGCGCGCCATCCAGGAACGCCAGAAGCTGGGCCTGGATGTGAACACCGCCGTGCTCAAGACAATGGACGGCGCGCCGGTGCAGGTGGTGGGCGTGCAGATCGAGGAAGTGGGTTTCTCGCAGGCTTACGAGCATTCCATCGAACAACGCATGCTGGCCCAGGTGCAGATCGAAACTACGCGCCAGCAGAAAGAAACGGCCATGATCAACGCCGAGATCCAGGTGGTCAAAGCGCGTGCCGAGGCCGACGCGCGTCGCCAGCAATTCACGGCAGAGGCCGACGGCATCCGCATGCGCGGCGACGCCGAGGCGGCGTCGATTCGCGCCAAGGCCGAAGCCTTGGCCGCCAACACCAATCTGGTGAGCCTGAACGCCGTTGAGAAGTGGGACGGCGTGCTGCCGGCCACGCAGGTGCCCGGCTCGGCCCTGCCGTTCATTGGCATTAAATAAAGGTGTACCTGGCGTAATCCTAGGGATATCCCTCTGTCAAGAATTGCAAAGCGGGCGCAAGGTGGCTTCATGGGCACACGAAGCACGCTTTACGATGAAGCGGCGTCGGGCCATGAAGGGGCCGGCGCGCTTGCCTAACCGCTTCAGCAAAGGAGACGTGGATGTCGCAGTTGGATTGGACGTCCGGCGATACCGCGCCGGACCGGCAGGGCTACTACGAAACACGCTTTGATACGGGACGCACCGCCATCACGCTATACAGCGTGCTGGGCTGGATGCCGGTGAAGACGCCCGGCAACATGGTGAGTTGGCGGCCGTTGCCGCCAGCGGCCGAGCGGGAAGAGGCCGAACGCCACATTCAGGAAATACGCGCGGCGCAAGCCCATATCCCGATGGATTACTAGCCGGACCGTCGGGCGCTTGAAATCAGTGGTTGCGATAATGAGAATTATTTGTAAAATTCGCCACCCTGTTTTTTTGACTGCCCCCGCCCGGCTCATGTCCCGCTCTTCCTCCCCTCGCACCGGCTGGCTCGCCTATTACGACGAGCTGGTGGGCGTATGGAGCCGCCGCACGGGCAACCGACACGACGCCGAAGACGCCGCGCACGACGCCATTGAACGCCTGCTGAAGGCCGACGCCAGCGTGGCCCTCAAGGCGCGCGGCTATCTGTTTCAGGCGGCGGGGCATCGGCTGATTGATCGCTGGCGGCGCCAGGACCGCGCCGAACACGTGCCGTGGGACGAACTGGACGAAGCCGATCAGCTGAGGGTGGATGACCCCGAGGCGTCCTTGCGCGCATCGCGGCTGGCCGACGACCTGGCCAATGTGCTCGCGGAATTGCCGCCCAAGTGCCGCCAGGCTTTCGTGTTGAACCCCATCGAAGGCTGGACGCAGGCCGAAGTGGCGCAGCACATGGGCCTGTCCAAGAATATGATCGAGCGCTACGTCATGCGCGCCATCGAGCATGTGCGCGACCGGCTGCGTGACCACACCCCATGACGATGTCTTTCATGAACAATCGCGATGAACCGCGCGAACCCGCCACCGCCGCGTGGTGGTTCGCGCGCTGGCATTCGGGCGAGCTGACGCGCCGCGACCGGCGCGCGTTTGCCCGGTGGCGGCGCGAGCATCCCGAGGGGGCGCGCGAGTTCGACCGCATGCAGCAGTTGGGAAGCGCGGCGGCAGGCCTGTCGCGCAGCCAGGTGGAATCCCTGCTTGGCGGACCGGTGCCGGCGCGGCCGGGCGTGGTGCGGCGGAAAGCGCCATCCCAACGCCTGTTCTCCTTGCGCATTGCGCTGGCCTGTGCGGCCGTGGCCGTGGTGGCCTTGGGCGTGTGGTGGAGCATGCCGGTGCAGGCGCCCACGTTCACCACGCTGGTCAGCACCGACCGCGGTGAACGCCGCCAACTGAGCTTGCCCGACGGCTCCGTGCTGGAGGTCAACGGCGACACACGCGCCCAGGTCAAGCTGTATGCCGAACGCCGCGACGTGGTGCTGGAGCAAGGCGAAATCAATTTCACGGTTGTCGCCGATGCGGCGCGTCCGTTTACCGTGGATGCCGGCAGCGGCGTGGTGCGCGTGACGGGCACGGTGTTCGACGTGCGCCGCGACGCCGATCAGGTGCGGGTGCTGGTGGAGTCCGGCACGGTGCAGGTGTCGGGCGGCCATTGGTGGAACCTGGGCCACGCGGTGCTGCGGGCGGGCCATGGCATCCGCGTGCCGGGCAGCGGCGCGATCGGCGTGCCCGCGCCCGCCGATGTACCGACCGCCACGGCTTGGCGCGAAGGCCGCGTGGTGTTCAAGAACGCGCCGCTTGTCGACGTGGTGCAGGAAATGAACCGCTATTTGGCGACGCCGCTCCGGCTGGCGGACGACAAGGCGGGGCGCCTGCGCGTGTCGGCCTCGTTCACGCTGGACCGGCCCGAGGCGCTGGTCGACGCCTTGCCCGCGGTGGCGCCGGTGCGGCTGACCCCGCGCCCCGGCGGGCCGATCGATATTTACGTCAATACCCATGCCAGTCCTGGCGACGCCGCCACGGTTACAAAATAAATGGGAATGAGATTCAGGTTTATCCGCGTTTGATTCGTTCTACGAAGGAAGGCGCGGGCGCCGAGCTTCTTTGCCCGGCCCCCGCCACCCCCGTCCAACGTTGAACCGAAACAGCAGGTAGTCGTGACTCTCTTTGCACACAGGTATTCCCATGCGGCGCCGCGCCGCGCCGGCTCAGCCCCGCGCTTCATGCATTCTTCCCTGGTGGTGGCGTTGAGCCTGGCGCTGGGGGTGGGGTTGGGCGTGATACCGGATGCCGCGCAGGCGCAGAACGCGCCGGTGTCGATCAATATCGGCGCGCAGCCCTTGGGCGACGCGCTGCTGCAATGGGCGGCCCAGACCAAGGTGCGCGTGTTCTACGCGCCCGACGTGGTCGCCGGCCTGAACACCCGTGGGCTGCGCGGCAGCCTGGCGCCCGAAGAAGCCTTGCGCGGCCTGCTGCAAGGCACGGGCGTGACGTACCGCTGGCAAGGCGACAGCATCATCCTGGCGCGTGACGCCGGCGTGGCCAGCCTGGCGCCCGTGACGGTGCTGGGCAATTCGGATCCGGCAGTGACCGAGGGCACGGGTTCCTACACCACGCCGGCCTCGTCGGCGGCCACCGGCCTGACGCTGTCGCTGCGCGAGACGCCGCAGTCCGTCAGCGTGGTGACGCGCCAGCGCATCGATGACCAGAACCTGCGTTCGCTGGACGAGGTGATGGGCAACGTGGTCGGCGTGCAAGTGGTCAGCGAAGACACTGACCGCACCGACTTCTGGTCGCGCGGCTTCTACATCGACAGCCTGCAATACGACGGCGTGCCCACGACCATCGGCCTGTCCATGTATGGCGAATCCGATAACGATTCCTTCATCTACGACCGCATTGAAGTGGTGCGCGGCGCAACGGGCCTGATGACCGGCGCGGGCAACCCCGGCGCGTCGATCAACCTGGTGCGCAAGCACGCCAACAGTAAGACCTTCACGGGCTCGGTCAGCGCGGGCTTCGGCTCGTGGAACCAGTATCGCGGCACGCTGGACATGTCCACGCCGCTGAACGAGGCAGGCACGGTGCGCGCCCGCATGGTCGCGCTGTACCAGGGCCGCGATTCCTATATCGACCTCTACCAGGCCAACAAGAAGGTGTTCTACGGCGTGATCGACGCCGACCTCACGCCCAACACCACCTTGAGCGTGGGCGCGGACTACCAGGACAAGCGTCCGCGCGGTTCAACCTGGGGCAGCCTGCCCGTGGTGTTCAGCGACGGCACCGCCACCGATTGGCGGCGGTCCAAGACCACGGCGGCGGACTGGACGTATTGGCACACCACCAACCAGACCATGTTCGCCACGCTGTCGCACCGTTTTGACAGCGACTGGGAAGTGCGCGCGGACTGGTCGCAGCGCAAGAGCAAGTACGACGCCAAGCTGCTGTACCTGTACGGCGCGCTGGACCGCGAGACGGGCACGGGCCTGCGGGCGCTGCCGGGCTACTGGAATTCCTACGCGCAACAGACCTCGCTGGATGTGCAGGCGAAGGGCCCGTTCACGCTGCTTGGCCGCAAGCATGAGGCGGTGGTGGGCGCCATGCGCAGCCGGTATGGTGAAGACTTCTACCGCTACGGCTTCGACAGCGCGTCGCTCGCCAGCACCGGCAACTTCTACCAATGGGACGGCTCGTTTGCCCAACCCACGTGGACGGACGCGACCCTGCGCGGCACGGTCACGCACCAAGAGGGCGCGTATGCCGCCGTCCGCTGGTCGCTGACCGACAGCCTTACCGCCATCACGGGCGGGCGCTACGCCACCTGGGAATCCAAGTCCGACACCCGCGACCAGAAAGATTCGCAGTTCATACCCTACGCGGGCGTGGTCTACGACATCAACGACACGTATTCCACCTACGTCAGCTACACGGATATCTTCCAACCGCAGGAGAACCGCGACCGCAACGGCAATTACCTGGACCCGGTGCAAGGCCAGAACTACGAAGTGGGCGTCAAGGGCGAATACCTGGACGGCAGATTGAACACGTCGATTGCGCTGTTCAAGGTCAAGCAGAGCAAGGTCGCGGTGCTGGACGGCGACGCGCTGGTGCCAGGCTCGTTCGAACAGGCCTACACCACCGCCGACGGCGTCACGACCAAGGGCGTGGAATTGGAGGTAAGCGGCATGCTGGCGCCGGGCTGGAACGCCTACGCGGGCGGCACGTATTACACCAGCCGCGATGCCCAGGGCGTGTCCGTGAACACCGAGCGCCCGAGAGCAATGGCCAAGCTGTTCACCACCTACCGCTTGCCCGGCGACTGGAGCAAACTGACAGTGGGCGGCGGCGTCAACTGGCAGATTTCAACGTATAGCCAGGTCAGCGCGGGCAGCGATACGGTCACCGCCAAGCAAAAGGCCTATGCGATTTACAACCTGATGGCGCGGTATGACTTCAGCTCGGCCCTGTCGGCGCAGTTGAACGTGAATAATTTGTTCGACAAGAAGTACTACCTGGGCGGCGTGGCGAGCCAGGTGTATTACGGCGAACCCAGAAGCGTGTTCGTGAACCTGACGGCGAAGTTCTGACAAGGCGGGGATGGGGGGATGGGGTGATGGGGCGATGGGGCAGGATGATGTGGCGGGGCGATGGGGCGGCGGGGGGATGGGGCGGGATGATGGGTTCCGCGCGATCGGCGCAATCTTCTTGCCCAGGCCAACCCGCGCTGCACCCATCCTACATTCCGCGTGCCGACACGATCGTAGGATGGGTGTAGCGCGAGATTGTTCAAAGAAGAAAGAGATCGCACAACGCGCAAACCCATCAAGCAACGCCGAATTCTTAACGGGTTCAGCCGCAAGGCGCATGATGGGTTCCGCGCGATCGGCGTAATCTTCTTGCCCAGGCCAACCCGCGCTGCACCCATCCTACATTCCGGCACACGCCGCGAATGGGCACGATCATCCCGGCACACGTCGCGAATGGGCACGATCATCCCGGCATACGCCGCGAATGGGCACGATCATCCCGGCGCACGCCGCGAATAGGCACGATCATTCCGGCACGTCGCGAATGGGCACGGTGATTCCGGCATACGTCGGGAACCGGCACGATCATTCCGGCACACGTCGCGCGCCGTCACGATCATTTCGCCGCACGCATCCCGACGATTCCGCGCAACGCCCGGATTTCTCCGTCTTGAAAACGATTCAAAGATATTTATAATTGCGAATCATTTTCATTTTGTTTGGGATTCTGGCGGTGACGCCGGGGCGCCGCCATGCCATCCTCATCCTTCGCTCCTCATGCCGAAGTGCAATCCGTCTATCAGGCGCACCACCAATGGTTGCGCGGCGTGCTGCTGCGCAAGCTGGGCAATGCGTCCGATGCGGCCGATGTGGCGCACGACACTTTTGAACGGCTGATACGCGCCAATGTGCGGGAACCGCTAAGCGAACCGCGCGCCTACTTGCGCACCATCGCCACGCGCCTGTTGGTCGGCCGCGCCCGTCGCGCGGCGATCGAGACGGCCTACATGGAATCGCTGGCGTTGCAGCCGGTGGCGGTGGAGCCGTCGGTGGAATCGCGCGCCTTGATCCTGGAAGCGCTGGAGCAAATCTGCGAATTGCTGGACACGCTGCCCATGACCAGCCGCCGCATTTTCCTGATGGCGCAGCTGGAGGGCATGTCTTACGCCGATATCGGCCAGCAGTTGGGCCTGACGGCCAACGCGGTGCAGAAGTCGCTGGCGCGCGCGTTGGTGCATTGCTACACGGCGGTGTACGGGTGAAAGCGAAGAGCAATACCATCACGCCATCACGCCAAGCAAGCCAATCACGCCATCACGCCAATCACGCTAAGCAAGCCCAGAGCAAGCGGCGAACAAACAATGAACGAGTGATGAATCCACCGTGACCCAAGGGCTGAATCCTTGCATGAACTCCGCCTCCCCGGACTCCCCCAAGCTGCTGCGGCCGCATGCGCCCGAAGCGGGCCGTATCGATCCGAGAATCGTGCGTCAGGCCGCTGATTGGTGGGCTCGGCTGCGCGAGGGGGCAAGCGATGACGACCGCCTGCGCTTCGAACATTGGCGGCAGGCCCAGCCCGCGCATGAATTGACCTGGATGCGGCTGGTGGCCTTGACGCGCGATGTGGACCTGGGCTTGGCCGAAGCGGGCCACGACGTCGCCGCCCGCACGCTGCGGCAGGCGCCGCTGATCCAGTCGCGCCGCAACGCCATCCGCTGGATGGTGTCGGCCACGGCCTTAGGCTTGGGCGCGTGGGCGGTGAGTGAGCGCGGCGCCATTGTTCGCCTGGCCGCCGACCTGCGTACCGGCACCGGCGAACGGCGCGCGCTGACCTTGCCGGACGGCACGCGGCTGGAACTGAACACCGCCAGCGCCGTGGATCTGCGCTACACCGTCAGCCAACGCGAAGTGGTGCTGCTGGAAGGCGAAATCCTGGTAACGACCGCGCAAGACCCGCAAGGCCGACCGTTCACGGTGCGCACGCGCGGCGGCATCCTGACGCCGGTGGGCACGCGGTTTCTGGTGCGCGATCTGGACGACGGCCACGGAGGCAGGGCGGTTGTGCGCGTTGCCGTGCTGGAAGGCGCGGTGGATGTGCGCGGCCTGGACCCGGCCGATCCGCCCCGACGCGTGCATGCGGGGGAACAGGCCGAGGTGTCGGCGGCGGGCGTCTTTGCGTTGCAGGAGCTGCAACCGGCCACCTCCGCCTGGGTCAACGGCATGTTGATTGCCAACGAGATGCCGCTGGCCGCTTTCCTGCAAGAACTGGCACGCTATCGCCCCGGTCGGCTGAGCTGTTCGGACGAGGCCGGCGCGTTGCGCGTGGTGGGGGCGTTCCCCTTGGCCGACAGCGACAAGGTGCTGACCATGCTGCAAGAGGTGCTGCCCGTGCGCGTGCGGCAATACACCCGCTACTGGGTCACGGTGGGGCTGGCCTGAGTCGGCCGCCCCGTCCACCCGCCCGCCCGTTCGCTCGCCCGTCCGTGATTGATTTGTAACCGGAACGGCGTAAGTCCCGCATCAGCGCGTCATGTAAGGAAAGCAGCCCGGAAGCCTCCCCCCGCCGAGTCTGCGTCCTTCCTTCATGAGCCAGGAATTCTCTACATGTCTTTTCGTCCTGCCCGCGCAGAGTGGCTTGCCCGCCCGTCGCTTGCCCGTCTGCTTGCCCAGCCGTCACTTGCCCGCTCGCTCGCCCTGCCGTCGCTTGTCCGCCCGCGTGCAGCCCTCGTGTCACTTGCCCACCTTTCCTCGCCGCATTGGCGTCTGTCGTCGCGCACCCGCCTGAGCCTCGCCCTGCGTGTCGCGTTGCCTGCTGTCGTGCTGGCCGCCCCGTGGCCGTCGGTAGTGCAGGCCCAAGCCCAAGCCCAAGCCCAAGCCCAAGCCCAAGCCACAACGCCGCTACGCCAATCGGTTCGCTTCGACATTCCGCCCGGCCCGCTTGGCGCGGCCCTCGGCGCGTTCGGCATGCAGGCCGGCGTCATGGTGGCGTCCGACCCGGCGCTGGCGGCGGGCGCTCGCACCGGCGGCGTGTCCGGCACGTACCCGGTGGACGCGGCGCTGGCCCAGTTGCTGGCCGGCACCGGCTTGCAGGCCGTTGCCCGCGCCGAAGGTGGCTACCGCTTGCAGCAGGCGCCAGCCGCCAGCCAGGCCGCGACGCTGGCGCCCGTGACCGTGACGGGCAGCTACAACCCCACCACGGACGGCACCGGCTCGTACACGTCGCCCGCCGTCACCATCGGCAAGACCCCGCAGGCGCTCAAGGACATTCCGCAATCGGTCACCGTGCTGACGCGCCAGCGGATGGACGACCAGCTCATGACCAGCCTGCCCGACGCCGTCAACAACACGGCCGGCATGGTGGGCGTGCAAGGCGTGGGACCGGGCGTGGCGATCAATGCACGCGGCTTTCCGGTGGACCAGCTGCAATACGACGGCGTGGCCCTGCTGCGCAACAGCTACAGCCTGGGCAACTGGGAACAGGACTCGTTGGTGTTCTACGACCGCGTGGAAATCCTTCGCGGCGCGGCCGGCCTGCTGCAAGGCGCGGGCAGCCCCGGCGGCGCCATCAACCTGGTGCGCAAGCGCGGCGGCGCCGAGCCATCGGTGGTGCTGTCGGGCAAGGCCGGCTCGTGGGACCACTACGGCCTGACGCTGGACGCGGGCGGCCCGCTGAACGATGCGGGCACGCTGCGCGGCCGGGTGGTGGTCGATGAAGACCAAAGCCATTCGTACATCGACTACGTGTGGGACAAGACGCGCAACCTGTACGCCGCGCTGGACTTCGACGTGACCGAAGACACCACGGTGGGCATCGGCATCAGCAACCGCTACAGCCGTTCGCGCCCGATGATCGTGGGCTACCCGCGCTATGCCGACGGCGGCGACATCGACCTGCCGCGTTCCACCTTTACCGGCTCCACCTGGAACCGCGCCAAGAACGACCAGACCATCTTCAACGCCGACGTAACGCATCGCTTCAACGACGCCTGGCGCTTCCGCCTGGCCGGCGTGGCCATGAACGAAAAGAACACGACGGTGCACCAACGCGTGGCGGGCGAAGTGCAGCCCGATGGCAGCGACTTGTCCTACGGCAACTTTGGCGTGGACTTCGCCAGCAAGCAACGCGGGCTGGACATGTCGGTCAACGGCAACTTCACGGCGCTGGGCATGGAGCAGGAAGTGGTGCTGGGCGCCAACTACTCCAAGCTGACCACGCAGGACCGCTTCACGCGCGCCTGGGAAACGGGCGGCAACATCTTCGACATCGACCACCATCGCCCGTGGCAGGACATCGATTCCATCGCCGAGGCCAGCGGCTACGATTCGCGCAGCGCCTACGACATCCGCCAGAAGGGCATCTACGGCACCTGGCGCGTGAAGCCCACCGAGTCCCTGGCGCTGATCGGCGGCGGCCGGGTCGGCTGGTTCGACTATTCCTACACCGGCTCCGGCAGCACCTCCACGTCCAACACCTCGGGCAAGTTCATTCCCTACGCCGGCATCGTGTATTCGCTGACGGACAACTGGTCGGCCTACACCAGCTACACCACGGTGTTCGAACCGCAAACCCAACGCAGCTTGGACGGCAGCCTGCTCAAGCCCATCGAGGGCAACAACTACGAAGTGGGCATCAAGGGCGAACTGGCCGACGGCCGCGTCAACACCCTGCTGGCGCTGTTCCGCTACGATCACAAGAACCGCGCCGTCAATGACTACGACGCCGGCTTCGCGTGCGACGGCTGGTATTGCTCGCGCGCATCGGGCAAGGTGCGCAGCCAGGGGGTGGAAGCGGAAGTGTCGGGCGAAGTGGTGAAGGGCCTGGAGCTGTATGCGGGCTACACCTACAACACCACCAAGTACCTGGAAGACCCCGACAACAAGGGCCAGGTCTTCAACACCTGGACGCCCAAGCACATGCTGCGCCTGTGGGCCAACTACAAGCTGCCGGGCATGATGAACCGCCTGAGCGTGGGCGCGGGCGTCAACACACAAACCGCCACGGTCAGCTCGGACCGCGAATTCAAGTTGGCCGGCTTCACCGTCTGGAACGCGCGCGTGGGCTATCAGGCCACGCCGGAACTCAGCATCGGCCTGAACGTCAACAACGTGTTCGACAAGAAGTACTACGTGCCGTCCTACAACACGCTGGGCGGCAACAACTACTACGGTCAACCGCGCAACTTCATGCTGACGTTCCGCTACGCGCCCAAGCTCTAGGTCAGGCGCTCATCAGCATATGCACCTTGCGCGCCAGTTCGTCCAACGCGAAAGGCTTGGGCAGGGTGGGGGCGCCGGCTTCGGCCAGCGCCTGCGAGCCCGAACCGGTGATGAACAGAACCTTCAGCGTGGGCCGCAACAGGCGGCCCGCGTCGACCACCTGGCGGCCGTCCATGCGGCCCGGCAGGCCCAGATCGCAGATCAGCAGATCGATCTGACCCGGGGCAGACAAAGCGCGCAGGGCGCTCGCGCCGTCGGTGGCCTGGATCACGGCATAGCCCAGTTCGGCCAGCGTTTCCACCATGACGGCGCGTACCGCCGTATCGTCTTCGGCGATCAGCACGGTCGCGCCCGCGGCGGCGCGCGGCGGTTCCAGCCGCGCGGCCAATTCCACCGGCGTCGGCGCCCCGTCGAATCGCGGAAAGTACAGGCTCATCGCCGTGCCTTCGCCCGGCCGTGACATGACCTGCACCTGCCCGCCGGACTGCCGCACAAAGCCATACATCATCGACAGGCCCAGGCCGGTACCCTCGCCGGGTGATTTGGTGGTGTAGAACGGTTCGAAAATGCGTTGCACGATTTGTGGCGTCATGCCGCAGCCGGTGTCCGTCACGGTCAGGCGCAGGTAGTCGCCGGCGGGCAGATCGCGTTCGCGCGCCGTCTGGGCGTTCAGCGTGACCTTGGCTGTCTCGATGCCAAGACGGCCCTGTCCTTCCATGGCGTCGCGCGCGTTCAGGCAAAGGTTGAGCAGGGCGTTTTCGAACTGGTGCGGGTCCACCCAGGCAGGCCAGAGCCGGGGTTCGCACGCCAGGTCCAGCGCAATGCCCGGCCCGACGCTGCGGCGCACCAGGTCTTCCATGCCGCGCACGAGTTGGTTGATGTCCACCGCTTGCGGCGACAGTGGTTGATTGCGCGAGAACACCAGCAGGCGATGGGTCAGGGCGGCAGCCCTTTCGGTGCCGCGCCGCGCCACGTCGATGTGGCGTTCCAGTTCGCCCATGCGCTGCTGCGCAATACGCAGGCTGATCAGTTCCAGGCTACCCGCGATGCCCATCAGCAAGTTGTTGAAATCGTGCGCCAGCCCGCCCGCCAGTTGGCCCACGGCTTCCATCTTCTGGCTTTGGCGCAGGGTGTCTTCGGCCTGCCGCAAGGCTTCGGCCTGCGCGCGTTCGGCTTGCACCCGCGATGTGGTTTCGATGACGGTATCCATCATGCCGACCACGTTCCCGTGCTCGTCGCGCACCGGGCTGTAGCAGAACGTGAACGTGGCTTCTTCGGCTTGGCCAAAGCGCTGGAGCACCAGCGGATAGTCTTCGATGAAGGTGGCCTCGCCCGCGAACGCGCGGTCGGCGATGGGGCCGATCATGGACCAGACCTCGCTCCAGACATCGCTGAACGGGCGGCCCAGCGCTTCGGGCTTGGCGCCCAGGATGGGGCGGAAGGCGTCGTTGTAGATAGTGATGAGTTCGCGGCCCCAGACCAGGCAGCACGGAAAGCGGGACGACAGCACCATGCCGACGGCCACGCACAGCGCCGGGGGCCAGTCGGCAATCGGGCCGAGCGGCGTGGCGGACCAATCGTAGGCCGCGACCCGTTTGCCCATCTCGCCGCCGCCTGCAAGAAAAGAAGGCTCGAAAGTCTGGTTCTGCATGGCGGCGTCTACGGTCGAATGGAGGCTTGAATAGGTGCTTGATTCTATCCGACCGCCCCTATGAAGTTAAGCAATTCAGCATGCCATATATCAAGGCGGCGGCAGGTTTTTTAACAGGTCGTGGGTGGCGGAAAAAAAGCAGATAAAATAGAAATCGTTCCCATTTGCAATATTGCGCCAGGTGCATCTTGTCTGCCTCTGAATCCCACGCCGCCGATTCCGTCACGAAGCTCTATCGTGACCATCATGGCTGGCTGTCGATGTGGTTGCGCAAGAAGCTGGGCAACTCGTTCGACGCCGCCGACCTGGCGCACGACACCTTTGTCCGCCTGATCAGCGCGCGCCGCCACGACGCGGGCCCCGAGCCGCGCGCCTTGCTGACCCATATCGCCAAGGGCCTGGTCGTTGACCACTGGCGCCGCCGCGCGCTGGAAGAGGCTTATCTGGCTGCCATTGCATGTCTGCCCGCGCGCGAGGCGCCGTCGCCCGAAGTGCGCGCGCAAATTCTTGAAACCCTGCACGCCATCGACGCCACCTTGCGGACCCTGCCCGCGAAGACGCGCAACATCTTCCTGTTGTCGCAGTTCGATGGCATGGCGTATGCCGACATCGCGGTGCGGGAACGGGTGTCGCTGGCCACCGTCAAGCGCCACATGCAGCGCGCGCTGACGGCGTGCCTGATCGCCTATCAGGTGCATGCGGCATGACAGGCGCCTCTAACCCTGCAACCAATCCCGCATCCAACGCGGCAACCAATCCCGCCATCGACCCCGCCATTCTGGAACAGGCGGCCGGCTGGCTGGTGCGCTTCCAATCCGAAACCTTGTCCGCCGCCGACCGCACAGCCTTCGACCGTTGGCGCACCCGCAGCGCGGCGCATGGCGCGGCCTGGGCGCGGGTGGAAGACATGCTGCGCGGCTTTGGGCAGGTGCCGCCCGACATCGTGCGTGACACCTTGCGCCGGGCCGATCAGCATTCCCGCCGCGCCGGCCGCCGGCAAGCCCTGCGCGCACTGGGTGCGCTGCTGGTGCTGGGGCCGGCGGCGCTGGCCGGCTGGCGCATGTTGCCTTGGCGCGAATGGGCGGCGGATGCGCGCACCGCCACGGGCGAACGGCGTCAGATGGATCTGGCCGACGGCACGCGGTTGGTGTTGAACACGGCCAGCGCGGTCGATATCCAATACACCGCCGACGCGCGCGTGTTGTGGCTGCGCGCGGGCGAAATCCTGCTGACCACCGGCCACGATCCGTCGCCCGTGTATCGCCCCTTTATCGTGCATACCTCACAAGGGACGATACGCGCGCTGGGCACACGCTTCATGGTGCGCGACGACGGCGGCAGCATCCGCGTGGCGGTGTTTGAAGGCGCCGTCCAGATCCAGCCGCAAGAGGCGGGCGTTGCGGCGGTCATCCTTCCCGCTGGCCAGCACACGGTATTCACCGCGCGCCAGGTGGCGCCCCTGTCGGCGGTGGACGCCGTGTCCGCGTCATGGGAGCAGGGCATGTTGGCGGTGCGCAATTGGCGCTTGGCCGATCTGGTGGATGAACTGGGCCGTTATCGCCGGGGCGTGCTGCGTTGCGATCCGGCCGTGGCCGGGCTGCGCGTCTCGGGTGCGTTCCCGTTGGCCGATATCGACGGCAGCCTGCGCCTGCTGGAAAAAACCCTGCCGGTGCGGATAAGCCGCGTGACGCCGTTCTGGACCACGGTCGCGCCGCGCGCGGACGTTACAAATTAATCGCCATTTGTTTGAGCCTTTTCTGCGCCTCGTCCGGTGTACCGGGTGAATCGTCGCGACACGCGAGCCACCCCGTCCCCTACGAAGGATCGTTTCATGGTTTCCCGAAATTCCCATTCGCAGCGCCTGCCCCGTGGCATGGCCGCCCTGTCGCCCGTGGCAGCCATGATGCAGTCCGCAGGCATGGGCTTGATGCTGTTGGCCGTGTCGGGCGCGCCCGCGTCGGTCAGTGCCGCCGAAGCCGCTGGCGTCGCGGCGGCCGCCGATGCGCGCAAGTCCTACGCAATTGGCGCGGGTCCGCTGGGCGATGTGCTGGCGCAATTCGCGGCGGCGGCGGGCGTGCCGCTGTCGTTCGACCCGGCCTTGCTGGCGGGCCAGCGCAGTGCAGGGCTTTCGGGTTCGTACACCGTGCGCGAAGGGTTCGCGCAATTGCTTGGGGGTTCCGGCTACGCGGTGGCGGAACAGGGCGCGGGCGCGTATTCCTTGCAGAAGCTGCCCCAGGCAGACGGCGGCGTGGCCACGCTGCTGCCCAGCATCACGGTGGCGGGCTCGGGCATCAGCGCGTCCACCTTGCCGCCGGAATTCGCGGGCGGGCAGGTGGCGCGCGGCGGCCGCATGGGCTTCCTGGGTAACCGCGACGTCATGGACACGCCGTTCAACCTCACCAGCTACACCTCGGAATTGCTGGCCAACCGCCAGGCGGTGACCTTGGCCGACGCGCTGAACGCCGAGCCGTCCGTGCGCTTTACCGGGCAGATCGGTGGCGTGACCGACTCGTTCTACATTCGCGGCTTTCCCATCGGCGAAGGCAACCTGGGCGAGATCGCGTTCGACGGCGTGTATGGCGTGGCGCCCAACTATCACGTCTTCACCGACTACATCGAACGGGTGGAAGTGTTGAAAGGCCCCGCCGCCTTGCTGTATGGCATGTCGCCCAACAGCGGCGTGGGCGGCGTGATCAACATGGTGCCCAAGCGTTCGCTGCCGCAAGACCTGACGCGGCTGTCCGCCGACTACGTGGGCAGTTCGCAGTTTGGCGGTCGGGTGGACCTAAGTCGGCGCTTCGGCAACGACGGCGAATGGGGCGTGCGCGTGAACGGCATGCATCGTCAGGGCGACACGCCGCTGGACAACCTGTATTCGCGCACCGACATCGGCGCCTTGTCGCTGGACTATCAGGGCGAGCGCCTGCGCGCGTCGCTGGACCTGCTGACGCAGCACGAAAAAGTGGACGCGCCGACGCGCCCGTTCCTGGTGGCTGCGGGCATTGATGTGCCGCGCGCGGCCGATGGCCGCCGCAACGCCACGCAGCCCTGGGGCTGGTGGAAGTCCGACGGCCAATCGGCGCTGCTGCGCGTGGAATACGACATCAGCGACCGCCTGACCGTGTTCGCCGATGCGGGCGGGTCAGACACCGATGTGTCGCGCCTGTCGGACCAGACGCCCACCATCGTGAACGGCGCGGGCGACACGCTCGTGACGCCGAACAACTTCCGCTTCAAGGTTGAACGCAGCACGTATAACGCCGGCCTGCGCGCCAAGCTGGATACGGGTCCCGTGCGTCACGCGATCAGCTTCATGGGCAGCTTGTACAGCGATCGCAACTTGCAGGCCAGCGTGTCGGGTACGCCGCTTACGTCCAACATCTACCACCCCATCACCCGCCCCGAGCAGCACATTCCCGCGCCGCGCAACGTGCCCAAGGTCTCGTCGTCGGACCTGTCCGGCCTGGCGCTGGCCGACACGATGAGCATCCTGGACGAACGCGCGCAACTGACGCTGGGCCTGCGTCAGCAGCGTATTGAGTCGCGCAATTTCAATGCGGTGACGGGCGTGCGTACGGTCAGCTATGACGAAAGCGCCACCACGCCGCTCGCCGGCCTGGTCGTCAAACCGTGGAGCAATGTCTCGCTGTACGCCAACTACGTCGAAGGCCTGAGCAAAGGCGATGTGGCGCCCGCCACGGCGTCCAACGCCGGCCAGGTGTTCAAGCCCTACAAGGCCAGGCAGAAGGAAGTGGGCGTGAAGGTGGAGTTCGACAGCGCGATGCTGAGCCTGAGCGCCTTCGAAATCACCAAGCCCAGCGGCCAGTTGACCAACGGCGTGTACGGCGCGGACAGCGAACAACGCAACCGCGGCCTGGAAATGAACCTGTCCGGCGAACCGCTGCGCGGCCTGCGCCTGTTGGGGGGCGTGACCTGGCTGGACGCCGAACTTACGCGCACCAACAGCGCCGCCACGCTGGGCAACCAGCCGGTGGGCGTGCCCAAGTTCTCGGCCAATCTCAGCGCCGAATGGGACACGCCGTGGGTGGCGGGCCTGACGTTGACGGGCGGCATGGTCTACACCGGGCGCGAATATATCAATCAGGCCAACACACAATCGGTGCCGTCATGGACCACCTTCGACCTGGGCGCGCGATACGCCACGCGGGTCCAGGGCAAGGACGTGACCTTGCGGGCCAACCTCGTCAACGTAACCAACCGCGCGTACTGGTCCGGCGTGGCATCCTACGGCACGATCTCGCAAGGCGTGCCGCGCACACTGATGCTGTCAGCGTC
This sequence comes from Achromobacter sp. JUb104, assembly GCF_024806975.1. Lineage (NCBI taxonomy): Bacteria > Pseudomonadati > Pseudomonadota > Betaproteobacteria > Burkholderiales > Alcaligenaceae > Achromobacter > Achromobacter sp. JUb104. The sequence goes on along the minus strand of NZ_JANUEY010000002.1, from coordinate 403,927 downwards.
GATGGATTTTTGACGGGACGCGAGGTTGGGCACACACGTAGGATGGGTGAAGCGCGCAAAACCCAAGGCAAGAACCCCAACGCCGAACGCGCGCAACCCATCAAGCACCGGTCACCGTGTGGCAATTTCCGCCATGGCATCACGACCGTCCGATGGGTTGCGCGCGTTCGAGCGTGGTCTTCTTCTATCGTTCACCTCGCGCTTCACCCATCCTACGATCCCACTCCAGACCCATGCACGTAGGATGGGTGAAGCGCGCAACCGCCAAGGCAAGAACCCCAACGCCGAACGCGCGTAACCCATCAAGCACCGGTGCCCGTACGGCAATTTCCGTTATGGCATCACGACCGTCCGATGGGTTGCGCGCGTTCGAGGTTGGTCTTCTTCTATCGTTCACCTCGCGCTTCACCCATCCTACGATCCCACTCCAGACCCATGCACGTAGGATGGGTGAAGCGCGCAAACGCCAAGGCAAGAACCCCAACGCCGAACGCGCGTAACCCATCAAACGCCGGTGCCCGCACGGCAATTTCGGCTATGGGATCACGACCGTCCGATGGGTTGCGCGCGTTCGAGCTTGGTCTTCTTCTATCGTTCACCTCGCGCTTCACCCATCCTACGATCCCACTCCAGACCCATGCACGTAGGATGGGTGAAGCGCGCAAAACCCAGGGCAAGAACCCCAACGCCGAACGCGCGTAACCCATCAAGCACCGGTGCCCGTACGGCAATTTCCGCTTTGGCATCACGACCCACCCAACGGCCCACCCAACGACCGTCCCATCGGCCCATCAAGGCCCGTCGTGCAGCAGCAGTTCCAGCCCCACGCGCTGGCCGGCGCGCACTCGGCTGATCGCATGCCGCGCGGTCACCCGATAGACGCTATTGACGCCTCGCACCGGACGGTGCGACACCGCAATGACCGCCGCGTCGCCGTAGCGCAAGGGCAGCACCATGGGGCGCGACTGCATGCGGGGGCGTTGTTCGGTCATGACGAATTCGCCGCCGGTGAATGCGGTGTCCGGATCAGACAATAGGGCGACAAGCTGCAACGGAAACGCGACATCACCGTCCGCATGCTGCGTCAGTGGCTGATAGTCGTCTTGCCCTAAGTGCTGGATGGCGGACAAGGGGCGGGCCTGGCCCGCGTTGCGGTTGTGTTGCATCCAGGTGGTGAAGTCATCGGGGTATGGCGCGTCTTGTTGCAGCGCGTCCGCCCAGGCGCGGGCGATGGGCAGCAGGCGGCGGTACAACGATGCCCGCAGCGCTTCAAGCGTGGCGGTGCTGTCCGCCTGGGCGAGGCGGCGCGCGGCCTCCGGCGAAAAGAATCCCGGCAGCAGCGCCCAGCCGTCGGCGTCCAGCTGTTGGCCGATCAGGACCCAGTCGTAGTGGTCCTGCGGCAGGTGCGACGCTTCAGGGAAGGGGGAAGTCATGGCATACGGGGGCGTTCAGTTACGTGGTCACCCAGCTTAATCGCGCACTGCCGCGCGCGTCACTCCGAAGCTTGCGGCCAGGGCGGGCCGTCAGGCTGGCCCCATGCCATGCAGTATGCTTACCCGCTTCATGAACCTGACTTCCGCTGCCCGCCCCATGACTGATTTCCCCTTTGACGCCGTGTTGTTCGATTGTGACGGCGTGCTGGTTGATTCCGAACCCATCACCAGCCACGTGCTGGCCCAGATGCTGAATGAACTGGGCTGGGACATCACCCACGAAGAAACCATGCGCATCTTCACGGGCAAGGCCGTCAAGGACGAGCTGCCGATGATCGAAGCGCGTACCGGCGCCAAGCTGGGGCCGGACTGGTTCGGTGAATTCCGCCAGCGCCGCAACGCCGCGCTGGATCGCGACCTGCTGGAAATTCCCGGCGCGCCCGATGCGGTGCGCGCCTTGCACCGAGCGCTGGACGGCCGCATCGCCGTGGCGTCCGGCGCCGACCGCCACAAGGTGGAACTGCAATTGGCCAAGGTCGGCATTGCCGAGTGTTTTGACGGGCGTGTCTTCAGCGGTCACGAGATGCCGCGCAGCAAGCCGTTTCCGGACGTGTACCTGGCCGCCGCGCAAGCGCTGGGTGTTGACCCCAAGCGTTGCGCCATTGTTGAAGACACGGTCACCGGCGCCACCGCCGGGGTGGCCGCGGGCGCCACGGTGTTCGGCTACAGCCCCGACGCCAACGGCCACAGCGGCGCCGAGGCACTGCGCAATGTGGGCGTGGCCCATGTGTTCACCGACATGACGCAACTACCCGCACTGCTGGCGGGCTGGCAAGCCGGCGCGCGCTGAGTTATCTGGCCGGCCCAAGCGCCGGCCGCCGCACTATTTTGCGTACTGCTCGCCGCCGTCCAGGTCAATCACCGTGCCGCTCAGGTAACCCGCGCGCGGCGACGCGCCGAACACAATCATGTCGGCCACTTCGTCGGGTTCCATCAGGCGGTTGAAGGGCAGGTCCGACAGCGTTTCCTGCCACCGCGTCTCGTCGCCCCAGCGCGCTTGGGCGCGTTGCCGGGCGAGCGTCAGCACGCGGTCAGTTCGTGTGCGTGAGGGGTTGACGCCAAAGACGCGCACGCCGTGGCGGGGCGCTTCGCCGCCCAGCGCGCGGGTAAACGCAATCAATGAGGCATTGGCCGCCGCGCCGCAGATGTAGTCCGCGCGCGGCGCCGCGCCCGCCATGCCGATGATGTTGGCGATGACGCCCGCGCCCGCCTCGCGCATGTGCGGGTAGTAGCAGCGCGCCAGGCTGATGTAGCCGTGTACCTTCAGTTCCCACCCCGCGCGCCAGCGCTCGTCTTGCACCTGATCCAGCGCGCCGCCCGGCACCGCGCCCGCGTTGTTGACCAGGATGTCGATGGGCCCGGTTTCCTTGGCCAGCTTTTCCGCCGCGCCAGGCAGGGCCAGGTCCAGCGTGATGGCATGCGCCGCGCGGCCGCTTTGTTCAAGGATGGATGCCGTGGCGTGATGCAGCGCCGCATCGTCGCGCGCCACCAGAATCGGGTCGGCGCCCTCGCGCGCGAAGGCCGCGGCGCAGGCCAGGCCGATGCCCTTGGATGCCCCTGTGATCAGCACGCGCTTTCCGTCAAGCTGCAAGTCCATGTATGGCTCCTGTGGTTTCACGCCCGCACGCGCGGGGCACGCATTGGTTGTAAACCAGTTGCGCGGCCGGTGCCAGCGCGGACATGGCGCGGGCGCGGCCGCGCCTGCTATGCTCGACCCACCTCATCACGTTGACCTCGTTGCCTTCACCCCACTCCCTTCAACCCGTGCCTTTCAGGATGCAACAGATGGCGGAAGTCTGGTTTGAAATCTGGTCCACCGTGCGTAGCGAATTCGCGGACATTCCGGATGTTGGCGAAGCCACGCGCATTGTCCTTCGCCTGGGCATGGCGGTGATCCTGGGCGGCATGCTGGGGTTCGAGCGCGAGCGCAGCGGCAAGGCGGCGGGCTTGCGTACCCATATGCTGGTGGCGCTGGGCGCGGCCATTTTTGTCTTGGTGCCTTTGCAGGGCGGCATGGAAGTCGGTGACCTTAGCCGGGTGTTGCAGGGGGTGATCGCCGGCATCGGTTTTCTGGGCGCGGGCGCCATCATCAAGCTCAGCGATGAACGCGAGATCCACGGGCTGACCACTTCCGCCAGCATCTGGATGACCGCCGCCATCGGTGTGGCGGCAGGCATGGGCCGCGAAGCCACGGCGCTGGTCAGCACCTTGTTGGCGTTGTTCGTGCTTGCGGTGCTGCGCCGCGTCGAGGCGCGCATTTCCGACGGCCCGGAGAACAAGGGCGTCATCGCCACCGACGACAAACCCCGCGGCAACGGCTGAGCCTCGGCAGGCAGGTAGCCCCTCCTGCTACCCCTCCAGCGATCCGTTCAACTGCCGCCGGACACGTCGATGAACGAGCCGCTGGTATAGCCGGCTTCCTCGGAAAACAGCCACATGACGGCGCCGGCCACTTCTTCCACCGAGCCGCCGCGCCGCAGCGGGATCACGCTTTTCAGGCGGTCCACCCGGCCCGGCTCGCCGCCGCTTGCGTGCATGTCGGTGTAGATGGTGCCGGGGCGCACGCCGTTCACGCGGATGCCTTCGGGCGCCACCTCTTTGGACAGGCCGATGGTCATCGTGTCCAGCGCACCCTTGGAGGCCGCGTAGTCCACGTACTCATTGGGCGAACCCAGGCGCGCCGCTGCGGACGACACGTTGACGATGGCGCCGCCCACGCCGCCATGGCGCGTCGACATCCGGCGCACGGCTTCGCGCGCGCACAGGAAAGCGCCGATGACGTTGGTGGACAGCACGCGCAGCAGGCGGTCGGCTTCCATCTGGTCCAGGCGCATCTGCGTTTCGAGGATGCCGGCATTGTTGACCAGGGCATCGATGCGGCCCAGTCGCTCGTCCAGCGTGCGGAACATGTGCAGCACATCGTCCTCTTGCGACACGTCGGCCTGGATGGCCAGCGCGGTGCCGCCCGCCTGCTGGATCTGGGCCACGACGGCGTCGGCGGCGTCAGAGTGGGTGCGGTAGTTGATGCCGACCGCGTAGCCGCGGCGCGCGGCCAGCTTGGCGACGGCGGCGCCGATGCCACGGCTGCCGCCGGTAACGAGCATGACTTTGGGCATGGTGTCCTCCTGGGGGGAATTCACGGTAGCAGAATCAAGGGGCTCAAATCCAGACGTCGTTGGGCGCGCTGCGCTCGCCGCCCTGGTCGCCGGTATTGGGCACGCCGCAGGGTTCCACCAGCATCAGATGCGTTTCCTCGACGGCACAGGGTTTGTGTTCCACGCCCTTGGGGATGACGGTCATTTCGCCGGGCCCCAGGTCGATGTGGCCGTCGCGCAGGTCGATGCGCAATCGGCCGCTGACCACGATAAAGGTTTCGTCGGTGTCGGCATGGCTGTGCCAGACGAAATCGCCTTGCACCTTGACCACCTTGAACTGGTAGTCGTTCATCTGCGCGATGACCTTGGGGCGCCAGTGCTCGGAAAACAACGCAAGCTTGCCGGCGATATTGATGGCGGAAATGGGGGGCATGGTGGAACCTGGACAAGAAGAGAGAGGTACAGATTAGGGCGCACCGGGGCGTCGCGTCTTGTACGTTCTTGCAGGTTTGGGCGGGGGTGGGGAGGGATCAGGCGGCTTCATGCCCAGGCGGGCTTGGTCAGCTGGCGCGGGCTAGGCGTGCAGCATGCGCCGCCACCGGTCCGGGGGCATGCCGTAGGTTTGGACATGTCGGCGAGTCAGGTGGCTTTGGTCGGTGAAACCGGCATGGGCCGCCGCATCCGCCAAGGGCATGCCGGTGGCGATCAGCCGGCGCGCCAGGTCCAACCGGCGCAACATCACATAGCGGTAAGGGCTGGTGCCGAACAGCGCGCGGAAATCGCGCGACAGGCTCCAGCGGTCTTTTCCGGCCGCCGCCGCCAATGCGTCCAAGGTGATGGTCGTGTCCAGCGAGTCATGGATGTAGTGCCGGGCGCGCTCGGCGGCCACGTAGTCGGCGGACCGCCGACCCGTCTGTCGTCCTCTCTGTTGCCCCGTTTGTTGCCCCGTTTGTTGCCCCGTTCGTGGCCCCGCTTTCCGCCCGCCAGGCCCTCCCGCCGCGGCGCAGAGCGCGTGGGCCAGGTCATACAGCGCGTCGTCTTCCCGCAGCGGGTCCAGCGCTTCCTGCGTGTTCAGCAACAAGGCGCCGCTGGCGGCGTGCAGCCGGGCGTCGCCAGAGAGGCCGCCCGCGATGAACGGCAGCGGCCGGCCGCCCAGAATCTGCTGGATCAGCGCGGGTTCGACGTAGATCATGCGGTAGTGGAAGCCGGCTTCGGTGCCGGCCTGACCGTCGTGCGGCTCATCGGGATGCAGCACGATGGTGCCGCCGGGCAGGCTGTGCCGGAAGTCTCGACGGTAATGGAAGCTTTGCACGCCCGACAGGGTGCGCCCGATGGCGTAGGTGTCGTGGCGGTGCATGTCGTAGCCATGACCACCGAAATAGGCTTCGATGCGCTCGACGTGGCCGGAGGTGGCCGCGCGGAGAATCCAGTCCTGTTTCGGGTTGGCCAGGGTCATGGCGGTCTTGCGTGGCGCCAGGAGCGCTAGGGGCGCTTCATTTGCACCAGTATGAATTCATTGCCGTACAGGTCAATGAAGTGGGCATAAATGGTGGTGTCGTCATGGATGGGCTCCTTGGTGAAGCGCACCCCGCGCGCGGTGAAGTTGCTGTGGTCGCGCATGACGTCGTCGGTGTAGAACACCCCAACCGGCTGGCCGCCGGTCTGGTCGCCGACGCGGTCGCGCTGCGCCTGGGTCAGGGCTTGCAACAGCCAGACGCCCACGGCAGGCTGGGACGGCAGGCGCAGGTGCACGTAGCGCTGCTGGCCCACGGGCATATCTGCGAACACCTCCATGCCCAGCTTGTCTTGATAGAAGGAAATGGCGGTGTCGTAGTCGTTCACGAGAAGGACGAGACGGCCCAGCGAATGCATGTCAGGACTCTCTTTGAGGTTAAGCGTGCGGCTATGCTAACCCGGCCGCGCCGCTTTGCCCTCAATTGGCCTTGCGGGCGGGGCCCTGGGACGCGTGGCCTTAGGGGTCAACCCGCCTTGCGCAGCGTGAAATTGACCCGTTGGCTGCCCAGCCGTGGGTGAGGCGCGTCCTTCATCGGCAGCACCCCGTGATAGCGCAGCCGGTCCACCCCGCCCCAGACGACGACGTCGCCATGCAACAGCGGCACCCGCGCGGCCTTGTCCGTGCGCGCGTGGCCGCCGAACAGGAACAGGGCGGGCATGCCCAGCGACACCGACACGATGGGCGCGTCGTAATCGCGTTCGTTCTTGTCCTGGTGCAGCGACAGGCGCGAGCCGGGTTCGTAGCGGTTCACCAGGCAGGCATCGGGGGTAAAACCTGGAAAACCCGCATCGGCCGCGGCGGCCTGGGCCAGGCGCAGAAAGGCGTCGGGCAGGTCGGGCCAGGGCTGGCCGGACAGCGGGTCGATGCGCGTGTAGCGGTAGCCGTGCGCGTCCGACGTCCAACCCAGCGTTCCGCAATTGGTCAGCGCGACCGACATGGTGTAGCCGCCCGGCGTGTGCATGTGGCGAAACGGTGACCGCGCGGCCACCGCGTCCACCCCTTGCAGCAGCGCGTCGCTGTAGGGCAGCGCAAACCCGCGCAGCACGAAAGACTGCGGGCCGATCTGCTCGCGGCCGTGCTGGGTGGTGTCTTCGTCGTTGAACAGATCCAGCGTCATGGCTTTGCGGCTACTGCGCGTCGTGAAAGATCAGGCCCAGCGTATGGCGCCGGCCGCTGCGCAGCGTGCTCACGCCGTGGCGCATCGCCACTTTGCGCCAACTGCGCGTACCCGGCACGGGCCGCTGGTTCACGGTGAAGATCAGCGCGTCGCCTTGTTGCAGCGGCAGCACCTCGGCGCGCTGCTCGCGGCTGCCGGTTTCCAGCATGACGAATTCACCGCCCGTGAAATCCACGCCCGGGCGCGACAGCAGCACCGCCACTTGCAGGGGAAACACGTGTTCACCGTACAGGTCTTGATGCAGGCAGTTGTAGTCGCCGGGGCCGTATTGCAGGATCAGGGGCGTGGGCCGCCGTTGCCCGGCGTCGTGGCAACGTTGCAGAAAGGCGGCGTGATCATCGGGGTATTGCACGGCGATGCCCATCTGCCGGTTCCATCGGTTGGCGATGGGCGCCAGGCGGGGGTACAGCGCGGTGCGCAGGCCTTGCAGCAGGGGCGGCAGCGGGTAGGCGAAGTACTGATATTCGCCGCGCCCGAAGCCATGTCGCGCCATCACGACGCGGCTGCGATAGCGGTCCGTTTCGGAATAGGCGTCGGCCAGATCGGTGCATTGCGCGGGGGTCAACAGGCCGGGCAGGATCGCATTGCCGTGCGCGTCCAGGGACTGCGTGGCGGCGGTCCAGTCCAGGTCGGGCAAAGCAGGGCGGGGCGGGGCGGTCATGGTGGAACGTTCAAGGCGGGTATGGCGCTGAAAAGCGGGGTTTGAACCGCAGCGGCTGAAACGCTGGGTCTCAAACAGATCAGTCTACGTCCGTCGCGGTCGCCGTGAACTCCGCTTGTTGCGATGGCGTCACAGCATCGATTCCAGCGGCAACAGCGACACGAACCACACCGAGAACCGTTTCCACGCCGACGTGCCCGGCTCGGTGTTGTGCCGCAGCGTCTTGCCGTCGCGCTGTTCCAGCCAGTACAAGCTGCCTTGCTCGTCCAGGCATACCCGATACGCCACCTTGGGCACGTCTTCTCTAAACGCCTCGGCAATGCGGCCCGCCAGCGTGGGGCTGTCGATCACAAATCCCAGTTCGGTGTTCAGCGTGGCCGATCGCGGATCAAAGTTGAACGACCCGACAAAGATGCGTTGGCCGTCCACCGCGAAGGTCTTGGCATGCAGGCTGGAACCCGAACTCCCAAACGGTCCCATGCTCTTGTTGCGCTCGGCCCCACCCGCCTTGCGCTTCATTTCATACAGTTCGACGCCACTGACCAGCAGGTCCTTGCGGCGCTTGGCGTAGCCGGAATGCACCACCGCCACATCGGTGGCCTCTAAGGCATTGGTCAGCACCCGCACCTTCACGCCGTTTCGCGCCAGCCTTGCAAAGGACTGGGTGCCGTCGGCCGTCGGCACAAAATAGGGCGACACCAGTTCCATGTCGCGGGTGGGCGTGCCGATGATGTCGTAAAGCTGGTGCGGCAGCATGGCCTCGCGCGGCGCGGTGCCCAGCGTCTTGCGCGGGTCGTCGCTGACCATGCGGGTCTCGGCCCATTCCAGTTCCAGCTCGCCTTGCAATAGTTGCCGGATGAACGGCAACTGCTTCAGCGCTTCGGCATACGTGGCGGCCTCGGGTGACCGCTCGACCTTGCTGGCCTGTTCCTCCAGGGCTTCCAGTTCGCCGGGCAGGGCCGGTTTCAGCAAGCGGTCCACCGGGTAGGCGGAGTCGCTGGCCCAGTAGCGGTCGAAGTCCTTGGATACATCATTGACCGCCGCACCGATGGCCAGCACGTCCAGGTCGGTGAACAACACGCCGCTGCCCGCCCCAAAGTACTCATCGCCGATGTTGCGGCCACCGATGATGGTGGCCTGGTTATCGGCGGTGAATGACTTGTTGTGCATGCGTCGATTCAGTCGGCTGAAATCCGTGACGTAGCCCAAGGGCTTCGGCCAGCGCAGCACGAAAGGGTTGTATAGCCGCACTTCAATATTGGGGTGCGTATCCAGCGCGGCCAACACCTTGTCCAGACCAGCCGTGCCGTTGTCGTCCAGCAGCAGGCGCACGCGCACACCCCGGTCGGCGGCTTCGTGCAGCGCTTCCAGCAGCATGGTGCCGGTCATGTCGTTGTGCCAGATGTAGTACTGCACATCCAGGCTGCGCTCGGCCGCGCGCGCCAGCATCATGCGGGCTGCAAAGGCGTCATGGGCATCGCTCAAGGGGTGGATGCCGGATTTTCCGGGGTGGGCCGCCGCCCGAGGCGCAATGCCGCGACCCAGCGGCGTGGCCAGCGACTCGTCAGGCGTCAAGGCCTGCGATTCACTGCGTTTGTCCAACGGCGGCAGGGCGCAGCCGCCCAAAAACGATAGGCAAAGGAGAGACATGAGTAGGATTCTGGCCAAAGGCATGCCGTATTGTGCCGAAGTTTTATTTAAGATCCGATCTTGCCGGGTTTTCGTATGTGAGATAAATTCCCATATATGGAAAACATACCCGTCGATACTGATCTGGACCGCCGCATCGCCCAGCGGCTGAAGGCGCTGCGGCAAGAACGCGGCTGGTCGCTGGACGAGCTTGCCGGCTTGGCGGGCGTCAGCCGCGCCACCTTGTCGCGCCTGGAAAACGCCGACGTCAGCCCCACCGCCGCCGTGCTCGGCAAGTTGTGCGCCGCGCACGGCCTGACCATGTCGCGCCTGATGATGATGGTGGAAGACGACTTCGCGCCGCTGGTGCCCGAACACGCCCAGGCCGTGTGGGTCGACGACAGCGCGGGCTTTCGCCGCCGTTCGGTATCCCCGCCCGCGCAGCAACTTGCCGGCGAAGTCCTGGCCTGCGAACTGGCGCCCGGCGCCCGCATTGCCTACGAGCAATCACCCCGGCCCGGCCTGGAACACCACCTGCTGATGCTGGAAGGCGAACTGAGCATCACCGTTGATGGACAGTCGTACACCCTGGCGCCCGGCGATTGTCTGCGCTACCAACTGTTCGGCGCCAGCCTGTTCGTGACCCCGCCGCAACGCGGCGCCCGCTATCTGCTGTTCATCGTCTGAGCCCACCATGCCCCACGACAACAACCGCGTTGAACTGACCCTGCTGACGGCCGACGCCGCGGAAGCCTGCCTGGCCGAACTGAGCGGCCTGCTGCACGCCTGCGTGCAGGATGGCGCCAGCGTCAGCTTTGTCCTGCCGTTTTCAATGGACGACGCCAATGCGTTCTGGCGGATCAAAGTACTGCCCGCGGTTGCGCAAGGTGGTCTGTCGTTGTGGGTCGCGCGAGAGGGCGGCCGGCTGGCCGGCGCCGTGCAACTGGATTGCGATACGCCACCCAATCAACCGCATCGGGCCGAGATCCGCAAGCTGCTGGTCCATCCGGACTTCCGCCGCCGCGGCATCGCCCGCCGCCTGCTCAACGAAGCCGAAACGCAAGCCGTGAAGCTCGGGCGCAGCCTGATCACCCTGGACACCCGCACGGGCGATAGCGCCGAACCCTTGTATACGTCGGCCGGTTATATCGCGGTGGGACAAATCCCCGGCTTCAGCCGCGACCCGCATGACCCGGGCAAGGTCGATGCGACGACGATCATGTACAAGCGGGTGTGACGGGAACAGGCAGGTCGACGAAGCCGCAGAGCTTTGTATAAAGGCGTTCTACCGTTCGAGTTTGATCACGAGTCTATGCGTTCACCATTCAGCCGCATGATGGGAACACGCTTTTCCTTGAAGCCGCAGAGCGCGTCGATCTCTTTGGGGAAGGACGTGTAGGGCACGTTGTATTCGATGAACTCGGCAAGGCTGTCGGGGAACACGATGCAGATCAGTGCCAGGATCTTTGCGGGGATTACCAAGATCGCCCATCGCTTTCCCTTTGGGGTCGCGAGGTCACGGCGGTATTTGTCAGCCCAGTCGCGGTAGAAACGCAGGAAGGTTTCTTTGCGTGATAGGCGGGGTGGGATGGGGGGCGGTTGCGGCAACGCGTCGGCGCCGTGTTCCATGAAGATCCGGAGGCAGTCCCATAGCTCCTTGGCGGAGCTTCCACCGTCTCGCCAGCCGAGGTTGCCGCAGGACACGCAGACTTCCGCGGGAGGGGTTTGATTCCAGTCAACGGCGATTAGATAAAGGGGATATTGGCTGCTATACCCGGCTGCCCCGACCGTGGGAACGTACCCGGCCAGGGCTTGAATTTGGTCCCATTCAAGTATCCGCAATCGCTGGTCGCGAGGAGTGACTACGTAGAGCCTGCGTGTGCCGCGATGAATGCGGATGAAGCCGCCACGGAACTTTCCTGAATAGTGGCGGGTGAGAAAGTAAGGAATGCAGACGAACGCTGCACCCAGCCACGGATTTAGAAACAGCAACAGCACAATCGAGGGGGGGAGCGGAGGCGCGGCGAAGATCGAGAAGAGTATCGAAATTCCAGTGCCCATGACCAAGCTCACACCAATGCCACTGGCAAACACATTGCGCATCAGGTTGCCGAAAGGTTCCAACTCAATAGCTTGTTCGCTAATTCGCCGTATTGCGAACATGCCGTCGCCTTCGACATCTATGCTCTTTGGCCGGCGAATTGGGCCCTGAGGAAGTCGTTTCGCACCGATCAGAAGCGATCGAGGAAGTCGTTGGACGATGTCGGTGTGATCACGAGTCAATGCGTTCACCATTCAGCCGCATGATGGGAACGCGCTTTTCGTTGAAGCCGCAGAGCGCGTCGATCTCTTTGGGGAAGGACGTATAGGGCACGTTGTATTCAATGAACTCGGCGAGGCTGTCGGGGAACACGATGCAGATCAGCCAGAGGACCTTGGCGGGAATCCACAGTGGAGCCCATCGTTTGCCTTTCGGCGTGGAGAGGTCGTGGACAAACCTCTCAGCCCAATTGCGATAGCAACGCAGAAAGGTCTGTTTGCGTGATAGGCGCGGAGGGACCGACGGAGGCTCTGGCAAGGCGTCGGATCCGTGTTGCATGAATATCTGCAGGCAATCCCACAGTTGTTTCGCGGAAACCCCGCCGTCCCGCCAGCCGAGGTTGCCGCAGGAAACGCATATTTCTTTTGGCGGAGTTTGATTCCAGTCGACGGCGATCAGGTAAAGGGGATAGTGACTGCTATATCCGGCTGCGCCGATCGTTGGAATGTAGCCGGCCAGGGCCTGAATCTGATCCCATTCGAGCGTCATGAGACGTCCGTCCCGTGGCGTGACGAAGTAAAGCTTGCGGGTGCCACGATGGATGCGAATGAAGCCCCCGCGGAATTTCCCGAAGAGGCGGCGTGTGCACAGATACATGAAGCCACCAAATGCCGCCATGGCCCAGGGCGCGATAAACAGGACTAGCCAGATTTCAATGTCAATGGGCGACGGCGTAATGGACCAGATGAACGCTGACGAGGCCGTTCCCATGATGAAAAACACACCAATGCTGTTTGCGTGGACGTTCCGTATCACGTTGCCGTATGGCTCCAGCTCTATGCATTGATTATTGACCCGACGTATTCCCAGTATTTCGGAAAGTGGCGTACCGCCTTTCGGCACATCTTCAGACGCAAGATGACGACGAACAAATCGCTTGGCCCCAAATAGGAGGCTACGAGGAAGCCGCTTGACGATGTCGTTGTGCCTGCTCATGTCGGCGCCTTGACGGGAGCCAGCTTGGCGGGGTCGATGGAGTCAGAGAAGAAACCCGATGAGGTGAACACCAGCGGTTCGGGCGCGCCTGGTTGTTCCAGGCCGATTGAGGGCAAGTTCTGGGTATCGGGACGGTACAGGTACGTCAGCTCGACCTTGGCATCCTCGTGCATGCTGATCCGCCATCCGCGTTCCGGGCCAGGGCCATTGTTCAACGGGCCGATAACGTATTGCCTGTTGAGATCCACGCATGCGCCGGGCGTGCAGAAAGCAGTGGAGGTGTCCACGGTTTCCAGTGGCATTCCGTAAAGCGTGAGTTTGAGTTTGGATTGAAAGTCGTCCTGCCCGGACGTCTCGGGCAGCATGCAGCTGATACGCAGGTTGCCGGCAACACCGCGCAGGGACTGCCATTGCGGGGTGATGCGGGGGCTGAAGTGCAGGCTGTGCCAGGCATGCAGTTCTTGCGGCAGCGTGAAGCGCGGCGTGGCGACGCCCCAGGCGGAGTGCTTGAGCCAGATTTCCAGGGGGGGGTGTTGGGCCTGATCGGCTTGAAGGGTGAAGTAGACGACGGCGCCTATTGCCAAGATTGCGATGACGGCCCAGCCCGCGGGTGTCAGCCCCAGAACGGCGACAGCTTTCCCGCCTCCTAACATCGTGGCGACTGTTGCAGTGCCGCCCGCCCCGGTGGCAAGTGCCAAAACGCCTCCGGACAGCGCCGAGTACAGATACAGTCGTGATTGTTCCGGGTTGGAGTCGTCGCTGGCGCGGGCCGCACGAAAGAGATCTGCCACTGCAAACAAACTGATGGAAAGCGTCCCGGCGGCAGTGGCGCCCCACTTTACGCCGAAGACCTTTGCCGCCTTGGAATAGGCGAGGTCTCCTCGCTTTGCGGCGAGAGTCGAAATTGAGAGACTGACAGTTTCGGTCGATGCGGCGAGGAGTGCTGCTCCAGCGCCAAACAACGAAGTAATGGAAGCCATATTGCGTTCTTTCTCCCACCCCACAACCGCATTCCTCATCCCCCAAATCGCCAACCCACCCCCCACACCCGTCGACACCGCCCCGGCCGCAGCTCTCAGCCGATTCAAATTCCTGATCAGCGGATTCCCCTCCGGATCCATATCAACAACCGTCGTCGTCCCCACCGTCTCCCATTCCCAAATCTCAACGCTCGCCGCCTGCACGCGCTTGGCTGTGCCCGTGCCTGCCGCAGGCAAAAACGCCCCAGGCCATCGCACTTGCACCTCACGCCCCATCGCTACATACCCCTGCAATTCCCCGCTATACGCCAAATACTGTTGCGGCGTCACCAGTCGGCGTCCGACCGTTATCCCAAAGCGCATTTCGCCGATATGCCGCAATCGCCGAACCTGAATATCCGCAGCCTGCACAGAAGCGCTTCCAAGGTACGGCCACAGCAGCCGTGTCAGCAGATCGGTAATCGGCGTGCCGGGCCGTTCTTCCAGCACGCGGTCCACCGCGTCGTACACGCCTTTGCCGATGGTCATCGGTGCTGCCAGCCGCGCCATCAGCGGCTCGTCGCCCGCGCCCAGCGCGCGCCACAGGGGGCTAATGTGCGGGGCGGCTTCGATGTGCCTGGCCAGTTCCGCCAGCCCGTCGTCTGAATGCACCGTAGCGCCAAAGCAATGCAGGACAACCGCTTCAAAGTTGCTGGCGTTGTGCGGGCAGCGCAGGTCGAAGAGTCCGAACGCTTGCCCGAGTAATCCCGCCTTGTGCACACCTTGCAGCCAGGCGACCACGTCCGCGCATGCGCGAGTGATGTCGGCCTGAAATGTGGTGACTCGGGCTTGATACGCGGGAGCAAATTCCCGCGCTCCCGCCAGGTTCACCAGCGCCCGCTGGCGGGCGAGCGCGGTCAAGGCGGGCGGGGTCTTGCTGGCGGCTTCGGCTTGTTTGAAGTAGGCGTCGATCAGGCCGGCGCTGTGCAGCCGGTGCTTGCTTTGCGCCTGATAGTCGTCACGCTTCTTGACCTGGGCGGCGCACAGGTAGTTGAGTTCGCTGGCGATGCCCACGGGGTCGTGCAGCACGACCGCCAGCGGCACGACATCTCCGTGGAAACGCAGAACGGCATGCATCCGGCTGACGATGTCGTTCACGTCCGGATAGTGTTTCGCGGGCGTGATCTCGCTCCAGGGGTAGTACGTGGGCACGCCACCTAATGTGGGTCGCATCAGTTCCGGCGTGGCCAGCGTCAACAGCACTGCGTTGAATACGTGGGGCTGCTCCGGGCCGTTGAACGGGGCGACGACCGTGGCCAGCGCATCGCGCCGCCCGTCCGCGTTGGTCTCGACTTCCCATAGGGCTTCATGCGTCAGGATCGTGTCGCTTACCAGCAGATAGACCTGGCTGTCACGCGCGGCGGGCGGCACCCATACGCAAGGCGCCGCGCCGGTCGTGTCTGGCTGCACTTGTGAACCCGGCGTCGAATGGGCGTAGTCCGCCTCGCCCCACCAGATTGGCGCAAAGCGGATGTCTTCCGTGACTTGGTAGTGGCGGTTCCACATCCTTCCATCCCGGAAGTAGCACAGGTACACATAGGTTCCCGGCCGCAGCACGCGCAGGCCATAAGCCTTGTCGCCTGTCAGGGCGGGATAGTCCGGTGTCGCCAGCGTCTGATGGATATCGGTGCGATAAGGCGAATCCGCAATGCCATAGCGCAAGGGGTACAGGGGAATGGCGGCTTCGCAGGCCGGGGGAGATACCGCCTTGCCCAACAACTTGGAACTGGGATGCGGGGCTTGCAGGGCTTTCGGGCAGGCGCTGGGGGGCATGACGGGCTCCGTTCTTGTCGTCGCGGCTGGAAAAGCCGGATGGCGGGCCGAAACGGCCGCCATGCCCTCTTATGCAAGAACGGTGCCAGGTTAAGGAACTGAAAATTATCCTTTTTGAATCAATGACTTGTGAAATACAAAACCCGATGTGGACGCGGATTTCTTCGTTGCACCCCTAAAAACCGGGGTTTTTCACAAGAAATCGGGCCAGTTTTGACTCGATTTTTATAAGCCATTGATAAGCAACAATAAAAACGGGCCAGATTTGACCCGATCGAGTCAAATCTGGCCCGCTTGCCCTGCGGCACGCCGCAGGCACGGGACTTCATCCATCAAGCCAGCGGCTTGATCCCCACGCTGTACGGGGGCGCGTTGCCGCGCGCGGGGGCTTTGATCTTCAGCATCGAGCCGCCGGGGGTGAACTCGAATTCCTGGAACGGCACTTCAAACCACTGGTGAAAGCTGGTGCGCGAGAACTCGGGCACCCAGACCTTGGGGCGCTTGGCGTCGCAATGGAACTCGACCAAGGTGCGGTCAATGCCCAGCGGACGGGTGTTGCCGATGCGGTAGCTGACGCGCAGCTCGGCGCTTTCGGTCGAGCCGGGGCGCCAGGTCAGGCCGATGGATTCCATGAAGTGTTCAATCGCCTGAATGCCGCGATGCATAGTTGACTCCGAATGCTGTCGGGCGCGCCACGCGCCCACAAAAATCCGCCGCGTTGCGCGGCGGGAAACAGACGGATTATCCGCCATTCCGTGGCGGGCTGCCCGGCAGGGCGTCATTGCCGGGTGTCGCGCAGAACCGCAGGATGGCATCCGCCACGGCCTGCGGGGCTTCCCGCTGCGGGAAATGGCCCACGCCGTCCAGCACCTGGCGTTCGTAAGCGCCGCTGAAAAAGTGTTCCTTGCCCTCGGACGTGGCGGGGTGGTTGGCGGCATCGGCCCCACCATGCAACACCAGCGTTGGTACCGTCAATACGGGCGCGGGGGTGAGTCGGGCGGTGTCGGCCGCGTAGGCCGGGTCGCCTTCGGCATGCCCCCAGCGGTGCCGGTAGGAATGCAGCACGACGTCAGCCCAATCGGGGTTGTCGAACGCGCGCGCCGCTTCGTTGAAATCATCCGGCGCGTACCAGGCGCCGGGCGACCAGGTGTCCCACATCATGCGGGCAAAGGCCAGGCGGTCGTCGCGCACCGTGGCCGCGCCCCGGGGCGTGGCCATGTACCAGTGGTACCAATAGTTGCGCGCCTGCATAAGCGGCAGCACTTGGTTCGGGTCGTTGGTGCCGTAGCCTACCGACAGCAGGATCAGTTGCGTCGCTACGCCGGGCCGCAGGCCGCAGGCGTTGGCGGCGGCGCGTGCGCCCCAGTCGTGGCCGACCAGCGTGGGGCGGTCCAAGGCCAGTGCGTCGATGAAGTCCAGCAGATCGCGCCCCAGTGCGGCCAGCTCGCCGCTGCGCGGCGTGGCGGCGTGCCGAAAGCGCGTCGGTCCAAAGCCGCGCAGCGCGGGGCACAGCACGCGGTAGCCTTCTGCGGCCATGCGCGCCGCGACCGGGGTCCAGCATTCCGGGCTGTCCGGCCAGCCATGCACCAGCACGGCGGTGCGCGAGCCGGCGGGGTTCCATTCCAGGTAGGCGATATCCAGCAAGGGTGTTTGTACCTGGGCGTAGGCGGGCATGGCGATGGCTCCTTGGGTTGTGATGACGCTGTCACGATACCGGGTCGAGTTGTCATGATTCATGATGAATGAAAGGCTATTATCAATGCTTCGTGAATTAACAGGCAGTGGCCATGGACACCCTCAACGACTCGGCTGGCGCAGTGCTGGACCTGACCTTGTTGCGTACCTTTATCGAGGTGGTCGACTGCGGCGGCTTCGCGCTGGCCGCCGATGCGCTGGCGCTGACGCCGTCGGCGGTCAGCGGCCACATCAAGCGGCTTGAAATGCTGGCCGGCGCCACCTTGCTTGCGCGCACCACGCGCAGCTTCGAACTGACGCCCGCCGGCCAGACGCTGTACGCCTACGCCCGCAACATTGTCGACCTGGAACGCGAGGCCCGCGCCCGCTTGAGCGGCGCGCGTTTGAAGGGCCGCTTGCGTATCGGTTCGTCCGAGGACTTTGCGGGGGCCTGGTTGGCGCAAGTGCTGCAAGCCTTTCATCGGGCGCACCCGGATGCGTCGATCGAGCTGAAGGTGGGCATCACCGCCGACCTGCTGCGCCAGCAGGCGCGCGGCAAGCTGGACGTGGTCTTCGGCAAGCAATGTGCGCGCGTGCACGACGAGGGCGAACTGCTGTGGGAAGAGGATTTGGTGTGGGCCTGGGGTGACGACCAGCCCTGGGAACCCGATGCGCCCGTGCCCTTGGCGGTGTTTCCGGACCCGTGCGTGTACCGCGCCGCGGCCATCGCGGCGCTCTCGCAGGCCGGCAAGCCGTGGCTGCCGGCGTTTGAAAGCGGCAGCATGGCGGGCTGCCTGGCTGCCGCGCAAGCAGGCTTTGCCGTGGCGCCGGTGGCGCGCAGCCAGTTGCGCGAGGGCCTGCGCGCCTTGTCGCAAGAGGACGGCATGCCCGACCTGCCGGCGGCGCGCTTCCATGCCTACGTGCGTTCAGAGGAATCCGCAGTGCAGGGTTTGGTGGCGGCGGTCCGGCAGACCGGGCAACGGCGGCGGTTTTCGCGCTGAGGTTCGCGCTGAGGTTCGCGTCCGCCCAGCGTCAACCCAGCGCCACGCCCAGCGTCCGCGCCACGTCCGCTCCGGCGTACCTCCCCGCGTCCCCCCCCGTCGCCGCATCAACGTAGGAATAGGCAGGTTTCCAGCAAGAACGAGCCTGTACGCGCTCGCGCTCGATTCTTAATATCCCTTCCAGGCTTGGGGTCGATGTTTCGTCATGAAAAGCGTTGTCCCGAGCCGGCCGCCAGGCATCTTGCCGGAGGCCGCAAGTACGACAAGCAAGGGAAGGGAATCGCATGAAATCCGAAAAAATCTGGTTGGTGACGGGCGCATCGACGGGCCTGGGCCTGGCATTGGTGCGGATGCTGCTGGACCTGGGGCACAAGGTGGCGGCGACGTCGCGGGATGGCGATGCATTGCTGGACGCGGTGGGCGCGAAGCTTGAAGGCCAGTTCCTGCCGCTGACGGTGGACGTGGCGGATGAACGCAGCGTGCGCCGCGCGGTGGCCGCCACGCTGGCGGCCTTTGGTGGGGTGGACGTGTTGGTGAACAACGCGCGGGCGGCGTGCCCGGGCTCGTTGGCCGAACTGTCTGACGCCGACGTGCGGGCCGCGTTTGATATCAATGTCTTCGGTGCGCTCAATATGATCCGCGCCGTATTGCCGCGCATGCGGGCGCAGGGCAGCGGGCATGTGATCAATGTCTCGTCGATCTTGGGCTTTGATGGCAGGCATGCCGAGTGGGGCGCCTACAGCGCCGCCAAGTTCGCGGTGTGCGGCATGACCGAGGCGCTGGCGGCGCAAGCCGCGCATTGGGGCGTGCGCGTGTCGCTGGTGTACCCGGGCGCGATGCGGGCGGTATCGCCGCGTGATGGCGGCGACTCTCCCGAACGGGCCGCGCGCGCCGTCCAGGCGCATGACGGCGGCGATGCGGCCAAGGCGGCGCAGGCGTTGATTCAGGCGGCCGAAGCGCAGTACGCGCCGCTGCACCTGTTTCTGGGGCGCGATGCGTTTGACCAGGCGCGCGGCAAGATCCAGTCGGTGCAGCAGGAACTGGCGCGCTGGCGCGACATGTCGGTGTCCATCGGCTTCGTGGACGAGCGGCGCCTGGCGGCATGACGAGTGGTGCGCATTGGGCGCGGTAGGCCGTCAAGCCGCGCGCCACGCGTGGTTTACCTGATCAGGCCGCGCGCCAAGCGGGGTGTACCCGATCAAGCCGCGCGCCGAATGCGGCTTAGCCCGCCCAGCCTTGCGCCACTTGCCACGCGCCCAGCAAGGCCAGGCTGATCATGAAGCACAGCTTGAATGTGCGGGCCGACAACTTGCCGCGCAGCCATTGCCCCAGCGCCATGCCGGCCAGCGCGGGCAGCAGCATCAGCAGCGATGCGCTGGCGGCGCCCGGGCTGTAGCCGCCGTTGAGCCACAGGCCCGCCGCCAGCGCCACCGTAGACACCGTGAATGAAATGCCCATGGCCTGGATCAATCCGTCCTTGCCCAGGTTCAAGGCTTGCAGATAGGGCACGGCGGGGATCACGAACACCCCGGTGGCCGCCGTGATCATGCCGGTGATCGTGCCCACCAGCGCGCCCAGCACGCGCTCGTGCCGGCGCGGCACGCTGGGCGGCGATCCGAACAGGCCCCACGCGGCATAGGCGATCAGCGCCAGCCCCAGGCACACACTGGACCAACGCCCGCTGGGCGCGCCCAGCCACATCGCACCGGCCAGCGTTCCCACGCACACGCCGACCTGCATGGTGCCGATGCGCCGCAGGGCAGGCGCCAACGTGGGCCAGGGGCGTGCCTGCCACAGGTTGGTGATCAAGGACGGCACGATCAGCAAGGCGGCGGCCTGCGCGGGCGCCATCACCAAGGCCAGCATCGCCATGGAAATGGTGGGCAGCCCCAAGCCCACCACGCCCTTGACCACACCGGCCAGGACGAATACGGACACGACGGCGGCCAGTATTGTTGGCGTGCCGCCGGGCAGGAGATCCATCGTCGTCATGTCGTCACTGTGTGCCGGGCATGGCTATGGTCTTGCCTGATGCTGGCCAGGAATATGCGCCGGCAAATCGGCCCAGCGTATTTCTTGGTGGGGTGTGGTCTTGGAATGGAATTCATCATTTTCTAAGGATTACCAAGTCATCGAAAGACGAATTCTGCGCCGCAATGCACCGCCATCAGAATCGGGATCTTGCATAGCTATCCTATGGCTGGGCCATAGGGCTGCGTGCTACGCTGGCCGCATGCGATTCGACCTGACCGACCTTCGTCTTTTCCTCAACGTGCAGGAATCGGGCTCCATCACCGCGGGCGCCAAGCGTACTCATATGACGTTGGCCTCGGCCAGTGAACGCATCCGGGGCATGGAGGGCGACCTGGGCGTGCCGCTGTTGCTGCGCGCGCATCGCGGCGTGGAGCTCACCCCGGCCGGCCAGACGCTGGCGCATCATGCGCGCGTCGTGCTGGCGCAGATCGACCGCATGCGCGGCGAGCTCGACCACTTTGGCCACGGCCTGAAAGGGCACGTGCGCGTGCTGTGCAACACCACCGCCTTAAGTGAATATCTGCCACCCGTGCTGGGCGATTTTCTGCGCGACCATCCTCGCGTGTCGGTGGACCTGGAAGAAAAAGCCAGCCTGGACATTGCCGATGCCTTGCGCGCGGGCACCTGCGATATCGGCGTGCTGGCGGACTCGGCAGACCTGCATGGCCTGCACCCCCAGACCTTTCGCCATGATCCGCTGAGCGTCATCGTGCCGCGTGGCCATGCGCTGGCGCAGCGGCAGTCCGTCATGCTGAGCGAGGTGGTGGATGAAGATTTCGTGGGGCTGGTGGAAGGCAGCGCCTTGCAAGACCATATTGCGCACCATGCGCGGCGCAGCGGCAAGATGCTGTCGTACCGCGTGCGTTTGCGCGGCTTCGATGCCGTGTGCCGCATGGTGGGGCAGGGCGTGGGTATCGCGATTGTGCCGCGCGTGGCGGGCATACGCCTCGGGCGGGCGGCGGGCGTGCAGCGTGTGGCGCTGGCCGACGCCTGGGCCGCGCGCAACCTGGTGCTGTGCGTGCGCGACGCTCTGCCGGCGTATGCCGCCGAACTGGTGGCGTACGCGCTGCGCGATGCGCCGCTTACGAACGCGCCAAGGGGCGGGCCTTTGGCAGATGGCCCGGCGCAAACCAAGAGCCGGAAGCGACCGCGGCCAGAATGATCAAGCCGTACAGGCACATCGCCACGGCCGCCACCAGGAAGAACACCGTCAGCGACCCGGTCAGGTGCAGCGCGATGGCGCCCGCGCCCACCGCCGTCACCAGGCGCAGGCCGCCGGCGACCAACGGCCATTTCAAGCGCCCCGCGCCTTGCGAGGCGAAGTACATCGAAAACCCCAGCGCAAAGAAGCCATATACGGGACCGACGGTGCGCAGGTAGTCGGCGCCGGCTTGCAGCATGTGGTCTTCGGCGCCGAACAGCCGCAGCCAGGCCTCTGGAAAAAACGCCGCCGTCAGCCCGATGGCTTCGGCCAGCACGAAGGCCATGGCGCCGCCCGTCAACGCGATACGCATGGCGCGTTCGGGCCGCCCCGCGCCGATGTTGGACGCCACCATCGCAACCATCGGCGCGCCCAGCCCGAAGGCAATGGGCATCAGCAAATATTCCAGCCGCACGGCAATGCCGTAGCCGGCCACGGCGGCCGTGCCGGCATGGGCGCCGACCAAGGCCGCCGTCAGCGCCACCACGGCATTGGTCAGCAGCGGGTTCAGGGTTGCCAATGCGCCCACACTAAGAATGCTGCGCATCAGTGTCCAGTGCAGCCGGCTGACGACCAGCCGCGCGGGGTTGCGGCCGCTGGCGCAGTAGAGTCCCAGGATCAGCGCGCCCACGCCGTAGTAGATGACGAGTGCCCAACCGCCGCCCGCTACGCCCAGGGCAGGAAACGGACCCCAACCGAAGATCAGGCAGGGCGACAAGGGCACCAGCAGCAAGGCCCCGCCGCAGATCACCGCGCCGGGCACCAGCATGTTGCCGGTGCCCCGGATGACGCTGGCAAAAGCGTTCATCAGCCACATCAGGACGATGCCGCCGAAGATCACGTTGGAATAGGTCAGCGCGGCGTCCAGCGCTTCGCCTTGTGCGCCCAGCGCGCGATACAACTGCGGCCCGAAGGCCAGCATCAGCACACAGAACAGCATGCCCAAGATCGCGTTGAGCACCACGGCGTGCAGCACCAGTTGGTCGGCTTCCTGCCTGCGCCCGCCGCCCAGCGCGCGCGCCACGGCCGCAGAAATGCCGCCGCCCATCGCGCCTTGCGACATATTGCCCATCAGGAACAGCACCGGCACCACCAGCGCCACGCCGGCCAGCACCGAGGTGCCCAGCCGCGCCAGGAACCAGGTTTCGATCAGGCTGGTGGCGGACTGCGCCGTCATCATCAACACATTGGGCCAGGCCAGGCGGGCCAGCGTGGGGGCAATGGGCGCGTCAAGCATGGCTTGCAGGCGCGGGTTGGCGGAGCTTGCCGTGGGGGAGGGCGAAGGGGGGCTGGCTGACATGGACGTGCGCCGGAATGGAGTGCGATAAAATTTACGTGCATATGCCAATATCTGTCAAGAATGGGCTGGACGCGAGCCAGCCTCGGCAGTAGGGTATTGACCTGCCTGACCCGGTTTGCTGTCGCTGTCGCAGCTGCTGCGGTTGCCTTCGCCTTAAGTCCTTGTCCTTGCCCTTGCTGTTGTTCTATTCCTGCCCTCATGTCCGACGTTGAACCCTCTGCCCTCGCCACCATCACGGACCCCCTCGTCTGCAATGGCGCCGCCTTGCGCAAGGCGACCCGGCGCGTGTCGCAGTTGTATGACACGGTGCTTGCGCCCTGCGGCTTGAAGGTGTCGCAGCATTCCATCCTGATCCACATCGCCCGCGCGGGTTCGCCGTCAATGACCGACCTGGCGCGCGCGCTGGTGCTGGACCGCTCGGCGCTGGCGCACAACCTGAAGCCGCTGGAACGCGACGGCTATGTGGAAATGTCGCGCGATGAGCGCGATGGGCGCAGCCGCCGTGTGGCGCTGACCGAGGCTGGCCGCGCCAAACTGGCCGAGTCCAAACGCCTGTGGAAAGATGCGCAGCGCCGTTTCGAAGCGGCCTACGGCGCCGAGCGCGCCGCCGCGTTGCGGCATGCGCTGGCGGATATTTTTTCCGACGAGTTCGCGCTGGCGTTCAGCCGAGGCTAGTGGCCAGACCCTGCATCAACACGCCGGCCAGCACGCAGCCCATGCCGGCCGCCTGGGCAAGCGTCACCGTTTCACCCAACACACTGGCGGCCAGCAACACCGCGCACACCGGCGCCAGCGCGGTGAACAGCGCCGCTTCCGACCCACGCACGCGCGCAGCACCCGCGTACCAGAGCAGAAATCCCCCCACCGTGGGCACCAGCGCGTAATAGCCCACCGCCATCATGGCGTCGGTCGACATGCTCAATGTCCAAGGCGACTCGGCCATACTCGCCAGCGCCGAAAACGCCAGGCCGAACCCCGCCATCACCGTCGACAACGCCAGCGGCGGCACGGGCACGCGCAAGCGCTTGTTCAGCAGGATGAACAGCCCTTCGCACACCACCGCGCCCAGAATCAGCGCATTGCCCGTCCACGACGTGGCGTGATCCGCGCCTGCCTCGCCGCGGGTCATAAGCCAGACGCCGAATGCCGCCGTGGCGATGGCGCCCAGCGTGGCCTTGCCCGGCCGTTCGCCCAGCAGCAACACGGCGATGGCGGCGGACACCAGCGGCAAGGTGCCCAGGATGATGCCGCCATCCACGGCCGAGGCGCGTTGCAAGCCGGCGATCAACAGTGTCGTATAGCCCACGCTGCCGGCAATGGCCTGCGCCGCCAGCAGCAGCCAGTCACGCCTTTGCAGGCGCGGCAGGCGCGCTCCGGTAGCGGCCATCAGCAAGGCGAAGCAGGGCAGCGCAATGGCGAAACGCAGGGCGGTGGCGGTAAAGGGCGGCATGCCCGACCCGATGATCTTGCTGGCGATGACCGTGCTGCCCACCAGCGCCATGGCCGCTGCCAGAAAGCCATAACCCCACATTCGTTTGTTCGTGTCCATTGCCGTGCCAAGTGTGGAAAGCACGCAGCGTAGGGCGCGCGGGCGCGGCCGGTCTTGAACGAAATTGCAGTGGGTGAGTACAGGCCCTGGTTCAGATCAGGCGCGGAGCCAAGCCCAGATCCCGGCTCAGGTCGCGCAGGCCGCGATGGCGTAGTGGCCAGGCGATACGCCGTAGGTCCGAACGAACAGCCGCGTCATGTGGCTTTGGTCGGCAAAGCCGCTGGCGGCAGCGGCGTCGGCCAGCGTCATGCCGCGCCGGATCAACTGGCGCGCCAGCAGCAGGCGCCGCTGTATTTGATACGCATGCGGCGTCATGCCGGTGGCACGGGCAAAGGCGCGCAGCACCTGATAGCGGCTGAGTCCGCTGGCGGCGGCCAGGTCGGCCAACGACAGCGTGGCGGCGGGGGCATCATCGATCAGGCTGCGCGCGTGGCGGATGGATGCGGGCACGCTTTGGCTGGCCTCAAGCGCCAGGCTGCGGGCGCCGTCGCCGCGCGCCTGCGCCAGGATACGCAGCAATAAGGCGTCGCAGGCCAGCGGGGCGGGGGTGCTGATGGCGTGCGCGTACAACGTCAATACGTCGCGCGCCAAGACGGGCTGGCTTCGCGCGGGGTGTTCGAATTCGTAGCAGGCGCCCGCGCGGCCGTCCTCGTCCAGGTCGCTTGCCGCTTGCGCCACCACGTCCGGGTCCAGGTACAGCATCTGCCAGGCGCGTGGGGTGTCTCCGATGGGCGCGCCGTCATGGACCTCGCCCGGGTTGACGGTGATGACGTGGCCCGGGCCGGCGCGCACCTGGCCGCGTCCGCTGTGCGACACCTGCGCGCCCTGGCGCATCACGCCAATGCCGAACTGGTCATGCGTGTGCCGCGCAAAGGCATGGCGGCTGCGCGCGGCCATGGCCTGCACGCCGGCAAGCGCGCTGCGATGCATCAGGAATTGGCCAGAGGGCATGGGCGGGAAAGCGGCGGGCTGGGAAAGTCGGATCGGCCTAGTATCGCTTGCCGGTCTTGGCGTGATCAAGCCTACTGCAAGCCGCCCCAGCGGGCGACTGATGGCTCGGCCGCCGCCCACTTCCATTGCCCGGAGGGCTGCCGGCAGATCAAACTGGTGTAGGCGGGCGCAGGGGCGTCGTCTTGCTCCACCGTGAAAAGCACTTCGCGGCAGTGGGTAAGCGGGGTGTCAATGTCACGCACGACCTGGATGCCGCCCTGTTCACTGCCCACGGGCAGCGCGTGACGAATCTGCCAGTGCCGTACTTGTCCGATGGGCAGTTCGCCGGCCGCGTTTGCCATCACGTTCTGCTGATCGTTTTTCCAATCGCGCATCACGTACTTCACTGTGGCGTCCACCGCGGCTTGCACGGTGACGCCGATGGCATAGCCGGCAACCGGGTTGGCGGTGGCCGCGCCGCTGATCGTGCCGACGACCGCGCCGGTTGCGCCGCCGATCGAGGAGCTTTGGCAGCCATACAAGCCGATGCTGACGGCCAACATCAAGGCCAGCCCACAAGCGCGTTGCTTCACTGCAGCGCCCCCCAGCGGGCTGTAGCGGGTTCTGCGCTGGCCCAGCGCCATTGCGCGCCGTCTCGGCAGATGGTGGTGACGTAGAACTCGCGCTGCGGTTCCGTGCCCGGCTTGTCGGCGGGCGTGTCGATGGAGAAAACGACTTCCTTGCACTCCAGTCCGACGCCGCCGATGACGCGGCTGACGGAAACCTGCCCTTGCGCATCGCTTTCGATGGGAAGCTGATGCTTGACGCTCCAGGCGGCGACGCTACCTACATTCAGCACGCCCGCGGCCATGGCGATGGCATCCTGCTCTTCGCCGCGCGTTTTGCGCTGTGCGTAGGCCAGTGCCGCCTTGGCGCCCGCTTGTACACCAAGGCCAATGCCGGTGGCCACCGTAGCGTTGTCCGTGACTTTATTGGCGATGGCCGTACCCGCAATGCCCGCGGCGGCGCCAGTGCCTTCGCCAAGCAACGAACTGCAGCCCGATAACGTGGTCAATCCGACAAGGCTAAGGAGGGCTAGGGCGCGGCGTGGTGCGGCGGATGGTGTATGGGGGAACAAGCGGCGGCCTCCTGGATGAAACTTGGCGCGGCAAGTATAGGATGGGCGCCGCCGCGTACTGTGGGCCGTTTGCATTTCTTGGCAATTGTCGTCATCGGCGGCGCTCAGGCCGCAGGCCGTGCTCCCTTGGTATAGACCTCGCGCAGGGCGGACGCAAAGAGCGCATCCACGTTGCGCCGCAGGCCGTCGGCGCGGGTAAACAGCGAGATCGGCGGCAAGGTCCAGTCAAACGAATAGGGCACGATGGCCGCGCCGGCAATCCGCACCAGTTCGTCGGCGATGTCGGCCGGCAGGATCGACACCGCGCGGTCGCTGGCGACGATGATTTCGCCGATCAGCTTGGACGAATCGCTTTGCACCGACGGCGGGGGCGGCGCCAGGCCGGCGCGCAGGAAAATGTCGGCCACCTGCTCGCGGATTGGGCTGCCCGGCGTGCCCAGGATCCAGTCCAGGTCCGCCAGCCGGTTCCATTCCAGCCGCGACCGCCCCAGCCGAGCCGCCAGGCGCCGGCTGGCGATCAGGCGCGGTTGCTGGTGGTAGAGCACTTCAAAATCGATATTGCTCAGGTCCACCGATGGCGTGGCCCAGCCCACCACGATATCCAGAGTATGGTCGCGCAGTTGGCGCAGCAGGGCCGGGCCCTGGCCTTCGTGGATGGTGGCGGTGATGCGCCGCCCCTGCGGCAAGGTCCGGCTGATGGCGGCCGACAGCATCTGGCCCGACACGAACGGGATGACGCCGATATGCAGATGGGCGGCGTGGCCGGCCGCCACGGCCTCCATTTCCTGCACCAAGTGGCCCAGGTCGTGAACCAGCCCGCGCGCGCGCGCCAGCACCACCGCGCCCAAGGGGGTCGGGGTCATGCCCCGGACCGAGCGGTCGAACAGCGGCACGTCGAACATGCTTTCCAGTTCGGCCAGGGCGTTCGTCACGGCGGGCTGGCTGGTCGCCATGTGCTCGGCCACCCGGGTCAGCGACCCGTGCTGCTCGATTTGCAGCAGCAGCATCAGGTGGCGCATCTTCAGCCGCGAGGTCAGTTTCCGGATAACGGCATCCGGGTCAAAGGCCGTCATAGACACGCCATAAGGTAAAGGTAATGGGACGATATTAAATCCGAATCATCACCTTATGCCTGTCCGCCTAGAATTTTTCCCATATTGAAAGCTGGCTTCAAGCCGGCATTCCCGTCACCTATTCAAGTCAAACGAGGCTACCGCCACATGAACTCGCCCTCCGACCGTCAAGCAGCCCTGGACTATCACGAGTTCCCGACCCCGGGGAAGATTTCCGTGGTGGCGTCCAAGCCGCTCGTCAACCAGCGCGACCTGGCGCTGGCGTATTCGCCGGGCGTGGCGGCGGCTTGCGAGGAAATCGTGGCCGACCCGTCCAATGTCTACCGCTATACGGCGCGCGGCAACCTGGTGGGCGTGATCACCAACGGCACGGCGGTGCTGGGCCTGGGCAATATCGGCGCGCTGGCCTCCAAGCCGGTCATGGAAGGCAAGGCGGTGCTGTTCAAGAAGTTTGCCGGCCTGGACGTGTTCGACATCGAAATCAACGAAACCGACCCGGACAAGCTGGTCGAGATCATCGCGGGTCTTGAAGCCACCTTCGGCGGCATCAACCTGGAAGACATCAAGGCGCCGGAATGCTTCACCGTGGAACGCAAGCTGCGTGAACGGATGAAGATTCCCGTCTTCCACGACGATCAACATGGCACCGCCATCACCGTGTCGGCCGCGTTCATCAACGGCTTGAAGGTCGTGGGCAAGGACATCAAGACGGTCAAGGTGGTGACGTCCGGCGCGGGCGCTGCCGCCTTGGCTTGCCTGGACCTGATGGTGGACCTGGGCCTGCCGCTGGAAAATATCTGGGTCACCGACATCGAAGGCGTGGTCTATGAAGGCCGCACCGTGCTGATGGACCCGGACAAGGCGCGTTTTGCGCAAAAGACGGATGCCCGCAAGCTGGCCGAGGTGATCCAGGACGCCGACGTGTTCCTGGGCCTGTCGGCGGGCGGCGTGCTCAAGCCGGAAATGGTTGCGGCCATGGGGCCGCGTCCGCTGATCCTGGCGCTGGCCAATCCCACGCCGGAAATCCTGCCGGAACTGGCGCATTCGGTACGTGACGATG
This sequence comes from Achromobacter sp. JUb104, assembly GCF_024806975.1. NCBI lineage: Bacteria > Pseudomonadati > Pseudomonadota > Betaproteobacteria > Burkholderiales > Alcaligenaceae > Achromobacter > Achromobacter sp. JUb104. The sequence goes on along the minus strand of NZ_JANUEY010000002.1, from coordinate 375,348 downwards.
TCGTCATGGCCACGGGCCGGTCCGACTACCCGAACCAGGTCAACAACGTTCTGTGCTTCCCGTACATCTTCCGTGGCGCGCTGGACGTGGGCGCCACCACCATCACGCGCGAAATGGAAATGGCCGCCGTTTACGCCATTGCCCAGTTGGCGGAAGAAGAGCAGAACGAAGTCGTGGCCGCCGCTTACGGCACCTACGACATCTCGTTCGGCCCTGAATACCTGATCCCCAAGCCGTTCGACCCGCGCCTGATCGTGCGCATTGCACCGGCCGTGGCCAAGGCCGCCATGGACGGCGGCGTAGCCACGCGCCCGCTGGCCGACCTGGAAGCCTACGAAGAACAATTGCAGCAGTTCGTGTACCACTCGGGCGCGTTCATGAAGCCCTTGTTCTCGGCCGCCAAGCGCATCGTGCGCGGCGGGGGCAAGGCGCGCATCGTCTTCACCGAGGGCGAAGACGAACGCGTGCTGCGCGCGGTGCAAGTGGTGGTTGACGAAGGCCTGGCGCGCCCCATCCTGGTGGGCCGTCCCGCCGTGCTGCTGTCGCGCATCGAGAAGTTCGGCTTGCGCCTGCGCCTGGGTGAAGACGTTGAAGTCACCAACCCGGAATACGACGAACGCTTCCATCAGTACTGGACCACGTACTGGGAACTGATGTGCCGTCGCGGCATCACCAAGGAAATGGCGCGCGTGGAAATGCGCCGCCGCCTGACCTTGATCGGCGCGATGATGGTGCACTTGGGCGACGCCGACGGCATGGTCTGCGGCACGGTCGGCGCCTATCACGACCACCTGCGTTTTGTGAACGAAGTGATCGGCCGCCGCCCCGACGCCAACGTGTATGCCGCCATGAACATCCTGCTGCTCAACGAGCGCACGGTGGTGTTGGTGGACACGCATGTCAACGATGAACCCACGGCCGAGCAGATCGCGGAATTCACGGTGATGGCCGCCCAGCAAATGGCTCGCATGAACCTTGCGCCGAAGGTAGCGCTGCTGTCGCGTTCGAACTTCGGTTCCGGCAGCTCGGCCTCGGGTGCCAAGATGCGCCAGGCGCTGGAGCTGGTGCGCGAAGCCGCGCCCGAACTGGAAGTGGATGGCGAAATGCATGGCGACTGCGCGCTGGACGAAGCGCTGCGCATGCGCATCCTGCCGTCGTCCACCTTGAAGGGCGAAGCCAACCTGCTGGTGTGCCCGAACGTGGACTCGGGCAACATTGCCTACAACCTGCTCAAGACGGCGGCGGGCGGCAACGTGGCGGTGGGTCCGATCCTGCTGGGGGCGAACGCACCGGTGCATATCCTGACCTCCAGTTCCACGGTGCGCCGCATCATCAACATGACGGCAATGACCGTGCTGGACGCGAACCGGGTGGAAGCCGCCTAGGGCAGATGGGCCAACAGCCGCTGCGGCAGCGAATAGCTGTCGATATGGTCGCGCAAGGCTGTAATGAAAAGGTCCTCGGCGGGGCTGCGGTGTGCGTCGCGGTGCCACAGCAGGTGCAGGTCCGCCGCGCACACACCCTCGCCGGGCGGCAACCGCCACAATCGGCCTTCGGCAAGGTCTGCCTCGACACTATGTTCCGGCAGGCAGCCGATGCCAAAGCCCGCCACCAGCAAGCGCTTGACCTCGTCATGCTGCGAAGACGTTGCGACGATGCTTCCCGAGAAACCGCGCTGATCGCGAAAGATCGTCAGCGGCGACAGGCTGTCGCCCAAGGCGTCACTGGCGAAAGACACAAAGTTCTCGTGCAGCAGGTCTTCCATGCGGATGTCGGCACGCCCGAACAGCGGGTGGTTCTTGCCGCAGAACAGCGCATAGCGCTGTTGCAGGAACAGCTTGTGGTCCAGGCGCTGGGGAATCTGCCGGCATAGCGCGATGCCCGCCGTGGCGGCCCGCTGCTGCAAAGCGTTCACGATCTCGCTGCTGGGCAACACGTCCAATTGCACTTCAATGCGCGGGTGCGCACGATGAAAGCGCGCCCAAAAATCGTCATACATCGCCGAATGGATGCGGCTGGCCACCAGCAGATGCACGCGGCCCACCGTTTGTTCTTCGGCTTGCGCCACGTCGCTAAGCAGTTGCGACACGCTTCCATGTATGGCCTGCGCGGCCTGTCGCACCTCTTCCCCGGCCGGGGTGATGGCGAACTTGGCGTGATGCCGCTCAATCAACCTGCGGTCCAACTGCGCTTCCAGGCGGCGCAAGGCTTGGCTGACCGCCGACTGCGTCAGATGCAGTTTGATAGCAGCGCCGCTAATGCTGCGCTCTTCTGCAATCACCAGAAAAGTGCGAAGAAGATTCCAATCCAGACGGTCTCCCATGCGGGAAACCGTTGCCGTCGGCATGGCCTTTTCTTTCATAGTGCGTTGAACAATAAGGAATTGATGAATTTTGAGGACGCGATATCTTCGCCTCCGTCGCTCGTCTATTTCAACATTAATTTCTCTTAAGTCGATGATAAGAAATCGGAAATTGACGCAGGTTCTGACAGCGAGCGATAAAGCCCCAGGCACTGACGCTTACTCTTCGCTCAAGGACACATCATGGACAAGGCAATCGCACCCGCGCCATTGACCGCGGAACAGACGCGCCGCATTCTTCAAGCGGTTGACGACCACTTCGATGCGCAACTGGCGTTCACGCAGGATCTGGTTCGCTTTCCGTCGCTGCGCGAGCAGGAGCACACGGCGCAAGACTTCCTGTACGAGGCGATGCGCCAACGCGGCTTTGCCATGGACCGCTGGAAGATCGACGTGGAAGACATCCGCTCGCATCCGGGTTTCGGACCGGTCACCGTGTCTTACGAAAATGCGTTCAATGTGGTGGGCACCTACCGGCCCGAGGTACAGACCGGGCGCTCGCTCATCCTGAACGGGCATGTCGACGTGGTGCCGACGGGGCCGCAGGAAATGTGGAGCCGCTCGCCCTGGGATCCGGCCATCATCGACGGCTGGATGTATGGCCGAGGCGCGGCCGATATGAAGGCCGGACTGGCCGCCAATCTTTTCGCCTACGACGCCCTGCGCGCGGCGGGCTATGCGCCGGCGGCGCCCATTTATTTCCAGTCGGTGGTCGAAGAAGAATGCACGGGCAATGGCGCGCTGGCCGCGCTGTTGCGGGGGTACAGGGCCGACGCGGTGCTGATTCCCGAGCCCGAGGAAAACATGTTGGTGCGCGCCAACGTCGGCGTGTTGTGGTTCAAGGTCCGCGTGCAGGGGCATCCCACGCACACGCGCGAAATGGCCAATGGCTTCAACGCCATCGACGCCGCCTACGCCACCATCGAAGCGCTACGTAAATTGGAGGGCAAATGGAACGCACAGCATCATTGCCACCGGCATTTCGAGCACCTGGACCACCCCATCAACTTCAACATCGGCAAGATCGCGGGCGGTGATTGGCCGTCGACCGTGCCGCCCTGGTGCGAGTTCGACGTGCGCGCCGCCATCTATCCGGGCACGACCGCGGACGAGGCGCGGGCCGAGATCGACGCCTGCCTGCGTGATGCCGTGTCAGACGCGCGCCTGGGCGGCACGCAGCCCGAGGTCACGTACACCGGCTTCTACGCCGAGGGCTACGTGCTGGAAGAAGGCTCCGACGCCGAAAGCACCTTGCGCGATTGCCATCGCCAGGCGTTTCAGAGCGACTTGCAAACGTTCACGACGCCCGGCTATCTGGACGCGCGCGTGTTCGTGATCTATGGCGACATGCCGACCCTGGTCTATGGGCCAAAGTCCTTGGACATCCATGGCTTCGACGAGCGCGTGCATTTGGAATCGGTGCGCTTGATCACCAAGACCATCGCGCTGTTCATCGCGCAATGGTGTGGCGTGCAGCTTGCGCCATAGCATCCGTTGCGCCACTCCCAAAGAAAAATGCCCCCGTGGGGGCATTTTTTTCATGGGGCAGCTTTACGTGCTGCTGGCCTTCCAGGTGCCGTCCGGTTGCTTGCAGAACCAGAACTTCCAGGTTTCGGTGGTGCTGGTGCGCGCAAAATCCGCCACCAGGAAGCGGCAGACGCGGTCGTCCTTGACCTTGGAGGTTTGCGTGGGCGTCAGCTGCACGGTGATCGGCGCGGCGCGCTTGGCCTGGGCTTTGCTGGTCCATTCCGTGCGCTGGCCATCGGCCGAACTATTCAAGGCCTGGGCCACGGCATCATGGAAAGAGGTCCGGTCGCCTTTGGGAATTTGCGTGATGAGCGAGTTGTTCAGCATCACGGGCGGCGCGGCGACCGCCGCTGCCGACATGCCGCCTGCTACCAGCAGCGCGGCGAGAACGCGGGTGTATTTCAAGATGGGCTCCCTTCTGATGAGTCAGATTTTTATCTTGCACTGGAGCCGATAGTACGCGAAGCCGTTGCGTTTGCCACGCGGGGGCGGCTGACAAAAAAAGGCCGCCTGAATGCGGGCGGCCAAGGGTACAACAAGGGGAGGGAGCACTCGTTGTGCGTTCGTTGCCTGAGCGTTGCGGGTGCGCGGCCCAAGCGTTGCTGGGTCGATCAGTTGCTGTGATAGACGCCGGCGAAGGGCATGTCGTTCGGTTCAACGTTGGACACCAGGCCGGCAGCCTTGGCGGTCGCTAGTTCAGCTTGAACTTCGGCGCGGGTCTTGCCCGTGTGCGGGGTGCCGTAGACGCCTTGGAACGGCACATTGTTCGGTTCTACGTTGGTCACCAGGCCGGCGGCGCGGGCTTCAGCCAGTTCGGCTTGCACCTGGGCGCGGGTCGGGCCTTGATAGGGCGTGCCGTAAACGCCTTGGAACGGCACGTTGTTGGGTTCGGTGTTATCCGATGCGTAGGCGCCGGCGCTCAGGGCGGCAAAGGACAACATCAAAGCGGTAGCGAGGGTCTTCTTCATGGTAAATCTCCGATTTCAAGAGCCGTGGGAGCGAATCCGGCGGCCTATCCGTCGTGGTTCGTTGCTGTTTCCCGATGACTGAATTCTGCGCCGATCGAAACTAGGGATAAACCCGGATATCCGTAAAAGATATTTCCATAAATGGAAAGAATATCGTTCGATTTTCTGCATAGTCTCCATTTATGGAATCGATAGCGTCCGACCGGCATAGGGGGATTTGCATGGAAAAGGTGCGGCTTAGCGGTGAAAAAGCCACGTTGCTGATAACGCTGTACGCGAAGGCGCAAGAAAGCCGCATGCCCGATTCGTTGTTGCAGGATGGCTACGCCGCGGCGGCGGTTGCCCGCATCGACTACGACTTCGCGGCGCTGCGCATGGGCCGCGATGCCATGATCGGGCTGTCGATGCGGGCCTACATGCTGGATGCCTGGGTGCGGGAGTTCCTTGCCGCGCATCCCTCGGCCACGGTGCTGCATCTGGGTTGCGGCCTGGACAGCCGCGTGTTTCGAGTGGACCCGTCACCCTCGGTAGCGTGGTTCGACGTGGATTATCCCGACGTGATCGCGCTGCGCCGCGCGCTCTATCCCGCGCGTCCGGGTTGCGAACTGATCGGGACCACGCTGTCCGAACTGGGCTGGCTGACGCACATTCCCACCGATCAGCCGACATTGGTGGTGGCCGAAGGCCTGTTGCTCTATCTGCGCGAAGAAGAGGTGCTGCAACTGCTGCGGGTGGTCAGCACGCAATTTCCCTCGGGGGAAGTTGTGTTCGACGCCTATAGCCGGCTGGGCCTGGCGCTGGCCTCGCGCAACCACATGTTCCGCGCAATGGGCGCCGCGATGCGCTGGAGCCTGAACCATGCGCAAGATCTTGAAGCCCAGGCACCCGGCTTGCTGCTGCACACCGAGCAAGGGCTGGATGACGATAGCTGGCGCGCGCAACGGGCCAGGTTCAGTTGGCTTGCGCGGATGGGGTTCGGATTGATGCGGCGCGTGCCGCTGCTGCGACGGATGGGGCGCTTGCTGCGCTACCGCTACTAGCGGCGCGGCGTCGGTAGGGCCGCGTCAATCATGCCGCTTCAATAGTGCGGCGGCAGTTCGTCGCGCAGGCTGCGAAAAGGCGCGGCGCCTTCGGGTGCCTGCTGGCGCAGGTCGGCCACTTCGCGTTGCAGCCGGTCTATCTGCTGTTGTTGGCGGACGATAATCTGATTGAGCTGTTCCAATAGATCATCCGCAAAGCTGGATTTGATTTCCAGCTCTTGCAGGCGGCGTTCGATGTCTTGCATGGGTTCCATGGCGGCTATTAGAACCTATTCCCATGACGGATTTCCAATGGCATAGGCAATAGCCAGGCATTTCAACAGGGAGACGGATTTGACGCAGGCGGTCGGACGCGGCGGCAGGGCGCGGCAGAAAGAAATCGGACTCGGCAACGTCAGGCGCGGACCGCGCCCAGGCTTGCGGTGGGTGATGCAGGCGGCGGGCCTGACGGCCGGTCTGACAGCAGGGTTGGACCATGGCGCCTGGGCGCAGCCGGGGGATGCCATCCTGGCCCCCGTGGTGGTGACGGGCACGCGCCTGGGCACATCAATACTGGACACGCCCGCCTCCGTGGATGTGGTGGACGGCGTGCGCATGCGCCAGGGCCAACCCCAAATCAACCTGTCCGAAGGCTTGGTCGGGGTGCCTGGCCTGCAGATCCAGAACCGGCAGAACTACGCGCAAGACCTGCAGATATCCAGCCGAGGCTTTGGCGCGCGGTCCACCTTCGGCGTGCGCGGCGTGCGTCTGTATGTCGATGGCATTCCGGCCACGATGCCGGACGGGCAAGGGCAGACGTCGAATATCGACATCGCCACGCTGGGCCGCGTCGAAGTCATGCGTGGGCCGTTTTCGGCGCTGTACGGCAATTCGTCGGGCGGCGTGATCCAGGCGTTTACCGAAGACGGCGTTGCGCCGCCGTCCGTGACGGCCAGCGCCTGGGGCGGCAGCTACGGCACCTGGCGTTATGGCGTGCGCGCCAGCGGCGCCACGGGTTCGAGTTCGGGTTCGAGTTCGGATGCGGGCCGCAGCCCCGGCGACCTGGACTATGTAGTGGGCGCCACGCGCTTCACCACCGACGGTTATCGCGACCACAGCGCGGCCCGCAAGAACCTGGCCAACGCCAAGCTGGGCCTGCAACTGGACGACGCCAGCCGCTTGACGATCGTGGTCAACAGCGTGGACCTGACCGCGCAAGACCCGCTGGGCCTGACCTATCAACAGTTTCAGGACGACCCCCGCGCGGCACCCCTGGCCGAGCAGTACAACACCCGCAAGACCGTGCGCCAGACGCAAGGGGGTCTGGTTTACGAACGTCAGGTGGACAGCCGCAACACGCTGCGCGTGATGGCGTACTACGGCCAGCGCGACACGACTCAGTACCAGTCGATACCGCCCGCCGTGCAACTGGCGCCCACGCAGGCGGGGGGCGTCATCGATCTATCGCGCCAGTACGGCGGCGCGGATGTGCGCTGGACGTCTGAGCTGGACGTTGCCGGGCGGCCGCTGACGCTGGTGGGCGGCATTGCCTACGACGCGATGCGGGAAGACCGCAAGGGCTATCAGAACTTCACCGGCACGGTGGCCAACCCGCAACTGGGCGTGCAGGGCGCGTTGCGCCGCGATGAAACCAACTCCGTGTACAACGCCGACCCGTATCTGCAAGCATCCTGGCAAATGACAGAGCGTTGGACGCTGGACGCGGGCCTGCGCTACAGCACCGTCAGCTTCGATTCCAACGACCACTACATCACCCCCGGCAACGGCGACGACAGCGGCACGGCGCGCTACCGCAAAGCCCTGCCGGTTGCGGCGCTGCGCTATGCGGTCAGTGACGACGTCAGCGTGTATGCGTCCTACGGACGCGGTTTTGAGACGCCCACCTTTAACGAAATCTCGTATCGCCCAGGCGGCTTGCCAGGCTTGAATTTTGGCTTGGCGCCGTCGCTCAGCACCAATCTGGAAGCGGGGGTGAAGGCCCGCATGGCGGGCGGGCTGCTGACGGCCGCCGTCTTCCACACGGGTACCGATGATGAGATCGTGTCGGCCGGTAGTTCAGGCGGACGCACCACGTACCAGAACGCGGGCCGCACGCGGCGTGACGGTTTCGAGCTGGGCTGGTCAGGTGAACTGGCGCCGCACTGGCGCACGCAGTTTGCCTATACCTGGTTGAACGCGCGCTACGCCGACGACGGCTCGGGCGGCATCCGCGCGGGCAACAAGATTCCGGGGATTGCGCGGCAATCGGTATTTGCCTCGGTGGCGTGGGCGCCGCCGGAAGGCTGGCAGGCGGCGCTGGAAGGTCGTTTGCTCAGCAAGATCTATGTGAATGACGCCAACGACCAGGACGCACCCGGCTACTTCGTGGCTGCCTTAAGCGCCGGCTATATCAAGCAGGTGGATGCCTGGGAACTCAGCGCCTATGCGCGGGTGGACAACCTGTTCGACAAGCAATACGTGGGCTCGGTGATCGTCAACGAAAACAACGGCCGGTATTACGAGCCGGCCGCGGGGCGCAGCCTGGGGTTGGGCCTGGGCGCCACCTATCGGTTCTAAGGCTTTCAGTTCGACGCGCCCTCAGTCGGGCGCGTTGGCGTAGCAGACGTCGTGGTCTTCGCACTGGGGGCAGCCGGGTGCGGCCGACGGCGGCAAGCCCGCATGTTCGCAGGCCGAGTAGGCCAGGAATTGCTTCCAGCGCAGGTTGCGCGTGTTGCGCATTACCAGCCCGGGATAGTGGCGCGCCAGCAGGAAGGTCACGTCTTCCCGGCCGGACAGGCCCAGGTCGCGCCACAGATGGTCGGGGCGCAGGCAGGCGTGCACCAGCACACCGGTGACCCAGGGCGTGGTGAGGGTATCGGGGGCGCGGTAGGCTTCAAGCAGCACGCGCATCAGCAAGGTAAAGCCGGGCTTGGGGTCGCCCCGGCCGCGTGCCGCATAGGCGGCGTATTGCTGGACCAGATCGGCCAGCCTGGCGTCCGGGGAAGCGAGTGCGCCCGGGAACAGATAGTGCAGCAGTTCCGCCAGTTCTTCGGGGCAAAGGCCGCTGCGCGCCAGGTCATGGTGCGCCAGGCTGGTGCCGATCACCGTGGCGAAGAAGCCCGCATCAGGGTGGCCCGGCGGCGCGTGGTGCAACAGGGCGCGGGCAAACCGCTGGGCCGGCATGGCAATGTCGGCATGGGCGGTAGGAGAGGTCAGCACGGCGTCCATGGCGGTAGCGGCAGTCGCGAAAGTAATTCTGATGTTAATGAAGTCGATATGTTGCGAAATATATAACGAAAGCCATGTCAGCCTGACGATATTGTGGACAAAATCGTCTCAGGACATACCCGAAGAGCCGACCAGGGCGGGCGGTAAATGTCTGCGCGCGGACGAGTATCATCGGCGTCCCTGATTCTTCTGGCTTCGTCCACGCATGTCGCGCAGCTTTCGTCCCGCAGTTTCCCGATTGTTCGGCGCCGTCCTGGTGGCCTTGGCAGGTTTTTCGGCGGCGCCTCGGCCTGCCGTGGCGTACGACATCGGAGCCGTCATAGACGCCATGCGCCTGTCGCGCTACCCGCTGCGCGAACCCGAGCGGCGTGTCTGGGGAACCGAGAACGTCAAGGACGCGGTGCTGGTCGGGCAGATGGAAAACCGGCTTTACCTGTATCGGTACGTGCGTGGCGCGGGCAAGGAGTTCAGCCTGGATTTCCGTTCGCAGCCGCTGGTGATCGACCCGGCAAGCTGGCAGGCCTCGCGCGAAGAAAATGTGCGGGTCAGGGCGCCGCGCGAGGCGCAAACCCAGTACTGGGTGGGCTACGCGTACCCAGGCTCGGACGACACGCGGGCCGACGGTTTCCTGGTGGATGCGGACGGCGTGGCGGCCACCGTCCAGGCCGACACACGGCTGATCGTCGTGACGGCCGACCGGCCCTGGAACGATGAACGCAAGACGCAGGCCCTGGCCACGCTGCGGCCGGCGCTGACCGACTACCCCGTGCGCATGCCCGCGTTTCCCGCCGATGTGCGTTTTGAATACCGCACGCCGGTGGATGTGACCGCCACCTTTCGCACGCTGCATCAGGTCGCGCGTGCCGTGCCGCGCGCCAAGACCGCCGAGTTCAGCCGCGCGCTGGCCGATCTGCGCCGCTTTGTCATGGAGCAGGACTACCGCGAGATCGACCCCACCGGCAAAGATCCCGAGATGCTGACGGCGTTGAACGACTACGGCTTCTGGCTGGCCGAGTCGGGCGATACCGAGCAGGCCGACCGCATCCTGACCGACGTATTGCGGCGCGACCCGGCACGCACGGCGGCCTATTTGAACCGGGCCGATGCGCGCTGGAAGCAAAGCACGAAGACGCGCGACAAGCGGAGTTATTTCGAAGCCCTGGCGCGCGAAGATTACCGCCTGTATTGCACGCGCAGGCTGGAAGCCAATGAGCCCATCCCCGGCAACATCGCCACGCGGATCGGCGCGGCGTTGAACGATGCCGCACCGCTAAACGCAGAGACGTGCCGCCCCAGGCTTGCCATCTTCAAGGCGATCCAGGCAGACGACCTGGACGCCGTGCGCGCCGAGCTGGCGGCCGGGCAGGACCCCAACGGCGTGAACGAGAACGGCACGTCGGCGCTGGCGGTGGCCGTATCCCGCAAGCAGTTGGAAACGGTGCGGGTGTTGCTGGCGGCGGGCGCGCGCGCTGATGGGCCCAACAACGGCTATGTGCTGCTGGCCAGCGCGCTGCCCGACGTCCGCGATACCCGCCCCGCCGCCGAACGCTACGCGCTGGCCGACACCCTGATTGCGGCGGGCGCGCCTTTGGATGCGGCGGACTCCAACGGCACGCCGCTGCTGGTGCGCCGCATTTCGTACTACAGCGAAGACAAGGACACGCTCAACTATCTGCTGGCCAAGGGCGCCAACCCCAACGCACGCGAAAAGAACGGCCGGTCGGCATTGCATGCCGCGATGCAAAGCCCCAAGACGTTCTGGTTTGCGCAGGCGCTGCTGGCCAAGGGCGCCGACATCAATGCCGCCTATGTGCGCATGGTCTACGGCAACCAGAACATGTGGGAAACGCCCCTGCTGGAAGCGCTGCGCGGCGCCATCAGCGGCGAGTTCACGCCCACGGTGGTGTATCCCATTCCCGAGCGCGTGACCTTCGCCCTGGCCCTGGGCGCGGACGCGGCGGTAGGCGGCTATAGCGCCAGCAAGACGCCGGAACGCAATGGCCTGAATGAAGCGCTGACGCTGGCCGCGCGCACCATGCAGCCGACGCTGGTGGACCAATTGGCGGAAGCCGCCAAGCCGCCACGCCAGGCCTTGACGCCGGAATCCCTGTCCAGCCTCTTGAGCGTGTGGAATCAGTTGGAGATTCGCGCGGCCATCAAGCAGAACAGCCCGGAATGGGACGGCCAGCGCGCCAAGCTGCGCGCCACCGCCGACCGTCTGCTGGCGGCCGGCGTGCCGCTGACCTGGGCGCAGGACGCCACCGGTCTGGGCAACAATCGCCTGGCGCCGCTCAGCCTGCCGTGGCTGCCCGACGACCTCTATCTGCAATGGCTGGAACAGGGCGCCGATGCGTCGGACAGAAGCGACGCCGGCGCGCGCCTGGATGGCGTCGTGGATGCCGACGCCTTGCCGCTGGTGATCATGCTGCGTGTGGGCAACGACGCCAAGGCGCAAATGCTGCTGGCGCATGACGCCGGGCTGTATCGCACCCCATGGCGTTGCGGCATGGCGGTGGCGGACGTGCTGGCCTGGCAACTGAGCAACACCGGCCCCATCAGCCCGACGGGCGCGCGGGCGATCCGGCAGGTGCTGGACGGCGCGCAGGGCGCAGCCAGTTGCGACCTGGACCAGGCCTCGCGCGTGCAGCCCTTTGTGGGCGTATCCGCCCGCGATCTGGCCACGCGCGCCAACGTGACGTTGACGGTGAAGGCGCCAGGCTAGGCGGCCGCGCACGGTGCATGCGCTCCAAAACAAAACAGGCGCCCGAAGGCGCCTGTTTTTTTTGCGTTGACGCTGACTAGCAGCGTCGGCGGCAAGCCGTCATTACATGGCGTGGCCCATGTTGACGTTCATGTTGTACAGCACCCATGCCGACCCGCCCACGATGATGGCGATGATCATTACGGTGAAGACGAACGCGGCGAGGTTGTCGCGCGCCGACTTCGACGCGCCCATGTGCAGGAAGTACACCAGTTGCACCAGCAACTGGAGCACGCACAGGGCAACGACGCCGACGATGGTGATGGTGTGCGACAGCGCGCCGTGCATCACCAGGCCGAAAGAGCCGAAGGTGAGCAGCAGCGAGAGCACGAAACCGATGATGTAGGACTTCAGGCTGCCGTGGTCGGCGGCGTGATCGTCGTGGCCGTGTGCGGCCGCAGCGGAGTGCGACATCAGAGGGCTCCCAAGAGATAGACGAAGGTGAAGACGCAGATCCAGACGATGTCCAGGAAGTGCCAGAACAGGCTCAGGCACGCCAGGCGACGCTTGTTGATCGAGTCCAGGCCATGGCGGCGGATCATGTCGAGCATGACGATGATCCAGATCAGGCCGAAGGTGACGTGCAGGCCGTGCGTGCCGATCAGCGTGAAGAACGCCGACAGGTAAGCACTGCGGCCGGGGCCCGCGCCTTCAGTGATCAGGTGATGGAATTCCCAGACTTCCATCGCGATAAAGCCCGCGCCGAACAGGAACGTGACCATCAACCAGCCCATCGCGCGGGACTTGTTGTTGGCGTGCACGTTCAGGTTGGCCATGCCGAAGGTGAAGCTGGAGAACAACAGCAACAGCGTTTCGACAAGCACGAACTTCAGGTCGAACAGTTCCTTGCCCGTGGGGCCGCCCGCGGTGGCGTTGGACAACACCGCGAACGTGGCGAACAGCACCGAAAAGATCAGCAAGTCGCTCATCAGATAGACCCAGAAACCGAAAACGGTCTTGGATCCATCGTCGTGATGCGCGTGATCGTCGTGACCCGCGTGGGGGTGAGTGGCTACGGCTTGAATCATGGCTCAGGCGGCCTTCTGCATTTTGTCAAAGTGAGCGTTTTCGATGCGTTCGACTTCCGCGGCCGGGACCCAGTAATCGACGTCGCGGTCGTAGGCACGGGCGATGAACGCACCGATCATGCCGACGAAACCAGCGGCGGCGAGCCACCAGATGTGCCAGATCAGCGCAAAGCACATCACCAGGCCGAACAAACCGATGTAGACGCCGGCGCCGGTGTTACGCGGCATGTGGATGTCTTCGTACTTGGCCGGGCGCTTGTAGGCCTTGCCGCTTTGCTTGTCTTCCCAGAACTGGTCCAGCTCATCAACGTGAGGAACGTGGGCGAAGTTGTAGAAAGGAGCCGGCGACGAAATCGACCATTCCAGGGTGCGGCCATCCCAGGGATCGCCGGTGACGTCCTGGTTTTGCTTGCGTTGGCGAACCGACACGAACACTTGCTGCAACAGGAACCAGATGCCCAGCATGATCAGCGCGGCGCCAGCCAGCGCAACCAGCAGGTACGGCTGCCATTCGGGGTTGTCGTAGTGGTTCAGGCGACGCGTCATGCCCTTGAAGCCCAGGATGTACAGGGGCATGAAGGCCATGAAGAAACCAACGAACCAGCAGTAGAACGAGTAGCGGCCCAGGCGTTCATTCAGCGTGAAGCCGAATGCCTTCGGGAACCAGTACGTCATGCCCGCGATACAACCGAACACCACGCCACCGATGATGGTGTTGTGGAAGTGGGCGATCAGGAACAAGCTGTTGTGCAGCACGAAAGACACGCCGGGGATGGCCAGCATCACGCCGGTCATGCCGCCGATGACGAAGACGATCATGAAGCCCAGCGTCCACAGCACCGGCGTCGTGATGCGCAGGCGGCCGCGGTAGATGGTGAACAGCCAGTTGAAAATCTTCGCGCCCGTCGGGATCGAGATAATCATCGTTGCAATGCCGAAGAAGGCATTGACGTTGGCCCCCGCGCCCATGGTGAAGAAGTGGTGCAGCCAGACCAGGAACGACAGCACGCCAATGGCGGCCGTGGCGTAAACCATGGACTTGTAGCCGAACAGCGTCTTGCGGGCAAAGGTGGCAACCACTTCCGAATACACGCCGAACGCCGGGAGCACCAGGATGTAGACCTCGGGGTGACCCCAGATCCAGATCAGGTTCACGTACATCATGACGTTGCCGCCCATGTCGTTCGTGAAGAAGTGCGTGCCCAGGTAGCGGTCCATGGTCAGCAGCGCAAGCGTTGCGGCCAGGACGGGGAAGGCGGCGACGATCAGCACGTTGGTGACCAGCGAGGTCCACGTGAAGATCGGCATCTTCATCAGGCTCATGCCCGGTGCGCGCATGCGCAGGATGGTCACGATGAAGTTGATGCCGCTAAGCGTGGTGCCCAACCCTGATATCTGGAGTGCCCAGATGTAGTAGTCCACCCCGACGCTTGGGCTGTAATCCAGCCCAGACAACGGCGGATAGGCGAGCCAGCCGGTCGCGGCGAATTCGCCCACGAACAGCGAGATCATCATCAGCGCGACGCCGGCACCGAACAGCCAGAAGCTCAGCGAGTTCAGGAACGGGTAGGCCACGTCGCGGGCGCCAATTTGCAGCGGCACCACGATGTTCATCAGCCCGGTAATGAAGGGCATCGCCATGAAGAAAATCATGATGACGCCGTGGGCGGTGAAGATCTGGTCGTAGTGGTGTGGTGGCAAGAAGCCGGCGGAGTCGGCGGATGCCACCGCCAACTGGGTGCGCATCATGATGGCGTCGGCAAAGCCGCGCAGCAGCATGATCAGCGCGACGATGATGTACATCACGCCGATGCGCTTGTGGTCGACGGAGGTCAACCATTCCGTCCACAGGTACTTCCACTTGCCGAAGTAGGTGATGGCGCCGAAGACCGCTAGGCCTCCCAGGCACACGGCGGCCAGCGTAACCATGACGATAGGTTCATGGTACGGAATGGCCTCGAGGGTAAGTTTCCCGAGCATTGTTAGTTAATTCCTGCGATCAGATTGTTCGACGTGGACGTGCACGTGGCGGAGTCCACACCGGCCATCTTGGACATCGTGCTGCCCAAGACGAAATCAAACATGGCGGGAGGCGCCGACGAATACTTGACGACCGGGTTGCGTTCGCTGCGCTTGGTCAGCTCGGCATAAACCTCGGGGGTCAGGGCCGTAGGCGAAGCCTTGGCTTCCTTGACCCAGTTGTCGAACCCTTCTTGCGACGTCGCGATGGCCTTGAAGCGCATGCCGGAGAAACCGGCGCCGCTGTAGTTGGCCGAGATACCGGCGTAGGTGCCGGCTTCGCGCGCATTCAGGTGCAACTTCGTTTCCATGCCGGCCATCGAGTAGATCTGGCTGCCCAGTTGCGGAATGAAGAACGAATTCATGACCGAGGCCGACGTGATCCGGAAGTTGACCGGAACGTCCACGGGGAACGCGATCTCGTTGACCGTGGCGATGTCGTATTCGGGGTAGATGAACAGCCACTTCCAATCCAGCGACACCACCTCGATGGTGACGGGCTTGTGTTCGGAAACGAGCGGCTTGTAGGGATCCAGCGCGTGCGTGGAGCGCCAGGTGATCACGGCAAGAATCGCCACGATGATACAAGGAACGGTCCAGACCACGACTTCAATCGCCGTGGAGTGGGCCCACTTGGGCTGGTAGTCAGCTTTGGTATTGGATGCGCGATATTTCCACGCAAACGCCACGATCATGAACAGTACCGGAATCACAACGATGAGCATCAGCCCCGTCGCCGTGAACAGCAAAGTCTTTTCCTGGGCGCCAATGTCTCCCTTGGGAGAGAGAATTTCCATGTTGCAGCCGCCAAGCAGCATGACCGCGCCGACGCCAAAAATGCGCGTTAGGGTCGCAAGGAGGGGGTGTTTCACGTACAGCCTTGGATGGAGGGTTGGAAATGCTGCGTAGCAGCGGGGCGAAATGCTGCCAAGCAGCAACGTCCATCCTATCGGCTTGATATCCGTCAAGCATGCGACACATGGTCGCATTGCCTGGGAGGAATCAGCCCCCAGAGGGGCAGATTCAGGGTTTTCCTAGGGGGGCAGTTGCCCCGGAGGAGATATAGGGGGTGCGACGTTATGTCGCACCCGCACAATGGGGTGTTGTAAAGATGTGTCGCACCCGCACAAATCAGTCGACGATCACTTCGCGTTCCGGCCCCGGTTTCTTGGCCAGCTTGCGCTGGAGCGACCGCCGATGCATGCCCAGAAGGCGCGCCGCCGCCGAAACATTACCGCCGGTTTCGTGCAGGGCCTGATGAATGTGCTCCCATTCTAGGCGGTGCAACGGCGTCATGGTCGTTTCGATGGTAACGGATTCTGGCTTCACCAAACCCAGCGTGCGCAGGATCATCGGCGCGGTGGCCGGCTTGGGCAGGTAGTCGTCCGCGCCGCGCTTGATGGCTTCGACGGCGGTGGCCACGCTGGCGTAACCGGTGACCAGCAGGATCCGCATGTCCGCGCGCAGGGCGCGCAAGGGGCGGATCAGCGTCAGGCCGGAGTCTTCACCCAGGCGCAGGTCCACCAGGGCAAACGCCGGACGGATTTCCTCGGCCACGCGCAGCGCTTCGGCGATGCCCGTGGCGGTTCGGGTTTCCAGGCCGCGACGCGACAGGCTGCGCTGCAAGGTGCGCACATACAGTTCGTCGTCGTCGATCAACAGGCCAAGGTCGGTAGGGTTCATCACAATCAAGTTCCGGGGTTGCCCAGGGGCAGGTAAAAGCGGATGCGGGTGCCTCCCCCAACGGCGGCGGTCATGGTCATTTCACCGCCTAGCTGTTCCACGGTGGCATGCGACAGCGCCAGGCCCACGCCCAGCCCGCCCGGCTTGCCGCTGTTGAACAGGCTGGTCACGGGCAGCAGGGTCTGGTCGGGGTCGAAGCCTCGCCCGTAGTCCCGCACTTCACCGCGCAAAGCGCCGTAGCCATATTCCAGATGCAGGTCCACGCGCGGTGTTTCAGCGGCTTCGCCGGCGTCCGCCGCGTTGTTCAACAGGGCCTGCAACAAGTGGGCGATCGCCGGGTCCACCCGCAGGCTGGGAGGCAAGGCGCCCGAGCGTTGCAGGTCGATAGTCGGACGGATCAAGCGCCACTGGCCCACCACACGCACCAGGTCCACGGCGGTTGGGACCGCCAGATTGCGAATGCGTTCCCGGCACAGGGCCAGCAATTGGCTCAGGGTGGACACATCTTCGCGCAGGTCTTCGTCCTTGACCTCGGCGGCGATCTCGTCGGCCAGCAAGGTCATGGTGGCCAGCGGGGTGTTCAGTTCATGCGCCATCGCGGCGGCGTGGGTGGCCAGCGCGACGATGCCTTCATTGCGGGTGAAGCGTTCGCGCAGGCGGGCCAGTTCGCGCTCGCGGGCGCGCAGGTCAGACGCCAGGCGGGTGGAAAACACCAGCACCACGACTACCGAAATCAGGAAATTGGCGCCCAGGCCCCACAGCAGCAGGGTGTGCGTGTCCACGTCGCCGCGCAAGGGTTGGCCGAAGATGCCCGCCGCCGCGTAGCCGCAAATACCGGCCAGCGCCGCCGCCAGCGCCCAATTGCGCGGCAGCGCCAGGGCCGCCAGCGCGGTCAGGATCAAAAACATCATGCCGAACGGATTGCTGATGCCGCCGCTCCAGCCAATCATCCAGGACAAGGCGGCCATGTCCACCAACAGATGGCCGAACGCGGTGGCGTGGGACAGGTCGCGGGGATGGCGCAGCCGTAGGCTGGCATAGGCGTTGAAGCCGATGAGCACGCCCACGCCGATCCACAGGGGCTCAAGCGGCAGGGCAAGGCCCAGTACGCTGCTGGCCAGCAGGATGGTGGCGGCTTGGCCGGCGATGGCGAGCCAGCGCAGGCTGCAAAGGGTACGCAGGAATGAAAAAGCGGAACTACCGGGCATATCCAGACACAGAGTTGCCGGCGGCCCGCCGGCGGGTCAAGCGCCCGGCGGCGCGGAACGCAGGCATCCGGCGCGCGGCGCAAGTGGCCGGCTGCCGTCGGGCCTTGAGGTGAGGCGCCGACGGTGGACGTGCAGGCATTGTATGGCGATTCAGCGCGACACGCTGGCGGCGTGGGGTCGTGTGCGTCCCCGATTTTTGTCGCCGCCAATCGCGTTCCAGTTGAATGCCCTCTATATATAGAGCGCGTCAGTGGCCGTGACCATGGGCCGCTGCGGGCGCGGCGCCGGCCTTGGCGTTCAGCGCGCGCGCTTCAGCCGTGACCGGCACCCGGTGCTGTTGCTGCTTGGCGTCTTCGACGATCAACGTCAGTTGCACGTGGTCGCCCGGGGTGATCTGGCGGGCCAGGTCGATCAGCATGACGTGATAGCCGCCCGGCTTCAGATCCACGGCCTGACCGGCGGGCAAGTCGACGGCAGGCACTTCACGCATTTTCATGACGTTGTCCTGCATCGCCATTTCGTGGACTTCCACATGCTTGGCGGCGTCGGACTCCACGGCCACCAGGCGGCCCGCGTCCGGCGAGGTCAGGCGCATGAACACACCGGTGGCGTGTTGGTTGGGAACCGTGGCGCGGACCCAGGCGTCTTCCACCTTCAGCGGGGCATCGGCAGCGAGGGAGGGGGATGCAAAGCCTGCCAGCACGGACAGGGACAGGGCGGTGGCAAACGTGCGCAGCGAGAAGTTCTTCATGATGGGGTGTCTGTATTTATTTGGATGTGTAGGGATATGGGGATAGGGCATCCACAGGAAGGCCCGGCCGAGGTCGGCGGTCGGCGCGCAGCGTTACAGCACGGTGCGCAGGTCTTCCACGCATTCGGCGGCGGTCTGCGCGTGGCGCAGCGCCAGGCGTAACTTGCCCTGGGCGTCGATCACGTAGGTCAGCGCGGTGTGGTCCATGGTGTAGGACGAGCCGGTGGGAACCTTCTGATAGAACACCTTGAAGGACTGGGCGGCGGCGCGGGTTTGTTCCGCCGTGCCGCGCAGGCCCACGAAGCCGGGGTCGAAGGCCTCGGTGTAGGCGCTGAGGATTTCCGGCGTGTCGCGCTCGGGGTCCACGGTGATGAACAGCACGCGCAGCTTGTCGGCATCGGCGCCCAGCAGGTCCTTCATTTCCAGGGCGCGGGTCAGCGCCGTGGGGCAGATGTCGGGGCATTGGGTAAAGCCGAAGAACAGCAGGATGGGGTGGCCACGGTAGTCGGCCAGGGTGCGCGCTTGACCGGTTTTGTCCTGCAGTTGGAAATCGCCCGTGGGCATGCCGGACAAGTCCATGCCGTGCAGCTTGGGGGCGTCGGGGCCGCAGCCGGTCAGGGCCAGCAGGGCCAGGGAAGACAACAGCAGGCGGCGCCGGGGATCGGGCGCGTGGGAAGGGGCGGCGCCAACGGGCGCGCGCAATGAAATAGAGCGCGGGAAACGCATGAAAACCTCTTGGGTTGACGTGGCTAAGCGCGCGGCCGGGCCGCGCGGGCAGTCGGAGTCAAGCCAAGAAGGGCGGGGCGCGTGAACCCAGCGGCGGGCCGTGGGAGGCCAGCGGGGGCAGGGCGCGATACGTGGCCGCGGGCGGCGCGGGCCGGCCAACGGGCAACAGAATGGGGGTGACGGTGGGTGTAGGCGCCGGCGCCACATGCGCCAACAATCCGAAGGGACATTGCGCGCCGGTTTCGGCGGCATCGTGTGGGGTCGGGCCGCCTGGGGCGCGCTTGTCCAGCACCAGATCCAGCGTGGACAATTCGCCGGCGGCCGAGCAGAAGGTGACTTCCAACCGGCCCTCATGCAGCGCGTTGGCATCCGGCATGTAGCCGGTGGGCACCAGTGCGCGGAGCGCCAAGGCCAAAAGCGCCAGCCACAACACGCCCCGGGCGCGCACGGCGCTCCTGAAGCGGAAGAGGCGGGTGAATTCGGACATAGCGGCATTCTAGTCGAAGCCCGGCGCGGGCCTGCGCGGCCCGCAGCGCGGCCAAGCACGGCTTGGCACGGCAAGACCTGGCGCACTGCACGGCCCAGTGCAATGCGCGGCCCGGCGCTCAGCATGGCCCGGCGCGGCACCGGCCACGCAAAAATCTTGGTACCCTTCTTGCTAGCCGGCTGGCTGTCCCGCTTGCGAACCGGCTTGCTCGCGCTTGCTATTGTTTAACGCGCGTACGTTGATTTCTGCGTGTCTAGCGGGTGTTTGCCGTTCTTGCTCGTTCCTATCCGATCGTTCAGCCCCAACCATTGCCTACCTCTGTGCCTCAAGTTTCAGTGCTTTCCCTGTCCGTCCCGACCGTGTACGTGCCTGTTCTCGCAACGTCCTCGACGGCGCGGTCCCGTCCGACGCGGACTCGGGCGCGCTTGTGGATGGGCCTTTGCATCGTGGTCCTGGCTTTGCTGCTGTCGGCGTGCGGCACCACCAAGGTCCAGCCTGGCTACTACCGGGTGCAGTCGGGCGACACGCTGACGCAGATCGCGCGCAAGCAGGGCACCTCCGTCAGCAACCTGGTGCGCTGGAATCGCCTGTCGAATTCGAACACGATCGAAGTGGGGCAGATGCTGCGGGTGGAACCGCCCGCCGGACAGGCCCGCACCTCCACGCCCAGCAAGTCGGCATCAAAACCCGCCGGCTCGTCGCGCGCATCCGCATCGTCCGGCAAGCGCCGCACGGCGCCTCCCGGAGCGATCTCGCTGGTATGGCCGGCACAGGGCAAGGTCACGCGCGGATATGACGGCGGCGGCTCCAACGGCATCGTTATTTCCAACAGCTCGGGCACGCCGGTGGTCGCCTCCGCCAGCGGCACCGTGGCCTATTCCGGCAGCGGCCTGCGCGGTTATGGCCATCTGGTGATCGTCAAGCACAACGCAAGCTTTCTAAGTATCTACGCGCACAACCGCAAGCTGCTGGTCAAGGAAGGCCAGAGCGTAAAACAAGGCCAGAAAATCGCCGAAATGGGCAACAGCGACAGCAAGCAGGTAGGCCTGTACTTCGAGCTCCGCTACAACGGCCAAGCGGTAGATCCGGCAGGGAATTTGCCGCCACGATGATGCATGGCGGGTCGATGGGATAGTCCGGCTGTAGGATGGGTGCAGCGCGGCAGGCTGTGGCCAGGAACACGACATTGAATCGCGCGAAACCCATCATGCGACGATGGCGTTTTTCACCACCGCGGCCATCACGCAGGTTTTTTTGTAGGGCGGGTCAACGTTCACGGCCGTTTGATGGGTTTCGCGCGAACGGCAATGGTGTTCTTGGGCCGAGTCGTTCGCGCTGCACCCATCCTACGACGGACGAGCGGTTGATCCTACCGGTAGGATGGGTGCAGCGCGGCAGGCTGTGGCCAGGAACACGACATTGAATCGCGCGAAACCCATCATGCAACGATGGCGTTCTTCACCACTGCGGCCATCACGCAGGTTTTTGTAGGGCGGGTCAACGTTCCCCGCCGGTTGATGGGTTTCGCGCGAACGGCAATGGTGTTCTTGGGCAGGGTCCGTTCGCGCTGCACCCATCCTACGACGGGCGAGCGGTTGATCCTACCGGTAGGATGGGTGCAGCGCGGCAGGTTGTGGCCAAGAACGCGACCATGGATCGCGCGAAACCCATCATGCAACGATGGCGTTTTTCACAACCGCGGCCATCACGCAGGTTTTTTGTAGGGCGGTTCAACGTTCACGGCCGTTTGATGGGTTTCGCGCGAACGGCAATGGTGTTCTTGGGCAGGGTCGTTCGCGCTGCACCCATCCTACGAGGGATTATCTTGTGTCAGCGTTGAAATGAACGCCGCCGTCCGTTGATCCTTCGGCCGGGAAAACAGCGTGCGGGAATCGCCGGATTCGACCACCACGCCATCCAATATAAATACCACCTCACGTGACACGTTGGCGGCCAGGCGCAGGTCGTGCGTGGCCATCAGCATGGTCATGCCTTCGGAAGCCAACTGACGCAGCACATCCACCACTTCGGCCGCCAGGCCCGGGTCCAGCGCGGACGTGGGTTCGTCGCACAGCAGCACGCGCGGCGCCGGCGCTAGCGCGCGTGCGATCGCCACGCGCTGTTGTTGTCCGCCAGACAGGTTGGCGGGCCAGGCGTCGGCCTTTTCGGACATGCCCACCTTCTTCAGCAATTCTTCCGCACGCGCGCGGGCCCGGTCCAGCGACCACTTCTGCACGGTCAGCAGGCCTTCCATGACGTTGCCGATCACCGTCTGGTGCGGGAACAACTGAAAATTCTGGAACACCATGCCCGTCTGCCTGCGCACGCGCTGCACCTGTTCCCGCGTCAGCTTCTTGCCGGGTTCGAAGTCGATGCTTTCCGGGCCGATGGCAAGCGTGCCTCGGTCGGGTACTTCCAGCAGGTTCACACAGCGCAGCAGCGTGCTCTTGCCGCTGCCGGACGGGCCGATCAGCGCGGTGACGCTGCCTTCGGCGATGCTCACGTCCACCTGCTTGAGCACCAGATTGCCGCCAAACGCCTTTTCGATTTTCTGCAGCCGTATCATCGGGTCTTCTCGGAAAACACCGCGTGCTGGCCAAAGCGCCGTTCCAGGCGCACTTGCGCGGCGGACAACACGGAACTGAACACCAGGTAGATCAGCGCGGCTTCGGTATAGAGGATAAGCGGTTCATACGTGACCGCCGCGATGCGCTGCGCCGCCTGGAAGATCTCGGGCACCGTCAGCACCGCCGCCAGCGACGTGTCCTTGACCAGCGCAATGAACGAGTTCGACAGCGGCGGCACCGCCACGCGGGCGGCTTGCGGCAGGATCGTGCGGCGCAACGCCTGACCGCGCGTCATGCTCAGCGAGTAGGCGGCTTCCCATTGGCCCTTGGTGATGGATTCGATGGCGCCACGTATGACTTCGGAGTTGTAGGCGCCCACGTTCAGCGTGAAGCCGATCAGCGCGGCGGGCAAGGGATCCAGCACGATGCCCACGCTGGGCAGGCCGTAGAAAATCACGAACAACTGCACCAGCAGCGGCGTGCCCCGGATCAGCCACACATAGAAGCGCACCAGCGCCACCAGCGGCGCCGGCCCGAACAACCGGATCAGCGCCACCACGAACGCCAGCGCCAGGCCCAGCGCGAACGACATCAATGTCAGCGGCACGGTGAACACCAGGCCGGCGTGCAGCAGCGGCCAGAACGAATCGGCCATCAACTGTACCCAGGCCGGCACGGTCCATGACCCGATCTGCGCCAACAGCCAATCGGGGATGACGGCCTGGAGCCAGGTAGGTAGCGTCATGTGCGTGTCCGCGGCTTACTGCGCCGACAAGTCCGTGCCGAAGTATTTGACCGAAATGGTCTTGTAGGTGCCGTCGGCCTTGATGTCCGCCAGCGCCTTGTTGATGGCGGCTTGCAGTTCGGGGTTGCCCTTGCGGATCAGCACGCCCGAGTTGCTGAATTCAGCGGTCTTGTCGGTGGCGGCGATCTTCACCTTGGCGTTCGGCTTTTGCTTCTTGAAGTCCAGGAACGACAGGTTGTCGTTGACCGTAGCTTCCACGCGGCCCGAGGTCAAGAGGTCAATGGCTTCGTTAAAGCCCTGCACCGCCACCACTTCCGCGCCATGGCTTTGCGCCAGCTTGCCGAAATTGCTGGTCAGCGTGTTGGCCGACTTCTTGCCCTTCAGGTCGGCGAACGACTTGATGCTGGTGTTGTCGTCGCGCACGATCAGCACGGCGGCCGACGAGATGTACGGATCAGAAAAGTCGTATTTTTGTTTGCGCGCGTCGGTGATGCCCACCTGATTGATCACCGCGTCGTAACGCTTGGCGTCCAGGCCGGCGATGAGGCCGTCCCACTTACCTTCCACGAACTGCGCTTTGACGCCCAGGCGTTCGGCAATGGCACGCCCAATCTCTACATCAAAACCGGTAAGCTGCCCCGATGCGTCGTGGAAGGTGAAGGGGGCGTAGGTGCCTTCGGTGCCAATCTTGAAGGTGCCCGCGGACTTGATCTGGTCCAACCCGGATTGGGCATGGGCGGCGCCCAGGGCGGTGGCCTGGATCAGGCCGGCGATGAACAACGAGCGTAAGAGTTTCATGGCAATGCTCCGGAAGATCGGTGTCATTTTGGAGGGCACCGTGATGCACGGGGCCCCCGTCATAGCCGCACTCTAGCAACGCGCCTATTTTTCCACAAAGCATAAGGAATAGTAAAAATATAGCTTCCAGTCATTAACAAGTTCCCGATCGGCATGAGACGCTTCGGGCGCAGACAGCGAAATCGCAGGTGAACTTCAAGTAAACGGCAAGCAAAGGGAGATGGGTTTGGAACAGCAATGGAACAGGCGGACCTTCATGGCGGCCGCCGCGGGCGCGGCGGCATTGGCGGGCGGCATGCCCGCCCAAGCCAATGGTTCGCGGCTGCTGCCCGGAGGCGGCAGCATCACCCAGGTTGCGGGCCTGCGCGTGGGGCACTACACCGACACGCGCCGCCCCACCGGCTGCACGGTCATCATTGCCGAAGCGGGCGCGATTGGCGGCGTGGACGTGCGCGGCGCCGCGCCCGGCACCCGTGAAACCGACCTGCTCAACCCCGTCAACATGGTGGAAAAAGTGCATGCCATCGTGCTGTCGGGCGGCAGCGCGTTCGGGCTGGACGCCGCCAGCGGCGTGATGCGTTACCTGGAGGAAAAAAAGATCGGCTTTGACGTGGGCGTGGCGCACGTGCCCATCGTGCCGTCGGCCATCCTGTTTGATCTGGGCGTGGGCGATGCGTCGATCCGCCCGGACGCGGCAGCGGGCTACCAGGCGTGCAAAACGGCGTCGACCGATGCGCCTGAAGAAGGCAACGTCGGGGCGGGCGCGGGCGCCACCGTGGGCAAGCTGTACGGACCCAAGCGCGCCATGAAGGGCGGCATCGGCAGCGCATCTCTGACGGTGGCGGGCGTGACGGTGGGCGCCATTGTGGCCGTCAACGCGGTGGGCGACGTGCTGGACCCGGCCACCGGCCGCATCCTGGCCGGCGCGCGCACGGCGGACGGCAAGCAGTTTCTGGATACGCGCGCGGCCATCCTGGCCGGCGACCTGCCCCGATCGATGCGCGCGGGCACGGCCACCACCATCGGTGTGGTGGCCACCGACGCCACGCTGACCAAGGCGCAGGCGCAGAAAATCGCGGGCATGGCGCACGACGGGCTGGCCCGCAGCATCAACCCCATCCACACCATGCTGGACGGCGACACCATTTTTGCGCTGGGCACCGGCACGTCCGGCAAGCCGGGCAACGTCATGCTGCTGGGCGTGATGGCGGCCGAAGCCATGGCCATCGCGGTGCAGCGCGCCATCCTGGCGGCGCGCGCGGTGGAAGGTTTTCCCGCCGCGGTGGATTTCATCGCCTGAGCTCCGGGCGCGCCCGCCGGTGACGTCAACGTGTCACACGGCGGGCCCATGATGGCCAGGGCCGGCATGGCACCGGCGCGCTGGGAGGACACATGTACGAAGGCGAACGATTCAATGGCGCCACGCATCTGGCGGGCCTGGCGATGGCCGTGGCCGCGTCCGGCGCGCTGATCGCGCGCGCGGCGGAACTGAAAGTGGATACGCGGCAGATCATCAGTTGCGCCGTGTTCGCGGCATCGATGATTGCGGTGTACGCCTCGTCGGTGCTGTATCACTGCACGCGCGGCCGCTACAAGGCGCGCTGGGCCAAGGCCGACCACTGCGCCATCTACCTGTTGATTGCGGGGACCTACACACCGCTGGCCTTCGGGCCCGTGGACCACGCCTGGAGCGCGGCCATGGGCGTGGCGATATGGCTGCTGGCGGCCATCGGCATCAGCCGTGAACTGTGGTGGGCGCGCGGTGCGGCGCCAGCCCTGCCGCTGTATCTGGCCATGGGGTGGCTGGGGGTGATATTCGCCGCCCCGATCGCGGGCGCCTTGTCGTCGGCGGGCCTGACCTGGTTACTGGCGGGCGCGGCCGCGTACACGGTGGGCACGCTGTTCTATGTGAAAGACCAGCGCTGGCGGCATGCCCACGGCATCTGGCATCTGTTCGTGATGGCGGGCTCGGCCTGCCACTTTGTCACGGTATTCGGATTTCTACGATTCGGGGCGGCTTAGCGCCACGCCGTCAGCGGCAGCATGCCGCCCCGGTCTTTCACTTTGCGCATGACGATATGCGAACACAGATCGCGCACCCCCGCGATCTTGCTCAGCTTGTCTTCGACAAACTGCGAGAACGCCGCCAGGTTGCGGGTGCGCACCGACAAGATGTAGTTCGACGCCCCGGTCACGATGCTGGCTTCGGTGATTTCGTCGTGCGCCGCGATGCCGGCCAGAAAGGCCTCGTGCCACCCCGGGCGGGACTGGTCCAGCGACACGTGGACGATGGCTTCCAATTCAAACCCCAGCTTGTCGGCGTCCAGCACCGCCCGGTAGTTGCGGATGAACCCGGCTTCTTCCAGCGCCCGCACGCGGCGCAGGCAGGCCGATGGCGACAGCGCCACCTGCTCGGCCAGGTCCTGGTTGCTGATCTGGCTGTTCTCTTGCAGGCGGACCAGGATGCGCTGATCGGTGGCGTCTAGCTGCATGGTGCAATCCAATTCTAAAAATGGAAATTTGGCGCAATTGAATGCGGAATCCTAGGGTAAGCCACGCCTGGTTTTGCAATTTTCAGGCCCCATGGCGCTGCTATCCTGTTTGCAGCATATTGCCCGAAGGAGCACCGCATGACTACCCGCGAAGACTGCGTCGCCGCAGACCGGAAAGACCCCCTGGCCCCCCTGAAAGACCGCTTCGAGCTGCCACCCGGCGTGCTCTACATGGACGGCAATTCGCTGGGCGTGATGCCCAAGGGTGCCGCCGCCCGCGCCGCCGGCGTCATCACGCAGGAATGGGGCACCGACCTGATCCGTAGCTGGAACACGGCCGGCTGGTTCGAATTGCCCGCGCGCCTGGGCAACAAGCTGGGCAGCCTGCTGGGCGCGCGCGACGGCGAAATGGTGGTCACCGACACCACCTCGCTGAACATCTTCAAGGCGCTGGCCGCCGCGCTGCGCATTCAGCAGCAACAGCAGCCGGCACGCCGCGTCATCCTGTCCGAACGCGACAACTTCCCCACCGATCTCTACATGGTGCAGGGCATGATCGACCTGCTGCAGCAGGGCTACGAGATGCGCCTGATCGACGACGAGCTGCCGCTGGACAAGGCGCTGGACGACTCGGTTGCCGTCATGCTGCTGTCGCACGTCAACTATCGCAGCGGCCAGATGCACGACATGGCTTCAGTGACGGCGCTGGCGCACGAGCGCGGCGCGCTCACCATCTGGGACCTGGCGCACGCGGCCGGCGCGGTGCCCGTGGACCTGAACGGCGCCAACGCCGACTTCGCCGTGGGCTGCACCTATAAGTACTTGAACGGCGGCCCCGGCTCGCCGGCTTTCATCTGGGTGGCCCCGCGCCACACGAAGGACTTCTGGCAGCCGCTGTCCGGCTGGTGGGGCCACACGCGGCCGTTCGACATGGCCGTGGCCTACGAGCCGGCCGGCGGCATCCGCCGCTACCTGTGCGGCACCCAGCCCATCGTGTCCTTGTCGCTGGTGGAATGCGGGCTGGACGTGGCGCAAGCCGCCGACATGGCGCAGGTGCGTGCGAAGTCGCTGGCGCTGGGCGACCTGTTCATCAAGCTGGTCGAGGAACGTTGCGCGGACCACCCGCTGACGCTTGTCACGCCGCGCACGCATGCCGAACGCGGCAGCCACGTGAGCTTCTTGCATCCCAATGGCTACGAGGTCATGCAGGCGCTGATCGCGCGCGGCCTGATCGGCGATTACCGCGAGCCCGAAGTGCTGCGATTTGGCCTGACGCCGCTGTACTTCGGCCATGCCGACGTCTGGGACGCCGTGGACATCCTGAAAGACGTGCTGGACACGCGCGCCTGGGACAAGCCGGAATACAAGCAACGCTCGACCGTGACCTGAACGCCAAAGAGCGTGGCCCCATCTCGCGGGGCCGAACCGGCATCACCACCATAAAGCGAGCGCACTGGAGGAGGGGGCAATGCAGGAGGAGACAATGAAAAAACCACAAGGATTCGGCCAGATCGCCGAACGCGAACAGGGGCTCAAGCGACGCTTGACCTCGGGCCAGATGAGCATGATCGCCATCGGCGGGGCCATCGGCACGGGCCTGTTTCTGGGCAGTAAATTCGCCATCGGCTTTGCCGGGCCCAGCGTCATCATCAGCTACGCCATTGGCGGGCTGATCACGCTCTTGCTGATGGGCTGCCTGGCGGAAATGACGGTGGCGCATTCCACGTCCGGGTCCTTCGGCGCCTATGCCGAACACTACATCGGCCCCCTGGCCGGCTTTCTGGTGCGCTATGCGTACTGGTCGTGCGTGGTGCTGGCGGTGGGCACCGAGGTCACCGCCGTGGCCGAGTACATGCATTTCTGGTTCCCCGATGTGCCGGGGTGGCTATGGGTGTGCGTGTTCTCGGGGGCGCTGATCCTGGTGAACGCGATGAGCGTCAAGGCGTTCGGCACCATCGAATACTGGTTCTCTACCGTGAAGATCACCGCCATCGTGGCCTTCATCATCCTGGGCGCGTATGTTGTGTGGGGCAACCCGCAGTACGGCGTGGCGCAATACACGGCGCACGGCGGCTTCTTTCCGAATGGGCTGTGGGGCATGTGGATTGCCGTGGTGATCTCGATCTTCAGCTACCTTAGCGTCGAGATGATCGCGGTGGCCGCAGGCGAGGCCGAAGACCCCGAGCGCGCCGTGAAGAAAGCGTTTCGCGCCACCATCGTGCGGCTGGTCGTGTTCTACCTGCTGACCTTGGCGTTGATATTGGCGATCGTGCCCTGGAACGAAGCCGGCAAGGAAGGTAGCCCCTTTGTGAAGGTGATGCTGGCGCTGGACATCCCGGGCGCGGCGGGCGTCATCAACTTCATCGTGCTGGTGGCGGCCTTGTCGGCCATGAACAGCCAGCTTTACATCACCACGCGCATGATGTTCAGCCTGTCGCGCGCGGGTCATGCGCCGGCCTTGTTCGGCCGCCTGACCAAAAGCGGCACGCCGCTGAATGCGCTGCTGCTGTCCACCAGCGGCATCGCCATCGCCGTGGTGCTGAAGGTGATGTACCCCGACACGGCCTTCACCTTGATGATGGCCATCTCGATGTTCGGCGCGCTGTTCACCTGGATGATGATCTTCGTGACGCACTACTTTTTTCGCCGCCGCTGGGCACGCGAAGGCGGTGGCGCGCTGTCGTTCCGCATGCCCGGCTTTCCGGTGCTGACGTTGCTGGGCGCGGTGGCGATGCTGGCGATTTTGATCACCACTTACTTCACCAACGTGTTCCAGATGACCTTGGTGTTCGGCGTGCCGTTCCTGCTGATCCTGGCCGCGCTGTATGCGGTGCTGTTCAAGAAGCGCGGCGAAGCCGTGGTGCTTCAAGCCCGCCAGCAGCGCGGTTGATCAGCGGCCTGGGCCGGATCAAAGGGCATGCGCGGCCACGGTGTCGGCGGGTTCCGCCACCGTGGCCGGTTCGCGTGCCGGCGCAAAGACTCGCAGGCGGTGGCCGTCGGGGTCCAGCGCCACGAAGGTGCGGCCGAAATCCATGTTGGTGGGCGCTTGCAGAATCGGCAGGCCACGCAGGCTCCAGTCCAGGTGGCGCTGGTTGAGCGCGTCGGCATCCGCCACGCAGAACGCCAGTTCAGACGCGCCGCCCCGGCCCGCCGCGGCGGGCTCCACCGTGTAGCGCGACCACAGGCCCAGCTTCAAGCCGGAGTCCAGCACGAAGAGCGCAAACGTAGGCGAGCTTTCAACCGGCGGACGTTGCAGCAGGGCGCTGTAGAACGCCGCGCTGGTCTGCGGCTTTTCAACGTAGAAGATGACGAGATTGGTGTCGGCTGGGTTTGTGCGAGACATGACGCGCTCCTGGGTGAGGGATGCACGCATCTTAGGCAAGGGTACTGTCAGTTTTTGGCAGTAGTGTGCGTCGGCAGTTCAGCCTTCAGCACTTCGGTATTCAGCAATCCTGCGACTCCTGCGCGATGGCGCGCCACTCCTTCAGCAGCACGTGGCGGCGGCGGGGATAGCGCTCGCCGGGTGTCAGCGTGGCGATGCGGTCGGTGCGGAAATGGCGGAAGTCCTGCCGCAGCTCGCACCAGGCCATGACGATGCGCACGCTGTCGAAAAAGCCCAGGGCAAACGGCCATATCACCCGGTCGGAATCCGACCCCTTGTCGTCGCGGTAGCTGATGTGCAGGGCGTGTTCCGTGCGTATCGCCTGGCGGATCAGCGCCACGTCCACCCGGTCCACCACCGCGATGGCGCTGGGCGCCACCAAGAGCGGAATGGCGTCCAATTCATCGCGCAGTTCCTGCGGCAACACGGCGCCGATCTTGGCCAGCGCGTTGCGCGCCGCCATGCCCAGGCGCTCGTCCGAACGCCCCGCGACCCAGCGCGTGCCCAGCACCAGCGCCTCGATTTCTTCGGTGCTGAACATCAGCGGCGGCAGCATGAAGCCGGGACGCAGCACGTAGCCCACGCCCGGCTCGCCTTCGATTTCCGCGCCCTGGCATTGCAACGTCGCGATGTCGCGGTACAGCGTGCGCAGGCTGACGCCCATTTCGGCGGCAAGCCGATGCCCGCTGACGGGCAGGCGGTGGCGGCGCAGGGTCTGGAGCAGGTCCAGAAGTCGTTCGGTGCGGGACATGGGGAAAGGGCGCGTGGCGGGAATGGCGTAATGCTGCCACGGAATGGCAGCAGTCGGCAGCCCGTTCCTTGCCCAATTCCACTTGGCCCGCACCGGGGCCAAGCAGGCGTTCAGGCGCCGATCTTCTTGCCCGTGGCCACGTCAATCACCGAGCCGTCTTCCAGGCTGACGCGATAGATCTCGCGCACGACGTTGCCGGCAAAGCCGATTTCGACAATGGAAACGTCCTTGAACGTGGTGTTGATGCCGTCGGGCAGCACCGCGTTGAACTTGGCGGATTCCTGCTTCATGGCGTCCTGCAAGCGGGTGTCGTAGCGCGCCATGCTGTAGACCAGCGTGGTGTGCGGGTTGTGGGCGCGCAGTTCCTTGCCGTCTTGCATCACATTGACGCCGCTGACGCCCATGGTCTTGACCAGCGTGCGGCCGGCGTCGCTCATCTTGGCGTAGACGGGGCCGGTCACGCGCGGCAAGGGGCCGTCGCGCAAGGGCGCCAGGGCGGCGGTGGCCACGGTGTTGTAGCGCATCATGTCTTCGAAACCCTGGCCGCTCTTGACGACGCCCAGGTCCAGCCACCAGGGGTGCCCGGCGTCCTTGGCGGCTTCGGTCGGGTAGAAGGTTTTCAGCGTGACCTGCAAGGGCGCGGGCGGCTTGGGCAGCGCCTTCAGCATGCGGGCGGGCGTGGCGGGGTCGGCGCTGTGGATATGCACCACCGTCACGTGCGGCAGGTTGGGCGTGTCGGCCTCGGTCTTCAGGCCCAGCGCCAGCAGGTCCTGCTTCAAGACGCCATTCACCTTGGCGTCCAGCACGGCGTTGACCTCTTGCGGCAGGCGGTACACCACGCCGTAAGTGGCCTTGTGGCTGCGGAACTCGGGCTTGTCCAGCGCGCTGTTGTCGATGGCGTCGGCGGCGTGGGTGGCGAACGGGGCAGCGAACGAGGTGGCGAACAGGCCGAGGGCGGCCAGGTGCAATGCGCGTTTGATCATGGGGAATCCCTTATCGTTGTTGAGGTGACCCGCGAGAGTCATCCCCAGTGTGTCCGCCACGGATGTACGGCGTATTGCACCAAACGAAAGAATTCCGATACCAGCCTCTGTCCGGCCGATGGCAGGCTAGGCCAGGAACGCCACGCCCACCACGACGATGCCCAGCACCAGGTTCACGCCCACCCAGCGGCGCATGCCGGCCATGGCCTGACCTCCCTTGGGCCAGTCCGACGCGGCCACCGCAAGCGCCAGGCGCTTGTACAACGCAAAGCGGATATGGCCAAAGATGGCCATCATCACCAGCCCGCCAGTGGCCATCAGCGTCCAACTGCGCGGCATGAAGAATTCGCCGCCGGTCTGCGCCGCCAGGCTGCCTGCCTGCCCGATCATCCACGCGCCCGTCAGCAGGATCAGCACGATCGCCACCAGCACCGCGTTCAGAAAGGGCCGCAGCACCGAGGCCATCAGCGTCAGGCGCGTCTTGGGTTCCAACTGCGCGGCCGCCGGCCGCAGGAAACAGTGCGCGAACAGCATGCCGCCCACCCACAGAATCACGGCGATCACGTGGATGAATTTCAAGACGCTATAGATCATGGAGCCAGCCCGGTCGGTAAGGGGGCCGCGGGGCGCGGCCGGTCTGTCCGCATGATATCTCCGCCGCCGTGTTTCGCTTGGACTTGACCGGAAACCTGGTTTTGCAATTAGAATGAGATTGATTGTTATTTGTGTTTTAGCGTACTGGGAGCCCGTCGTGCCGAACCCCGTGCTCGCTTCAGGCGACACCGTCCAATGTCTGTACCGCAGCCACCACGGGTGGCTGCAAAATTGGTTGCGCGCGAAGCTGGGCAACACCTTCGACGCCGCCGACCTGGCCCAGGACACCTTCGTGCGTGTGCTGCGCCATCGCCACGATCTGGACGCGCTGCGTGAACCGCGCGCCTATCTCACCACCATCGCCAAGCGCCTGCTGCTGAATCATCATCGGCGCCGCTCGGTCGAAAACGCCTATCTGGAAGCACTGGCGCTGATGCCCGAACAGATTGCGCCGCCCGCCGAGCAGCGCCTGATCATTCTGGAAACGCTACAGGAAATTGATGAAATGCTGGCCGGGCTATCGCTGCCCGCGCGCCAGGCTTTCCTGATGGCGCAGTTGGAAGACCTGAGCCATGGAGAAATCGCCCAGCGGCTCAACGTGTCGCTGCGCACCGTGCACCGCTATATCGCCCGAGGGTTCG
Organism: Achromobacter sp. JUb104; assembly: GCF_024806975.1. Classification (NCBI taxonomy): domain Bacteria; kingdom Pseudomonadati; phylum Pseudomonadota; class Betaproteobacteria; order Burkholderiales; family Alcaligenaceae; genus Achromobacter; species Achromobacter sp. JUb104. The sequence goes on along the minus strand of NZ_JANUEY010000002.1, from coordinate 342,628 downwards.
AGCAATGCATCATGGCGGTGAGTTGAACGGCGTGGGCGGCGAACTGCCCGCCGTCGAACGCAATGTGGCGCGCGAAGCCGCGCGCTGGTTGCTGCGCTTGAGCTCGGGCCGCGCCACGGATGCCGACGTACACGCTTGCGATCAGTGGCGGGCCAGCAAGGCCGAACACGAACACGCCTGGCAACGCGCGCAACGGGTCAATGAACGCTTTGGACTGATCCCGTCGGCGCTGGGCATGGCCACCTTGAACCGGCCCGAACTGTCATCGCGCCGCGCGGCCTTGAAGACCTTGGTGGCACTGGTGGTGGCGGGGCCGGTGGGCTGGGCGGCGTGGCGCGCCGACCCCATGAATTGGACGGCCGACTACCGCAGCGGCGCCGGCGAGCGGCGCGACGTGGTGCTGGCCGACGGGTCCACCCTGCAACTGAACACCGCCAGCGCGGTGGACGTGGCCTTCGATGCCACCACGCGCCTGCTGCGGCTGCGCGCCGGCGAAATCGCCGTGCATGTTGTGGCTGACTCGGTGGCGTATCCCGTGCGCAATTCAGCGGCTAGCTCCGCTGTCGATTCCGTGGCCGATTCGGCGGCAGCTCCCCATGCACAACCGCGCCCCTTCGTCGTCCGCACCCGCCTGGGCGATATCGAAGCGCCGCCTTCGCGCTTTTGTGTGCGGCAGGACGGCGTGCAATGCCAGGTCAGCGTGCAGGAAGGCCGTGTGCGTGTCAGCCGGGGCGGGCAAATCCTGAACCTGACGGCGGGCCAGCAGGGCAGCCTGAGCGATGCCGGCTTGTCCCACCCATCACCCGCCGATCCGCACGCCGGCGACTGGATGCGCGGCGTGCTGCACGCCAGCCAGTTGCGCCTGGATGCCTTCGCCGTGGAACTTGGCCGGTATCGCCCGGGCGTGCTGCGCTGCGATCCCGAAGTCGCGCATCTGCGCATATCCGGCGCCTTCCAACTGAACGACACCGACGCCGTGCTTGCCGCCTTGCCCGCGACCCTGCCGGTGCAAGTGCGCTACCGCACCCCCTATTGGGTGACCATCGGTCCGCGCGCGTCGTCAGCGTGAATGAGTCTCTGTTACAAAATACCCGCGCGCGAGCTGTCCGATTTCAAAATCACGCGGGTCATGGTCTGTATAGGCAAACGAATGCCGATACCCGTTGGATCGAAAGGACGACCATGGCTTATCTTCCCGCCGGCCGCGCAAGCGGCTCCCGACCCGCGCAAGCTGCGCATCGCGTCACTCACCTGACTTGCGCCGTGCATGCCGCGTTGGCGTTTGCCGCCGTGTCCGCCGCGACGCTGCCGCTGGCCGCCGCCCAGGCACAATCCACGCAAGCCAGCGCCAGCGCCGCGCGCAGCTATCGCATTCCGGCGGGCACGCTGGCCGAGGCGTTGCCGCGCTTTGCCGACAGCGCGGGCGTGACGGTGTTGTTCGATGGCGCGCTGGTGGGCCAACGCCGCACATCGGGCCTGGCGGGCACCTACTCCGTGGCGGACGGCTTCGCGCAATTGCTGGAGGGCAGTGGCCTGGCCGTGCAGGAACGTAGCGCGGGCGTCTTCGTGCTGCGCGCCGCCCCGCAGCCCGGCGTAACGCAACTGGCGCCCGTCAAGGTGGAAGGCGAGGGCGCATTGATCACGCCCGCCTGGGAAACCAGCACCGACCGTCAGCGCATGGACGACTTGCAGATCAAGAACTGGAGCGACCTGGGCAAGCGCGCCGAAGCCGGTGTGAGCTTCAACCGAACCACCAACAGCATCAACATTCGTGGCCTGGACCAAGACCGCGTGCTGACCCGCGTGGACGGCATCCGGTTGCCGTGGCTGGATGACGGCGCGCGCGGCGTGAAGGGCGGCCTGGAAGCCGTGGACTTCAACAGCCTGTCGCGGTTGGACATCGTGCGCGGCGCGGACGCCACCGGCGGCGGTTCCGGCGCCATCTCGGGCATTGCCGACCTGCGCACGCTGGACCCGTCCGACCTGCTCACCGACGGCAAGACCCTCGGCGCGCTGGCCAAGACCGATTACGATTCCGCCGATTCAAGCTGGGGCGCCAACGCGGCGCTGGCGGGGCAGATCCACAGCAATACCTTCTGGCTGGTGCAGGCCGGCGTGCGCAACGGCCACGCGCTGGACAACCGGGGCGACGTGGGCGGCTATGGTCCTCAGCGCAGCGAACCCAGCCCCGAAAACTATGACCAGCGCAGCTTCCTGCTGAAGCTGCAACAACGCGTGGAAGGCGGCCACCGCTTCGGCCTGACGGGCGAAACCTTCAAGCGCAATGCCGACATCGACAACATGTTCGAGCAGGGCGCGGGCACCAGCTACCTGTACGGCGAAAACAGCACCAAGAAAGAAACCGAGCGCGAGCGCGTGTCGTTCGACTATTCCTACCAGGCGCCCAGCGCGGGCGGCCTGATCGACACGGCCACCGCCATCGTCTACTGGCAGCGCGTGCGGCTGGACAATTCCTTGGACGGCGTGCGCAGTGTGGATTCGCGCGCCCGCATCATTCCCGGCGACCCGTTCCGCTACGGCTTTCCCAGCGGTCCCTACGGGCGCAGCAACTCCATCCAGCAGACGCTGTTCGGCGTGAACGGCGAACTGACCAAGCGCTTCGCCGGCACGTCCGTGTCGCAACTGTGGACGGTGGGCGGCGAATGGTATGGCAACAAGACCGAGCAGAATTCCAGCGGCTACGACAATTGCCCGACCATCCGCCCCGGCCTGCCGGCGCCGTTCGGCCCGCGTGCCTGCGACATGCTGCACACCAACCAGGCCGACGTGCCGCAGTCCAAGGGTGACCAATGGGCGCTGTGGGTGCAAGACGAGTTCAGCTTCGCCGACGGCCGCTACACCGTCATGCCGGCCCTGCGCTACGACCACTACGAACAAAAGCCGCAGTCCACCGACAGCTACGACAGCAATCCCAACGCGGGCGCGCTGCCGCCGTCCAACAGCGGCAGCCGCTTCTCGCCCAAGCTGCTCGCCACGTGGAAGGCGATGGACGAACTGAGCGTCTACGCCCAGTACGCCTACGGCTTCAAGGCGCCCAGCGCCAGCCAGCTCTACACCAACTATGGCGGCCCCGGCACCTATCTGCGCGTGGGCAATCCGTACCTGAAACCCGAGACCAGCAAGGGCTGGGAACTTGGCGCCAAGATCGGGTCTGATGCGCTTGGCGGTGCGGTATCGTTCTTCGATAACCGCTATCAGAACTTCATTGATAGCAATCAGCCGCTGGACCCCAATTCGCCGCAATGGCAGGCGGGCTGGGCGGGGCAATATCCGCTGGGAATCACGGGCAACGTCAACCGCGCCAAGGTGCGCATCTATGGCGCCGAGGCCAGCGCGCACTGGAAGTTCTCGCCGGGTTGGCGCACCTGGGGTTCGCTGGCGTGGGCCGTGGGCAAGGATGAAGGCACCGGGCAATACCTGAATTCGGTGGCGCCGCTGAAGGCCATTCTGGGCGTCGGCTATGGCCGCGATGTGTGGGGCGTGGACGCCATGCTCACCACCGCGCTCAAGCGCGACAAGGTTGAATACCCGGATGCATCGGCCACCACGCCCAATGCCGATTTTCAAGCGCCGGGCTATGGTGTGGTGGACTTGATGGGGTATTGGCGGCCCACCGCCGTGAAGGGGCTGCAAGTGCAGGCAGGCGTGTTCAACCTGTTCGACAAGAAGTATTGGGAAGCCATCAACGTGCCGACCGCGGGTTCGCTCGCCCTGCCGCGCACGGTGGATTGGTACACGGAACCGGGACGCAGCGTGCGCGTGTCGCTGACGTACCAGTATTGATCTCGCGCCGCCGCCGGCATTGGTCCGGCGGCGGCAGTTTGCATATCGAAGCGCAAGCAACACCCAAGGCTGGAGGCCTACGATGACGAATCAAGATTTCAACACCCGCGCCGAAGCACTGCGCGCCCGCAACGAAACGCTGGCCGCGTCGCAGCCGGGCCTGCGCGCCCGCAACCTGGCGCAGGCGTTGGGCGTATCCGAGGCGGAGTGGATCGCCGCGGGCTGTGGCGGCGTGAGGTCCACCGCGCTGCACGGCACCCCGCAAGACATCTTCCGCGAACTGGGCACGCTGGGCGAAGTAATGGCGCTGACGCGCAACGACTGGTGCGTGCACGAGCGCCACGGCGCGTATCTGGATATCCAGGCCGACGGCCCCGTGGGCCTGGTGCTGGGGCCCGACATTGACCTGCGCGTGTTCTTCACCGCGTGGAAATCCGCTTGGGCGGTTGAGCAGGACGGCCGCCACAGCCTGCAATTCTTCGACGGCGCCGGCGTGGCGGTGCACAAGGTCTACCGCACCGAGGCCACCAATGCCGCTGCCTACGACGCGCTGGTGGAAAAGTTCGCGGGCGACGCGCAATGGCCCACCACCGAAGCCTATGCGCCCGCCACGGATGCGGACGAGGTCGATGACGCGGCAAGCTGGCGCGAGGCCTGGCTGGGCATGAAGGACACGCACGAATTCTTCCCGCTGCTGCGCAAGTTCAAGGTGTCGCGCCTGGCGGCGTTGGCGGCGGCCGGTGAAGACCTGGCGCAGCCCGTGCCGGCGGAATCCGTTGAACGCATGTTGCAGTCGGCGGCGGAATCGGGCCTGTCCATCATGTGCTTCGTGGGCAATCGCGGCATGATCCAGATCCACACCGGCCCCGTCCAGCAACTGCGCCGCACCGGCCCTTGGTACAACGTGCTGGACCCGAAGTTCAACCTGCATCTGGACACCACCGCCATCGCATCGGCCTGGGTGGTGAACAAGCCCACGTCCGACGGCTGGGTGACCTCGCTTGAGGTGTACGCCGCCACGGGCGACCTGATCGTGCAGTTCTTTGGCGAGCGCAAACCCGGCAAGCCGGAACTGACGGGCTGGCGCGAATTGATGGTGGGCCTGTGCGGCGCGCCGCTGGCGGTTTGAAGACGACCTAAGAACGCTTTGAAGATCCTGTAAGGACGCTTGATGAAAAAATGGTTGGCAATTGCGTTGGGCTGGGTCGTCGCGGTGAGCGTGCATGCCGCCGAACCTAGCCGGGTGGTGAGCCTGGGCGGCAGCGTCACGGAAATCGTCTATGGCTTGGGTGAGGGCGATCGGCTGGTGGGCGATGATTTATCCAGCCTGTACCCCGAGGCCGCCACCAAGCTGCCGCGCGTGGGCTATTACCGCGCCGTGCCGGTGGAAGGCGTGCTGTCGCTCAAGCCCGACCTGGTGCTGGCGTCCGAACAGGCGGGGCCGCCGGACGCGCTCAAGCGGCTGGCCGGCGTGGGCGTGCGCGTGGTCACCGTATCGGATGCGCCGTCGGTGGATTCACTGAAGGCGCGCATCCGCGCCGTGGCCGAGGCGCTGGGCGTCGCGCCCGCGGGTGAGCGCATGGTGGACGAGGTCACCCGCGAACTCGCGCGCGCCGAAGCCATCCCGGCCACGCGCGCGCGCGCCTTGCTGCTGCTGAACCGCACCGGCACGCCGCAGGGCGCGGGTCGCGACACCGCCGCCAACGAAGTCATGCATCTGGCGGGCCTGGTCAATGTGCTGGACGGCCAGCAAGGCTACAAGCCCTTGTCCGCCGAGGCCATCGGCGCGCTGGGGCCGGACTTGATCGTGGTGACGAAGGCGTCGCTGGACGCCGGCGGCGGCATGGAAAAATTCCTGGCCCAGCCGGGTATCGCCGGTTCGCAGGCGGCCGCCAAGCGCCGCGTGGTGGTCATGGACGACCTGCTGATCCTGGGCATGGGGCCGCGCCTGCCCTTGGCGCTGACCCAGCTCAAGCAAGAGGTTGCCCATGTCATGGCGCGTTAGCGCGCCCTTGGCCTTGGGCCTCTTGGCCGTGGCGCTGGTACTGGCCGTGCTGGCCGCCAGCGCCCACGGCGCGGTGTCGATACCGCTGCGCGAACTGCCCGCGCTGCTGTGGGGTCCGGCCACGCCGGACAACGCCCTGTGGCGCAATGTGTTGATCGACATTCGCCTGCCGCGCGTGCTGTTCGCGGTGGTGGCGGGCGCGGGGCTGGCGATCTCGGGCGCCGCCATGCAGGCGCTGTTTCGCAACCCGCTGGCCGAGCCCGGGCTGATCGGTATTTCGGCGGGCGGGGCCTTGGGGGCAGTGGCCGCCATTGTGCTGACCTCGGGCGGCTTCTGGATCACCGCGCCGTCGGCCTTCGTCGGCAGCCTGGTGGCCACGATGTGCGCCTACGCCGTGGGCCGGCGCGTGCCGGGCGTGGCGGGCTTGCTGCTGGCGGGCGTGGCCATCACGGCGATGTCGTTCAGTGTGATCGGGCTGTTCACCTTCGTGGCCACCGATGCGCAACTACGCGACCTGACGTTCTGGAACATGGGCAGCCTGGGCGGGGCCAACTGGAATGTGCTGGCCTTCCTGGGGCCGTGGGTGCTGTTGATGAGCGCCTGGCTGATCAGCCAATGGCGCGTCATGAACGCCTTGCTGCTGGGCGAGCGCGAGGCCCAGCACCTGGGCTACGCGCTCAAGCGCGTGCGCGCGCAACTGGTGCTGGCCAGCGCGCTGATCGTCGGCCCGCTGGTGGCGGCTACCGGCACCATCGTTTTTGTAGGGCTGGTGGTGCCGCACCTGGTACGCATGACGCTGGGCGCCAATCACCGCTGGCTGCTGCCCGCCACGGTTCTTGCCGGGGGGCTGGCGCTGGTGCTGGCCGATTGGATGGCCCGCACGGTTGTCGTACCCGCCGAATTGCCGATCGGCCTGGTCACGGGGCTGGTGGGCGGCCCGTTCTTCCTGTGGCTGCTGGCGCGTGGACGGAGGCTGGGATGACGCTTGCCGCACACCAACTGACGCTGTCGCGCGGCGGCACGCGCATCCTGACCGATGTGTCGCTGGCGGTCCGCCCTGGTGAAGTCGTGGGCTTGCTGGGGGCCAACGGCGCGGGCAAATCCACGCTGCTGGGGGCGTTGGCGGCCGAACTCTCGGCGGATGCCGGCCAGTTGAGCCTGGACGGCGCCGCGCTTGCCGACATGGCCTTGGCGCGGCAAGCACGGCGCCGCGCCGTCCTGCCGCAAAAGCCGGGTCTGACCTTCGACCTGGACGTGCGCGAAGTGGTCGCCATGGGCGCGTACCCGTTTCCCGAACTGGCGCCCGCCCAGGTCGATGCGCTGGTCACGCAGGCGCTGGACCTGGCCGACGCTTCCCACCTGGGTGGCCGCCGCTATCCCGAACTGTCTGGCGGCGAACAGCAGCGCGTGCAGTTCGCGCGCGTGCTGGTGCAATGCCACGCCGCGCGCGCGCCCGGTGAGGCGCGCTACCTGCTGCTGGACGAACCCACCGCCAGCCTGGACCCCAAGCATCAAACCGACCTGCTGCGCCGCGCCTGGCAACTGGCGCACGACGGCAATACGGGCGTACTGGTGATTCTGCATGACATGAACCTGGCGGCGCGCTGGTGCGACCGCCTGCTGCTGCTGAGCGGCGGCCGCGATATCGCGCAGGGCACGCCGGGGGAGGTCTTGACCGCCGCCAACCTGTATCTGGCGTTCGGTATCGACGCGCAGGTGATCCCGCATCCGCTGCAACAGGACCGCCTGCTGGTGTTGACGATGTGAAGCGATGTCGTTGCGAGGAGGTGACGATGTGAAGCCCGCTCCAGGGCCGGTAAAATAGGCGGCCTAATTTCACTCATCACCAACAGGACCCGTGTCATGCCTACTTTTGACGTCGTCTCCGAAGTCGACAAACACGAACTCACCAACGCCATCGACCAAGCCAACCGCGAACTCGCCACCCGTTTCGACTTCAAGGGCACCGAGGCCAAGTTCGAACTGGAAGGCTTCGTCGTAACTCAGGTTGCTTCCAGCGCGTTTCAACTCAAGCAGATGCTCGACATCTTGCGCGGCCGCCTGTCGGCGCGCGGCATCGACGTACGCTGCCTGGACGTGGCCGACCCGCTGGAAAACCTGGGCGGCGCGCGCCAGAAGGTCACCATCAAGCAGGGCATTGAACAGCCCGTGGCCAAGAAGCTGATCGCCGCCATCAAGAACGCCAAGCTCAAGGTGGAATCGCAGATCAACGGCGACAAGCTGCGCATTACCGGGAAGAAGCGCGACGACCTGCAAGCCGCCATCGCGCTGTTGAAAAAGACCGACGTAGACCTGCCCCTGCAGTTCGAGAACTTCCGCGACTAAGCGCCCCGGCCGCTAGCCATGGGGCACTCCAGCGAACTGCAATTGGTGGTTGAGCTGGCGCGCGCGGGCGGCATGTCCGCCGCTGCCCGCCAGTTGGACGTGACCCCGGCGGCCGTCAGCAAACGGCTTGCGCAGATCGAGGCGCGGCTGGGTGTGCGCTTGTTCAACCGCAGCACCCGGCGCCTGAGCCTGACCGCCGAAGGCGAGGTCTACCTGGAAAGCGCGCGCCGCATTCTGGATGAAATCGAAGACCTGGATCAGCTTATCGCCAGTCGCCAGGACAGCCCGCGCGGGCGCCTGAAGGTCAACGCGCCGCTGGGTTTTGGCCGCAGCTACATCGCACCCGCCATTGCCGAGTTCGCGCAGAAATATCCCGACGTCACGCTGCAATTGCAGTTGACCGACAGCCCCGCCGACTTCGTGCGCGACGCTTTCGATGTGGCGATCCGGTTTGGCGACCTGCCCGATACACGTCTTATCGCCCGCAAGATCGCGCCCAACCGCCGGCTGGTGTGCGCGTCCCCCGGCTACCTGAAGACGCATGGTGTGCCGACCACGCCGCACGACCTCGCGCGCCATCAGTGCATCGTGCTGCGGCAAAACGAAGATGCTTACAGCCTGTGGCGTTTCACCAAGGGGCGCCGCAGCGAAACCGTGAAGGTGCGCGGCGCGCTGAGCAGCAACGACGGCGAAGTGACGCTGACCTGGGGCCTGGCGGGCCTGGGCATCTTGCAGCGTGCCGAATGGGATCTGGCGCGCTACCTGCGCAGCGGCCGCCTGGTGCGCGTGCTGGAAGACTACGCGCTGCCGCAGGCGGACATCTACGCGGTGTTCCCGGAACGCCATCATCTATCAGCCAAGGTCCGCATCTTCGTGGACTTCCTGGTCGGCTATTTCCAGCAGGACACGCAAGCGCGCTGGTAGGCCGGATGGGGTTCAGCCCGGATGCGGTTCAGGCCCGATGCGGTTAAGCCCCAATGCGGTTAAGCCCCAATGCGGTTAAGCCCTCATCCCGCCGACCACAAATGCTGCGCGGCATAGGCCCGCCAGGGCCGCCATGAATCGGCACGCGCCAGCAGTTGCCTGGGCGTGTAGGCGCGCGATTCCAATTTTTCCAAGGCCCGGATCAGGCCGATGTCCGCGCTGGGAAACGCATCGGGTTCACGCAGTTGCCGCAAGGCGATGTATTGCGCCGTCCATTCGCCGATGCCCCGGATGGCGCGCAGCCGCGAGACGGCGTCGTCCAGGCTGCTGCCGGGTTCGAACAAATTCGGGTCCGCCACCGCTGCCGCCGCCACGGCGGACAAGGTGGCCGCGCGGCTGCGCGGCATGCCCAGCACGGCCAGCTCGGCGGGCGCCACCGCCTCGGGCGTGGGAAACACATGCGTCAGCCCGTCCTCCGGCTGTGCCAGCAAGGCGCCGTGCGCGGCCACCAGCTTGCCCGCCAGCCGGATCGCCGCCGACACCGTGATCTGCTGGCCCAGCACGGCGCGCATCGCCAATTCAAAGCCGTCCCACGCGCCCGGCACCCGCAGGCCGGGGCGCGCGGCGATCAACGCGGACAGTATCGGGTCGTGCGCGAACTGCGCGGCAAGCGCCACTGGATCACTGCCCAGATCAAACACCCGCCGGATCCGCGCAATGATGGCCGGCAACGCGTGCACGCGCGCCACGCGCACCGTGGCCTGCAACGCGTTGCCCTTGCCGGGCTGCACGCTGATCGTGCCCTGCATGCCATCCAGGCTGATCGTGCGGGAATAACGGTCGCCGTCCACCCGCTCGATGCCAGGAATGGCGCGCAGGCGCAGAAAGCCCAGCATGGCCTGCCAGTCGTAGGGTGGGCGGTAGCGCAGCAGCAGCTTGATGTCACCTTGCGGCGCGAAAGGTCTTTCGGGTTGCGCGGACCGCCGCAGCTCGCCCGGCGCCCGGCCAAACAGCGCCAGGAAACTCTCGTTGAAACGGCGGATGCTGCCAAAGCCGGACGCAAACGCAATGTCGGCCATGGGCAGGTGCGTTTCGTGGATCAGTTGCTTGGCGAGCAGCACGCGCCGGGTCTGCGCCACGGTCACGGCGGACGCGCCCAGATGTTGGCGGAACAAGCGGCGTAGCTGGCGCTCGCCCACGCCCAGCCTGGCGGCCAGCGTATCCATGCCGGCTTCATCCAACGCGCCAGCCTCGATCAGCGTCAGCGCGCGCGCCACGCTGTCGGGCAGGTCGCGCGATGGCCCCAGTTCGGGCGCGGTTTCGGGCCGGCAGCGCAGGCAAGGGTGAAACCCCGCTTCTTGCGCGGCGGCGGCGCTGCCGAAGAACGTGACGTTTCGCGATAGCGGCGTGCGGGCTGGGCAGACGGGGCGGCAATAGATGCGCGTCGTCTTCACCGCGGTGAAGAAGCGGCCGTCGTAACGGGCATCGCGCACGCTGATCGCGCGGTAGCAGGCGTCGTGGTCAAGGTTCATGCCGCCATGCTAGCGCTGCCATCGCGCGCGGATCTAGCGGTTTTCGGACCTTGTTGTGCCAATGACATTCCTGTCCGAAAACCGCCAGCCTGCCGCCGTCCCGGGCGGCTATCGTGGCCGCATGTTCGTGCTCCAACCGGATCCTGCCCGATGACTGCCGACCCTGAAGTCTTTTTGCTTGAACGCGCGCCCACCCCCATCGGCCTGATGCTGATAGTGACCGATGCAAGGCATCGGCTGCGCGCGGTGGATTGGAAAGACCACGAAAGCCGTATGCATACGCTGCTGCGCCGCCAGTACGGCAAAAACGCCATTGTCTTGCGCGATGCTTCGTCAGCCTCCCCGGCCCGGCAGGCGCTGGCTGCGTATTTCGACGGTGAGCTACGGCCCGTCGACGAGCTTGAGGTCGCAACCGCCGGCACCCCGTTTCAGCGGCAGGTCTGGCAAGCGTTACGCGGCATTGCCGGCGGCGCGCCCATCAGCTACGGCGCCCTTGCCACGCGCATCGCGCGGCCGACGGCGGTGCGGGCGGTTGGCTTGGCCAACGGCGCCAATCCCATCGGCATTGTCGTACCGTGCCATCGTGTGGTGGGCGCCAATGCGTCGCTGACGGGCTATGGCGGCGGCCTGCACCGCAAGCGCTGGTTGTTGGACCATGAACAGAAGTGGTCGCGCTTTGCAAACCCTTGTGACAGGTTTGAATGACTTTGTAGCGTGTTAACGATGGCGGCGGCATATGATGCGTTCCCTTTTTCGGAGAATAGATGTTTATGTCGCGCCCCTTGTGCATGTCCGCCCTGTTAGCCGCCACGTTGATGCTCGCCGCGTGCGGCGACGACAACGCCAAGCCGGAAGCGAAAACCGCCGAAGCCAGCACCGCCCAGGCCGAGATCGTCAAGTACAACCAGTACGTCGATACGGCCAACAGTATCAACCAGTCGTTTGAAGAAACGCTGGACCAGTACGAGCAGTACATGGTGCCCAAGCTGGCCGACAAGAAGCCCGTGAAGGACTACGTCATCGGCAACGACATCATGGTGTTGCGCACCAAGGAAAAGTTGGAAAAGGCCTTGGCGATGCAGCCCGCCATTCCCGAGATCGACGCCGCCGCCAAGGACTTTGCGCAAGCCTTGGGCAAGCTGGCCCCGCTTAGCACCGACCTGCAGAACTACGCCGCCGCCAAGACCTTCCTGTCGGACAACGGCGCGCTGGCGCGCGAGAAAAGCCCGGCCTACGTGGCCGCGCTGACCGAGGCGGCCAAGGCGGAAAGCGCTTTCTACCACGGCATTTCCGTGAAAGACACCGCCAACACCAAGGAAGCGTTTGAAAAGGCCAAGAAGGACACGGTGGCCTACTACCGCGCCGGCATGGTGTATTACGGCAAGTCGACGTTGAATCAGGCGACCGGCATTTTTGACGGCACGGGCCTGGGCGACAAGAAGGACGCCTTCAAGCAAGACCTGGACAAGCTCAACGAGATGGCGCTGGGCTTTGACAAGAAGACCCGCGAAGCCGATCCCAAGGGTTGCGCCAGCACGATGATGCAAGCCAACGCCTTCCTGGCGGCGGGACGCAAGGTGCTGGAACACACGGAAAGCGGCCGCTACAAGGAAGACGCCGCGCGCACGGGCGCCTTCAAGATGATGCGCCCCACCATCGTCGACGACGCCTACAGCCTGCGTCAGACATTCAACAACCTGATCAACAACCTGAACGTCAGCCGCTGCTGATCCCCGGCACAACATCTTCAACCTGAAGTTGAAGATGTTGTGAATGGCGCTGCGCGCACGGCGCGCGGCGCTCGGTACATTGCCGACAGACCCTTATCAGCAAGGAGCCCTGTCGGCCATGAAGACCTATCGCATTGCAACCATCCCCGGCGACGGCATCGGCAAGGAAGTCATTCCAGCCGGCCAGCGCGTCTTGCAGGCCCTGGCCGACGAAGGCGGACTGCATTTCGAGTTCCAGAATTTCGACTGGGGCGGCGACTACTACCGCCAGCACGGCGTGATGATGCCGGCCGACGGCCTGGACGCCCTGCGCGACAAAGACGCGATTCTGTTCGGCTCGGCGGGCGACCCCGACATTGCCGACCACATCACCCTGTGGGGCTTGCGCCTGAAGATCTGCCAGGGCTTTGACCAGTACGCCAACGTGCGCCCCACGCGCATCCTGCCCGGCATCGACGCGCCGCTCAAGCGCTGCACGCCCGAGCAATTGAACTGGGTCATCGTGCGCGAAAACTCCGAAGGCGAATACTCCGGCGTGGGCGGGCGCGTGCACCAGGGCCATCCCATCGAAGCCGCGACCGACGTGTCGATCATGACGCGCGCCGGGGTCGAACGCATCCTGCGCTTTGCCTTCAAGCTGGCGCAATCACGGCCACGCAAGCTGCTTACCGTCGTCACCAAGTCCAACGCGCAGCGCCATGCCATGGTGATGTGGGACGAGATCGCGCTGCAAGTCAGCCGCGAATTTCCGGACGTGACCTGGGACAAGGAATTGGTGGACGCCGCCACCGCGCGCATGGTCAACCGGCCCGCGTCGCTGGACACTCTTGTCGCCACCAACCTGCATGCCGACATCCTCAGCGACCTGGCCGCGGCCCTGGCCGGCAGCCTGGGCATTGCGCCTACCGGCAACATCGACCCCGAACGCCGTTACCCGTCCATGTTCGAACCCATCCACGGGTCGGCGTTCGACATCATGGGCCAGGGCCTGGCGAATCCGGTCGGCACGTTCTGGTCGGTGGTGATGCTGCTTGAGCATTTGGGCGAGACGGATGCGGCGGCACGCTTGATGCAAGCCATAGAACAGGTCACGGGCACGCCCGCACTGCACACGCGCGACCTGGGCGGCAACGCCACCACCGAAGAAGTCACGGCCGCAGTGTGCGCGCGGCTGGCGCAGGGCAGGGCAGTGAAAGCGGCATAGCGCTGGAGGGCGCCTGGCCGGCAATACAACAAGAAGCGAAGTTCATTCGTAGTCCAAGGAGACAAGCATGTCCAAGCAAAATTCCCGCGCGCGCGCGTTGGCGTTCGCGTGCCTGTTCAGCCTGCCGCTGGCAGGCGGCATGGCCGTTGCACAGACTTACCCCGCCAAGCCCATCAGCCTGGTGGTGCCGTTTCCGGCGGGCGGCACCACCGATGTGCTGGCGCGCGCGCTGGGCCAGGAGCTAAGCAAAAGCCTGGGCCAGCCGGTGGTGGTGGAAAACAAGCCCGGCGCGGGCTCGACCCTGGGCGCGGATTACGTGGCCAAGGCCGCGCCTGACGGCTACACCTTGCTGATGGGTGCGGTGCATCACACCATCGCCACCAGCGTCTACAAGAGCCTGCATTACGACTTCCAGAAGGACTTCGCGCCGGTCACCACGGTGGCGCTGGTGCCCAATGTACTGGTGGTCAACCCCAAGCTGGACGCGACCACTGTGCAAGGCTTGTTGAAACTGGCGCAGGCCGCGCCCGGCAAGCTCACCTTCGGGTCCAACGGCATGGGCACCGGCCAGCATTTGATTGGCGCGCAGTTTGAGCAACAAGGTCACGTCAAGCTGCTGCACGTGCCGTACAAGGGCAGCGGGCCGCTGACGACGGACCTGCTGGGCGGGCAGATCGATATGTCGTTCGACACCATCACGCCCGTGCTGGCGCACATACAAAGCGGCAAGCTGCGGGCGCTGGCGGTTACCACCAATAAGCGTTCAGAGGCGCTGCCCAACGTGCCGACGATGGAAGAGGCCGGTCTGAAGCCCTTCAACATGGGCACCTGGTTCGGCGTGCTGGCGCCGGCCGCCGCGCCCAAGGACGTGGTGACGCGGCTGAACGCCGAGATGGTGAAGATCATCCAGTCGCCCGATTTCTCGCGCCGCATGGCCGAGATTGGTGCGGTGCCCATCGGCGACACGCCGGAGCAGATGCGCGCCCGCATCGGCACGGATACGGCCAACTACGCCAAGCTGGTGAAGGACGCGAACGTGGCGATCAACTGAGCTTGCGGGTTCGCTGCTCGGTCCGCTGCTCGGTCGGCAATTGAAGCCGCTACGCGCGGATCCAGCCGCGCGCAATCGGCATGGCCAGCAGCTTGCGGTAGAGGGCTTGCGCAGCCAGTGTCAGCGGCCCGCCGACGCGGTTCCACACTGCGGCGGTGGCCGCTGCCACGATGGGCGCCAGGATCAGGCCGCCCGCGATGTCCAGCGGAAAGTGCACGCCCAGGTACACGCGCGACGTGCCCACGACCACGGCGGCCAGCAGCGCCGCCCAACCCCAGCCGGCCCAACGCCGGTCACAAATCAGCGCGAACGCAAACGTGGCGATGATGATGGTGTGGTTGCTGGGGAATGACGAGGTGGCCTTGTGCGGGAAAAACGCATGGCCCAGGCCCAGCACAAAGGGCCGCGGCTGCGGCCACAGCGCGCCGCACAGGTAGCTGATGAACAACGCGACGCCAATGCTGGTCAGCGCCTTCAGGGCCAGGCTGCGTTGCGCCTGCCCGCCCCATAGCCACATCGCCACCAGCGCGCCCGGCACGAACAGGATCAGTCGGTTGGCCAGCAGCAAGCCGGCCTGGATCTGCCAGGCGGCGGTGGCCGGGTCGGCGTTGATCGACAGAAACAGGGCATGGTTCAAAGCATCCAGAGCATTCATGACACGTCATCGCAGCGTAATAATCAATAGTCGCGATGGTAGTGGGGTTACCCGTCAGTCCGCTTACAAAATGCGGCTGAATGCGGGCTTTTACTTCTGGACACGCGCTTCGCTATTCGCCTGGATCGTGCTTCGGGATGACACTTCAGCTTCATCCTTCTGCTTGATACGTCTGCTTCATCGTTCTGTTTCATCCTGCGCCTTCATCCGCCGCCCAGCTTCTTGCCCAGTCGGCGCCACCCAATCACAACCCCCGTCAGGCTCAACGCCGCGCCGCCCAGGCTCAGGACGATCAGCAAGACGTCCCAGATGGGCCGGCGTGACAACAGGCCGGTCCAGTCCCAACTGTGCAGAAACGAGAATAGCCAGCGGCTGACCCGGTTGCTGCGGTCTTGCCGACCCACGATCTGGCTGGTGGCCGGGTCCAGGTATACCCAGGTGGCTTGCGGGTTGTCGTAGATCACGCGCCAGATGGGCAGCGGCTTTTCCACGTGGCCCAGCATGGCGTGCGCGTCGCGTGCGTAGTAATAGAAATCGTAGTGGGTCAGCACCTGGACCTCGCGCACCGTGGCGCCCGGCAGCAAGCGCGTGGCGGCTTGGCGCAAGTCGTTCTCCACGAACGCAGTAGGTGTGGCATCGATGGCCGACATCACGCTCGGCGCGCCCACGGTGGTGCGCGCCAGCGCCACGTCCTGCCCGGCCGCGCGGGTCCACACCAATTCGCGCGGGGCGCTGGGCAGGGCGGTAATCAGGTCGCGCGGCGACGCCAGCGGCGCGTCGGCCGGGGGCCCGGCGTAGGCATTGGCTGCAAGCGGCGCGGCCGTGCTGGTGAAGAGCTTCCACGGGTTCATCGACATCAGGCCGCTGAAGATCCAGGTAATGGTGATGGCGGCAAACAGCAGGCCGCTGATGTGATGCCATCGCATCATGCGTTCGCGGTAGGGCGAACGGCTGCCCGTGGCGTAGGGGCGCGAAAAGCGCCAGCGCAGGATGCCCACGACCGTGCCCGTCAGCGCCAGCACCACTCCAGCCACCGACAGCCACACCACCACGTCGTGCCACCAGCGGTCCAGCGCGTTGCCGCGTAGCGGATACAACCAATGGATCCACGCGCCCGCGTAGTTCCAGGCGCGTTCGTTGCGGCTGGCGTCCAGCACCACCGCGCCGGTTGCCGACGAGACATACAGCCGGGTGCGCGCCGGGTCATCCATGTCGATGCGGTGCAGCGGCCGGTGCACATCCAGCGACCCCGAGTGGGTGTAGACGTCTTCGTCCACCGTCTCCTGGTGGCGCGCGGCGTACTGGCCGCCAAACCACGCCAGCGCGGACGCCTTGGCCACGGCGGCATCAGCGGGCGGGAGCAGGGCGCCGCTGGCGGCATCCACCACCTTGGGCGCCGTGCGCGGGGCGCCGGGCATCAGATAGACCGGCGCGCCGGCCCGCGTGGCGGCCAGGCTCAGGCCGGTGGTGTCGCTGGCGCCCGCCGCCGCCAACGCCTGGGCGGGCGTGATGGCGATGGCGGCGGCATCCAGCGGCGCCAGGTGCGTCAGCCTTTCCTGCGGCGTCAGCTTGGGGTAGCCCACGTACATCATCACCACGCCGGAAATAAACCACATGGCAAAGAACAGGCACAGCACGATGCCGGCCCAGCGATGGGTCAGGTAGAGCCATCGCTTGACGCGGGAGGACAGCGGCGGCCCCGCGCGGCGGGCGGGCTTGCTTTCCGGCTTGATCGCGGGCGTACCTGCAGGCTTAGGTGTGGCTTGGCGTGTAGACGTGGCGCTCATGGCATTCCCCTTAAGCGCGTTCGTCAGAACCGCATTTGCAAGGTCAGTTCCACCGAACGCGGCGCGCCCAGGTAGTACATCGTGGGGCTGCTGTTCGCGGCGTAGACCTTGTCGGTCAGGTTGCGCACGCGGAAGGTCGCGTCCACGTTGCGGTTGATCCGGTGCGACAGCGCCGCGTCAAACACCGTGTAGGACGGCGCCCACACCGTGTTGGCCGAGTCCGCATACGCGCGGCCCACGTAGCGCGCCGCGACGCTGGCGTTCCAATCGGGCACGAAGGCGTAGTCCACCCACACGTTGGCCAGGCGGCGCGGCGTGTTGGTCGGCACCTTGCCGTTGCGCGATACCGAACCGCCACCGACCGACTGCGTGAAGTCGTCGTACTTGGGGTCCACAAAGGCCACGTTGCCTTGCAGCGACAGCTTGGACGTCAGTTGCAAACCGCCCGCCAGTTCCACGCCGCGCGCGGACTGCGCACCCACCGGCACGCTGACGCCGGGGTTGTTGGGGTCAGACGTCGCCAGGTTCTTGCGCTTGATCTCGTAGATCGACACGGTGGCTGCACCCCGCCCATCCCAGAAGTTGAACTTGCCGCCCACTTCGGCCTGCGTGCCGGTGGTGAGCTTGTCGTTGTTCAACACGTCGGCGAATGACGCGGTGGCCATCAGGCCCGACGGGGGATCGGCCGCGGTGGCGTACTGCGCGTACAGCGACGCTTCCGGGCTGATCTCCCAGTTCACGCCCAGACGTCCGGTCAAGGGCGAATAGCTGCGCTGCGCGCTGGCGGGCGAGGTGGCGGTGACCGCGCGGCGGTTGGTCAGGTCCAGGTCGATAAAGTCCTTGCGCAGCGCCGACACAATCGCCACGCCCGGCAGCACTTCCGTGCGGTTTTCAAGCGTTAGTGCAAAGGTGCGGATGCGGTTCTCGCGGTCGGGTTTGTGGCCGCGCGTCATGCCGGGAATGTCGTAGAAATCGCCCGCCGAAAAATCGTAGGGGTCCACGGCGTCCACCTGGCCGGACAGGCTGGTGGGAAAGCGCGTGACCTTGTTCTGGCTGATGTCGGCGCCAAATGACCAATCGCTGCGCAGGCCCGCGATGGACGAGCGATACAGCCCTTCGACGCGGTTGCCCAGCAGGCGTTGCTCGTGCCGTTGCAGCAACGCGCCCGAACGCAGCACCAGGCTGTTGTCGGCGTTGAAGCGATAGCTTTCCAGGTTGCGGAAGTCGCGGTCCGCGCGGTAGTGGTACAGCGTGTTCTTCAACGTCAGGTTCGTCCCCGCGCGCCATTCGGTCACGGAACGCGCCCACAGCACCGACTGCTCGTACAGGCCGTCGTTGACGTTGTAGTTCTTGAAGCGCGTGCCATCCATGATGTGGCCTTCGCCTTGCACCACGCCGTTGGCATTGGTCTTCAGCGGCGTGCCCCAGTAGGGGCGGTCGACCTGTTCGCGCTGGAATTCAAACGCGAAGGTCTGGGTCACGTCGGCGCCCAGGTCCGACAGCAAGGACGCGGCCACCTGGGTGGCGCGGCTATGGTTGCCGTCGACCCAGCCGTGGCTGGAACCGGTGTTGGCGTCGATGCGCAGGTAGTGGCCTTGCCCGCCGGCATCGCCCGCCAACTGCTGGTTCAGGCCGATGGAATATTGGCGGCTGTCGAACGAACCCAGGCGGAACTGGGCGTCGTAGAAGGTGTCGCGTTCGGGCAGCTTGGTCACGTAGTTGATGGCGCCGCCCACCGCGCCCGCGCCGAACAGAAAGGTGGCGGGGCCGCCGATGGCTTCGACGCGGTCGTAGATCCAGCTATCGATGGGGCGCCCGGCAATGGCGTCGTACTGCACGGAAATGCCGTTGAACAATTGCGACACCTGGCCGCCCGAGAAGCCGCGATAGCTCACCGCGCCGGCGTTGCCCGGGGGCGAGGCGTTGTCCACGCCGGGAATGCCGCGCGCAATCTCCTGCGTGTTCAGGGAACCGCGCGCTTCGATCTGCTCGCGCGAGATCACGGTGACGCTGGCCGGTGTTTCGCGCAGGGTCAGGCCCAGGCGGCTGCCGGTGTTGTCGTGGGCGTCCAGGTCGATCACGCCATTGGGCGCGGGTGCGGCGTAGCCCGCGCCGTAGACGGTGGTGGGCGCCAGGGTCTTCACGGCGGGTTCGGCGGCCAGGGCCGGGCTGCCGGCGATGGCGCCCAGCAGCAAGGTGTAGAGAGTCGTGTGTTTCATGTCGGAGGTCGGCAAACGAGCAAACGGGCGAGCGCATCCAGCGCGCCGCCTCGGATAAGCGGGGCGCGACGAGTCGCGAGGGTCTGATGTCGACGGCGCTAAGCCTGGCGGCGAAAGCCGCTAGTCGTGCGTGTCAGGAAAGACGATGGCGTGGGCGCATGGCGCTGCCGCAGGCAATGACGGGAAACCGACGTGTCGGAAAACCCATGCGGCAAACAACCGAAGCCCCGCTCAGTTTGCGGGCGGTGCGCGCGGCTGTACCGCGCTCCAGGCATGAAGGGAGTTTTCCGCCAGGAAGAACAGCGGCGGGTAGGTGATGGCGCGGCCCACGGGGACGGGCACCACCGGCACGGGCGCGGGCAGGATGCTCACGTCGGCTTGGGGGTTGCGGCACAGCGGGCAATGATGATCGCCATGGGCGTCGTCGGCCTTGCTGCCGTGCGGGCTATCGTGCAGGTCGTTATGCGAGTCGTTGTGCGGCACTTCCAGCGTCAGGGTGCCGCTGGCTTCCCCTTCGCTGGCGCAGTACTCAACGCTGATGCGATGGAAGTGATCGCTATCGGGCGACAGGCTCAAGGCATGCGCTAGCGACGGCGCCAACGACGCCCACAGGATCGCGGCAAGCGCGATCCACAGGTTGGGGCGGGTCAGGAAAGTAGCGAAGCACATGGAGCGGAATTATATCGGAGCAGTTTTCCGATGCGCGCGCAGTATCAAGGAAATCTTAAGACGCCCGCCCGCGTCTTTTCCTCATGGCGTTTCCGTTAGCCCTCGGCTATACCGACAAGTGCCGGCGCACGTCCTCGCCATCGATGGTGCTGCGGTCGCCGCTGGCCACCACTTCCCCGCGCGATAGCACGACGAACTGATCCGCCAGCTCGCGCGCGAAATCAAAGTACTGCTCGCAAAGCAAAATGGCGATGTCGCCGCGTTCGCGCAGCATGTGGATGACGCGCGCGATGTCCTTGATGATGGACGGCTGAATGCCTTCGGTGGGCTCGTCCAGGATGATGAGCTTGGGCTCTGCCACCAGCGCGCGCGCAATCGCAAGCTGTTGCTGCTGCCCGCCGGACAAGTCGCCGCCGCGCCGCGACAGCATGCTCTTCAGCACGGGAAACAGTTCGAAGACTTCTTCCTTGATGCGGCGCGCGCGGGCGGCGGGCTTCGTCGCCATGCCCATCAGGATGTTCTCTTCCACCGTCAGCCGCGCGAAGATGTCGCGGCCCTGCGGCACGTAAGCCATGCCGCGCGCGGCCCGCTGGTGCGGCGCCAGGCGCGTGATGTCGGCGCCGTCAAACGCGATGTTGCCGCTGGCCACGGGCAACACGCCCATCACGCATTTCAGCAACGTGGTCTTGCCCACGCCGTTGCGGCCCAGCAGCGCCAGGCACTCGCCCTGGCGCACCGATAGCGACACGCCGCGCAGCGTGTGGCTGCCGCCGTAGTATTGGTTGATCGTGCTTACGTCCAGCATCTTTAGCGCCCCAGGTAGACTTCGATCACGCGCGGGTCGGCCTGCACCTTGCTCATCGGCCCTTCGGCCAGCACCGAGCCTTCGTGCAGCACCGTCACCTTGCCGTCGCCCGCGATCTGGTTGACGAAGTCCATGTCGTGTTCCACCACCATCAGCGAATGGCGGCCGCGCAGTTCGTTCAGCAGCTCGCCGGTGCGTTCGGTCTCGGCGTCGGTCATGCCGGCAACCGGTTCGTCCAGCAGCAGTAACTGCGGTTCCTGCATCAGCAGCATGCCGATTTCCAGCCACTGCTTCTGACCGTGCGACAGCAGGCCGGCAGGGCGTTGCACTTCGGGGCGCAGGCGGATCAGGTCCAGCGTTTCGCCAATCTTGTCGGCTTGTTCGCTGGTCAGGCGCGAGAACAGCGTGGGCCGCACGCGCTTGTCCGTCTTCATCGCCAGCTCCAGGTTTTCAAACACGCTGTGCTGTTCAAACACCGTGGGCCGCTGGAACTTGCGGCCGATGCCCGCGTGCGCAATCTGCGCTTCGTTCAGGGTCGTCAGGTCGATGCTCTGGCCAAAGAATGCGGTGCCGGCGGTGGGCCGCGTCTTGCCGGTGATGACGTCCATCATCGTGGTCTTGCCCGCGCCGTTTGGGCCGATGATGCAACGCAGTTCGCCCACGCCGATATCCAGCGTCAGGTCGTTCAGCGCCTTGAAGCCGTCGAAGCTGACGGTAATGCCTTCCAGGTACAGGATGGCGCCGTGGCTGGTGTCCAGGCCCTTGGGGCTGACGCGGCCGTAGCCGGCGTCGCCGCTGGGGCCGCCGTCCAGCGTGGCCAGTTCGGTATGCGTGCTGGTCATGCCTTTTTCTCCTGCAAGCGTGCCGTGATGCGGCGGGCCAGGCCGACGATGCCGGTGGGCAGGAACAGCGTCACCAGCACGAAGATCAGGCCCAGCGCGTACAACCAGAATTCCGGCAGCACGCTGGTGAACCAGGTCTTCAGGCCATTGACCGCGCCCGCGCCGATGATGGGGCCGATCAAGGTGCCGCGCCCGCCGGTGGCCACCCAGATCACCATTTCAATCGAGGTCTCGGTGGACATTTCGCTGGGGTTGATGATGCCCACCTGCGGCACGTACAGAGCGCCCGCGATGCCGCACAGCACGGCCGACAAGGTCCACACGAACAGCTTGAAACCCAAGGGGTCGTAACCGATGAAGCGCAGCCGGCTTTCGGCGTCGCGCACGGCGGTCAGCACGCGGCCCAGCTTGGATTGCGTGACGATGCGCGCCAGGATCAAGGCGCCCGCCAAGGCCGCCAGCGTGATCCAGTACAAGGTGGCGCGCGTGCCCGGCGCGGTGATGTCAAAGCCCAGGATGCGCTTGAAATCGGTAAAGCCGTTGTTGCCGCCAAAGCCCGTGTCGTTGCGGAAGAACAGCAGCATGGCGGCGAACGTCAGCGCCTGCGTGATGATCGAAAAGTACACGCCCTTGATGCGCGAGCGGAAGGCGAAGTAGCCGAACACAAACGCCAGCACGCCCGGCACCAGCACCACCAGCAGCATGGCGTACCAGAAGTGTTCGGTGAAGGACCAGTACCAGGGGTAGCTCTTCCAATCCAGGAACACCATGAAGTCGGGCAGGTTGCTTTGGTAGACGCCGTCGCGGCCGATGGCGCGCATCAGGTACATGCCGTGCGCGTAGCCGCCCAGCGCAAAGAACAGGCCGTGCCCAAGCGACAGGATGCCCGCGTAGCCCCACACCAGGTCCAGGGCCAGCGCGGCCATGGCATAGCACATGAACTTGCCCAGCAGCGCCACGGCGTAGGCCGACACGTGCAGCGCATGGCCCGGCGGAAACACCAGGTTCAGCAGCGGCAGCAGCGCCAGCAGCGCGGCCGCCACGGCCAGGGCTGTCCAGGCGCGGCCTGAAAAAAGCGGGCGACGGGTCAGCAGGGTCAGATCGGTCAGCGCGGTCTGTTTCATTCAACGCTCCGGCCGCGGGGGGCGAACAGGCCTTGCGGCCGTTTTTGGACAAACAGCACAATCAACACCAGGATGGTGATCTTGGCCATGACGGCGCCCGCATAGGGCTCCAGGAATTTGTTCACGCCGCCCAGGCCCATCGCGGCGATGACGGTGCCGGCCAACTGGCCCACCCCGCCCAGCACCACCACCATGAAGGAATCCACGATGTAGCCACGGCCCAGGTCCGGCCCCACGTTGCCCAACTGCGACAGGGCCACCCCCGCCAGCCCCGCGATGCCGGAGCCCAGGCCAAAGGCCAGCATGTCCACGCGCCCGGTGGGCACGCCCACGCAATCGGCCATGCGTCGGTTCTGCGTAATGGCGCGCACGAACAGGCCCAGCCGCGTGTGGTTCAGCAGCACCCACACCAGGAACACCACGAAGAACGCAAAGCCGATGATGACGATGCGGTTGTAGGTCAGCACCAGCCCGCCCAGCACGTTGATGCCGCCGGACATCCAGCTGGGGTTGCCCACTTCCACGTTCTGCGCGCCGAACAGCGTGCGCACGCCTTGCATCAGCATCAGGCTGATGCCCCAGGTGGCCAGCAGCGTTTCCAAGGGGCGTCCGTACAGCCAGCGGATCACGGTGCGTTCCAGCGCCATGCCGACCAGCGCCGTCACTACGAACGCCAGCGGCAGCGCGGCCACCACATACCAGTCCAGCCAGCCCGGCAACCAGGCGCGGAACAGCGTCTGCACCACATAGGTCACGTAGGCGCCGATCATCAGCAATTCACCGTGCGCCATGTTGATGACGCCCATCAGGCCGAAGGTAATGGCCAGGCCCAGCGCGGCCAGCAGCAGCACGCTGCCCAGGCTGATGCCGTAAAAGAGGTTGCCCGCCCATTCGATGGTGGCCAGATGACGGTCGATCTGCTTGAGCGCCGTGGCCGCCGCATCGCGCACGGTCGCATCGGGCTCCGTGTAGACGCCGTCGCGCTGCTGCGTCAGCGAGGCCAGCACGGGGCGGAAGGCGGCGTTGCGTGTTTCGCCCAGTACCTCCACGGCATGCAGACGCTTGGCGGGGTCGGTGCTTTTCAATTCCAGGTTGGCCTGCGCGATCAACAGCGCCTCGCGCACGGCCTCGTTCTTTTCTGTAGCCAATGCTTTTTCAAGCATGGGCAGGCGCGCCGGGTCGCCCGTTTGTTGCAGGCGGCGCGCGGCATCCAGGCGTTCGTTTGGCTGGTCCGAGAACAAGCGCGAACCCGCCAGCGCGGCCTGGATGGCGCGGCGCAGGCGGTTGTTGATGCTGACGGTGCCGGAACCCGCAGGCAGATCCACGGCCGCGCCCGTCGTCGGATCGGTGGCGCGCGTGCTGTCGATGCCGATCAGCACGCGGCCATCGGCCGTTGCATAGAGCTGGTCATTGCCCAGCGCTTGCAAGACCGCGGCCGCGGCCGGGTCAGGGTACTGGCCCAGCGCGGCAATCGCTTGCAGCTTGGCGTCCGTGTCGTCGCCGGTCAGCGGCGCAAGCAGGGCCGGGTCCACGCCCGCCGCCGCCGCGGGCGCGGTCAGCAGTGGCATGGCCAGCAGCCACGCAAGAATGAAACGACGCAAGAAATGGGCGATTGCCGCGATGTGCATGCTAGCTCCGCTTAGAGGCCTTGCTTGCTTTCATTACCCGGGATGTACGGGCTCCAGGGTTGGGCACGGATCGGGCCCTTGCTCTTCCACACCACGTTGAACTGGCCGTCCGCCTTGATTTCACCGATGTAGACCGGCTTGTGCAGGTGGTGGTTGCTCTTGTCCATTTCGATGGTGTAGCCATCCGGCGCGCTGAACTTCTGGCCGCCCATCGCCGCGATCACCTTGTCCACGTCGGTGGTCTTGGCTTGTTCCACGGCCTGCTTCCACATGTGGATGCCGACGTAGGTGGCTTCCATCGGGTCGTTGGTCACGACCGTGTTGGCGTTGGGCAGGTTCTTGGCCTTGGCATAGGCCTTCCACTTCTTGATGAAGTCTTCGTTGACCGGGTTCTTCACCGACTGGAAGTAGTTCCATGCCGCCAGGTGGCCGACCAGCGGCTTGGTGTCCACGCCGCGCAGTTCTTCTTCACCCACCGAGAACGCCACGACCGGCACGTCGGTGGCCTTCAGGCCGGCGTTGCCCAGTTCCTTGTAGAAGGGCACGTTCGAATCGCCGTTGATGGTCGAGATGACGGCCGTCTTGCCGCCGGTGGCGAACTTCTTGATGTTGGCGACGATGGTCTGGTAGTCGGAATGGCCAAACGGCGTGTAGACCTCGTCGATGTCGCTGTCCTTCACGCCCTTGGAATGCAGGAAGGCGCGCAGGATCTTGTTGGTGGTGCGCGGGTAGACGTAGTCGGTGCCCAGCAGCACGAAGCGCTTGGCGCCGCCGCCATCTTCGCTCATCAGGTATTCCACGGCCGGGATCGCTTGCTGGTTGGGCGCGGCGCCGGTGTAGAACACGTTCTTCTCAAGCTCTTCGCCTTCGTATTGCACGGGGTAGAAGAGCAGGCCGTTCAGTTCCTTGAAGACCGGCAGCACCGACTTGCGCGACACCGAGGTCCAGCAGCCGAACACCACCGCCACCTTGTCTTGCGACAGCAGTTGGCGCGACTTCTCGGCAAACAGCGGCCAGTTCGACGCGGGGTCCACCACCACGGCTTCCAGCTTCTTGCCCATCACGCCGCCGTTGGCGTTGATTTCGTCGATGGTCATCAGCGCAACGTCTTTCAGCGACGTTTCCGAGATGGCCATGGTGCCCGACAAGGAATGCAGGATGCCGACCTTGATGGTGTCTTCGGCGGCGAATACCTGCGGCATCCAGCCGGACATGGCCAACAGGCTCACGGCGGTCAGTTGCTTAAGGGCTAGTCTGCGTTTCATGGTGACTCCTGATTGGTATGTGCCGGGTTGGCCGGCAGGAACGGTCTCTGAAAACAGTCGACAACAAGGACTTCAAGGACATCAAAGCAAAAGGCATGCCAAGTGCCCAAGGCCGGGCAGGCCGCTGTATGAAGAGGGGGTGTTTACGCGAATACGGCTGGGTCTTGCGCGCGTGGCGTGGTCGGATCAAAACCGTGCGTCATGCACAAAACAGGTGCGCATCCTGCCCGCTTGCGGTGCGGGCGTAGCGGCCGGGAAGCGGCGCGTGATGCCTGTTTGACGGCGTTGGCATGTGGCGCCAGAGGGAAAGCCGCGTAGCCGCCAAACATGGCACGCCGATTGCTTGGGAATCCGTACTTGTATACAAGAAAGGATTCCAGCATGAACGCCGCAGCAACGCAGACGAGCCCCATCGGTTGGACCATCGCGCAATGGCAAGCCGCCTATCGCGAAGGCGGGGCCCAGCCCGAAACGCTTTTGGCCGACTACGCCGCGCCGCAAGACGGGCCCGCAGACAATGCCTGGATTCAGCGAGTGGACCGCGCCACGCTGGACGAACAGCTGGACGGGCTGCGGCTGATGCTGGCCGCCGTTGGTGGCGACCTGGCGCGCCTGCCGCTGTATGGCGTGCCCTTCGCCATCAAGGACAACATCGACGCGGCCGGCTGGCCCACCACCGCCGCCTGCCCCGAATTTGCCTACACGCCGGGCGAGGACGCGACCGTGGTGCAGCGCCTGCGCGCGGCGGGCGCCATCCTGATCGGCAAGACCAATCTGGACCAGTTCGCCACCGGCCTGGTGGGCACGCGCTCGCCGCATGGCGCGGTGGCCAACACCTTCAACGCCGACTACGTCAGCGGCGGCTCAAGCTCGGGGTCCGCGTCGGTGGTGGCGCGCGGCATCGCGGCGTTTTCGCTGGGCACCGACACGGCGGGCTCGGGCCGCGTGCCGGCGGGCTTCAACAACATCGTGGGCTTGAAGCCGACCAAGGGCTGGCTCAGCACGGCAGGCGTGGTGCCGGCGTGCCGCACGCTGGATTGCGTGTCGATCTTTGCGCTGACCGTGGCCGATGCCGAGCTGGTGGCCGAGGTGGCGGGCGGCTTTGACGAACGCGATCCCTATTCGCGCAAGATGCCTGCCGGCGCCTCGCTGCCGTGGCCACGCGCGCCCAAGCTGGCCATCCCCGCCACGCTGGAATTCTTTGGCGACACGCAGGCGGCCACGGTGTTCGACGACGCCGTGCGTGCGTTGAAGGCCACCGGCGCCGAAGTGGAAGCGATAGACTTCGCGCCCTTCAACGAGCTGGCCGCGCTGCTGTATCAAGGACCTTGGGTGGCCGAACGCTTCGCGGCGGTGGAAGACCTGTGGAAGCAGACGCCGGACGTCATCAACCCCGTCGTGCGCGGCATCGTCGAGCAAGCCGCCAACTACAGCGCGCTGGATGCCTTCAAGGCCGAATACCGCCGTGCTGACTTGACGCGGCGCATCCATCAGGCGCTGGCGGGCTTTGATGCGCTGGTGGTGCCGACGTCTCCGTCCATCTACACCATCGCGCAGCTTCAAGCTGACCCGGTCACGCTGAATTCGCGGCTGGGTGTCTATACCAACTTTGCCAACCTGGCCGACTTGTCTGCGCTGGCGGTGCCGGCCGGCATGCGCGCCGACGGCTTGCCGTCGGGCATCACGCTGATCGGCCTGGCCTGGCAGGACCGCGCGCTGGCGCAGTTCGGCCGCCTGTGGCAAGCGCAGCGCGGCCTGCCGCTGGGCGCCACGGGCGCGCCGCTGCCGGCCGGCATGGACGTGGCGACCCCGCCCGCCGATACCGTGCGTGTGGCGGTGGTGGGCGCGCACCTGACCGGCATGCCGCTGAACCATCAACTGACGTCGCGCCACGCGGTGCTGGTGGAAAAGACCCGCACGGCGGGCGACTACCGCCTGTATGCGCTGGCCAACACCACGCCGCCCAAGCCGGGGCTGGTGAAGTCCGAGTCCGGCGCGCCGATTGAAGTGGAACTGTGGGATGTGCCGGTGACGGCGTTCGGCGCCTTCGTGGCCGAGATTCCCGCGCCCTTGGGCATCGGCACGCTGGAGCTGGAAGACGGCCGCCTGGTCAAGGGCTTCATCTGCGAACCACGCGGCCTGGATGGCGCGCGCGACATCACCACCTTTGGCGGCTGGCGCGCCTATCTGGCGAGCCTTAGTGCTGCTGCCGGCGCCAACTCCAACGCCACCCCCCGCTAACCCCGCAAGCCATTTGGGAGCCGAACCGTGTTCGATACCGTTCTGATTGCCAACCGCGGCGAGATCGCCGTCCGCGCCATCCGCACCCTGAAGCGGCTGGGCATCCGTAGTGTGGCCGTGTATTCCGACCCCGACCGCAACGCCGCGCACGTGCGCGAGGCCGATGTGGCCGTGGCCTTGGGCGGCGAAAAAGCCGTCGACAGCTACTTGCGCATGGACCTGCTGCTGGCGGCCGCGCGCGAGCATGGCGCACAAGCCATCTACCCCGGCTATGGGTTCCTGTCCGAAAGCGCGGAATTCGCCGAAGCCTGCGAAGCGGCGGGCATTGCGTTCGTGGGGCCTACGCCCTTGCAGATCCGCGAGTTCGGGCTGAAGCACCGTTCGCGCGAACTGGCGGCCGAAGCGGGCGTGCCGATGACGCCGGGTACGGGGCTCTTGGCCAGCCTGGGTGAAGCGCTGTTGCACGCGGAACGCATCGGCTACCCGGTCATGCTCAAGAGCACGGCTGGCGGCGGCGGCATCGGCTTGTCGCGCTGCGAGAACGAAGCGGAACTGACCGTGGCGTTCGACAGCGTGCAGCGCATGGGCGAACACTTCTTCCGTGATGGCGGCGCGTTCATCGAACGCTATGTGGATAACGCGCGCCACGTGGAAGTGCAGATCTTTGGCGATGGCGCGGGCCGCGTGCTGGCGCTGGGCGAACGCGATTGCTCGGTGCAGCGGCGCAATCAGAAAGTGATCGAGGAAACGCCCGCGCCGCTGCTGCCGGCCGCGACACGCGCGGCCTTGCTGGCGGCGGCCGTGCAGTTGGGCGAGTCGGTGAACTACCGCTCCGCCGGCACCGTTGAATTCATCTACGACCCGGCCCGCGACAGCTTTTATTTTCTGGAGGTCAACACGCGCTTGCAGGTCGAGCATCCGGTGACGGAGGCCGTTACGGGCCTGGACCTGGTGGAATGCATGCTGCGCGTGGCCGCGGGCGAAGCGCTGGATATCGCCGCGATGTCGCGCGCGCCGCAGGGTGCGTCCATCGAAGTGCGCCTGTACGCTGAAGACCCGCTGCGCCAGTTCCAGCCGTCGCCGGGCGTGCTGACCGAGGTGTCCTTCCCTGAAGGCGTGCGGGTGGATGGCTGGGTGGCGACCGGCACCGACGTGCCGGCTTTCTACGACCCCATGCTGGCCAAGCTGATCGTGCACGCGGACACCCGCGAAGCCGCCTTGGATAAGCTGGCTGACGCGCTGGCGCGCACGCGGCTGCACGGCATTGCCACCAACCTGGACTACCTGCGCCAGATCGTCGCCGACGAACGCTTCCGCGCCGGCAAGCTGTCCACGCGCTTCCTGGAAAGCTTCACGTACCGGCCCGCCGCCATCGAAGTGCTGGAAGCCGGCACCTACACCAGCGTGCAGGACTACCCCGGCCGCACGGGCTACTGGGACATCGGCGTGCCACCCTCGGGCCCGATGGACGACTATGCCTTCCGCCTGGCCAACCGCATCGTCGGCAACGCGCCGGACGCGGCCGGCATCGAGGCCACGCTGATTGGGCCGACCTTGCGCTTTCACGGCGACACCGTCGTGGCGCTGACCGGCGCCGAATGCGCCGCCACGCTGGACGGCGAACCCGTGCCGATGTGGCAGCCAATTGCCGTGCGTTCGGGTCAGGTGCTGGCCACCGGCCGCGCGCTGTCGGGCTGCCGCAGCTACCTGGCCGTGCGCAACGGGCTGGACGTGCCGGTTTACCTGGGCAGCCGCT
This sequence comes from Achromobacter sp. JUb104, assembly GCF_024806975.1. Classification (NCBI taxonomy): domain Bacteria; kingdom Pseudomonadati; phylum Pseudomonadota; class Betaproteobacteria; order Burkholderiales; family Alcaligenaceae; genus Achromobacter; species Achromobacter sp. JUb104. The sequence continues at coordinate 313,041 of NZ_JANUEY010000002.1, read as the reverse complement.
CGACCTTTGCGCTGGGCCAGTTCGGTGGACACGCCGGCCGCACGCTGCGCGTGGGCGACATGCTGCCCTTGGTGCGACCGGAGCTGGGCGAGGGTGTTGTCGCCGCGCCGGTGGCAGAGCCGATGCCCGCGCCGGCCGAGCTGATTCCCACCTACGGCAACACCTGGGAAATCGGCGTGCTGTACGGCCCGCATGGCGCGCCGGACTTCTTCCAGCCCGAAGCCATCGACACCTTCTTCGCGGCGGATTGGGAAGTGCACTACAACTCGAACCGCCTGGGCGTACGCCTGATCGGCCCCAAGCCCACCTGGGCGCGCGAGAACGGCGGCGAGGCGGGCCTGCACCCGTCGAATATCCACGATTGCGAATACGCCATCGGCAGCATCAATTTCACGGGCGACAGCCCTGTCATCCTGACGCGCGACGGTCCCAGCCTGGGCGGCTTTGTGTGCCCCGTCACCATCGCGCGCGCCGAACTGTGGAAGGTGGGCCAGGTGAAGCCAGGCGACCGCATCCGCTTCGTGCGCATGGACTATCCGCAAGCCGTGGCGCTGGAAGCCGCGCAAGACCAAAGCGTGGCGGCGCTGTCGGCGGTAGCGCCCGAGGCAACCGCGCCATCGCCCGTGCCCGCCACGGTGTCCGAAACCATCGTCGCCGCCTTGCCGGCCGAGGGCTCGCGCCCGTCGGTGTCGTACCGCCAGGCGGGTGACGGCTACCTGCTGCTGGAATATGGCGACAACGTGCTGGACCTGGCGTTGCGCATGCGCATTCACTTGCTGATGGAGGCGTTGAATGCCGACCCGATCGAGGGCGTGCAGGAATTGTCGCCGGGCGTGCGCTCGTTGCAGATCCGTTACGACAGCCGCCAGATTCTGCAAGGTGCGTTGATCGAACGCTTGTTGAAGATCGAAGCCGGCCTGGCCGACGTGGCCACGCTGAAGGTGCCCACGCGCGTGGTCTACCTGCCCATGGCCTTCGAGGATTCGGCCACGCTGGGCGCGGTGCAGCGCTATCAGGAAACCGTGCGCGCCAACGCGCCGTGGCTACCGAACAATGTGGACTTCATCCAGCGCATCAATGGGCTGGCCAGCCGCAACGACGTGCGCGACATTGTGTTCGACGCCAGCTACCTGATCATGGGCTTGGGCGACGTGTATCTGGGCGCGCCTTGCGCGGTGCCGATCGATCCGCGCCATCGCCTGCTGACGTCCAAGTACAACCCGGCGCGCACGTTCACGGCGGAAGGCACGGTGGGCATCGGCGGCGTGTACATGTGCATCTACGGCATGGATTCGCCGGGTGGGTATCAGTTGGTCGGCCGCACCTTGCCCATCTGGAACAAGTTCTTGAAGAATCCGGTGTTCCAGAACGGCAAGCCCTGGCTGTTGCGCTTTTTTGATCAGGTGCGCTTCTACCCGGTCACCGAGGCCGAGCTGGATGTGCTGCGCGAAGACTTCCGCGAAGGGCGCGCGACCGTGCGCATTGAAGAGGAAGTGTTTGATTTCGCCGCGCACCAGCGCTTTTTGGCCGAGCAGGCGGACAGCATCGCCGTGTTCCAGACGCGCCAGAAAAGCGCCTTCGACGCCGAAGTGGCGTTGTGGAAGAGCGAGGACGTGGCGGTGGAGCAAGAGGCGCCGGCTCAAGAGGCCGAGGCCGACACGGCACTGCGCGAGGGCGAACGCCTGGTCAGCGCGGATATGTGCGGCAACATCTGGAAGATTCCGGTCCAGGTGGGGCAGAGCGTATCGGCGGGCGACACGCTGGTGGTGGTCGAGGCCATGAAGATGGAGCTGTCGGTGATTGCGCCCGCGTCGGGCACGGTCACGGCGATCCGCTGCGTGCCGGGCAAGCCGGTGAACGCGGGCGACCCCTTGGTGGTGCTGGCGGAAGACGCCACCTGCACCGTGGCGGGATGATGCGCCTGGAATCCGTCCAGGTCAGCCCGGCGATCCGGCAGGCGCCGGCGCTGGCCGGGTCACTGGCTGACCAGGTGTATCAGCGCATCAAGGACGATTTGTTCGATTTCCGGATGCTGCCGGGTGAGCGTTTTACCGAGGCGGACCTGGTGGCGCGGTTGGGCGTCAGCCGTACCCCGGTGCGGCTGGGCTTGGCACGGCTGGAGCGCGAAGGCTTCGTGCTGGCCAGCCCGCGCAGCGGCTGGCAGGTGCGGCCGTTCGATTTTGAACGCTTCGAAGCGCTGTACGACGTGCGGGTGGTGCTGGAACAGGCGGCGGTGGACAAGCTGTGCACGCGCGAGCACATGGACGAGTCCGGCATTCTGGGTGCGTTGAAAGACGTTTGGTTGGTGCCGCCACCCCAGCGGATTCTGGACGGGCGGCTGGTGGCGCAGTTGGATGAGGCGTTCCATTGTTCATTGGTGGCGGCGGCCGGGAATCCGGAGATGGCGCAGATACACCGGGACGTGACGGAGAAGATCCGCATTGTCCGGCGGCTGGATTTCACGAAGGATTTCCGGGTTGATGCGACGTATGACGAGCATGCAGCGATTTTGCGCGCGGTGCTGGCGCGGCGCGGGGATGAGGCGGCAAGGATGCTGAAGTCGCATATTGAGATGAGCAAGGCGGAGGTACGGAAGATCACGCTGCATATGCTGCATGAGGCAAGGGAAGGGGGGAGGTGAGGGGGGGTGTTCGATGGGTTGCGCGCGATCGGGGGTGGGGTTTTGGCGGCGGACCTTGCGCGCTACCCATCCTACGGTGGGCTCGGGAATTGTAGGATGGGTGAAGCGCGGGAATGCCTTCTAAAGAACACCGGCGCTGATCGCGCGTAACCCATCGGGCGGTGCCCGCGACGTGATCCATCCGGGGTTTACCCGCCGTGACCGAATCACATTCGCTACCCCTGCAACTGCCTATATACCTCTTGCGACACCCGTTGCAGTTCATCCCGGCTGACTGCGCCGGACAGGGCGTAGCCGAACTGGCCTTCCACCCAATAGAACACCCGTACCGCCCCTTCCTGCGTGAACTGGAACGCGGTCTGGCCGCCCGCGGCTTCGCGGGTGACGTACAACGTCAGCCTTTGCCCGTCGGCCGCGCCGTACATGAACTGTGCCACCGGTCCCGAGCCGCCGGGCAACAAGCGGCCGCCCACCAATTCATAACCTGCTTGCGATAGTGATGGCGCGCGCACCGGTGCGCCCATGCGCTTGGTCAACCACGTGACCAAACCCTTTTCATTGTCGGCGCTGACTTCCACCGGGCGGCCCATGTCGGGTGCATACACCGCATGCGCGATGGCGGCGCGTTGGGCGTAACCGCCCGCCGCGCGGTCCGGGCCGGCGGTGGCCAGCACGGTTTGCAGATGGCGCGCATCCATCGCGCCGCGTACCGTCCATGCCGCGCCCGCGCTGACCGCCGCGATCGCCACGCCGGCCGCCAAGGCACGCCACGGCAACTGCCGTGTCGGCGCCTTCAAGGGCAAGCGCAAGGGCAACGGTTCATCCAGCACTGGGTCCAGCAGCGCATGCAGCGCGCGGCGTTGCGCCTGCCAGTCCGCCACGCGGGTCTGGTCCTGCGGATGCGAGGCCAGGAACGCGTCGACCTCGGCATGGCGGGCAGGGGCCAACTGGCCGTCCGCATAGGCATGCAGATCGGCTTCGGTGATGGGGCTGCCCGAGCTGGGCACCGGATGGAGGGATTTTTCGTTCATGTCATTTCACGCGATGCAAGCGGCTGACCGAATCGTGTCCGCGCATCAGCGCGCCCAGCTTTTCACGGGCGCGCGACAGCCGGGACATGACCGTGCCGATGGGCACGTCCAGCACGCGCGCGGTGTCCTGGTAGGACAGGTCTTCCACGCAGATCAGCAACAGCACTTCCCGCTGCTCGGGCGGCAGGGCTTGCAGGCAGCGGTCCAGGTCGCGCACCTCCAGTTGATCGGTCTGCGTGGCGCGCACCGGCATGTCGGGCAGATCGCCCGGGGCGGTCTGATCCGCCCGCCGGCTGTTGGCGCGTACGCCGTCGATGAAATGGTTGTGCATGATGCCGAACATCCAGGCCCGCAGCTCGCCGCGCTTTTGCCATCGCGAATAGCGGCTCCAGGCGCGCTCCAACGTGTCCTGAACCAGGTCATCGGCCCGATGCGGGTCGCCCGTCAGCCCACGCGCGTATCGCCGCAGGCTGGGGATGCAGGCCAGGATCAGGGCCTCGTCGTCGGCGCGCATGGCAGCCAGGCAGGAGCCGTCGCGGATCAGGGCTTGATGACGTGCCAGACTTCCTTGAAGTTGTCGCCGGTCTTGTCGCCCGGCTTGGTGTCCTTCACGTACAGGTAAACGGGCTTGCCTTTATGGGCCCATTGCTTGGAGCCGTCGTCGCGGGTGATGACGGTCATGTCGCCCATGGGCTTGGCGTCGGCGGGGGCGGCGACGGGCGGCCAGACCTTGGCGCACCCGTCGTTGCAGGCGCTTTTGCCGCCAGCGTCTTTGTCGAAGGTGTAGAGCGTCATGCCCGCGCTGTTGACCAGGATGCCGTCTTGCGTTTTGACGGCTTGGGCGTGGGCGCCGGCCGAGAACAGGGCGGCGGAGCCAAGAACCAGGGCGGCGGCGATATGTGTGCGCATGTTGAGCCTCGTACGTAGATGGGGGAAAGGGATGACTGCCCGCTACAGACGTCGGCCATGGCGGGATTATTCCCGTCAGCCCAAAAAAATCTGCAACGTTCAGCCGACCGGCCGACCAGCGCCGGGTTCGTAACGCATTTCAAACTCCAGGTCGGTCTCCTTGACGGGGGTGAAACCCAGGGCTGCATAGAGCCGCTGGGCGGGGTTGCCTTTCAGCACGCTCAGGGTGACGGGCGCGCCTTCCGCGTCCGCCCGGTCCAGCACGGGCTCGATCAGGCGGCGGCCCAGGCCCATGCCCTGGAAATCCGGCGCGATTTGTATCTGCACAATGTGCCACCCGTCCGTATCGCGGTAATGCTTGAACAGGCCGGCGGGGCGGCCATCCACCCAGACAATTTGCGCGTCGTCGAAGTGGTACTGGATGCGGGCCAGATGATGTTCGTCAGTCGCTGGCGCACCGGCGCGTTCCATATGTTCCTGCATGGTGGCTTTGCGCAGCGCCAGCAGAAAGGGCAGGTCTTCTTCGGTGGCGGGTTGCAGCGCCAGGGAATGCTCCGGGGCAGGGGAATACGTCATGGAATTACGGCTGCGTAAGGGGTTCTGCGGAGGGCGTTTTGCGTTTGGCCGTCTTGCCGGCCTGATGGATCAAGTTATAAAGCTGTTGCGCGGCGGGCGCCAGGGGGCGGCCGCGCCGGGCGATCAAGCCCAGCGTGCGCGTGACGCGCGGGTGTTCCAGCTTGACGCTCGTCAGCGTGGCATGCCCCGCCAGCGGCATGGCCAACTGCGGCACGGCGGCCACGCCCAGGCCCGCTTCCACCAGACCCAGCAAGGTCATCACGTGGCTGACCTCAAACGCGCTGACGGTGCGCTTGCCGCTCTTTGCCAGCGCATCGTCAATCAACAGGCGGTTGCCGCTTTCTTTCGCGACCGTCATGAAGCGTTCCTGCGACAGCGCTTCCCAGGACACGCTGCGGCGGCTGGCCAGCGGATGGTCGCGCCGCACCGCCAGAACGAAGTCTTCCCGCAGCACCGCCTTGAAATCCACGTCCGGTTCCTGCGTGCCGAAAAAACTGATGCCGAAATCAGCGCGACCCGTCACCACGCTGTTGAGCACCGTGTTGGCGGTTTCGTCGATGATGCGCACGCGGATGCGCGGGAAGCGCTCGGTGTAGTCGCGGATGACGGACGGCAGGAAGTAATAGGCCACGGACGGCACACAGGCCACCGTCACCAGCCCGCCGCGCTGCGCGGCCAGGTCGCCGATGCTGAGCACGGCGCTTTCCAGTTCGTCGATGGCGCTGCGCGCGCGCTCCAGGAATACGCGCCCCACCTGCGTCAAGGCCACGCGCCGCGTGGTGCGTTCCAACAGGCGCGCACCCAGGATGCTTTCCAGCTTGTCGATGCGCCGGCTGAGCGCGGGCTGCGATAAATGCAGGTCGTCGGCCGCCGCGCGAAAGCTGGCGCGTTCGGCCACCGCCACGAAGGCCTGCAATTCCTGTAAATCGAAATTGATGCGTGCCATGCATTAATCCATCCGTAAGTTGCAATTCAAATAATAGCCGCCAAGTCGCAGAATGGCTTCCATGGAAACCGTAATCCCTTGCGTACTGATGCGCGGCGGCACGTCGCGCGGCCCCTTTTTTCTGGGCGACTGGCTGCCGGCCGACCCGGTGCAGCGCGACCGCCTGCTGTTGACCGCCATGGGTTCGCCCCATGCGCTACAAGTTGACGGCATCGGCGGCGGCAACACGCTGACCAGCAAAGTGGCCATCGTGTCGCGCTCGACCCGGCCGGACTGCGATATCGATTACCTGTTTGCGCAGGTGTCGGTGGACCGCGCCATGGTCGACACCCGGCCCAACTGCGGCAACATGCTGTCGGGCGCCGCGCCCTTTGCCATTGACGAAGGCTTGGTCGTGCCGCGCGATGGCGTCACATCGGTGCGGGTGCATAACGTCAACACCGGCGCGGTGATCGAAGCTGTGGTGCAGACGCCGGGCGGCCACCTGACCTATGAAGGCGATGCACGCATCGATGGCGTGCCGGGCACGGCGGCACCGGTGCGGTTGAACTTCCTGGAGGCTTGGGGCGCCATCACCGGCAAGCTGTTTCCCACCGGGCAGCGGCAGGAATATGTCGACGGGGTGGCGGTGACGCTGATCGATGCGGCCATGCCGATGGTGCTGATGCGAGCGCAGGATTTCGGCCTGCGCGGCGACGAAACGCCCGCGCAACTGGACGCCAACGCCGGCTTGCTTGAACGCATGGAGCGCATTCGGCTGGAAGCGGGTCGTCGCATGGGGCTGGGTGACGTGTCGCAGAGCGTCATCCCCAAACCGGTGCTGGTGGCGCCTTGCAATGAAGCGGGCGGCTTGGCGCTGCATTCACGCTATTTCACGCCTCGTGCTTGCCATCGCGCTCACGCGGCAACGGGTGCGGTTGGGGTGGCCAGCGCGTTTCTGATGCCGGGCACCGTGGCGCATGCTTGCGGTGGGCCGCCCGTGGTGGCGGGGTATCGCACCGTGCGCATCGAGCACCCTTCGGGGGGCATGGATATCGATGTCGATCTGGACACGGCCAGCGGCGAGGTACGCGCCGCGGGCTTGGTACGGACGGCGCGCAAGATCATGAAGGGGCTGCTGTACGTGCCCGGCCATTATGTGTTGGCGGGCGCCGAGCCGATGCGCGCGGTTGCATAAGACGCTAGTTTTAGTACGCCGATCAATTCAACTTTTTCTACCGCCGAAGCGGCCCGCAAAGAGGCTGTCACAACACGGCAATCGCTATATCTGGAGACAAGCAATGAAGCATCATCCCATCAAAGCCCTGTGCGCCGCCGCCATGCTGCTGGCCGCAAGCGCCGTGGCGCAGGCTGATTACCCTGAACGTGCAATCACATTGGTCGTGCCTACCGCCGCGGGCGGCGGCAACGACGTGCTGGCGCGCGTGGTGGGCCAGAAGGTTGGCGAACTCCTGGGCCAGACCGTCATCGTGGTGAACAAGCCCGGCGCGCAGGGCGCGATTGCGTCCGACTACGTCGCGCGCCAGCCGGCGGACGGCTACACGCTGATGCTGGGCTACATCGGCACGCATGGCATCAACCCCGCCATGCAGAAGCTGAACTACGACCCGGTCAAGGACTTCACGCCCATCGGCATGGTGGCCGATTCACCCACCATCATGGTTGTGTCCAAGCGCATACCGGTGAAGGACGTGGCCGGCCTGGTGAAGTACGGGCATGAGCATCCCGATGGCCTGAACTTCGCCTCCGCCGGGCCGGGTACCGCACCGGCGATCGCGGGTGAGCTCTTCAACCAGGCCACCGGGATCGCCATGCTGGACGTGCCCTACAAAGGTTCCGCGCCCGCGCTGAACGACACCTTGGCCGGCGTGACGCAGGTGATGTTCCCCAGCTTGTTCAGCGTGTACCCGCACCTGAAGTCGGGCGCGATCCAGGCGGTGGCGGTAGCAGGGTCAAGCCGTATCGCGGCACTGCCCGATCTGCCGACCTTGGCCGAGGCGGGCGTGGCTGGGGTGGACGTGCCGCAGTGGTACGCCATCTTCGCCCCGGCCAAGGTCGAGCCGGCGGTGGTGGATAAGCTGAACAAGGCGCTGAATCAGGCCTTGTCGGACCCGGTTGTCGCGAAGAAGATAGCTGAACAAGGCGCGGAAGTTCGCCGCAGTACACCGGCTGAACTGGGGGCGTTCGTGCAAAGCGAGGCCGTGCGGTGGAAGCAATTGGCGGACAAGCAAAAGTTGGCGGCGCGGTAGTGGGTGGGTGGTGTCGGTCGCGAGTTGAGGGGCGGGTGGCGTGCTACGCGGTTGGTGTCGGGCGCGAGTTGCGGGGCGGGTGGCGCGCTACTCGGTTGGTGACGGTCGCGAGTCGAGGGTCGGGTGGCGCGCTACGTGGCTGGTGACGGTCGCGAGTTGAGGGGCGGGTGGCGTGCTACGTGGCTGGTGTCGGTCGCGAACCGTGGAGCGGGCGGCGTGCTAGGACGCCGCCGGTGCAGGTCGCGAGCGATGGGTGTGACGGCAGGCGCTGTGCCAGGCAATTTGCCGCTGTTGCCAAGCGTGAAACGTCGTGTGCTCCCAGGCGTCTGGCGTGGCGACATGGCCGTGCTTGATGGGATTCATGTGGATGTAGTGGATGCAGGCGGAAAGCTCACGCTCATCGCGGATGACATGTTCCCAAAAGCGCCGCTGCCAGATGCCACGTTCGCCTTTGCGGTAGACGCTGCGGCGGACATGGTAAGGGCGAAAAGCCCGGGAAAACCGCGCCTTGATCCGACGCCAGCGGCCAGAGTAGTCGGCATCGTTATCGGGCAGCCGCCAGATCATGTGCAGATGGTCGGGCAGCAACACCGCCGCCAGCACCGCGAACGGCGCGGTCTGTTGTTCGGCCCGTATGCAAGCCTTCAGCCATGATGCGTGAGGGATCAAATCGTGATGTTCCCGCGCCAGTACCGCAACGGTGAAGAAGTAAGTGCCACCGGGGATATACAAACGCCGATACGCAGTCATTTCCGCCTCCGGAGTGAAAAGGGAAGCATAAGAAATTGGCGTAACGCGTGCCGCGATAGAGAGCTGATTTCGGCACGCATCGCAGATGCCGTGCGTTCGTATGGCGCGCGGTGTTCCATGGCGGCAGATGGGTTGCGCGCGATCCCCACCTTTTCCTTGCCCCGGCCATCCTCGCGCTTCACCCATCCTACGATGGCTGCATGACCCGTTGATCGTAGGATGGGTGAAGCGCGATATGCCCAGGAAAAGAACCCAAGCGTAGATCGCGCGCAACCCATCAAGCAGCCGTCATCACATCACCCCCACCCCACCCGCATCAAAATTCCTCAAATTCGGAAACACCATCCCCAATTCCTCCTTCCCGGCACCAAACCATCCGCCCAGCGCCGCGCCCAATTGGTCCACCGCCAGCGTCGGCAATAAACGCCCGTTATCCACAAACCCCGGGCCGTCCAGCGCAATCTCTGGATGCGTGCCGTAATAGCGGCCGCCCTTGACCGCGCCGCCCATCACGAAATGGTGCGAACCCCAGCCGTGGTCCGAGCCGTTGCCGTTTGAACCCAACGTGCGTCCGAACTCCGATGCCGTAAAGGTGGTGACCTGATCCGCCACGCCCATCGACGAAAGCGCCTGCTGGAACGCCCCCATTGCCTGCCCCAGCTCGCGCAGCAGGGCAGGGTGCGTATCGTTCAAACCCGTGTGATTGTCGTACCCATTCTGCGACACAAAAAACACCTGCCGCCTTGCGCCCAAAGCCTGGCGGGCGCCGATGATGCGGGCCACGATCTTCAACTGCTGCGCCAAGGGTGACGAAAAATCCCCCGGCACCGCCACATCTGCCAGCGCTGCGCGTAATTGCGTATCGGCGCTGATGGACTGCGCCGCGATGCGCGCCATTTCTCGTTCCATCAAGTGTTCGCGCGGTTGCGTGATCAACTGCCGCAGCAGGGCGGTGCAGGCGCTGGAGCCATACATATCCCGGCCCAACAGATCAATCGACGTGGACCCATTGACGCCCACCCGATACCCCGCCACCTTGCGCCCGGCCAGCAGCACCGTGCTGCCGCCTGCCGTAATACCCGTGAAGGTGCGCTGCGCGTTGGCGCCGGCGAACAGATCCGTCAGCCGGCCCGCCCAGCCTGACGACGCGCCTTCGGGCGCCAGCGCCTGCCAGTACGCTTGCTGGTCGTTGTGTGAAAACAGTTTCGGCGGCAACGGTACGCGCGCACCGATATATTCCGCTTTGGACGTGGGCGTGACCAGTGGCCCAACATTGAGCAGCACGGCCAACTGTCCGCTTTCGTACAGCGGCGCAAGCGGCGCCAGCGCGGGGGCCAAGGCAAACTGCCCCCCACCCGCCGCGGGCGCTTTGCCGCGCAAGACCGTGGCTTGCAGCGCATCGCGTTTCAAGCCGATATCACCACGCGCGGCGGCATAGGCACGATAGGCGTCGGTGTCGTAGGGTACGACGGTGTTGTAGGGGTCGTTGCCGCCATACAGGAACACGCAGACCAGCGCCTTGTACGAGGCCGGGGCGGACTGCGCCGCCGCTGCGCCCAAGGCCGCCAGGTTCAAGGCCAGCGGCGCGGCGGCGCCGGTTGCGCCCAATGCGCAGGCGCGCAACAGGAAGGCGCGGCGGTCGGCGTCGTGGGATCGCTTCATTTCTGCACCAGGTATTCAGGGCTGGCGGCCACCAGCAGGATGGCTGCTCGCACGCGGTCGCGCGGCCGATTGGCGGGCACGGTGGCGACGGCCTCTGCGATGGCTTCGGCGGTGCGCTCGCTGAAGGCGTCGCCGGCCAGCAGCAGCACGACGCGCGCCACCAAGGCCTGCGGGTCCTTCGCCAAGGCGATCTCTGGCGCGTAGCTGGTCTGCAAATCTTCCCACCCGCGATCGGCGTAGATCGCCAGAAAATTCAAGTAACCCGCAATGCTCGTCTCGTCGGTAATCTGTAGCTCGGGCGCCACCAGATGGCGCTTGGCCAGTTCCGTGACGGGGGGCGAGTAGCGAGGGCGGAAGAAGTTGAACACCGTTGCCGACCGCATGGGGCTTTGCGCCAGCCGGATGGTGTTGTCGGTGGTATCCGGCATGGCCCACGCGCCATTGATGGACGTGGCGCCGAAGGCGCGCGCCCAGCCCGAGAAGCGCAGGATGGGCTCGCGCACCTTGCCCCAGGTGGGGTCGTTCAGGTCAGGCGCACGCGCCTCGGGGTCCAGCAAGATGGCGCGCAGCACCGCCTTCAGATTGCCGCGCGCGCCGCTGCCGTCGTCGTCGAACACCGCCGACACGCGCCGCACATAGGCCGGGCTGGGGTTGCTGGTGACCAGCCGCTGAATCAGTTGCATGCCGATGAAAGGCCCCACGTTGGGATGCGCGCAAATCACGTCCATGGCTTTTTGCAGCGACAGACGCCCGTCGGTGCCCGCCGGTATCACCGCGCCCAGGAACCGCTTTTCGCTCATCGAATGCAGCGCGTTGTTCAACGCCATGGGCCGCCGGTGAAATTCCACATTGGTTTCCGGGCCGTTGATGTCCCAGCCCGTAAACACACGCGCCAGCCCCTGCACATCCGCATTGGTATAGGTTTCCACCGGCGCCCCGTTCACGAGCTTCACGGTGCCGTCCGGCTCCAGCATCAGCAGCCCGATGCTGAACAACTGCATGACCTCGCGTGCGTAGTTCTCGTCGGGATGGCGGCCGGTCTTGGGGTCTTCCTTGCGGTTGCCGCGATACGTCAGCATGCAGCCCATCGACAGGTTCTTGGTGACGGCGGTCAGCAGCGCCTGGTAGCTGCCCAGCGCGTGCTCGGCCAGCAGGTCCATGAAGCCCGCCGCGCCGAACAGCGGCCACGATGCGGTGATGGACTGCACCCCCACCACGAATATCTCGGACAGGGCGAAGGCCATGCGCGTGCGCACCTGGTCTTCCGCGCTGATGAACTTGCGCCACAGCGTGGACTCCAGCGGCGCGTTGATGCCGTTGCCCTTGAACGCTTCGGTGTTTTTCCGCTGTTGCAGCAGCCAATCGAAGTGCGTCTGGGACGGCGGCATCACCAACTGGGCGTCGAGCCAGTCGGCATAGCCGTCGCGCACCACGGCGTCGATCAGGGCGGGGGTGGGCCCGAACGTGGCCTGCGCCAGAAAGCGCGAGGCCTGGCCGGGGGTAACTGTCATCGCAAGCCTCTCGTCGTATGCGATTGACTACGGTACTGAACCGCGCCGCGCGCTTCAATACCGTCATACGGACGAGAGGATTAATCCCAAAGCATGAGGCTCAGATCGAGCGCGTGATGCCGCCGTCGATACGGATGTTCTGGCCGGTGATGTAGGACGACGCGTCGGACGCCAGGAAGGCGATCAGGTCCGCCACTTCCTCGGCGGTGCCGTAGCGGCCCATGGGGATGCGGGTGCGGCGGTCTTCTTTTTCGGGAAGGCTGTCGATAAAGCCGGGCAACACGTTGTTCATCCGCACATTGTGTTCGGCGTACTCATCCGAAAACACCTTGGTGAAGGCGGCCAGGCCGGCGCGAAACACGCCCGACGTGGGAAACAGCGCTTCGGGTTCGAAGGTGGCGTAGGTGGAGATATTGACGATGGCGCCGGATTTCTGCTGCTTCATCACGGGCGCGACCAGGCGGGTGATGCGCACCACGTTCAACAGATAGAACTCCATGCCCAGATGCCAGTCGTCGTCGCTGATGGAGAGCAGCGGGCCCTTGGGTCCGTGGCCGGCGCTATTGACCACGGCGTCTACGCGGCCCCATTTATCCAAGGTGGTTTCAAGCAGCCGGGCCAGGTCGTCGGTCGACCGGTTCGAGCCGGTGACGCCGATGCCGCCCAGTTCGCCCGCCAGGGCCTCGCCCTTGCCGGACGATGACAAAATGGCGACCCGATAACCGTCAGCCGCCAGTTTGCGCGCCGCGGCCGCGCCCATGCCACTGCCGCCCGCCGTCACGATCGCTACTTTTTCGGTGCTCATGCCTGCTCCTGTCGGGGTGTACGAAGAGCGGCCATTGTAGGGGGAACCCCTTCATTGAAACGGGCCCCGGCCCCGGATTTCCCGGAGGGCGGAGCCCGTGCGGCGCAGCGCTTGCGCGCTGGCTATTCGGTAAGGCGCGGCACCTGCGCGCCGCTTGGTCGGTGAGTCGCAGCGCCCGCGCTGCTTAGTCGACCAGCTTCAAGCTGCCTTTCATCAGCGCAAAGTGGCCGGGGAAGGAGCAAAAGTAGGTGTAGGCGGTGCCGGCGGCCAGCTTGCTGACGTCGAAGGTGATGGAATCTTTCTCGCCACCGCCGATGACCTTGGTGTGCGCGATGACGCGGGCGTCACCCGGCTTCACGTAGTCTTTGTCCAGCCCGGCGGCCATGCCGTCGTTCACGGCGCCTTGCATGTCGGCCGTGGTGGTCAGCACCCAGTTGTGGCCCATGACGTTCTTGGCCAGCTTGCCCGGATGCGTCAGGTTCACGGTGAACTGCTTGCAGCTTTTGCTGACCGTGATTTCCTTTTTGTCGAACTGCATCTGGTCGTTGCCGGCGATATCCACCGAGCATTCGGCGGCCAGGACCGGGGCCGACGCGACAGCCAGGACTGCTGCCACGCACAATTTCTTGAACAACATATTCATGCCTCCAACGTTTCGCAAAAAGCGGATGTCCGGCCTGTGCGACGCGCGCACAAAACCGGTTTCATGACATTCTCACCCCGCTACCGGTCAGAATGCCAACGCCCGCAAGGGCGTATTTGATACAACGCAAGCCGGCGCGAATTACGGCTGCGGGCTGACGCGCCAGATCACATTGCCCACGTCGTCCGCCGTCAGCAGATCACCCTGGCTGTCGATGGCCACGCCTACCGGCCGCCCCTGCGCTTGCCCTTGTTCGGTCAGAAACCCCGTCAGCACATCGCGTGCCGGGCCGTTCGGCGCGCCGTCGGAAAACGGCACGAAGATGACCTTGTAGCCACTGCGCGGATCGCGGTTCCATGATCCGTGCTGGCCCACGAACATGCCGCCGGTAAACGGCGCCGGCAGCCGGGTCTTGCCCGACCAGGCCAGCCCCAGGGATGCCGTGTGCGGACCCAACGCGTAGTCGGGCACGATGGCGCGCGCAACCAGGTCCGGGCGTTGCGGCGTGACGCGGGTGTCCACGTGCTGCCCGAAATAGCTGTAGGGCCAGCCGTAGAAGCCGCCGTCTTTAACGGATGTCATGTAGTCGGGCACCAGGTCGCTGCCCAGCTCGTCGCGTTCGTTGACCGCCGTCCACAAGGTCTTGCCGTCTGGCGCCCAGGCCATGCCGACCGGGTTGCGCAGGCCCGTGGCATAGAGCCGCTTGTTGCCGCTGGCCACGTCGATCTCCCAGATGGCGGCGCGGCCTGCTTCGATGTCCATGCCGTTTTCCGCCACATTGCTGTTGGAACCCACCGACACGTACAGCTTGCTGCCGTCGGCGTTGGCGATCAGGTTCTTGGTCCAGTGGTGGTTGATGCCGGCGGGCAGGTCGGTCACGTGCACGCCGGGGGCGGTGATCTGGGTCTGGCCTGTTTCGTACGGAAAGCGCAGCACGGCGTCCGCGTTGGCCACATACAGCTGATTGCCGATCAAGGCCATGCCGAATGGCGAATTCAGGTCTTGCAGCAAGACGCTGCGGGTGTCGGCCACGCCGTCATGGTCGGCGTCGCGCAAGAGCGTGATGCGGTTGGCGCTGGGCGTCTTGGCGCCGGCGCGCTTCATGACGATGCCCGCCGCCCAGGCCTTCAGGCCGCCACCGGCGCCTTCGGGCTTGGGCGGGGCGTTGGTTTCGGCGACCAGCACGTCGCCGTTGGGCAGCACATAAAGCCAGCGCGGATGGTCCAGGCCGCTGGCGTAGGCGTTCACGGCCAGGCCGGTTGCGGCCACGGGCTGTGCGCCATCTGCCCAGCCGACGGCGCGAGCGGTGTTGACGGTGGGGATCAGGGTGGTGTTGGGGGCGGGCAGCGTGGGCGCGGGACCCATGCCTGCTTCTACGGGCAGGGTGGCCATTTCGCCGCAGGCGGCCAGGGCGCCAAGCGCGGCAAGCGCCACGCCGGCCGCCAGGGCACGCGCAATTCGCAGGGGTGGCATGAGGCGACTCCAAGGCGGTTGGACTGCCCCATCATACTCACCCGCGCGGGCCGCGCGGCCGGACCGATCAGTCGTCGAAGCGGCTGCGCGTGACGGCGCCGGATTGCGGGTCGACGTAGAGCTTCACGCGCTGACCTTGCGGGTCGTAGGCCTTGACCTCGTAGCCATGTTTGCGGGAACGCTCGATCTCGGAGATGTTGCGGTAGCCCGCGGCTTCCATCTTGTCGTAGACCTGGCGGATGGTCAGCATCGGTGCGGCGGGGGCGGTGGCGGCGGGCGCTGCGGGCGCCGGCGTGGCGGTCTGCGCCTGCACGGCGGTGCCGGCGACCAGAGCGGAAGCGCCAATTGCCAATGCGGCCAAGCTTTTCTGAATGCGCGTCATGATGGGTAGCTCCTAGTAATGGAAAGGGTAGGGGAAAAAGGGAACTGAAAAAGCGTAGTGAGAAAATCAGGTCGTTTCGTTGACCCTGTGGCCATTATTGGGGTCGTCGCATGAACCTTTTCTGAAGCCTTTGTTCATGTGCGGTTCATCGGTGGCGCGGTATAAATGGCGGTCGATTCCCCCTATTTTTCAAAGGCCCTGCATTGCGGCAACCCCCATTCTTTCGGCGTAAACGTGGCGGCATCCTGTTGTCGGGCTGCGTGCTGGCCTTGGCGCTGATGGCGGGTCCGGTCAGCGGCCTGGCCGACGACAATGACCACGAACGCGCGCGCCAGGCGCTGGAAGCCGGCAAGGTGCTGCCGCTGGGCGCGGTGCTGGATATCGTTGAACGCGAGTTCCCCGGCCAGGTGGTCAAGGTGGAATTCGAAGAGGACGATGACGAATTCATCTACGAGATCCGCGTGCTGCAAAGCGGCGGCGGCATCCTGAAACTGAAGATCGACGCGCGCGACGGCACCTTGCTGGCCGTGAAGGGGCGCGACATCAAATTCAAGGGCAAGGACTGATGCGCATCCTGGTAGTAGAAGACGAGCCTACGCTGGCCGCCCAATTGGCCGATGCCCTGCACGCGGCGGGTTACACGGTGGACAAGGCCGGCGACGGGGAATCCGCGCGTTTCCTGGGCGACGTCGAAGCGTTCGACGCCGTGGTGCTGGACCTGGGCCTGCCCGTCATGGACGGCCTGACCGTGCTGAAGCAGTGGCGCGCCGCGCAGCGCAACATGCCGGTGCTGATCCTGACGGCGCGCGACAACTGGCATGAAAAGGTGGCGGGCATCGACGCCGGAGCGGATGACTACCTGACCAAGCCCTTTCACATGGAAGAGCTGCTGGCCCGCGTGCGCGCGCTGTTGCGCCGCAGTACGGCGCATGCCAGCGCGCAATGGCGTTGCGGCCCGCTGATGCTGGACACGCGCCAGGCCAAGGCCACCGTCGACGGCCAGGCGCTGTCGTTGACCAGCCACGAATTCAAGGTGCTGTCCGTGTTGATGCAACGCGCGGGCGAGGTCGTGTCGCGCACGGAATTGATCGACCACATCTACGCGCAGGACTTCGACCGCGACTCCAACACCATCGAGGTCTTCATCGGCAGGCTGCGCAAGAAGCTGCCGCCCGACACCATCGAAACGGTGCGCGGGCTGGGCTACCGGCTGGCGGCGCGCGGATGACGCCGGCGCGCGCCGGCATGCTGGGCTCGCTGCGCTTGCGCTTGCTGGCGGGCACCCTGGCCTGGATTGTGGGGTCGGTGGCGCTGGCCGGCTGGGGCTTGGCCAGCCTGTTCCGCCAGCACGTCACGCAGCAATTCCAGGCCGAGCTTGCCCTGCATTTGAATCAACTGACCGCCGCCGTCAACGTGGGCGCGGATGGACGCCCCGTGGTATCCCCGCCGCTGAGCGACCCCCGGCTGGAGCAGCCCTTGTCGGGCCTGTATTGGCAGGTGGACAGGCTGGCCGATGGCGCGCGTCCGGCCGCCATCGGCGTGGCGCGCTCGCGCTCTTTGTGGGACCAGACCTTGCCCGCGCCGGCACCGTCGGCGCTACACGCCACCGAGTCCGGCGACCAAACCTATGACACGACAGGCCCGGCAGGACGCGAGCTGACCGCGTTGGCGCGCACCTTGAAACCCGCCGAGGAAGACGCCGCGCCGCTGCGCCTGGTGGTGGCCGCCGACCGCCGCGTGCTGGCCGAGCCCATCGGCCGCTTCAACGGCATGCTGATCATGGCGCTGGGCGCGCTGGCTGCCGGGTTGACGGTGGCGGCGGTGGTCCAGGTGGTGGTCGGCCTGCGGCCCTTGGCGCGCTTGCGGCAACAGTTGGCCAGGCAGAACGCCGGCAGCACCCGCATCGACGGCCGCTACCCCAGCGAAATCCAGCCCCTGGTGGACGACTTCAACCAGGTGTTGGCGATGAACGCCGAGATCGTGCAGCGCGCGCGCACGCAGGCCGGCAATTTGGCGCATGCGGTCAAGACGCCGCTGACCATCCTGGCCAATGCCGCGTCGCGCGAGGCCAGCGTACCGGCCGCCTTGGTGAACGAACAGGTTGCCATGGCGAACCGCCAGATCGACCACCACCTGGCACGCGCCCGCGCCGCGGCGTCATCGGGCGCCGCCGATGGGCGCGCGCCGCTGCGCGAGGCGACAGAAGGGCTGGTGCGCGTCATGCAGCGCTTGTATGCCGAACGCGGCCTGCACATCGAGATGCAGGGTTTGTCCGACGCGATGGTGTTTCGGGGCGACCCGCAGGACTTGCAGGAAATGCTGGGCAATGTGCTGGACAACGCCTGCAAATGGGCGCGCAGCCAGGTGCGGGTGACGGGCGAAATGCCCAACGCGGGGCATTTGCTTATGCATGTCGACGACGACGGCCCGGGCATCGACGACCATGCGCGCGAACGGATCTTTCTGCGCGGCGTGCGCATGGACGAGCAACTGCCGGGTTCCGGCCTGGGCCTGGACATCGTGCGAGACCTTGCCGGCACCTATGGCGGCGAGGTGCACGCCGGGCGTTCACCGCTGGGCGGGCTGCGCGTCACCCTGCGGCTGCCCACGGCCTGAGCTTTTACTTCACCAAGGTCACCGGCACATCCGTCAGTTGCAGCACCTGGTTGGCGACCGAGCCGATCAGGATGTTGGTCAGCGTGCCATTGCCGCGCGTGCCCATGACGATGCGCGCGCAGCCGTGGTCGCGCGCGTAGCCGGCGATTTCGGTGGCGGCGTGGCCGAATGCGGTGTGGGTGGTGTAGTCGGTGCCGGTCACGTCCAGCAGTTTGCGGGCTTCCCGCGTGGCCTCCTGGCCTTGCCGAAGGTAGAACTCATCGATCATGTCTTGCGTGATTAAGCGCGACAGGCCGACGCGCCCGTGCGTGGGCGTTTGAATGTTAAGCAGATGGACGTGCGCGGCGGACGCGCCCTGGGCCAGTTCGCGGGCGTACAGCGCGGCGCGGTTGGCATTGTCTGAGCCGTCGACGGGGACAAGTATGTTCAGCATGGTTGCTCCTTGATGCGTTACTTGACCAGCGTGACGGGCAGGTCCGTCAGGTGCAGGACGCGGGTGGCGATAGACCCCATGAACAGCGACGACACCGAGCCCAGCCCGCGCGACCCCATGTAGATTTCATCGGCGTTGGATTCACCGGCCACGCGGACGATGGTTTCGGCCGCTTCGCCGATCTCCACGCGCACATCGAAGGGCACGCCGGCTTTGGACAGCAGGTCGCTGGCGGCTTGCAGCGCGGCGGCGCCCTCGTCCTGGTAGTAGGCATCGATATCGGCCTGAGACAGGCCTCGACCGATCTTGCCGGATTGCAGCGGAATCTGCACCGTCAACAGCGCCACCCGTTCGACCGGGTCATATGCGCGCGCCGCCAGCAGGGCTTGCACGGCATGCAGCGAGGGCTGCGAACCGTCAACGGGGATCAGGATGCGTTTCATGCGCGTCTCCTTTGTTATGCGAGCCTGGGTAGGCGGGTCGTTCTACTGTATTCGAATTGTTTTCCCGCGATCTGCCCGTTTCGCCCATTTTGCCGATCGAAAGATGCGCTTGATCAACCCCCGTTCACAATCTCGCGCCTAACGCCAGCGTTCGGGCGTTTCCCCAATGTCCAGGCCCGGCGCCAGCAGCCGGCTGGCCAAGGCCGCCAAGGTGGGCACATGGCCGGTGGTTTCCAGCCGCAGCAAGCCCACGCCCTCGGTGCGCAACAGGCCATGCTGGTGCAGTTGATGCTTGAGCCAGCGCGCCACGGGGGCGCCCGTTTCCAGCAAGGGCACGTCGGGTCCTGCTGCTTCCTGGATCGCATCGCGCAGAAAGGGAAAATGGGTGCAGCCCAGCACCAGCACGTCGGCCCCCGCCGCGCGCAAGGCGGCCACCGGCCCACTCACGGCCGCGTCGACTTCAGGCCCGGACAACGTGCCTTGCTCCACCAGCCGCACCCATTCCGGGCAGGGGTGCAACAGGATACGCACCTCGGGCGCTTCGCGTTGGACCAGGGTGGCGAATTTGGGGCTGGCCAAGGTGCCGGTGGTGGCGAACACGCCCACCACGCCGCTGTGCGTCAGGTGCGCGGCGGGTTTGATGGCCGGTTCCACGCCGATGATGATCAGGTCGGGATGGCGCTGGCGCAGCGGCGCGATGGCGGCGGCGGTTGCCGTGTTGCAAGCGACGACCATGGCCTTGGCCTGGCGCGAGACGAAGTAATCCGCCAAGGCGTAGGCACGCTCCAGGACGAACGCCTGCGTCTTGTCGCCATACGGCACATGCGCCGAATCGGCCACGTACAGCAATTGTTCCTGGGGCAGCGCCTCGCGGATGGCGCGCAGCACGCTCAGGCCGCCCACGCCGGAGTCGTACACGCCGATCAAGGAATCACTGGACATGATGGGAATGCCCCTCGTCCAGGCCCTCGGCGCGATGGCGGCGCACTTCGTCGATCAGTTTGCGCGTGGCGCCCGACAGCGGCGCGTCGCGCCAGATCAGGTTCAAGCCGGCGCGCAACGCCACGGGGCCCGTCACGTTCACGTACACCACACCTTCGATGTTGACCCGCCGCAAGGACGCCGGCACCAGCGATACGCCCAGGCCCGCCGCCACTAGGCTCAGCGTGGACAACATGCGCGGCGCTTCCTGCACCACGCGCGGGCTGAAGCCCGACGCGCTGCACGCCGTGATGATGGCGTCATACAGGCCGGGGCCGCTATGGCGGCGGTACAGAATCAGCGATTCCTCGGCCAGTTCCGCCAGCGCAATCTGCCGCCGGTCGCGACCCTTGACGAAGGGATGGTCCGCGGGAAAGGCGGCCAGCATGGTTTCTTCCAGCACGGTTTCTTCGGACACGCCCGGCGTGGTCAGGACCGTGCCACGAATGAAGGCCACGTCCACGCGGCCTTCGCTGACCGCGTCGCGCAGTTCGCCCGTGCTGCTTTCTTCCAGCACCAGCCGCACGTTGGGCGCGCTTTCGCGAAAACGGCGGATGACCGAGGGCACGAAGGGATGGAACGCGGCCGACCCCGTAAACCCCACCGTCAGCCGGCCGGCTTCGCCTTGCGAGACGCGGCGCACTCCGTCCACGGCCTGATCCACCAGTGCCAGGATGTTGCGGGCATCTTCCAACAACGCGCGGCCGCTTTCGGTAAGTTCCATGCCGCGCGGCAGCCGGTTGAATAAGGTCACGCCCAGCTCTTGTTCCAGCACGCGAATCTGCTGGCTAAGGGGAGGTTGGCGGATGCCCAGCCGCGCCGCGGCCTTGGTCAGGTGGGCCTCTTCGGCAACGGCCAGGAAGTAGCGCAGCAGGCGGAGATCAACTGATGCCATATGCAGTGAATATGAGTGTCGATGGGGTCATATATTAGACATTATCCGGGGCCAAGAGTAGGCTCCCGCCTTGTTATTTCTGCTGTGCGCTGCAATGCGCCAGCCCTTGCTCGCCGGCTATGCACCGGCTCTTCGTCCCATGAATGCAGCACCCTCCACCCTTGAGGCCGCCAACCGGCCGCCACCCACCTGTGGGCAGTTGTTCACCGGTTTTCTCATGCTGGGCCTGACCGCTTTTGGCGGGGCGCTACCCCTGGCGCGCCGCATGGTCGTTGAAAAGCACGGCTGGCTCAGCGGCGCTGAGTTTACCGACCTGCTGGGCCTGTGCCAGTTCCTGCCGGGCGGCAACATCATCAACCTGTCTGTCGCGCTGGGGATGAAATTTCGCGGGCCGCGGGGCGCTTTCGCGGCCTTGATGGGGCTGATCCTGGCGCCGTCGGCCATCGTCATTCTGTTGGGCATGGTGTACGACCGCTTTCAACACGACCCGCATATCCAGCACCTGTTCGCGGGCTTGGCGGCCGCGGCGGCGGGGCTGCTGATATCGATGGCGGTCAAGATCGGCGTGCCGGTCATCAAGCGGCGCGACTGGCTGGCGGGCGTGGTGGCCACGCTGTGCTTCGTGGCCATTGCCGTGCTGCGCATTCCGCTCTTGCCCACCATGGCGGTGCTGACGCCGTTGAGCATCCTGCTGGTCTGGAGGCAACGTCGATGATCCATACCCTGATTGCGCTGGCCCTGATCTTTTCCCAGCTTTCCGTGCTGGCGTTCGGCGGTGGCAACACCATCCTGCCCGAGATGCAGCGCCAGGTCGTGGACGTGCATGGCGGGATGACGGCCGCTGATTTTTCCGCGTTGTTCGCGCTGGGCCAGGCCGCGCCCGGCCCCAACCTGATGGTGGTGACGCTGGTGGGCTGGCACGTGGCCGGGTGGTGGGGCATGCTGGTGACCACCATTGCCAAGTTCGGCCCGTCGTCGCTCATCACCATCCTGGCGCTGGGCTTGTGGGAACGCTTCAAGGACCGCCCGTGGCGCGGCGTGATCCAGGCGGGCATCTTCCCGATGACGGTGGGCCTGGTGGCCGCCAGTGCTGCGCTGATCACCGAGGCCTCGGTGCATAGCTGGCTGCTGGGCGCAATCACGGCGGTGGTGGCCGTGCTGGGCAGCACGACGCGCATCCATCCCTTATGGCTCTTGTTCGGCGGCGCGCTGGTGGGTTTGCTGGCGATCGGTTAGCGTTGGGCTCTTGTCGCACGCGGGACCTTCGCACGTGGCCACCCGCACTCGGAGCCTTCATGACCAAGCCGATTCCGGACGAACCGCAGCCCGACGACGCCGCAACGGCCGTCGACCGCTTGCCTTTCTTTCACGCGCATCGGCGCCTGGTGCTGTGTGGCCTGTTATTCCTGGCGGTGGGCGCCGCGTCCTACGTCTGGAGCCGTTCCGCCGGCCTGGCGCTGCTGCTGGGTTTTGATGCGGCCGCGCTGGTGTTCCTGGTGCTGACGGCGCGGGTATTCGGCCAGGCCAGCCCGGCGTCCCTGCACGTGCGCGCCAAGCAGCAGGACGTCGGCCGCGTCGGCGTGTTGTGGAGCAGCGTGGCGCTGTCCTGCATGGTGCTGATGGCGCTGTGGGTCGAGCTGCATGGCGAAAACAGCCCGGGCGGCGCGTTGGCGGTGCTGGCGGCCGGCGCGACCATCGTGCTGGCATGGCTCTACATGAACATGATCTTTGCGCTGCACTATGCGCATGGCTATTACGGCCATCGCACGGGGGCGCACAAGGGGCTGGATTTTCCCGGTACGCAGGAACCCGACTACTGGGACTTTGCGTATTTCGCGCTGGTGCTGGGGATGACGTTCCAGGTGTCCGACGTACAGATCGTCAACCGCCGCGTACGCCGAATGGCGCTGATGCACAGCGTCATCGCGTTTTTCTTCAATGTGTTCATCATCGCGATCAGCGTGAACGTGGCGGCGGGTAAAGCGTAGTGTGTGGGGCAAGGCCCCACACACCTGGAAGGCATGGGTCACCGCTGGCGATCAGGCGGCGGCGCCCAATCTCCACAAGGACGTGACTTCCTTCGAACGCGCTGCATAGAGCGGGTCGCTGGGGTCTTTGGCGCGGCTGTGGGTGGGCCGGGTGTCGATGCGTTCGATGACGCGCAGGCCGGCGGCGTCGATCATTTCCAGCAACTGTTCGCGGGTGCGCAGGCCCAGGTGCTCGGCCAGGTCCGACAAGATCAGCCAGCCCTCGCCATTGGGCGTCAGGTGCGCCGTCAAACCGTTGAGAAAGCCGCGTAGCATGCGGCTGTCGGGGTCGTACACGGCTTGTTCCAGCGGCGAGCTGGGGCGCGCCGGCAGCCACGGCGGGTTGCAGACGACCAGCGACACGCGGCCTTCGGGGAACAGATCTGCCTCGACCACATCAACCTGCTTGGACAGGCCCAGCCGTTCCAGGTTTTCGCGGGCGCAAGCCAGCGCGCGCGGGTCCAGGTCGGTGGCGATGACACGCTTGCCGCCTCGGCGCGCAATCACGGCGGCCAGCACGCCGGTGCCGGTGCCGACATCAAACGCCACGCTGCCGCGCGGCATCGGCGTGTTCGCCACCAGGTCGACATATTCGCCACGCAGCGGCGAAAACACGCCGTAGTGCGGGTGGATGCGGTTGTTCAGCGCGGGAATCTCCACGCCTTTCTTGCGCCATTCAAAGGCGCCGATCAGGCCCAGCAGTTCGCGCAGCGACGCCACATAGGGTTCGTCGGCCGGGCCGTGGGCTTCTTCGCAGGCCTGGCGCGCATCCGGCGCGCGGCGCAGCGAAATGCCGTGGCCGGCGTCAAACGGAATCAGCAGCATGCCCAGGATGCGGGCGCGTTGGGATTGGATCTGGCGGTGCTGGTTGAAGGCTTCCAGCATGGTCTCGACGGGCTTGCGCGGACGCTTGTCCACGCGCCGGGTCATGGCCAGCAGCAACTGGCGGGCGTTCTGGAAGTCTCCGCGCCACAGCAGGCCCACGCCTTCGCAGGCTTGGCGATAGGCCATGTCGGCGGTCAGCTTGTCGTCCACCACCACCACGCGCTTGGGCGGCGTTGCGCCGGTTTCTGAGCGCCAGCGGGCGGTGTGGGAGATGTCGTTTTCTTCCCAGTGCA
The DNA here is from genome assembly GCF_024806975.1 of Achromobacter sp. JUb104. Taxonomy (NCBI): domain Bacteria; kingdom Pseudomonadati; phylum Pseudomonadota; class Betaproteobacteria; order Burkholderiales; family Alcaligenaceae; genus Achromobacter; species Achromobacter sp. JUb104. Next base: position 288,950 of record NZ_JANUEY010000002.1, on the reverse strand, counting down.
ATTCGGGGGCGCTCAATGTGTCGCTCCGGCAAAGACGGGGGAATGGGTAAGAATCATGGGGACCAATAAAAAAAGATAGGGCGCGGGCTGCCAATGTAGCAGCTTCGCGCCCTGGGGCGGAGCACGGCGCGCCACGCGCCGTGCGGTCAGATCGGGGTCAGGCCGGGAGCAGACCCGGTCTCAGGCGGGCTCAGTGGAACAACACCACCGCCTTCTGCAACGTGATCCAGATGCCCCAGGCCAGCGGAATGCCCACGCAGGCCCAGGCGAACAGCACCAGCGCCATGGGCGTGCGGAAGGTGGACGCGCCCACGCCGTGGGTTTCGGCGGCTGCGGCGCGCTCGTGCGCCAGCGCCTTTTCCTGGGCCAGTTCTTCGTCCGTCATGAAGTACTTGGGGTTGACCGGGCGGATCGCCAGATTGCACAGGAAGCCCAGCACCAGCATGCCCGCCAGGATGTACATGGTGATGTCGTACACCTGCGCGCGCGGCACGCCGATCGACAACTGGTATTCACGGATGTAGTTCACCAGCACCGGGCCGAAGATACCGGCCGCCGACCACGCGGTCAGCAGGCGGCCGTGGATGGCGCCCACCATCTGCGTGCCGAACAGGTCCGCCAGGTAGGCGGGCACCGTGGCGAAACCGCCGCCGTACATGGACAGGATCACGCAGAACGCGGCCACGAACAGGGCCAGCGCGCCGATGTGCGCCGTCCAGGGAATGGCGGCGTACAGCACGAAGCCCAGCACGAAGAAGATCAGATAGGTCATCTTGCGGCCCAGCTTGTCCGACAGGCTGGCCCAGAAGAAACGCCCGCCGATATTGAACAGGCTGAGCAGGCCGGTGAAGCCGGCCGCAATGGCTGCAATGGCGGCCAATTGTTCCTTGTCCAGTTGGCCAAAGCCCAGTTCCGGCTTGTTGATCAGCCCGCCGCCAAACACTTCCTGCAGCAAGGGCGAGGCCATGCCCAGAATGCCGATGCCGGCCGTGACGTTCAGGCACAGCACCAGCCACACCAGCCAGAACTGCGGCACGCCCCAGACGCGCTTCACGTGGACGTGGCCCTTGGTGATCATCGCGTTGTTGGCATGCTTGGCCGGTGCGGTCCAGCCTTGCGGCTTCCAGCCGGTGGGCGGCACGCGGTAACCCAGCGCGCCCGACATCATGAACACGAAGTACACCAGCGCCATGGTCAGGAAGGTCTGCCAGACGCCGGCCGAGGTGGGCGTGGCGAAGTGGCGCATCAGCATGTCGGCCAGCGGCGCGCCGATCATCGCGCCGCCGCCAAAACCCATGATCGCCATGCCGGTAGCCATGCCGCGGCGGTCGGGAAACCATTTGATCAGCGTGCTGACGGGCGAGATATACCCCAGCCCCAGCCCGATGCCGCCAATGACGCCGGACCCCAGCCACAGCATCCACATCTGATGCAGGTACACGCCGATGGCCGAAATGACCAGCCCGCCGCACCAGCACACCGCTGACACTACGCCTGCCTTGCGCGGGCCGGCGCGTTCCAGCCAGCCGCCCCACAGCGCCGCCGAGCAGCCCAGCAGCACGAAGAACAGCGTGTACATCCAGCCCATGGTGGAAATGCGCCAGTCGCAACTGGTGGTGAACAGTTCGGCGGCCAGGCTCATGTCGGCCGGGCAGGCCAGCGGCTGGGCGCCGCCCACCACCTTGGACAGCGGCAACCAGAAGACCGAAAAGCCGTAGGCCATGCCGATGCACAAATGGATGGCCAAGGCGGCCGGCGGCACCAGCCAGCGCGAGAAACCCGGCCCGGCGATGGTGCGTTCTTTGTCAAAAAAACCCGGCTTGGCGCCGGGCAAGTCCAAGGTGGCGGTGCTTTCCATACAGTCTCCTCTGGGGTGCGGCTTTATTGCCGCTTTGTTTGTTTTTTTGTTTTGCTTGCCCGCTAGCCCACGCGGGGCGCGGGCGTCAGGCGCTGGCGGTTCTGCGTGACCGCCTCCAGCACCAGCGGATGCAATTGTTCGTCGCCGGCATCGCCGTCGGGGGTGGCCGCCAGGAAGCCGAGCAGCTCGTTGCGCATGCGTGGTTCCCAGAACTTGTGGATATGGTTGGCCACGCCTTCCAGCGCTTCGTGGCGGTCCGGCATGGCATCAAAGAACTGGCCGATGCGGTTGGCCATGCGGATCAGGTTGCCGATTTCCATTACGTGTCTAAGTCCAATTCAGGGTCCGATTCTGAGACCGGTTCAAGGTCCGGTTCATGGTCCGGCTCATGGTTCGGTTCAAGGCCCGATTCAGGGGATGATTCGTTCGGCGTGGGAATACAGCGTGGCATCGTCGCCGCGCATGAAACCCACCAGGCTGACGTTGGCGTCGTGCGCCAGGCGGATGGCCAACGCCGTGGGGGCGGACACCGCCGCCAGCACGGCCACGCCGGCCGCCGCCGTCTTCTGCACCATTTCAAAACTGGCGCGGCTGGACACCAGCACGATGCCGTTGCCGGCATGCATGGCCTGGCGCGCCAGCGCGCCAATCAGCTTGTCCAGCGCGTTGTGGCGGCCCACGTCTTCGCGCACCAGCGCCACCACGCCATCGGCGCCCGCCCAGCCCGCCGCGTGCGTGGCGCCCGTGATGTCGTGCAGCGCCTGGCGCGCGCGCATGTCGCGCATGGCGTTCAGCACGGCCTGGATGCGCACGGACGTCCCGTTCGTCACCGGCGCCACCGGGCGCAGCACTTCGGGCAGCGTCTCCACGCCGCACAGGCCGCAGCCGGTGCGGCCTGCCATGGCGCGCCGTCGCGTTTTCAGGCGCACTTCGCAGGCGCTGGATATTTCCACCTGCACCACGATGCCGTCGCACTGCGGCAGCACATCAATGCCGCGCACATCGCTGACGCTGTCGATGATGCCTTCCGACAACGAAAAGCCCACCGCAAAGTCTTCCAGGTCGGCGGGGGTGGCCAGCATGGTGGCGTGGCTGATGCCGTTGAACTCCAACGCCACCGGCGTTTCCTCGGCAACGAAGTCAGACTCGGTGGCCGGGGCGATGGCCCCGGCCCGCACGCGCGTAACCTGGGTCGGCGTGCAGTCGGGGCGAGAGGACGGGGGCGTGGGGGCGGTCATGGCATCCAGGGCTGTAGGGCGTTATTTCCCGGTCAGCGCCGCTTCGTTTTCGCGCGATCGCTCGCGCAGCAGCTTTTGCTGGATGTCGGCAAAGCGCGACCACTGGCGCTGCCATTCCGAAGGCTGGGACACGCGCGTGACCTGCACGGCCGTGACCTTGTATTCGGGGCAGTTGGTCGCCCAGTCGGAGGCATCCGTCGTGACGACGTTGGCGCCGGACTCGGGAAAGTGAAACGTGGTGTATACCACGCCCGGTTGCACCCGGTCGGTCAGTGTGGCGCGCAGCACGGTCTCGCCCGCGCGGCTTTGAATGCCCACCCAATCGCCTTCCGCTACACCCCGGTCCTCGGCGTCTTGCGGATGCAGTTCCAGCACGTCTTCGCCATGCCACATGACGTTGGGCGTGCGCCGCGTCTGCGCCCCCACGTTGTATTGCGACAGAATGCGGCCGGTGGTCAGCAGCAGCGGGAAACGGCGCGTGCTGCGTTCATCGGTCGGCACGTACTTGGTGATCATGAACTTGCCCTTGCCGCGCACAAAGGTATCGATGTGCATGATGGGCGTGCCTTCCGGCGCGTCGTCGTTGCACGGCCATTGCAGGCTGCCCAGCTTGTCCAGCTTGTCGTAGCTGACGCCCGCGAATGTCGGCGTCAGCCGCGCGATTTCTTCCATGATCTGGCGCGGGTGCGTGTAGTTCATGGGATAGCCCAGCGCGTTGGACAGCGCCACGGTCACTTCCCAGTCTGACTTGCCGTTCTTGGGCTCCATCACCTTGCGCACGCGCGAGATGCGGCGTTCGGCGTTGGTGAAGGTGCCGTCCTTTTCCAGGAACGACGACCCCGGCAGGAACACGTGCGCGTACTTCGCGGTTTCGTTCAGGAACAGGTCCTGCACCACGATGCACTCCATGGCCGCCAGCGAGGCCGCCACGTGCTGCGTGTTGGGGTCGGACTGCACGATGTCCTCGCCCTGGCAGTACAGACCCTTGAAGGATCCGCCCAGCGCTGCTTCGAACATGTTCGGTATGCGCAGGCCGGGTTCAGGCTGCAAGGTTACGCCCCAATCCTTTTCGAATTGCGCGCGCACCGTGTTGTCGGAAATGTGGCGGTAGCCGGGCAGCTCATGCGGGAACGAGCCCATGTCGCACGAGCCCTGCACGTTGTTCTGGCCGCGCAGCGGGTTCACGCCCACGCCCTCGCGGCCGACGTTGCCGGTGGCCATGGCCAGGTTGGCAATCGCCATCACGGTGGTGGACCCCTGGCTGTGCTCGGTCACGCCCAGGCCGTAATAGATGGACCCGTTGCCGCCGGTGGCGAAGAGGCGCGCCGCGCCGCGCACGTCTTGCGCCGGCACGCCCGTGATCTCGGCCATGGCTTCCGGCGAGTTCTCGGGCAAGGACACGAAGTCGCGCCATTCGTTGAAGGCCTTGGTTTCGCAGCGCTCGGCCACGAAGGCGTCATCGATCAGGCCTTCGGTGGCGATCACGTGGGCCAGCGACGACAGCAGCGCGGTGTTGGTGCCCGGCCGCACTTGCAGATGGAAGTCGGCCTTGATGTGCGGGGAACTGACCAGTTCGATGCGGCGCGGGTCGATCACGATCAGGCGCGCGCCTTCGCGCAGCCGACGCTTCAGGCGCGAGGCAAACACCGGGTGGCCGCTGCTGGGGTTGGCGCCCATCACGATCACCACGTCGGTGTGCATGACGGAGTCGAACGTTTGCGTGCCGGCGGATTCGCCCAAGGTCTGCTTCAGGCCGTAGCCGGTAGGCGAATGGCAGACGCGCGCGCAGGTGTCGACGTTGTTGGTGCCGAAGGCCGCGCGCACCAGCTTTTGCACCAGCCAGGTTTCTTCGTTGGTGCAGCGCGACGAGGTAATGCCGCCCACGGCGTCGCGGCCGTACTCGCTTTGGATGCGGCGGAATTCAGAGGCCGCGTAGTTGATGGCCTCGTCCCAGGACACTTCCTTCCAGGAATCGGTGATGTGCTTGCGGATCATGGGTTTCAGCACACGTTCCTTGTGCGTCGCGTAGCCCCATGCAAAGCGGCCCTTCACACAGGAATGGCCGCGATTGGCCTGGCCGTCTTTCCACGGCACCATGCGCACCACTTCCTGGCCCTTCATCTCGGCCTTGAAGCCACAGCCCACGCCGCAATAGGCGCAGGTGGTGACCACCGAGTGCTCGGCCTGCCCCATCATGATGACGGTCTTTTCTTGCAGGGTGGATGTGGGGCAGGCCTGCACGCAGGCGCCGCAGGACACGCATTCGCTGTCCAGGAAGGGCTGGTCCTGCCCGGGCGACACGCGCGACTCAAAGCCCTTGCCGGATATCGTCAACGCGAAGGTGCCCTGCGTTTCTTCGCAGGCGCGCACGCAGCGGTTGCAGACGATGCACTTGGACGCGTCGTAGCTGAAGTAGGGGTTGGAGTCGTCGACCTTGGCGTCCAGGTGGTTGGCGCCGTTGTAGCCGTAGCGCACATTGCGCAGGCCCACCACGCCGGCCATGTCCTGCAATTCGCAGTCGCCGTTGGCGGGGCAGGTCAGGCAGTCCAGCGGGTGGTCCGAGATGTACAGCTCCATCACGCCGCGACGCAGTTCGTGCAGCTTGGGTGTTTCGGTAAAGACCACCATGCCGTTTTCCGCCGGCGTGGTGCACGACGCGGGATAGCCACGCCGGCCTTCGATCTGCACCAGGCACAGGCGGCAGGATCCAAACGGTTCCAGGCTGTCGGTGGCGCACAGCTTGGGGATGTTGATGCCGGCCTCGGCGGCCGCGCGCATCAGGGACGTGCCTTCGGGCACGCGGATTTCCTGGCCGTCGATGGTCAGGGTGACGGTGTTCTCGGACACGCGGGCCGGTGTGCCCAGGTCGCGTTCGCGCTTGATAACGGTTTCCAGCATGGTCGCCTCTCGGGTTCAGGCCGCGTGCGCGGCAGACTGCGAGGACTCGATGCCGAAGTCCTGCGGAAAGTGGTTCAGCGCGGACAGCACGGGGTAGGGCGCCATGCCCCCCAGCGCGCACAGCGAACCGCCCATCATCGTGTCGCACAGGTCGCGCAGCAGATGCACCTGCTGTTCGCGTTGCCGGGCGTCGGCCCCGGGCGCCGCGATCTTGTCGATGGTTTCGACGCCGCGCGTCGAACCAATGCGGCAGGGCGTGCATTTGCCGCAGGATTCAATGGCGCAGAATTCCATCGCGTAGCGCGCCATGCGCGCCATGTCGACGGTGTCGTCAAACGCCACCAGCCCGCCGTGGCCGATCATGGCCGAGATCTGGATATAGGCCTCGTAGTCCAGCGGCACGTCCCATTGCGATTCGGGCAGATAGGCGCCCAGCGGCCCGCCCACCTGCACGGCGCGCAGGGGCCGCCCCGAGGCGCTGCCGCCGCCGAATTCATAGAGCAGGTCGCGCAGGCTCAGGCCGAAGGCCTTCTCCACCAGCCCGCCTTGCTTCAGGTTGCCCGCCAACTGGAAGGGCAGCGTCCCATGCGAACGGCCCACGCCGTAATCGCGGTAGTAGGTGGCGCCCTTGGCCAGGATGATGGGCACGGTAGCCAGCGAGATCACGTTGTTGATCACGGTGGGTTTGCCGAACAGGCCCGAGATGGCAGGCAGCGGCGGCTTGGCGCGCACCACGCCGCGCTTGCCCTCCAGGCTTTCCAGCAACGAGGTTTCTTCGCCGCAGATGTAGGCGCCCGCGCCCTTGCGCACTTCCAGGTCGAAGCGGCGACCGCTGCCGTGCACGTCCGCGCCCAGCCAGCCCACGCTGCGGGCGCGGGTGATGGCCGCTTCCAGCGTGGCGATGGCGTGCGGGTATTCCGAGCGTACGTAGATGTAGCCGTAGCTTGCGCCCACGGCCAGCCCGGCGATGGTCATGCCTTCGATCAGCACGTAGGGGTCGCCTTCCATCAACAGGCGGTCGGCGAAGGTGCCCGAGTCGCCTTCGTCGGCGTTGCACACGATGTATTTCTGGTCGCTGGGCGTGCCCGCTACCGTCTTCCATTTGATGCCGGTGGGGAACGCCGCGCCGCCACGCCCGCGCAGGCCCGAGGTGACCATTTCGTCAATGATGGCGGCCGGCTCCATCGCCAGCGCGCGCTTCAAGCCCGCCAGGCCGCCGTGCGCGGCATAGTCCTGCAAGGACAGCGGGTCGATCACGCCGACGCGGGCGAAGGTCAGGCGTTCCTGGTGTTTCAGGTAGGGGATGTCTTCGGTCAGGCCCAGGCACAGGGGGTGGGACGATGCGGTTTTGGCTGCGGCGTTGCCGTCGCCGTTGCCAGGGCTCAGCCACCCGGCGTCGAACAAACCGGCCACGTCTTCCGGCGCCACCGGGCCGTAGGCCACGCGACCGTCGTGCGTGGCCACTTCCACCAGCGGTTCCAGCCACAAGAGCCCGCGCGAGCCGTTGCGCACCACTTGCACGGCCACGCCGCGTTCATCGGCGATGCGTTCAATTTCATGGGCCACGGCATCGGCGTCCATGGCCAGTGCCGCGGCGTCGCGCGGCACGTAGATGACGACGGGGGCGCTCATGGCGTGGTCTCCGGCGTGCGGTCCACGGTGCGCGCCAACAAGCGGTCCAGCTTGTCTGGTGTAACGCGGGCATGCGGCTGGCCGTCGATCATGACGGCGGGCGACTGGGCGCACAGCCCCAGGCAATAGACGGGTTCCAGCGTGAAATTGCCGTCGGCCGTGCTGGCATGAAAGTCGCAGCCCAGGCGGGCGCGGGCATGTGCCGCCAGCGGCTCGCTACCCATGGCCTGACAGGATTCGGCGCGGCAGACTTCCAGCGTGTGGCGCGCGGCCGGCTGGCTGCGAAAGTGCGGGTAGAAGGTGATGACGCCGTGCACTTCAGCGCGGGACAGGTTCAGGGCCTCGGCGATGGTTTGCACCGCCTCGGCCGGAATACAGCCCAATTCGTGCTGCACCTCGTGCAGTACCGGCAGCAGGGGGCCGGGCAGGTCTTTCAGCCGCGCCAGGATGCGCGCGGTGGTTGCGATGGCGGGGGTGGCGGACGCCTGGGCGGCGTCCAGCGCCAGTTGGCCGCCACGGGCGCCGCCGCTGGATGCCAGGTCGGATTTTGCCTCGCGCTGATGCACGGTGGTCTCCTCCAATGTTGCGGGCCCCGTTCAGGGGTCTGTGGTTCGGGTCAGGTCCTGATGGCGTTTAATATGTTTTTAAAAACATAATAAAAGCCCGGCTGCCGCGTTATTTGTGTACTCTAACCACGTACTTGGCTGTCTTCAATAAGAAAGAAATGACATATAAGTTTCGTATCGGCCTGCGGCCGCAGTGGACCTTGGGCGGGGGTGACGACACGGCGCCCGTGCCTTTGCAAGACATGCTTGCGCTGCTTGCCGCCATAGACGCCACCGGCAATATCTCGGGCGCTTGCCGCGCCTGCGGGTTGTCGTACCGGCATGCCTGGGGCGTGCTGCGCCGGTTCGAAACCACCTTCGGCACGCAATTGCTGATCACGAATCGGCGCCAGGGCACGCAACTGTCGCCGTTCGCACAGCGCCTGCTGTGGGCCAACCGCCGCATCGAGGCGCGCTTGATGCCCACGCTGGACAGCATGGCGTCGGAATTGCAGGAAGAGCTGGAACGGCTGCTGCCCGAAAGCGGCCCGCACTTGCGGCTGCACGCCAGCCACGGGTTCGCGGTGGAATCGCTGATGCAGCACATGGGCGACCGAAAACCCGGGCTGGAACTGCGTTATCGCACCGCGATCGAGGCGTTGGCATCGTTGGAGCGCCATGAGTGCGACCTGGCTGGCTTTCAGGTGCCGCTGGGCGATTTTGAATCGCCCATCATGGAGCGCTATGCGCAGTGGCTGCACGCCGACGACTACCTGCTGATCCATCTGGCCGTGCGTAATACCGGCCTGTTTGTCACGGCCGGCAACCCTAAGCAGATCCGTGGCATGGCCGACCTGGCGCGTCAGGACGTGCGCTTCGTAAACCGCCAGATCGGGTCCAGCACCCGCTACCTGGTGGGGCTGATGCTGCAACGCGCCGGGGTGTCCATCGGTGAGGTCCAGGGCTACGAAACCAATGAATTCACGCACATGGCCATTGCCGCGCACATTGCCAGCGGCATGGCGGACACGGGCGTGGGGGTGGAGACGGCCGCCTGCCGGTTCGGGCTGGACTTCATTCCGCTGGTGCGCGAACGCTACTTCTTCGCCATCCGCAAGTCGTCGCTGGAGACGCCCGCCATGCAGGACCTGCTGTCCATCATGCGCAGTGCCGATTACGTGGGCTATGTGGGGCAACTGGTGGGCTACGACGCCCAGGACACCGGCCGTTTGCAAACCCTGGAAGAGGCTTTCGCGTAGGCGGGGCCGCCCGGACCCTGGCCGCCGATATATGATCGCCCCATGAGCAAAGTGATATTCCTTGCCGATGAACGGGCCAAACCCGGGGCCAAGCCCGGGGCCAAGCCCGGGTTCAACCCCGGCGCTGACCCTGGATCCACCCCCGGCGCCAACCGTTCCGCCTGGCCCGCGCCTGGCGAGCTGCCGCCGGACGGCCAGCCCGCGCTGGACCAGCGCGCGCGTCCGCTGCGCGATCTGCGTATCTCCGTCACCGACCGCTGCAACTTCCGCTGCACCTACTGCATGCCGCGCGAAGTGTTCGACGCCAGCTATACCTTCATGCCGCATTCGGCGCTGCTGTCCTTTGAGGAAATCAGCCGCCTGGCCGGCATCTTCACGCAGTTGGGCGTGGAAAAAATCCGGCTGACGGGCGGCGAACCGCTGCTGCGCAAGCACCTGGAAAACCTGGTGGGCCAACTGGCTGCGCTGCGCACGCCGGCGGGCCTTCCGCTGGACCTTACCCTGACGACCAATGGCAGCGTGCTGGCGCGCAAGGCGGCCGATCTGAAAGCGGCTGGGCTGACGCGCGTAACCGTCAGCCTGGACGCGCTGGACGCCTCCATGTTCCAGGACATGAGCGACAGCGGCTTCACGCCCGACGACGTGCTGCGCGGCATCGACGCCGCGGCCGAGGCCGGCCTGGCGCCGGTAAAGGTCAACATGGTGGTGCGACGCGGCCTGAACGACGGGCAGATCCTGCCCATGGCCGAACGCTTTCGCTACAGCGGCCACATCCTGCGCTTTATCGAATACATGGACGTGGGCAACACCAACGGCTGGAACCTGACGGAAGTGGTGCCTAGCCAGGAAGTGCTGGACCGCATCGGCGCGGTGTACCCGCTGGAACCCGTGCAGACGGACGACATGGGCCGCGTGGCCGAACGCTGGCGCTATGCGGACGGCGGCGGCGAAATCGGCGTCATATCCAGCGTCACGCAGGCCTTCTGCGGTGGCTGTACGCGCGCGCGCCTGTCGCCCGAGGGCAAGCTCTATCTGTGCCTGTTCGCGCACGACGGCTTTGACCTGCGCACCCCCTTGCGCGACGGCGCAAGCGACGCCGAACTGGCCGCTATCCTGGCGGGCATCTGGGCCGGCCGCCACGACAATTATTCCGAACTGCGCGGCCGCAACATGGCGGACGCCACGCCAACTTCCGGCCGCAAGGTCGAGATGAGCTACATCGGTGGCTGACGCGCCCCTGCCGTTACCCCGGGCACGCATCGCCGGGTTGATCCTGGCGGGCGGGCAGGGCGAGCGCATGGCCCATCAGGACAAGGGCCTGGTCTTGCTGAACGGCGAACCCATGGTGGCGCACGTGGCGCAACGATTGGCGCCGCAGGTAGGGCGGCTGATCATCAGCGCCAACCGGCATGCCGAACGTTATGCGCAATACGGCGCGGTGGTGGCGGACGGCGAGCCCGCGCTGGGCGACTTTCAAGGCCCGCTGGTGGGGATCGCGGCGGGGCTTGCCGCAGCGTCACACGCTGACGACGACTGGGTAGTTGCCGTGCCCTGCGACACGCCTTTTCTGCCCCTTGACCTTGCAGCGCGGCTGATTGCCACAGCGGTTTCCGCCCAGGCCCGGCTGGCCTATGCCACGGCGGGCGGCCAACGCCATGCCGCTTGCATGGCGTTGCGCCCATCGCTCTTGCCAGACCTGCGCGCCTATCTGCTGGCGGGCGACCGCAAGGTGGGCTTGTGGCAGGCTCGCGTGGGCGGCGTGGCAGCGTGTTTTGACGACGCGCCAGACGCCTTCATGAACGTGAACACGCCCGAAGAACTGGCCGAGGCTGAACGCTACGCCAGCCAGTGCCGCATGTCGTAGTAGGGCACGCGGTCGCCGTCATTCACCAGCACGTCGGCCGGCAAGCGCGCCAGCCCCGTGGCCCAGGGCAGAGAACTGATCACCCCCGACCCTTGATGGCCATACGGCACGAGCTCGGCGGTGCCGTCTTTCGCCACGCGGCGCTGCACGCGCAGAAATTCCTCGCGCCCGTCCTGGCGCGGATGGTCGGTGCGCAGCGGCAGCAGATTGACGGGCGGGAAGATGTCTTCGCGGCCCTGCATGCGCCGCATCAGTGGCGATACCAGCATGGCGAAGACCGCGTAGGCCGACACCGGATTGCCCGGCAGGCTGACCACGGGCTTGCCTCCAATCTGGGCCAACGCCACCGGCTTGCCGGGCTTCATGCGGACTTTCCATAGCGATAGTTCACCGCCCAAGGTGGCCAGGGCGGGCTTGACCAGATCGCGTTCGCCCACCGACACCCCGCCCACGCTCAGCACCAGATCGCAATCAGCCAGCAAAGTCTTGAACGCGGCCAACAGTTCTTCTTCGGTGTCGCGCGCGTGCAGCACGTGCACGGGGACGGCGCCCAGGCCGCGCGCCAGCGCCGCCAGCATGGGGCCGTTGGAGTTGTAGATCTGTTCGGGCGCGCGCGGCGTGCCAGGCGGCACGAGCTCGTCGCCCGTGGTCAGGATGCCCACGCGCAACCGGCCCATCACCGGCACGGTGGCCAGCCCTTGCGAGGCCAGCAACGCTACGTGCGCGGCTTGCAGCATGGCGCCGGCCGCCAGCAATGGCGCGCCGGCCATCGTGTCTTCACCCCGGCGGCGGATGTGCTGGCCGGGGGCGGGCGCGCGTGTGATCTCTACCTGGTTGTCGGCTTCGACGGCGTCTTCCTGCATGACGACGGTGTCCGCGCCATCGGGAATCAGGCTGCCGGTAAACAGACGGATGGCGTGGCCGGGCTTGAGCGGTTCGGGCACGTCGCCCGCGTAGCAGCGCTGCTGGATGGGCAGGCGGGCGCCGGCGCGCCAGTCGGCCACGCGCAGCGCGTAGCCGTCCATGGCGCTGTTGTCGGCCGGCGGGATGTCCACCGTGGCTTGCAGATCGGTTGCCAGCACGCGGCCGGCAACCTCGTTCAGTTCAATTTCTTCGCGGCGTTGCAGCGGCCCGGCCGCGTTGGCCAGCAGGGTCTGGGCGTGATCAAAATCCAGCATGGGTCAGTGGTCTTCTTTTTGGGGCTTGAAGTGTGAGGCGAAGTTGCACGGGCGGTGCCTGCTGTCGAGCTGCTCGCGCAGGATCTGCGCCCACGCGGTTTCGCAAGCGTTGTTCGAGCCGGGCAGGCAGAAGATCAGCGTCTGGTTGGCCGAGCCCGCGAACGCGCGCGACTGGATCGTGGAGCTGCCGATCTCGGTGTAGGAAATCTGGCGGAACAGTTCGCCAAAGCCGGGGATCTCGCGGTCGAGCAGGGGCAGGATCGCCTCGGGCGTGTGGTCGCGATGCGAAAAGCCCGTGCCGCCGGTGGTCAGGATGATCTGCACCTCGGGGTCGGCGATCCAGTCGCTGATGATGCGGCGGATTTGGTAGATGTCGTCGCGGACGATGTCGCGGCGTACGCACTCATGACCCGCATGCGCCAGGCTGTGGGCCAGCAGGTTGCCGGAGGTGTCGTCGCCCGCGCTGCGGGTGTCGCTGACCGTCAGCACGGCGCAGGCCAGCGAGACGGGAATTTCTTCGCTCATGGGCGTTCCTTGGTAGGGGCGGTGTCTTCATCCCAGGCGTCGGTGCGGTCCTGGTCGGCCTGGCGTTGTTCTACCCAGAAGCTGCGGCCGCCTGCCAGCGTTTCGCGCTTCCAGAAGGGGGCGCGGGTTTTCAGCGCGTCGATGATGTATTCGCAGCCGCGGAAGGCGTCGCCCCGGTGGGCGCTGGCGGCCGCCACGAACACGATCTGCGCGTTGCGAGAAAGCGCGCCTACGCGGTGCACGATGACCGTGCCGTCCAGCTTCCAGCGCTGGCGGGCGGTGTCGGCAATGGCTTCAAGCTCGCGCTCGCACATGCCGGGATAGTGTTCAAGATAGAGCGTGTCGGTGGGTGCATCGGGCGCGTAGTCGCGCACATAGCCCACGAAGGTGACGATGCCACCCACGCCGGACCCGGCGCTTTCACGCAGCGCGGCCGTCAGGGCGGCGGCGTCGAAATCGGCTTCCTGGACGCTGATCATGGCGTTCAACCTCCGGTGACGGGTTCGAACACGGCGACTTCGTCGCCCGGGCGGATCGGCGCAGTCGGTTTGGAGTGGGTTTGGTTGATGGCCAGCTTCAAGCGCGCCGCGGGAGCCAGTTGGGGATACCGTTCGCCCAGCGCGGCCAGCAGTTCGGCGCCGGTGGATTCGCCATCCAGCGGCCAGTCTTCGCCGCGCTTGCCGACCAGTTCGGCCACGCGGGCGAAGTACAGCAGATTAATCGTTGCGCCATTCACCGCTTTTTCCTCCGGCCTTGTACTTAAGGCGTACTTGTTCGACCACGATGCCTTTGTCGGCGGCCTTGCACATGTCGTAGATGGTCAGCGCGGCCACGCTGCACGCCATCATGGCTTCCATTTCCACGCCCGTCTTGTAGCTGGTGCGGCAGGTGGCCTGGATGTCGATGCGATGCGCGGCGTCGTCCAGCGCGAAGTCCACGCCCACGAACGCCAGCGGCAGGCTGTGGCAAAGCGGGATCAGTTCCGCGCAGCGCTTGGCGGCCAGCACGGCGGCCACGCGCGCGGTGTTGAGCACTTCACCCTTGCCCTGGCCCGGCTGCGTCAGCAGGCCGTAGGCCACGGCGTTCATGCGCACGCTGGCCACGGCGATCGCCACGCGCTCGGTGTCCGACTTGGCGATGACGTCAACCATGCGCACCTGGCCGGCTTCGTCCAGGTGGCTCAGGGAAGGGGGGGAAGATGACATTGGGAATCGGGATCGAGAATTGTTAATGTTTGAAAACTGCCGCGCCAGCGAGCCGGGCGGGGACGTGGTTCCGCCTATGATAGACGAGCCCTAATCAGGGCGCGATAATCGCCATCAACTCGTATCAGGAGAACTCGCGATGCCCTTGCGGCGCCCCAAGTTTCGGTTCACCCGGCGCGCCGGCAAAATCCTACTGGGCATTGTGGCGGTCGCGCTGATCCTCTGCGGCATTGCCGCCTGGCAAGTGCCGAAGGTCTTGCACAACGTGCTGACCACCGACGTCGCCAAGATGATCGGCCGCGATGTTTCCGTGGGCAAGATCAGCTTCAACCCCTTCACTCTGACGGTGCGCGCCCGCGACCTTGCCGTGGCGCAACCCGGGTCGCAGACCCCGCTGCTGACCTTGGCCGAACTGGATGCCAGCGCCGCCTGGAGCTCGCTGTTCTGGTTCGCGCCCGTCGTCGACCGCTTGACGCTGCGCGAGCCCAGCATTGCCATCGTGCGTGAAGACGTCACGCGCTTCAATTTTTCTGACATCCAGCAACGCGTCGCGGACATGGCGGCGGCCAAGCCTGAAGAACCGCCCGAACCCGACGCCGGCCTGCCGCGTTTTTCGCTGAACAACATGGTCATCGAAGGCGGGTCCATCACGCTGGATGACAAGGTCACCGGACGCAAGCAGGTAGTGTATGAACTGGGCCTGGGCGTGCCGTTCATTTCCAACTTTGGCTACGCCACCGACATCGACGTGCAGCCTCGGCTGCACCTGCGCATCAACGGCAGCCCATTCGACCTGACCGGCGTGGCGCGCCCGTTCGACAAGGTGCCTTCGTCAACCTTGCGCGTGGCCTTCAATGGCTTGCAACTTGAAAAGTGGGCGGACGTCTGGCCGATGCCGCTGCCCTTCAAGCTGGAAAGCGCGCTGCTGGATTCCAACCTGCAAGTGGTGTTTGAGCAGCCCAAGGACGCCGCGCCCAAGATTCGCGTGGTGGGCGATCTGGGGCTGCGCCGGTTTGACCTGCGCGACACCAACGGCGACCCCCTGGCCGCCTGGAGCGCGCTGACCGTCACCCGGCTGGAACTGGAACCGATTGCGCGCCAGGCCTATGTGGGCGAGATCGGCCTGTGGGCGCCGCAGGTCCATGTGCGGCGCTACGCCAATGAACATCTGAACTGGCAGGACGTCGTCGTCAAGCTGAAGGCGCTGGCGGGCGTGGCGCCCACCGAGACACCCGTGGCCGACAAGCTGCGGCGTGACATGGGGCTGAAGGACAAGCCCAAACCCGACGCCGCCGTGGAACCTCTTCCTGATGCCGCCGGGGCACCCGTTCCTGATGCTGCGCCAAGCACGCCGCCGTCCGCCCCGGGTGTTGCCCCCGGTGCTGCCCCAGGTGGTACCCCGGCTGATGCTTCGGTAACCGCCGCCCCGACGCCTGCCCCCACCCCCGCCTCGTCGGACTGGAAAGTCACGCTGGACGCCTTCAATCTGCACGAAGGCGAACTCACCCTGACCGACGCGATCAGCAAGCTGGACTACGTGGTGACCGGCGTGGGCGCCACCGTTGAAGGCGTGACCATCCCCGAGGTCAAGGACCAGCCGGTCAACTTGTGGCTGAACGTGGATAACAGCACCGACGGCGGCTGGATCCGCGCCAAGGGGCCGCTGGAGCTGAAACCGCTGTCGCTGGAACTGGCCGTGCGGATGGGCAACGTTGCCCTGGCGCCCTTGGCCCCGGCTGTGCGCAACGCGGCGCCGATCTTGCTGCTGGATGGCCGTCTAGGTGCATCCGCCCAGATCCATGTCAGCGAAAAGGCCGGCGCCATCGACGCCTACGCCACGGGAGTCCAGGCCGACCTGACCCAGTTCAAGGCGCGCGACGAGGCACAGAAGCCCGCGCTGGACATCGCCCTGCAATCGTTGCGCCTGACGGCGGACCGACTGGCCATGGGCCCCGGGAAAAGCAATTTCACCTTGGCGGCCGCGGGCATCCAGGGCGACGGCGCGCTGAACCTGAAGGGCTCGTTCACGCCGCAGCCGCTGACGCTGTCGTCCTCCGTGGACCTCTCTGACCTGAACGTGGCGCCGTTCGCGCCCTATGCGGCCGGCAGCCTGAACGCCACCGTGCGCGCCATCACGCTGGCGGCCAAGGGCGACGTGGCCTTTGCCGCCGCCACCGGCAACGCGCCCATGCGCGTCAACTGGAAGGGCGGCGTCGACATAACTGGCGTCGACCTGCAAGACCGCGTCAACAAGGACGACTTCCTGAACTGGAAGCGCCTGGCGTTTGCCAGCATGGATGTGTCCGTGGCGGGCGACAAAGTGGCCGCCAAGCTCGGTGACATCGCGCTGGAAGACTTCTATGGCCGCATCCTGCTGAACGCGCAGGGCCGCTTGAACGTGATGGACCTGGTGGCCGCGCCCGGCCAGGCCGGCGGTTCCATCACGCAAGATACGCAAACGCCGGGCCGGCAAGCGCCCGCGGCGCCGGTTTCCTCGAATAAAGACGCCAAGAGCGATGCCGGCGCCGCCATGCCGGACATCTCTGTCAACAGCGTCACGCTGTCGCGCGGCCGCATGACGTTCACCGACCGCTTCGTCAAGCCGAACTATGTGGCGGAACTGTCGGCCATCGAAGGCGCGATCTCGGCGGTGTCGTCCACCAACCCGCAGCCCGCCAACGTGAAGGTGACGGGGCGGGTGTACACCACGGCGCCGCTGTCCATCAGCGGCATCGTGCAGCCATTCGCCAAGTATTTGACGCTGGACCTGAAGGCGTCGGCCAAGGGCGTGGACCTGCCGCGCTTCAACACCTATTCGGCCAAGTACGTGGGCTACCCGATCAAGCGCGGCAAGCTGTCGGTGGACCTGGAATACAAGATCAAGAACCGCGCCTTGCAGGCGTCCAACCACGTGGTGCTGAACCAACTGACCTTCGGCGACAAAACCAACAGCCCCGACGCGACCAAGCTGCCGGTGCTGTTG
This sequence comes from Achromobacter sp. JUb104, assembly GCF_024806975.1. NCBI lineage: Bacteria > Pseudomonadati > Pseudomonadota > Betaproteobacteria > Burkholderiales > Alcaligenaceae > Achromobacter > Achromobacter sp. JUb104. The sequence goes on along the minus strand of NZ_JANUEY010000002.1, from coordinate 271,765 downwards.
GCGGTGGCGCTGCTGAAGGACTCGCGCGGCAATATCGACATCAACCTGCCCGTGTCCGGCTCGCTGGACGATCCGGAATTCTCGGTGGGCGGCATCGTGGTGCGCGTGTTGCTGAACCTGGTGGTCAAGGCGGTGACCTCGCCGTTCAGCCTGTTGGCCTCGGCCTTCGGGGGCGGTGAAGAACTGTCGTATGTGGAATTCGCGCCGGGCAGCGCGGTGCTGACGGAAGATTCCATCCAGCGCATCGACACGCTGACCAAGGCCCTGACCGAGCGTCCGGCGCTGAAGATGGACATCAGCGGCCGCGCCGATCCCAAGACCGACATGGAAGGCCTGCGCCAAGCGTGGGTGGATGCGCAGATCCGCGCCGCCAAGGCCGCGGACACGGCCCCGCGTGGCAAAAAGCCGAACCCGGCCGGGGTGCAGGTGTCGGCCGCCGAGCGCGCCAAATACCTGGAAGACGTCTACGACGACACGGACATCAAGGACAAGCCGCGCAATTTCGTCGGCATGGCCAAGTCCGTGCCGGCCGAGCAGATGGAATCCATGCTGCGCGGCGTGGCGCCGGTGGGCGACGAGCAATTGCGCCAATTGGCCGATGCCCGCGCACAGGCGGTTTATGAGAAGTTGCAAGCCCAGGAAGGACTCGCGGATCGTGTCTTCATCGTTGCGCCGCAGTTGGACGCGGACGTCATCAAGGACGAGGGGCAACCCTCGCGCGTGGACTTCTCCCTGAAGTGAACCCGCTTGGCCGACGACGCGCGCCGCGTGCCGCGTCTTGGACCAGCTTTTTTGCCAGGAGATTTTCGATGAAAGATCAGGACGCGCACTTCGACAGCCTGTTGCCGCCCTTGCGGCTGGACCGCCGGGGCTTCATCGCCACGACGGTCGCGGCGGGCTTTTCGCTGGCCGCGGGGCCGGCCGTGGCACAGACCGCCATCGCCACCGACACGAAGGGGCTGACGGCCGGCAAGGTCGACATCCCCACCAAAGACGGCAAGATGCCGGCCTATCGCGCGGCGCCGGAAGGCAAGAAGAACCTGCCCACCGTGCTGGTCGTGTCCGAGATTTTCGGCGTGCATGAATACATCCAGGACGTGTGCCGCCGCCTGGCGCACCTGGGCTACCTGGCCATCGCGCCGGAACTCTACGCGCGCCAGGGCGACCCATCCAAATACACCGAAATCCCGAAGCTGCTGGCCGAGGTCGTGAGCAAAGTGCCCGACCTTCAGGTGCAGAACGACCTGGACGCCACCGCGACGTGGGCGGCGGCCAATGGCGGCAACCCCGACAAGCTGGGCATCGTGGGCTTTTGCTGGGGTGGCCGTCAGGTCTGGTTGTACGCCGCCCACAACCCCAAGCTGAAGGCAGGCGCGGCGTTCTACGGCCAACTGGCCGGCGAACCCACCGACCTGAAACCCAAGTCGGCCTTGAGCCTGGTGAACGACCTAAAGGCGCCGGTGCTAGGCGCGTATGGCGGCAAGGACGCGGGCATTCCGCTGACGGATGTTGACCGCATGCGGGTCGAACTCGCCAAAGGCTCGGCGGCGGCGAAGGCGTCACGGATCGATGTCTACCCCGAGGCCCCGCACGCGTTCCACGCGGATTACCGTCCGTCGTACCGCAAGCCCGAGGCCGAGCAGGCCTGGACCCGGATGCTGGATTGGTTCAAGCAGAACGGGTTGACGGCGTAGACCGAGACTTGAGCGGACATTAGGCGGCCAGGTCGGGCGGCGGCCCCGCAGGCCTGTTGGGAAATCGCGGAGAAACTCCGGAAACACCGCGGGGAAACTGCCGGGCACCTACTTGGCTTTTTCCCCCGGCAGGCCGTCGCTGACTTCCGCCAAGGCCTTTTTCATGCGCTCATAGCTGATGGCGCGCTCGTGCTGGAAGCTGCCCAGCACGCCCTGGCACCCGTCCACGCCCGAGCGCTTCATGTCGTCCATCATCGTCTTGCCCTCGGCCAGGCCTTTCTGAAACGAGGCCTCGTAGGACGCCATCGAGAAGCCATATTCCTTGGCGAATTGCGTCAGGTTTTTCTGCGCCGTCGCCCGGTGTTGGGCCAGGTCGGGTTCTGACGCACCGCAGGCGCGCGCGGCGCCGTTGGAGGCCCCGGCGGCAATGACGAAGGAATCGTATTGGGTCTGTTCGCTTGCATCGGGCGCGGCCCAGGCCGGCGCGGCGGCGGTGGCCAGGACCCAAGCCAGGCCAGTCAAGATCTTGTGCATCGGTGAGTCTCCGATAGATGCCCGCGGGCGGCGTTCAGCCCGGGCGGGCGTGGGTCACGCCTGCATTATGGCAAGCAGCCGTTTCCAGGCGATGTAGCCGGGGTATGGAGTCGTTTCAGACTGTGCGTGATTTTTTCCCGCCGGTCTGGCGCAGCGGGCAGGGCGCGCACGCACTATGATGTCGGGTGTGAGGCGATCCCGCCTCAATGCATTACCCCACTTTTCCCTGGAGATTCCCCATGACGATCAACGTCGGCGACCGCGTGCCTGAAGGCACCTTGACCGAATTCATCGAAACCGAAACCGCCGGCTGCTCGCTGGGCCCCAACGCGTTCCAGGTTTCCGACCTGACCCGCGGCAAGACCATCGCGCTGTTCGCCTTGCCGGGCGCCTTCACCCCCACCTGCTCGGCCAAGCATCTGCCGGGCTATGTGGAACAAGCCGCCGCCTTGAAGGCCAAGGGCGTGGATGAAATCTGGTGCGTGGCCGTCAACGACGCTTTCGTCATGGGCGCCTGGGGCCGCGAGCAAAAGACCGAAGGCAAGGTTCGCATGCTGGCCGACGGCTCGGCGCTGTGGACCAAGGAACTGGGTCTGGAACTGGACCTGATCGCGCGCGGCATGGGCGTGCGTTCGCAACGCTATTCGGCCCTGATCGTCGACGGCGTGGTCAAGCAACTGAACGTGGAAGGCCCTGGCAAGTTCGAAGTCAGCGATGCCGCCACGCTGCTGTCGCAAATCTGACCTAACGTAGTTCCTGTTTTACCGCTCAACCCGGCAGGCTGCCTTTGCAGCCTGCCGCGCTAATGCCAGCAGCGGTTGCCAACGCCATGCTCGCCACTCTCTCCTCATTCTCGTCCCTGTATTTCGCGACCTTGCTGATGCTGATCGGCACAGGTCTGTTCAACACCTACATGGGCCTGCGCCTGACCGCGCAGTCCGTCAGCGAAGTGTGGATCGGCGCCTTGATCGCCGGCTACTACCTTGGCCTGGTGTGCGGCGCCCGACTGGGGCACAAGCTGATCATCCGCGTGGGCCACATCCGCGCGTTCGTCGCGTGCGCGGCCATTGCCACCAGCATGATCCTGGCCCAGACGCTGGTCGATTCCATGCCGCTGTGGCTGGTGTTCCGGCTGATTTCCGGCGTGGTGATGGTGACCGAATTCATGGTCATCGAAAGCTGGCTCAACGAACAAACTGAAAACCATCAGCGCGGCCGGGTGTTCTCGGTCTACATGGTGGTGTCCGGCCTGGGCACGGTGCTGGGGCAATTGGCGCTGACCGCCTATGCCACGCTGGACCTGCGGCCGTTGACGCTGGTGGCCATGTGCCTGGTGCTGTGTCTGGTGCCCATTGCCGTTACCGCGCGTTCGCACCCGCCCACGCCACTGCCCGCGCCGTTGGACATCCGCTTTTTCATGCGCCGCGTGCCGCTGTCGATGACGGTGCTGTTCGTGGCGGGCAACCTGTCCGGCGCCTTTTATGGCCTGGCCGCCGTCTATGGCGCCAAGTACGGCCTGACGACCTCGCAAGCCGCCATCTTCGTGGCTGCCGCCGTCACGGCCGGCCTGCTGTCGCAATGGCCGATGGGCTGGCTGTCCGACCGCATCAACCGCGCGGGCCTGATCCGTTTCAACGCCTTGCTGCTGGTGCTGCTGCCCACGGTGATGTGGGGCTGGCTGACCTTGCCGTATTGGGCGTTGGTGGCCTTGTCCTGCGTCTTCGGCATCCTGCAATTCACGCTGTATCCGCTGGGCGCGGCATTCGCCAACGATCACGTGGAGTCCGAGCGCCGCGTCAGTCTGTCGGCCGTGCTGCTGATGACCTACGGCGTGGGCGCCTGTATTGGCCCCATGGTCGCGGGCCTGCTGATGTCGCTTGCCGGCCCCAGCATGTATTACGTGTTCATCTCGGCTTGCGCGCTGATCCTGGTGTGGCAGGTGCGCCCAACGCGCGTTACCGGCGCGCATCAGGTCGACGAGGCGCCGACGCATTTCGTGCCCATGCCCGACACCTTGCAAAGCTCGCCCGCCGCGGCGGTGCTGGACCCGCGCGTGGATCCGGAAATCGATATCGCGATGGAAATGGTGCAGCCTGATCCGGCGGCGGCAACGGTCTCGGTTGCGTCGGAGCCAACGGAACCGGCGGAGCCATCGGAATCATCGGGACCATCGGGACCATCGGAGCAGGCCGAGCAGTCGCAGCCTTCGGAGCCGGCACCCGTCGCTGCGCCGCTCACTCAAGAATGGCCGGCCGATGCAGCAGCAGCGCCGGCAGCCGACGCTGCGGCAGCCGATGGCACCGCGACCGACGCAGCCGCCTCTTCAACCAGCTCAACCAGCGACGCGGACGATGCTGCCGAGCGCGAGCGCCGTACCGGCACCTGAGACCGGCCCGGCGCGGGTTACCAAGGCGCCATCAGCACGATGGCGGCCAGCGCCAGGGCGATGCCCAAGCCGTTGACCCGTGTCAGCGGCTCGCGGAACACCAAGGCCCCGACCAGCGTGCCCAGGGTGATGACGCCCATGTTCATCGACGCGAATACCAGTGCCGGGTGCTCGGGCAGCGATTGGTGCGCGCGGATGTAGGTCAGGATATTGCCGAAGTTGAAAACACCCAGCGCCACGCCCGCCAGCAGGTGGCGGCGTTGCCAACGCACCCGGCGCGCCAGCAGATACACCAGCATCAGCCCTCCCGCCAGCACGAACGCCAGCAACAGCCCGGCGGCAAACGCGGTGCCGGCCCGCGCCACCTGCTTGAACAGGATATCGATCACCCCATAGCCCGCCCAGACCACCAGCGGCCATAGCCAGATGCCTCGGCCCGGCGCTGTGTCGGTACCGGTGCCTGTGCCTGTGCCGGTGCCTGTGCCGGTGTCGGTCGACGGACGGCGCAGCAGGCAGGCCAATGCGCCGAACGCCAGCAGGATGGCCGCCAGCTTGCGGCCGCTGACCGGCTCGCCAAACAGCAGGAAGGCCGCCAGCAAGGGAATGAAGAGCGACAGGCGCTGCGCCGCGTCGCTGCGCACGATGCCGGCGTGGCGCACCGCCGCCGCCATCGTCAGGAAGACGCTGGGCAGCAGCACGCCCAGCGCCGCCAGCACGGCCCACGGCGTGTGCGGCACCAGCAGCGCAGCGGGGTCGGGCTTCAAGACGGCCCAGCAGAGCAGGGCGGCCACCGCGTAGTTCATGACGATGGCCTGGCGCACGTCCACGTCATAGCGGCGCGCCAGCTTGAGCAGCACGGCCACGGTGACGCTGCACGTCACGCTGGCCAGCAGGTACAGGATGCCCGGCGTCAACGGCATGTCGGGGTCTGCTGCTGCTGCTGCTGCTGCGCCCCGGCGGGCGCGGGTTGATCGCCTGCTTCCACATGCATGCCCAGACGTTGCAGCAGGCGCTGGTCGGCCTGCATTTGCGGATTGGCGGTGGTCAGCAGCGCGTCGCCGTAGAACATCGAGTTGGCACCGGCCATGAAGCACAGGGCCTGCAACGCGTCGTCCATGGCTTCGCGGCCCGCGGACAGGCGCACCGCCGCGCGCGGCATGGTGATGCGCGCCACGGCAATGGTGCGTACGAATTCAAAGGGGTCCAGCGCCTCGACGTCGGCCAACGGCGTGCCTTCGACGTGCACCAGGTTGTTGATCGGCACCGACTCGGGGGAGGGATCCATGTTGGCCAGTTGGGCGATCAGCCCTGCGCGCTCTTGCCGCGATTCGCCCATGCCGACAATGCCGCCACAGCACACGTTGATGCCGGCGTCGCGCACGCGGTCCAGCGTATCCAGCCGGTCTTGATACGTGCGGGTGGAAATGATCTTGCCGTAGAACTCCGGCGATGTGTCCAGGTTGTGGTTGTAGTAGTCCAGCCCGGCGTCCTTCAGTTGCTCGGCCTGGCCGTCTTTCAACATGCCCAGCGTGACGCAGGTCTCCAGGCCCAGCGCCTTGACCGCGCTGACCATCTGCGCCACGGCTTCCAGGTGATGCGGCTTGGGGCTGCGCCAGGCCGCGCCCATGCAGAAGCGCTGCGCTCCGCCCGCCTGGGCTGCCCGGGCGGCGGCGACCACCTCGTCCAGCGGCATCAGCTTGTCCGCATCCAGGCCGGTGTCGTAATGCGAGGACTGCGGGCAGTAGGCGCAGTCTTCGGGACAACCGCCCGTCTTGATCGACAAGAGGCTGGACAGCTGTACGGCGTTCGGGTCGAAGTGGGCGCGGTGCACCTGTTGCGCGCGGTGTACCAGGTCCATGAACGGCAGCGCGTAAAGCGCCAGGATGTCGGCGGTGCGCCAGGCCGGGGCGGGCAAGTGCTTGGACGTCGTCGGGACGGGAATGGTGGCGATATGCAAGGCGGGCTCCTGTCGGTCTTCCGGAAATCGCGCCGCATGCCACAGCAGGCAAGGGCGGGATCGGCGGATCGTAAGAACCTGCGCAGGGTTTACGCAACGTGTGCCCGCAACCCGAAAATGAAGGCGACTTGCAGGGGTAATTGCCGCGGATGCGGGATTTAAGCGCGTGGCCTGATCTAACTCGGCGGCATCTTCGGTGATGCCGGACCCCTGAATATTTTGATTCTAATTGTAAAAATCGAGGGGTCCAGCCATGTCCGAATCAGTCCTTTGCGGACTTGTCGCGTACCCGGGCAGACTCGTGTCCCGTAATACCACGATCACGCGCCCACACGATGGCCGCGCTGCGCCGATGCACGCCGATCTTGCTGTAGATCGTGGCCACATGGTTGCGCACGGTATTGCGCGACAGCTTCAGGGCCTTGGCGATGGCGTCGTCATCGTGGCCTTGGCAAAGCAGGCCCAGCACTTCGCGTTCACGAGTGGTGAGTTGCGCCAGTTCCGCAACGTCGCGGGAGGCGGGCGCGGGCTGGCGCAGTTGCGCGAGCTTTTCGATGATGCCGCGGCTGAACCAGGACGTGTCCTGCATCACGGCTTCAATCGCGGCCAGCAATTCAATTTCAGAGCGCTTGCGCTCGGTGATGTCCTGCATGACGATCAGCAACCGGCGCTGTCCGCCAATCATCACCGGCTCGGCCGACACCAGGCAGTCCAGCCTGCCACCGTCCGGGGTGGCCAGCGTGGCCTCGCGGTTGCGCGCGCTTTCGCCGCGCTTCAGGCTTGCGGCCATGCCTTCATAGGGTTGCAGGCCGATGTCGGTCAGGGCCTCGCCCGTGCTGGCTTCCAACGAGGCGCCCGTGACCGCCGCAAAGGCATCGTTGAAGTCCAGCACGCGCAGCGAATCGCCTTCGCAGACGGCCATGGGCACGGGGGCCAGCTTGAATGCCTTCGAGAAGCGCTCTTCGCTTTCGCGCAGCGCCGTCTCTGTTCGCTTGCGCGCTTCCAGGTCAATAAAGGTGAACAGCATGCAGGGCTCGTCGTGCATGTCGATGGGCTGGCCGGCGACCATCACGAACTTCGTCTCACCGTTCGCCAGCTTCACCACGCCTTCGCGCTGCGGAATGGTCTTGCCTTCGTTCAGATTGGCCACCGCTTCTTCTTTGTTTTCGCCGCCGTCCAGTACGTCGAGTTCGTAGGCCGACTTGCCCAGCACGGTCTCGCGCGTGTAGCCCGTCATTTCCAGGAAGCCCTGGTTCACTTTCACGTAGCGCAGGTCGGATAGCCGGCAGATCAAGGCGGGCGCGGGGTTTGCGCCAAACGCGCGTTCGAAGCGTTCTTCGGCGTTGATCTGATCGGTTTGGTCGTGCAGGATCAGCACGCGGTAGTCGGCGTCCTTGTCGCCTTCCAGCTTGAGCCCGCGCGCACGCAGGTTGCGCAGGAATTCGTCATCGTCCTTGCGCCCCAGGTCCAGCAGCAGGTCGTCAAACGTTTCGCCGGCCGCCAGCAGGTCCAGCGGGTACTGGCGCGCGGGCACGCGATGGTGGTTGCGGTAGGTCAGCGTATAGCGTTTGCGATAGCCGGCGGGGGTGCCGCCCAGCGCCTCAAGAGTGTCCACGCCGTGTAATTCAAGTGCGCTGGTATTGGCCCAGGCGATCGAGCCATCGGGTTCAAGCAGGATGATGCCTTCATTCAAACCCGCAATGATGGCTTGCAGGTGCTGGCGATGCGCGTGGGGCGCGGCGGCGTTTGCGGTCACGTAGGCCTCTTCGGTTCGCGTGGCGTTAGCCCACAGGATGCAGGCGCGCGGCGATGCTGTCCAGAGAGCAAAACGGACGAGTCTTAGCGGGGGGGTAAAGCCGGGGGGATAGCGCTGGGGGATGGGGTCTTGCTTGAGCGGCGAGATATGGCGCCGAAGAAGCGAAAGGCGATACGCAAGAAGCGCAAGGGTATACGCGCGCAGAAAAGCAAAAAGCTCCGGAATCCGGAGCTTCAATGGCGTACTGCTGTGGTGTGCTGCAATGCTGGCAAGCACAAAGTGCTTGGCGGAGCGGACGGGGCTCGAACCCGCGACCCCCGGCGTGACAGGCCGGTATTCTAACCAACTGAACTACCGCTCCGCAGCGGTTTACTGAACTTCATCACTACACTGCGGTGTCAAGGCAGCTTGGAACTACATGCCAGAAAAACTGGCGTCCCCTAGGGGATTCGAACCCCTGTACTCACCGTGAAAGGGTGATGTCCTAGGCCTCTAGACGAAGGGGACCTGAACTAACAGAACTGCAAACAACTTTACTACGGTACTGCATTGTGGTGGAGGTAAGCGGGATCGAACCGCTGACCTCTTGCATGCCATGCAAGCGCTCTCCCAGCTGAGCTATACCCCCACAGGGCGCCTTGATGTTCCGAACGGCAAACAACAAGGTCTCACACTCTATAAAAGCAAAAAGCCCCGAAGACGGAGCTCTTGAAAGACTCAGAGCGAGAGAGCTTTTGGCGGAGCGGACGGGGCTCGAACCCGCGACCCCCGGCGTGACAGGCCGGTATTCTAACCAACTGAACTACCGCTCCGCAGCGGCTTACTCAACTACTTTGTCACTTCAACTGCACTTATCTACTTCTGTACTGCTGCCAGTAAACTGGCGTCCCCTAGGGGATTCGAACCCCTGTACTCACCGTGAAAGGGTGATGTCCTAGGCCTCTAGACGAAGGGGACTTGGACTTGCTGTACTGCATTACTGGTACTGCATTCTTCGCTGTTGACTGGTGGAGGTAAGCGGGATCGAACCGCTGACCTCTTGCATGCCATGCAAGCGCTCTCCCAGCTGAGCTATACCCCCGTTTCTCTAAGCAATGCCAGCTACGTTTTACGAGATAAACACACGTTTTATGGTGCGTTTTTCGTCGTTCGTTGCCGGTTTTGTTTAGTGCCGTTGGCGAAGAAACGAGATTATGCACGAACAAAAACAGGTGTGCAAGTCGATCGGGGGCAAAAACCTTAAAACCACAAAAAAAATGAGGGTTGGATGGCATTTTTTGCTTATTTTGTGACCGATTCATCGCAAAACAAGGGGCATCGATTTGTGCAGAATCCAGGAAAATCAAGGGCTTGTGCAGATGCTATCGTGAGAGGCAAAAAATTTCTTCATCCTGTGGCTTTCGCGTAGAAAAACCGGCGCGACAACATCGAGAATTCACGCATGAGCACGAAGACTTCGTTTCCCACTCGGCCGCTTGGCCGCAGCGGCATGGCCATTACGCGGATAGGTCTGGGCGCGTGGGCAATCGGCGGCAACGGCTGGGCGGTGGGGTGGGGGCCGCAAGACGACGCCGACTCCATCGCGGCGATCCGGCTGGCGGTGGACCGGGGCATCAACTGGATCGACACCGCCGCGGTCTACGGGCTGGGCCATTCCGAAGAGATTGTGCGCCGCGCGCTGGCGCAGATGGCGCCGGGTGAAAGGCCCTACGTGTTCACCAAATGCGGGCTGACCTGGTCGGCCGACAATCCCCAGGCGATGCCCCGCCGCACCGGCGCGCCCGCCAGCATCCGGCGCGAGATCGAGGGCTCGCTGCGCCGCTTGGGCGTGGAACGTATCGACCTTTACCAAATGCACTGGCCGGCCGGCGACGGCACGCCGATCGAGACCTATTGGCAGGAACTGCTGGACCTGAAACAGGAAGGCAAGGTGGGCGCGATCGGCTTGTCGAACCACAACCTGGCGCAGGTGCAGGATGCCGAGTCGCTGGGCCACGTAGATTCGCTTCAGCCGCCGTTCTCGGCAATTCAGCGCGCTGCCGCCGCTGACCTGATCCCGTGGTGCGCCGAGCACGACATCGGCGTGATCGTCTACAGCCCCCTGCAATCCGGATTGTTGAGCGGTGCGTTTTCCGCCGAGCGCGCGCGTGCGTTGCCGCCGGACGACTGGCGCGTCCGCAATGCGGAGTTTTCGCCGCCCAACCTGGACCGGAACCTGGCGCTGGCCGATGCCTTGAAACCCATTGCCGAACGGCATGGCACCACCGTGGCCGCGGTTGCCGCCGCGTGGACGCTGGCTTGGCCCGGCGTCACCGGGGCGATCGTGGGCGCGCGCAGCGCCGCGCAGGTCAACGGTTTGCTGGGCGCGGCGGAACTGGAGTTGGATAGCGACGACATGGACGCCGTCGCTGAAGCGATTGAACTGACCGGCGCGGGCGCCGGACCTGTGCGCCCGCCCGATGACAGCGGCCGCTTGCCGGTCAACCTGTTCGCTTAGGTCTGGAGCCTGGATTTGGGTCTGGGACTGGACCTGGATCTGGACCTAAGCCCAGGTCTGGCCTCCGGGGCCGATCAGCCCCGGCGCGCCTTGCGGTGGCTGCCGATGGCGGCGATCAGCACCAGGCCCATCAGCGCCAACGCCAACTTGTCGCCGAAACGCGCGTAAGGGGTCAGCCCCGTCATGCCCTGGACCGACACCGGCAGCACGCCCGGCTGCAAGGGCGCGAGCTGGGCCGCCACATGGCCCTTGGCATCGATAGCGGCGGTGATGCCGGTATTGGTGGCCGTCAGCATGGGGCGCGCGGTTTCCATGGTGCGCAGGCGGCCGATCTGCAAATGCTGGCGCAAGGCCCACGAATTGCCGAACCAGCCCAGGTTGCTGACGTTGACCAGGATGGTCGCACCCGGTTCGCCGTTGGCGCCGGTCTGCAACGCGGGCAGCAGATCGGGGCCGAACAGATCTTCGTAGCAGATGTTGAAGGCGATGTGCTGGCCGCCCACTGCAAACGGCGTCTGGCGCGCCGCGCCGCGATCGAAATCGCCCAGCGGCATGTTCAACAGGTCGACGAACCAGTGGAATCCCGGCGGCACGTATTCGCCCCAAGGCACCAGATGGCGCTTGTCGTAGCGCATGGCGGTGTTGCCACGCACCAGTTGTTCGACCGGCGTGTTGCCGTCAAAGCCCATCACACTGTTGGTGTAGCGGTCGCGGCCATCTACCTGGTCGTGCAAGGGCACGCCCATGGCGATCGTCATGTTGCCGCGCGCGGCCACGCCGCGCCAGGCGTCCCACGCGCGCGGATCCAGTTGGTCCTGGAAAATGGGCAGCACCGTTTCGGGCAGGATCACCAGTTGCGGCGCGGGCACGCCCTGGGCGGGGGGCAATGCCGTCATTTCCAGATGGCGCACCAGGCTTTGCTCCAGCAAGGCCGGATCAAATTTCTGCGACTGCTCGATGTTGCCCTGGATCAGCCGCACGTTGAGCGGGTCGCCCGTGGGGGCGGACCAATCCATGCGAGACAGCGGCCAGCCGACGGCGGCCAGCGCCACCGCGATGCCGGCCGCCATGGCCTGGCGCGAATCCATGGCCTTCTTGCGCGATGGCTGCCACAGGGTGGCGAGCGCGGCCGCGACGAAGGCCGCGATGAACGCCATGCCATGCACGCCCAGAATCGGCGCCCAGCCGGCGATGGGGCTGTCCACCTGCGCGTAGCCGATGTTCAGCCACGGGAAACCCGTCAGCAATACGGCGCGCAACCATTCGAAGCCGCCCCACATCGCGGCCCAGGTCAGGGTGGACGCAAGGATTCCCAGGGGCGTGGCGTCGGCGGTCAGGGGGGCATAGCGGCGCGTCAGCGCGCTGGCCGTGGCGGGAAACAAGGCCAGGAAGGCGGACAAGGCCAGCACGCCGGCCACGGCCAGCGGCGCGGCCAGATCGCCGTAGCGATGCATGCTGATGAACAGCCAGTACAGGCCCACCGCATAGGTGGCGAAGCCGAACAGCCAGCCACGCATCCAGGCCTGCCTGGCCGACGGCGCGGTCAGCGTGACGCGCGCCGCGATGGCCAGCATCAGAATCTGCGTGATCGCCAATGCCCAGCCGGGCAAGGGGCCGGGCGCGAAGGTCAGGGCGTGCACGGCGCCGGCCAGCGTCAAGCCGGCGGCGCCACGCAGGAGGGTGCTGCGCGGGATACGGCTCATTCGTCGTCGGCGGGGCGGGCGGTTTGGGTGGGATCGTTGCGCTTGACGCGCAGCCAGATGGCGCGGCGGGCGTCGCCTCGGGCCACTTCCATGCGCAGGCCGTCGAATTCGGCGACGTCGCCCCGGCGCGGAATGCGGCCCAACTGGCCGCCCATCCAACCGCCGACGCTGTCGTATTCGTCATCGGGCAAGGCGCAGCCGAACACCTCGTTGAAGTGCGAGATGTCGGTGGCCGCCATGACGCGCCACTGGTTTTCGCCTTCGGGGAAGATCTCGTCTTCCTCGGTTTCGTCGAATTCGTCTTCGATTTCACCGACGATCTGTTCCAGCACGTCTTCCATCGTGACCAGGCCCGAAATACCGCCGTGCTCATCGATGACGATGGCCTGGTGGTTACGGCTGGCGCGGAATTCGTGCAGCAGCACGTTCAGGCGCTTGGATTCGGGAATGAACACGGCGGGGCGGACCAGCGTGCGCAGCTCGATGCCGGGTTCCAGCATGCAGCGCAAAAGGTCCTTGGCCAGCAGGATGCCGATGATGTTGTCGCGGTCGCCCTCATAGACCGGGAACCGCGAATGCGCGGTTTCGATCACCGAGGCCACCAGATAGGGGATGGGCTGCGTGACGTCCAGCAGATCCATGCGCGAGCGGGGAACCATGATGTCGCCAACGGTGCCTTCGGACACGGCCAGCGCACCCTTGATCATCTTGTAGGACTCGGCGTCCAGCAGGTGGCGATCGTGGGCGGCTTCCAGAATGGCCTTGATGCCTTCGCGGTCCTCGGGCTCTCGGCGCACAAGGGAAAGCAGGCGGTCTAGAAGGGATTTGGTGGCGGGTTTGGATGAGCGAGCAGTGGTCGCTTCAGGAGCAGGGTAAGGGTCAGACATCGTCCGGGAGGACAAGTTATGGAGGGGCCAGCATAACCGAAACTGAACCGCCTTTTGTTACGACGGCCCCGAAAATGGGGCCAAACAACGGCATCTGCGCCTTGCTGGCCGCCATTTTCATAAGATTCGTAGGGGTAGACCCGGACCTCCGGGTCCACGTTGAACCTGCATGACTGACGCGTTGATCTCGCGGCTATCGACTTTAGTCGACCACGACGTACGGGTCGTTGATGCCCATCTGCGCCAGCGTGGCCGTCTCCAGCGCTTCCATGCGCTTGGCGTCGCGCGCCTTGATGTGGTCGTAGCCCAGCGAATGCAGCACGCCATGGATGGTCAGGTGGGCGGCGTGTTCAAGCAGCGGCTTGCGCTGCTCACGGGCCTCGCGCACCAGCACGGGCACGCACATCACGATATCGCCACGCGCCACGCCCACGGGGTCCACGCCGTACTCGAACGTGAGCACGTTGGTGGCGTAGTCGCGTTCGCGGAAGTCGCGGTTCAGGCGGCGGCCCTCGGCCGCGCCGACCAGGCGCAGGCTGAGTTCGGCGGCCGAGAAATCCACCAGGCCATCTTCGGCGGCGGCCGCCAGCGCGCGCTCGGCCCACCGGCGCAGGCGCCAGCGGGGCAGGCGCGGCTCTTCCACCCCGTATTGCACGGACAGGGACAGATCAGGCTTCATTTTCAGAGGCGCGGTCGTAAGCGTCGACGATGCGGGCCACCAGGGGGTGGCGCACGACGTCGCGGCTGGTAAAGCGGGTGGTGGCGATGCCTTGCACGTCTTCAAGCACCTTGACTGCGTGGGCCAGACCGCTGTCCTGACCGCGCGGAAGGTCCACCTGCGACGGGTCGCCGGTAATGACGGCCTTGCTGCCGAAGCCGATCCGCGTCAGGAACATTTTCATTTGTTCCGGCGTGGTGTTCTGCGCTTCATCCAGGATGACGAAGGCGTGGTTCAGCGTGCGGCCGCGCATGTAGGCCAGCGGCGCGATTTCGATGGTCTGCTTTTCAAACAGGCGCTGCACCTTCTCGAAGCCCATCAGGTCGTACAGCGCGTCGTATAGCGGGCGCAGATACGGGTCCACCTTCTGGGCCAGGTCGCCGGGCAGGAAGCCCAGGCGTTCGCCGGCTTCGACGGCGGGGCGGGTCAGCACCAGGCGCTGCACGGTGTCGCGTTCCATGGCGTCGATGGCGCAAGCCACCGCCAGCCAGGTCTTGCCGGTGCCGGCCGGGCCAACGCCGAACGTGATGTCGTGCTTCAGGATGTTGTTCAGGTAGTCGCGCTGGCGCGGCGTGCGAGGGCGCAGGTCGCTGCGCTTGGTGCGCAGCGCGATGCTGTCGCTTTCGTCGTCCAGGGCGGGCAGCGGGTCGGCTTCGGGGGCCTGGGCTTCCTGCTTGTCTTCCTGGCGGCCAACGCCGATTTCGACCAGGCCCAGCTGGATGTCGTCCACCGACAGTGCGCGGTGCACGGCCTGTTCGTGAAAGCGCCGCAGCACGCGGCCGGCCAGTTCAGCCCGTTCGCCTTCGATGGTGACGCGGCTGCCGCGGCGCGAAAGCTTCACTTCCATGCCATCGGCAAGCTGACGCAAATTTTCGTCCAGCGGGCCGCACAGGTTGGCCAGGTGGGTGTTGTCGCCGTCCAGATTGACGACGGCGGGCATGCTGCGACGGGCGCGGGAACGGGGAGTGGTCATTCGGCCTCTTGGGGAACGCGGTCCACATCGGCCACCCGGGCGCGCAACGAATTCGTGTGCGCTTCGGTGATGATGACGTCGACCATTTGTCCGATGAGCCGCGCGGGCGCGGCGAAATTCACGATGCGGTTGTTCTCGGTGCGGCCCATCAGCTCGTTGGGGTCGCGGCGCGAGGGGCCTTCGACCAGCAGGCGCTGGCGGGTGCCGACCATGTTGCGGGCGATGGTGGCCGCCTGCTCGTTGATCAACGCTTGCAGGCGCTGCAGGCGGCGCAGTTTCACGTCTTGCGGCGTGTCGTCCGTCAGGTCGGCGGCGGGCGTGCCCGGGCGGCGCGAGTAGACGAACGAGAACGAGGTGTCGAAACCGACGTCCTCGATCAGCTTCATGGTCTTTTCGAAGTCTTCTTCGGTTTCGCCGGGAAAGCCCACGATGAAGTCCGACGACAGGGTCAGGTCAGGGCGCGCCGCGCGCAGGCGCCGCACCACCGACTTGAATTCCAGCGTGGTGTAGCCGCGCTTCATGCCGGCCAGCACGCGGTCGCTGCCGGCTTGCACGGGCAGGTGCAAAAACGACACCAGCTTGGGCAGGCGGGCGTAGGCGTCCACCATGCGCTGGGTCATTTCCTTGGGGTGCGAGGTCGTGTAGCGGATGCGCTCGATGCCGGGAATTTCGTGCACGTATTCCAGCAGCATGGCGAAGTCGGCGATCTCGTCCGAGCCTTCCATCTTGCCGCGATAGGCGTTCACGTTCTGGCCCAGCAGCGTCACTTCCTTCACGCCCTGGTCGGCCAGGTCGGCCACTTCGATCAGCACGTCCTCGAACGGGCGCGAGACTTCCTCGCCGCGCGTGTAAGGCACGACGCAGAAGCTGCAGTACTTGCTACAGCCTTCCATGATGGACACGAACGCCGTGGCGCCATCAACGCGCGGGGGCGGCATATTGTCGAACTTTTCGATTTCCGGAAAGCTGATGTCCACCTGCGAGCGGCCTTCGGCACGGCGGCGCGCGATCAGGTCGGGCAGGCGGTGCAGGGTCTGCGGCCCGAACACCACGTCCACGTACGGGGCGCGCTTGACGATGGCGGCGCCTTCCTGGCTGGCCACGCAGCCGCCCACGCCGATCACCAGGTTCGGATTGGTCTTCTTCAGGTGCTGCACCCGGCCCAGGTCCGAAAACACTTTTTCCTGCGCCTTTTCACGCACCGAACAGGTGTTGAACAGGATGACGTCGGCCTCTTCCGGGTTGTCGGTCAGTTCCAGGCCCTGGTCTCCGCGCAGCACGTCGGCCATCTTGTCCGAGTCGTACTCGTTCATCTGGCAGCCGAAGGTGCGGATGTACAGCTTGCGGGGGGAACCGGTGCCGGCGTCAGCGGCGGGGGTGTCAAGAACGGGCGCGGCGGGGGTGCCGTCGCCGGGCGCGTTGCCGCGCTTGAGGGAGGTAGCTTGCATGTTGGTCGCCGTGACGGGTGTAGATCCCGGGGGCTTCAATGAGGTGGAAAGGCGGAATTTTAACCCTTGCGTGGAAATTGTTTCTTTGCTGGGCGTGCGGGTGCCGTTACGATAGCGAGCCGGTTGTGTTTCAGCCGACAGTAATATTTCTTATTCTCCTTGAGCGTTACCGATGAATCCCGATCCCCTGACGCCCCAGGCCGCCGTTTCCGTGGCCCCTGCCGCGCCCGGCCTGTCCCCGCAGAACCCGATCCGCCACCCTGTTTCCTTAGTGACGTGGTTGCTGCTTGCCGGGGTGTTGGCGCTGGTGGCCGGCGCCTGCGCGCGCTGGATCGATCTGCCGCTGGCCATCTGGATCCAGCGGTCCGTGTCCGACGGCGTGAACCTGTCCTTTGAATGGATCGGGGAATTGGGCGAAAGCGGCCCGTACATCGGCGTGGCGCTGGCGTTTTACGTTGTGGGCCTGATTGGCCTGGCACGCGGCTGGAGCAACCCGCTGCGCATGAGCTACGCCAGCATGGCGCGCGGCAGCCTGCTGATGCTGTCCACCTTGGCGGTGGGCGGCCTGATTGTGCTTTTGCTGAAACGCTCGGTGGCGCGGGCGCGTCCCGAGTTGTTTTTCGAGAAGGGCATCTACGGCCTGGGCGAATCCTTTTCGCGCGCGCAGCAGTTCAATTCCTTCCCGTCCAGCCACACCTATGCGGCCTTCGCCGTGGCCGTCGTGCTGGCTATCCTGGCGCCGCGCTGGCGCGCGGTCTTTTATCTGTTGGCCGTGCTGGTGGCAATGAGCCGCCTGGTCAACCTGGACCACTACCTGTCGGACGTGATGACCGCGGCCGGCATCGCCTTCGTGGTGGGACACATGCTGGCGCCGCGCGTACTGGGCAGCCAGTACCAATGGCCACTGCGCGCGCCGTGGCGCTGGTGGAAGAAGGCGTAAGCCTGCGTGTGGGACAAAAAAAAAGGCCGCGATGGTGATCATCGCGGCCTTTTTTTCATTGCGCGGTGTCAGGCGAAATTGACGACCACGCGGCGGTTCGTGCGGCTTTTCTTTTCAATCTTGGCGATGGCCACCGCACCGATTTCGCTGGTGTTGCGCACATGCGTGCCGCCACAGGGCTGGCGGTCCACGCCCGGGATGTCGATGATGCGGATCTTGGCCGTGCCGGCCGGCGGCGCCGCGCCGATGGTACGCACCAGGTCGGGCTGCGCGGCCAGTTCTTCGGGCGTGATGCCGTTCACGGCAACGTCAAGACCGCGGTTGATCAGTGCGTTCAGGCGCTCGGTCAGTTCGCCTTTTTCCAGGGTGGATTCGGGCAGGTCGAAATCGATGCGCGCGGAGTCGGGCGAGATGCTGCATCCGGTCACCGGCGCGGGCACCAAGGCACCCAGCAAGTGCAGGCAGGTGTGCAGGCGCATCAGGCGATGGCGGCGCGGCCAGTCGATGGCCACGGTGACGCGGTCGCCCACTTGCGGGGCCGCCTCGCCCTCTGGCAGGGCCAGCACGTGCAGGATGCGCTGGCGGTCGTCTGCGTAGACCGTGTCCGCCAAGGGCAGCACCCGCCCATCGGACAGGGTCAGCGTGCCGCTGTCGCCGGCCTGGCCACCGCTGCGCGCATAGCAGATGGTTTCGTCCAGCTCGACGCCTTCAGGGGTGACGGCAATGATGGTGGCGTCGCACTGGTCCAGATAGGGCTCGTCGTCGAAACGTTTGCGGGTGGCGGTGATGCGGGTTGCGGTCATGCGGGTCTCCGGTTTGTAAGGGGCGGGGGCGCGTTACGCCAGGGTCTTCTGCCCTTGCGGCGTGTCGATCAGCGCGGTCAGGCGCGGTTGCCCGTCGGTTTGTTCCAGGTCGATCAGGGTGTCGGCCCCCATCCAGGTCAGCCCTTGGCGCAGCAGGCCCGCCTGCGGATGGCAACCGGTCAGGCGCACCAGCTTCAAGGGTTGGCGCGGCAGGCTGACGCCGGGGTAGGCGTCCACGTCCCATTGGATCAGCGTCGGCAGCAGGCCGTCGCCCGCCATGTGGCCCGCTTCGCGCCAGGCGGGCAGGCTGCCGTCGTCCGGCACCGTCAGGCGCCAACGGAGATCACCGCGCGTCATGGGGATGACGGGGGCGATGCGTTCGGGGTGTTCAGCCTGCATGCGGGTCAGGTCCAACGGCGCTTCCACCCGCGCGGCCCAGTGCGCCAGGAAAGGCCCCTGTTCCAGCCGCGCGCGCATGTCGCCCTGGTCCAGTCCGAACCAGCGGGGGCGCTCGGGCGCGGGCGCATCGGGATCAATCGCGATGACCTCCAGATACACACCGTCCGCCATGCCCAGCACGCGGTTGTGGGTGCCCATGCGCGGATGCGCGCCGCCGCCCTGGGGCGCAATGCCCAGCAGGCCCGCGACATATTCGGTACCGCTGGCAAGGTCCGCCGCGGCGATGACGAGATGATCGATGGTGAGTTTCATGGTGGTCTATGGTAGCGAATGCGGAAGGATTCGTACCCGTACAGCATGACGAGAGCAGACGGTACAGTGCGGATCAGGCCGTGACGGTAATGCCGGCCGTGTCGGATTGGCGCGCTTTGCGCACCCGGATTTCAACATGCTGATCCAGGGCAACCAGGGCTTGCATGAGCCGTTCCAGCGAGATGTTCAGCAATTTGTAGCGGCGAATTTGAGAGACCTTGGGCTGCGTCATGCCGGTCAGTGTGGCGACGTCGGTCTGATTCAGTCCGCGCTTATCGATCAAGTCGTTGAGCTTCATGGCCAATTGCACTTTGGCGGTAAGGTCGGCGGCGTCTTCAAAACCGAGGTCGTAGAGGACGTTCTTGGTGCCAGGGTTTGAGGCTTGAGTCATGGAGCGTTCCTTATTGGGCCGTGGCGGGCCAGTACCTGTTTCAGCCGTTTGCGTATTACCTCGATGTCAGGTCGAGGCGTGCTCATCCCTGATTTGGACTTCTTCTGGAATGCATGCAGCACATGGACGGCGTTGCCGATCTGTAGTGCGTACACCGCGCGATACGTGTCGCCCTGTTCGTCGTCGATAAGTTCATAAATGCCGGAACCCAGCCCTTTCCAGGCTTTGGCCGAATCGGGCCACCCGCCCGACTGCACAACGAACAGACGCATTCCCATGCTCTTTTGGACAGGGCGAGGAAATGCCTTGAAGTCCTTTTTGGAAGAGCCTTCCCAATACAGGGTCTTGGGGATGTCCGTTTGCATGAATATACCTGTTCGGATATATATGTCAATACGCCTTGCGGCGAGAACGGCAAAGGTAGACGCATCGGACCAAGACGGCTATTCGTAGGGACCGAAGCGCTTCGGTCGGAAACCTTGGATGCAGAAAGCAAAAAACCCGTCGCGCGAGCGACGGGTTTTTGTCTGGAGCCTTGGAGGATCAGGCGACTTCGCCTTCCTCGCCTTCCTTCTTGACCGGCTTGATCAGGTCTTCGCGCTTGACGCCCATCCACATGGCCAGCGCGGCGGCGACGAACACCGACGAATAGATGCCGAACCAGATGCCGATGGTGAGCGCCATGGCGAAGTAGTGCAGGGTGGGGCCGCCGAAGAACAGCATGGCCAGCACCATCATCTGCGTGGAACCGTGGGTAATGATGGTTCGCGAGATGGTCTGGGTGATGGCGCTGTTGATGACTTCGGTGACGTCGGCCTTGCGGTACTTGCGGAAGTTCTCGCGGATCCGGTCCATGATGACGACCGATTCGTTCACGGAGTAGCCCAGCACCGCCAGCACGCCCGCCAGCACCGCCAGCGAGAATTCCCACTGGAAGAACGCGAAGAAGCCCAGGATGATCACCACGTCGTGCAGGTTGGCGATCACGCCGGCGACGGCGAACTTCCATTCGAAGCGAAAGCCCAGGTACACCATGATGCCGATGACCACCACCAGCAAGGCCATCAAGCCGTTGTGCAGAAGCTCCTGGCCGATCTGCGGCCCGACGAATTCCACGCGGCGCAGTTCCACGCCGGAGTCTGCTGCCTTCAAGGCGGCCAGCACGCTTTCGCTTTGGGTGGCGGACGTTTGGCCTTCCTGCAGCGGCAGGCGGATCATGACGTCGTGCGAGGTGCCGAAGTTCTGCACCTGGAAGTCGGTGTAGCCCAGCTTGGACACCACGCCGCGCACGTTTTCAAGCTGCGCCGTCTGGGCGTAGTTGACTTCCATGACCGTGCCGCCGGTGAATTCGATCGACAGGTGAAAGCCGCGCGTGACGATGAAGAAGACCGCCAGGACGAACGTGACGAGACTGATGATGTTCAGCACCAATGCGTGGCGCATGAACGGGATGGTGCGGTGAATACGGAAGAATTCCATTTTTCGCCTTCGGTTCTTTTCTACGGCGGATGGCTATGCGCCACCCGCCTTATTGTCAGTTTGCCTTCGGTTTCCAGACTTCGCCGATGGAGATCGTGGTGAGCTTCTTCTTGCGGCCGTAGTACAGGTTGGCCAGGGCGCGCACGCCCACCACCGACGAGAACATGGACGTCAGGATGCCCAGGCAGTGCACCACCGCGAAGCCCCGGATCGGGCCCGAGCCGAAGGCCAGCAGCGCCAGGCCGACGATGAGCGTCGTGAGGTTCGAGTCAAGAATCGTGCCCCAGGCGCGTTCGAAACCTTGGTGGATGGCCTGCTGCGGGGAAGCCCCGGCGCGCAGTTCTTCGCGTATCCGCTCGTTGATCAGCACGTTCGAGTCAATGGCCATGCCCAGGGTCAGCGCGATAGCGGCGATACCGGGCAAGGTCAGCGTGGCTTGCAGCATGGACAAGAGCGCCAGCAGCAGCAGCACGTTCAACGTCAGGCCCACCGTGGAGAACACGCCGAACAGGCGGTAGTACACGATGATGAAGGCGGCAATGGCCAGGAAGCCGTACAGCGTCGAATGGAAACCCTTCGAGATGTTGTCGGCGCCCAGGCTCGGGCCGATGGTGCGTTCTTCAATGATGGACATCGGCGCGGCCAGCGCGCCCGCGCGCAGCAGCAGCGCGGTGTCGGCGGCTTCTTCGGAGCTCATGCTGCCCGAGATCTGCACCTGGCCGCCCGCGATTTCGCTGCGGATGACCGGCGCCGTGACCACTTCGCCCTTGCCGTTTTCAAACAGCAGGATGGCCATGCGCTTGCCGATGTTGTCGCGGGTGACGTCGCGGAAAATACGCGCGCCCTTGGAATCCAGCGTCAGGTGGACGGCGGCTTGCTGGGTTTGCGAGTCGCGGCCGGGTTGGGCGTCTTGCAGGTTTTCACCCGTCAGCACCACTTGGCGGCGAACCAGGATCGGGCGGCCGTCGCGGTCGTTGTAGCGTTCCAGGCCGAAAGGCACGGTGCCGCCCAGCAGCGCGCCTTGCGCGGTGGGGGAGTCGTCGACCATGCGGATTTCCAGCGTGGCGGTGCGGCCCAGCAGTTCCTTGGCCTTGGCCACGTCTTGCACGCCGGGCAGTTGCACCACGATGCGGTCCGCACCCTGTTGCTGGATGACCGGTTCGGCCACGCCCAGTTCGTTGATGCGGTTGTGCAGGGTGTTGATGTTCTGCTTCAGCGCGGAGTCTTGCACGCGCTGGACGGCGGCCGGATTCAGCGCGCCGATCAGCAGGGGCTTGCCGCCTTCTTCGCGTTCCGCGAATTCCAGGTCGGGCAGGCGGGTACGCAGGGTTGCGATGGCGCGGTCGCGGTCGTCGTTATTGGCGAACGTGGCGGCAACGCCCATGCCCGAGCGTTCAACGCCGGCCACGTTGACCTTCTGGTCACGCAGCACGGAACGCACGTCGGCGGCCAGCGAGTCGTAGCGGGCAGTCAGCGCGCCCTGCATG
Organism: Achromobacter sp. JUb104; assembly: GCF_024806975.1. NCBI lineage: Bacteria > Pseudomonadati > Pseudomonadota > Betaproteobacteria > Burkholderiales > Alcaligenaceae > Achromobacter > Achromobacter sp. JUb104. Next base: position 249,401 of record NZ_JANUEY010000002.1, on the reverse strand, counting down.
TCGACTTGCAGCAGGAAGTGCACGCCGCCGCGCAAGTCCAGGCCCAGGTACATGGGCTTGGGGGCAAACCAGCCCATGGCGCGCATCCAGGGAGGCGACGCAGGCAACAGGTTCAGCGCCACGGTGTATTGCGGGTCGTCGGCGACGGTGTTCAGGGATTTTTCGATCAGGTCACGGGCCTGCAGTTGCAGGTCGGTTGACGTGAAGCGGGCGCGCACGGTGCCGAGCGTGCCGTTTTGTTCGTAGAAGACGCCTTCGTTCGGGATCTTGGCGTCAGTCAGGATTTGTTCGACCCGGTTCAGCATGGCCGGATCCACCTTGATGGTGGCCTTGGCGCTGGAAACCTGGACCGCGGGGGACTCGCCGTAGAAATTGGGAAGCGTGTACAGCAGGCCAATGATGACCGCGATCAGGACCGTAATGTACTTCCAGAGGGGATAGCGGTTCATTGCCGGCTACTTCATGTCAGGGTGATAAAAGGGCCGCCCGGGCGATAAACGCTGCGGGCGGCGGTGGGTCCCATCAAACGTAAGAAGAGCCCGATGGGGCTCCTATTAGACGCTTAAAGGGCCTTGATGGTTCCTTTAGGAAGCACGGTCGAAACCGACGACTTCTGCATGATCACTTCGACGGGCTTGTCGGCCAGTTCGGACACTTCAACAGTCACGTAGCTGTCATTGACCTTGGTGACCTTGCCCAGCATGCCGCCGGCGGTGACTACTTCGTCACCCTTGGCCAGGGCGGCGATCAGGTTGCGGTGTTCCTTCTGACGCTTCATCTGCGGGCGGATCATCAGGAAGTAGAGGATCACGAACATCAGGACGATGGGCAACATGCCCATCAGCGCATTACCTTCAGGGGCGGCGGCTTGGGCCACGACGAGGCTTGCGGTATCGATAACGGACATTGAATTCTCCTGCGTTTAAGTCTGTTTGGGTTGTTTGTTGCTACGGACGGCCATGCCCGAGTTCTCTATGTAACTACGAAACATCGCCATACCCACTAGCTGTCTTGTTATGCGCCCATCCCCGCGCGAGCCATGGATAGGGCAAGCCGGCTATTGTATCCATCTTATTGCCGGCCTTTCACTAGGGGGGGATCCCAATCTATGGGGGCAAAACCCCAATAGAAAAGTCCCCCGGGCAAAAAAAGGCCCGCTATTCAATGCCGCGGGCGCGGTCCGCGGCGAACTGCGCGCGCCAGGCGTCGAAACGGCCTTCGGCGATGGCTTCGCGCATTTCCTTCATGATAGTCAGATAGAAATGCAGATTGTGCAGCGTGTTCAGGCGCGCGCCGGTGATCTCGTTGGCCCGTTGCAGGTGGTGCAGGTAGGCGCGCGAGAAGTTGCCGCAGGTGTGGCAGGTGCAACTGGGGTCCAGCGGGCGGGTGTCGTCGCGGTACTTGGCGTTGCGGATCTTGACGTCGCCAAAGCGGGTGAACAGCCAGCCGTTGCGCGCGTTGCGGGTCGGCATGACGCAGTCGAACATGTCCACGCCACGGCTCACGCCCTCGACCAGGTCTTCCGGCGTGCCCACGCCCATCAGGTAGCGCGGCGCCTGGGCCGGCAGCTTGGGGGTGACGTGCGCCAGGATGCGCATCATGTCTTCCTTGGGCTCGCCTACCGACAGCCCGCCGATGGCGTAACCATGGAAGCCGATGTCCTGCAGGCCCGCCAGGGATTCGTCGCGCAGCGATTCATACATGCCGCCCTGGACGATGCCGAACAGCGCGTTCGGGTTGCCCAGGCGGTCGAATTCGTCGCGCGAGCGGCGCGCCCAGCGCAAGGACATGCGCATCGAGCGCGCGGCTTCTTCAACGGTGGCGGGGCGGCCGTCGATTTCATACGGCGTGCACTCGTCGAACACCATGACGATATCGGAATTCAGCGAACGCTGGATGCGCATGGATTCTTCGGGCGTCAGGAACAGGCGCGCGCCGTCGATGGGCGACGCAAACTTCACGCCTTCCTCTGTGATCTTGCGCATGCCCTGCAGGCTGAACACCTGGAAGCCGCCCGAGTCGGTCAGGATGGGCTTGTCCCACTGCATGAAGCCATGCAGGCCACCGTGCTTTTCCATGATGTCCGTGCCCGGGCGCAGCCACAGGTGGAACGTGTTGCCCAGCACGATCTGCGAGCCGATCTCTTTCAGCTCGTGCGGCATCATGGCCTTGACGCTGCCATAGGTGCCCACGGGCATGAAGATGGGCGTCTCGACCACGCCGTGGTTCAGCGTGATGCGGCCGCGGCGGGCGCCGCCGTCAGTGGCGAGCAGTTCAAAATTCAGACCGGTCATGGGGCGGAAGACTCGATAAACATGGCGTCGCCATAGCTGAAGAAGCGGTAGCGCTGGGCTACCGCGTGGGCGTAGGCGCGGCGGATCGGCTCAACGCCGGCCAGCGCCGACACCAGCATCAGCAGGGTCGACTGGGGAAGGTGGAAGTTGGTGACCAGGGCGTCCACGACGCGGTACTGGTAGCCAGGCGTGATGAACAGGCGGGTGTCGCCCTGGGCGGCGGCCAGGGGCAGGCCGGGCGCCGTGCGGCCTTCGGTCTGCGCGGCGGCGGATTCCAGCGCGCGCACGCTGGTGGTGCCCACGGCAATGACGCGGCCGCCCTTGGCGCGGGTAGCGGCAATGGCGTCCACCGTGGCCTGGGGCACCGTGAACCATTCGGCGTGCATGATGTGGTCGGCCAGGTTGTCGACCCGCACCGGCTGGAACGTGCCCGCGCCGACGTGCAGCGTGACAAAAGCGCGCTCGATACCCAGGTCGGCCAGGCGGTCCAGCGTGGGCTGGTCAAAGTGCAGGCCGGCCGTGGGGGCGGCGACCGCGCCGGGTTCGCGGGCATAGACGGTTTGATAGCGATCGTCGTCGCCCGCGTCGGCCGCGTGCGTGATGTAGGGCGGCAGCGGGGTGGCGCCATGGGCGTCCAGCAAGTCCAGCACGGGGCCGGGGAAGCGGATGTCGAAGAGTTCGCCTTCGCGGCCCAGCACCGTGGCCTCGAAGGCCTCGGCCAGGCGCAGCACCATGCCCGGTCCGGGCGATTTGCTGGCGCGCACGTGGGCCAGGACGCGGTCGGATTCGGTGATGCGTTCCACCAGTACCTCGACCTTGCCGCCGGTAATCTTGTGGCCTGCCAGGCGCGCCTTGATGACGCGGGTGTCGTTGAACACCAGCAGGTCGTTGGGGCGCAGCAGGCCGATCAGGTCGGCGAACTGGCGGTCGTGCAATTGGCCGGCGGCGTCCAGGTGCAGCAGGCGGCTGCCCGTGCGCTGGGCGGCGGGCGTTTGCGCGATAAGCTCGGGCGGCAGCTCGTAATTGAAATCGGAAACGGTCAGGGACTGGGTCACGCGGATATCTGTCTGTCAGTGAGGGCGGCCCGGAAAACGAGGGCTGGGCCAGCCGGGCGGGCTCGGGGCAACCGGCTATTGTAAAGGCGAAGGTTATCAGGGCCGGAACACAGGGGCGCCCGTAACCGTCGCAGGTTTTGTATGCTCTCGGTTTTGCAGGACGGGCAACAAGGTGGACAGCGCATGACGGGACAAGCGAAGAAGCGGGTGGGCGGGCTCTGGCAATGGCTGGCCGGCGGGCTGCTGGCCTTGTCGGCGGGCGCCGCCTTTGCGCAGGTCCAGGGCTTGCCGCCCGACGTCATCAAGGCGTGGAAGGCCACCAAATTGCCCGACAGTTCGCTGTCGCTAGTGGTGCAGGAACTGGGCGGGCCGCGCATGGTGGCCCTGAACGCCAAGGAACCCCGCAACCCCGCGTCGGTGATGAAGCTGGTCACGACCTGGGCCGCGCTGTCCGAACTTGGCCCTAATTACGTCTGGCGCACTGAGTTCATGACCGCGCCGGGCGCCCGGCCCGACGCGCGTGGCGTGCTGGCCGGCCCCCTGTATCTGCGGGCGGGCGGTGACCCCCAATTTTTGATGCAAGACCTGTGGGCCCTGTTGCGCGAATTGCGCCTGCGCGGGGTCAAGCAGATCAATGACTTGATCATCGACCGCAGCATCTTCGGCCAGGTCGCCATCGACCCCGGCGCCTTCGACGGCGCGCCCGACCGTGCCTACAACGCCAGCCCCGATGCGCTGATGGTGGGCTTTGGCGCGCAGCGTCTGTTGTTCACGCCAGACCCGGCCGCGCACAAATGGGTGCCGCTGATCGACCCGCCCCTGCCGGGCTTGAAGCTTGAGGGCAGCGTGGAATGGAGCGACATCCGTTGCCCTGGCCCCCCGGTTGTGACGACGGAACCGCTGATCACCCAGCAGGGCGTCACGATCCGCTTGGGCGGCAAGGTGGCGGGTTCGTGCGGGGAATTCAGCCTGTATCGCCTGGCCTTGTCGCAGCCCGAATACGCCACCGAAATCTTCCGCCTGCTGTGGAAAGAACTGGGCGGCACCTTCAAGGGCCAGGTCAAGTCCGGCATGGTGCCGGCCGACGCGGTGGTGCTGGCTTCGCACGATTCGCCCACGCTGGCCGAAGTGATCCGCCAGATCAACAAGCGCAGCAACAACGTCATGGCGCGCACGCTGCTGCTGACCTTGGGCGCCGAGCGCGGCCGCCGGCCGGCCACCGTGACCAGCAGCGAGGCCGTGGCCAAGGGCGCGCTGGTCAAGCAGGGGCTGGACATGCCTGAACTGGTCATCGACAACGGCGCGGGCCTGTCGCGCGAGGCCCGGGTCTCGGCCGACAGCCTGGCGTCGATGCTGACCGTGGCGTGGAATTCGCCGGTCATGCCGGAATACATTTCATCGTTTGCTATCGCCGGGGTGGACGGCACGGTCCGCCGCCGCCTGAAGGGCGATGGCACGCTGGGCATGGCCCACCTGAAGACCGGATCGCTGCGCGACGTGCGCGCGATCGCCGGTTACGTGCTGGGCGCCAGCGGCAAGCGCTACGTGGTGGTCAGCATCGTGAACCACGAGCAGGCGGGTGCCGTCCGCGCGTTCGACGACGCCCTTATCGCCTGGCTAGCAGAACAATAGGGCTTTTCTTTCCAAACCGATTACGATCCTCAGCTATGGCTCGAAAATGGCCTGAGGCGACAACCCCTGTATTTCAATATTCTGGAGAATTACGCACATGCCCGTGCACGAAATCCGCCATCCGCTGATCCGCCATAAGCTCGGGATCATGCGTCGCGCCGACCTCAGCACCAAGAGCTTCCGGGAGTTGTCGCAGGAAGTGGGCGCGTTGCTCACGTACGAAGCGTCCAAGGACCTGCCGCTGGCGCCCGCCACCGTCCAGGGCTGGTGTGGCGAAGTCCAGGTTGAGAAAATCGCCGGCAAGAAAGTCACGGTAGTGCCCATCTTGCGCGCCGGCATCGGCATGCTGGATGGCGTGCTCAGCTTGATTCCCGGAGCCAAGGTCAGCGTGGTGGGCGTGGCCCGCAACGAAGAAACGCTGGAAGCCCATACGTACCTGGAACGCCTGGTCGGTGAACTGGACCAGCGCCTGGCGCTGATCGTCGACCCCATGCTGGCAACCGGCGGCTCGATGGTGGCCGCGATTGATCTGCTCAAGCGTGCCGGCTGCAAGGAAATCCGCGCGCTGGTGCTGGTGGCCGCGCCCGTCGGCATCGACACCGTGCTGGCCAAGCACCCCGACGTGCATATCTACACGGCGTCCATCGATGATGGCCTGAACGAGCACGGCTACATCATGCCGGGCCTGGGCGATGCGGGCGACCGCATTTTCGGCACGACGCAGAAGGCGGTTTAAGGCAAGCGGCTACGCGCCGGCATCACCCTCGATATGCTGGCCGAACCATTGCAAGCGCGGCGCCAGCCCGGCCACTTCGCCCACGATCAACAGGGCGGGGGAGCGGATGGCGTGCTTTGCCGCCAGGCGGGGCAGGGCTTCCAGCGTGCCCGACAGCACGCGCTGTTCCGGCCGGCTGCCGTTTTCGATCAGCGCGAACGGCGTGTCGGCCGCACGGCCATGTGCCAGCAGGCGGCGGGTCAACAGGTCTAGCTGACCCACGCCCATATAGAACGCCAGCGTCTGCTTTTCACGCGCCAGCGCCGGCCAATCCAGGTTGTCTTCGTCTTCACGGCAGTGCGCCGTGATCAGCCGCACCGACTGCGCATGCTCGCGGTGCGTCAGCGGAATGCCGGCATAGGCGGCACAGGCCAGCGCGGCCGTGATGCCTGGCACCACCTCGAAGCGCACCTTGTGCGCACGCAGATACTCCAGTTCTTCGCCGCCCCGGCCAAAGATAAAGGCGTCGCCACCTTTCAAGCGCACCACCCTGCGGCCGGCTTGTGCATGTTCCACCAACAGGGCATGGATGCGGGCCTGGGTAGCGTGGTGGTTTTCACCGGGCAGCTTGCCCACGGCAATGCGTTCGGCGTCGCGGCGCGCCAGCGACATCACGTCGTCGCTCACCAGGCGGTCGTACAGGATGACGTCGGCTTCGTTCAAGGCGCGCAGCGCCTTCAGGGTCAGCAGGCCGGGGTCGCCCGGCCCCGCGCCCACCAGCACAACGCTGCCGTCAGCCGGGGCCAGCGGCGCGTCCAGTGCCTGGGTCAGTGCGGCTTCGGCCTGCGCGGGTTGCTGCTGGCGCAGCAGGCCCGCCACCGGGCCGTCCAGCAGCCAGTCGTAGAAGCGGCGGCGCGCACCCAGGTCGGGATGGCTGGCGCGGATGCGCTTGCGGTAGGTCGCGGCCAGCGCGGCCAGTTGGCCCAGCGTATGGTCGAACAGGGATTCGATGCGCTCGCGCACGCGGCGCGCCAGCACGGGCGCCACGCCCGACGACGAGATCGCCACGATGACGGGCGAGCGGTCAACAATGGAAGGCACCTGGAACGACGACAGTTCCGGGTCGTCCACCACATTGGCAAATATGCGGCGCGCGCTGGCGGCGTCGGACACCTCGGCATTGGCGTCGCGGTCGTCCGTGGCGGCCACCACCAGCCACACCTCGTTCAGCCAGTCGGGGTTGAACCGGCCGGCCAGATGGCGGACGCGGCCCTGGGCCGCCAGCTCGGTCAATGCCGGGGTCAGTTCCGGCGCGCCCACGACCACATCGGCCATGGCTTCCAATAGCGCGAGCGTCTTGCGCTCGGCCACCGCGCCACCGCCCACCACCAGCACTCGCCGACCCTTCAGGTCAGCAAAAATCGGGAAAAGCTTCATCTTGTGCCCGCCTCGGGCGTACCCGGCAAAATATCAGCCGATGATAGGGACGGGCTTACATCCCCACAACTTTTGATTTCTTGAATCCTTATATCTAGAACTTATATCCAGAATTTATTTGGTCAGGCGCTGCCCAGCCATTGGCTCATCTCGACCACCTCGCGCGCCACCTCGCCCAGCCGCTTCTGGCTTTGCATGGCGCGATCACGCAACAGCCGGTGGGCTTCCTCTTCCGGAATCGAGCGCGTCTTCATCAGGATGCCCTTGGCCTTTTCCACCCACTGGCGCTCGGCCAGCCGCAGTTGCGCGTCGCGCAGTTCCTCGCGCCGCGACTTTTCCATGGCGAAGCGTTCAATCGCCACCGTCAACAGTGGTTCGATGCGGGTTGCCGGCACGTCGCCCACCACATAAGCCGCCACGCCCGCGCGCAACGCGGTGCGGATGGTGTCGCGGTTGCCGTCGTCGGTGAACATGACCACCGGCCGGTCGCTGTGCGCACTGGCCACACAGACGTTTTCCAAGGTGTCGCGCCCGGGGGCGTCGCTGTCGATCAGCACCACATCGGGGGCCGCCTGGGCAATGGCGGTGGCCAGGTCGGTGCCGGGGGCTACTTCCGAGACCACGTGTACGCCCGCCGCGGCAAGCGTTTGCCGCAGCGACGCCGCGCGTCCCTCGCCATCATTCAGCAGCATGACCTTCAGCATGTGTTTCCCCCGATGCCGTGGTGCATGCAAGTTCCATGCCATCCCGGATTGCGCGCGCGGCCGGATTTCCGCGCACACGGGTAGGGCGTGGACGGCACAGGGATGGTGCGCCGCCGCATCGCATTGCGCACCAACTTGGTTCCGTGGCAAATACAACGGTCATCGCGCGCCTACGCATGATTCATCGCAACGCCAATGCTGGCGCGGCATACCGCCCGGCCACGGCATTTTCTTGCGCGTCTGGCACAGCGTTTGCTTGAGTGATATCGGGCGGCCAACGGCGGTCGCCGACGCAACGCGCCGCACTACGCGGCAAGGGACAACGACGTTCCGCTGCGCCAATGGACTGGGTTCCATGGCGCGCGGGACGTTTTTTTTTGCCAGGAGCCATGCATGACGCCAGTAACACGTAGCCCCTCATCGGACCTTGCCCCCCATGCCGACGCGGGCGCGAATGCCAGCCGCCGCAAGTGGTTGAGCGGCACGGCGCGCGCGGTGGCGGGCGCCGGCCTGCTGTCCTTGGTCGACCCGCTGGTGCGCGCCGGCGCCTGGGCGGCCGGCACGGACGCGCCGGAAAAGACCGAGGTGAAGATCGGCTTTATTCCGCTGACCGATTGCGCATCGGTGGTGATGGCGTCGGTGCTGGGCATCGACAAGAAATATGGCGTGACCATCACGCCGTCCAAGGAAGCGTCGTGGGCCGCCGTGCGCGACAAGCTGCTGAACGGCGAGCTCGATATGGCGCACGTGCTGTATGGGCTGGTGTACGGCGTGCACCTGGGCATCGGCGGCCCCAAGAAGGACATGGCGGTCTTGATGAGCCTGAATCAGAACGGGCAGGCAATCTCGCTATCGAACAAGGTGCTGGAGAAGGGCGCGCGCGACGGCGAATCGCTGGCCAAGCTGATGGCGTCGGACAAGCGCGAATACACCTTCGCGCAGACCTTTCCGACTGGCACGCACGCCATGTGGCTGTATTACTGGCTGGCCGCCTATGGCATCAACCCGATGAAAGACGCCAAGGTCATCACCGTGCCGCCGCCCCAGATGGTGGCGAACATGCGCGTGGGCAATATGGACGGCTTCTGCGTGGGCGAGCCCTGGGGGGCGCGCACCATCATGGACAAGATCGGTTTCACCGCGGTGACCTCGCAAGGCATCTGGCAGGACCATCCCGAGAAGGTGCTGGGCACCAGCGCGGATTTCGTGTCGCGCAATCCGAACACGGCGCGGGCCGTTACCGCCGCCATCCTTGAAGCCGGCAAGTGGATCGACGCCTCGCCTGCCAACCGCCAGAAGACGGCTGAAACCATCGCCGCCAAATCCTATGTGAACACGGACGCCAGCGGCATCGTGGACCGCATGCTGGGGAAGTACCAGGACGGCTTGGGCAAGACCTGGACGGACGAGCACGCCATGCGCTTCTACGCCGACGGGTCGGCCAACTTTCCGTACCTGAGCGACGGCATGTGGTTCCTGACGCAGCACAAGCGGTGGGGCCTCTTGAAAGAGCACCCCGACTACCTCGCGGTGGCCAAGCAGATCAACCGCATCGATCTCTACAAGCAGGCGGCGCAAGCCGCGGGCGTGGCCTTGCCCACCAGCGAAACGCGCACCTCGACGTTGATCGACGGGGTGAAGTGGGACGGCAGCAACCCGGCGGCCTATGCCGACGGATTCAAGGTCAAGGTCTGACCGGAAAACCACAAGAGGGCTTGCTATGACTTCTACCGTAACGACTGTGGGTCGGGGCGAAGCGTTTGTCGCCGCTGGCCGCGAGAAACTGGAATCGGCGCTGAAAACCGTGGCGGGACCGGTGGCCGGCTTCGCGTTGTTTGTGCTGATGTGGCAGGTGATCGCGATGCAGATCCCGGAAATCCCCACGCCGGGGGTGACCTGGCATGCCGCCGTGACGCTGTTTTCAGATCCGTTCTATGACAACGGGCCCAACGACAAGGGAATCGGCTGGAACCTGGTGGCCTCGCTGGAGCGCGTGGCCATCGGCTTTGGCCTGGCGGCGGTGATCGGCATTCCTGCCGGCTTCGCCATCGGGCGCTACGCCGCCATCAACGCCATGTTTTCACCCATCGTCAGCCTGTTGCGGCCGGTGTCGCCGCTGGCGTGGTTGCCGTTGGGGCTGCTGCTGTTCAAGGCCGCGAACCCCGCCGCCATCTGGGCGATTTTCATCTGTTCGATCTGGCCGATGATCATCAACACCGCCGTGGGCGTATCGCGCGTGCCGCAGGACTACCTGAACGTGGCGCGGGTGCTGAACCTGTCCGAATGGAAGCTGACCACGAAAGTGCTGCTGCCCGCCGTGCTGCCCTATGTGTTGACCGGCGTGCGCCTGTCCATCGGCACCGCCTGGCTGGTGATCGTGGCAGCCGAAATGCTGACCGGGGGCACGGGTATCGGCTTCTGGCTGTGGGATGAATGGAACAACCTGAAGGTCGAGCACATCGTCATCGCCATTTTTGTGATCGGCATTGTGGGCTTGCTGTTGGAAACCCTGTTGGTGGCCCTGGCCCGCCGCTTCACCTACACCGAGGAATAGCGCCATGAAGAAATTCGTTCGCATCGAAAACGTGGGCCAGACCTTCCACACCCGCAAGGGCGACTTCGTGGCGCTGCGCGATATCGACCTGACGGTTGAGCAGGGGGAATTCATTACCTTGATCGGCCATTCCGGTTGCGGCAAATCGACCTTGTTGAATTTGATCGCGGGCCTGACCCGGCCTAGCCGTGGCGTGCTGCTGTGCGCCGAGCGCGAGATCACCGGGCCCGGCCCGGACCGCGCGGTGGTGTTCCAGAACCATTCTTTACTGCCTTGGCTTACGTGCTTCCAGAACGTTTACCTGGCGGTGGAGCGCGTGTTCGGCGCCAAGGAAAAGCGCCCGCAACTGGAGCAGCGCACGCGGGCGGCGCTTGAATTGGTGGGGCTGCTGCCGGCGCAAAACAAACTGCCGCGTGAAATTTCGGGCGGCATGAAGCAGCGCGTGGGCATCGCGCGCGCCTTGGCCATCGAGCCGGGCGTGCTGCTCATGGACGAACCCTTCGGCGCGCTGGATGCGTTGACGCGCGCGCATCTGCAAGACGAGCTGCTGAAGATCGTGGCCAAGACGCGCACCACCACCATCATGGTCACGCACGACGTGGACGAGGCCGTGCTGCTGTCCGACCGCATCGTCATGCTGACCAATGGCCCGGCCGCAACCATAGGCGACATCCTGTCCGTGCCTTTGCCGCGCCCGCGTGACCGCGTGCGGCTGGCCAACGACGCCACGTATCTGGCCTGCCGCGCGTCGGTGGTGGACTTTCTGCATCGTCGCCATGGCAACCCGGAACGGTCGCAAGCCGCCGCTGACATCAACGCCGAGCTGGACCGCGAAGCCGAGGCCTTGGAATCCCCCGACCACGCCGTCCGGGCCGCCGCCTGAACGGCGGCACAGGAGAGCACATGGGCGCGACGACACGCAACACGGGCGCCAAGCCCAAGCTGGTGGTGGTGGGCAACGGCATGGCCGGTATCCGCACGGTGGAAGAACTGCTGGCGCAGGCGCCCGAGCTCTACGACATCACGGTGATCGGCGCCGAGCCCTACACCAACTACAACCGCATCCTGCTGTCTCCGGTGCTGACCGGGGAACAGACCTTGCAGGACATCGTGCTGAACGATGAAGCCTGGTATGCGCGGCACGGCATCCGGCTGCTGTGCAACCGCAAGGTCACGCGGGTGGACCGGGCGCGCCGCCGCGTGCATTGCGACGATGGCACCGAAGCCGCGTATGACCGCCTGCTGCTGGCCACGGGGTCGAACCCGACCATCCTGCCGGTGCCGGGCCACGACCTGGACGGCGTGGTCGCCTTCCGGGATATCGACGACGTGAACCGGATGATCGAGGCGTCGTCGCGCTACCGCAACGCGGTGGTGATCGGCGGCGGCCTGTTGGGGCTGGAAGCGGCCAATGGCCTGGCCGCCCGAGGCATGAAGGTATCGGTCGTGCATTTGGGCGCGGCGTTGCTGGACCGCCAATTGGATCGTGAAGCGGCGGCCCTGTTGCGGCGCAGCCTGGAAGCGCGGGGCCTGACTTTTCTGCTGCAACGCCAGACGCGCGAGATTGTCGCGGGCGACGATGGGCGCGTGCGCGCGCTGCGGTTTACGGATGGCGCAGAGATACCGGCGGACCTGGTGGTGATGGCGGTGGGCGTGCGGCCGAACACGACGTTGGCGGAAAGCTGCGGCTTGCGGGTGGATCGCGGCATCGTGGTGACCGATACCTTGCAGACCTATGACCCGCGCATCTACGCGGTGGGTGAATGCGTCAGCCACCGTGGCACGGCGTATGGCCTGGTCGCGCCCTTGTTCGAGCAAGCGAAGGTGGCGGCCAATCATCTGGCCATGCATGGCATCGGCCGATACGAAGGCAGCATCACGTCCACGAAATTGAAGGTGACGGGCATCGACCTGTTTTCCGCCGGGGACTTCACGGGCGGCGCGCAGACCGAAACGATTGTGCTGGCCGACGCGTTGGACGGCGTCTACAAGAAGCTGGTGATCCGCGATGACACGCTGGTGGGCGCATGCCTGTATGGCGACACGGCCGACAGCAGTTGGTATCTGCGGCTGATCCGAGACGGGCAGGGCATCGGCGCGCTGCGCGACCAACTGATGGCGGGCGAATAATCCATGGACATGCCGTTGCGTAGGATTGCGCCGTCGGCAAATGAGGACGGCGCGGGTAGGGGCGAGCGCGAGCTGCGTTCGGTCTGCTGCTATTGCGGCACGGGATGCGGCGTGCGCGTGCAGGTGCGCGACGGCGCGGTGCTGCGGGTGCGTGGCGATGAAGATCATCCCGCCAACCACGGCAAGCTGTGCAGCAAGGGCCTGGCCCTGGCCGACACGGTGCGGCGAGACGGCGCGCGCGTGCTGTCGGCGCAATGGCGCGAGTCACGCGGCGCGGCGCACCAGAATATTGCCCTGGATCAGGCGCTGGACATCGCGGCGCAAAAACTCGCCGACACAATTCTTGCGCACGGGCCGGACTCGGTAGGGTTTTACTTGTCGGGCCAGTTGCTGACCGAAGACTACGCCGTCTTCAACAAGCTGGCGCGCGCGCTGGTCGGCACCAACAATATCGACACCAATTCCAGGCTGTGCATGTCCAGCGCGGTGTCGGGCTACAAGCGCACGCTGGGCGCGGATGCGCCGCCCGCCTGTTACGACGACCTGGACCTGGCCGACACCGTGCTGATCGCCGGTTCCAACATGGCGTACGCCCACCCCGTGCTGTTTCGCCGCCTGGAAGCGGCCCGCGCGCGCCGGCCCGGCATGAAGGTGATTGTGGTGGACCCCCGCCGCACGGATACCGCCGCGTTCGCCGACTTGCACCTGCCCATCGCGCCGGGCACGGACGTGGCGCTCTTTCATGCCATGTTGCACGTCATGGCGCGCGAAGGGCGGATCGACCAGGCCTACATCGACCGCCACACCGACGGCTTTGACGCGTTGATGAATACCGTGGATGCGTATTCTCCGGCCGTGGCGCAGGAAATTTGCCGCGTGCCGGCCGCCGACATCATCCAGGCCGCGCGCTGGTTCGGAAGCGGCGGCGCGGCGCTGTCGCTCTACACGATGGGCCTGAACCAATCCACTCAGGGCACCGACAAGAACGCCGCGCTGATCCATCTGCATCTGGCCACCGGGCAGATCGGCAAGCCGGGCGCGGGGCCGTTCTCGCTGACCGGCCAGCCCAACGCCATGGGCGGGCGCGAAGCGGGCGGCATGGCGACCTTGCTGCCGGGCCATCGCGACCCGGCCGTCGCCCAAGACCGCGCCGAGGTCGCGGCGTTGTGGGGCGTGGACCGCCTGCCCGACACGCCGGGCGCCACCGCGCTGGAGCTTTTTGATGCCGTGCTGGAGGGGCGGGTGAAAGTGCTGTGGATTGCAGCGACGAACCCCGCGCAGTCGCTGCCTGATCAGGCCCGCGTGCGCGCGGCCCTGGAGCAAGCCGAGTTCGTGATCGTGCAAGAGGCCTACTCCGGCACCGAGACGCTGGCCTACGCCGACCTGGTACTGCCCGCCGCCACCTGGCCCGAGAAATCGGGCACGGTCACCAATTCCGAACGCCGCATCAGCCGCGTGCATGCCGCCGTGGCGCCGCCCGGTGATGCCCAGCCGGATTGGCGGCTGGCGCAAGCGGTGGCGCTGCGCCTGGCGGCCCGCATCGCGCCGGACAAGGCAGCCAGGTTTGCGTACCGCGACGAAAGCGAGGTGTTCGCGGAACACGTCCGCATGACGGCGGGGCGCGACCTGGATTACAGCGCGCTGGATTACGGCATTCTGGATCGGGATGGACCGCAGCAGTGGCCCTACCGGGCGGGGCAGGGCACGGCGCGGCTGTACGCGGATGGCGGGTTTCCCACTGCCAACGGCCGCGCGCGATTTTGCGATGTGCGCTATCAGCCACCCGCCGATGCGTTGACGCCCGACTTCCCCATGTCGCTGACGACCGGCCGCTTGCGCGACCACTGGCACACGATGGCGCGTACGTCGTTAGCGCGCGTGTTGACACAGCATGTTGAAGAGCCGTGGCTGTCCCTGCATCCGGAAACCTTGCAGCGGCTGGGTCTGGCGCCGGGCGCCCTGGCGCGGCTGCGTTCGCGGCGGGGCAGTGTGGTGCTACCCGTGCAGGCGGACGAGGGGCTGCAACGCGGGCATGCCTTCCTGCCCATGCATTGGGGCAGCGCCTACATGGCCGGCCTGGGCGTGAACGCGCTGGCCAGTCCGGCCACGGATCCCTTTTCGCGGCAGCCCGAATTGAAGTTCAGCGCCGTTGCCGTTGAACCCGCCGCGCTGCCGTGGCAGGCGGCTGGCTGGCTGCAAGGCGACTCGGTGGCCTTGCGCGCGCGCCTGGCGCCCTGGCTGCGCCGCTTTGATTACGCGGTGGTGTTGCCGTCCAGCGCGGGCGGCGTGCGGATTCGCGTGGCTGCGGCCCAGGCGCCGGACAACGGCGTGCTAGCTGAACTGGCGCAATCGTTGGCGCTTAGTCAGGCCGACGTGGTGTTCGATGACCTGGCGCAAGGCAAGCTGCGCCGGGTGGCGGTGGCGCAGGGCGCTGTGCGCGCCTTCCTGCTGGCGGGGGACCTGCGGGCGCAAGACGCCTTGCTGTCCTGGGCCGCCGGCGGCCAGGCTCCCGCCAGCGTGTCCGCCTTGCTGGCAGGACGCATCAGCGGGCCGGCGCGTTCGCGCACGGTGTGCGCATGCATCGGCGTGAGCGAGGCCGCGATCCTTGCGGGCATCGCGCGCGGATGCGATCTGGATGGGCTGAAATCCACCTTGGGGTGCGGCACCGGCTGCGGCTCTTGCGTACCGGAAGTGCGCGCGTTGATCGCCCGCGCCCCGACACGAGTGGACATATGTCAGGCACGGCAACCGGTGTAGTATCAAGCCAGCCGCCGCCAGCCGTGGGCGGCCTGTCCTGAATACTGGAGTGGCTAGTGACGATGCAAAAAATCGCATCCTTGATGTTGTGCGTGGGCGCGTTGGGCGCGGCCGCGTCGGTGCAGGCGGGCGTGTGCGACGCCCAGTTCATGCATGACGGCGGTGCGGTGCAGTTGACCGGCTCGGGCAACCTGGCCCTGGGCGCGGACCTGAGCTTCACCGAAGTTACAAAAAGCAATGGCGACAACTGCCGGGCGCGCGTGCAAGGCGTGGCCACCTTCGGCTACGCCGGCCTGCCACCGGGCAAGTCCAAGCTTGATTACCTGATGACGGTGAAGGGCGGCCAAGCCACCTTCGTGCGCTATGCCACCGCCGGCGAAGCGCCGAAGCCGTCCGAAGGCCAGTTCGACCTGCGCATGCTGGGCCTGTTCGCTTACGACGGCAATCTGAACGCCGGCCAGAAGCTGCCGGGTTCGTCGTTTCGTTTGAAGATCGGCAAGGAAGCGCCGGTGGGTGGCCAGCCCAGCACCACGGTTCGCATCGGCGAAAAAAGCGTGGGCCAAAAGACATCGTTGAGCACGGCCTTGGGCAACCAGTCGTGCCACCCCGTCAAGTACACGCGCAACTCGGACCCCACCATGGCCACGTTCCAAGGCCTGACCATTCCCATCCCCGGCATGAACACGACAGTCACCGATTGGTATTGCCCGGCGGTGAATCTGGTGATGAAGCAAGACATCGATCAAGGCGGCGTTAAATCGGCCGTTGAAATTACGCAGATCAAGTAGCACACGGTATCAAGCACGCCTTGCCGCGGGCAAGGCGGCTGGTATGATGTTTTCGTCATAGACACACAACAGGAGCTCAATAAAATGGCCACGAGAAAATCCGAAGAAGTCGCAAAAGAAAAACTCATCGACAGTGTCAAGACCAGCCTTAACGACGCCGAAAACCTGCTGCGCGAAGCAGCCGGCACCACCGGCGACAAGGCCAACGAACTGCGTGAACGCGCCATGACCTCGCTCAAGCGCACGCGCGAAGCCCTCTACGAAGCACAAGACGCCGTGTTGGAGCGTGGCCGCAAAGCCGCACGTGCCACCGACGACTACGTGCACGACAATCCCTGGCAAGCCATCGGTATCGCAGGCGTGACCGGCCTGCTGCTCGGCTTGCTGATCAGCCGCCGCTAAGGGCTTGAGCGTCAAAGGCGGGCACTGCCCGCCTTTGACGTTCCAGACGCCATGGGTCTACGAAAATCTGTTTTCGGCGTTGCGTCCAGCCTGGTCGGGCTGTTGCGAACGCGCTTGGAGCTTCTGGCACTGGAAGCCGCCGATGAAAAGGCGCGCCTGCTCAAACTGCTGGGCATGGCATTTGCGGCGTTGCTCTTCTTGACGCTTGCGGTGCTGGTGTTCACGGTGACGGTGGCGGTGCTGTTCTGGCCCACCGAAGACCGCTACATGGCCTTGGGCCTGTTGGCGGCGTTCTACGGCATTGTCGGCATTGCGTTGCTGCTGGTTGTGCGCCATGGGCTGGTTTATGGCGCGCCGCCTTTCGCGGCCACCCTGGATGAGCTGAGCCGCGATGCGGAACTGCTCGAACGGGTGCGTGATGCGCAAGACGACGAT
Organism: Achromobacter sp. JUb104; assembly: GCF_024806975.1. Classification (NCBI taxonomy): domain Bacteria; kingdom Pseudomonadati; phylum Pseudomonadota; class Betaproteobacteria; order Burkholderiales; family Alcaligenaceae; genus Achromobacter; species Achromobacter sp. JUb104. The sequence continues at coordinate 232,498 of NZ_JANUEY010000002.1, read as the reverse complement.
CCCCCGGCGCGTCGGCGCGAGGAGGACTGAACATGTCGAAAAGGTCTCCCGTCGTGGATCGCGCCGTGCGTATCGAGCTGCTGCGCGCCCGCGCCGCGATCGAACGCGAATCCTTGGTGCATGACATCGTGACGACCGGCCACAAGCTGGAGCCCGCCTCGATCATCCGGGGGCTCTTGCCCCGGCTGGCCTCGGGCGGAGCATCGCGCTGGGCCATGCAGGCCATTACCTTGGCACGGCGCTATCCGCTGGTCAGTTCGTCCGTGTCGACGCTGCTGATGCGGGGCGGCAAACGTTCCAAGCTGCTGAAGATTGCGGGTGGTGCGCTTGTCGGCTGGCAGTTGTTCAAGCTATGGCGCAGTTCCCGCGAGGACGATCAGTAGGGTTCTGCGTTGCACCAAGCAAAAACCCCGCGTTGGGTACAACGGCGGGGTTTTTTTACGGGTGTGGATATGGTCGGCAGCGGCTACAAGCCCAACTGGCCCCAGATATCGTCCACGCGCTTTTTGACGTCGGCGTCCATCGTGATGGGCGTGCCCCATTCGCGCTGGGTTTCGCCAGGCCATTTGTTGGTGGCGTCTAGCCCCATCTTGCCGCCCAGCCCGGACACGGGCGAGGCGAAGTCCAGGTAGTCGATAGGCGTGTTTTCCACCAGCAGCGTGTCGCGCACGGGGTCCATGCGGGTCGTCATGGCCCACACCACTTCTTTCCAGTCGCGCGGGTTGATGTCTTCGTCCACCACCACGATGAACTTGGTGTACATGAACTGGCGCAGAATGCTCCACAGCCCGAACATGACGCGCTTGGCGTGGCCCGCGTATTGCTTGCGGATCGACACCACGGCCAGCCGGTAGCTGCAGCCTTCCGGGGGAAGATAGAAGTCGACGATCTCCGGCAATTGGCGGCGCAAGAGCGGCACGAAGACTTCGTTCAGCGCAACGCCCAGCACGGCGGGCTCGTCGGGCGGTTTGCCGGTGTAGGTCGAGTGATAGATGGGGTTGCGCCGCATCGTGATCCGTTCGACCGTGAAGACGGGAAACCAGTCCTGCTCGTTGTAGTAACCGGTGTGGTCGCCGTAGGGGCCTTCCAGCGCCATTTCATAGTCGCTGTTGGGCGGCGGGTTGACGCCTTCGGGCACCACGGGCTTGACGGCGCGCGGGTCGGAGGACGGCAGCAAATGCCCTTCCAGCACGATCTCGGCCCAGGCCGGCACCGACAGGTTGCTGCCGAGTGCCTGCGCGACTTCGGTACGCGAACCGCGCAGCAGGCCGGCAAACTGGTATTCGGACAGGCTGTCGGGCACGGGGGTGACGGCGCCCAACGTGGTGGCCGGGTCGGCGCCCAGCGCCACGGCAATGGGGAAGGGCGTGCCAGGGTTGGCCAGGGCGTGGTCGCGAAAATCCAGCGCGCCGCCGCGATGCGACAGCCAGCGCATGATCAGTTTGTTCGGCCCCAGCAGCTGCTGGCGGTAGATGCCCAGGTTTTGTCGCTTGGCATTCGGGCCGCGAGTGATCACCAGGCCCCAGGTCAGCAAGGGCGCCACGTCGCCGGGCCAGCAGGTCTGGATCGGCAGGCGGGTCAGGTCCACATCCTTGCCTTCCCAGACCACTTCCTGGCAAGCCGGGCTCTTCACGTTCTTGGGGCTCATGTCCCACAGCGCGGCCTTCAGCATCGACACCTTGGCCAGCGCATCGCGCAGCCCCTTGGGTGCTTCGGGTTCGCGCAGCGACGCCAGCAGTTCGCCGATATCGCGCAGGGCGCTGACGCTGTCGGCGCCCATGCCGCGTGCCACGCGGGACGGGGTGCCGAACAGGTTGGTCAGCACCGGCATCTGCGCCGGTTGGCCGTCGTGCAGGGCCTTTTCAAACAGCAGGGCGGGGCCTTCGGCGCGCAGCACGCGGTCGGAAATTTCGGTCATTTCCAGGCGCGTGGACACGGGCGCGGCAATGCGTTTGAGATCGCCCATGCGTTCGAGTTGGGCGAGGAAGTCTCTAAGGTCGCGGTATTTCACTACAGATCCCAGCGATTTGGTTACATTTGAGGTCGAAAGAGAGGTTAACATTGACTCCCTCTTTTTCCACGCAGGAGGTTTTCATGCCCGATGCGTCAGTGGCCAGCCTGTTCAGGAATATGGCCCAAGGAGTGCACCAGTATCTTGCCGAATGCTTGCGAATTTGCTCAGTCTATCTGGGCATCGCAGTGATTGTGACGGTAAGCATGGGATTTGCCCTGCCCGGTTTGCGCGACCAGGCATTGCAAGTGCACAAAGCCTTGTTGACCGCCCTAGCGCCTTCATCCATGCAATCCGGCACCGATTCCGATGCCGGCTCCGAATTGGGTTCCGACACTGCGTCGGCAATTGCCATGGCCGTACCAACCGCTCCCGCCAGCAATGCCACCGGCATGCTGGGGCCGGCCCGCGTCGCACCGCCGGCGCCGAAAAAGCCTGCCTTGTCGGCAACGGGCCCCCAGGCGGAGGCCTTGCGCAACTATATATCGCGCAAATACAAGGTGGCCTATGACGCCACCGGTCCGCTGTTGAACACCGTGTACAAGGTCAGCCGCGAAAAGCAGCTTGACCCGCTGCTGGTGCTGGCCGTCATCGCCATCGAGTCCCGCTACAACCCCTTGGCTGAAAGCCACGTGGGCGCGCAGGGCCTGATGCAGGTCATGACCAGCGTGCACCAGGAGAAGTTCGACGCCGTGGGCAAGAACCCGCTGGACCCCGCCGCCAACATCGGCGTGGGCGCCACGATCTTGCGCGATTGCATCAGCCGTCGCGGGTCGGTCGACGCCGGTTTGGCCTGCTACGTGGGCGCCACCGGACCGAACGACAACGGCTACGGCGCCAAAGTGCAGGCGGAACGCCGACGCCTGGCCCTGGCCTCGGGCATTGCGCTGGCGCGCGACTGACGCCGCCGGCCGCTCGAAATACCAAGCGCGCTTCTTTCCGAAGCGCGCTTTTTTTTGTTCAGCGTTGCAGCAGTTTGCCGATGCGGGCCACGGCTTCTTCCAGCCGGTCCAGCCCGGTGGCGTAGGAAAAACGCATGGTGTGGCTGCCATGGGTGGGTCCGAAGTCCAGGCCCGGCACGGCGGCAACGCCCGCTTCCAGCAGCAGGCGTTGCGAGAACGCGGCGCTGTCCATGCCCAGGTTGCTGATGTCGGCGTAGATATAGAACGCGCCGTCCGGCTTGACCGGTACATGGATGCCCAGGCGGTCGAATTCCGGCAAGAGGTAGTCGCGGCGCTGCTTGAACGCTTCGCGGCGATGCTCAAAGGTTTTCATCGCCTGCTCGGTGAAGCAGGCCAGCGCGGCGTGCTGGGCCAGGGTGGGCGCGCAGATCGCGAGGCTGGCGGCGATCTTTTCAACGGGCGCCACCATGTCTTCGGGCACGATCATCCAGCCCAGCCGCCAGCCCGTCATATGGAAGTACTTCGAAAAGCTGTTGATGACGATGATGTCATCGTCCAGGGTCAACGCCGATTTCGGCTGGCCTTCATAAGACAGACCCAGGTAGATTTCGTCGACGATGGCAAAACCGTCGCGCGCGCGAACCTGCGCCAACAGTTCCGCCAGTTCGGCAGGGGCGATGGAGGTGCCGGTGGGGTTGCTGGGGGAGGCCACCAGCACGCCCTGGGTGGCGGGCGTCCAGTGCTGGGCCACGTCCGCCGCCGAAAGCTGGAACCGTTTTTCGGCCGAACTCGGAATCAAGCGCGGCACGCCGCCTGCTGCCAGCACGAAGTTGCTGTTGGCGGGGTAGGACGGGTCAGGCATCAGCACTTCGCCGCCGTGGTTGACCAGCGCCGCGCAGGCCAGCGTGAGCGCGCCCGATGCGCCCGCCGTGACAATCACGCGCGCCGGATTGATCTTGGCGCCGAACTTGTCGTGGTAGAACTGCGCAATGGCCTCGCGCAGCGGCATCAGGCCGGCGGGCGGGCCGTAGCCGCTCAGGCCGGCGCGCGCGGCGCGCTCCAGCGCTTCCACCACCTGGGGCGGCGCGGTAAAGTCCGGTTCGCCGATGCCCAGGCTGATAATGTCCTTGCCCGCCGCCTGTAGCGCTTGCGCCTGCTTGAAAAGTTCCACTACCTGGAAGGTCAGAAAGTCATGAGTGCGAGCAGCAAGGCGGGGCATTGGATTCTCGAAAAGCGTCTTTGAAGCAAAAAGGAATTGTAGTCATGCAGCCATCCCGGCGCGCTTTCCTGCTAGGTAGGCGTCCCGCGCAAACGCCGTGGGCCGCATTTATGCAGCGCTTGAAGCTGCTGTGCCAGGGGCAAGTCAATGATTTGGGCGAGAACGGTCCGGGCGGTGCGCAGGCCATCCTGACGCCCACGCGCGATGCCGACGTGGCGCATGCGCGCACGCTGTGCGCCGAGTACCGCGTGGTGATGGCGCTGGAGGGGGCGACGGGGCCTTATGCGCCATCAGCTAGCCCGCGTTTGCGGATTGATCCGTCGCGCCTGGCCGGCCTGGCCCGCTTGGGTGGTGACCCGGCCAGTGACCCGGCGGGCAACCCCGCCCGTTGGCGCGCACAGCCCGGCGTGCCCATGGCGGCGCTGGTCCAGGCCGGCTTGCGGCAGTTCGTGGGTTTTCCGGATGCCATGACCCTGGCCGAATGGCTGGCCGCGCCGGCGCCCTGGCCCGCCGGCCGCTGTGCCGCCTCGGGCGTGCTGACGGTGGATGTCATGTTGGCCGACGGCGTCGAGGAAACCCTGGGACCTTTTGGCGAGGCCGATGTCCAGCCGCTGCGCTCAGCCACCGTGCAAAGCCTGGTGCCCTCGCTGTTCCAGTTGGCTTCGGGCGGCGACGCCTTTGCCACGCGGGACGGCGATCACTGGCTGGGGCGTTACCGGTTGGACGCGCTTAAACCCGTGGCGCCGGCCACCGTCAATCTGGCCCATCTGCTGTTGGGCCACGGCGGGACCCTGGCGTGGGTGCAAAGCGTGACGTTGACCGATGCGCCGGCAGCCATGGAGCCGGGTTTCGTGCCGGTTGTGGGCTCGGGCCGGGATTCGGGTCTGGATGCGGGCCGGGAGCCTGAAGCGCCTTCCTTTCCCCCATCCGAACCACAAACGCCCGGGCTCGCCACGTTCCGGCTCGACGCGCGGGTCAAGACGCTGTTCGACCCGCATGGTCGTTTTCCCTTATTCCTGCCTAACGAAACCTGACAGCTATTCAGCTTAATGTAAGATTCGGCCGCTTGTCCTGCGCAAAGGGGAGAGGCCGCGCAGAGATACCGCGACGGCCGTCATGGGAATAGAATTCCTCCCTCTGTTTCACTTACCAGCCTGTAGCCGCCCATATGGATGACAACCTTCGTAAAGCCGCCCTTGAATATCACGAGGCCGGCCGTCCCGGCAAAATCTCGGTCACGCCGACCAAGCAACTGACGAATCAGCGCGACCTGGCGCTGGCCTATTCGCCGGGCGTGGCGGCAGCCTGTGAGGAAATCGTGGCCGACCCGGCCAATGTGTTTCGCTACACCGCGCGCGGCAACTTGGTAGGCGTGATCACCAACGGCACGGCGGTGCTGGGTCTGGGCAATATCGGCGCGCTGGCTTCCAAGCCGGTCATGGAAGGCAAGGCGGTGCTGTTCAAGAAGTTTGCCGGCCTGGATGTGTTCGACATCGAAATCAACGAGACCGACCCGGACAAGCTGGTCGAGATCATCGCGGGTCTGGAAGCCACCTTCGGCGGCATCAACCTGGAAGACATCAAGGCGCCGGAATGCTTCACCGTGGAACGCAAGCTGCGTGAACGGATGAAGATCCCGGTTTTCCACGACGACCAGCATGGCACCGCCATCACCGTGTCGGCCGCGTTCATCAACGGCCTGAAGGTCGTGGGCAAGGACATCAAGACGGTCAAGGTAGTGACGTCCGGCGCCGGTGCAGCCGCCCTGGCGTGCCTGGACCTGATGGTGGACCTGGGCCTGCCGCTGGAAAACATCTGGGTGACCGACATCGAAGGCGTGGTCTACGAAGGCCGTGTCGAGCTCATGGACCCGGACAAGGCGCGTTTTGCGCAAAAGACGGAAGCCCGCAAGCTGGCGGAAGTGATCCAGGACGCGGACGTGTTCCTGGGCCTGTCGGCGGGCGGCGTGCTCAAGCCGGAAATGGTTGCCACGATGGGACCGCGCCCGCTGATCCTGGCGCTGGCCAACCCCACGCCGGAAATCCTGCCGGAACTGGCGCATTCGGTACGTGACGATGTCGTCATGGCCACGGGCCGGTCCGACTACCCGAACCAGGTCAACAACGTTCTGTGCTTCCCGTACATCTTCCGTGGCGCGCTGGACGTGGGCGCCACCACCATCACGCGCGAAATGGAAATGGCGGCGGTCTATGCCATTGCCCAGCTGGCGCAGGAGGAGCAGAACGAAGTCGTGGCCGCCGCCTACGGCACGTTCGACATCTCGTTCGGCCCCGAGTACCTGATCCCCAAGCCGTTTGACCCGCGCCTGATCGTGCGTATTGCGCCGGCCGTGGCCAAGGCCGCCATGGACGGCGGCGTGGCCACGCGCCCGCTGGCCGACCTGGAAGCCTACGAAGCGCAGTTGCAGCAATTCGTGTACCACTCGGGCGCGTTCATGAAGCCGCTGTTCTCGGCCGCCAAGCGTATCGTGCGTGAAGGCGGCCCCGCCCGCATCGTGTTTGCGGAAGGCGAAGACGAGCGCGTGCTGCGCGCGGTGCAGGTGGTGGTTGACGAAGGCCTGGCTCGCCCCATCCTGGTGGGCCGCCCGTCGGTGCTGCTGACCCGCATCGAAAAGCTGGGCCTGCGCTTGCGTCTGGGTGAAGACGTTGAAGTCACCAACCCGGAATACGATGAACGTTTCCATCAGTACTGGACGACGTACTGGGAACGCATGTGCCGTCGCGGCATCACCAAGGAAATGGCGCGCGTGGAAATGCGCCGCCGCATGACCTTGATCGGCGCGATGATGGTGCACCTGGGTGATGCCGACGGCATGGTGTGCGGGTCGGTGGGGGCGTATCACGATCATCTGCGTTTCGTGGATGAAGTGATCGGCCGCCGCCCGGGCCACAACGTGTATGCCGCCATGAACATCCTGCTGCTCAACGAGCGCACGGTGGTGTTGGTGGACACGCACGTCAATGACGAACCCACGGCGGAACAGATCGCGGAATTCACCATTTCGGCGGCCAACGAAATGCGCCGGATGTATCTGGCGCCGAAGGTGGCGCTGCTGTCGCGTTCGAACTTCGGTTCCGGCAGCTCGGCGTCCGGCGCCAAGATGCGCCGCGCGTTGGAAATCGTGCGCGAGAAAGAACCCGAACTGGAAATCGACGGCGAAATGCACGGTGACTGCGCGCTGGATGAAGCGTTGCGCATGCGCATCCTGCCGTCGTCCACGCTGAAGGGCGAAGCCAATCTGCTGGTGTGCCCGAACGTGGACTCGGGCAACATTGCCTACAACCTGCTCAAGACGGCGGCCGGCGGCAACGTGGCGGTGGGCCCGTTCCTGCTGGGCTGCAATGCGCCGGTGCATATCCTGACCTCCAGCTCGACCGTGCGCCGCATCGTCAACATGACCGCGATGACTGTGGTCGATGTCAACACGCCACGTTGAAGTGAGTCCAGCGGGTCCGGCGTGCCCCCGCGCGCCGATCGGCCTGGTCCTGACGGGGGGCGGCGCGCGCGCCGCCTACCAGGTCGGTGTGCTCAGCGCCATCATGGAGCTGCTGGACCCGGACTGGCAGTCCCGCTTCCGTAACCCTTTTGACATCATCTGCGGCACATCGGCCGGCGCGATCAACGCCGCCGCACTGGCCTGCCGCGCCGACCGCCCGCACCTGGGCGTGCGCCGCATACGCCGGCTGTGGTCGTCGCTGAATACCGACATGATCTACCGCGCCGACGCGCCCGGCCTGATACGCACGGGTGTGCGCTGGCTGGGCTTGCTGTCGCTGGGGTGGATGTATTCGGGGCTGACGCGCAAACGGCCGCAGTCGCTGTTGGACAACAGCCCCATGGAGGCGCTGCTGGGCCGGGTGCTGAACTTTGATCATTTGCGCGCCAACCTGGAAGGCGGCGCGCTGTCGGCGCTGGCCATCACGGCGTCGGGCTACACCAGCGGCGAACACCTGACCTTCTACCAGGCGCACGCACCCATCGAACCCTGGCACCGCTATCTGCGGCTGGCCATCCCCACGCCCATCAGCATCGACCATCTGATGGCGTCTTCATCGATTCCGTTTGTGTTCCCCGCGCGGCAGGTGCAGGTGCATGGCAAGGGCGAATGGTGCGGCGACGGCTCCATGCGGCAGTTGGCGCCGATCAGCCCGGCCATTCATCTGGGCGCGCACCGCGTCATGGTGATAGGCACGGGCTTTCGTGACGATACCCATCCCGAGAACCGCGAAGATTCCCCGCCGTATCCGTCCTTGGCGCAGGTGGGCGGCCATGCGCTGTCCAGCATCTTCCTGGATGGTCTGTCGGTGGATGTGGAACGGCTTGAGCGCATCAATGCCCTGATGGAGCACGCCACGCCGGATGGTGTCCAGGTCAATGTGCGCCGCATCCAGGTGCTGACCATCACCCCCAGCCAGTCGCTGGACACAATGGCGCTTGAGCACCTGCAAGACATGCCCGCACAAGCGCGTGCTCTTTTCCGCGTACTCGGTGTATCGTCCGATCCAGGCCGTCCTGGGGGCGGTGCGCTGATGTCGTATCTGCTGTTCGAATCCAGCTACACCAAGCGATTGATTGAACTGGGTTATGCCGATACGATGCAGCGTAACGAAGAAGTGATCGCCTTTTTCAAGGAGGCTCAGGCATGACGCGCAATGGCCAATCTACGTTGCAGAAGCAGCTTCTGCGCGGGGGAGCGCTGCCTCATGAGGGGCTGGACAAGAAGGCCGTCGTGGATGCCTCCCACGAGCTGGGCCTGTCCTTGTTCGTTGCCAACTGCGACCCCGCCCGCAGCCGTTCCGCGGTACTGCGCGCCATCGTCAAGGCAGTGGACTTTCCCGAATACTTCGGCGGCAACCTGGATGCCCTGTACGACTGCCTGTGCGATACGGTCCTGGATCACAAGACGGGCGTCGTGTTGTGGCTGTACCGGTTGCACTCCGGCGACCCGGTGCTGGAAGAAGACGCCGCCCGTATTGAAACCGTATGTTCTGATGCGGCCGATTTCGCCCGCGAGAACGGTCGTATTTTTGCATTCGTCATTGAGCACGCGGGCAAGCACCCCGATCCGGAACCCGGCGTCGCGGCTGCGCCCTATGGCGAAAACGACTGAAGGCGTACCCGCCTGAGCCTTTTACGGTTCGGCGGGGGTTGCTGCTTGGTTGCTGCTTTGTCGCGGGTCTGTCGCGGGTTTGTCACCACTTGGTGGCCGCCCGGCGTTCTAACTGCTACCAGCCCATCAACGCGCTGACGGCCGCCAGCAAGGCCAGCCCGGCAGTTTCGGTGCGCAGCACGCGCGGGCCAAATCGCACGGCCTGTACGCCCGCCTGGCGGGCCAGATCCAGTTCCTTGTCCGACCATCCGCCTTCGGGCCCGACCAGCAAGGTCAGCGCCGGTAAGTCGGGCGTGGCGCGCAGCTTGCCGGCCAGATCTTCAGTGGCTTCCGGATGACACAAGAGACGCAGGCCGTCGGCCGGCTGGGCCAGCCAGTCAGCCAGCGTTTGCGGCGCATCCACCGTCATCAGGCGGTTACGGCCGCACTGCTCACTGGCGGATTGTGCAATGCGGTGCCAATGCGCCACGCGCTTGTCCAACCGAGGTCCGGACAACTGCAACACGCTGCGTTGCGCGGCAATCGGGCTGACGCGGACTGCGCCCAGTTCCACCGCTTTTTCCACCACCCAATCCATCTTGTCGCCCGACGGCAAGCCCTGAACCAGGGTGATGCCCCCGGCAAGCTCGGCTTCGCGGGGGTTGAAGTCGCCGAGCGTGGCAAAGCCTGCCTTGCCATCGACCTCAAGCACGGCGTCGTACTCGCCACCCAGGCCATTGAACAGCACAACGGTTTCGCCGGCTTTCAGCCGCAGCACGCGCAACGCATGGTGTGCCAGGGCGTCGGGCAAGGCGACACGGGAGCCGGCAACAAGGGGAATGTCGCAGAAAAATCGGGGGGCGGACATGGGCTTTCGGGCGCGGGGGGCGGGCAATCAGGTTATTTGAGCGCGTAGCCTACCACCTTGACCCCCCATTCCAGGAAGGTCGGGGCGCTGGACGCCAGGTTCAGGCCCAGCAGCGTCAGAAACCCCACCGTCATTTTCTTGTCCAGGCGCATGAACTGGGTACGCAGCGCCGCCAGGTCTTCGTGCGTGGCGAAACGTTTGAATTCTTCGCGGGTGGGCAACTGCGCGATCTGATTGCGGATTTCGGCCAGTTCTTCGCGGCGCGCGAAAGGGGCAATCATGGCGGCCATTTCTTCACGGCGAGCGAAGGGGGCGATCATGGCGGCCATTTCGTTGCGCCAGTCTTGCTGAAGCTTGGCGGCCAGGTCGGCTTCGCCCTTGATCTGGGCGCGCTCCAGGGCGCGCGCCAAGGCAACGGCACGTTCTTCGCCCACGGCATTTCGCAGGGCCATGAAGCCTTCGATGGGGATGGTCAGATTCAGCATGAGGCCCATGGTAGGGGACTCCATCAGAGAGGTACAGGGCACCATGCTGAATGTCGGACTACTTTCCCGCAATTGTGGGAGCTACGCTGATATTTCCCCGGGGGCGATACGCTTCATTACATCGGGCTTAAGAGCGATGGCGTGAGGGAAATCCCCTGATGCTAAAATCGTCTGCTTCGCAACCCACTCAACTGGCCCCTATATTTCCCGTAGGCGCGCCAGCTTCAAAGAGCCTTCCGAATGAGCAATCCGACCGCCCCTAAACTTGCCTTGGCGGATGCCATCCGCGCCCTCGCGATGGATGCTGTGCAACAAGCGAACTCCGGGCATCCGGGTGCTCCCATGGGCATGGCGGAAATCGCCCAAGCCTTGTGGACGGGCAACCTGCGCCACAACCCGAAGGATCCCGCCTGGGCCAACCGCGACCGCTTCGTGCTGTCCAACGGCCACGGCTCGATGCTGATCTACGCGCTCTTGCATCTGACGGGTTACGACCTGTCGATCGACGAGCTCAAGAATTTCCGCCAGTTGCATTCCAAGACGCCGGGCCACCCCGAAGTGGGCATCACCCCGGGCGTGGAAACCACCACCGGCCCGCTGGGCCAGGGCCTGGGCAACGCCGTGGGCATGGCGCTGGCCGAAGCGCTGCTGGCGGCTGAATTCAACAAGCCCGGCCACACCATCGTCGACCACCACACTTACGCCTTCACGGGCGACGGCTGCCTGATGGAAGGCATCTCGCACGAAGTGTGCTCGCTGGCCGGCACGCTGAAGCTTTCCAAGCTGGTCGTGCTGTATGACGATAACGGCATCTCCATCGACGGCCACGTCGAACACTGGTTCGCCGACGACACCGCCAAGCGCTTCGAAGGCTACGGCTGGAACGTGATCCGTGGCGTTGACGGCCATGACGTCGCCGCCGTGGACGCCGCCATCAAGGCCGCGCGTTCGCAATCGGAAAAGCCCACGCTGGTGGTCTGCCGCACCGTCATCGGCAAGGGTTCGCCCAACATGGCCGGCACGCACAACGTGCACGGCGCGCCGCTGGGCAAGGACGAAATCGCCGCCACGCGCGCCGCGCTGGGCTGGTCGTCGGAACCGTTCCAGATTCCGCAAGACGTTTACGACGGCTGGGATGGCCGCAAGTCGGGCGCCGCCGCGCAAGCCGAATGGCAAACCGCGTTTGACGCCTACGCCGCCGCATTCCCCGCCGAAGCCGCTGAATTCACGCGCCGCATGAAGGGCGAAATGCCCGAGGGCTACGCCGACCAGTTCAAGGCCTTCCTGGCCTCGACCCTGGAAAAGGCCGAAACCGTGGCCACCCGCAAGGCTTCGCAATTCGCGATCGCCGCGCTGGCGCCGCTGCTGCCCGAAATGCTGGGCGGCTCGGCCGACCTGACCGGTTCCAACTTCACCGACTGGAAGGGCGTTGCCGCCGTTCGCGCTGGCGAAAAGGGCATCCAGTTCGGCCGCCACATCAACTACGGCGTGCGCGAATTCGGCATGGCCGCCATCATGAACGGCGTGGCCTTGCATGGCGGTTACCTGCCTTTCGGCGGCACGTTCCTGACGTTCTCGGACTACTCGCGCAACGCCATCCGCATGGCCGCGCTGATGAAGCAGCGCGTCGTGCACGTGTTCACCCACGATTCGATCGGCCTGGGCGAAGACGGCCCGACCCACCAGTCCATCGAACACGCGGCCAGCCTGCGCTTGATCCCCAACCTGTCCTTGTGGCGTCCTTGCGATACGGCCGAAACCGCCGTGGCCTGGAATGCCGCCGTGACGCGCCCGACCAGCATCGGCATGGATGTGCACGACGGCGGCCCCACGGCCCTGTTGCTGTCGCGCCAGAACCTGCCGTTCGTGCCGCGTGACGCGGCTACCGTCGACGCCATCGCTCGTGGCGGCTATGTGCTGCGCGATGCCGAAGGCGCCCGCGCCGTCATCATCGCCACCGGCTCGGAAGTGGCCATTGCACTGGACGCGCAAGCCCAACTGGCCAAGGAAGGCGTCGCCGTGCGCGTGGTCTCCATGCCCAGCACCGACGTGTTCGACAAGCAGGACGCCGCCTGGAAACAATCCGTGCTGCCCAAGGGCCTGCCGCGCGTGGCTGTCGAAGCCGGCGTGACCGCCTTCTGGCACAAGTACGTGGGCCTGGAAGGCGCCGTGGTCGGCATCGACCGCTACGGTGAGTCCGCCCCGGCCGGCGCTTTGTTCAAGTTCTTCGGGCTGACCGCCGACAAGGTGGCCGAGACCGTCAAACAGGTTTTGTAAAAAAGGAGCTTAGTATGACTATTCGCGTCGCCATCAACGGTTACGGTCGCATCGGCCGCAACATCCTGCGTGCCCACTACGAAGGTGGCAAGAAGCACGATATCGAAATCGTCGCCATCAACGACCTGGGCGATCCCAAGACGAACGCGCACCTGACGCGCTACGACACCGCCCACGGCAAGTTCCCGGGCACCGTCGAAGTCGACGGCGACTTCATGGTCGTCAACGGCGACAAGATCCGCGTGCTGGCCAACCGCAACCCGGCTGAACTGCCCTGGGGCGAGCTCAAGGTTGACGTGGTCCTGGAATGCACGGGCTTCTTCACGACCAAGGAAAAGGCCGGTGCGCACATCAAGGGCGGCGCCAAGAAAGTCATCATCTCGGCCCCGGGCGGCAAGGATGTGGACGCCACCATCGTGTTCGGCGTGAACCACGGCGTGCTGAAGTCGACCGACACGGTCATCTCGAACGCTTCGTGCACCACCAACTGCCTGGCCCCGCTGGTCAAGCCGCTGAACGACAAGCTGGGCCTGGAAAACGGCCTGATGACGACCGTTCACGCCTACACCAACGACCAGGTCCTGACCGACGTCTACCACGAAGACCTGCGCCGCGCGCGTTCGGCCACGATGAGCATGATCCCCACGAAGACCGGCGCTGCCGCCGCCGTGGGCCTGGTGCTGCCGGAACTGAACGGCAAGCTGGACGGCTACGCCATCCGCGTTCCGACCATCAACGTGTCGCTGGTTGACCTGTCGTTCGTGGCCAGCCGCGACACGACCGCCGAAGAAGTGAACAGCATCCTGAAGGCTGCGTCGGAAGGCGAGTTGAAGGGCATCCTGGACTACAACACCGAACCCCTGGTCTCGGTGGACTACAACCACAACCCGGCCTCCAGCACCGTTGACGCGTCGCTGACCAAGGTCTCGGGCCGTCTGGTCAAGGTCTCGTCCTGGTACGACAACGAGTGGGGCTTCTCGAACCGCATGCTCGACACCACCGTCGCGCTGATGTCGGCCAAGTAAGCAACACGGTCAGTCCATAGGGGACGGATTTGTTTTCCGCCAATGCGGAAAATGGGTTCGTCCCCTTTGTTCGCCTATCGTAGGAAAGCAAATATGTCCAAGGTCAATACCCTGTCCGCGCTGGCCAAGTCCGGCGCCCTGTCCGGCAAGCGCGTGTTCATTCGTGCCGACTTGAACGTGCCGTTCGATGACGCCGGCCGCATTTCCGAAGACACGCGCATCCGCGCTTCGGTGCCGGGCATTCGCCTGGCGCTGGACGCCGGTGCCGCCGTGATGGTTACGTCCCACCTGGGTCGCCCGAAAGAAGGCGTGCTGACCGACGCCGATTCGCTCGCCAAGGTCGGCCAGCGCCTGTCCGAATTGCTGGGCATGCCCGTGCAGTTGGTGCGTGACTGGGTCGATGGCGTGCAAGTGGACCACGGCCAGGTCGTGCTGCTGGAAAACTGCCGCGTGAACGTCGGCGAAAAGAAGGACGACGAAGCACTGGCCAAGAAGATGGCCGCGCTGTGCGACGTGTATGTCAACGACGCGTTCGGCACCGCCCACCGCGCCGAAGCCACCACGCATGGCATCGCGCGCTTTGCGCCCGTGGCCTGCGCCGGCCCCTTGCTGGAAGCGGAGCTCGACGCCCTGGGCCGTGCGCTGCACGAACCCAAGCGCCCGCTGGTCGCCATCGTGGGCGGTTCCAAGGTGTCGACCAAGCTGTCGATCCTGCAATCGCTGGCCGACAAGGTCGACCAGTTGGTGGTGGGTGGCGGCATCGCCAACACCTTCATGCTGGCTGCTGGTTTGTCCATCGGCAAATCGCTGGCCGAGCCCGACCAGGTGGACCAGGCGCGCGCCGTCATCGACATCATGAAGCAGCGCGGCGCGGCCGTGCCGATTCCGGTGGATGTGGTGTGCGCCAAGGCATTCGGCGCGGACGCCGAAGCCACCGTCAAGGCCGCCACGGACGTGGCCGACGACGACATGATCCTGGACATCGGCCCGCAAACCGCGGCGCAGTTGGCCGAGATCCTGAAGAAGGCCGGCACCATCGTCTGGAACGGCCCGGTGGGCGTGTTCGAATTCGACCAGTTCGCCAACGGCACCGAAGTGGTGGCGCGCGCCATCGCCGACTCGGACGGCTTTTCGATCGCCGGCGGCGGCGACACGCTGGCCGCCATCGCCAAGTACGGCATCGGCGAACAAGTCGGCTACATCTCGACGGGCGGCGGCGCATTCCTGGAATTCCTGGAAGGCAAAACCCTGCCGGCGGTGGCCGTGCTGGAAGCGCGCGCGGCGTAAATGATGGATCAATCGCGCAATATCCCATCGTAGGATGGGTGTAGCGCGCGACGGTCTCTGCAAGGGCGCTGCAAGGTATCGCGTGAAACCCATCAAGCGGCATTCGCATGTGGCTGATTCAGCTATTGCGCCTGGGCTGCTTGATGGGTTTCGCGCGTTTGGGGCTGGTGTTCTTCTTTTTGTTCGGCTCGCGCTGCACCCATCCTACGTGCCATTGGACATCGGTTTTTATCCGACCATCCTTATTCCATTTTTGCGCCGGAGATCTTCACGATTTCTGCGTAGCGCTTGATTTCCGACTGGATGAATGCGCCGAATTCTTCCGGCGATTGACCGGCCGGGACCAGCGCGCCCATGTTTTCCATGCGCTGCTTCACGTCCGGGCTGGCCACGACGGCGTTGACTTCCTTGTTCAGGCGCTGCACCACGTCCGACGGCGTGCCGGCGGGCGCCACGATGCCGTACCAAGCCGATGCAAACATCTTCGGCACGCCCGCTTCCTCGAAGGTGGGCACGTTCGGCAGGGCAGGCAGGCGCTGGTGCGAGGCCACCGCCAGTGCGCGCAGGGCGCCGGCCTGAACCTGGGCCAGCGAGCCGGTGTCCAGCATCATGTCCACTTGTCCCGCCAGCAGGTCCGACACCGCAGGGCCGCTGCCCTTGTACGGAATGTGCATCACATCCGCGCCCGTCAGGTGCTTGAACATCGAACCCGCCAGATGCTGTGATGAGCCCACGCCGCCCGAGCCGTAATTCAATTTGCCGGGTTCCGCCTTGGCGGCCGCAATCACGTCCGCGACCGAATGAAAGGGCGACTGCTTCGGCACTTCAAGAATGTTGGGAATCTCGGCCACGAAGGCGACCGGTGCGAAATCCTTTGCCGCATCGAAGCCCAGGCGCGAATACAGGTGCGGATTGGCCGCGTTGGTGGAACTGGTGGCCATCAAGAGCGTGTAGCCGTCGGCCTTTTCACGCACGAAAGACGCCGTGCCGATATTGCCGCCCGCGCCGGCCTTGTTGTCCACGATCACCGTCTGGCCCAGCCGTTCGGACAAGCGCTGCGCCAACAGGCGGCCCAACGAGTCCGTGGCGCCGCCCGGAGGCCAAGGCACCACCAGCTTGATCGGGCGGTCGGGATAGGTTTGCGCATGCACGGCCGGGGCAACACCCGCGGCAAAGGCGGCCAGGATAAGCGCGCGGCTGGCGCGACGCAGGAAGGCGTAGGACATCAAGTCTCCAGAAGTGCCGGCCCCGTCCTTCGCGTCGGGTGGTCGATGCGGGCGGGCCATGTCGGTGTGTCATACACGCGGCGGGGTGCCGCTGTTCTTATGCGGGGGACTCTACGCAATCCGGCTTTTCGATAAAAGAGACAAATACGCAACGATCTTCATTCTAAAAAGGAATGAATAACGGGCGCTTGTTGATTTGAATCGGGTTCAACGAGCATCGTCTGGTGTAGCCTTTGCGGTCTGTGTGCCCCCTCGCGCAACATCATCCATCAGGTCATCTCGCAGCATCATGAACCTACGCTTCTTCCCTGGCCTGAACAATTTCCGTGGCATCACCCGAGACTCGGCGCGGCGCGATGTCATGGCCGGGCTAAGCGTGGCGGCCGTGGCCTTGCCGGTGGGCCTGGCCTATGCCGCGATGATGGGCGTGCCCCCCGTCGCCGGCCTGTGGGCCGCCATCGCCGGCATGCTGGGCTATGCGCTGTTCGGTTCGTCACGCACCCTGATCGTGGGGCCGGACACCGCCACCTGCACGCTCATCGCCGCCACCTTGACGGGCATGGCGCTGACGTCGCCCGAAGACCGGCTGGTGGCCGCCACCGGCATTGCGCTGACCGTGGGCGTGGGCTGCCTGATCGCCCGCGTGCTGCGGCTGGGTGTGCTGGCCAACCTGCTGTCGCGTCCCGTCCTGATTGGCTACATGGCCGGCGTGGCGATTACCTTGGCGGTGTCGCAAATGAGCGGGCTGACGGGCGTGGGGCTGCGCAACAGCGGCTTGGTGCATCCGTTTCTGGAGCTGTCCCGGCGCGTGCAGGAAATTCAGATTCCGACCCTGCTTCTAGGGCTGGCCTCGTGTGCGTTGCTGATTGGCGTCAAGCGCTGGCGGCCAAGCTGGCCCGGCCCGATCCTGCTGGTGGTGGGCGGCTGCCTGTTGTCGTGGCTGTTTGATTTTCCCAGCCTGGGCATCGCGGTGGTGGGCGAAGTGCCCGCCGGCTTGCCGGGCATCAGCCTGCCCGTACGGCTGGAAGGCGTGGACAGCATGCTGCTGGGCGCGGCGGGGGTGCTGGTGGTCAGTTTTTCCAGCGGCATCGTCACGGCGCGCAGTTTTGCCGCCCGCACCGGCGAACACGTGGACCCCAATCGCGAACTGGTGGGCTTTGGCGCGGCCAACGTGGCGGCAGGCCTGTTTCAGGGCTTTGTCGTGACGGGGGCCGATTCGCGCACGGCGGTGGGGCTGGTGGCCGGGGGCTCGTCGCCGCTGGTCAGCGTCAGCGCGGCCGTTGCCTTGGCGATCGTCGTGGGCTTGTTGAGTGCGCCGCTGTATTGGCTGCCGCAAGCCGTGCTGTCGGCCATCTTGCTGCTGGCGGCGGCCAGCCTTTTCGATGCCAAGGCCTTCATGCGCCTGGCACGCATTTCACGCATCGAACTGGCTTTCGGCATTTTGGCGGCGGTAGGTGTGGTGGGCTTCGGCGTGTTGCAAGGCGTGGCGGTGTCGGTGGGCGCGACCTTGCTGTACGCCATGTATGTATCGGGCAACCCGCGCGACGCGCTGCTGGGCCGGCTGCCAGGTGAGTACGTGCTGGGCAAGCTGCATCTGAACCCCGACGCGCAGCCCGTGCCGGGCGTGGTGATCTGGCTGTTTGAATCGTCAGTCTGGTTCTTCAACGCCGATGCCTTCCGGCGCCGCGCGCGCGAAGTCATGGATCAGGCGGGTGACGCCACCTGGTTCGTGCTGGACGCCGAAGCCATGACGCAGGCCGATGCCGATGCGGTCGAAGCACTGTATGAGTTGAAGCGCGAACTGGATGCGCGCCACATCAGCTTGCTGGTGGCGGGCGGCCACGGCCAGTTCCGCATGGCGCTTGAACGTTCGGGGCTGGTCAAGAAAATTGGCCGCGACAAGATTTTCGGCAGCGCCGAACAAGCGGTCGAAGCGATAGAGCGATGGCGCCAGGGGCCGCCGGACACTCTTGCCTGAGCCTAATCGATGATGTGATAGCCGCCGTCGATGTACAGCGTCTGCCCGGTCATGAGCCGTGCGGCGTCGGTGGCCAGCCACGCGGTGGCTTCGCCCACATCGTCAATCGACACCAGGCTGCGCGCGGGCGCCTTGGATTGCGCGCGGTCCAGCAGCGCGTCGAATTCCGCAATGCCGGACGCGGCGCGCGTCTTCAGTGGCCCGGGTGAAATGGCATGTACGCGGATGCCTTGCGGGCCGAGTTCGGCGGCCAGATAGCGCGTGGCTGATTCCAGCGCCGCCTTCACCGGCCCCATCATGTTGTAGTGCTCCACCACCATCTGCGAGCCGTAATAGCTCATGCAGAACAGGGCGCCGCCCTTGGTCATCAGCGGTTCGGCCAGCTTCGCCATGCGGATGAACGACCAGCACGACACGTCCATGGCTTGCAGGAAGCCCTCGCGCGAGCAGTCCGTCACGCGGCCATGCAGGTCGTCGCGCGGGGCGAAGGCGATGGAGTGCAGCACGAAGTCCAGGTGACCCCATTCGGCCGTGATGCGCTCGAACACCGCTTCCAGTTCACCCTCGTTCAGCAGGTTCAGCGGCATCAGCAACGGCGCGTCCACTTGGCGCGCGAGCGGCTCGACGTGGGGCAGCGCCTTGTCGTTCAGATAGGTCACCGCCAGTTCGGCGCCCATGGCGCGAAACGCCTTGGCGCAGCCCCATGCAATGGAATCGGCGTTGGCGATGCCGGTCACCAGGCCGCGCTTGCCGGCCAGCGGCAGCGCCGCGTTCGAGGTAGGGGCGTTCATCGTGGGCTCACTCGCGGTTGGGGCGTTCTTGGCGCATTCATTGTTGGCGAACCAGGGCCAGCGTGTGCTGCGCAATGATCAGCTCTTCGTTGGTGCGGACCACATACACGCCGATGCGGCTGTCGTCGCTGGAGATGCGCGGCCCTTGATGGGCGTTGCGTTCCGGGTCCAGCTTGATGCCCAGCCAGCCCCAATGGTCAGCGATCATCTGGCGGATCTGGGGCGAGTTCTCGCCCACGCCGGCGGTGAACACAATGCCGTCGATGCCGTTCATGGCGCAGCCCAAGCCAAGCATGCCTTCGGCCACGCGCCACGCGAAATACTTCAGCGCCAGCTTGGCCGATGGCGCGTCGCTGGCCAGCAGTTCGCGCATGTCGTTGCTGATGCCCGACAGGCCCTTCATGCCGCAGTCGTGATAGAGCAGGTGCTCGATCTGGTCGTGGTCCATGCCGCGCTCCATCATCCACAGCACCACGCCCGCATCCAGCCGGCCGGGGCGCGTGCCCATGGGCAAGCCTTCCAGCGCGGTGAAGCCCATCGTGCTGTCCACGCTCTTGCCTTCGTGCATGGCGCAGGCGGACACTCCCGAGCCCAGGTGCGCGGCGATGATCTTGCCCATTGCCAGTTCGGGCAGCGCCTGCTTCAAGCGCTGCGCGATGTACTCGTAGGACAGCCCATGAAAGCCATAGCGGCGCACGCCTTCCTGGTACAGCGATTCCGGCAGCGCGTAGCGGTCGGCCACGTCGGAATGGCTGCGGTGAAACGCGGTGTCGAAGCACGCCACCTGCGGTATCCAGGGGCGGCGTTCACGAATCACGCGGATGGGCGCCAGGTTGTTGGGTTGATGCAGCGGCGCCAACGGCGTGAACGTATCCAGCTTGGCCAGCACGGCATCGTCCACCAGCACCGGTTCGGACAGGTCCGGCCCGCCATGCACCACCCGGTGCCCCACCGCCAGCGGCGCGCCGCCCAGGTGGCCGCTTAACCAGGTGCCGACCACTTCCTGGGCGTCGCGCACGTCCGGTGCGTGGCTGGGCGCCACATCGCGTTCCAGCAAGGTCTTTCCCGCTGCGTCGCGTACCCGCAGCTTGGGATGCGAGGTGCCGATGCCTTCCAACTGGCCGCCCAGGCGCGGCGCCAGTTCCTGCTTGCCGTCGATGTCGTACAGGTAGAACTTGATGCTGGAACTGCCGGCGTTGATGACGAGGATGGTGTCGCTGGTATCTCGGGTGTCGCGGGGTTCGCTCATGGCTCTGGGATCCGGTAGCGGTGAGAGGCGCGCGTCAGACCAGGGGGCGGGCCGCCAACTGGCTGAGATGGTGCGCGTAGATGGCCGCCACCGCGCACGACGCCAGGCGCGAACGCGGGCTGTCGGCGCGGCTGGTCAGGATGATGGGCACGCGCGCGCCCAGCACGATGCCGGCTGCTTCGGCGTTGGCCAGGAACGTCAGGTTCTTGGCCAGCATGTTGCCCGCTTCCAGGTCGGGCACCACCAGCACCTGCGCCACGCCCGCGACGGGCGAGCGGATGCCCTTGATGCGCGCCGCGTCCGGGCTGATGGCGTTGTCCAGCGCCAGCGGGCCGTCCAGCAGGCCGCCCGTGATCTGGCCCCGGTCGGCCATCTTGCACAAGGCCGCCGCTTCGATGGTGCTGGGTATGCTGGGCGTGACTTGCTCCACCGCCGACAGGATGGCCACGCGCGGCTCGCCCAAGCCCAGCCCGTGATGCAGGTCGATCACGTTGCGAATGATGTCGGCCTTGGTTTCCAGGTCTGGAAAGATATTGATGGCCGCGTCCGTGATGAAAAGCGGGCCGGCATAGGTGGGCACTTCCATGATGAACACATGGCTGATGCGCCGGCCGCTGCGCAAACCGGTGGTGCGCGCGACGACTTCGTGCATCAGTTCATCGGTATGCAGGCTGCCCTTCATCAGCAGCGTGGCCTCGCCGTTGCGCACCAGCGCCACGGCGGTTTCGGCAGCGGCGTGGCTATGCGGCACGTCAACAATGCGCGCATCGCCCAGGTTCAGATTGAACTGGGTCGCCGTGTCGCGGATCTTCTTTTCCGGGCCCACCAGGATGGGATGCAAGAGGCCCAGGTCGCGGGCTTCCAGCGCGGCGGACAAGGACGGTTCGTCGCAGGGGTGGGCGATGGCGCAGAAGGCCGGCTCCAGCGTCTGCGCGCGGGCGATCAGCGTGTCGTAATGCGTGGACGTGGGCAGTGTCATGCGCGCTTGGCCTTGGCGGGTTGTGCAGCGGGTTGCGCAGCGGCTTTCGTGCTGCGCTTCGTGGCGGGCTTGGCTGCTTTCTTAGCCGTCTTCGGTGCGGTCTTCGTTGCGGTTTTCGTTGCGGTTTTCGGTGCTGCGTCCGTTGCTGCCTTCGTCGCCACCTTCGCCGCTGATTTTGCCGCGGCCGGGTGCGGACGGGCAACCTTGGACGGCACTTGCGCGGCCGCGTCGATCAGGTTCAGCGCGGGGGCCGTGGAAGCGGGCGTGGCTTCCAGCCTGGCGGGCGCATGCGCCTGGGCGCGCTTCTGGGCACGGCGTTCGGCGGCCTCGAAGATGCGCTCCATTTCGGTCAGGCTTTCGCGAGCGGCCGGGCTAAGCGGTTCGGCGGCTTCCAACACGTGCTTCATCGTTTTCAGCGCGCTGCGGATGGCGTCGGGGGGCGACTTCTCCAACAGGCGCGGCATGGCCTGGATGGCGGCGTCGGAATCCAGCGTCAGGATCAAGGCCTGGTCGCGGATGGTGTCCTTGAATTCCTGCAACGTCATGGCGTTGTCGGACTCGGCGCGCACCTTGCGGATCAGCGCAAAGCTGCGTTCGTCCAGGCCACCTTCGGCACCGGACACATACAGCAGCATGCGAATGGCCGCCACGCGCAAGCCGCCTTCCTGCAACAGCGAACGCAGATCGGCGGTGCGTTCTTCCATGAAGCGGCGGTGTTCGGGCGACACGCCGGGGTGCTTGCGCGGCGGGCCGGAACGGGCGCCCAGGCCGGCCAGGTCCTGCACCAGCGGCGATCCGTAGACACCCATGAACGTGCGTTCGTCCGCTGAATCGCGCATTTCCTGCCAGATGTTCAGGCTGCTCTCGACCCAGTTCGAGAACATTTCCTGCGCGATCAGGAACGGGTTGGACTCGGACACCGGCTGGCGGTGCTCGCGCACCTGTTCGGCAACCGCGGCGATGGGGGCGATGGCGGGGTTGCGGTCCGAGATCAGCTCGTAAGGCAAGCGCAGCGGATGCAGGCGCTGCGACCATTCCGCCGATTGCGGCGTGACCAGCGCGCGCAGCCATGGCTGCATGAAGCTGCGGTACATGCCCAGGTTGATGTCCGAAATACGGGCCACGGCGGCAAAGCGCTTATCGTCTTCTTCCTTGCGGTCGACAATGGTGCGCACATCGTCCAGCGTGCGCTGCTCGAACGACAGCACGTAGTTGCCAAACGCCAGGTCGGCATTGGGCGTGTCGGGCGTCTTGTCGGCGATTTCAGCCTCGTAGATGCCGGGCGGCAACACGTCGATCATGTCGATGTTCGACGTGAATTCCTGATGCTCCTTGCGGGCCACGCTGCCCGACACGAAGATGCCCAGGTGGCCGATGCTTTCGTGCACGGCATAGACAATGGTCTGGCCGTGCGCCAGCACTTCGGCCTCGTTCTGGTACAGATCCGGGATCCAGCCCAGCGCCTGCGGCGGGGGCGTGATGTTGTCGCCCTTGGAGCAGAACACCACGATGGGCGAGCGGATATTGCGCAAGTCGATACGGATGCCGTCAGACGTGACCAGGCCGGCGGTGGCCAGGCGGTTGCCCACGAACAGGTTGTCGACGATGTACTGGATTTCGGGGCCGTTCAGGAAAACGTGGCCGCCCCACCATTTTTCAAAGCTCAGGTAGCGGTCGGCCTCGGTGTCCACCTTGGAATACAGGTTGTACTGCTTGGACCACAAGGTGTTGGCGGGATTCAGGTTTTCGAAGTTCTGCACCAGCCAGGCGCCGTCGAATTTGCCGTTGCCCAGGTCGCTGGTCATCGCCGTCAACCAGCTACCGCCCAACAGGCCGCCGGAATAACGCATGGGATTCATGCCGCGCCAGCCCGCCCAGTACGACAGCGGGGCGCCGGCCACGATGATGGGGCCGAACAATTCGGGGCGGATGGCGGCGGTCATCATGATCTGCCACCCGGCCTGGCAGTTGGCCACTACCACGGGCTTGCCTTCCGCGTCGGGATGCAGCGCGATGATCTCTTCCAGGAAGCGCGCCTCGGCCATCATCACGTCTTCGACGGTCTGTTCCGGCATGGGCTGCGGCAGGAAGGTGGCGAAGTAGCAGGGGTGCCCCGCACGGACCGCCACGCCGATCTCGCTTTCCGGCTTGAAGCCGCCGATGCCCGGGCCGTGGCCGGCGCGCGGGTCCACCACCAGGAAGGGGCGCTTGATCGGGTCGGTTTCCACGCCTTCGGGCGGCTGGATGCGCAACAGCCCGTAGTTGACGGGGCGGGGCAGCTCGCGGCCATCCATCACCAGTTCGAACTCCATGCTGAGCACGTTGGGTGCGCGCTTGGCCATGTGTTCGTGATACTGGTTGCCGCGTTGGCGCAGCACGTCGGCGTAAAGCACGCCACGTTGCCAGGCATCCACGGCATATTCGTAGGCGGCCGTCCAGGGATTGAAGGACGGGGTGGGGACGCGATCGTTGCCGGAATCGGCCATGGCGATCTCCTGTGAGTGGCGCCCGACGGCGAAAGACCGTCGGACCGGCCCCAAGTGGAGCCGGCTAAGTTGACCTCACCATTACACCGCAACGAATGCTGCGCCGCAACATTTCAGCGATTAAAACTCGGTAATCCGCAGTGAATTCAGCCGTCCCTTTTTATTGTTGTCGACGGGCTGGTCATGGCGTGGTGTCAGTCGCGCGCGGCGGCGTTGTGTTCCAACCATTTCTGAACGGACGGGCGTTGCCATTGGGCGTCGGCATAAGCGCGCAACGGGTCGGGCAGGTCGTCCAGGGCCAGGCGCTTGAGCATGACCGCCAAATCCAGGTCGGCAATGCTCCAGGTGTCGAACAGCGTGGCCTGGCCCACGGGAATCAGGTAGCTGGCCACCCGAATCAGCTTGGCCGAGGCCGCGTGCCCCGCATCGGACAGGGGCTCGCCCGCTACGCCGTAGAACACGGTTTCGGTGGGACGTTCCTGGCGCAGCGCCGCCAGGTCACTGCGCAACCAGGCCTGCAATTGGCGCGCGCGGGCACGGGGGCGGATCGCTTGCGGATACAGGGCGGTGTGTTGTGGGGCGGGAAAAACCTCTTCCAGGTATTCCGTGATGACGCTGGATTCCGTCAGGTTGAAGTCCTCGTGCGTCAGCGCCGGCACACGCGCGGTCAGCGCGCGGCACTGGTAGGGCTGCATCCGCTGCTCGCCCGCGCTGAGGTCGATGGGGCGCACTTCGAAAGGCAATTGCTTTTCGGTCAGCGCCACATACACCGACATGGCGTAGGGGCTAAGGAACTGGGAATCGACGTATAGGGTAATCGGGGCGCCCAATGTAGTCTCCGGTCAGGCGGGGGTCTGGCAATGCGGCAATGCATCGACATGCGGCACCGGGCCGCATGATTTGCAAAGCGTAACGCAACGGCAATTTTCCGTGTGGCGCAGGCGCATCAGTCAACAATGAAGAGCTTGGCGCCCGTGGCGGTGGACGAACGGTGCGGTTCGGCCTGGTCGGCCACCTGGTAGCTCATGCCGGGGGTCAAGACAAATTGGCGGCCGTCTTCAAGCTCGGTGTGGAGCTCGCCTTCCAGACAGAAGAGGATATGTCCCTTGGTACACCAGTGGTCGGCCAGGTAGCCCGCCGTGTATTCCACCATGCGTACGCGCAGGTCGCCGAATTGGCGCGTGCGCCAATAGGCCATGCCCGTGTCGCCGGCGTGTTCGGTGCGTTCGACTTCGGACCAATCCGTGGTGCCGAAGGGGATGTTGCTCATCTTCATCGTGGATCCTGCGTTTAGGTAGGTGGCGGCAAGTTTGGCCGCCGGTAAAGAATAGATACGGCGAAACAGATACTACGCCACTCGCATGACATGCCGCATCCACGGCTTGGTCTGATATTGCGCATTGAAAAATCGGTCCGCAACCCCTATCTTGTTGATATTCAAGGCCGGATGCGGCACTGCCCCAGGCGGCCGAAACCTTTAAGGTGGGCTGGCATATGGAGTTCAAGGACTACTACAGCATTCTCGGGGTGGAGCGCAGCGCTTCGGAAGACGAAATCCGGCGCGCCTACCGCAAGCTCGCTCGCAAATACCACCCCGACGTCAGCAAGGAAAGCGACGCCGAAGTTCGCATGCGCGACGTCAATGAAGCCTATGACGTGCTGCGCGATCAGGAAAAGCGCGTGGCCTACGACAACCTGGCGGCGGGCGTGTCACCCGAGGGCGGCTTCCAGCCGCCTCCCGGCTGGGACGAGGGCTTCGAATTCCACCGGGGCGCGGCGTCCGGCGACGAAGCGCAGTTCAGCGAATTCTTCTCGTCGCTGTTCGGGGGCCGTGGCCAACGTGGCCATCGCGCCGGCCCAGGCGGCGCCAGCCAGCAGGATTTCCGCGTGCGCGGCGACGACCATCACGCCGCCATCGAGGTTGACCTGGAAGACGCCATCCATGGCGCCACGCGCGACATCAGCCTGCGCGCCATGGAGACGGACGCACAAGGCCGCCCGCACCTGCAAACACGCACGCTCAGCGTGCGCATCCCGGCGGGCGTGCGCGAAGGACAATTCATCCGGCTGTCCGGGCAGGGCATGCCCGGCTATGGCGGCGGTGAAAACGGCGACCTTTATCTTGAGGTGCGCTTCAAGCCGCATCCCCGCTACCGCGCCGAAGGGCGCGACCTGTATATGACGCTGCCGGTGGCGCCCTGGGAAGCCGCGCTGGGCTCAAAGGTGAATGCGCCCACACCGGGCGGCACGGTTGAAGTATCGATTCCACCGGGGTCGGGCAATGGCCGCAAGCTGCGGCTGCGTGGGCGCGGGATACCGGGCGATCCGCCGGGTGATCTGTACCTGGTGCTGGACCTGGTGCTGCCGCCCGCTGATAGCGAAGCGGCCAAGGCGGCCTACCGGAAGCTGCAACAAGACGCGCCGTTCAACCCGCGACGCCACATGGGGGTCTGATCATGAGCAAACTTGTCATCACCAGTGCCACCGTCGTGGGCAAATCGCAGCCGCTTAGCGCGGATGACCTGGCCCGCGCCTGCCACGCGGAAGTGGAATGGGTGGCCCAACTGGTTGAGGTCGGCATCGTCAATGCCCGGGGCCGTCAACCCGCGGAATGGTGCTTCTACAGCATGGACTTGCAGCGTGCCCTGCACGCGCGCAGGTTGGAACACGACTTTGGCGCGAGCCTGGACGCGGTGGCGCTGATCCTGGACCTGAGCCAAGAGGTGCGTCGCCTGAAAGCGCAATTGCGCGCCCTGGGCGAGGGGGATCAGTAGTCACTTCGTCGGCTTTCGTCCGCGCGCGGCGCAAGGCAAAATGGTCGGTGTCCAAGGCAGAGGAGGCCGACCATGCTTACGCTTTACCATGCGCCGCGCTCGCGGTCGTTCAGGGTGTTGTGGCTGCTTGAGGAATTGGGCGTGCCCTACGACACCGAAATGGTGTCCATTCGCGGCACCGACAGCGCGGGGCATATGCCCGCCGACTACATCGACATCCATCCCCACCGCAAGGTGCCCGCCCTGGTGCACGACGGCGTGCCCATCTTCGAAACCCCCGCCATTGCGCTGTACCTGACGGACCTTTTCCCCGAAAAAGGGCTAGGGCCCTTGGTGGGCGACGCGCAGCGCGGGCCCTATCTGACCTGGCTGGCGTATTCCACCGGCGTGTTCGAGCCGGCCATGGTGGAACGCGCCTTCAAGCGCCCGCACCAGGACGGCGCGCCGGGTTGGGGGTCGGCCGACGAGGTTGAACAGGTGCTGACCCGGGTGTTGCAGGCCCGGCCGTATTTTCTGGGCGACACGTTTTCGGCCGTCGACATCGTGTTGGGCGGGTCACTGCAATACATGGTGCAGGTGAAGGTGATACCCGAATCGCCCGTGTTCAACGCCTACTTCGAACGGTTGGGCGCGCGCCCGGCCATGCACCGGGCCTTGCAGCGCGACGGCGACATCGAAGAATCCTGATGGGTCAGCCGCCGGCCTGGATGCGGCTGCGCAGATCAGCCTGCCATTGCTCCGGGCGACCCAGGTAGCGGCCCGGTTCCAGCAAGGTGTAGGCACCGTCTTGTTCGAGCACCAGCGTGGGGAAACCGCTGCCGCCCACTTGCGCAAGCAGGCGACGGCTGGCCGCGATATGCGCGGCGGTGTCCGCGCCCTGGGCGGCATCGTAGGCGGCGTCAAACGCGACGCCGTCCAGGCCGATCTCGCGAGCCAGTTCCTTCAGGACGGCGGGGTCGGCGATGCGGCGGCCTTCCTCATAGTGCGCGCGTTGCAGGCGCTTGAGCAGGTCCAGCCCACGGCCGGCGAGTTGTTCGGCGGCCAGGATGGCAGTGGTGGGAGGCTCGGAATCGAAGACGGCGCCGGTATCGCGCAGCAAGCCGTCGAAGTAGCCCTTGCCGAAGACCTGGCCGGTCATGCTGGCGATGCGTTCGTCATGCGCCATGACGTAGCGGCGCAGCGCGTCGGTGACGGGCTGGCGGTTGCTGCCTGTCATCATGCCGCCGCCATGGGGCGCCACATGCAGGCCGGCAACGCCGCGCGCGGCGTCCACCAGCGGGGCGGCGCCATAGCACCAGCCGCAGAGCGGGTCAAAGATGTAATGCAGGGTGGGAGCGGGGGTGGGAGTCTGGGTAGCCATGGCGCCATGGTAGACGCGGACCGCGTGCCGAGAAAAGCCTGACGCGGTCGCCACTGTGTTGCACCGGCCGCGCAGATTGCCCGCGCGGCCGTCTGGAATTAGCCGGAGATTTGTACGCCGATCCAGAACAGCGCGGCCGCCAACGACATCGAGGCGGGCAGGGTCAGCACCCAGGCCAGCAGGATGTTGCGCACTGTGTTGCCTTGCAGGCCGGTCTTGTTGGCGATCATCGTGCCCGCCACGCCCGAGGACAGCACGTGGGTGGTGGACACCGGCAGGCTGAACACGTTGGCCAGCCCGATGGCGGCCACCGCCGTCACCTGCGCCGACATGCCCTGCGCGTACGTCATGCCTTGCTTGCCGATCTTTTCGCCCACCGTCAGCACCACGCGGCGCCAGCCGACCATGGTGCCGGCGCCCAGCGCCAGGGCCACCGCCACGATGACCCAGAAGGGCGCGTATTCCGTGGTGGCCGTCAGGTCGGACCGCAGGCGTTGCAGGTCGGCGCGTTCGCGGGCGGGCAGCCCTTCGATGCTCGATACCTTCTTGGCCGTGTCATCCAGGCAGAGCAGGTAGCGGCGCACGTCGATACGCTTTTCGGGCGACAGGTCGGCGTAGTTGCTGACCCCGGCCAGGTCGGTTTGCAGCGCGGCAATGGTCGGCACGGTCAGTTTGGGGTCGCAGCGGAAGGTGGGCGGCAATTCCGTGGTGACGTCCGGGCGATTTAGCGCCAGGAAGTCGCCCAGCATCGCTTCGTTGCGGTGGTAGAACACGTTCAGGTGGTTGGCCGCGTCGCGCGTGCGTTCAATCTGATAGGTGGTGCTGGTGGTATCCAGCACGAAGTTGGCGGGCACGATACCGATCAGCACCAGCATGATCAGGCCAATGCCCTTCTGGCCGTCGTTGGACCCGTGCACGAAGCTCACGCCCATGGCCGACAACACCAGCACCAGGCGGTTCCAGAACGGCGGATGCTTTTTGTTGTCGATGGCGCGGCGCTGCTCGGGCGTCTTGTGCATTTTCGACAGCGGCAGCCAGCGCTTGAGCAGCAGCAGCAGGCCGCCCGCCACCAGGAAGCCGGCGATGGGCGAGGCCACCAGCGACATGCCGATGTCGATCGCCTTGCCCCAGTTCACGCCATCGGCCAGCGGCAGGTCGGTGATCAGGGCATTGGCCAGGCCCACGCCCAGGATCGAGCCGATCAGCGTGTGCGAGCTGGAGGCGGGGATGCCGAAGTACCAGGTGCCCAGGTTCCAGGCGATGGCGGCGGCCAGCATGGCGAACACCATGGCCAGGCCGCGGCCGGTGTCCACGTTGATCAGCAGCTCCACCGGCAGCAGGTGGACGATGGCATAGGCCACGCCCACGCCGCCCAGCAGCACGCCCAGGAAGTTGAAGATGCCGGACAACACCACCGCAAGATGCGGCGGCATGGCCTTGGTATAGATCACCGTGGCCACGGCGTTGGCCGTGTCGTGGAAACCATTGATGAATTCGAAGGCCAGGACGAATGTCAGGGCCAGCACAAGGCTGAGGCCGACCCAGAGGTCTAGGCCATGGAAGAGGTCGAACATGGAGGCGGGTGGCGAGGTTCCGGCGTGAGGAGCCGATTATTGCAGATTTGTGACCGGGCCCTGGTTGCGTCGAAAAACCAAATCCCGCCCCGCCGACGGGCGCGACCGTCAGAATTTCGAGTATTGGAACTCGATCTCCATGGGTTTACCCAGGTTGGCGGCGGTGTCCGCCTGGATCAGCAACACGGCCAGCACGCCCAGATACAGCAGGCACAGCCAAAGCGTTCTTTTCATGAGGGCGTCAATCCAGTGGGGGGCGGCAAAACCCGTCTTCGCGGGCCGGGGCTGGCGTCATGGGCGGAATACCTCGGCAATCTTCCGGTTCACGCGCAACCAGCCCAGTTCACCCAGATGCTGCACGTCACGCAGCATGCCCACTTCGTATGGCGCGTCATACAGGTCCAGGCAGGTCATTGCATAGCGCTGGCACAGCGTGGCAACTTCCTTTTGCACGGGATCAAAGCGATCCAGGTCCTTGAACACCATCGGGTGCAGCGGCTGCATCACGAAGAGCGCATTCACGCCGCGCTGGTGCAGCAGCGCCATCAAGGCGGTGAGTTCGCGCAGTTCGACGCGGCCCGTCAAGGGCTGCGGCTGATAAGCGGTCTTGCCGCCTTCCGGGATACCGCGCAGGTATTTATTGAAGAACTCGTCGCGCACCGCGTAGCGGTTGCCGGTCATCTGATCTTGTTCCGCGCGTTGGGCCTCTTGCGCCAGCGCGTCCCAATCCACCACGCGGGCGGCGGCGGCGGGGCCTTCGCGTTCGCGCTCCGGGGCCGGCGCGGCATGCGCGGGCGTCCACAGGTCGACCAGGCGTTGGCGGAATACATAGGCCTGCTCGGTCATCATGGACCAGGCCACGCCCGCGTCGCCCTTGTCGCGCAGCCAGCGGGCCAGCTCGGCGCGGCCTTCCGGCTGCTTCACCAGGCGCGGCAGTAGCGGGTTGGCGTGTTCCTTGAATTCATCGGCGCCCAGCCCGCCGTCGCCGTCGAACCAGCCCGGCGACAGCATCACCACCACGCGCGAGGCCGGCGACAAGTCATCGGCCAGCGCGGCCAGCACCAATTGCATGCCCAGGGACTGAAAGCCCGAATGGCCATAGGCCAGCACGGGCATCTGGAGTTCGTCGGCCAGATAGCGATAGGGGACGAAGCGCAAATCGTTGCTAGTCAGTTCGGACGAGCCCAGGATCACCAGCCGGTCGCCCGTGCGCAGCGCCTGGCTCAGCCGCGACAGGTTGCGCGTCTGCTCATGCAGCGTGTTGCCCAGGTTGGGTAGGTAGATGCCGGGCGCCGCGGCGGGCACGGGCTCCGTCTTCAAGGCCAGCGCATGCCAGGCAAGCCCGCCCACGGCGGTGGCGGTCGACAAGGCCAGCGCGGCGGCCAGGGCATGCTGGCGTAACGGTCGTTTGAACATGAAAGCCAAGAGGGGGAGGGGTGACGCGCCAGCCAGGAATATTTTTGTTAGCGGATGTTATCCAGCGTCCGTGACCCCAACAAGCGCGGTAAACGGGGCCACTGAGCCGATTCGCTTTTTTGCCACAGGGCCGAACGGGCCAGGCGGACCGGCCGGCCGCCATTCTCCGGGGAAAGAATGCGATAGCATCGACATCGCGGCCATCTTCTGGATTTCCATGATTGACCGCGCCGCGCGCCATGCTTGGCCGTCGGTACTGCCCCCTTTCCTCTCTGACGCCTCCGCCATGAACACCACGACCCGAATCGCCCGCCGCCATCCCGACGACCTGATCATCGGCCTGGTGTCCGTCTCTGACCGCGCTTCCAGCGGCGCCTACCAGGACCTGGGCCTGCCTGCCTTGCGCGAATGGCTGGGTTCGGCGCTGGTGTCGCCCTGGCAGGCGGTCGACCGGCTGATTCCCGACGAGCCGGCACGCATTTCCGAAACCTTGATTGAGCTTGTCGACATCTGTGGCTGCGATCTGGTGCTGACCACCGGTGGCACGGGTCCCGCCCGCCGCGACGTCACGCCCGAAGCCACCTTGGCCGTGGGCACGAAAGAGATGCCGGGTTTCGGCGAACAGATGCGCCAGATCAGCCTGCGCTTTGTGCCCACGGCCATTCTGTCGCGCCAGGTGGCGGTTATCCGTGAAACCCCTTCGCATGCGGCCCTGATCGTGAACCTGCCCGGCCAGCCGAAGTCCATCCGAGAAACCCTGGAAGGGCTGAAGGGAGACGACGGGGCCGTCATCGCGCCGGGCATCTTCGCCGCCATCCCCTATTGCATTGATCTTATTGGCGGGCCTTACGCAGAGACGCGCCCCGAGATCATCGATGCGTTCCGCCCCAAATCGGCCCGCCGCGCGCCCCAGTCCTGAGTCCCTGCCGTGTGATAGCGCTGCGTGATAGGTGATAACGCTGCGTTATAGTTTTGGCCGCCCATCCACTTTTCTGCTTGAGAGTCCGCCCGTCATGAAGGTTCGCATTGCCCTGTCCCTTACCGTCCTGGCTGCCTTGTCGGCCTGCGCCAACGTCAAAGACGTGCGTGATCGCGACCCCGTGTTCTACGGTTCCACCCAGCGCACGGCCGAGGCCTACACGACCTGCGTGGCCAGCGCCTGGAAGAACATGGGCGTCAACTTTCAGCAGAAGGCGGTGCGCAATGGGTTTGAATTGATCCAGGAAGACAGCTTGGGCGTCGAAGCCGTGCTGACCACCACCACCTGGCAGGGCAAGACCGAAGCGCGCCTGTCCACGCGCATCGCTCGTCGCGACCAAAGCATCATCGAGCCGGCGAACCTGTGCCTGTAAGCAACCTGTACCCGCGCCGCGCCGTTCTGGGGCTGGGCCTGGCGGCCGCCGCCCTGGCCTTGGGCCTGCCGCGCCGCGCGGCCGCTCAGCAAGGCTTCATTTCGCGCAAGCTGAATGCTCCCGTGCCGGGTGGCGTGGCCGTCTTGTCGCTGGGCGATGCCGACGTTGCGCCCGAAGTCACGTACCAGGACCGGCGCGTGATGGTCCTGCGCGAAGAGGGCAAGCAATGGATCGCCATGGTGGGGATTCCGCTGAGCGTGAAGCCGGGCGAGCAGTACGCCGTGGTGCGCGACGCCAACGGTGAACGCAAGCTGTCGTTCAAGGTGGGCGCCAAGGACTACGTGGCGCAGCACATCACCCTGAAGAATCGGCGTCAGGTGGATCCCAACCCGGACGACATGAAGCGCATCGAGCGCGAGCTGGCCGAGCAGGTCGCTGCCTATCGGACGTATCGCGCCGGGGTCACGCCCAGCAATGTGCTGCTGGACCGCCCGGTCAACGGCGGACGCCTGTCCAGCCCGTTCGGACTGCGCCGGTTCTTCAACGGCCAGGAACGCAATCCGCATTCGGGGCTGGACTTCGCCGTGCCCTCGGGCACGCCGATCAAGGCGCCGGCGGCGGGCGTGGTGGTGCTGGTGGGGGATTATTTCTTCAACGGCAAGACCGTGTTCATCGACCATGGCCAAGGCTTCATCAGCATGTTCTGCCACATGTCAGCGGTTGACGTGAAGGTGGGCGACGAGGTGCCGCGAGGTGGGGTGGTGGGCAAGGTGGGCGCCACGGGGCGCGCGACCGGTCCACATCTGCACTGGAATATCAGCCTGAATGATGCGCGGGTGGATCCCGCCATTTTCATCGGGGCCTTCAAGCCCTGATTCCGCTGATTCAATGCCGGGCCGGCGTGCCCGGCGCACGCATCAGGCCGTGGCCGTCTGCTGCGCGATCTTGTTCAACACGTACTGGTGCATGCGCTCGGCATAATCCATCTGCTGGCGCACATGGTGCTGCGCGGCCTCTTGCTCGTCCAGGCAGTTGTCGTACTTGATCTTGGCTTCGGCGTAGGTCAGGCCGGTATTGCGCAGGCTGTTGATGAACGCCTCGCGCGACTGGTGCAGCAGGCGCAGCCCTTCCTCCCCTTTCGCGAATTTTCTTCGCGCCAGGGAAAGCTGGTCAGCAGCGGCTTGCAACTCTTCTTTGAAATCCATCTTGCTTCATGCGTTTCCCGTCAGACATTGCGCCTGATCGGGTTGCCATTTTTTCACGAACGGACGTTCCACGCATTACGGCATGTCGCGCCGGGGCCTTAAGGGCGGTGGGCCCTGGGGCAGGCGACGAAAAACCAGGGGGAGCCGGCCAACAGGCCGGCCCTGAGGCCCTGGCTTAACGGCGGTATTGCTGGGGACGATGGGGCGCGGGAGCGCGCTCGTCCTTGTGGCGGAAATTGATGCGGCCCTTGGTCAGGTCATAGGGCGACATTTCCAGGGTGACACGGTCACCCGCCAGGATGCGGATGCGGTGCTTGCGGATACGGCCGGAGGCGTAAGCGCCGACTTCGATGCCGTTGTCCAGTTTGACGCGGTAGCGGCTATCGGGCAGCACTTCGTCAACAATGCCATCCAATTCGATGAGTTCTTCTTTAGCCATTCTCTACTCCTTGATCAATACGCGCAGCCAGGCCGGCGGCATGACGCGCCGCACGAAGCGGCATGCGCGTTGGACACAGATAACCAGGTCCAGCGGTTGAACGTAAAACGTTCGGGCAAGCGCGGGTAAAGGCCACGGCATCCGAAGCGGATGTCTGAAATGACGGATACTCGCGCAGCGTGGGCAATGTGCGCGCGGGGCGCGGCTTGGTCGCGACGCCATGCAAATGCATGGTTCCGGAAGAAGCGGGTTGGAGCGTTTGCTGCAATGCCTTGCGGCGCAATGTGTTGCGGCGCGTGGGGCAGGGGTGAGGTCGCTCGGTGGGTTGATCCGTGAGGTTCCCCGGTGATGTCCACCCGGGCCATCCCGTGGGGGTAATCCAGTGGCTTATCTCAACCAAACCGGGAGCAGCCTGGGTATCTTGGGGGGTTGCCCGAAGGAGTACAGGTTGGCACGCAGAGTGACCGAAGCCCGGTTTTTGCGGAAAAATCACGGACTGATGTTACTGCAAAGCGCGCCGCTTAGCCAGTATTTATCCGCGCAAGCGGCGTGATAGTTGCTGCTGAACGACTCCGCGTTCGGGGGCGCGGCCCCGAGACCCCCGCATTGCGCGGGCTCGGGCGAGGGGGCTTCAGGGTGCGGGCTTATGTAACGGTTTGCTGGCGGGATTCGATTTCGGCGGGAAAGTCGTCGGGGTACTGGGGCAAATCATCCGTGATGTCGAACCACGGCGCCTTGCTGGCCACATGGCAGTGGGCGGCGGGCTTGACGCCGGGGTCGTCGTCCAGCGCGCCCAGCGGCAGGCCGTAGGCGTCGGGCGCCTGGTCGAAGCGGCTTAGCAAGGGCGTGCCGCAGGCTTCGCAGAAGCCCCGGTAGTTGCCCGGCGACGAGGCATACCACGTGACGTGGTTTTCGCCCTTGGTCCATTTGAAATCAACCGCTTGCACCGAGGCGCGGCTTCGAAAAGCCGCGCCGTGCGACTTGCGGCACATGACGCAGTGGCAGTTCAGGGCGTCGGTGAGGGGGCCGTCGATCTCGTAAGCCACGCGGCCGCACAGGCAGGAACCTTTGATCATGATGAGCGCCAGGCATTGGGATAACACCTCGAATATACCCGCGCCGCCCGTCGCCCGTCGCCCGCCGCCAGCGGCCCCAAGCCGTCTGCCTGGGCGTTTATGACGGTGATCTTTCAGTTGCTTGCTGGCCCCGTTTTTTATCCCTGGCGATTGGGTTGGCGGGTCATCGCGCTGTCATGCCGCGAAAACAGAATGCCGCAATGACCACATCCAAGGGGGATCAAGCGATGACAACCGCCATCGAAGTACATGCCTTGAGCAAAACGTTCCAGGCCGGGTCCAAGGCACTGGACAACGTCAGCCTGCAAGTGGCCGACGGCGAAATGGTGGCGCTGCTGGGCGCGTCGGGTTCGGGCAAGTCCACACTGCTGCGCCATCTGGCGGGTTTTGTCGCCGGTGATGCAGGCAATTCGGGCGCGGGCAGCGTCACGGTCAATGGCCAGCTTATCCAGCGCAACGGCCGCCTTAGCCGTGACGTGCGCGCGGCGCGTGCCGGCATCGGCTTCGTGTTCCAGCAATTCAACCTGGTGGGCCGCCTGCCGGTCATCACCAACGTCTTGACCGGCATGTTGCCGCGCGTGCCGCTGTGGCGCAGCCTGACGCGCTGGTTCCTGCGCGACGAAGTGCGCCAGGGCCTGGAAGCGCTTGCCCAAGTTGGTATAGACGACTATGCATTTCAGCGCGCCTCGACGCTGTCCGGCGGCCAGCAGCAGCGCGCCGCCATCGCCCGCACGCTGGTGCAGAACGCGCGCGTGATCCTGGCCGACGAACCCATCGCGTCCTTGGACCCCGAGTCGTCGCGCCGCGTGATGGACACGCTGGCCCAGATCAACCGCAGCCGCAAGGTGGCGGTGGTGGTGTCGCTGCACCAGGTGGACGTGGCCTTGCGCTACTGCCCGCGCGTGGTGGCGCTGCGCCACGGCAAGGTCGTGTATGACGGCCGCGCCACCGACCTGACCCCCGAAATGCTGCGCGACCTGTATGGCTCGGAACTGAGCGAACTGCTGCCCGAGTACACGCAGCAGGCCCCGGCCATGCCGGCCCTGGCGCCGCTATCCACCTTGGCGCAAGCCGCCTGATCCCTTTTTTATTCCGCTCTTCGCGACCTCTCTGCCCCTTCCTACCCGGAGCCACCCATGCTACGCAGAACCTTCGTTACCCTGATCGCCGCCGCGGCCCTGTCCACGCAAGCCCACGCGGAAGAGGCCAAGCCCTTGAACTTCGGCATCATCTCGACCGAGTCGTCGACCAACCTGAAGTCCGTCTGGCAGCCCGTCATTGACGACCTGAGCCGCGCCATCGGCGTGCCGGTCAAGCCCTTCTTCGCCTCGGACTACGCCGGCATCATCGAAGGCATGCGCTTCAACAAGGTGCAGTTGGGCTGGTTCGGCAACAAGTCGGCCATCGAAGCCGTGGACCGCGCCAAGGGCGAAGTGTTCGCCTCGGTCATCGACAAGGACGGCAACCCCGGCTATTGGTCGCTCTTGATCGTCAACAAGGACAGCAACCTGAAGACGCTGGATGACGTGTTGAAGAGCCCTGGCAAGCTGAGCTACGGCGCGGGCGATCCCAACTCCACGTCCGGCACCGCCGTGCCCGGCTACTACCTGTGGGCCGCCAACAAGATCGAACCCAAGACCTTCTTCAAGACCATGCGTTCCAGCAACCATGAAACCAACTTGCTGTCGGTCATCAACAAGCAGGTGGATGTGGCCGTCAACAACACCGAAGCGCTGGAGCGCTACCGCCTGAACACGGGCAAGGACGCCAACGACAGCGTGCGCGTGCTGTGGAAGTCGCCGTTGATTCCGGCCGACCCGCTGGTCATGCGTTCCGACCTGCCCGCCGACCTGAAGGGCCGCATCCGCGACTTCTTCGTCAATTACGGCAAGGGCAAGGACGCGCAGCGTGAAATGGCCAACCTGAAGGCGCTGACCTATCAGGGCTTCCGCGCGTCCGACAACCAGCAGCTGGTGCCCATCCGTCAGATCGAGCTTGCCCGCGAAAAGGCCAAGGTCGAATCCGACACCACGCTGGGCCAGGCTGAAAAGCAGCAGCAACTGGCTGACCTGGACAAGAAGCTGGCCGGCCTGGGCCAGCCTGCCACCGCCAAGCAATAAGCACGGCGAATGGCCGACGCATCGCCCGATGATGCGTCGGCCCTGCCTTTTTTGAACGCCTTCAAGCGGACCGCCCCTTCCATGAACCTTGCCACTCATTCCCCCCGCCTGCCCACCGCGCCGCGCTCGTCGTTGCCCGTGCTGCTTGTGTGGGCCGTCGTTCTCGCGCTGCTGGTCATGTCATGGCAGGGCGCGGACATGCGGCCCATGGATCTGTTGCGCGACTCGGGCAACATGGCCCAGTTTGCCGCCGACTTCTTTCCGCCGAACTTCCGTGACTGGCGCATGTACCTGGACGAGATGATCGTCACCGTGCAGATCGCGGTGTGGGGCACGTTCCTGGCCATTGTGGTGGCTGTGCCGCTGGGGCTGCTGTGCTCGTCGAACATGGTGCCGGCCTGGGTCTACCAGCCGATGCGGCGCCTGATGGATGCGTGCCGCGCCATCAACGAAATGGTGTTCGCGATGCTGTTCATCGTGGCCGTGGGACTGGGCCCGTTCGCCGGCGTGCTGGCGCTGTGGGTGCACACGACCGGGGTGCTGGCCAAGCTGTTTTCGGAAGCCGTTGAAGCCATCGACCCGCGCCCTGTCGAAGGCGTGCGCGCCACCGGCGCCAATGCGCTGGAAGAAATCGTCTACGGCGTCATTCCGCAAGTGCTGCCGCTGTGGATTTCGTATTCGCTGTACCGCTTTGAATCCAACGTGCGGTCGGCGTCGGTGGTGGGCATCGTGGGTGCCGGCGGTATCGGCACCGTGCTGTGGGAAATCATCCGCAGCTTCCGCTACGCCGAAACCTGCGCGGTGATGATCATCATCGTGGCCTTCGTGGTGGCCATCGACATGCTGTCCTCGCGGATCCGGCGGGCGTTGATCTAGTGTGATCTAGCTGGCCTGCTGTGCGGATGACAGCGCCAACAGCGCCGGCAACGCCAGCAAGCCCGCCAGGCGGGCGTTGTCGACGTCGGCGTCCGACACCTTGGGGCGCGGCATCAGGAAATTCACCGTGCCCAGGCACACGTCGTTGTACACGACGGGCACGTTGATCACCGATTGCAGGCCCAGCTTGCGAATGGCGTCGTGGTCGTTGAAGAATTCGCGGATGGCGGCTTCCCCTTCGCCCACGAACACGCGCTGTTCCAGCAACACGTGGCGGCCCCAGGGCGTGTCGCGCTTGTCCTTGCTGCCGCCCGGTGGATAGGCTTGCGGGTTGGAGCTGTACAGGCGCACCACGCGCATGGCGTCGGCGTCAAAGCGGTTGACGGTGCACAGCGTGTGTTCCAGCGAGGCGTGGGCGTAGGCGTCGATGGCCTGCAAGGCCGCCGCCGAGTCGGCGGCGGCATAGGCCAGGGCGATGGCTTGCACGCCGGCCAGCGCCGGCGTTACGGAAGTCGGCTTGCCGTTCATTCAGCGGTAATTCCCAGTTCCTTGATCAGCTTGCCGTACTTGTCGGCATCGCGCGCCAGAATCTGGCCGAACTGCTCCGGCGTGGTTTCCGTCAACAGCACGCCCATGTCGCCCATCTTCTTGATGACTTCGGGACGCTTCAAGATCAGGTTGATCTCGCGGTTCAGGCGGGCGGTAAGTTCAGGCGGCATGCCGGCGGGGCCGAAGGCGCCGTACCAGACCGACAATTCATAGCCCGGCAGCGTTTCGCCCACCGTGGGCACCTCGGGCAAGAGCGGCGAACGCTTCTCTTCGGTGACGCCCAGCAGCGTCAGCTTGCCGGTGCGCACGTGCGGCAGGGTCTGCGTGCCGGCGCTGAACAGCACCTGCGTGCGGCCGGCCACCGTGTCCAGCACGGCGGGCGCGCCACCACGGTAGGGGATGTGCATCATCTTCACGCCCGCGGCTTTTTCAAACAGCGCGGCGCTCAGGTGGTTGGTCGAACCTTGTCCCGCCGAGGCATAGGCCACGGTGTCGGGGCGCTCTTTCACGTAGGCGATGAATTCCTTCACGTTCTTGGCGGGCACCGAGGGGTGTACCACCATCGTGTTCGTCACCAAGGCCAGTTCAGCGATGGGCGTGAAGTCCTTGACGCCATCGAAGGGCATATTGGAATACAGCGCCTGGTTCATCGTGTGCGTGCTCATCGAGCCCACCAGCAGCGTGTAGCCATCGGGCTTGGCGCGCGCCACGAAGGTGGTGCCGATGTTGCCGGATGCGCCCGAGCGGTTTTCCACGATGACCGGCTGGCCGAGCGATTGGGTCAGCCCTTCAGACAGCACGCGCGCCAGGATGTCGGTGGACCCGCCGGCGGCCCACGGCACGATCAGCGTGATGGGTTTTTCAGGCCAGGCGGCCTGGGACAAGGCGGGCGTGGCCAGGGCCAGGCCCAGCGCGCACACGCGCAGCAATCGTTGGAAATTCAGCTTCATGGTGTTTACCCCTGTGAAAGTGCCGGTCTGGACGCCGGCTGGATGGAAATGTTGATGTGGGTCTGTCGATAAAATTCAGCGCCCCACCGCGTAGCCCTGCATGCCGCGCGGATTGGCGCCCGCGCGCAGCAGCAGGCCGCCGCCCGCGATAGGTTCGCGCGTGCAGGCGCTGATGCGGCCTTCGGACCAGGCCGGTCCGACCTTGACGTCATGGCCGGCGGCGCGCAGCGCGTCGAGGGTGGCCTCGGACAAGCGTGATTCCACCGTCAGCCGGTTCAGCGTTTGCGTGCGTGGCCAGAACGAGCCCGGGAAATGATCGATGTGCCACGACGGCGCGTCGATGGCTTCTTGCAGATTCATGCCCATGGCGTGCCGCAGGAAGAACGCCACGGTCCATTGGTCCTGCTGGTCGCCGCCCGGCGTGCCGAACGCCATATAGGGTTGCCCGTCGCGCAACACCAGGCCGGGCGACAGCGTGGTGCAAGGGCGCTTGCCGGCTTGCAGTTGGCCGGGCACGCCGTCGTCCAGCCAGGTCATTTGCAGGCGGGTCGTCAGCGGAAAGCCCAGGCCGGGCACGACGGGGCTGGACGACAGCCAGCCGCCCGAGGGCGTGGCCGCCACCATGTTGCCGTCGCGGTCGATGACGTCGATCTGGCAGGTGTCGCCCACGAAGATTTCGCGCGCGGCCCACTCGGCCACGGGCGGCAAGGCGGCGAACGTGGGCTCGCCCACGCCAAAGCGCGTGTCGGAAGCAGCCAGCGTGCGGTCGGCGGCGGCCAAGTCGGGCAGGCGGGGGGCCAACCCGTCGGGGCTGCCGGGCCGGAGCACGGTGGACGCCGTGGCTTTGATGAGGGCAGCGCGCTCGCGCGCATAGCCGTCGCTGAGCAGCGCGGCCAAGGGCACGGGCGTGAAGTCGGGGTCGCCATACCAGGCGGCGCGGTCCGCGAACGCCAGCTTGGCCGCTTCGGCAATGCGGTGCACGAATTCGGGCGATGTGGGGTCCAGGCCTTCCATGCCCAGATGCCGCAGCATCGCCAATTGCTGCAAATGCACCGGCCCTTGCGACCATACGCCGCACTTGGCCACGGTATAGCGGCCGTACTGCGTGGTGACGGGCTCATCGTAGGTGGCGCGCCAGTCGGCCATGTCGGCCTTGCGCAGCAGTCCGCGATTGCGCTGGCCGGTGGTGTCGCGCACTTCGGCTTCGGTGTAATAGGTGTCGATGGCGTCGGCGACAAAGCCGCGATACCAGCAGTCCATGGCCGCATCGATGCGGCCGATCCGATCACTGCTGGCGGCATGCGCTTCATTCAGGATGCGCGTATACGTGTCGGCGATGGCGGGCGTGCGAAACAGCGAATCGGGCGCGGGCACGCGGTCATCGGGCATCCAGACGTCGCGCGACGTGGTCCATTCATCCCGAAACAGCGCCTGCACGGCCAGCACCGCCTGCGACACGCGCGGCACCAGCGGGAAACCGTGGCGGGCGTAGTCGATGGCGGGGCGCAGCACGTCGGCCAGTTCCCACGTGCCGTAGTCGCGCAGCAGCGTCAGCCAGGCGCCGAACGCGCCGGGAACCGTGGCGGGCAACAGGCCGATGCCGGGCACCATTTCCACGCCCAGTGCGCGAAATGCGGCGGGCGTGGCCAGCGCGGGCGCCGGGCCTTGGCCGCACAGCGCGCGCATGCGTTGTTCGTTTTCGCTCCAGAACAGAATGGGCACTTCGCCGCCCGGGCCGTTCAGGTGCGGCTCCACGATCTGTAGCGTGAAGCCCCCGGCCACGGCCGCGTCATAGGCGTTGCCGCCGCGTTCCAGCACCCCCATGGCCACCTGCGATGCCAGCCAATGCGTGGACGACACGACACCGAAGGTGCCGCGTATTTCAGGACGGGTGGTGAAAGAGGCGCTCATGGTGGCGGGGCGGCTGTGGGTAAGGGACGAGAAGAAGTATAGGGTTGTGAAATAACTGGAATCATCTTTGTTGGCATAATTCAATAACTGTTTGGTTATAGAGAAAACCATGAGCTGGGATGCTGCCCGTCTGTCCAACCGCCTGAAACACCGCCACCTGGTCTTGCTGACCAACATCGCCAAGCACGGTTCGCTGACGCGCGTGGCGGCGGCCACCGGCATCAGCCAGCCCGCCGTGACCAAGGCGCTGGCCGAGCTTGAGGATATTTTCGGCGGGCCCTTGTTCCTGCGCAGCGGGCGCGGGCTGCTGCCCACGGCGCTGGGCAATCTGGCCCTGGTCCGCGCGCGGCACATGCAGAGCGACCTGGACCTGTGGGCGCGCGAAGTCGAAGCCCTGCACGCGGGCCATTCGGCGCATCTGAACGTGGGCGTGGTGCCCTATGTGTCCAGCGCGTTGCTGACCACGGCCATCAGCCGCTTGCACCAGCGTTTTGGCGTCACGCTGACGCTGCACCGCGCCACCACGGACCACTTGGTGCCCATGCTGCGCCGCCATGAGCTGGACTGCATCATCAGCCGCGCCACGTCCACGGTGGCGCTGGACGACCTGATCCACCGCGTGCTGTACCGCCAGAGGCCGCGCTTGATTGCGCATAGCCGCCTGGCCCAACGCCTGGCGCGGCGCCGGCCCGATTGGGCGGCGGTGGCCGCCATGGACTGGGTGCTGCCGG
The DNA here is from genome assembly GCF_024806975.1 of Achromobacter sp. JUb104. NCBI lineage: Bacteria > Pseudomonadati > Pseudomonadota > Betaproteobacteria > Burkholderiales > Alcaligenaceae > Achromobacter > Achromobacter sp. JUb104. The sequence continues at coordinate 190,272 of NZ_JANUEY010000002.1, read as the reverse complement.
CCGCCAACACACCCACGCGGCAATTGATTGTTGAACACTTCATCCGCGCGGGTCTGCGTCCGCCGTCGCCGGTGCTGGAGGCCTATTCCACGGATGTCATCGAAGGCATGCTGACCATGAACGAGGCGCTGATTTCAGTGGTGCCGGAAGACATCGCGCGCGAGCTTTGCCAGCGCGGCAAGCTGGGCATGCTGCCCTGGGATTTCGGGTGGGAGCTGCCGCCCATCAACCTGATCCGCCGCAAGCGCGAACAGGTGCTGGCGGCGGAAGAACGCTTTTCGGAAATCCTGCTGGCGCTGTGTGTTGACGCGGGGCTGCCCGAGGGCGCGGGCTTCGGGGCGCCTGCGGCGGCTTGAACCCTGGATAGCGCTTTTGGCTAGGCTAGCCGCGCCAGCCCCGTCATCCCGCCAACGCCCGGCGCGCAATGCCCAGCAAGGCCGCCGCCGCGACGTCATGCGCGGCATCGTTGCTGATCCGCGTGTAGGCGCAGTGCGGCGGAATCGCAAAGGCCTGTGCCGCGCGCGCCAGCCGCTCCTGAATCTGGGCCGCGCTTTCGCGGCCCCGGCCCGCTAGCCGTTGCGCAAGCACGGATGGGTCCACGGTGACTTCCACGGCGGTCAATGCCGGGTAGCGCTGGTGCGCCGCCTCCAGGTGCTCGCGCGAACCGTTCACGATCACCGCCGCGCCGCAGGCCAGCCAGGTATCGATCTCGATGCCGATGCCGTATTGCAAGCCATGGCTGGCCCAACGCAGGGCGAAGCAACCCAGCGCCGCGCGCCGCGCAAACTCTTCCGGCGTCAAGGCCAGCGCGTCTTCCGTGCCGCCGCTATCGCGGGTGATGTAGCGGTGCGCCACCAACACGGGTTCTTCTGCATGCAGATGCGCGCGCAGCCAGCGCAGCAAAGTGTCCTTGCCGCTGCCCGATGCACCCATCAGGTAGATCAGGCGCGCACCGTCGGCGGGCGGCAAGGGTGGGGCGGGCGTGGTCATGGCGCGGCGGGGCCTTGCAGGGCAGGCGCGCCGACGGCGTCGGACTGCGTGCCGTCGAAATGGTAGTGGCGCGCCGCCACAAAATCGGCCCCGGGTTCAGGCTGCACGAAGAGGCTGACGCTGGACACGGGCATCGCCTGGTTGCGCAGCGGGTCGGCAAAGGCGGCGATGCTGCGTTGCGCCTGCTCCAGCGCATCGCCCTCAAGCTTGCCGGTCAGCGTGATGTGAAAGGTGTAGGTGTCGAAGACATACGGGTAGCCCCAACGCGCCAGCATCGCCTGTTGTTCGGGCGTCAATGCATGGGGTTGGCGCCGCGCGATTTCCTCGGGCGTGGGCGGGGCGCGAAAGGCGTCCAGCGTTTGCACGGCGGCATCCGCCAACGCCTGGATGCGGGCCTGGCCTTGGATGTCCGCGTCCGCAATGCGCCAGGCCAAAAAGCCGCGCAGCGTTTCGCATTCCAGCGTCAGGTTGAAAGGGCTGATGCCGTCGACCAGCGTTCGCACCGCCGCGTCCAGCGCTTGCGGCGTGGCGCCGGAGGCCAGGCGGAAAGGCGGCTTCAGGGTGGCGTGCAGGCCGTAATGGCGTGGCGCGTCGGTCCAGCCGCGCGCGGCGTCGGGCTGACCAGGCAAGGGCGGCAGCAGTTCGCCCGTGTCCGCGCAGCGGCCCAGCCAGCGGCTGCCGCATTCGCGCCACGGTCCACTGGGCGACAGGTACAAGGCGTAGCGGTGGGCAAGCGGCATGATCAAGCCGCCATGCGTTGGCTGTGGCCGTCGCCGAACACGCGCGTGGCGTAGCGCAGCTCGCCGCCCACAATGGCCGCCACCACGCGCGGCAAGCCCGGCACGTTGTCGTCCACCACGATGGCGTCGGCGATCAGGCCCGGCGCCAGCGCGCCACGGTCTTTCAAGCCGGCGGCACGCGCGGGGTTCATCGACACCAGGTTCCAGGCCTGCGCCAGCGGCAGCACGCCGTCTTGCACCAGGCGCATCACGGCCGCCAGCGGCGCCGGGTAGTAGTAGTCGGACGTCAGGATGTCGCACAGGCCAGCCTGCACCATCTCGGTGGCGCTGGGCGCGCCGGTATGGCTGCCGCCGCGCACCACGTTGGGCGCGCCGAAGACCACGGAGTTGCCCAGTTCGCGCGCCACGCAGGCGGCGTCGCGGGTCAGCGGAAACTCGGCCACGCCGCAGCCCAGTTGATGGTAGTAGCGGCGCGTGGCGGCGTCGGGGTCATCATGCGAGGCGACCTTCAAGCCGGCCGCTTGCGCGCACAGCGTCAGTTCGCGCATGGCGTCGGCCACGGAATCCGCCGCCGACATGGCGGCGCGGATGCGTTGCTGGAAGGTGTCCAGATCGCATTCCGCGCGGTTGGCGTACTGCATCAGCTTGCGGTCGTCGCCCAGGCGGCGGGCCATGCCGGGCAAGTGGTCGTTCAGCGCCAGAAAGCGCACACGGCCGTCGCGGATCCACTGCTGGGCAAGCTCTACGCCGCCCACATGGTGCGTTTCAAAGCGCAGATGCACATAGTGCCGCGCGCCCATCATCGGCTGCATGCGCTCCAGCGCATCGAACATGCGTTCGGCATAGGCCTCGCCGCGCAGCCCGCCTTCCCAGGACAAGGTCACCCCATGGAATTCGGTGGTGATGCCATTGGCGAGCAATTGGCGGTCTACGTCGAACAAGGCGCTGTCATACGGGAAGGTGACACTGGGGCGCGGCATGATGGCGCGTTCGAAGGCGTCGCCGTGCAGGTCCACGATGCCGGGCAGCACCAGCAGTTGGCCGGCGTCGAACCAGGGCGCGCCACGCGCGGGCGAGCCGCCGCCGTCGTCGATGAGTCCGCCCTGAAAGCGCAGGCTGGCTTGTTCGACGCCACGCGGCGTCAGGATGCGTTGGCCTGTAACACCGGCCAAGGGCGAAGGGGCGTGTGAGTTCATGGTGTGACGTTATCGATTTTGCATGACAACCAGATGTCTAGATGAGTTAAATCGCTTTTCGGCCCGGGGAAGGGCCGTACCGCTTAACTGTCGTCCGCCACCATCAGTTGCACCAGATCGCCCACAAAGCGGGTGATGCTGTATTGCAACGGGGCGCCATCCTGATCCACGTTCAAGGCCTCGATCTGCAAAATGGGCCGGGTCTTGGGCTGGCCCAGCAACCGCGCGACTTCCGGCGTGGGCAGCGCGGCGGTAATGCGCGACCATTTGCGCGTGTAGTCGCCAATGCCGTAGTGCGCGTACACCTTGGACACCGAGCGCAACGCGGTCAGGCGGTCGGCAAAATCCGGAAACCGCTTTTCGTCAAGAAAGTGCTCAGAGGCGCTGATGGGGCGGTTTTCCGCCTTGCCCACGATTTGCACGCGCAATAGCGGGGCCGTGCGGGTCAGCCCCAGGTGCTTGGCGATATCGGCCGCGCGCAAGGTTTGGCTGCCCAGGACTTCCTGGTGGCCCAGCATGCCCTGGCTGCGCAGGTTTTCGGAAAAGCGCGTGCGCTTGCCGATGGCGTAGTCAATGGCGTGCTCTTGCACGAATGTGCCACGGCCTTGTTCGATGCGGACCAGCCCACTTTGCTCCAGCTCGCCCATGGCGCGCCGGATGGTGTGGCGGTTGACCGAAAACTTGGCGGCCAGCTCGGGTTCGGAGGGCAACTGCTCGCCCGCCAGATAGAGCTTGTTGCGGATATCGTCCGCCAGGGACTCACCAATTTGCCGCCAGACGGCGATGCCGGAACCTCTTTCAACCATGGGGTCTGCTCGTGCTGTCATATCAGCTTCATGAAGAATGGCTGTGATTGTGCCCGATGCGGGCCGCGCCGGATAGGCGCCGCACACGCACCGCAACTGTCATCAAAAATTCACGCCAGCCTGTTGAACTTCAATTTCCAAGCGATCATACTTCATCCAGTCGTCTAGACGTGTAGAGGAAATTATGGATCACTCACAAGCGGGGCAGCAAGCGCCCGACACCCGGCGCGCCGCCTGGATGCGCGTGTTGTCCCTGGCGGACCCGGCCGCCTTGGAAGGGGCATTCAGTGGCTTGGATGGCGTGCCCCAGCACCAGATGCTGCGGCCGGCCCAAACCGGTATGGCCATGGTGCGGGCGCGCAGCGGCGGTACCGGCGCGCGTTTCAACCTTGGCGAAATGACCGTGACACGCTGCGCGGTGACGCTGGACACAGCCGGCGCGGGCGTGGTGGGCGTGGCCTACGTGCAAGGGCGTTCCCTGCGCCATGCCGAACAGGCCGCAGTGGCTGACGCGCTGCTGCAATTGCCGGAATGGCACGACACCGTGCAAGCGCAATTGATCCGGCCGCTGGCGCGCCAGCATGCCGATAAGGTCGACGCCCAGGCGCGTGTCGCGGCGCAGACCAAGGTTGAATTCTTCACGATGGTGCGGGGCGAGGACTGACATGCAAGCACAGACAAGCACCACGTTGCCCGCCGCGCGCGGCGGCCTCATCCCGGGGTTTTCCGACCCGGTCAACGATGCGCAAACCACCTTTCGCGCCGCGCTTAAAGCCCTGGCGCATCCCGGGCGCGTGGAAGAAATCACTGCCCAATGCGGCGTGCCCACCGGCTTGTCGCCGGCCATGACGGCGCTGCTGCTGACGTTGGTGGACGGCGATACGCCCTTGTGGTTGCCCCCGGAAGTGAGCGCCGACGCGCTGGCCTTCCTGCGCTTTCATTGCGGCTGCCCCATCGTGCCATCGCCGTCGCTGGCGCGCTTTGCCGCCGTGCCGATGGGTTGCGATGCACCCGCGCTGTCCGCCTGCCATCCGGGCGACCCGGCGTATCCGGACTTGTCTACGACCTTGCTGCTTGAAGTGGGCTCGCTTGCCGACGGCCACGCGGTCAGCCTGACCGGCCCGGGTATCCAGACGCGGCAAGCGCTGTCGGTGACGGGCCTGCCCGAGGGCTTCTGGCGCGACTGGCGCCTGAACCATCAACTGTTTCCGCTTGGCGTCGACGTGTTCCTGACGCAAGACCGGCGGATGTGTGGACTGCCGCGCACGACGCGGGTGGAGAACTGACATGTACGTAGCCGTCAAAGGGGGCGAACGCGCCATCCTGAATTCCTACCGCATGCTGGACGCCTACCGGCGCGGCGACCGCGCGGTGCCCGAGCTAAGCCTGGACCAGATTCGCGAACAGATGCCGCTGGCGGTGTCGCGCGTGATGGCCGAGGGTTCGCTCTACGACCCGCAACTGGCCTCGCTGGCGCTCAAGCAGGCGGCGGGTGATGTGATCGAAGCGGTGTTCCTGCTGCGCGCCTATCGCACGACCTTGTCGCGCTATGGCTACACGCAGCCGATCGACACGGGCGCCATGCGCTTGCAGCGCCGTATCTCGTCCACCTTCAAGGACGTGCCGGGCGGCCAGATCCTGGGCCCCACCTACGACTACACGCAACGCTTGCTGGATTTCACGCTGGAAGCGCAGCGCGAGGCCGACGCGCTGCCCGCCGGCGGTGAGGCGCTGGACAGCGCCATGCCGCGCGTGACGGATCTGTTGGCGCACGATGAATTGATCGACGCCAAACCCGTGCCCGAAGGCGACCCCGAACCCTTTGACCTGACGCGCCAGCCGCTGGACTTTCCGGCCTCGCGCGCGGCCCGCCTGCAGAACCTGGCGCGCGCCGACGAAGGATTCTTGTTGTCCATGGGCTATTCCACGCAGCGCGGCTACGGCAACACCCATCCGTTCGCGGCCGAGATCCGCTACGGCACGCTGGAAGTGGAGATGCACATCGAAGAGCTGGGCTTTGCCGTCACGGTGGGCGAAATTGAAATCACCGAATGCCAGATGGTGAGCCAGTTCGCGGGCAACGCCGAAGCCGGCCCGAAGTTCACGCGCGGCTACGGCCTGACCTTCGGTTACGGCGAACGCAAAGCCATGTCGATGGCGCTGGTGGACCGCGCGTTGAAGGCCAAGGACCTGGGCGAACGCGCCGATTCGCCCGCCAACGACCACGAGTTCGTGCTGTATCACAGCGACAACGTCGAGGCGTCCGGCTTTGTGCAGCACTTGAAGCTGCCGCATTACGTGGACTTCCAGGCGAACCTGGAATTGCTGCGCCGCTTGCGCTCGGACGGGGCTGCGAAAAAAGCCGAGCCGCTTGACACAACCCAAGCCGCGTTGCAACCCACCGTCCAAGCCGCTCCCAACGATCTGATCGACGAGGCTGTTTCCCAATGAGCGCCCAACACGCCACGGTCGAACGCGACGACCACTACAACTTTGCGTATCTCGACGAATCCACCAAGCGCATGCTGCGCCGCGCGCTGCTCAAGGCGGTGGCCATACCCGGCTACCAGGTGCCGTTCGGCAGCCGCGAGATGCCGCTGCCTTATGGCTGGGGCACGGGCGGCATCCAGGTGACGGCGGCCATCATCGGCCAGGACGATGTGCTGAAGGTCATCGACCAAGGCTCGGACGACACCACCAACGCCATCAACATCCGCCGTTTCTTTGGCCGCGTCACGGGCGTGGCCACGACGGAATCCACGCCGGACGCCACCATTGTGCAGACGCGCCATCGCATTCCTGAAACGCCGCTGCGCGAAGGGCAGGTGATGGTCTACCAGGTGCCGATTCCGGAACCGTTGCGCTGGCTTGAACCCAGTGAAACCGAAACGCGCACGATGCACGCGCTGGCCGAATACGGCGGCATGCACGTCAAGCTGTACGAAGACATCGCGCAGCACGGCCACATCGCCACCACCTACGACTACCCCGTCATCGTGAACGACCGCTACATGATGCGCCCGTCGCCCATCCCGAAGTTCGACAACCCCAAGCTGGACGGCAACCCCGCGCTGATGCTGTTCGGCGCCGGCCGCGAAAAGCGCGTCTATGCCGTGCCGCCGTACACCCGCGTCAAAAGCCTGGACTTCGACGATCACCCCTTCACCGTGGAAACCTGGACCGAATGCTGCGACCTGTGCGGATCGCGCGACAGTTATCTGGATGAAATCATCCTGGACGACGCGGGCACGCGCCGCTTCGTGTGTTCAGACACGGAATACTGCAACCACCGCCAAGCGCAACAACGCAACGACGAGGCCACGGCATGAACCCCCAACCCCACCCGCAACCCTTGCTTTCCGTGCGCAACATGACGCGCACCTGGGACGGCGTGCATGGCTGCCGCGACGTCAGCTTTGACCTGTTTCCCGGCGAAGTCCTGTGCGTGGTCGGTGAGTCCGGCTCGGGCAAGAGCACCTTGCTGTCGGCCGTGTCATACCAAACCCAGCCAGACGCCGGCAGCGTCTGGTACGACACGCGAGACCAGGGCTTCATCGACCTGGCCGCGCTGCCCGGCGCGCGGCTGCGCCTGTTGTCGCGCACCGACTGGGGCTTTGTGCGGCAGAACGCGCGCGACGGCCTGCGCATGCAGGTCAGCGCGGGCGCCAACATCGCCGAGCGACTGATGGCCGTGGGCGACCGACATTACGGTGACCTGCGCGCCGTGGCGGGCAACTGGCTGCAAAAGATGGAGATCGACGCGGGCCGCCTGGACGATACGCCGGTGTCGTTTTCCGGCGGCATGCAGCAGCGCTTGCAGATCGCGCGCAATCTGGTCACGCATCCGCGCCTGGTGTTCATGGACGAACCGACCGCGTCGCTGGATGTGTCGGTGCAGGCGCGCTTGTTGGACCTGCTGCGCCAGTTGGTCACGGACCTGGGCCTGGCCGCCATCGTGGTCACGCACGATCTGGCGGTGGCACGCCTGCTGGCGCATCGCACGCTGGTGATGCGCGGCGGCGTGGTGGTCGAAAGCGGGCTGACCGACCAGATTCTTGACGACCCCCAACACCCCTACACCCAGTTGCTGGTGTCTTCCATTTTGCAGAGCTGAACATGCGCGCAACTACTCCCATGATCGAGGTGCGGGGCCTCGGAAAGATGTTCACCCTGCATAACCAGGGCGGCATCCGCCTGCCCGTGCTGGACGCGGTGGACTTCGATGCTGCCGCGGGCGATTGCCTGGTGTTGGCCGGCCCGTCAGGCACCGGTAAAAGCACCTTGCTGCGCTGCCTGTACGGCAACTATCTGGCCACCGAAGGCAGCATCCGTGTGCGCGCAAACGACGAATGGGTCGAGCTGGTGGGCGCGCCCGAACAACGCATTCTGGCCTTGCGCCGCGACGTCATCGGTTATGTCAGCCAGTTCCTGCGGGTGATTCCGCGCGTGTCCGCGCTGGATGTGGTGGCCGAGCCGCTGCGCATGGCGGGCGTGGATGCAGACGACGCGCGTGATCAGGCCGGCGCCTTGTTGCAACGCCTGAACGTGCCGCCGCGCCTGTGGGGCCTGGCGCCCGCCACGTTTTCGGGCGGCGAGCAGCAGCGTGTGAACATCGCGCGTGGCTTCATCGCGCGCCATCCCATCTTGCTGCTGGATGAACCCACGGCATCGCTGGACGCCGACAACCGCCGCGTGGTGATCGCGCTGATCCACGAAGCCCTGGCGGCGGGCCGCTGCCTGCTGGGCATTTTTCACGATGCCGAGGTACGTGACGCCGTCGCCACGAAAACGTTGGCGCTGCGGCCGGCGTTGGCCGAGCCGGCTGAGACGGCAGAGTCGACCCAACCGGAGGAATCATGCAAAGCACCTATCTGACCCACGCCCGCGTGGTGCTGCCCGATCGCGTGCTGGACAACAGCGCGGTGCTGATCGATGACGGCCGCATCGTCGCCATCGAGCCCGACGGCGCGCGCGCGGATCGCGTGGTCGATCTACAGGGCCAGACCTTGTTGCCCGGGCTGATCGACCTGCATTGCGACGCCATCGAAAAAGAAGCCGAGCCCCGCTCGCGCGTGCTGTTTCCCCTGGACTTCGCCGTGGCCCAGGTCGACCGCCGCAATGCCGCGGCCGGCATCACCACGCCCTACCATGCGCTGTCGTTCGCGAACAAGGATTTAGGGGTGCGCAACAACCAGACGGCGGCCGAAGTGGTGCGCACGCTGCGCGCATTCCGCCCGCACAGCCTGGTGGATAACCGCGTGCATTGCCGCTACGAAGTCACCGACGACACCTCGGTGCCGGTGCTGCGCGCGCTGATGGAAGAGGGCGCGGTGGACCTGTTGTCCGTCATGGATCATTCGCCGGGGCAGGGCCAGTTCAAAACGCTGGAGTCCTATCTGCAATACATGATGGGCAACCACGCAATGAGCCGGGAACAGGCCGAAGAAGCCGCCCACGCCAAGACGCGCGCGAAAGATGGCGCGGTGACGCGGGTAGAGACGCTGTTGGCGCACGCGAAGTCCCTGGGCATCCCCACCGCCAGCCATGACGACGACTCCGTTCAACGCATTGCCACCATGCGCAACCTGGGCGTGGCAATGAGCGAATTTCCGATCACGCTGGATACCGCCCGCGCGGCGGTGTCTTGCGGCCTGCCCACCATTCTGGGCGCGCCGAACGTGCTGCGTGGCCAAAGCCAAAGCGGGTCGATGCGGGCCATCGACGCCATCCGCGCGGGCGTGGCCAGTTGCCTGTGTTCGGACTACCAGCCGTCCACGCTGATCGCCGCGGCCTACGCGGTGGCGGCGCAGACCGACCTGAGCTGGCCGCAGGCGATTGCGCTGGTGACGGCGAACCCCGCGGATGCCTGCGGCCTGTCGGACCGGGGCCGCATCGCCGTGGGCCTGCGGGCCGATCTGGTGGCGGTGGCGCAGGTGGGCGCCTTGCCATTGATCAGTCACACTTGGTCGGCCGGCCGGCTGGTATTCTCCACGCACTATCAGCCGTCGCGTACCCACGTGGCGGCGGCGCCCCAGCCTCAACGGGCGGCGGCCTGAGCCGCTGGCGATGTCTTCCAGGAGAACCGCGATGAATCCGATCGTGATTGCCGTTGCGCTCAGCGCCACGCACACGTTCAGCAAGCCTGTAGTGCCCACGATCATGTTGTTGCGCGGGCTGGGGGTGGAGGGTGACGCGCATCAGGGGGTGACCGTCAAGCATCGCTCGCGCGTGCGCGCCGACCCCACGCAGCCGAACCTGCGCCAGGTGCATTTGATTCAGGCCGAGCTGCATGACGAGCTGCAACTGGCCGGTTTCAACGTCGCCGAAGGCACGATGGGCGAAAACATCACCACCCGGGGTATCGATCTACTGGCCTTGCCGCGTGGCGCGCGCCTGCGCATCGGCGCCGACGCGGTGGTCGAGATCACCGGGCTGCGCAACCCCTGCGTGCAGTTGGACCAGTATCAGAAGGGCTTGACAGGCGCCGTGCTGGGCCGCAACCCCGACGGCAGCCTGCAACGCCGCGCCGGCGTCATGGGGATCGTGGTGGAGGGCGGGGCGGTCAGCCCCGGCGACGCCATCCGGGCCGAGCTTCCCGCACTGCCGCATTTTCCGCTGGAACGGGTGTAGGGGCAAAAACATCGTTGCGGGTCAAAGACGGGTCGCCCGGCATCTGGTTAAATGGCGAAGGGCGTAACGGCCTAAGGCGCAGCCGGCCCTTCTCCGGCTCGTCATCCAATTTTCCGGAGCGCGCGATGGCACGATTCAATTTCAACCAAGACCCCGAAGAACCCGATCTGTGGGCGGCCGAAAACGTGCCCGTCGGCGATGGCCGTCCCCCCATCCACGTCATGATCCAGACAGATGGCGAAGAGCCCGACAGCGGCGCGTCCAAGGTGGTCAAGGCCATCATCGACAATCTGGACGATCACATCCTGGCAGCGGCCGAGTTCCTGCTGGATAACTATTCCTACGAGCACTACAAGAAGCTGGGTCTGGAAGACGACCAGTTGCTGCAGGAAGAAACCGCCGAAGCCATGGCCGAAAAAGCCGTGCTGCGCGCCTTGTGGCTGTTCGACGAAGACGGCGACGGCTACGAACTCTGGTTCACGCTGCCCTGGGACCCGGTCCACACCTACGACGTTGAATTCGAAGACGGCACGCCGGTGTCCTGCTCGGTGAACGACTGAATACAGTCGACTGAATCGGGTCGCCCCGGTTCAGTCGACCCCACCCAATCGACTACCCCTGGTTTTCGCGCACGACCGCTGGCGTGCCGGTTGCCGGCCGCGCCGGCGCATCGGCGGCCGCGTCGCCGGGGTTGTCTTCCCGCTTATCTTCCAGCTTGGCGATAACGGCGGTGGCCAGGCTGTTGCCCACCACGTTCGTCGCCGTGCGACCCATGTCGAAGAACTGGTCGATGCCCATGATCAGCAGCAGGCCGGCCTCGGGCAAATGGAACATCGGCAGCGTCGCTGCCACCACCACCAGCGACGCGCGGGCCACGCCCGCCATGCCCTTGCTGGTCACCATCAGCACCAGCAGCAAGGTCAGTTGCTGAGCAAAGCTCATCTCGATGTTGTAGGCCTGCGCGATGAACAGCACCGCGAACGACTGGTACATCATCGAGCCATCCAGGTTGAACGAATACCCCAGCGGCAACACAAAGCCCGAAATGCGCTTGGACACGCCAAAGCGTTCCAGTGCTTCAATGGTTTTCGGGTAGGCCGATTCGCTGCTGGCGGTGGAAAAGGCCAGCAGGGTCGGTTCCTTGATCAGCCCGCCCAGGCGGCGCGTGGACTTGCCCAAAAACAGATAACCGACGCCGAACAGAATGGCCCACAGCAGCGCCAGACCCAGGTAGAACTCACCGATCAACTTGCCGTAGCTGACCAGCACGCCCAGGCCTTCGGTGGTGATGGCGGCGGCCATGGCGGCAAACACGCCCAGCGGCGCAAAGCGCATCACGTAGTCGGTGACGCGGAACATGATCTTGGCCAGCTCGTCGATCATCGTGTATATCGTGTTGTGGCCCTTGCCGCGTATGAATGACAGCGCGGCTCCGAAGAACAGCGAGAACACCAGGATCTGCAAGATCTCGTTGTTGGCCATGGCCTCGGCGATGCTCTTGGGGAACACGTGCGCAATGAAGGCCTTGAGCGTGAAGTCGCCCGTCTTCAAGCCCGAGGTGAAGCCCGCGTCGGGTATCGCCAGATTCATGTGCGCGCCCGGCTGGAACAGATTGACCAGCAGCAGGCCCAGCAGCAGCGATACGGCGGAAGCAGCAATGAACCAGACCATGGCGCGCAAGCCGATGCGGCCCACGGCGTTGGCGTCGCTCATGCTGGCCAGACCCGATACCAGGGTGGCGAACACCAGCGGGGCAATGATCATCTTGATCATGCGCAGGAAAATATCCGTGACCAGACTGAAGTACGAGGCAATGTGCGCGGCCTCTGTGGCGTCCTGCGCGGTCTTGTTGCAGAGGTAGCCCACCACGACGCCCAACACCATGGCGATGCCGATGGCGCGCGTCAGCTTCTTTGTATTCATGATCAAAACGGAAAACGAGGAGCCCGCCGCTGCAAGACCCCGGGGAATGGGGCTGCGCCCGCCGGCACGGGGCGGGAAAGCGGTCCGGTGACGGGTATGCCAGGGCACCCTGCAAACTGCGGGTTTTCCCTTGGGGCGCGATGTTAACGCTGCACTCCTGACACGCAGTTGTCATGCTGGGGACGTATCAGTAACACCTTCCGGCGTGCCAGAATGGGCCCGCCGCCAAACGGCGTATCAATAAAAACCGGCCCGACCGGGAACATAAAGAACCGGCCCCGACCGGGAACATAAAAGGAGACCAAGCAATGCCGAAACGCGAACTGTCCGTGCTGGCGTCCGGATACACCTATCTGGAAGGCCTGCGGTGGCACGAGGACCGCCTGTGGGCGTCAGACTTCTACACCGAGCAGGTCATCGCCGTGGACCTGGCCGGCAAGATCGAACAGATCTGCCGAGTGCCAGAGCAGCCCTCGGGCCTGGGCTGGCTGCCCGATGGGCGCCTGCTGATCTCATCCATGAAAGACCGCAAGGTGCTGCGCCGCGAGGCCGACGGCACCCTGGCCGTGCATGCCGACCTGTCGGCGCTTACGGGCGGCCCCATCAACGACATGGTGGTGGATGACCAGGGCCGGGCCTACGTGGGTAATTTCGGGTTTGACCTGATGGCCGGCGAGCCGGTCGCGACGACGACGCTGGTGCGCGTGGACACGGACGGCGTGGCGCAGGCAGTGGCCGAAGGGCTGTGCTTTCCCAACGGTTCGTTCATCACGCCGGACGGCAAGACGCTGATCGTCAACGAAACCTTCGGCAACCGGATCTCGGAATTCGACATCCTGCCCACGGGCGCGCTGGGCCCGCGCCGCGACTGGGCCAACTTCGGGCCATTGCCCGATAGCGACGCCCTGTCGGTGCTGATCGCCGCATCGGCCATCGGCCCGGACGGCGGGGCGCTGGACGCGGAAGGCGCGCTATGGGTGGCTGACGCCATCGGCAAGCGGATCGTGCGGCTGGCGCGCGGCGGCCAGATCCTGGAGCAGATCGACACCGGCGAATTCGGCATCTTCGCGGCGGCCCTGGGCGGGCCGGACGGCTGCACGCTATTCATGGCCGCCGCCCCGGATTTCATCGAGGCCAACCGTCGCGCCAAGCCCGAAGGCTGCATCCTGACGACCCGGGTGGACGTGCCGCACGCGGGTCGGCCTTGATGCGGTTGAAGAGGGCGCACGTCAAGGACCCTACGGATCCTTGACGTCCCATTCAGTTGCGGTTGGGGCGGCCGCTGAGCGCCCGCGCGGCGGAAATCGCCAATGAACTGAAGCGCTGCGAGAAGGAATCCAGCGTCCATTCGGCCAGCAGGCCGGCGATATGTATGGCCCCAATCGGGCGGCCGGTGTGGTCGACGACCGCGCTGCCCAGCACGATCTCGCCCACCATGCTTTCTTCCTGGCAGATGGCGTAGCCCTGCACCCGCGCTTCGCGCACGCGCTGCCGGATCAGGTCGGGGTCGGTGATGGTCTTAGGCGTCAGCGGGCGCAAGTGGCTGCGTGCCAGGATGTCGTCGACTTCGTCATCGGGCAGATGCGACATGATGGCGCGACCGCCTGAGGACGAGAACGTGGGCATGCGCCGACCCACCAGGGTGGCGTAGAAGGTCTGGCGCTTGGTCTGGCGACGTAGCGCATACACGATGGTCAGGTCGTCAAACAGGCTCAGATCCACGCGCTCGCCGCATTCCTGCTGCAGTTGCTCAAGGATGGGGGTCGCGCGCTCCAGCAGGGGGTGCCCGCGCAGGAAATCAAACGTTCGGTCCAGGATCTTCTTCCCCAGCACATAACCGCGCTGGTTACTACCGCGCTCCAGATACCCAAGGGCCACAAGCGTATGCAACATGCGCTGGGTCGAGCTGCGGTCGAGGCCCGATAACTGCGCGAGTTCGTTCAGGCTCAGCGGGCCGGGGTGATTGGAGAACGCCTCCAAGATGCCGAAGCCTTTAGCCAGGGATTGGTTGAACCGGGTCTCGGTTGTCGCCATGTTGATGTACTCCAGTTTCTTCTTGTCTTTGCTGTTGGTTCGGCGGGCGATATCCGTACGTGGATACGCGCTATAGAAGTAATTCGCTTTCTTCCGGGCTAGGGAAATCACCCATGCTTTCCGTCTTGCCTCGCAATTGTACGGCCCCTATCATTCCACATATAGATATCGAAGTATCAATAAATGATACTTAAGAGGCGATTTAGTCCGTGGTGGACAAGGAGAGTGCAATGAGCAGTGCCGTAGCAGCCAGGCTGGATCTGGCCCGTATCGCAGAAGCAGTCAACCGGCTTCGCCCATACATGATCGACACGCTGGCCGGATTCGTGCAATGCCGCAGCCTGCCCGGTCAAGAGATGCCCGCAGCGGAATTCCTGGAATCCGCGCTGGCGGACCTGGGCCTCGTTTCCGAGCGGATAGCGCTGCGCACCGAAGAGCTCAAGAACCTGCCGCTGTATTCCCCCGCCTGCTGCCCGGACGGTGGCCGCTACAACGTGTTGGCACGCCACGAGCCGCGCAGCGCCGGTGGCCGCGCCGTGCTCTTCAACGGCCACCTTGATGTGGTACCGACCGGCCCGCAAGAACTTTGGGATCCGAAGCCATTCAGCGGCGAAGTGCGGGAAGGCTGGCTGTATGGCCGCGGCGCGGGCGACATGAAGGCCGGGATCATCTGCGCGCTTGCCGCTTTCAAGGCCCTGCGGGAATTGGGCGTGCAGCCTGCGGGCGCAGTGGGTTTTAACGGCGTGCTGGAAGAAGAAAACACCGGCAACGGCACGCTGGCCACCGTATCTGCGCTGCAAAGCGCCATCGCTGCGGCCAAACTTAGCGCGTTCGACGCGGTAGTTATTCCCGAACCCACGAACGAACGCATGATGAGCGCGCAATTAGGCGTGTACTGGATGTACGTGGATGTCGTGGGTCGTCCGGCGCACGCGGCCAACATGACCTCGGGCGTCAACCCTGTCGAAATCGGCCTGCGTATTGTCGACGAAATGAAAAAGGTGGAGCACGAATGGAACATGCCGGAAAACCGGCATCCGGCTTATCGAGAACACGCGCACCCGATCAATTTCAATTTGGGTCAAATCCACGCCGGGGACTGGAATTCGTCGGTGCCTAGTGTCTGCACGTTGGGCATGCGGATCGCTTGCTACCCGGACATGAGCATTGACGCCGCCAAGGAGTTGGTCGAGAAGCGTATTCGCGCCGTTGAAGACGCATTGAGGGAGAGCGACGTGCGCATCGACATCCGCTACGAGGGCTTCCACGCTCCCGGCTGCGAGTACGACCTAGACGTGCCTGCCATGCAACTGCTGGCCGACGCCCACCGCCGCGTCGCTGGAGAAGCGCCGCAGCCCACTGCGATGACCGCCACCACCGACGGTCGCCACTTCCGCCTGATGATGGACGTGCCGGTCACCTGCTACGGCCCAAAGGTGCAGAACGTGCACGGCTTCAACGAATGCGTCTCGGTAGACAGCATGGTGCGCGTCGCGACATCGCTGGCGCTGTTTATGCACGACTGGTGCGGCGTGGAGCCGCTGCAAACCTCAGCCTGATGGTGGCGGGCCTTCCGCCGCCGTCTTCCGCCGCTTTCCATTTCATACGGAATTCCTGCCATGACGTTCCCTGTCGCCCGGTGCGCCTTAGCGCGCATTACCCTCGCCACCGCGAGCCTGTTAACGCTGTCTGTTCCCGTCTTGCAAGCGGCTGAAACGCCCCAGTATGGCGGCGTCTTGACCGCCATCCTGAGCCCCGAGCCGCCGACTTTAAACGTGGCCGTGCAGCAAGTCGCGAGTACACAATTGGTTGCCGGCAAGATCTTCGAAAGCCTGTTGACCTATTCCTTCGACCTGAAGCCGCAACCTGGGCTGGCCAAGTCTTGGGACGTGTCCGCCGACCGCCTGACCTATACCTTCCACTTGCAGCCCAAGGTGCAGTGGCATGACGGTAAGCCGTTCTCATCTGACGACGTGCTGTTTACGTACACCAAAGTGCTGGCTAGCACTCCACGCACACGCACGCTGATGGCCAACGTGCAAGAAGTGTCGGCACCGGACGCACATACGGTCGTTTTCAAATTAAAGCAGCCGTACTCGGCGTTTCTGTACGCGTTTGATATCGGCGGCGGCGCCATCCTGCCCAAGCACCTGTACGACGTGGACACGCCAATTGGCCGGAATCCGAACAACAACGCGCCGATCGGTACCGGCCCGTTTAAGTTCAAGCGCTGGGAACGCGGGTCATATATTGAACTGGTCAAGAACGAGCAATACTGGAAGGAAGGCCGGCCTTATCTGGACGGCATCACGTACCGCGTGATTCCCGATTCGGCTTCGCGTCGCGTGGCTTTGGAACAAGGCACGGTGCTGCAAGCATGGCAGCAAGACATCGAGCCCGTCGATGTGGCGCGCGTGGCCAAGCTGCCGACCATTAATCAAACCCACAAGGGATATGAGTATTGGTCGACCATGCACTGGCTCGAGCTCAACGGCAGCCGTTATCCCTTCTCGGACAAACGATTCCGTCAGGCGCTGATGTATGGCATCAACCGTCAGTTCATCGTTGACAAGATCATGTTCGGGTCGGGTACGGTGGCCACTGGTCCCATTCACCACAACACGCGTTTCTATGACGCCAACGTCAAAAAGTATCCGTACGACCCGAAGCGAGCCATTGCGTTGCTAGATGAAATGGGTCTGAAGCCCGACGCCAAGGGCGTGCGCGCCACCATCGGCCTGATACCGCTGCCTTACGGCGAAACGCCACGCCGCACTGCGGAATACATCAAGCAGAATCTGTCCAAGATCGGCGTGACCGTCAATATCGAAAGCACCGACGTTGGCGGGTGGACCAGCCGCGTGGGCAACTGGGATTTCGATATGGCCGCCAACGGCGTGTTTCAGTACGGCGACCCGGCCATAGGCGTGGCGCGCACCTATCTGGGCAGCAACATTAAGAAGGGGCTGATGTTCAGCAACACCTCGCAGTACGACAACCCCAAGGTCGACGAACTCTTCAACGCCGCCGCCACCGCCCCTACCGACGAAGAGCGTCAGAAGTTGTACAGCGAAGTCCAACGCATTCTGGTAGACGACGTGCCGGTCCTGTGGCTGGCCGACACCAAATCCTCCACGCTGCTGAACAAGCGCGTGCATGACGCGGTGACAACCGCGCTTGGCGTAGTTGATACGCAAAGCGACACTTGGCTGTCCAAAGAATGAAGGCGGTCAGTAAATTCCTGGCGAATCGGGTGGTCAAGAGCGCCCTGGTTCTGCTGATGATCGCGCTCTTTAACTTCTTCCTGGTTCGCGCGGCGCCGGGTGATCCGGCTGAAATTCTTGCCGGGCAATCGGGTGCGGTGGACGCCGAGTTCATCGAAAAGCTGCGTCAGGAGTTCGGGTTGGACAAGCCCATCCCCGTGCAACTGGGACATTACCTGAAGAACGTCGCCACGTTTGATCTAGGCTATTCCTACCGCCAACAGGCGTCTGTTTCCAGCTTGATCTTGCAGCATCTGCCAGCGACGCTGTTGCTAACGTTGTCGGCGTTTGCCTTTGCGTTGCTGGCCGGGATCAGCCTCGGTACACAGGCCGCATTGCGGGTGGGCAAATGGGGCGACACTGTCATCACCACGCTGTCCATGCTGGCTTACGCCACGCCGCTGTTCTGGGTGGGACTGATGCTAGTGCTGCTGTTCTCGGTCAATCTAGAGTGGCTGCCCGCCTTCGGCTATGAAAGTGTCGGTGCCGACTTGACGGGAATGGCGCGCATGGCCGACGTGGCCAAGCATTTGCTGCTGCCAGCGTTGACGTTGGGCATGTTTTACATGGCCGTCTACGCCCGGCTAACGCGCGCGTCCATTCTCGAAATCAGCCAACTTGACTTCGTCAAGACAGCACGCGCCAAGGGCTTGTCAGAACGCACGGTCATCGTACGGCACGTGTTGCGCAACGCGCTGCTGCCCGTCATCACCTACGCGGGTATTCAGGCGGGCGGGCTCATCGGCGGGTCGCTATTGGTCGAAACGGTGTTCGCGTGGCCTGGTATCGGGCGACTGGCCTTTGACGCGTTGGTGCAGCGCGACTACAGCGTGCTATTGGGCGTGTTTTTCGTGGCCTCGTTAATCGTGGTCGTAGTCAACATTGTCACCGACATTCTTTACACGGTGGCGGACCCCAGAATCGAACTGAAATGAATGCGTTCATACAATCTTTCTGCCGCAACAAGGGCGGCATCATCGGCCTGATCGTGCTGGGGCTGGTCACCTTGATGGCCATTACCGCTGGTTGGATCTTTCCTGACAGCCCGTGGGACATCGTCAACGGCCCCTTTATGCCGCCGCTGTCCGACGGTGCGCTGCTGGGCACTGATACCTTGGGCCGCGATATTGCCACTGGCATCGCTTACGGGTCCCGCGTGACCCTGCTACTGGCTGCAGTGTCCACCGTTGTGTCCATCTTGGTGGGCATCACGGTGGGGGCGTTGGCCGGCTTTTATGGCGGTCGCGTGGACCAAGCCATTGTGGGTTTTATCGAGCTGTTCCAGACCATTCCCAGCTTCTTCTTGGCGGTGGTGCTGGTCGCCATTCTGATCCCCAATATGGCGACTGTGATCTTCGCGATTGCGGTGGTGTCGTGGCCGCCGCTCGCGCGGTTGGTACGGGCGGAATTCATGAGCCTGAAGAACCGCGAATTCGTGCAAGCCGCGATGCTGGCAGGGCAGTCCAACATTCGCATTATTCTGACGCAGATCCTACCCAACAGTTTGTCGCCCGTGATTGTTTCGGGCTCGCTGATGATCGCAAGTGCAATCCTGCTGGAATCGGCCCTCAGTTTCTTGGGTCTGGGCGACCCTAATGCCATAACGTGGGGTTACATCATCGGGATGTCGCGCAGCGTGTTGCGGGATGCGTGGTGGATGAGCGTGTTCCCTGGCGTGGCAATCTTGGTGACAGTGTTGTCGCTGAACCTGATCGGGGAAGCGCTCAACGATGCCCTGAATCCCAAATTGGCCCGCAGGAGGGCAACGCAATGAGTGCCGACCAGAACAGCGTGCTGCTTGACATCCGCGACCTTAGCGTCACCGCTGCCCATGGGGGACCCACGGTCGTGCAAGGCGTGTCGTACACCGTCAACCGCAATGAAATCATGTGCGTGGTCGGCGAATCGGGTTCGGGAAAATCCGTGACGGCGCACGCCATTATGGGTCTGCTTCCGGACGATCAACTCAGTATCACGCAAGGGAAAATTCTGTACGGCGGGCGCGACCTGGTCGGCTTGTCGGCCACCGACTGGTACGGCTTGCGCGGCAAGTCGTTCGGCATGGTGTTCCAGGAACCCATGACCGCGCTGAATCCCATCATGCGCGTGGGCCGACAGGTGGACGAAGTGCTCGAACGCCACACCACGCTGAGCGCCTCGGCGCGCAAGCAGCGCGTGCTGGAATTGTTCGAACAGGTGCTGCTGCCGGATCCCGCCGCCATGATCGACGCCTTTCCGTTCCAGTTGTCGGGCGGGCAGCGGCAGCGCGTGGTGATCGCGATGGCGCTGGCCCTGGAGCCGGACGTGCTGATCGCGGATGAACCCACGACCGCGCTGGATGTCACGACGCAGGCGCAGATCCTCGGGCTGATCAAGGACATCCAGCGGCGCATGGGCATCGGCGTCATCTTCATCACCCACGACTTTGGCGTGGTGGCCGACATTGCCGACCGTATTGTCGTCATGCGCAAGGGCGCGGTGGTGGAGGCGGGCGCCGCCCAAGACATCCTGAACCGCCCGCAGCATCCCTATACGCGTCAGTTGATCGCCGCCGTGCCGCACAAACCCCAGGGCAAGGAAGAGGCCGGCGCGGCGCCCGCGCTGATGGTGGTGGACAAGCTGTGCAAGACCTTCGCCACCGGCGGGCGCCGGGTCGACGCACTGCGCGATATCTCGCTGGAAATCCGGCAGGGCGAAACGCTGGGCCTGGTGGGCGAGTCCGGCTCGGGCAAGTCCACCTTGGGCCGCACGCTGATCGGCTTGATCTCGCCTGACAGCGGCAGCGTGCGTATGGAGGGCCAGGAACTCGTCGGCATGAGGCCGCGCGACTTCCGCCCCTATCGCCGCCAGATCCAGATGGTGTTCCAGGACCCCTACGCATCGCTGAACCCGCGCCACCGCGTGATCGAGGCGGTGGCGCAAGGCCCCATCGCCTTTGGCGCAAGCCGCAAGACCGCGCTGCGCGATGCGCGTGAATTGCTGGAACTGGTGGGCTTGGGCGGAGACGCGGGCGACCGCTATCCGCACCAATTTTCCGGTGGGCAGCGCCAGCGCGTGGGCATCGCGCGCGCCCTGGCCTTGAAGCCCCGGCTGCTGGTGGCGGACGAAGCCGTGTCGGCGCTGGACGTGTCCATCCAGGCGCAGGTGCTGGACCTGCTTAAGACAGTAAGCGGGCAGTTCGATTTGTCCGTGCTGTTCATCACCCACGATCTGCGTGTCGCGGCCCAGATCTGCGACCGCATTGCCGTCATGCGGCAGGGGCAACTGGTGGAGCTGGAACGCGCGGCCACGATTTTCTACCACCCACAACATGAATACACGCGCCGCCTGATCGAATCGGTGCCGGGCAAGGCCTGGAACAAACCCGATCTGGAAGCGCTGTCAGACCCCTCAAGGAGCAAGCAGTATGCGTGACACCGAGTATCAGGCGCTGGACGGGCTGGCGCTGGCGGACTTGTTGGCAAGGCGCGAAGTCAGCCCCGAAGACCTGATGGCCTGCGCCATCAAGCTGGCGCGGGAACGCGCGCCGGCCATGAATGCGCTCTGCTACGAGCGCTATGAAGAATCGCTGGACGTGGCGCGCGCCTGGCAGGCCCGGGGCGTGTTCGGCGCGATCCCGTTTCTGCTGAAGGATTCCGGTCTGGCGCACACGCGCTTTCCGTCCAGCCTGGGTTCCCGCCTGTTGAACGATACGCGCTATGCCCGTAACGCCACCCTGGCCGACCGCTTTGAAGCTGCCGGCCTGATCCCGTTTGCCCGCACCACCGTGCCCGAATTCTGCATGGCGCCCACCACCGAGGCGGCGCGTAACGGCGGCCCCACCCGCAACCCCTGGGACCCGACGCGCTCGACGGGCGGGTCCAGCGGTGGCGCGGCGGCGGCGGTGGCGGCAGGCATCGTGCCCTTGGCGCATGGCAGCGACGGCGGGGGTTCCATCCGCATCCCGGCCGCTGCTTGTGGCGTGTATGGGTTGAAGGTGTCGCGGGGCCGCGTGCCCATGGGTCCGTTGCGCGGCGAAGGCTGGGGCGGCCTGGCGACGGATGGGGTGTTGTCGCGCTCGGTGCGCGACACGGCGGCCGCGCTGGACGCCGTGTGTGCCCCGGAGCCGGGCGCGCCCTATGCGGCGCCCGCCGCCCCGGGGTCTTATCTGGAACTGTTGTCTGCCCCCCCGCGCAAACTGCGCATCGTCGTGTGGCGCAGCGCCTTCAATGGCGTGGCCGTGGCGCCCGAATGCGTTGCCGCTGTCGAGCGCGCGGCGGCGCTATGCCGGGAGCTGGGCCACGAGGTCGTGGACGGCACGCCACCGGACATCGAGTACGACGCCTTCGTGCAGGCCCACGCCAATGTGCTGGCCGGAAACATCGTGCTGTCGGTGGACACGCGGCTGGGCCTGACCGGCCAGCCCTTGGCCGACGACGACCTGGAACCCGTGCTGCGCCAAGGCTATGAATACGGCAAGTCGCTGCCGGCGGCGCAGTACATCGGCAGCGTGAACCGCTTCCATGCCATCGGCCGCATTCTTGACAACTATATGGAGGGCTACGACGCCATCCTGTCGCCCTCGCTGACGCAACTGCCGTTGAAGTTGGGCGAATTGTCCACGGCCCAGGGCACGTTCCTGGACTTCCGCCGCAAGGTCGCCACTTACGGCACGTTCTCGTTGGCGTTCAATGCGTCGGGCCAGCCGGCCGCCAGCTTGCCGCTGGTCTGGACTGACGCGGGTCTGCCGGTGGGCGTACAGGTGGTGGGCCGTTATGGCGACGAAGCCGTGGTGCTGGCCTTGTCGGCCCAACTGGAAACTGCCCAGCCCTGGGCGGGACGCATCGCCGTGCCGCAGCCTGTCTAGGGACGGAGTCGGGGGAACAGCCCCCGAAAGTGAAACTTCGCGTGTCGGGGCGGCTTTGGCCGCCCCTTGTCCCTCATGCGTCCGGACGACCTGCGCGCGGCTTGCGCCGCTTTGCCATCGGCTGAATGGACCGGATACCGGCGGTTGCAAGACCTTTCAGCGATTCCCCCGTAAAATCACGCCATTCAGCAAGGCTTCAACCATCATTCCATAGACAGTTCATAGGAGGACCACTCATGGCCCTAGTCTCCATGCGCCAGTTGCTCGACCACGCCGCCGAGAACGGCTACGGCATTCCGGCTTTCAACGTCAATAACCTGGAACAGGTCCAGGCCATCATGGAAGCCGCTGCGGAGACCGATAGCCCGGTGATCATGCAAGCTTCGGCCGGCGCACGCAAATACGCGGGCGAGGGCTTCCTGAAGCACCTGATCCAGGCCGCGGTGGAATCCTATCCGCACATTCCCGTCGTCATGCACCAGGATCACGGCCAGTCGCCCAAGGTCTGCCAAGGCGCCATCGACCTCGGTTTCTCCAGCGTGATGATGGACGGTTCGCTGAAAGAAGACGGCAAGACCATCGCCGACTACGACTACAACGTCGAAGTCACCAAGAAGGTGGTGGACGTCGCCCACAAGCTGGGCGTGACGGTTGAAGGCGAACTCGGCTGCCTGGGTTCCCTGGAAACCATGGAAGGCGACAAGGAAGACGGCCACGGCGCCGACGGCAAGCTGACCATGGATCAACTGCTGACCGATCCGGAACAAGCCGCCGACTTCGTGCGCCGCACCCAGTTGGACGCGCTGGCGATTGCCATCGGCACCAGCCACGGCGCCTACAAGTTCACGCGCAAGCCCACCGGCGACATCCTGTCGATTTCCCGCATCAAGGAAATCCACGCCCGCCTGCCCAACACCCACCTGGTGATGCACGGCAGCTCCAGCGTGCCGCAGGAACTGCTGGCCGAGATCCGTGAATTCGGCGGCAACATGAAGGAAACCTACGGCGTGCCGGTCGAGGAAATCCAGGAAGCCATCAAGTACGGCGTGCGCAAGATCAATATCGACACCGATATTCGTCTGGCCATGACCGGCGCCATCCGCCGCTTCTTCGCCGAGAACCCCGAAAAGTTCGACCCGCGCGAATACCTGAAGCCTGCCCGCGCCGCCGCCAAGGCGATCTGTGTGGCTCGCTATACGGAATTCGGCACGGCCGGCAACGCCAGCAAGATCAAGGCGCTGCCGCTGACCGAAATCGCCGCGCAGTACGCCTCGGGCAAGCTGTCGCAAGTGGTGCAGTAAACCTGTCCAGCGCCGCCTTCGGGGGGCGCCGAGGTAGCAAAAAGGGGTGGGTCCGTCATGGACCCACCCCTTTGTTTTGGCCGGCAGCCAAGACGGGCGTATCGGCTGGCCGCGTCAGCCCCGCGCGTCAGGCGGGCGGCGAGTTTTGCGGGAAGTGCGGCACGCTGCGGTCCACGTGGTGCCAGGACGGCGCCGAACTCGTCCACAGGCTGGCCTTGACGTGAAAGGCTTCGGGGTCGTCTAGCGAGCCCGCGCGCACCACTTCGTATCCCATGCCTTCCGAGCCGCCGAACAGCGGCGTGCCACAGGCGGCGCAGAAGCTGCGCATGACGGTGTGCCCGGAGTCTCCCTTGTAGCGGTGTTCCTTGGCCTGGCCGCGCAGCATCGTCACCGAGCCGGCGGGGAAGATCAACGCATGGGCCGGGGCGCCGCCGCTGGAATATTGGCAGTCGCGGCAATGACAGGTGGCGGCGGTGATGGGCTCGTCGGTAACGGCGTAACGGATCGCGCCGCACTGGCAACCGCCAGTCAGGTGTACCGGCGCGTCGGCGGCGGGCGGGCGTTTGAGGGAAGCTTCCTGCATACGACTTTGTCTCCGGGCGTAAGGTCTGCGACGTGACGCCCAAAGGCGGCCGGCGCGAATTGTGAGTCGGAAATCAGAGCCTAACCCGGCCCCCGCCGCCCGGCAAGACGGGCTTATTTGCAGTAATCTATGCGTCTTGCAGAGGCCATGCCGCCTTTTGCGCAGGTTCCGATTTCGTTCTACTTCCCGCCCTGGCGCTCGCCCGTGGCGGGAATCTTCATTTTTGCCATAGGCCATTCCCGTGACTTCTGCTTTGCATCAATCCAGCATCAAGTCCTTGCCGCTGCTGGGCCGCGGTAAGGTGCGCGATATGTACGCGGTGGGCGACGACAAGTTGCTGATCGTCGCGTCGGATCGTATCTCCGCTTTCGACGTGATCCTTGACGACCCCATCCCCGGCAAGGGGCAGGTGCTGACCGAGCTGACCGAATTCTGGTTGCAGAAGCTGGCCCACATCCTGCCGAACCACTCCACGGGCGTGCAGCCCGAAGACGTGGTGGCCCCGGACGAAGTCGACCAGGTGCGCGGCCGCGCCGTTGTGGTCAAGCGCTTGAAGCCGATCCTGGTGGAAGCGGTTGCCCGTGGCTACCTGATCGGTTCCGGCTGGAAGGACTACCAGGCCACCGGCGCCGTCTGCGGCATCCAACTGCCCGCCGGCCTGCAACAGGCCAGCCAGTTGCCCGAACCCATCTTCACGCCCGCCGCCAAGGCCGAATTCGGCATGCACGACGAAAACGTGGACTTTGCGCACGTGGTCAAGGAAGTTGGCCAGGAAATGGCCGAGCGCATCCGCGACGTCACGCTCAAGCTGTACACGGAAGCGGCCAAGTTCGCCGCCACCAAGGGCATCATCATTGCCGACACCAAGTTCGAATTCGGCCTGGACGACAACGGCACGCTGCACTTGATGGACGAAGTGCTGACGCCCGATTCCTCGCGTTTCTGGCCCGCCGACGGCTACCGCGTGGGCATCAGCCCCCCGTCGTTCGACAAGCAGTTCGTGCGCGACTGGCTCGAAACCCAAACCTGGGACAAGACCCCGCCCGCCCCGCGCCTGCCGCAAGACGTACTGGTGAAGACGGCCGCCAAGTACCGCGAAGCGCTGGATCGCCTGATCGCCTGATCCGCCTTACGGCATCAGGCCTTCGTGGTCAAAACAACCCGCTCATGCACAGTGAGCGGGTTTTTTTATGCCTCCAAGGCATAAGCCGGCGCCGCGCGCATCAGGGCTTTCGATAACAAATATGTCGGATTGTTACGTTATACTCGTCGGCTGCTTAGCAGGACGCCGCCGACAGGAGCCTTCCGCATGATCATGATGTTGCCCTTTCTGACCGGATTGGTCGCCGTGTGGTTCGGGGTGCTTGGCAAGCGCCGCCCCTGCGTGACTTTCTGGATGCTGACGCTGGCGATCTTTGCCGCCTGGTGCGTGCACCACATGAACACGCCCCTGGCGTTGTCGCTGTAAAGGCCGGGCGATGATCTTTTCCCGCAATCCGGCGCGCGGCTCGCGAGTGTTGAACGGCCTGGCGCTGCTGGGCATCACCGGCATCCTGGGCATGGCCTTCGCCTGGCAGTTCATTTATGACGAACTGCCGTGCCCGCTATGCCTGTTGCAGCGCGTGGCGCTGATACTTGCCGGGGTGGGGTTCCTGCTGAACATGCGCTTGGGGCCATCGCCCATGCACTACGCGATGAGTATCGCGGCGTCGCTGGGCGGCATGCTGGCGTCGGGCCGGCAAGTGCTGCTGCACATGGCGCCGGGTGACCCCGGTTATGGCTCGCCGTTCCTGGGCATGCACTTCTACACCTGGGCCTTCATCGCCTTTAGCGCCATCATCGTTTTCTGCATCCTGATGCAGACGGCCGACCGCAAATGGGGCGACAGCATGCTGAAAAAGCCGGTGTCGGTGCTGGGCATTATCGTCATGGCCCTGTTTTTCATCATGACGCTGGCCAACGTGGGCGGCACCACGCTGGAATGCGGTTTCGGGCCTTGCCCGGACAATCCCGACAGCTATCTGTGGCTGTCGTCACCGGCCGCGCGCTAGCTTCGACCGCGCGCCGGGTAAAATACCGGGTTTCGCGGATTGCGTCCGCGGTCCTTTGACATTCCGCGGGCAGGTTTCCGCGGTCTTACCTCTTTGACACCGGTTATGACAGCCAAGACTTCCGCAGCGGCAGAGGCCACCCCCGTGGTGGGCGTGATTATGGGATCTTCCAGCGATTGGGAGGTCATGAAGCACGCGGTGACCATGCTGGAGGATTTCGGCGTGGCTTACGAGGCGCGCGTGATTTCCGCGCATCGCATGCCGCAGGACATGGCCGAGTACGGCGCGGCGGCGCATGGCCGCGGCCTGCGCGGCATCATCGCCGGCGCCGGTGGCGCGGCCCACCTGCCGGGCATGATGGCGGCGCTGACCGAAGTGCCGGTGTTTGGCGTGCCGGTGCCGTCCAAGTACCTGCGCGGCGAAGATTCGCTGCTGTCCATTGTGCAGATGCCCAAGGGCGTGCCGGTGGCCACGTTTGCCATCGGCGAAGCCGGCGCGGCCAACGCGGCGCTGCACGTGATTGCCACGCTGGCCGGCACCGACGCGGGCTTGCATCAGAAGCTGGTGGCTTTCCGCGCACGCCAGACGCAAGCCGCGCGCGACATGAAGGTTCCGCCCGAGGCATCGATCGTATGAGCAAATCCACTTCCTTCATGATTGCCCCCGGCGGCTGGCTGGGCTTGCTGGGCGGCGGCCAATTGGGCCGCATGTTCTGCCACGCGGCGCAAAGCCTGGGCTACAAGGTTGCCGTGCTGGACCCGGCCGACGAATGCCCCGCCGGCATGGTGGCCGACCTGCACATCCAGGCGGCCTACGACGACGAAGCCGGACTGGCCCGCCTGGCCCAAACCTGTCAGGCCGTCACCACCGAATTTGAAAACGTGCCGGCCGACAGCCTGCGCACGCTGGCCACGCGCTGCCGCGTCAGCCCCGCCGCCGACGCCGTGGCCATCGTGCAGGACCGTATCGCCGAAAAAACCTTCATCGCCGCGCAAGGCATTCCCGTTGCGCCGCACGCCGCCATCCGCAGCGAAGCGGACCTGCGCGCCGCGCCAGACGCCTTGTTCCCCGGCATTCTGAAAGTGGCCCGCCTGGGCTATGACGGCAAGGGTCAGGCCCGCATCAGCACGCGCGACGAAGCGCTTGCTGCTTTCGCTGAATTCGGCGGTGTGGCCTGCGTGCTGGAAGCGTTGATGCCGCTGGATTATGAAATCTCGGTGGTGCTGGCGCGCGGTTTCGATGGCGCCAGCGTGGTGTTCCCGGTGGCGCGCAACGTGCATCGCGACGGCATCCTGGCGGTGTCGACGGCGGCGCCCGTGCAGTCGGACGCGGCCCATGCCGAACGGCAGGCCCGCGCCACCGAGGCGGCGCAGTCCATTGCGCAAGGCCTGGGCTATCACGGCGTGCTGTGCGTGGAGTTCTTTGTCTTGAAGGACGGCAGCCTCATCGTCAACGAGATCGCGCCGCGCCCGCACAACAGCGGCCACTACACGATGAACGCCTGCGTCACCAGCCAGTTCGAACAGCAGGCGCGCGCGATGGCCGGCTTGCCCTTGGGCAGCACGGCGCTGCTGGCGCCTGCCGTCATGCTGAACATCCTGGGCGACATCTGGTACGAATCGGCCACGGCCACGACCCAGCGCGAACCTGACTGGGCCGCCGCGCTGGCGGTGCCCACCGCCAAGCTGCACTTGTACGGCAAGCATGACGCGCGGCGAGCCCGCAAGATGGGCCACATCACCATCGTGGCGCCCACGCTGGATGAAGCCCGTAGCGACGCCGCCCGTGTGGCCGCCGCGCTGGGCATGCAAGCCCCCGAGTAAACCGCGATGCCTTCCTTGCCTACGCTCGATTCCGCGCGCGACGCGGACATCGCCCACGCCGCGCAGCGCCTGCTGGACGGCGAGCTCGCCGCCTTTCCCACCGAGACCGTCTACGGCCTGGGCGCGGACGCGGAAAACCCGCAAGCAGTGGCGAAGATCTATGCGGCCAAGGGCCGCCCGTCGAATCATCCCGTCATCGTGCACATCGCGCCCGGTGGTGATGTGTCGTATTGGGCGGCGGACGTGCCGCCCGAGGCGCGCCTGCTGATCGATGCGTTTTGGCCGGGGCCGCTGACACTGATCCTGAAGCGCGCGCCGCATATCGTTGATACGGTTAGCGGCGGCCAGGACAGCATCGGCATCCGCTGCCCATCGCACCCGGTGGCGCAGGCGCTGCTGGCGGCGTTCGCGGCGGGCAAGCCGAACGGGCAGGGCGGCGTGGCCGCGCCGTCGGCCAACAAGTTCGGCCAGGTGTCGCCCACGCGCGCCGAGCATGTGCGCAGCGAATTTCCCGAGGAAGTCGCGGCGGGCATGCCGGTGCTGGAAGGCGGGGCGTCGGAAGTGGGTATCGAGTCGACCATTCTTGACCTGTCGCGCCTGGATCGCGGTGCGGGTCCCGTGCTGCTGCGTCCGGGTCATATCAGTGCGGCGCAGATTGAAGCGGTGCTGGGCGTGCAGGTGTTCGCACCGGACGCCGCCGCGCCTAGGGCGTCGGGTACGTTGAAGGCGCACTATGCGCCGCGCACGCCGTTGGAGCTGGCATCGGATGAGCGGCTGCAAGAGGTGGTGCAAGGACGGAATCTGCCGTCAGGCACGGTGGTGGTAGTGGCGTATGGGGCCAGGCCTGAAGCGTTGGATGAGCGTTTGCAATGGCAGCCTGTTCCGGCGGACCCGGCGCGCTATGCGCAGGCCTTGTATGGCTTGCTGCGCGATCTGGATAAACAGGGTTATTCGCGGATCATCGTGCAGGCGCCGCCTGCTAGCGATGAATGGCATGCAGTTAATGACCGGATTGGTCGCGCGGCTGCCGCGTTTTCGCTGGATATGACGGGGTTGGGCTAGGTTGCTTGAAGGGGTTGGGCTAGGTTGCTTGATGGGGTTTGCGGGACTCTTGGGCGGTGGCTTGATGGGTTTCGCGCGAACTTTGCTGGATTTCTTATGCTGGTTTTCTCGCGCTGCACCCATCCTACGGCCCGGACTTGTAGGATGGGTGAAGCGCGGCATGGCGGTCAGATGGGGCACGGTGCGTAACGCGCGTAACCCATCGGACGGTGCCGCCCACTTCTTCACGCCACCAAAAATTCCCCGATTCTTTCCACAGCCTGCCGTAACGGGGGCAAGAACTCTTCCGTCAGGCGCGTCAGCGGCACGCGTGCTGCCTTGACGCTGACGTTCACCGCGCCGCAGGCTTTGCCGCTGGCGGAACGGACGGCGACTGAAATCGCGCGCACGTTCAATTCCAATTCCTGATCGACCACCGCGTAGCCTTGCTCGCGGATACGCGCCAATTCCGCGCGCAATTTCGCTTCGGTGTTCAGCGTGAATTCCGTATAGGGCTGCAAGTCGGTCGCGGCGAAATAGCGGGCCAGGGCGGGCTCGGGCAATTCGGCCAGCAACACGCGCCCGATCGACGTGCAGTAAGCCGGCAGGCGGCTGCCCAGGCCCATTGAGGTTGCCAGCAGGCGATTCACTTCGGAACGCGCCAGGTACAACATTTCGTGGCCTTCCATGATGGCCAACGCGCAGGTCTCGTTGACCGTGGCGCTCAGTTCTTCCAGCACGGGTTGGGCCAGCGACACAAACGGCGTCGACGAAAAATACGCATAGCCCAGGCCCAGGATGCGCGGCGTCAGCACATACAACCTGCCATGCTGCTCAGCAATGCCCAGCAGCACCAGCGTGTGCAGACATCGCTGCACCACCGCGCGCGGCAGGCCTGCGCGACGGCTCAGTTCCGCCGCCGTTTGCGGATGGCGCCGCGTGCCGAACGCGCGGATCACGTGCAGGCCGCGCGCCAGGGTCAGCATGTAGTCCGGGTCGCCCCGGAACTGGTCGGGATGGTCGTCAGCGGCCAACGGCGCGGCGTAGCCGGGCGGGGGCAGATTAGGCAGCATCAGCCCGCGCGCAGCGGCGCGCCGGTGCGTCCTTGCAGTTCGGTCAGCGTCATGCCGTGGATCATATCCCGAACCACCAGGCCATCCGGCGTGACATCGATGACCGCCAGATCGGTATAGATGCGGTCCACCACGCCCGCGCCCGTCAGAGGATAAGTGCAGCGTTCGACGATCTTCGGATCGCCGTTCTTGCTGTTGTGCTCCATCATGATGAACACGCTGCGCGCACCTACTGCCAGGTCCATCGCGCCGCCCACGGCGGGCGCTTCGCCCGGCTTGGCCAGCGACCAGTTGGCCAGATCCCCATTGGCCGCGACCTGCATGCCGCCCATGACGCAGATGTCCAGGTGGCCGCCACGCATCATCGCGAAGGAATCGGCGTGGTGAAAATACGCGCCGCCCGCAAGCAAGGTCACGGGCTGCTTGCCGGCGTTGATCAAATCCAGGTTGATGGCGTCGTCAGCGGGCGGCGGGCCCATGCCCAGGATGCCGTTTTCGCTATGCAGCACAATCTCGCGGTCGTCCGGCAGGTGCGCGGCCACCAGCACCGGCATGCCGATGCCCAGATTGACGTAGCTGCCGTCGGGAATGTCCAGGGCCAGGCGGCGCGCCATGGCCTCGCGGGTCAGGGGTTGATACATGGCTGTCCTTCAACTGGAAAAGGCGGCGTTGGCCACCTCGGTGACGCGCTTGACGAAGATGCCCGGCGTCACGATGGCTTCGGGCGGCAATTCGCCCAGTTCGGCCTTGGCGCGCACCTGCACGATGGTGGTCTTGGCCGCCATGCACATGATCGGCCCGAAGTTGCGCGCGCTCTTGTGATAAGTCAGGTTGCCCCAGCGGTCGCCCTGGTCGGCCTTGACCAGCGCAAAGTCGCCATGCAGCGGCGTCTCGAACACATGGCCGCGTCCGTTGATCATGCGCGTTTCCTTGCCTTGGGCCAGTTCGGTGCCGTAGGCGGTGGGCGTGAAGAATCCGCCCAGCCCCGCGCCCGCCGCGCGCAGCCGCTCGGCGATGGTGCCCTGCGGTACGCATTCCAGTTCAATGCCGCCGCGCCGGTACAGGTCGTCGAAGACCCAGGAGTGGGACGCCTTGGGAAACGAGCAGATCACTTTGCGCACGCGGCCGGCCTTGATCAACGCGGCCAGGCCCGTTTCGTGGTTGCCCGCGTTGTTGCTGACCACGGTGAGCTCGCGCGCGCCCTGGTCGATCAGTGCATGGATCAGTTCGGTGGGCATGCCGGCACCGCCGAAACCGCTGATCAGTATCGTGGCGCCGTCGTGAATGTCCGAGACCGCGGCCTCGGGCGTGTCGATGAACTTGTTGATCATGGTGTGGGTTCCGATCAGCAGGGGCCACGGCGTTGCCGCCGCGCCCCGGCTTCGTTCAGTTCGCGGTGATGCCGACTTGCTTGACGACGTCGGCGTAGTGGGCGGACTCTTGCCGCATGAATTCGGCGAACTGCGCCGTCGTGCCCCCCACCGGCATGAAGCCGACGTCGATGAATTTACGCCGCACCTCGGGGTCTTTCACCACTTCCGCGACCTCGCGCGCCATGCGGTCGATGATGGGCTGGGGCGTGTTGGCCGGCGCCAGCAGCCCCGCCCACGAACCCGTTTCAAAGCCCGGCTGGCCCGCTTCGCCCATGGTGGGAATGCTTGGTTCGTCGGGCCAGCGCGCTTTGCCGGTGAAGGCCAGCGCCTTCAGCCGGTTCTGCTTCACGTACTGCATCGGCACCAGAATCGGGTCGAACACCATCGACACGCGCCCTCCCAGCAGGTCCGTCAGAATCGGCGCGCTGCCCTTGTAGGCCACGTGCGTCATCGCAATCTGGTTCTTCGATGCAAACCGCGCGCCGGTCAGGTGCGCATTGGAACCCGTGCCGCTGGACGCATAGGTGAGCTTGTCGGGATGCTTGCGCCCGTAATCGACCAATTCCGCCACGGTGTTGACCGGCAGGTCTTCGGCCACGAACAGGAACAAAGGCAGGTCGGCCATTTGCACGACGGGCACCAGGTCCGTGGGCTTGAAGTTCAGCTTGTACAGATGGAAGTTGACCAGGTAGGCCGGCAGCATGGCCAGGAAGGTGTAGCCGTCCGGGTCCGCCTTGGCGGCAATGGCCGAGCCCACGCTGCTGTTGGCGCCCGGCTTGTTCTCGACAATGATCGTCTGGCCCAGGCGCGGCGCCAGCTTTTCCACCACGATGCGGGTGACGATGTCCGTGGAGCCGCCGGGGGTGTACGGCACGATGATCTTGATGGGTTTGGTGGGCCAGTCATCCGCGGCCTGGGACGGGCCGGCGGCCAGGCCGATGGTGGCCAGGGCCGAGCACAACAGGGTTTTCAGGGCAAGGCGGCGGGGCTGCGATTTGCAAACTGTAGCCATGGATTTGTCTCCTCCATGAATCGACCGAATATCGATGCGCGCCCGGGTTTTTCTAGTGGCGCGCTCGGCGTTTTTAAGGGTTTGCGGTGATGCCGCGTATCGGACATCGACGCAAAAAAAGTATGGCATGCGGGGGCGCGCCGATTGGGGTGTAAGGGTCTGATTAAGTTCGATCACCGGACAAATAGCCAAATCTATCTGACTCGTCATTCCTGGGGTTTGCACTAGGGAAAGCCGCGTTGTTCACGGGGTGGACATGGCGTAATCTGGCTCGAATTTCACCCTCAGGAGAAGCACAATGAAGCGGTCAACGTGGTTTGCAGCCGGCGCTTTGGCCCTGGCGTGCGCGTCCCAGGCGGCGCTTGCCGGCCCCACCCTGGATGCGGTGAAGAAAAAGGGATTTGTGCAGTGCGGCCTGACCGACGGCGTCTCCGGGTTCTCGGCCACCAACAGCAAGGGCGAATGGGAAGGCATGGACGTGGACATCTGCCGCGCGGTGGCGGCGGCCGTGTTCGGTGACCCGACCAAATTCAAGGGCACGGCGCTGTCCACCCAGCAACGCTTTACCGCGCTGCAGTCGGGCGAAGTGGACGTATTGCTGCGCACCGTTACCCTGACCCAGACGCGCGACACGTCCCTGGGGCTGTCTGCCGTGGCCCCCAGCTTCTTTGACGGCCAAGGCATCCTGGTCAGCAAGAAGCTGGGCGTGAAAAGCGCCAAGGAACTCAACGGCGCCACCATCTGCGTGCAGCCGGGCACCACCACCGAATTGAACCTGGCCGACTGGTTCCGCGCGAACGGCATCGAATTCAAGCCCGTGGTGATCGACAAGGTGACGGAAGTGGTGCGCGCCTTTGAATCCGGCCGCTGCGACGCCTTCACCGACGACTCCTCGCAACTGGCCGCCGTGCGCGCCACGCAGGTGGCCAACCCGGACGACTACGAAATCCTGCCCGAACGCTTTTCGAAAGAACCGCTGGGCCCCATGGTGCGCCAGGGCGACGAGAACTGGCTGGGCATCGTGCGCTGGACCTTGTTCGCGCTGCAGGAAGCCGAGGAATACGGCGTCACGCAGAAGAACGTGGATGAGATGTTGAAGAGCAAGAACCCGAACGTCTTGCGCATCCTGGGCGTGACGCCGGGGGCGGGCAAGAACATGGGCCTGGATGAAAAATGGGCCTACAACGCCATCAAGGCCGTGGGCAACTACAGCGAAGTGTTCGAGCGCAACGTCGGCAAGGACAGCAAGCTGGGCCTGCAACGGGGCACCAATGCGCTGTGGAGCAACGGCGGCGCCATGTATCCGTGGCCGATCCGGTGATGCAACTGGGCTGAATACACGGGCCTGCTTCACGCAGGCCCTTTTTATTCCGGCAGGCGGAATGAGCCAAGAATGGTTCCATGCCCACAAGCTGAAATGGGTCTATCGCGATTTTGATACGCTCCCTATCATGCATATCAGGCGGGCGCGCATGCGCCCGCATCGCCATTGAAAACGACTAGGGAAAATCATGAACGGCGCTGACAGTCTCTGCGATACCTTGCTGGCCAACGATGTGGACGTGTGTTTTGCCAACCCCGGCACATCCGAAATGCACTTTGTCGCGGCCTTGGATCGCAAACCCAAGATGCGCTGCGTGCTGGGCCTGTTCGAAGGCGTGGTGACGGGCGCGGCCGACGGTTACGCGCGCATGGCCGACAAGCCGGCCGCCACCTTGCTGCACCTGGGCCCCGGCCTGGGCAATGGCCTGGCCAATCTGCATAACGCCAAGCGCGCGCGGACGCCCATGGTCAATATCGTGGGCGACCACGCCACCTATCACGTGCAATACGACGCGCCGCTGACCAGCGACGTGGAAGGCGTGGCGCGTCCCATGTCGCATTGGGTCAAGCGCACGATGACGGCCGCCGCCGTGTCGGCGGATGCCGCCGAGGCCATTGGCGTGGCGCGTCAGGCGCCCGGCAACATCGCCACCCTGATCCTGCCCGCCGACACCGCCTGGACAGACCTGCCCGACAGCGCGCCCGCGCCGGTGCAAGTGAAGGACTTGCCCTTGGCCCAGACCTCCGCCGAAGCCGTGCGCGCGGCGGCCGCCGCCATCCGCTCGGGCGAAGTCACCGTGCTGATGCTGGGCGGCGCGGCGCTGCGTGAACGCGCCTTGAACGCCGCTGGCCGTATCGCCCGCGCCACCGGCGTGCGCCTGATGTCCGAAACCTCCAACCGCCGCATCGAGCGCGGCGGCGCGCGCACGCCGGTTGACCGGCTGCCGTATCCGATCGACCTGGCCGTGGCCAAGCTGAAAGACGTGAAGCACCTGGTGCTGGCGGGCGCCAAGGCGCCGGTGGGGTTCTTTGCCTACCCCGGCAAGCCCAGCCTGCTGGCGCCGCCCGACAGCAACCAGGTGGTGCTGGCGTCCGCCGAACAAGATCTTGCCCACGCGCTGGAATGGCTGGCCGATGAGCTTGGCATTGCCGCCGACGCACCGCGCCTGGCCACCCCGGCCGCAGCCTATGAAGTGCCGTCCTCCGGCAAGCTGACCGGCGCCGCCGTGAACATTCTTGTCGCCCACACCTTGCCCGAGCAGGCCATTGTGTGCGACGAGTCCATCACGCAGGGCCGCGAATTTCCCATCTACAGCGCCAGTAGCGCCCCGCACGATTGGCTGATGCTGACCGGGGGCGCCATCGGCATCGGCCTGCCGCTGGCAACCGGCGCTGCCGTGGCCTGCCCGGACCGCAAGGTCATCACGCTGCAAGCCGACGGCAGCGGCATGTACACCTTGCAAGCGCTGTGGACGCAGGCGCGTGAAAACCTGGATTGCCTTACGGTCATCCTGGCCAATCGCTCTTACGCCACGCTGCATGGCGAAATGAAAAACGTGGGCGTGAAGGAACCGGGCCGCAACGCCCGCCGCATGCTGGACCTGGAAGAGCCCTATCTGGATTGGACGCACCTGGCGCGCGGCATGGGCGTGGAGGCGGTCAGCGTGGATACGGTGGAAGGCTTTGCGCGCGCGCTGGCCGACGGCCTGAAGCGCCGTGGGCCATTCCTGATCGAAGCCATCATCTAAGGCGGCATAGCCGGGCGGCACTCCTGGGACGTCCCCGGGGCTGCACGCAAAGGTCGAACCCCAGGCCGCATTCCGGTCGGCATATCCGGTCGGCATGCCTGAGTTGCCTACCTCTACACGCCCAGATAGCGCGTCAGTTGTTCCGGTTGCCGGGCCAGCGACGCGCTATCGCCGTCTTCCACGATCAGCCCTTTTTCCATCACCAGGCAGCGGTCGGTGTGTTCAAGCACCGCGCGATAGTTGCGGTCCACGATCAACGTAGACATCCCCGTCGCGCGAATCTCGCGGATGATGCGCCAGATCTCGGCCACGATCAGCGGGGCCAGCCCTTCGGTGGCTTCATCCAGAATCAGCAGGTCGGGGTTGGTCATCAGCGCGCGGCCAATGGCCAGCATCTGCTGTTCGCCACCCGACAACTGCTGCCCTCCATGGCCCAGCCGTTCGCGCAGCCGAGGAAAGGTGTCCAGCACGCGCGTATAGGTCCAGGCGCGCTTGCCACCTACGCTGGGCCGCGCCGCCACTTGCAGGTTTTCACGCACGTTCAGATTGGGGAAAATGCCGCGCCCTTCAGGCACGTACGCGACGCCCATGCGCGCAATGGCATGGGCCGGCGCGCGGGTGCAATCGCGACCAGCCACGCGCACCTGGCCGCGCGTGCTTTTCACTTGGCCCATCAGGCTGCGGATCAGCGTGGTCTTGCCCATGCCGTTGCGTCCCACCAGCCCCACGGATTCACCCGGGGCGATGTGCATGTCCACGCCGCGCAGCACATGGCTGGCGCCGTAGTACACATGCAGGCCGCCCGCTTCGATCAAGGTGTGCATGCGGGGTCTCCTTGGGTGTGGCCGGGGCGGGTGTCTTCGCCCAGGTAAGCCGTGCGCACGTCCGCGTTGGCGCGAATGTCGGCGGGCGGGCCGCTGGCGATGGCGGTGCCGTTGACCATCACGGTGATGGTTTCGGCAATGCGGAACACCGCGTCCATGTCGTGCTCCACGAGCAAAATCGCGTGGCCTGCCTTCAAGCTTTGCAGCAGGTCCAGAATGCGGTCCGTTTCTTCCGGTCCCATGCCGGCCAAGGGTTCATCCAGCAGCAGTACCTGGGGTTCGCCTGCCAGGCACATGGCGATTTCAAGCTGGCGCTTGCGGCCGTGTGGCAGCAGGCCGGCGGGGCGCGCGGCGTCGTCCGCCAGCCCCGTGCGTTCCAGCGCGTGATGCGCCAGTTCCGCGCTGCGCCGGCAGTCAGATGCCGGACGCCACCAATGCCAGAAGCGCTGGCGCGCCGCCTGCGCCGTCAAGCGACAGTTCTCGAACACGCTCAGTTCGGGAAACAGCGTCGAACGCTGGTAGCTGCGGCCCAGTCCGGCACGCGCCCGTTGCGGCTGGCGCCAGGGGGTGATGTCGCGTCCGCCCAGCATCACCTGGCCGCTGCTGGGCGCCAGTTCGCCCGACAGGATGTTGATCAGCGTGGACTTGCCCGCGCCGTTGGTGCCGATGACGGCATGCACCTGGCCACGCGCCAGTGCTAACGATACGTCGTTGACGGCAGTCAGCCCGCCAAAGCGGCGTGTGACGCCGGTGGCGGCAAGCAGGCAATCAGACATGGCGTTCTTCCTGGATGGGCAGACGGGCAGCGGAGCGCATGGAGGCGGAAGGGGAA
The DNA here is from genome assembly GCF_024806975.1 of Achromobacter sp. JUb104. Taxonomy (NCBI): domain Bacteria; kingdom Pseudomonadati; phylum Pseudomonadota; class Betaproteobacteria; order Burkholderiales; family Alcaligenaceae; genus Achromobacter; species Achromobacter sp. JUb104. Next base: position 152,860 of record NZ_JANUEY010000002.1, on the reverse strand, counting down.
GGGGAGGCGGAAGGGGCCAGGGCCTGTGTGCCGGCGCCGGAGGCCGCATGCGCGTTGGCGGCGCGTGCCTCGCGACGCTGGCGCCATTGCGCGGGCAGGCCCGCAATGCCATTGGGCAGCAGCGCCACCAACGCAATGATGGCAATGCCCAGCGGCAGGTGCCAATGGCGTGCGTAGTCGCCAAACAGCGCCTGCGACTGGAACAACTCTTGCATCAGCACCAGCGCCACCGTGCCGATCACCGCGCCGCCCAGGCTGGCCATGCCGCCCAGGATCACCATCAACAACACCAGGCCCGATTGTTCCCAAGCCAGCAGTTCCGGAGTGACAAAGCCGTCTTTCAGCGCGAACAGAAAGCCCGCCAGGCTGGCCAGCGTGGCGCCCACCACGTAGGCGGTCAGCTTGTACGGATACGTGGAATAGCCGGCCGCGCGCATGCGTTGTTCGTTGATGCGGATGCCGGCCAGTGCCGCGCCAAAGGGCGACCGCCGCAGCAGCGCCAGAAAGCCCCAGGTCAGCGCCAGGCAGGCCAGCACGAAGAAGTAGAAGGTGGTGGCGTTGCTCAGGTCGAACGGCATCCAGCCCGCTACCGACAGTTCAGGACGGAAGTACAGGTAGATGCCATCGCTGCCGCCGCCGAAGTCGGTGTCGTGGAAAACGTAATAGGCCATCTGCGCAAAGGCCAGCGTCACCATGATGAAGTACACGCCGCGCGTGCGCAGCGCCAGCGCGCCGGTCACCAACGCATAGGCCGCCGCCGCCAACATGGCCGCGGGCAATAACCACCACAGGTTGCCCGCCTGGGACTCGGGCGACAGCAGCGCCGCCGCATACGCGCCAATGCCGAAGAAGGCGGCATGCCCCAGGCTGACCAGCCCCACGCCGCCCACCAGCAGTTGCAGGCTTAGCGCGAAGATGGCGTAGATCATCACCTTGATGGCCAGGCCGGTGTAGTAGTCGCTGCCACTGTAGGCAAACGCGGCCAGTGCCAGCAACGTTGCAAGGGGAAGAAATCTCTGCATGGCTAGCCCTGTTTGAACAGCCCTTCGGGCTTGCATAGAAGAATGAAGGCCATCAGCAGGTACACCAGCACGCCCGCGGCGGACGGGAACAGCACCTGGCCGAAGGTTTCCACAAAGCCCACCAACATCGCGGCCAGGAACGCGCCGCGTATCGAGCCGATGCCGCCTATCACCACCACCACGAAGCAGATGATCAGCACCCCGTTGCCCATGCCGGGATACACCGACGACACGGGCGCGGCAATGGTGCCGGCCAGCGCGGCCAAGGCCACGCCGGCCGCGAACACCAGCCGGTACAGCTTGTTGACGTCGATGCCCAGGGATGCCGTCATTTCGCGGTTGCTGGCGCCGGCGCGCAGCATCATGCCCAGCCGGGTACGCGAAATAACCCAATACAGCAGCAGCGCCACCGCAATGCCTACAGCCGAGATGAACAGCCGATACACCGGATACGTCATCACGCCGCCCAGCGAGATACTGCCTTGCAGCCACGCGGGCAGCGGCACGCCGTGCACGTCGTTGCCCACCAGGATGCTGCGCAGTTCCTCAAAGACCAAAATCAGCCCATAGGTCATCAGCACCTGCTGCAAGTGGTTGCGGTGGTACAGGTAACTGAAGAACGCCGCTTCCAGCACATAGCCCAGCACCCCGGCCAGCAGCACGCACACGGCCAGGGTGGCGATGAAGCCGCCACCCAGCCAGCGGTCAACCAGCGGCCCCAGCGCAAACGCCATGTAGGCGCCGATCATGTAGAAGCTGCCATGGGCCAGGTTGATGATGCCCATGATGCCGAAGATCAGCGTGAGTCCGCTGGCCACCAGGAACAGCAGCAAGCCGTACTGGAATGCGTTCAGGCTTTGAATAAGCAGGATGCTGATGTCCATGGGGCGTCCTTATGGCCTGGGGGCGTCAGAGCTTGCAGCCGCGCGCGGGGTCGGCCAGCTTTTTGGCGGCGACTTCGACGACCTTGTTCTCCAGGCCATCCACCCGGCGCAGATAGATGTCCTGCACCGGGTTGCCCGCGGCCGACAGCGTGAAGGGGCCGCGCGGGCTGTCCACGGTGGCGCCGCGCATCGCCTGGCGGAAGTCCGCCTTTTTGGCGAAGTCGCCCTTTACGGCCGACAGGCCCGACTGCATCAGTTGCGCGGCGTCGTAGCCTTGGACGGCGTACACGTCAGGCTGCACCTTGTAGTTCTTGGCGTAGTCGGCGCGGAAGGCGTTGTCGCGCGGCGTGTTCAGGCCGTCGGCATAGTGCAGCGTGGTCAAGAGGCCTTGCGCCGATGCGCCTTGCGCCTGCAAGGTGCCGTCGGTGAGGAAGCCCGAGCCGTACAGCGGAATGGTCTTGTCCAGGCCCGCGGCGTGATAGTCCTGCACGAATTTCACCGCGCCGCCGCCCGCAAAGAAGGTGAACACCATGTCGGGCTTGGTGGCCGCGATGTCGGTCAAGAGCGATTGGAACTCCACGTTGGGAAACGGCAAGCTCAATTCCTTGACGACCTTGCCGCCCGCTTTCTCGAAGCCTTCCTTGAAGCCGCCAATGGCCTCGTCGCCCGCGGCGTATTTCCAGGTGATGGTGACGGCGGTCTTGTGGCCCTTGGCGTAGGCCACGGGGCCCATGGCATAGGCCGGCTGCCAGTTGGTGAACGATGTGCGGAAGATGCCGGGGCCGCACAGCGGGCCGGTGATGGCGTTGGCGCCCGCGTTGGTGACGATCAGCGTGGTGTCGCTGTCTTTCGCGGCCTTGGCCAACGCCATCGCCACGCCAGAGTGCACCGTGCCGATCAGCACGTCGACCTGGTCGCGCTTGATCAGGCGGTTGGCGTTTTCAGCGGCCTTGGCGGGGTTGGACTCGTCATCCACCTTGAAGTATTCGATCTCGCGCCCACCCAGCTTGCCGCCTTGTTCGGCAACGTACAGCTTGAAGCCGTTTTCGATGGCGTTGCCCAGCGCGGCGTAGGTGCCGCTATAGGGCAGCATGAAACCGACTTTGATCTTGTCGGCGGCCTGCGCGCCGGTGGCGGCAAACGTCAGGGCCGCGGCAATCGCAGCCCGGGTCAGGGCGTGGTTCATGGTTTGTCTCCGTGCTTTGTCATGGGCTGGCACAAGGCCGGCCGGGTTTAACCAACGCGCCGACAATGCCGGCGAGGGGGATTCATAGCGTTGCTTCTTCCAACTGACGCAGCCGGAAGCGTTGGATCTTTCCCGTGGCCGTCTTGGGCAGCTCTTCGGTGAAGTTGATCTGGCGCGGATACTTGAAGGGCGCCAGATGCTGCTTCACATAGCTTTGCAGCGCGGCGCCGGTCTGGGCGTCAGGCTCGAAGCCGGGGCGCAGCACTACGTAGGCCTTGGTCTTGACCAGGCCGTCGTGGTCCGGCACGCCGATCACGGCGGCTTCCAGCACGGCCTCGTGCTGCACCAGCACGTTTTCTACTTCCACCGGCGACACATACTGGCCGCTGACCTTGATCATGTCGTCGCTGCGGCCGGCGTAGGTGTAGTAGCCGTCGGCGTCACAGGTGTATTTGTCGCCGCTTTTCAACCAGTCGCCCAGAAAGCACTGGCGCGTCTTGTCGCGGTTGTTCCAGTACATCAGCGCGGCGCTGGGGCCTTTGATGTAGAGGTCGCCGATGGTGCCGGCCGCCACGGGCGCGCCGCTGTCGTCGCGCAACTGCACTTCATAGCCCGGCACGGGTTTGCCGGTGGTGCCGTAGCGGATCTGTCCGCTTTGGTTCGAAATGAAGATGTGCAGCATCTCGGTGGAGCCGATCCCGTCCAGGATCTCGCAGCCAAAATGCCGCGTGAAGCGTTCGCCGATGTCGCGCGGCAAGGCTTCGCCGGCCGACGTGCACACCCGCATCGACACCTGCTCGCGTGGCGGCAGATCGGGCGACGCCAGCATGCTGGCGTACAAGGTGGGCACGCCGTAGAACACGGTGGGGCGATGCCGCGTCAAGCGCTGGAACACGGCCTGCGGCGTGGGGCGTTCGCCCATCAGGATGACGGTGGCGCCAACCGACAGCGGGAAGGTCAGGCCGTTGCCTAGACCGTACGCAAAGAACAGCTTGGCGGCGGAAAACACCACGTCATCCTCGCGGATGCCCAGCACGGGCTTGGCATAGAGTTCGGCCGTGTGCCAAAGGTTGCCATGCGTATGCACCACGCCCTTGGGCTTGCCGGTGGAGCCCGACGAATACAACCAGAACGCGATCTCGTCGGATAGCGTGCGCACGGCGGGGGCCAGCGGCGCGGCGGCCAGCAGGGAGTCGAAGTCCTGGACGGGGGCGGGCAGGGTGCCCACGGGGTGCGCATTGTTGGGTTGCGCCGTATTGGGCTGTGCAGTATTTGGCTGTGCAGTATTTGGCTGTGCGTTGTTTGGCTGTGACACGACCACGTGTTCGACGTCGCCGGGCGATTGGGCCAATGCCGCCTGCAAGGCCGGCAGCAGCGCGCCCGAGACAAACACGGCGCGCACGCGGCTGTGCGTGATGATGTAGGCGTAATCGTCGGGCGTCAGCAGGGTGTTGACGGCCACGGGCACCACGCCGGCATGTAGCGCGCCCAGGAAGGCTACGGGCCAGTCCACCGTGTCCTGCATCAGCAGCAGAATGCGTTCTTCGCGGCGCAGTCCCAACTGCCGCAAGGCGCCCGCCATGCGCGCGACCCGCTCGGCCAGTTCGCCGTAGCTAAGCTGGCGGCTGTCGTCGATATAGGCGGGCTTGGCGGCGCGAGCGGCGTTCAGGGCAGCCAGATGGCTGGCGAAGTTGAGTTCGGCGGGGCAGGTGTTCACGGTTGTCTCCTGATGTCCTGGTGGGGGCGCGCCATGGCTGTGTTTTTTTGGTTGCCATGGCGGGTGGGCGTCGGCGTCAGCCGTCGGGCGGTGTGAACGCGATGGCGCCGCCGGGCAGCAGGTACAGCACCAGCGCGCGGCCTTGCGTCACGGTGGGGCGGTGTGCGCTGCCGGGGCCGTAGACCAGCCAGCCGGCGCCATGGCCGTCAAAGCGCGCGTCGGCGGTAAGCGGCATGATCAGGTCTATCTCGCCATTGGGATGCGCGTGATGCGGGCCGGCCAGGTCGTTCATGTCGACCACGTCCACCGAACAGCCGGCCAGGTCTTCCGCCGGCTTGATGACGCGCCCGTAGCGGATGCCGCCGCCTTCGCGGTTGCACATCCAGCCGTCGGCCACGCCCTGCCTACAGGCGGCGAAGATGTTCTGATACAGCGCGCTGCCGGGGCCGGCCTCGCGGTTCAGCATCGCCTGCAAGCCGTCATCCAGCGGCTGGTTCGCCACCAGGCGCGTGGCCTCGCGCATCAGGGCATGGAATTGATCTGGCGTGCTCACCGGGACTCCTCCTTTACACTGTCGGCGCTTTGGAAGCGGCATGAATTGGAATGCTGCTTTGTTGCGCGATGACGGCTTGGAACTGCTTGGAAGGAAAAATAGTGCTTCCATACGAAAGGGTCAAGCACTATAGTGCATAAAACATCGCGTATCAGGGTATTTGCGGAGTCAGCCAAACATGAATCAAGCGCTAGATACGGCGCCATCCGAACCCAGGCGGGAAGCTTTCCTGGTGGCATTGGGCGAGCGCGTGCGCCGCCTGCGAGCCATACGCGGCATGACCCGCAAAAGCCTGTCGCAGGTGACAGGGGTGTCGGAACGGCATTTGGCCAATCTTGAACATGGGGTGGGCAATGCGTCCATCCTGGTGCTGCTGCAGATTGCCCGCGCCTTCAATTGCGCGCTGGCTGAACTGGTGGGCGATGTCACCACCGAATCGCCCGACTGGCTGCTGATCCGCGAATTGCTCAGCGGCCGCACCGAATCCGATCTGCAACGCGCACGCGAAGCCTTGACGCAACTGTTTGGCGTGGGCGCGGGCGCGCAGCGGCCCAACCGCACGCAGCGCGTGGCGCTGATCGGCCTGCGTGGCGCGGGCAAGTCCACCTTGGGCCAGATGCTGGCCGACGACCTGGGCTACCCCTTTGTCGAACTCAACCGCGAGATCGAGCGCGTGGCGGGGTGCAGCATCCTGGAAATCCATAACCTGTACGGCCCCAACGCCTACCGCCGCTACGAACGGCGGGCGCTGGAAGAGGCCGTGCAGATCTACCCGGAAATGGTGCTGGCCACCCCCGGCGGGCTGGTGTCCGAACCGGCCACGCTGAACCTGCTGCTGGCGCACTGCTACACGGTGTGGCTGCGCGCCACGCCCGAAGAGCACATGGGCCGCGTCATGGCGCAGGGTGATTTCCGCCCCATGTCGGGCAATAACGAAGCCATGGCCGACCTGAAACGCATCCTGGCCGGGCGCGAGGCGTTCTACGAGAAGGCCGACCTGACCTGGGTCACCAGCAACCTGGAAGTGCAGGAGAGCTTTGCCGGCCTGCGCACCCAGGTTCGCAAGGCCTGCGGCCTGCCGCTATAAAACTGCACTTTTCTGCATGTCTTGCTTGACGTGCCTTTTTGCCTGAACTAATCTGCACAATAATTCATGTGATGCAGTATTTTTCCTGTCCAGGCAGGGCGTACGAGGAGACACACGATGAGCAGCACCGCAACTGGGGCGGAATCCCGGCTTGAAGTTCGGCCAGAATCTCTGGCAGAGGCCCGCGTCGATTTCCGCACCCAGCCCGACCAATACCGCCATTGGCGCCTGTCGTTCGACGGCCCCGTCGCCACCCTGGCCATGGATGTCGCCGAAGACGGCGGCCTGCGCCCTGGCTACAAGCTCAAGCTGAATTCCTACGACCTGGGCGTGGACATCGAACTGCACGACGCCCTGCAACGCATCCGCTTCGAACACCCCGAAGTGAAAAGCGTGGTCGTCACCAGCATGAAAGACCGCATCTTCTGTTCGGGCGCCAATATCTTCATGCTGGGCTTGTCGTCGCACGCCTGGAAGGTGAACTTCTGCAAGTTCACCAACGAAACCCGCAACGGCATCGAAGATTCCAGCCGCCATAGCGGCCTGAAATTCATCGCCGCGCTGAACGGCGCCTGCGCGGGCGGCGGTTACGAGCTGGCCTTGGCCTGCGATGAAATCCTGCTGGTGGACGACCGCTCGTCCTCGGTGGCGCTGCCCGAAGTGCCGCTCTTGGGCGTGCTGCCCGGCACGGGCGGGCTGACGCGCGTGACCGACAAGCGGCGCGTGCGCCATGACCATGCCGATATCTTCTGCACGCTGGTCGAAGGCGTGCGCGGCCAGCGCGCCAAGGACTGGCGGCTGGTGGACGACGTGGTCAAGCCCGCGCGCTTTGAAGAGGCCGTGCGTGAACGGGCCATGGCGCTGGCCGAAGGCAGCGACCGCCAAGCGAGTGGGCCCGGCATTGCGCTGACGCCGATCGAACGCACCGAAGGCGCGAACCATTTGTCGTACCGCTACGTGGATATTCAGGTTGACCGCGACAAGCGCCTGGCAACCTGGACCGTGCGCGCGCCGGAAGGCGAGGCGCCATCCGAATTGGCGGACATCCTGGCCGCTGGCGCCGCGTGGTGGCCCTTGCAGATGGCGCGCGAATTGGACGACGCCATCTTGACGATGCGCACCAACGAGCTGGACATCGGCACCTGGATCTTCAAGACCGAAGGCGACGCTGCGGCCGTGCTGGCGGCCGACGCCGCGCTGCAACGGCACGCCGGCAACTGGTTCGTGCGTGAAACGGCCGGCATGCTGCGCCGCACGCTGGCGCGTCTGGACGTCACGTCGCGCAGCCTGTTCGCGCTGATCGAACCCGGCTCCTGCTTTGTGGGCACCTTGCTGGAACTGGCGCTGGCCGCCGACCGCAGCTACATGCTGGATAGCGAAGCGGATGCGGACGTTGATGCACCTGCGGCGCAGATCGTTGTGGGTGAACGCAACTTCGGCGCCTATCCGATGGTGAACGGCCAAAGCCGCTTGCAGCGCCGCTTCCATGAAGAGACCGAGCCGCTGGAAGCCGTGCGCGCCCGTGCCGGCCAGCCCCTGTCCGCCATCGACGCGCTGAACCTGGGCCTGGTGACCTACGCACCGGACAGCATCGACTGGGACGACGAGGTGCGGATGATGCTGGAAGAACGCCGCGCGCTGTCGCCCGATGCCTTGACCGGGCTGGAAGCCAACCTGCGCTTCGGCGGAAAAGAAACGATGGAAACGCGGATCTTCGGGCGTCTGACGGCTTGGCAGAACTGGATCTTCAACCGCCCCAACGCGGCCGGCGACAAGGGCGCGCTAAAGCTCTACGGCAAGGGCGAGCAGGCTGCGTTCGACTGGAAGCGGGTCTAAGAGCCGGTCTTCGAAGCCGAGCCGGAAAACAAACAAGGAGCGAGACAATGTCTGGAATCAACTACACCGATAAGATCCCCAATAACGTCAACCTGTCCGGCGATCGCACCTTGCAACGCGCGCTGGAACATTGGCAGCCCAACTACCTGCAATGGTGGCAAGACATGGGGCCTGACGGCTCGCATGGCTTCGACGTGTACCTGCGCACGGCCGTCAGCGTGGAACCCGATGGCTGGGCCAACTTCGACCACGTGCGCATGCCGGATTACCGCTGGGGCATCTTCCTGGCGCCGCAGGACGGGCAGCGCAAGATCCACTTCGGCGAGAACATCGGCCGCGACGTGTGGCAGGACGTGCCTGGCGAACACCGCGCCAACCTGCGCCGCATCATCGTCACGCAGGGCGACACCGAACCCGCATCGATCGAACAACAACGTCACCTGGGCCTGACCGCGCCGTCGCAGTACGACCTGCGCAACCTGTTCCAGATCAACGTTGAAGAAGGCCGCCACCTGTGGGCCATGGTGTATTTGCTGCATCGCTACTTCGGCCGCGATGGCCGTGAAGAGGCCGACGCGCTGTTGCAGCGCACGTCGGGCGATGCCGACAACCCGCGCATTCTGGGCGCCTTCAACGAGAAGACGCCGGACTGGCTGGCCTTCTACATGTTCACTTACTTCACCGACCGCGACGGCAAGTTCCAGTTGTGTGCGTTGGCGGAGTCCAGCTTCGACCCGCTGGCGCGCACCACCAAGTTCATGCTGACCGAAGAAGCGCACCACATGTTCGTGGGCGAATCGGGCATTTCGCGCGTGATCCAGCGCACCTGCGAAGTGATGAACCAACTGAAGACTGACGACCCGCAAAGCGTGCGCGCGGCCGGCGTTATTGATCTGCCGACCATCCAGCGCTATCTGAATTTCCACTACAGCGTCACCATCGACCTGTTCGGCGCGGACCAATCTTCCAACGCGGCGATTTTCTATGGCTCGGGCTTGAAGGGCCGCTATGAAGAGTCCAAGCGCACCGACGACCACCAGTTGAAGAACGACACTTATCGCGTGTTGACCGTGAACAACGGCAAGCTGAACGAGGTGGAAGTGCCCATGCTGAATGCGCTGAACGAAGTGCTGCGCGATGACTTCATCCGCGATTCGGTCGCGGGTATTGGCCGCTGGAACAAGGTCATCGAAAAGAGCGGCATCCCGTTCCGCCTGCAGGTGCCGCACAAGGCGTTCAACCGGCAGATCGGCACGCTGGCCGGCATCCGCATGTCGCCCGAAGGCGAGATCGTGTCCGAAGCGCAATGGCAGGCCAACAGCCACAAGTGGCTGCCCACGCCCGAAGACCGCGCGTTTGTCGCGTCGCTGATGGGGCGGGTGACGGAACCCGGCAAGTTCGCCAATTGGATCGCGCCGCCCGTCATGGGCGTCAACCGCCAGCCGGTGAATTTCGATTACGTCCGTTTCAACTGAAGGCGACGGGGCGGCGCGCGAGTGCCGCCCGCCCGCGCATTGGGAAGACCGCGATGAACGCTCCCTTACCCGCACAGGTGCTCAAGCAGCACCTGATCGACCCCGAGATCTGCATCCGCTGCAACACGTGCGAAGAGACCTGTCCGGTTGACGCGATCACGCACGATTCCAACAACTATGTGGTGGACCCCGACATCTGCAATGGCTGCATGGCCTGTGTGCCGCCGTGCCCAACGGGCTCGATCGACAACTGGCGGCTGATGGTGCGCAGCGAAGCGTATTCGGTGCAAGAGCAATTCGGCTGGGAAGAGTTGCCCAAGGAAAAGGCGCTGCCGGTGGTGGAAGAGGCCACTGCGGCGGGGCTTTCTGGCGCTGCTTCCGATGATGCCTCCGATGATGCTTCCGAGGGGGCGGCGCCGCCTTCCGCGCAAGCGGCCTTCACGCTGCCGGGTGCGTCCGTGCCGCCGTGGTCGGCCGCGCATCCCTACGTCAATCTTTACACGCACAAGGCGCCGATGACGGCGACCGTGGTTGGCAACTATCGCGTGACGGGCGCCGATACGGAAAGCGATATCCATCACATCGTGCTGGACTTTGGCGAGCTGCCGTTTCCCGTGCTGGAAGGTCAGTCCATCGGTATCCTGCCGCCCGGGGTGGACGCGCAAGGCCGGCCGCATCATGCGCGCCAGTACTCGCTGGCAAGCCCGCGCGACGGCGAACGCGCGGGCTACAACAACCTGTCGCTGACGGTTAAGCGCGTGACCGAGGACCACGGCGGCGCGGCGGCACATGGCGTGTGTTCGAACTATTTGTGCGATCTGGCCAAGAACGACACGGTGCAGGTCATAGGCCCCTTCGGCCATACGTTCCTGATGCCGAACCACCCGCGCGCGAACTTGATCATGATCTGCACGGGCACGGGTTCAGCGCCGATGCGCGCGATGACCGAGCGCTACCGACGGCGTATGGATACGGGCGAAAACGGCAAGCTGATGCTGTTTTTCGGCGCGCGCACCGAACGCGAACTGCCGTATTTCGGACCGCTGATGAAGCTGCCGCGCGACTTCATCGACATCAATCTGGCGCTGTCGCGCGAGCCCGGCCAGCCCAAGCGTTATGTGCAGGATTTGATCCGCGATCGGGCAGGGCAGGTGCGCGATTTGCTGGCCGACCGCAACACCTGCATCTATGTGTGCGGCTTGAAAGGCATGGAAGTCGGCGTGCTGGACGCATTGCGCGATGTGACGATGCAAGCGGGCCAGGATTGGTCTATCCTGCACGATGTGCTGCGCCGCGAAGGGCGCCTGCATTTCGAGACCTATTAGCGTCATTCACAAGCGTGACATACGTGAAAAGCACGGCGCGCCTTGAGCGCGCCGTTTGTTTTTCCGGGGGGAAAAAATAAATGAAGTTCGCTGAATTCAAAGACGGCATGTTGATCAAGGCCGGTCCAGTCACCATCACGGAAGCCGAGATCCTGGAGTTCGCCCGCAAGTACGATCCCCAGTGGTTCCACACCGACCCGCAACGCGCGGCGGAAGGCCGCTGGGGCGGGCTGATCGCCAGCGGGTGGCATACGTGCGCGCTGGCCATGCGCATGGCGGTGGACGCGGCGTTGCATGATTCGGAATCGTTCGGTTCGCCGGGCTTGGGGGAAGTGCGCTGGCGCACGCCGGTGCGTCCGGGCGATACCCTGCGTTTGGAGGCGCGTGTGCAAGGGGCAAGAACGTCGTCGTCACGCCCGGATCTGGGGATTATCACGTGGTCGTGGACGGTGATCAATCAACACGACGAAGGCGTGCTGGAAATGGACGCGACGAGTCTGTTTGATTTGTCGGGGGAGAATTAGGCGGGGATGGGATGATGGGTGATGGGTGATGGGTTTGCGCTTTTGGCCGACGCATCGCGCGCCGCACCGCGTTGTAGGATGGGTGGAGCGCGGGAATGTCGGGGCAAGGACCCTGTCGTGTATCGCGCGTAACCCATCAACCGGCGCACCCAAAAAAAATCCCGCTTTCATCGCGAAAGCGGGACTTTTCATTCAAGCCTGACCAGCGATCAATAGAACGCCTGGATGCCCGTTTGGGCGCGGCCCAGGATCAGGGCGTGCACGTCGTGGGTGCCTTCGTAGGTGTTGACCACTTCCAGGTTCACCAGGTGGCGGGCCACGCCGAATTCGTCGGAAATGCCGTTGCCGCCGAGCATGTCGCGCGCCAGGCGGGCGATGTCCAGGGCCTTGCCGCAGGAATTGCGCTTCATGATGGACGTGATTTCGACGGCTGCGGTGCCTTCGTCCTTCATGCGGCCCAAACGCAGGCAGCCTTGCAGGGCCAGCGTGATTTCGGTTTGCATGTCGGCCAGCTTCTTCTGGATCAGCTGGTTGGCGGCCAGCGGGCGGCCGAATTGCTTGCGGTCCAGCGTGTACTGGCGAGCCGTGTGCCAGCAAGCTTCAGCGGCGCCGACAGCGCCCCAGGCGATGCCGTAGCGGGCGGAATTCAAGCAGGTGAACGGACCCTTCAGGCCGGACACGCCGGGCATCATCTGGTCTTCGGACACTTCCACTTCGTCCATGACGATTTCGCCGGTGATCGACGCGCGCAGGCCGACCTTGCCGTGGATGGCCGGGGCCGACAGGCCCTTCATGCCCTTGTCCAGAATGAAGCCGCGGATCTTGCCGTCGAAGTCGCCGCCCACGCACTTGGCCCACACCACGAACACGTCAGCGATCGGCGAATTCGTGATCCACATCTTGTTGCCGGAAACCTTGTAGCCGTCGGACGTCTTGACGGCGCGCGTTTCCATGCCGCCGGGGTCGGAACCGTGGTTGGGTTCGGTCAGGCCGAAGCAGCCGATCCACTCGCCGCGAGCCAGCTTGGGCAGGTACTTCTGCTTTTGCGCTTCGCTGCCGAATTCGTTGATCGGCACCATCACCAGCGACGACTGCACGCTCATCATCGAGCGGTAGCCGGAGTCGATGCGTTCGACTTCGCGGGCGATCAGGCCGTAGCTGACGTAGTTCATGCCGGCGCCGCCGTATTCTTCAGGAATGGTCGCGCCCAACAGGCCCAGTTCACCCATTTCCGAGAAGATTTCCGGATCGGTCTTCTCGTTGCGGAAGGCGTTCAGCACGCGGGGGGCAAGCTTGTCCTGCGAATAGGCATAGGCGGCGTCGCGCACCATGCGTTCTTCTTCGGTCAGTTGCTGGTCCAGCAACAGGGGATCTTGCCATTGAAAAGAAGGATTCGAGGACATGCTGGGTCTCCGCTATGGATCCGTATTCGGAATCTAGAAAGTTTAAACCTAAAATAATTCGGGCGGCAAGTTCGGGTTTCCGAGGGCGGCGCGACTGGGCGCGCCGCCGTGTTTGCCAGCCCGATCGGGAGTTCAGTGCTGAGCTTTCAGCGCCGCGTCGCGGATCTTTTCCAAGGTCGTCGACGGGGTGATGGTTTCAGGGTCGATGAAGCAATGCAGGATGGCCGGCTTGCCGCTGGCCAGCGCGCGTTCGAACGCCGGGCCGAACTGTTCGGTGGTTTCGACGCGCTCGCCGTGGCCGCCGAAGGCGCGCGCGTAATCGGCAAAGTCCGGGTTTTTCAGTTCAGTCGCGGACACGCGGCCGGGGTAGTGCTTTTCCTGGTGCATGCGGATGGTGCCGTACATGCCGTTGTCCACCAGCACCACGACGATGGGCAGGTCGTACTGGACGGCGGTGGCGAATTCCTGGCCATGCATCAGGAAGCAGCCGTCGCCGGCAAAGCAGACAACCGTCTTATCGGGCCACACGCGCTTGGCGCCCACTGCCGCGGGCAGGCCGTAACCCATCGAGCCCGACGTCGGCGCCAATTGCGTGCCAAAGCGCGTGAAGCGGTGGAAGCGATGCAGCCAGGTGGCGTAGTTGCCCGCGCCGTTGGTCATGATGGCGTCGGCCGGCAGCGTCTTTTCCAGATACGCCATCACCTGGCCCATTTGCAGCGCGCCCGGCGTCGTGACGGTTTCCGGGTCGCTCCACTTCAGGTACGACTCGCGCATGGCCTGCGTGCCTTCCGCCCACACGGGCTTGGCGGGCGCCTTCAGGCTGCCCAGCGACTCGGCGAATGCGGAGGGCGACGTGTTGATGGCCAGCGTGGCGCGATAGACGCGGCCCAGCTCGGCGGTGTCGGGATGCACGTGCACCAGCTTCTGCTTGGGCACCGGAATGTCCAGCAGCGTATAGGCCTGGCTGGGGTTTTCGGACATGCGGCCGCCCACCAGCAGGATCAGGTCGGCATCGGCCACGCGCTTGAGCAGCGTGGGGTTGATGCCCAGGCCCACGTCGCCGATGAAGCAGGGGTGATCAGCCGGGAACAGCATCTGGCGTCGGAACGACACCGCCGTGGGCAGCGCATGGCGCTGCGCGAAGTCGGAAAACTGCTGCACCGCGCGGGCATCCCAACGCGTGCCGCCCAGGATGGCGACCGGGTTCTTGGCGTCGGCCAAGAGCTTTTCCAGGTCGGCCAACTGGCCGGCCGTGGGCGCGGATTCAATCAATTCATAGCGCGGGGCGTCGGCCACCTTGGCCGCTTCCACCAGCATGTCTTCCGGCAATGCGATCACGACAGGGCCGGGGCGGCCGGACGTGGCGATGTGGAACGCGCGCGAGATCAGTTCGGGAATGCGTTCCACCTGATCGATCTCGGTGACCCACTTGGCCTGCGTGCCGAACACGGCGCGGTAGTCCATTTCCTGAAAGGCTTCGCGCTCGCGCATGCCGCGTTCGATCTGGCCCACGAACAGAATCAGCGGCGTGGAATCCTGCTTGGCGATGTGCACACCGGCCAGCGCGTTGGACGCGCCCGGGCCACGGGTAACCATGCAGATGCCGGGTTCACCGGTCAGCTTGCCGTGGGCGTCGGCCATCATGGCAGCGCCGCCTTCCTGGCGGCACACGGTAACTTTGATATCCGCGTCGTGCAGGCCGTCCAGCACCGCCAGATAGCTCTCGCCCGGAACGCAGAAAACGTGTTTGACGCCCTGGGCGACCAGTTGGTCGACCAGAATGTGACCGCCAAGGCGGGAATCTTGCTGAGACATGGTGGGGTGTCGTGGGTAGCCGAGGATAAGACCTTTGAGGATATGTGCCCTGGCCGCACAACGCAATTGATAAAATTGCACAATCTATTGATTCCCCGGCACGTAGTGCCCGTTGGCTTTCAGGCAGTTTTGCTCCATGAGAAACGGCATTCCCAACTTGACCGCCCTGCAGGCGTTCGAGGCATCGGCCCGGCTGGGCAGCTTTTCCCGCGCCGCCGAAGAACTGTCCCTGACACATAGCGCCGTCTACCGGCAGGTGGCCAGCCTGGAAGCGCGGCTGGGCGTGCAGTTGTTCACGCGCGTGCGGCGGCGCATTGTGCTGACCGATCACGGCGCCGAATACGCCGGCCGGATCCGTCACCATCTGGATCAGATCGAAAAAGACACCTTTGGCCTGGTCAGCCGCACGGGCATGGGCCGCAGCATTCACATTGCGGTGGTGCCCACGCTGGCCACCACCTGGCTCATCCCGCGCCTGGCGGACTTCCAGAATGCGCACGCCGACATCACCGTCAGCCTGTCGGTGCGCACCCTGCCGTTCCAGTTCAAGGACCAGCCGTTTGACGGCGCGCTTTATCACGGCGACGGCTTGTGGCCCGGCACCCAGGGCGGGTTGCTGTTTCCCGAGCGTGAACTGGTGCCCGTTTGCGCCCCCGCGCTTGCTGCGCGCGCCGCCAAGACGGCCGAGGCCGGCGTCAGCGTGCTGGCCGGCATGACGCATTTACACCTGGCCTCGCGGCCGGACGCCTGGCGCCAGTGGTACGCCGCCAACAACCATCTATATGGTCCCCAGGCCGCGGGCGGCCCGCGTTATGAGCTTTTCACCATGGTGATGGCGGCCGTGCAAGCCGGCTTGGGCGTGGGGCTGATGCCGCGCTTTCTGGCCCAACCCGCGCTGGATCAGGGCACCTTGGCCATGCCGGTGCCGCAATCCCTGACGGTCAGCCAGGGATATTACTTCGGCTATCCACAGCGCAGCGAGCGGTCGGATGCGCTCAAGCTCTTCGAAACCTGGCTGAAGTCCGCGGCGGCGGGGGTGGGGGAACGATGAAGACAATGACGAAGGGAACACCGAGGCAAACAGCGAAGGAAGCGCCGCAGGGCATGACGACCGCCCGCCCGGCGCTTGCCTCCCAAGCCGATATCGACGCTTTCATCGACGCCGTGTGGCTGGAAGACGGCCTGTCGGCCAACACGCTGGCCGCCTACCGCCGCGACCTGACCGGTTTCGCCCGCTGGCTGGAAGACCCGGAAGCCTATGCCCGCGAAATGGCCGATCGCCATGGCGATGCGGCAAGCGCCCAAGCACTGCCCGTGGGGCCGGCCAAACTGCTGTGCGACGCGCAAAAGGCCGACATCGAAGCCTGGTTCTCCTTCCGCCACGAAGAAACCCGCGCCACCACCGCCAACCGCCGCCTGGCCGCGCTGCGCCGCTTCTTTGCCTGGGCGCTGCGCGAACATCGCTCGGAACGCGACCCCTGCCTGACCCTGATCGCCGCCAAGCAGCCGCCGCGCCTGCCCAAGACCCTGTCCGAGCAACAAGTGGACGCCTTGCTGCGCGCGCCCGACGTGACGCAGCCGCGCGGCCTGCGCGACCGCGCCATGCTGGAAACGCTGTACGCCACCGGTTTGCGTGTGTCCGAATTGGTGGGCGTGCGCGCGCTGGACGTCAGCCTGAATGAAGGCGTGGTGCGCGTGGTGCTGGGCAAGGGCGGCAAAGACCGCCTGGTGCCGCTGGGCGCCGAGGCGGCCCACTGGATCGACCTGTATTTGAAGACCGCGCGCCCCGAACTGGCGGCCGGCCGCCAGAGCGATGCGTTGTTCATCACCGGCCGCGCCGAGGCCATGTCGCGCCAGGCGTTCTGGCAGTTGGTAAAGAAGTACGCCTTGCTGGCCGACATCCACGCGCCACTGTCGCCGCACGTCTTGCGCCACGCCTTCGCCACGCACCTGCTGAACCATGGCGCCGACCTGCGCGTGGTGCAGATGCTGCTGGGCCACGCCGACATTTCCACCACGCAAATCTATACCCACGTCGCGCGCGAGCGCCTGAAGGCGCTGCACGCCGCGCACCATCCGCGCGGCTAGACGCCCGCGACGACGTTCCCTTTATTCATTCTGATCCTTCATTCTGATCCGGCAAACCATGAGCAAAGCCCGCCACGTATCCGAAACCCCCGCCACGCAACTCCTCAAGCAGCACAAGGTGCCCTACACCGAACACACCTACGACTACGTGGACCACGGCGGCGCGGGCGAAGCCGCGCGCCAGTTGGGCCTGGACCCGCACGCGGTAGTGAAGACGCTGGTGATGGAAGACGAATCCGCCAAGCCGCTGATCGTCGTCATGCATGGCGACCGCGAAGTCTCCACCAAGAACCTGGCGCGCCAGGCGGGGCTGAAACGGGTCGAGCCCTGCAAGCCCGAGGTGGCGCAGCGGCATTCCGGTTACCAGGTGGGCGGCACCTCGCCCTTCGGCACCCGCAAGAAGATGCCGGTGTGGGTCGAGGCCGACGTGCTGACTTACCCCGTGGTCTATATCAACGGTGGACGCCGGGGTTACCTGATCGGCATTGACCCCAATGCGCTGGTGACGGTGCTGGGCGCCAAGCCGGTGTCCGTCGCGTTGGAGTAGGGCGACAGGTCACGCATCAAGCGTCACCACCACCTTGCCCTTCGCCCTACCGCTTTCGACATAGGCCAAGGCCTCTTGCGCGGAGTCCAATGCGAACACACGGTCCACGACCGGCCGGATCGCGCCGGACTCGATCAGCGCAGTGATCTGTCGTAGCTGTTCTCCGTGTGCGCGCATGAATACGAAGTCATAGTTGACGCCGAGCTTGGTCGCTTTCCGGCGAACGCGCCAGCTAAGAAACCGCAATGCCTGCTTCAATCCCCAAGACAGCCCTTGTTGTTCGGCGAAGGCGGGCGTGGGTGGACCAGAGATGGAGATCAGTCGTGCTCCGGATCCGAACTTGAGCACCTGAAACGATTTGTCGAGTACGTCCGGCCCCAAGCTGTTGAGGACGACGTCGTAATCGCGCAGTGTCGATTCGAACGCTTGCGTGCGGTAGTCGATGACAACGTCGGCACCCAGGCCCTTCACCCAATCGACGTTCCGGGTGCTGGTCGTCGTTGCGACAAAAGCGCCCAAGTGTTTGGCAAGCTGGATGGCGATCGTTCCGACACCACCGGACCCTGCGTGTATGAAGACTTTTTGCCCTGGTTTCACCTGTGCGGTCTCGACCAGCACCTGCCAGGCGGTCAGCGCTACCAAGGGCAGTGAGGCCGCCTGTTCCATGTCCAGGTTGCGGGGTTTGAGGGCCAGCGCGTCTTCATTTACGGCGATCAACTCGGCGAAGCTGCCGATGCGATTGTCCGGGGGACGCCCATAGACTTCATCGCCCACCTTGAACTGGCGCACATTGCGTCCCACGCCCACGACGACGCCCGCCAGGTCGTTGCCAAGCACCAGGGGGAAACGATAGGGAAGGATGAGTTTGAATTCACCTTTGCGGATCTTGGCGTCCAGCGCGTTGACGCTGGCGGCATGCACCTGCACCAAGACGTCGTTGTCGCCGACAGAGGGCTCGGGCAATTGGCCAAGCTTGCCAACGTCTTTGTAGCGCTCGATGAAAAATGCCTGCATGGTTGCGTAGCCTGTGGCCAGATAAAAGGCCGCGCGCCCGGGTGGCCGCGGTCAACACGAAGCCCGCGCGACGTCGAAATCCATCACGCGGCATTCATTATGATGTCGATCGTAATCTAAACGGTTTTGTGCGGCAAGCGCCGGAAACAGGGCAATGGCGCAATGCCGGGGCGGCCCGGGTTATTCCCGCGGGGGAGGGTTTCCCGCAGCCACCAGCGCCCACAAATTCTCGGCCACGGCAGCCATATCACTAGGCTGCCGAAACAGGCAGATCTCCAGCGGGATGTCCCATTCTTCCCCGCCTGCCCGAATCAAGCTGCCCTGTTGCAGGTCATCGTGCACCAGCATGTCGGGCAGCCAGGCGATGCCTCGCCCCTGTATCGCCATGGATCGCAGCAGCGTGGCATGCGGTCCGACGAACGCCGTCTGGATGCGTTCAACGGGCATCGCCTTGTGCCGCAGTTGGTGGCTGACGATGCGGCCCAGGCCGGATGCGGGGCCATAGGCAAGAAAGGGCACCACGCCGTCGCCGGCAAGCCGGTGCGCCGGTTCGCCGGCAGGGCCGTCGGCAGCCGGCGCGCTGACCGGCACCAGCACGTCCGTGCCCAGATGCACCTTGGGGTAGGGGGCTTCGTCCAGGCGGCTGGCGACTTGCGGATGGCGGTGGCACAGCAGGAATTGGACGCGCCGCTGCGCCATCAGGTCTTCGCAGGCTTGGAAACTGTCGGACATCATCTGGATCGCGCCGACTTCCAGCGCCGCTTCCAGCCGGGTCAGCCATTTCGGGAAAAACGTCAACGACAGCAGATGGGTGGCGGCAAAGCGCAGGCTGGCGCCTTCCTGGGCGTGGGCGGCCAGCGCCTTGATGCGCGCGGCTTCAAGGTCGGCCATGACCTGCTTGAGCAGCGGCAAGAATTTTCGGCCCGCGGCGGTCAGTTCGGTGGGGTGTGTGCTGCGGTCAAACAGGTCAGCGCCCACCCATTCTTCCAGCGCGCGGATGTGTCGGCTGAACGCCGGTTGCGCGATGGCGCGGGCTTCCGCCGCGCGCGAAAAGCTACCCGTTTCGGCCAGAGAACAAAAGTCTTCCAGCCAATTCATGTCCAGGGGTCGGTTTCCAGGTCCCATGTCAGGTGTGCGCCATGGCAAACATAATTCTATGCGTTTCGAGTATTGGACGACCCCATGGGGGTGCCGCAATCATAACTGCCATTCCCTACCCATAAGATACGGAGACAACGATGGCTTCCATCTCGAATTACCGCGGCATCATCCCGGCAATTTCCTGCCCCTTTACCGACGATCATCGTATCGACGAACCCGCCCTGCGCCGTCTGGCCTCGTGGCTGGCGGGACATGATGGTGTTGTCGCCGTCATGACCAACGGGCATACGGGCGAGGTGTTTTCCCTTACCCCGTCGGAACGCGCCCAGGTGACTCGCATCGTGGCCGACGAGCTGCGCGGCAAGTTGCCGGTGATTTCTTCGATTGTCTGCGAAGGCATTGCCGAGGCGCAGGAGCATGCCCGCGCGGCGCGCGAAGCGGGCGCCGCCGCGCTGGACGTCATGCCGCCGCACCACTGGCTGCGCTTTGGCTTCACGCCAGGTCATGCGCTGGAGTATTTCCAGGCGATCCACGAGGCCGCGCCTGATCTTGACCTGGTGTGCCACGTGTATCCGGCGTGGACGCGGGCTTCTTATTCGTCCAAGCTGCTGGGCGACTTGGCCCGCTTGCCCTACGTGCAGGCGTTCAAGGTGGGCCAGCGCGACATGAACAAATATGCGCGCGACATCCAGTCGCTGCGCGACGCCGATGCGTCCAAGGCCATCCTGACCTGCCACGATGAATATCTGCTGGCGTCGATGGTGCAGGGCGTGGACGGCGCGCTGGTCGGCTTCGCCACGTTCATCCCGCAACTGATCATCGACCTGTGGGATGCCGTCAAGGCAGGCGACCTGAAGCGCGCGCAGCAGGTGCAGGCCTTGATCACGCCGCTGAAAGACGCCGTTTACGGCGGCGGCGAACCCACCGGGGAAGCCCATGCCCGCATGAAGGCCGGCATGTATCTGGCGGGCGTGCTGGAAAGCGCGACCGTGCGCCCGCCTACCGAGGCGCCCAACGACGCCGACATGCAGGCGTTGCGCACTGCGTTGACCGGTGCGGGCTTGTTGGCTCGCTGAAGCACTCGCGTCTGTAGCGGCACGGATGCAGCGGGGTGGCATGACGCCAACCCCCTGCACGATGCCGCAAGCAAAATAAATAAGAGGAGACACATCATGCAAAAGAGAATCGCGTTGCGCGCCATGGTCGCGTTGTGCCTGGCTATTGGGGGCGGCGTGGCCCATGCGCAGGACGCCTATCCGTCACGGCAGATCCGGTTCGTGATCCCGTTTCCGCCGGGCGGCACGCTGGACATGCTGGGCCGCGACCTGGCGCAGAAGCTCAGCGAACAGACCGGCCAAAGCTTCATCGTGGAAAACCGTTCGGGCGGCAACGGCATTATCGGCGCCGACGTCGTCGCCAAATCGCCGGCGGATGGCTACACCTTGCTGTTCAACGCGTCGACGTTCACGACGGCGCCCATGACCATGAAGGCGGTGCCCTTCGACGTCGACAAGAATTTCGTGCCGGTGGCCATGGCGGGCAAGGCGCCGCTGTCGGTCTCGGTGAAGAAAGACCTGCCCGTTACCGACCTGGCCGGATTGCTGGCCTACGCCAAGAAGAACCCGGGCCAGCTTACCTTTGCCGTGGGCTCCATCGGATCCGCGGGTCACCTGGCCACCGAGCTCTTGAAACGCCAGGGGGGCCTGGACTACATGGTCATCCCCTATCGCGGCACGTCGCCCGCGTTGCAGGATCTGGTGGGCGGGCGCATTGATGGCTTCATCGACCCGGTCCTGGGCGCGGTGTCGTACTACAAAAGCGGCATGCTGAAGATCCTTGCCGTAACGTCTGACGCGCGCCTGCCCAATCTGCCTGACGTGCCGACCGTCAGCGAAGTGTTGCCCGGCTATCAGTTCTACAGTTGGTACGGGCTGTGGGCGCCGGCGGGCACGCCTGGGCCCATCGTCGAGAAGCTGAACGCCGAGGTCAACAAGGCCTTGTCATCCGGCATGACGGCCAAGTACGAACAACTGGGCGTGTCGTTGACGCCGGGGTCGGCCACGACGTTTGCACGCTTTCAGAAAGACGACATGGCACGGTCGCGCAAGATCATCGAGGAAGGAAACATCCATGTCGATTAATCCGGCGGGCGGACTGGCGGTGGTGACCGGCGCCACGGGCGGTATCGGCCTGGCCATTGTGCAGCGCCTGCTGGACGCGGGCTGGCAGGTGGCCGGCCTGGACATCGGGCCGGCCGTGGCGCGGCACGCGGCCTATCGCCACATCACCGTTGACCTGTGCGATGAAGCCGCGACCCGGCAGGCGCTGGATAGTTGCAAGCAGGCCCGGGCGTTGGTACATGCCGCGGGCATCATGCGGGTGGGGCCCTTGGCGCAGTTGGACCCCGCCGACGGCGAACGCATGTGGAAGCTGCACGTGGACGTTGCCGTCAGGCTGGCCCAGCTACTGACGCCGGACATGGCCGAGCGTGGTGACGGCCGCGTGGTGCTGGTGGGTAGCCGGACGGCCCAGGGCATGCCCGGCCGTAGCCAGTACGCGGCGTCCAAGGCCGCGCTGGTGGCGCTGGCGCGCAGTTGGGCGGCGGAACTGGCGCCTCAGGGCGTCACCGTGAACGTGGTGTCGCCGGCCGCCACGCAGACAGGTATGTTGCAGGATCCCGCGCGGGCGGCCAGCGCGCCACGGATGCCGCCGATAGGCAGATTGATCCAACCCGAGGAGGTGGCCGCGCTGGTCGAATTCCTGCTGTCGCCCCAGGCCGCCGCCATCACCGGTCAGGACATCGCAATCTGCGGCGGCGCATCACTGCCGCGCTGAGCGTGTGGTATCCCATTACCACCCCCCGCCCGCCGGACGCGCGCACAATGTCTCCCACAACATCAAGAACCGGAGCCCCATGCTGGGCGCTGAACCGGGCGCCCTTCATTCCAAGGAGACATTCATGAGCAAAAGACTGTTGATGCTGGTCGGCGATTACGCCGAAGACTACGAAACCATGGTGCCGTACCAGACGCTGCTGGCCGTGGGGCACACGGTGCACGCGGTCTGCCCGGACAAGAAGGCCGGCGACACCATTGCCACCGCCATCCACGATTTCGAAGGCGCGCAGACCTACAGTGAAAAGCGCGGTCACAACTTTGCGTTGAACTTCGACTTCGATCGCGTCGAGCCCGCGTCCTACGACGGCTTGGTGATACCCGGCGGCCGCGCGCCGGAATACCTGCGACTGAATGAAAAAGTGCTGGATATCGTGCGCTACTTCGATCAGGCCGGCAAACCCATTGCAGCGGTGTGCCACGGCGCGCAACTGCTGGCGGCGGCCGGCATCCTGAAAGGGCGCACGTGCTCGGCGTACCCCGCGTGCGCGCCCGAGGTGCGGCTGGCGGGCGGCACCTATGCCGAGATCGGTATCGATCAAGCCTATACCGATGGCAACCTGGTGACGGCGCCGGCCTGGCCCGCGCACCCGGCGTGGCTGTCGCAATTCCTGGTGGTGCTGGGCACGAAGATCACGCCCTGATGCGCGGGGCCGCGCTGGATGGAATCAGGCAAAGTCCAGCACGACCCGGCCTTCGATCTGGCCCTGCTTCATGCGGTCGAACACGCTGTTGATGTTCTCCAGCCGATCCGTGGACACCGTGGCGCGCACCTTGCCGGCTTCGGCAAATTGCAAGGACTCTTGCAGGTCCAGCCGCGACCCGACGATAGAGCCGCGCACGGTGACGCCGTTCAACACCATGTCGAAGATCGACAGCGGGAAGTCGCCCGGCGGCAGACCGTTCAGCGCCACGGTGCCGCCGCGCCGCACCATGCCCATTGCCTGCTCAAACGCCTTGGGCGATACCGCCGTGATCAGCGCGCCATGCGCGCCACCGATTTCGCGCTTCAGGTAAGCGGCGGGGTCGGTGGTCTTGGCGTTGACGGTGACCTCGGCGCCCAGGCGGCGAGCCAGTTCCAGCTTGCTGTCGTCGATGTCCACCGCGGCCACGTTCAGGCCCATGGCTCGGGCGTATTGCACCGCCATGTGGCCCAACCCACCGATGCCGGAGATGACGACCCAGTTGCCCGGCCGCGTATCCGTCATCTTCAGGCCCTTGTACACGGTGACGCCCGCGCACAGCACGGGGGCAATGTCGACAAAGCTCACGTTCTTGGGCAACAGCCCCACGTAGTCGGCGGCGGCCAGCGCGTATTCGGCGAAACCGCCGTTGACGGAGTAGCCGGCGTTCTGTTGCTGCTCACACAATGTTTCCCAGCCGCCCAGGCAGTGTTCGCAATGGCCGCAGGCGGAATACAGCCAGGGGATGCCCACGCGGTCGCCTTCCTTCACATGGGTTACCCCGGCGCCCACCGCCACCACGTGGCCCACGCCTTCGTGGCCGGGAATGAAGGGCGGCTTGGGTTTGACGGGCCAGTCGCCCTGGACGGCGTGCAAGTCGGTGTGGCACACGCCGCAGGCTTCTATCTTGACCAGCAATTCGCCTGGCCCTGGGCGCGGCACGGCCACTTCTTCAATCACCAGGGGTTCGCCGAATGCGCGTGCAACCGCGGCCTTCATTGTCTTGTCCATAGTCTGCTCCGAAGTCAGGTCAGTTCTTCTATGCTCGACCGCTTGCGTAGTAGACACCATGATTTTTATCAATCGGGACCGCATGCAAAGGGTGGGGGACAGGTGGCTTCGCGCAACGCGTTGACGGGATCGGGTGTCGGGGACGTAAGCCGCCTGGCGTGTTGCGAGCGCTGCGGCAAACGTCGTAAAGTGGTTCTTCGCGAGGTGGGCCCGGCAGGTGCCCCTGACCTCTCGTCCGGGAGCTTATATGTGTGAAATCTTCATCCGCGCGAGCGAGCAGTCCTACGCGCCCGAAACCCGTTCGCTGCGCCTGCATGGCGTGGCGACCAGCTTGCGGCTGGAGCAGTTGTTCTGGCAGGTGCTGGAAGAAATTGCCGGGCGTGACGGCATGCGCGTCACGCAATTGATCGAACGGCTGTACGACGAGCTGATCGAATATCGCGGCGAGGCCGCCAATTTCACGTCGTTCCTGCGCGTGTGCTGCCTGCGCTATCAGTTGCTGCAGGCCGATGGGCGCATTCCTCACGATGCTTCAGTGCCGATCCGGTCGCTGAACCCGCAAGCGGTGCTGGAAGGACTGCCGGCATCGATGTACGACGCGGAACCGCTGCGCGCCAAACGGCGCGTCGCCGCCTAGGCTGGTCAAAAAAATAAGGCCCGATCAGATCGGGCCTTATGCATTGTTGCGCGATGTGGGGCCGCCCGCTATGGGTGCCCCCGCCGTCAGTGTTCAGCCCCCGGGCTGTATGGACGCCAGCGCCACTTCGTTTTGTACGATGCGACGGATGCGCACCGCATCGCCAATGCGCGACAGCTTGCCTTGCGAATCCAGCAGCACGATGGCCAGGTCGCGGCCATTGATGCGCGCCAGCATCACCAGGCACTCGCCGGCCTCGTTGATGTAGCCGGTCTTGGACACCTTGATGTCCCAGTCGGGCTTGCGCACCAGCAGGTTCGTATTGCGGAAGGTTTGCGTGCGGTTGTTGATTTCAACGTCGTACTCGGTGTCGGTCGAGTAGCGATGGATCAGGGGGCGTTGCGACGCCGCGCGCAGCAGGCGGGCCAGATCATGCGGCGACGACACGTTGTCGCTGGACAAACCGGTGGGCTCGATAAAGCGCGTGCTGGTCATGCCCAATGATTGCGCCTTGGCGTTCATGGCGGCCACGAAAGCGGGCAGGCCGCCCGGGTAGTGGCGGCCCAGCGCGTTGGCGGCGCGGTTCTCGGACGACATCAAGGCCAGGTGCAGCATGTCGCCGCGCGACAGCTTGGTGCCCACGCGCAAGCGTGACGTGGTGTGTTTGAGGCCGTCGATGTCATCGTCGGTGATCTCAAGCATTTCATCCATCGGCAAGTTGGCGTCCACCACCACAACGGCCGTCATCAGCTTCGAGATGGAAGCGATGGGGCGCACCACGTTTTCGTTCTTGGCGAACAGAACGGTGGACGTTTCCAGGTCTTGCACATAGGCCGTGCTGGAGCGCAGCGCGGCGGCTTCAGCGCGCACCGACGAAGCGGCGGGCGGCATGGCGGCGGATGCCGCCAGGGCCGCGGCGCGTTGCGCGCGGTTCGGCTTGTTGGGTTTGCCACTCTTGCCGGCGGCGCCCTTCTTGGGCGGCGTGCCCTTGGCGGCCACTTGCTTGCCACCCTTGGGCGGCGACTTCTTGGCGGTGGACGACGACTTGGGCGGGGCTTTCTTGGCGCTTGATGAAGATTTGGGAGGCGCCTTCTTGGCGCTGGGAGAGGCTTTGGCAGCGGCTTGCTTGCCGGACGAACTCTTGCCCGAAGCCGCCTTCGGGGCGGGGGCCTTCTTGGCTTGTTGCGCCTTGCAAGCCGCCGATTTGGCGTTGGTCTTGCAAGGGTCGGAATTTTTCGCGGCTTGCGCGGCGTGGGGCAGGAGCGCGCACATCGCCAGCGCCATGGGCGCTACCGCGTTCGCAATTGCACGTGTCCAGGAAAATGCCATGGTTGAGCAGGCTTATCAGTCTGTGAAGAAGTGTTTCGCAAGCCGGCGTATCGTCGGTTCAGGAAAAGTCCAGATGAATTAGGGGCTTACGCGATGAATTTAAACAGTACATCAAGAGGCGCGCAAGGCGATTCGCGATCTTGTCATAAAAAAATAATAGTGACGCATGTGTCGTGGATGCAATTTGTCACAGGCGTGAGGTGAGAAGCTAACGGCTGAACGCGCGTGAGCGTAGCCCGGAATAACCCTCATTTGGCTGAACGTCGGTAGTAGCCGTCTTTAGAAGACTAAATTCAGTCTAGAATCAGTCTCATTGGATCCGAGGACAACCATGAAATACTCAACCCAAGTCAAGCCCATCAGCTACCTGAAAAGCCACGCGGCAGAAATCGTCAAGGAGATTTCTGAGAATCGAGAACCGATGCTCATCACTCAAAACGGGGAGGCAAAACTCGTGGTGATGGATGTTCTGAGCTACGAAGAGCAAGAACAAACGATTGCGCTACTGCAACTGTTGGCCCGCGGACGCCGCGAGATTGAAGAGGGCCGGGTCGTTCCAGCTGCCAATGTTTTCGCTCAGATTGAGGCAATGGACAAAGAAGGTTCGGAATGAGCCACCAGGTTGTTTTTCTTCAGTCCGCTGTAGACGATTTGCATGAAATTCGCCGCTACATTAGAAAGCACTTTTCTCAGGCGGTTTGGCAGGCTTCTTATGCCAAGATAAAGAAAGCAATCCTTAACCTCGAGCAGTTTCCGCAGGTCGGCCACGCCCCTCTCGAACTGCCTGCCACGCATTTCCTCGAAATCATCGCTGCGAAGAACCGCGTCATCTATGAGGTGGTAGGGAAGATCGTCTATATCCACGTCATCTGCGACACACGTCAGGACTTCAAGACAAAGCTCGCAAGGCGGCCCGTCCGAACAGGTTAGCCACCTGGCCGAACGCGGACGCGAGCTACATTGCGCACCTGAGTCGTGGGGCCCAATTCATAATCCGCCTTGCGTTGCCGGGTCGTCCCTGAAAAGCGATACAATTCCGCCCGCAGCGTGTCTCCGTAGTTCAACGGATAGAACAAGGACCTCCTAAGTCCTAGATACAGGTTCGATTCCTGTCGGAGACGCCAGCTTGTCTTTCTGCCTTTCTTTCCAGCCAGGCCATTCGCGCCTGTCGCCTATTCCCCACTCTGAAATGCGAAGTGTCCGGCATTGAATCGTGCTGAACTGCCGTGCTGAACCGCGGGGCTTAACCGCCGTACCGAACCGCTTGTTGCCATGGCGCAAATCACTAGCGCGGTGACCGCCGAGCGCACACGCTTGGCGATTTAGGATTCGTCTGAAATTGCGGTCCAGATGCCGTCGGCATGTGCCACCCGTACCAAGGCGGCGTCATAATGCGCGCAGTGCCGACGGGACGCCACACAATTACAACCTGCGCCCGCGGCCCGACCACTGACGCAGGAGACTTTCACCATGATGCTGGGCTGGCTTGCGCTTGCCTTGTTGACCTTCGCCCTGCTGGCGTATGCCGCCCTAAGGCACAACCCGCTACGCATGCCCGACCTGTTGGCCACGCTGGACAGCATGGATCAGGGCGTAAGCGTGGTGGATGCGCGTATGCGGCTGGTGGCGTGGAACCAGCAGTATCAGCGCCTGTTCGATTACCCCGACGGCCTGCTGCGCGTGGGCCAACCCGTGGCCGACCTCATCCGCTTCAACGCGCATCGCGGCAAGTTCGGGTCGGACCCGGGCCTGGACATCGACGCCCTGGTAGGCAAGCGCATCGCCTTGATGCAAGCCGGCGCCGTCTACCATCGGCAGCGCACCTTGCGGTCAGGGCGCGTGGTGGAACTGCGTGGCCGGCCATTGCCGCGCGGCGGCTACGTCACTAGCTATAGCGACATCACCGACTTCAAGCGCGTGGAAAGCGCGCTGCGCGACATCAACAACACGCTTGAGCAACGCGTCAGCGCGCGGGCGCAAGAGGCCGAAGCGGCGCAGCGATCACGCACCCAGTTCCTGACAGCCGTCAGCCAC
Organism: Achromobacter sp. JUb104; assembly: GCF_024806975.1. Lineage (NCBI taxonomy): Bacteria > Pseudomonadati > Pseudomonadota > Betaproteobacteria > Burkholderiales > Alcaligenaceae > Achromobacter > Achromobacter sp. JUb104. Next base: position 124,695 of record NZ_JANUEY010000002.1, on the reverse strand, counting down.
GATGTGCTGCAGCCCATCAACGCGGCGCGCCTGTTTGCGTCGGCGCTGAACGAGGAAGACCGGCCCGAGGCACAGCGCTATCTGGCGGGCCGCATCAACACGTCGCTGCGCGCGGCGGAAGAACTGCTTGACGGCCTGCTGGACGTATCGCGGCTGAACGCGGGGGTGCTCAAGCCTGAATTCAGTGACTTCAACGTGGAGCCGATGCTGCGCCAACTGGCCGACCAGTACGGCCACGTGGCGCTGCGGGCCGGCTTGCAGTTGCGCCTGCACGCCAAACCTTCGCTGCTGGTGCGCAGCGACCCGCGCCTGTTGCGCCGCATCTTGCAGAACTTCCTGGCCAATGCGTTGCGCTATACGGGTGACGGCCGCATTCTGCTGTCCGCGCGGTCGCGGGGTGGGCAAGTACAACTGCAAGTGTGGGACACCGGGCCGGGCATTCCCCCGCATCAATTGCGCCGCATCTATGACGAGTTTCAGCGCTACGAACAGCCGCAGAACCGGGAAGGGCGCAGCTTCGGCCTGGGGTTGTCCATATGCCGTCGCTTTGCGTTGTTGCTGGGGCATGGGCTGGACGCGCGCTCGGCCCTGGGCCGGGGCAGCGTGTTTTCGGTCAGCGTGCCCAGCGTTGCAAACCCGAGGCCCGCGCCGGCGCGCTTGAGCGGCGCGGCGTCGCGGTTGCAATGGCCGCCCGTGCATGCCTCGCTAAAGGGCTTGCGGGTGCTGTGCCTGGACAACGACTCACACGTGCTCGGCGGCCTGCAAGCGCTGTTGGGCGGCTGGCAGGCCAGTGTGTGGTGCGCGACCACGCTGGACGACGCCATGACGCTGATGCGCCATCAGCCTCATGTTCTATTAGTGGATTTCCTTCTGCGCGACCGCATGAACGGGTTGGATAGCCTGGACGCCCTGCGCGCCGGCTCGCCTGCCGCGCGAGGCGCGCTGCTGGTGGCGGATGGCGCGGATGCCTTGGCGCAGGCGGCGCGGGCGCGCGGCTATCGGGTGCTGACCAAGCCCATCAAGCCGGCGTCGCTGCGTGCCTTGCTGACGGCAAAGCTGCGCGCGCAGATGTTGACGCACCACGAATTGGCGCATCAAGGATTGGCGCCGCAGGGTTTGGAGCATCGGAGTTCGGAGCAGCATGGCTTGGCCGCATCACGCTTCACCCCTGGGGTTTGACGCGATAGCGCCATAGCGCCACGTACCCAGGCCCAGCCGCGCGGCGATCAGCACGGCTTGCGTGCGATTCGATACCCGCAGCTTGCGCATCACGGCGGTCATGTGGGCTTTGATGGTGGCTTCCGATACCTGCAATTCGTGCGCAATCTGCTTGTTCAGCAATCCCGCGCCCACCATCTGCAATACCCGGAACTGCTGCGGTGTCAGTTCGCGCACATGGGCCGCCATGGCCGGCTCGCGCGGCAGGGCGCCGCGGGTTGCGGTAATGGTGGCGGCAATGGTGGCGTGACCCGCATCGGGCTCCCAGGTACCGCCGTCCATCACATGCAGCAAGGCCGAGCCCAGCGTATCGGCGTCTGATGATTTCGGGATGAAGCCCATGGCGCCGTGATCCAGCGCGCGGCGTATCAAGAGCGGGTCTTCATGCGCCGACACAATCACGATAGGCAGTTGCGGATGCTGGTTGCGCAAATGGCCAAGCGGCCCCAGGCCGAACGAGCCGGGCATGTCCAGGTCCAGCAACAGCAGGTCGGCGCTGGGGCACGAGTCAACCAGATCGTAGAGCACGGAGATCTGGTCGGCTTCGTGTATGACGGCGTCCGGGAACACACGGCCGATCACCCCTCGCAGGGCTTCACGAAACAGCGGGTGGTCGTCGGCGATCAGCAGGACAGGCATGGGCCGATCATGCCACACGCCGCTCGCGCACCAGCGTCTGGACCACGGTGGGATCGGCCAGCGTGGTGATGTCGCCCAGGTCGTCGATGGTGTTCTCGGCAATCTTGCGCAGGATGCGACGCATGATCTTGCCCGAGCGCGTCTTGGGCAGGCTGGGCGCCCATTGCAGGTGGTCGGGCGTTGCAATCGGGCCGATCTCGCGGCGCACATGCGCCACCAGTTCCTGGCGCAGCGTGTCGGACTGCTGCGCGCCGGCTTTCAGCGTGACGTAGACGTAGATGCCCTGGCCCTTGATGTCGTGCGCAAAACCCACGGCGGCGGCTTCGGCCACCTTGGGGTGCGACACCAATGCGCTTTCCAGTTCAGCGGTGCCCAAGCGGTGTCCGCTGACGTTGAGCACGTCGTCCACCCGCCCGGTGATCCAGTAGTCGCCGTCTTCGTCGCGGCGGCAACTGTCGCCCGTGAAGTACATGCCCGGATAATCCTTGAAGCAGCTCTGGATGTAGCGCTGCTCGTCGCCGTACACCGAACGCGCCTGGCCGGGCCAGGAATCGCGGATGAAAAGATTGCCTTCGCCGGGGCCGTTGATGATGGCGCCGGTTTTCACATCGACAAGCTCGGGGCGGATGCCGAAGAAGGGCGTGCTGGCCGCGCCCGGCTTGCTGGCGCGGGCGCCGGGCAATGGCGAAATCAAGATGCCGCCCGTTTCGGTTTGCCACCAGGTGTCCACGATGGGGCAGCGGCCCCCGCCTACGATGTCGTGATACCAGCGCCAGGCTTCGGGGTTGATGGGTTCGCCCACCGACCCCAGCAGTCGCAAGGACTTGCGCGACGTGCGCAGCACGGGCTCGGACCCTTCGCGCATCAACGCGCGAATCGCGGTGGGGGCGGTGTAGAAGATGGTGACGGCGTGTTTGTCGATGACCTGCCAGAAGCGCGAGGCGTCCGGGTAGCTGGGCACGCCTTCGAACATGAGGGTGGTGGCGCCGTTGGCCAAGGGGCCGTAGACCAGGTAGCTGTGGCCGGTAATCCAGCCCACGTCGGCCGTGCACCAGAAGACGTCGCTGTCGCGGATGTCAAAGAGCGTGGCGTGGGTGTAGGCGGCATAGACCAGGTAGCCGCCCGTGGTGTGCAGCATGCCCTTGGGCTTGCCGGTACTGCCCGAGGTGTAGAGGATGAAGAGCGGGTCTTCGGCGTTCATGCGTTCAGGCGGGCAGTCGTCCGGTTCGCGTTCCATCAGGCGGTCCAGCCAGTAGTCGCGTTCGGGCGTCATGTTGACGGATTCGCCCGTGTGCGGCACCACCAGCACGGTGCGCACGCCTTCCATGCCCGGCATGTCCAACGCGGCGTCCACGTTGGCTTTCAGCGCAACGCCGCGGCCCGCGCGGCGGCCGCCGTCGGCGGTGATGATGGCGCAAGCGCCGCAGTTGCGCACGCGGTCGGCAATGGACGCCGGCGCAAACCCGCCGAACACCACGTTATGCACCGCGCCGATGCGCGCGCACGCCAGCAGCGCCACCACGGTGTCGGCAATCATCGGCATATAGATCGTGACGCGGTCGCCGCGCCCGATGCCTAGACGGCGCAACGCGTTGCCCATCTTGCAGACCTTGGCGTGCAGTTCGCGGTAGGTCAGGCGTTGCGACGGTGTGCCGGGGTCGTCGGATTCCCAGATCAGCGCGGTCTTGTCGCCGCGTGTTGCCAGGTGTCGATCCAGGCAATTGACGCTGACGTTCAGTTCGCCATCGGCATACCAGCGTATATGAAAGTCGTCGGGCGACAGATTGACGTCGCGGATCTGGGTGGGTTCGCGATACCACTGCAGGCGCTTGGCCGCATTCGCCCAGAACGCATCGGGGTCCTGCATCGAGGCCGCGTACGCGGCGTCGTACTGGTCCTGCGTAACCGTGTGCGGTCCGGCAAAACCTTGGGGGACGGGATAGCGATCGCGTATGGGTTCCATGATGGCTCCTGAGCGTGGTTGATGGGCGTAATTGATGGGCGTAAATAACAGGCGTAACTAACAGGCGTAACTAATGGGCATGTTTAGTGGGCGACGGCGGTTGTGGCGCCGATGCCTGTCTGGCTGCGGACGGTCAAGGCGTCGAAGGCCTCGGCTTCCTGATGCGCCCGGGGGCTGTTGTCCAGCTTGGAGAACAGCCAGATCGAAAAGAACGCCAGCGGGATGGACAGGATGCCGGGGTTGGGGAACGGCGTGATGGGCGTGGCAAAGCCGAATACATCGACCCATACCGTGTCGCTCAGCACCACCCAGATCGTGGCCGAGGCCAGCCCGAGAAAGCCGCCAATGGTGGCGCCCCGCGTGGTGCAGCCGCGCCAGGAAATCGACAGCACCAGCACCGGGAAGTTGGCGCTGGCCGCAATCGCGAACGCCAGGCCCACCATGAACGCCACGTTCTGGTTTTCGAACACGATGCCCAGCAAGATGGCCATGACGCCCAGCGCAATGGTGGACAGCCGAGAGATGCGCATCTGCTGGGCTTCGGTGGCGCGGCCCCGCGCAATGACGTTGGCGTAGAGGTCATGCGAAATGGCCGCCGCGCCCGCCAGCGCCAGGCCTGCCACCACCGCGACGATGGTGGCGAAAGTAACGGCCGCCAGAAAGCCCAGCAGCAGGTTGCCGCCCACGGCATTGGCCAGGTGCACGGCCACCATGTTGGTGCCGCCGATCAGGCTTTTCAGCATGTCGAACTGGCCGTCCGCGCCCGTCACGTAATACTCGGGATGGCGCACCAGCAGCGCCACCGCGCCAAAGCCGATGATGAATGTCAGCAGGTAGAAGTAGCCGATGAATGAGCTGGCGTAGATGACCGACTTGCGCGCTTCCTTGGCGTTGGACACGGTGAAGAATCGCATCAGGATATGCGGCAGCCCGGCGGTGCCGAACGCCAGCGCAATGCCCAGCGACAGGGCGTTCAAGGGGTTGCTGCTGACCTGCGCACCCGGCGCCAGCAGTTCCCTGCCGGACGGGTGCACGCGCGTGGCTTCCGCCAGCAGGGCGTCGGGGCTGTAGTTGAACGCGGCCATCACCAGCACCGTCATCAGCGTGGCGCCCAGCAGCATCAGCACCGCCTTGATGATCTGCACCCAGGTGGTGGCGGTCATGCCGCCGAAGGCCACGTAGATCATCATCAGCGACCCGACGATCACCACGGCGACGTTGTAGTCCAGCCCGAACAGCAGCACGATGAGCTTGCCCGCGCCCACCATCTGCGCAATCAGGTACAGCGCAATGATCAGCAGGGACGCGCTGGCCGCCAGCACGCGCATCGGCGTCTGCGACAGCCGGAACGAGGTGACGTCGGCGAAGTTGTAGCGGCCCAGGTTGCGCAGCCGTTCGGCGATCAGGAACATGACCACGGGCCAGCCGAACAGAAAGCCGATGGCGTAGATCATGCCGTCGAATCCGCTAACGTAGACCATGCCCGCAATGCCCAGGAACGACGCGGCCGACAGGTAGTCGCCCGCGATGGCCAGGCCGTTCTGAAAGCCCGACAGCCCGCCGCCCGCCGTGTAGAAGTCGGACGTGGTGCGGGTGCGCTTGGCGGCCCAGTAGGTGATGCCCATGGTGCCGGCGATGAACGCCAGGAACATCACGATGGCGGACATGCTGGCCTGCCCGCCGGTGGCGGCGCGCGCCGCGCCCGCCAGCGAGCAGCCCAGGATGAAGATCAATGCGGCGCCCAGTTTCTTGTTTTTCATGACACGTCCTTGATGATGGCGGCCAGCAGCGGGTCGAACACGGAATTGGAGATATGCACGTAAGCGGAAATCAGCACCACGGCGCTGCACACGACCAGCGTGCCCGTCAGCACGCCGATGCTCATCGTCATGCCGGGTACCGGGCTGCCGAAGAACACGGGGTCGAACGCCAGCGTCAGGATGAAACCGGCGTAGATCACGCCCGTGATGGCAAAGAACAACAAGCTGGCGCGGCTGCGGCGGCGCAGCAGTTCCTGATATTTGGGATGTCGCATGACGGCGGCGACCCTGCTTTCGGGTTCGGGTGCTTGGGGGGAGGGGGGCACGTGGGGGGAGGGCACGTGGGGTGAAGGCACGTGTTTGGGGGTGGGCACGATAGGGCTCCTTGTTGTTATGGCCGGGCGCCGTCAGCGCATCCGGATCGGCTCGTTTGGCGATGCCTCGCGGGCCTCTGCCCAATATAGAGACGCATCACAGGCTCGCACACACGACCTTGGTCGTAGGGGGTAGGCCCTAGTGACAGGGCGCGCAAAGTGCGATTCGGCAACAGGGCTATTCCCTTTGCGCGGGCGGCGACTTGTATATGATGTTGGCCGGGTCCCGAGGAGGGGACGCAAACCCAAACAACAACCAGACACGGGTTTCATGTCTAACCAAACCGATACGATTTCCACGCGCACCCTCATCCTGGGCACCTTGGTGGTGCTGCTTGCGATGGGCGTGCGCGCCACTTTTGGCCTCTTCATGCAGCCGATGGGCCTGGCGCACGGTTGGGGGCGCGACGTGTTCTCGATGGCGTTCGCGCTGCAGAACCTGGTCTGGGGCGTGGCCTGTATCTTCATGGGCATCCTGGCCGACCGCTACGGCTCCGGCCGCACGATCGCGCTGGGCGCGGTGCTCTACATGCTGGGCATGATCGGTACCCGCTTCGCCACCGACGAAGCCACGCTGTACCTGACGGCGGGCGTACTGGTCGGGCTGGGCCAGGCGGGCACCACGTTCCCGGTGATCCTGCCGGTGGTGGCGCGCGCGGTGCCGCCCGCCTACCGCAGCACGGCCATGGGCATCGCCAGCGCGGGCGGCTCGTTGGGCCAGTTCGCGGTGGTGCCGACCGGGCAGGCGCTCATCACCGGCATGGACTGGCCGGGCGCGTTATGGGTGCTGTCGCTGTTCGTGGCCTGCGCCGCGCCGCTGGCTTACTTCCTGCGCGGCCGCCCGCAAGCGCAGTCGGGTCCGCAGCAATCGCTGGCCGCCGCCGTGCGCCAGGCGGTGCGTCACCCGTCGTTCCACTTCCTGTTCCTGAGCTACTTCGTCTGTGGCTTTCACACGGCCTTTATCACGCTGCACTTGCCCGCCTACGTGACCGACGGCGGCTTGACGGCCGGGCAGGGCGCGACCGCGGTGGCGCTGATCGGGCTGTTCAATGTGGTGGGCTCTTTCTATGCCGGCAAGCTGGGCGGCAAATACAGCAAGAAGCGCCTGTTGGCCCTGGTGTATTTCATGCGCGCCTTTGGCATCGTGCTGCTGTTGGCGGTGCCGCTGTCGGCCTGGGTGCTGTATGTGTTCGCGGCGTGGATGGGCTTGTTCTGGCTGGGCACCGTGCCGCTTACGCAAGGGCTGATCGGGCAGATCTACGGCCTGCGCTACGCCGCTACGCTGTCGGGCATTGTCTTTTTGGGGCACCAGTTGGGCAGCTTTATCGGCGTCTGGCTGGGCGGGTATGCTTACGCCAAGACCGGCAATTACGATATGGTCTGGTGGCTGGGCTTGGCGCTTGCCATCATTGCCGCGCTGCTGTGCCTGCCGGTGCGCGAGCAGCCGGTGAATGTGGCCGAACCCCGACCCGTGGCAACTTGATATCGCCGCGACCCGACTGCAACCCGACCGACTGCAACCCTGCCGTCACCGACGTCCGCTACCCGCCTGCCGCCTGCCTGCCCTATGGAACCCCTGACCATGCCGCACGCCACTCCCCCCACCGTCCGCCGCCATCGAGGCTGGCGCGCCGTGGGCGTGTTGGCGCTGGTGGCGGTGCTGGGCCTGGCGTTCTGGGGCTACACCACGCCCGACATGCAGCTGCATTGGGAAAATCTGGCCGCCCTGTGCGGCTTCTAGCCGCTTCTTTTTCGGATGCCCATGCAGGACGCGCCGCTTTCCCCTCCTTTGCTTTCAGCATCCCTGCTGTCCCTGCCGGACATCGGCGCCCTGGCCGCCGCCGACACGTTGGTGCTGACGGTGAACAACCGCCTGTCGCGCCGGCTGACGCTGGAACTGGCCGGCCTGCTTCGCCTGGAACGCCAGGTCAGCGAGCTGCCGCGCATCTTGCCCTTGTCCGCCTGGCTTGCCGAATCCGCGAACGAACTGGCGTTTGAAGCCGACGACGACGTGCCCGCCTACCGGCTGGATAGCTTCGCCACGCAATTGGTCTGGACCGAAGCCATCCGCGCCGAAGAGGCCGAGCGCGTGCTGCTGGACGCCAGCCAGGCAGCCAAGCTGTCCATGGACGCCGACCTGCTGATGGACGAATGGGACTTGCATGTACCCTCCGGCGCCGACACCGATGAATACCGCGGCTTTGCCAAGTGGCGCGAGCGCTACCGGCAAACGCTGGCGGGTATCGACGCCGAGGACGCCAACCAAGGCTATGCCCGCGTGCTGCGCGCCTTGGAAGAAGGCCGCTTGCCCATTCCCGGGCAATTGGTGCTGGCCGGCTTCACCGACGTATCGCCACGTTTTCGCCGCCTGCTGCGCGCCTTTGAAGACCAGGGCTGCCGGGTTGCGCAATGGCGCGACGAACAGCGCGTTGAAACCGTGGCCCGCCGCTTCGAAGCCGCCGACCAGGGCGCGGAATGGCGCGCGGCGGCGGCTTGGGCCGCCAGCCAGTTGCGGGCGCATCCGCAGGGGCGGTTTGCCATCGTGTCCCCACAGTTGGAAGCCGAATCCCCGTTTGCGCGCCGTGTCTTGAGCCAGGCCTTGGCCGGACGCGACGGCGCGCCGGCTTATGCCTTCAACGTGGCCGTGGGCCGGCCGCTGAATGACTGGCCGATGGCGCGGGCCGCGCTGGCGTGGCTGCGCGCGTTGGCCGAATGCGCGGGCGGCAAGGGCTGCGGCGTGGACGTGCTGGGCGCGGCGCTGCTGGCCGGCCATTGCGCCGGCGACGTGCGCGACCGCGCGCGTCTGGCTGCTATCGACGCGCGTTGGCGCCGTCAGGCGGTGCAGCGCGTCAGCCCGAACGATTGGAAGAAGCTGCTGGCCGACACGCCCGCCTTGGCGCAGGCCTGGAACCAGGCCTTGGACATCTGGACCCAGGGCGGCCGCCAGGCCACGTGCGACGTCTGGATGCTGCGCATGAAGGCGGCGTTGACGGCGCTGGGTTTTCCGGGCGAAGGCGCGCTGGACAGCGTGGCGTATCAGGTCATGGGCGCTTTGGGTGATGCACTGGGCAGCTTTTCGGCGCTGGCGCCGGCGGCCGGCCGACTGGGTGGTGTGGCGGCGGTCAACCTGCTGCAAAGCGTGGCGCGGTCGGCGTCGTTCCAGCCGCAGCGCGATCCCACCGCGCGGCTGGACGTGCTGGGCTTGCTGGAGGCCGAAGGCGGCTACTGGGACGGCGTGTGGATGCTGGGGCTGACCGACGATGTACTGCCCGCGTCGCCCAAGCCCAACCCGCTGTTGCCCTTGGCCGTGCTGCGCCAGGCCAAGGCCCCGCGCGCCACGCCGGAACGTGAACGCGAATGGGCCGAAGGCATGTATGCCGCGCTGTGCCGCTGCGCACCCGACATCATCGTCAGCCATGCCCATATGGATGGCGAACGCGAGCTGCGGCCCTCGCCGCTGATTGCCGGCGCTACTTTGACCGATTGGACGCCGCCGCTGGTCGAAGCCACGGCGGCGCTGCCGCAGGAATCGCTGGACGACAGGCAGGGCCCGCCCTTGGCGGCGGGCAACCGTGGTGGCGGCGGGCTGGACGTGCTGGACACGCAGGCGCGCAATCCGCTTTGGGCCTTCGTGCGGCACCGCCTGGGCGGTCGCGAGCTGGCGCCTTATGCCGACAGCGCCACCGTCAACGTGCGGGGCCAGTTCCTGCACAAGGCACTGGAATTGGTGTGGGGCATGATGCCCGACCAGGACGCGCTGCACGAGGTCATCGCCACCCAGCGGCTGGCCGCCTTGCTGGAACAAGCCGTGGCCCAGGCCGCCGATGAAGAACTCAAGGACTATGCGCCCGCGTTGAAGACGCTGGAGTGCCAGCGCGCGCAGACCGTGCTGGCGTCGTGGCTCCACATGGAGGCGCAGCGCCTGCCGTTCGCGGTGGCGCAGGTCGAAAAGAGCCACCAGTGGCAGCGCGGCGCGTTGACCTTGAAGCTGCGGCTGGACCGCATCGATAGCCTGGCCGATGGCCGCAACGTCATCGTCGACTACAAGACCGGCGTGGCCGCCGCCAAGCCCGAACCCGATTGGTCGCGCAGCCGTCCCGTGAACGTGCAGTTGCCGTTTTATGCGTCGGTGCTGGCCGATGCCGCGGGCGGCGAGGTCGCGGGCCTGGTGCTGGCGCAGATTCACGCGCGGCAAGTGGCCGCGCAAGGCCTGGCCGACGAAGACCTGGGCGTGCCCGGCGTGACGCTGGCCAGCGACAGCAAGTTTTTCGACGGCCTGACCTGGCCGGAGATCCGGCAGCGGTGGCGGGTGGCCATCGAGGCGCTGGCCGATGAATACGTGGCGGGCGTGGCCAGCAATGTGGCCTACCGCCGCGATGACCTGAAATACTGCGATGCATTGCCGTTCTTGCGTCTGCATCTTGACGACGAGGACGCCTGAGCCATGGCCGACACAGAACGCCTGCCACAGGATCACGCCGCGCGCACCGACGCGCTGGACCCCACCCGCTCATTCCTGGTGCAAGCCCCGGCCGGCTCCGGCAAGACCGAGCTGCTGACCGACCGCATCCTGGCCCTGCTGGCCACGGTGAACCGGCCCGAGGAAATCGTCGCCATCACGTTCACGCGCAAGGCCGCGTCCGAGATGCATGCGCGCGTGCTCAGCAAGCTGCGGCGCGGGCTGGACGGGCCGCCCGAGGCCATGCACGAACGCCACAGTTGGGAACTGGCGCGCGCCGCGCTGGCCCGCAACGCCGAGCAGGGCTGGCATCTGCTGGACCACCCGGCGCGCCTGGCAATCCGCACCATCGACTCGTTCTGCGCGGGGCTGGTGCGCAGCATGCCGTGGCTGTCCGAACTGGGCGGCATGCCGGACATCACCGACGACGCGCGCGCCCATTACGAAGCAGCGGCCCGCGCCACGCTGGACCTGGCCGACGACTACGACGCCGTGCGCATTCTGTTGCAGCATCTGGACGTGGACGTGCAAGCGGCCAAGGACGCCATCGCCGACATGCTGGGTCAGCGCGACCAATGGCTGCCGCTGCTGCGCCACGGTTCCGACCGAGCCGGCATGCAAGCCATGCTGGCCGAGGCCATCGGCGAAGACCTGGACGCGCTTTGCGAAGCCATGCCTTATGGCTGGGCCGACGCGCTGTGCGGCCCGGCCCGGTTGGCCGCGGCTCATCTGCAAGACGGCGAAGACGACAACAAGCTGCTGGCGCTGTTGGACTGGACGGAAGAGCTGCCGCCTGATGCGGACATGCTGGACCAGTGGCGCGCCGTGGCCCATCTGCTGCTGACGGGCACCGGCAGCCTGCGCAAGACCGTCAACAAAAACCTGGGCTTTCCGGCCAAGTGCGCGCACAAGGAACCCTTTGTGGCATGGCTGGAAGCGGCGGACGACAAGGCCGCCTGGGTGCGCCGGCTGAACGCCGTGCGCGACATCCCCAACCCGCATTTCACGGACGCGCAATGGGAAGTGCTGGGCGCGCAGTTGATGACGCTGGCACTGGCCGTGGCGCAACTGCGCCTGCGCTTCGCGGACCAGGGCGAGGTGGACTTCATCGAAATCGCGCAACGCGCGGCGGCCGCACTGGGCAGCGCCGACGATCCCGGTGAGCTTCTGCTGAAACTGGATGCGTCGATCCGCCACCTGCTCATCGACGAGTTCCAGGACACCAGCCAGACACAGCTTGACCTGTTGCGCACGTTGACCTCGGGCTGGCAGGCGGGCGATGGCCGCAGCCTGTTCCTGGTGGGCGACCCGATGCAATCCATCTACCGTTTCCGCAAGGCGGAGGTGGGCCTGTTCCTGGAAGTGGCCGACATCGGCGTGGGCGAATTGACGCCCGACTTCCTGAACCTGACCGACAATTTCCGCTCGCAGGCGGGCATCGTGGAATGGGTGAACCAATCGTTCGCGGGCCTGCTGCCCAAGCGCAGCGACGCCGCCGCGGGGGCCATTGCCTACAGCCCGTCCACGGCCTTCCACGAGGCGCTGCCGGACCCGGCTGTGCGCTTTCACCCGGCCTGGTCGCGGGCGGGCGGAACGCCGGCGGAAGAGCAGGCCGAGGAAATCGCGCTGGGCCTGGTGCGCCAGGCGCTGATCGACCACAAGGGCGCCAAACATCCGGTGGCGGTGCTGGTGCGCGCGCGCAGCCACCTGGGCAACCTGACGCGCCGGCTGGCGCAGGAAGGCATCCGTTGCCGCGCCGTGGATCTGGTGCCGCTGGCTTTGCGCCCGGTGGTGGCCGACCTGGTGCAGTTGGTGCGGGCGCTGTCGCATCCGGCCGACCGGCTGGCTTGGCTGTCGGTCTTGCGCGCGCCGTACTGCGGTTTGACGCTGACGTCCCTGCAGCGCCTGTTTGGTGACGACCACATCACGCCCGTGCCCGTGCTGCTGGAACGCGCGCTGCGCATTGCGCCGCCGACGGCGCCGGTGACGCTGCCCCAGGCTGCGCGCAGCGAACCGCAGGGTTCCTCATTCGACGCGGTTCCGGCAGCGTCCGAAGCAAGCGAAGCGCTGGAAACGCCCGCCGCGCAAGCGGTGTTGAGCGCCGACGAGTTTGAACGCCTGCGCCAGGTGGCCGCCATTTTGCTGGACAAGCGCAATGCTTCCGGCGCAATGCCGTTCGCGGCCTGGGTGGAATCCTTGTGGCGGCGCCTGGGCGGCCCGGCGTTGTACACCGGCCTGTCGGTCTCGAACGACGCCGAAAGCCTGTTCCAACTGCTGGAGCGGCTGGCGCCGCACGGCGGCATTGATCCGGCAGCGCTGGACGCCGGCATCTCGCGCCTGTTCGCCGCGCCCGACGCGGCGGACGAGGACGACGGCGCGGTCGAAATCATGACCATGCACAAGTCCAAGGGCCTGCAGTTTGAAACGGTCATCCTGTACGGCCTGCACCGCGCGCCCCGGGGTGATCAGGCGCCGCTGGTGCGTTTTGAACAAAGCAGTGGCCGTGTGCTGTTCGGCCCGGTCAAGCCGCGCGCCGAGGTCGAGGCCGACCCGATATCGCGCTACCTGGGCGCCCGCGAGGCCCGCCGCGCGTCCTACGAGATTGATCGCTTGCTATACGTGGCGGCGACACGGGCGCGCAAACGCCTGCACCTGGTGGGCCATGTCGCGGTCGACGAGGCCACCGGGCAAGCCAAGACGCCGCCATCCGCCAGTTTGCTGGGCCGCTTGTGGCCGTGCCTGGTTCCGCCCGTGCCACCCAAGCAGGAAAGCGAGGCCGAGCCCGACGCGGTCGACACCCCGGAATGGCAAGGCGAGCCGCTGCGCCGCGTGGCCGGCGACGGCCTTGCGCAGTTGGCGCGGCTGTCCAACGTGGTCATCAGCCCCGGCTTCGGCGCAGCCGAACGGGGCGCGTGGGGCGACGGCAGCGAACACCCCGCTTGGCAGCTTGAAGCCGGCTACGACGCCGCCATCGGCACGCTGGCGCACGCCTGGCTTGCCCGCATCGGCCAAGACGGCATCCACGCCTGGCCAGCCAACGCCCTGGCCGACCGCCTTCCCGCCATGCGCCGCCAACTGACCCGCGCAGGCATCCCCGCCAGCCAGGCCGACGCCGCCGCCGAGGCCGTCCTGGAAACGCTGCAAGCCACGCTAGCCGACGAGCGCGGCCTGTGGCTGCTATCCCAATCCGGCGCCCGACGCGAATGGCCGCTGATCGACGCCGCCGGCAAGGTATCGGTGATCGACCTGGCGCTAAGCACCGAAGACGGCTGGCTGATCGTCGACTACAAAACCGGCCGCCCCCATCCCGGCGAACCCCCAGCGGCGTTCGCGGCACGGATGCGTCAAAGACACGGCGATCAGTTGCTGCGGTATTGCACGCAAGTCACATCGCTAGACGGCCGCAAGGCCAAAGCCGCGCTGTACTTTCCCAGGGCGAAGGCGTGGATTGATTTGCAGGGGTGAGGGATGTGGGGGGGTGTGAGGGATGTGGGGGGTGTGAAGTATGCGGGAGATGGGTTGCGCGCGTAGACGATCTATTTTCTTCTGACAGCCAACCCGCGCTTCACCCATCCTACGAGCAAGTGCTTCACCCATCCTACGAGCAAGTGCTTCACCCATCCTACGAGCAAGCGCTTCACCCATCCTACGAGCAAGTGAGCCGCCAAAAATCCGGCCAATCGAACAGCGGCAAAAAGCCCGGCAAAGCGAAGCGAGCCGCAGAAAGCAAGGCAAGGCGAAGCGAGCCAAAAATGGCAAGCGAAGCAAAGCCATCACCCCCTCCCCCTCGGGGGGAGGGCCGGGGAGGGGGCAACATACCGCCCCACAGGGGCCCGCCAACCGGAAGGCTGCAAGCAAGCGAAGCGCAGCTCTGCTAGAATTCCGGTTGGCGGGCCCCTCCGCATGGTTCGACGGTGAACCTGGTCAGGTCGGGAACGAAGCAGCCATAGTCGTTTAGGATCAGTGCCGGAGTAAGGCTCGCCAACCGGATTCTTCAAAGCAAAGGGTCATGATTTCAGTTCATGGCCCTTCGCTTTCAAGGGGGACGGGGTTATTTTCCAGGGATTCGTTCCACGGGAATAAGCCCGTCCCCTTTGCATTTCAGCCAGCACGCGAAACAGGCTCTACAATCCAGCCATGACTTATCTGGTACTGGCCCGCAAGTGGCGGCCGAGATCGTTCGATACCCTCGTGGGACAGGATCACGTGGTCCGCGCGCTGACTCATGCGCTCGACACCCAACGCCTGCACCATGCCTGGTTGTTTACCGGCACGCGGGGCGTGGGCAAGACCACGTTGTCCCGCATTCTGGCCAAGTCGCTCAACTGTGAAACCGGCATCACGTCCAAGCCTTGCGGCGTCTGCCGCGCTTGTACGGAAATCGACGCCGGGCGCTTTGTTGACTACCTGGAGCTGGATGCGGCCTCGAACCGCGGCGTCGAGGAAATGACGCAGTTGCTCGAACAGGCGGTGTACTCGCCGGGCGCGGGGCGCTTCAAGGTCTACATGATCGACGAAGTGCACATGCTGACCGGCCACGCCTTCAACGCCATGTTGAAGACGCTGGAAGAGCCGCCCCCCCACGTCAAATTCATCCTGGCCACCACCGATCCGCAAAAGATCCCGGTCACGGTGCTGTCGCGCTGCCTGCAATTCAATTTGAAGCAGATGCCGGCCGACTCCATCGTCGGGCACCTGCAAGCGGTGCTGGGCCACGAAGAAGTCGCCTTTGAAGTGCCGGCCTTGCGCCTGATCGGCCAGGCCGCGCAGGGTTCGATGCGCGATGCGCTGTCGCTCACCGATCAAGCCATTGCCTATAGCGCCGGCAACATGACCGAGGACGCCGTGCGCGGCATGCTCGGCACCATCGACCAGCGCCATCTGGTGCGCCTGCTTGACGCCTTGTCGGCGGGTGACGCCAAGAGCGTGTTGGCTGTGGCTGATGAGCTGGCCATACGCGGGTTGTCGTACGCGGGGGCGCTGGCCGACCTGGCCGTGCTGCTGTCGCGCGTTGCGATCGAACAGCGCGTCACGGGCGTTACGGCTGCCGAAGACCCGCTGGCCGCGGATATCGCGCGGCTGGCCCAGAGCCTGCATCCCGACGCCGTCCAGTTGTTCTATTCCGTGGCCGTGCATAGCCGCAGCGAACTGACGTTGGCGCCGGACGAATACGCGGGCTTCATCATGGCCTGCCTGCGCATGCTGGCGCTCAATGGCGACGCCGGTCCGCAGACTGCATTGGAAGCGCCTGCCACTCCCGCCCGCCAGACGGCGGAATCGGCTGCGGCTTCCGCGCAGGAAGCCGTTGTTGCGGCGGCCGATGCTGCACCTACGGCTGCGCCTGTTGCCGCAGCCGTCGCTGCACCGATGGTTGCACCCGTTGTTGCGTCTGGGGCTGGGCCTGTGGCTGAGCCCGTCGCTGCTCGCGCGGCAGTCTCGGTGACCGAACCCACGGCGGCACCGGCGCCAGCGGCAGTGATCGAACCCACGGCGGCACCCGCGCCAGCCGTGGTGACCGAACCCGCGCCGCAGGCAACGGTCGCGTCCGCCGCGCCGGTTTCCGAACCTGCCCAGGCGGCTCCCGCGCTCGCTACGCCGACGCCACAAGCTGCACCTGAAGCTACTCCTCCAGCCACCCCCGAACCCGCGCGCCAAGCCTCGCCGCAATCGGCCGAAGCCACAGCCACAGCCGCCACGACGCCCGCAGACAGCGTGCCACCGTGGGAAGACCTGCCGGCCGGCGCTACGCCTACCGCGCACGCGGCGCCTGCGCCTGCGTCCGAACCCACGGCAGCGCCTGCGCCCGCCGCGCCTGCCTTTGACGCCGCAGCCGCAGCCGCATCCGTCGCTGCCGCACCCGCCGCGCCCGCCGCACCCGCAGCATCCGCCGCACCCGCCGCATCCGCAGCACCCGCCGTCGACGCCGCCGCCGCCGCCGCCAAGGGCGCAGGTTCCGCCGCGCTGGCGGTAACGCCCGCGGTTGCTGCCGTGCTGGCCACCGCGCCGGCCGAGGCCGACGACGACGGCCCGCCGTCCTGGGTTGACGAGGAAATTCCGTTTGAAGCCGAAGGCGGCTTTGTGCCGGAAGGCGGTTTCACGTCCAACCCGGACGACGACGAATTTGAAACGCTGGCCAGCGCGCCGTCGGTGGCGCCGCCACCGGCAGCCCGTCGCGAAGCCCCCGCGCCGTCGCGCAAGCGCGCCTCGCGCGCGCGCATGTCTGACATGACGCAGGCCGGCTGGCCCGAATTGGCCGCGCGCCTGCCCGTCACCGGCTTGGCGGCCGAACTGGCGCGGCAAAGCGAATGGGCCGGCGTGCAGGGCGATGCCATCGTGCTGCGCGTGGCCGTCAAGACGCTGGCCGAAAGCGAAAGCCGCGTGCGTCTGCAAACCGTCTTGTGCGAACATTTCGGCCAGGGCATCCGGCTGGATGTGCAAGTCGGCATCACCGGCGACGACACGGCCCACGCGGTTGCCAAAGCCGAACGCGCCGCGCGCCAGCAGGCCGCCGAAGATGCGGTGGCCGTCGATCCCTTCGTGCAAGCGTTGTTGGCCGATTTCGGCGGACAGGTCGTCGCCGGCTCCATCCGCCACGTTGATCCCCCGGCCGCTGCCTGACGCGGCGGCCATCTCTTATTCCCCTCGTTCAAGGAACATCCATCATGATGAAAGGACAACTGGCCGGCCTGATGCGCCAGGCGCAGCAGATGCAGGAAAACATGAAGAAGGCGCAAGACGCGCTGGCCGAGATCCTGGTCGAAGGCGCCTCGGGCGGCGGCCTGGTCAAGGTCACCATGACCTGCCGCCACGACGTCAAGCGCGTCGTGATCGACCCGTCGCTGCTCGGCGACGACAAGGACATGCTGGAAGACCTGGTTGCCGCCGCGTTCAACGACGCGCTGCGCAAGGCCGAAACCACGTCTCAGGAAAAGATGGCGGGCGTCACCGCCGGCATGCCGCTGCCCCCGGGCATGAAGCTGCCGTTCTGATCAAGGCTGCCCTGGGCTGCAATGGATCCCTTACTGCCTGAACCCGAACCGCTGGTGTCTCTGATCGAGGCGCTGCGGCGCCTGCCCGGCGTGGGCGTCCGATCAGCCCGGCGCATGGCTTATCACCTGTTGCAGCATGACCCGCAAGGCGCGGACATGCTGGGGCGGGCGTTGGCCGGCGCGGTGCGGGACTTGAAACATTGCGCCCGTTGCAACAGCTTTTCCGAAGACGAGGTCTGCGGCACCTGCGCCAACCCCAAGCGCGACCCGTCGCTCTTGTGCATCGTGGAAACCCCGGCCGACCAGAACATGATCGAGTCCAGCCACGGCTACCGTGGCCTGTACTACGTGCTGATGGGCCGGGTGGCGCCGCTTGAGGGCATCGGCCCGCGCGAGCTGGATTTCGATCGCGTCATCAAGCGCGCAACCGATGGGGTGGTGCAGGAAGTCATCCTGGCCACCAACTTCACCGCCGAAGGCGAAACCACCGCCCACTTCCTGGGCGAAGCACTGGGTGAACGCGGCCTGCGCGTTACGCGCCTGGCGCGTGGCGTGCCCGCGGGCAGCGAACTTGAATACGTGGATGCCGGCACCATCGCCTGGGCGCTGATGGAGCGCAAGACCACCTGATCCAAGGCTCGCAACGTTAAAACAGCCACCGGCAACGTACCGGCTCGGCACGAAACGTGAGGAAGACAAACCATGTCAGCGCTGACCGGACTGAAAGTCCTGGAACTCGGCACGCTTATCGCCGGCCCCTTTGCCGCGCGCATCTTCGGCGAATTCGGCGCCGACGTCATCAAGGTGGAAACGCCGCACGGGCCGGATGGCACGGGCGGTGGCGACCCCATCCGCAGTTGGCGCCACCTGCACGAGGGCAATTCGCTCTGGTGGACGGTGCAGGCGCGCAACAAGCAATCCATCGCCCTCAATCTGAAAGACCCACGCGCGCAGGAAATTGCCCGCAAGCTGGCGCTGGACGCCGATGTCGTGGTCGAAAACTACCGGCCCGGCGTGCTGGAAAAGTGGGGCTTGGGCTTTGAGCAACTGCGCGCCATCAACCCGGCGTTGATCATGGTGCGCTTGTCGGGCTACGGCCAGACCGGCCCCATGAAAGACCAGCCCGGCTTTGGCGCCATCGGCGAATCGATGGGCGGTCTGCGCTATGTCTCGGGCCATCCTGACCGCCCCCCGCTGCGGGTCGGCATTTCCATCGGCGACTCCATTGCCGCGCTGCACGGCGTGATCGGCGCCATGATGGCGCTGCGCCACCGCGACGCCACGGGCGGGCGGTGGAACGGCAAGACGGGCGATGCCTGCCAGGCGGGGCAGGGGCAGATGGTGGACGTGGCCTTGTACGAAGCCGTCTTCAACATGATGGAAAGCCTGGTGCCCGAATACGACGTGGCCGGCGTGGTGCGCGAGCGCACCGGCGGCGCGCTGCCGGGCATCGTGCCATCAAATACCTACACCACCCGCGACGGCCAGAACATCGTCATCGCGGGCAATGGCGACGCCATCTTTCACCGCCTGATGCGCGCCATCGGCCGCGACGACCTGGCCGAAGACCCCGACCTGGTGCGCAACGATGGGCGCGCGCGCCGCGTGGAAGAAATCGACGGGGCGATCCAGCAGTGGTGCAACGGCCGCAACATCGACGAGGCGCTGGGCACGCTCAAGGGCGCCGATGTGCCGGTCGGAAAAATCTACAGCGTGGCCGATATGTTCAGCGATCCGCAGTTCCTGGCGCGCCGCATGATCGAACAACATCAGCTTGCCGACGGCAGTCCCGTGAAGCTTCCCGCAGTGGTTCCCAAGCTGTCGGAAACCCCTGGCCAGACGCGCTGGGTAGGCCCGGAATTAGGGGAACATACCGAGGAAGTCCTGAAAGCGCTGGGGTATGATTCAGCGGCTATTGACGAGCTGGCGAAGACCGGCGCTATCGGTAAACCCGACAACTAAGGAGACAACCCAATGTCAGTTACTCGCCGTGACTTGCTCAAGATGGCTGGCGCCGCCGGCGTCATGGGCATGGCACCCGCCATCGTGCGGGCTCAGAAACTTGAGAAGACCAAAGTCCAGATCGCCGTGGGCGGCAAGCCCCTGATCTATTACCTTCCGCTGTCCATCGCGGAAGCCCGCGGCTACTTCAAGGACGAAGGGCTGGACGTCAGCATCGCCGACTTCGCGGGCGGCTCCAAGGCCCTGCAAGCCGTGGTGGGTGGCAGCGCCGACATCGTGTCGGGCGCCTTCGAACACACGCTGTCGATGCAGTCCAAGGGCCAGGCCTACCGCGCCTTCGTGCTGCAAGGCCGCGCGCCGATGATCGGCGTGGGCGTGTCCAAGAAGAACCTGCCCAACTACAAGGGCGCCGCCGACCTCAAGGGCAAGAAGATCGGCGTGACCGCGCCGGGCTCGTCCACCAACATGGTCGTCAGCTTCTTCCTGGCCAAGCATGGCTTGAAGGCCTCTGACGTTTCCATCATTGGCGTGGGCGCCGGCGCGGGTGCCGTGACGGCGTTGCGCAGCGGCCAGATCGACGCCATCTCCAACACCGACCCCGTGGTGTCGATGTTGCAGATGCCGGGCGACATCGAGATCATTGTCGACACGCGCACGCTCAAGGACACGCAGGACATCTTCGGCGGCAACATGCCGGCCGGTTGCCTGTACGCGCCGCAAGCGTTCATCGACGCCAATCCGAACACCACCCAGGCGCTGGCCAATGCAATGGTGCGCGCCGACAAGTGGATTCAGAAGGCAGGTCCGGATGAAATCGCCAAGGTCGTGCCGGAAACCTATCTGCTGGGCGACCCGGCCATCTACAAGGCCGCCATCGCGAAAAGCCTGGAAGGCCTGTCGCCCGACGGCATGATCCCCGAGGACGGCGCGGCCACGGCGCTCAAGGCGCTGGCCGCGTACCAGGCGGAGTTCAACGCGTCGAAGATCGACCCGTCGAAGGTCTGGACCAACGATTTTGCTCGCCGCGCCAACGAGAAGTACGCCAATGGTTGAAGCCGCACTATCGCTGGAAAATATCAGTTGCACCTTTGTTTCGCGCGACGACCGGTCGCAGCGCTACACCGCCGTCAGCGACACAACCCTGGCCATTGCGCCGGGCGAGTTCGTGTCGGTGGTGGGCCCGACCGGCTGCGGTAAGTCCACCTTGCTCAATGTCGGCGCCGGCTTGCTGGCGCCGTCGAGCGGGCAGGTGAAGGTCTTCGGCCAACCCTTGTCCGGCATCAACGAGCGTGCGGGCTACATGTTCCAGGGCGAAGCGCTGTTGCCCTGGCGCAGCGCGCTGGACAACGTGGTGGCCGGCTTGGATTTCGCCGGCGTGCCACGCCCCGAAGCGCTGGAGCGCGGGCGGGAGTGGATGCGTCGTGTGGGGCTGGGCGGCTTCGAAAGCCGCTATCCGCACCAGATGTCGGGTGGCATGCGCAAGCGCGCCATGCTTGCCCAGACGCTGATCCGCGACCCCGACATCATCCTGATGGACGAGCCGTTTTCCGCCCTGGACATCCAGACGCGCCAGTTGATGGAAAACGAAGTCCTGGACTTGTGGATGGCCAAGCGCAAGGCCGTGCTGTTCATCACGCACGACCTGGACGAAGCCATCGCGATGAGCGACCGCGTGATCGTGCTGTCGGCCGGTCCCGGCACGCACCCCATCGGGGAATTCGCCATCGACCTGCCGCGTCCGCGCGACGTGGCCGAGGTACGCGCCCATCCGCGCTTCGTTGAACTGCACTCGGCCATCTGGGCGGTGCTGCGCGAAGAAGTGCTCAAGGGCTATGCCCAACAGAAGCGAGCCTGAGGTATGTCGAAGTCACTTAAATCCGGTTCCGCCAGCTTGCGCTTCTGGCAACTGCTGTTGCTGGTCGTCATCCTGGGCGTCTGGCATTTCGCGGCACGCGATCCCAAGATCGCGTTCTTCTTCGGTGAACCCTTGAAGGTCTGGGGCCGCATCTGGGCCTGGTTCGTCACCAACGCGGACATCTACACGCACTTGTGGGTGACCCTGACCGAAACCGTGCTGGCCTTTTTCATCGGCACCATCGCGGGCTTGGGCTTTGGCCTGTGGCTGGGCTTGTCGCCGCGCGCAAGCGCAATCCTCGACCCCTACATCAAGGCCGCCAACTCGATGCCGCGCGTCATTTTGGCGCCCATTTTCGGCATGTGGTTCGGCTTGGGGATCTGGTCGAAGGTGGCGCTGGCGGTCACGCTGGTGTTCTTCATCGTGTTCTTCAACGTCTACCAGGGCGTGCGCGAAGTCAGCCCAACCCTGCTCGACAATGCCCGCATGCTGGGCGCGCGCAAGCGTCAGTTGCTGCGCCACGTCTATCTGCCGTCGGCCACCAGCTGGGTGTTTTCCAGCCTGCATACGTCCGTGGGCCTGGCCTTCGTGGGCGCGGTGGTGGGGGAATATCTGGGCTCGGCAAGCGGAGTGGGCTACCTGATCCTGCAGGCCGAAGGCACGTTCGACGTGAACACCGTGTTCGCGGGCATCGTGGTGCTGACCGCGTTTGCGCTGGTGCTGGACTACATCGTCGGCGTTGGTGAAAAGCGCTTGATGAAGTGGCAGCCCAAATCGGGCGAAACCGAAAAGCTGTAATCAACCGGCGCGGCCGCGCCGCGAACCGTTCAGGTTCGCAGCGCGTGCCGGCTGTGCAGCCAGGCCGTCAGGCTGTCGAAGGCGTCACGCGCGCCTTGCAAAGCGTGGTCTTCGCGCCCTTGGGCGCCGGCCTCGCTGTCCAGAAACTGTAGAAACGTCTTCCACATCGGGCCCAGCGCCTCGCCATAGCCGCGCAGATAGCGCAGCGGCAGCGCGGGCGTGACATCGGCCAGGTGCTTAGCCAGAAAGCGTCCGCCCAGTTGCGACCCTTCCACCACGTATGCAACCCCCAACGCATAGGCGTCGGCCGTCTCGATACGGGGCGCGTCAGCGCAGTACGACACCGGTGCCGCGTCACCAGCGGCGGCCAGGTCGGCACGGATCCAATCGCTTTTTCCGGCGCGCGCGGAGGCTTGCAGGCTGTGGGGCCAGTCCAGTTGCCACAGGCGCTGTTCCAGGGGTTCCAGCCAGCCCAGCAACGCGCGCAGATAGTTCAAATAACCGGCGCGGTCCATCTCGCCGCTGGTCAGGGCCAAGCCCTGATCCAACGCTTCGTGCCTGTCGCGCGTGCCGTCTCGAAGCCGTTGGTGTACGGGCGAAATCATGGCGGTTGCTTATTGCTCTTGGTTGGCAACAGGCAGGTGCAACGACCAGCACTGCGCTTGGCGCTCCAGGCGCCAGCCGGATACCGCCGCCAGCAGTTCCACTTCTTCGGGGGCAAAGGCGGGTTGCTCGGACGGCGCCGTCGACGCCAGGCTGTTCGAAAAATGCACATGCCAGGCATCGGGCTGCGAACAATCCAGCGTCAACGCGGCGTCGGCAGGCAGGACGGACAGCAGGCTCAGCAGCCATGCCAGCAGCAGATACCGCGAGGTGAATTGCGGCACCTGGACGTCGGCCGCGTCTTCGGGCCAGACGATGCTGTGACGCGACAGCAGCAGATGCGAAAACATCAGCTTGCGGCACTCGCGCAGCAGGGCTTCGATGGACGTGGTGGCGTCGCTGTCCAGCAGCCATTGGTCCAGTTCGCGCACGATGGTGACGCTGTCTTCCAGCATGCCGGTCAGGTCGCCCGCCAGGCGATGGCAGCGCTGCTGCAAGGCGTCGGCATCGGCGCCGTCCGGGGTTTGGCGCAGCATCGCGGCGGCCAGCGTGGCGTTGGACAGCGGGCCCACGACTTCGTGGCGCAGCACCGGGAACACCTGGGCCAGCACTTTGAACCGCACACCTTGCGCGGCAAGGGCGTCCAGGGGGTTGGCGATAGACATGGGCGGCCCTAGTGTGTCTGTTGCAAAATGGCCAGCAGCGCGTCGGGGTCGGCGGGCTTTTCGATCCAGCCGTCGAACATGCCGTCCGCGTCACGGCGCTCGTGGCGCGCCAGGCCGCTCAGGGCATAGATGCGCGGCGGTGCGCCGCGCGAGCGCAAGCGGGACGCCAACTCATAGCCGTCCATATCAGGCAGCAGGATGTCAACCAGCACGGCTTCGGGGCTGAAGCCGTCAATCATGTCGAGGGCGGCTTCGCCTGAGGCGGCGCAGCGCGTTTCCACGCCTGAAAGCGCCAGGAACTCGGCAAGCAGCTCCGAGCCCATTTCATTGTCGTCAACCAGCAGGACGCGAACTGCGCGCACTTCGTTCAAAAGGTGTCTCCAAGGTTCAAGGGGCGGGCGTGTCGCGCACGTCGCGCGGCAGCCTCACCGTAAAAATGACCAGGCCGTCTCGGCACGCAACCGAGATCTCGCCGTCATGGCCGCGCACGACCTGTTCGGCGATATACAGGCCCAGCCCCAGGCCGTTGCGGTTGCGCGACTGGCCCAGCGATTCGGGTTTGAAAGGCGAAAAAAGATGCGTCAGCACCTCTTGCGCAATGGGCGCGCCATGGTTGATGA
This sequence comes from Achromobacter sp. JUb104, assembly GCF_024806975.1. Lineage (NCBI taxonomy): Bacteria > Pseudomonadati > Pseudomonadota > Betaproteobacteria > Burkholderiales > Alcaligenaceae > Achromobacter > Achromobacter sp. JUb104. Next base: position 100,790 of record NZ_JANUEY010000002.1, on the reverse strand, counting down.
CGCGCAATTCTATGTCGTTGCCGCGCTGGTGCGCCTGAACAATGATGGGCTGGCGCGGCGCGCCGTGCTGGCGCGCGTTGCTCATCAGGTTAGTCACAACCTGGGCGATGCGATCGGTGTCGGCCATCAGCATCAAGCCGGGTTCCACATCGGGTTCGATGCGCAAGCCGGGGTAGGCCTGCCGCTTTTCGTCGATCAGCCCGTTGACCAGATCGCTCAGGGCGCACGGCCGCTTTTCGATGCCCAGGCCCATGCCGCCCTGTAGACGCGATAAATCCAGCACCTGTGAAATCAGGCGCTGCATACGGCCGCTGGAATAACGGATGCGTTCGCCCATGCGCGCGCCGGAATCCGTTTTGGACAGCAGCGTGGCGGCCATGGAAATGGATTGCAATGGGTCACGCAGATCATGGCCCAGCATGGCCAGCAGCGCGGTGCGCGCGCGGTCGACGTCGGCGGCCCGGCTCGTGGCAATGTGGGAAAGTTCGTCGCGCAGATTGTCGGCGGCTTCCAGTTCGGCGGGCAGCCACGGGGTGCAGGTATTGCGCACCACTTCGCGCCAGGCCTCGAAAGAGCCGCGCGGCGTCAGGCGCGGGCCTTGGTTGCCGACCGCGTATTGCTTTTCGGGCTTGCCGCCCCACACCAGCGTTTCGATCTGCTCTTTGCGCAGCCAGATCAGCCAGCCGTTGTTCATCGGGTCGAACTTGCAGGCCAGCAGGCCGGCATAAGGGACCAGATCGGTTTGCAGGTCGGGGTAGTCGAGGGCGATGTTGTCGGTATGCACCAGGCGTTGGCCGCTTTGGTCCAGCGCGCACAGAATGCCCGACAACTCGCCGCGCGGCGCGATGCCGCCAAACACCGTGACGCTATTGCCCCATAGGCATAGCGCGGCATCGTTCGCGATCAGCGACGCGGGCGTGTCCGGCCCGCTCGACAAGGCCATATGCAGGTTTTCGGAGGCGGAGGCGCGTTCGGTCAGCTGGCTGACCAAGGCCGCATTGCGGCGGGCCTGGGCGGCGCGTTCAGCCCCTTCGATATTGGCCAACGCGGCGGACAGCACTTGCGCCAGCGCTTCGCAGGCCAGGCGCGCGGGGTAGGGGATGGGGCGGGGCCCATGGTGGTGGCAGGCAATCATGCCCCACAGCCGGTCCCCGATCACGATCGACAGGCTCATTGATGCCTGCACGCCCATGTTGGCCATGTATTCCAGGTGGATCGGCGACACGCTGCGCAACACCGAAAAGCTCATGTCCAGCGGCTGCGCGGCTGCCGCGGGCGCGCCCAGCACGCGCACCGGCGCGTAACGTGCATCGGCAATCTGGCGCAGCGTATTCACGGTGTACAGACGGCGCGCCTGTGCAGGGATGTCGCCGGCGGGATAGCGGCGGCCCACCCAGTCTTCCAACGATTCGTGGCGTTCTTCCGTGACGATTTCCCCGCTGTCGTCGGGATGAAAACGGTAGGCCATGACGCGATCGAAACCGGTGGCGCGGCGCACCTCGCGCACGGCGCTCTTGAACAAGCCGGCGATGTCACGCTCGCGGCGCACACGCTCGATGCTGCGGTAGATGCGTGCGGGGTCGGCGACGCTCTCGCCGACCTGGACGCGTTGCTCCAGTTCGATAATCGTGAGGCCGTCGCTATTGCGGTGGCCGATCACGTCGTACGTAGCGTCGTTCAACGCAAGCGCAAAGGGGTCGAAAACGGGATCGGACTTGTCCAGCCACACCGTCAGGTACTCGGCCAGGCTGGCGGGCAGCGCGCCTGGCAGGCAGCACTCGCCCAAGGTTAGCGACACCCCCAGCACGGCAGGCGCATTTTCGCTGGCAAATTGCAGCACGCCATCCGCGTCGAACGCCAGCAACGCTCCCAACGGCTGGATGGCGCCCGGTATATGTATCGGTTCGCTGTCGCAGTTGGCGAGCGTGACTGGCGTGGGGGATTGGGTTGGCGCATTCATTGTGGGTGGGGTACCTGGGACGCGCAATGAGCTGTCATTATGTCAAATATATTGTTCGAATGTATGCATTTGCAGCCCCTTCAACTCTCTGGAGCGCCCATGGCCCGTCTTCCCTACGCCGATCTGTCTCATCCCGAAGCACGTCCCCTGGTGGACCGCATCGTTGCCGAACGGGGCAGCGTGCTTCATCTGTACCAAATGCTGCTACATAGCCCCGCCGTGGCCGGAGGCTGGTTGAACTACCTGACGTCCATTCGGCAACTGAGTACCTTGCCCGGCGACGTGCGCGAACTGGTCATCATGCGCGTCGCCGCGCTAAACGGCGCGCCCTACGAGGCCGATCAGCACGCGCCGATCGCGCTTAAAGAAGGTGTGTCGCAAGCCCAGTTGGATGCCCTGGGCGATTGGGAGAACTCAACGCTGTTCGACGAGCGCGAGAAAGCCGTACTGGCCTACACCGACGCCATGACGCGCAACGTCCAGGTGCCGGAACCGGTGTTTCAGGCGGCCCGCGCGGCTATGGGCTCGGAAAAGCTCATCGTCGAACTGACCGCGACGGTCGCGGCCTACAACATGGTGTCGCGCTTTTTGGAAGCGTTGCAGGTGCATTCGCACGACCACCGCTAAGCTCATCGCTAAACAGGCAGGCCATCAGGCGTGTCAGCAAGTAGCGTGCCCAAATCCTGGGCACGCTTGTTTTTTAGCTAAAAGTAGATGGCTCAGCGGCGCTGAGCGTCGATCAATGCATCCAGCTTCACCGCGTCGGCGACGAACAGGCGGATGCCTTCGGACAGTTTTTCGCTGGCCATCGCGTCGTCGTTGAGCAGCGTGCGGAAGCTGACTTCGTCCGCGCCGATACGATCAATGGCGGGGCCCGTGTCGTCGGCGCGCAATTGCGCCGGTGCATCGCCTTGCGTGCCGGCCAACTGATTGAGCAAGTCCGGGCTGATGGTCAGCAGATCGCAGCCCGACAGCGCCAGGATCTGGCCCACGTTGCGGAAGCTGGCGCCCATGATTTCGGTAGAAATGTCGTGCTGCTTGTAATACCGGTAGATGCGCGTCACCGACAGCACGCCCGGATCTTGCGGCCCGGCGTTATCGGTTTCCACCCACGCGGCGCCGGCGCTTTTCTTGTGCCAGTCGTAGATGCGGCCAACAAAAGGCGAAATCAGCTGCACGCGCGCGTCGGCGCAGGCCACGGCCTGGGGCAGCGAAAACAGCAGCGTCAGATTGCAGCGCACGCCTTCGGCTTGCAGCGCGCGGGCGGCCTGGATGCCTTCCCAGGTGGACGCGATCTTGATCAGCACGCGCTCGCGTGGCACGCCGGCGGCTTCGTACAGGGCGATCAGGCCGCGCGCACGCTCGATGGTGGCGCGGGTGTCGAACGACAGGCGGGCATCCACTTCGGTGGACACGCGGCCCGGCACGATATTCAGGATGGCACGGCCAAAGGCCACCAGCAGGCGGTCGACCAGTTCCGGCGCGGACGCACCCGGATGATCGCGCACGGTGTGTTCCAGCAGGGGGCGGTAAGCATCCTGCTGAACGGCTTTAAGAATAAGGGACGGATTGGTGGTGGCGTCGGTGGGGCGCAACGCCTTCATGGCTTCGAAATCGCCGGTGTCGGCGACAACGGTGGTGTGGTTGCGCAAGGCGTCAAGTTGGCTGGGCATGGACAAGGTGCGGCTCACAACGGCAAGGGTTGAAGATTCCCTAGCGTATCACTGCCTTTGGTGTCTTGCCGTCGCCCACAAGCCGGAGGTCGCGCAGGGGCCAATCAGCGATTCCGGCCTTATTTGGCGCGGTTCGCCGGGGAATTTGCCCGGTCAAGGTATAATCCGAAGGTTTGATTATCGATTCTAAAACCGGGGTTTACTGTGCTGCCGCAACTTTTTCCCGAGGGGATCAACCGCTTCCCTCCTGCAATTCTGGCTCTGGCGGACGGTACCATTTTTCGAGGCGTGTCGATCGGTGCGCCTGGGGCTACCGTTGCCGAAGTGGTGTTCAACACCGCGATGACCGGGTACCAGGAAATTCTCACCGATCCCAGCTATAGCGGTCAGATCGTTACGCTGACCTATCCGCACATTGGCAACACCGGCGTCAACGCCGAAGACGTGGAAGCCAATCGCGTCTATGCCGCCGGGCTTGTGGTCCGCGACTGTCCCGCCCGCGTGTCGAACTTCCGTTCCACGCAATCCCTGCCCGACTATCTGGCCGCGCAGGGCATCGTTGCCATTTCCGGCATCGACACCCGCAAGCTCACGCGCATCCTGCGTGAAAAAGGCGCCCAGGGCGCCTGCATCTTCGTCGGCACCGACGCCGAGCGCGCCGTTGAAATGGCGCAGGGCTTTGCCGGCATGGCCGGCCAGGACCTGGCCAAGGTCGTGTCGCAGAAAGCCAGCACCGAATGGACCGAAGGCACCTGGCAGTTGGGCGAAGGCTTCTCCAAGCCCGACCAATCCAAGTTCCACGTCGTTGCTTACGACTTCGGCATCAAGACGAACATCCTGCGCCTGTTGGCCGATCGCGGTTGCCGCCTGACCGTGGTGCCGGCGCAAACCAGCGCCGAAGACGTCCTGAAGCTCAATCCCGACGGCGTGTTCCTGTCCAACGGCCCCGGCGACCCTGAGCCCTGCGACTACGCCATCGACGCCACGCGCACGTTCCTGGACAAGAAGCTGCCGGTCTTCGGCATCTGCCTGGGCCATCAGATCATGGGCCTGGCCGTGGGCGGCAAGACGCTCAAGATGAAGACGGGCCATCACGGCGCGAACCACCCCGTGCAAGACTTGCAGTCCAAGCGCGTGTTCATCACCAGCCAGAACCACGGCTTCGCGGTCGATGCGGCCAGCCTGCCGGCCAATGCGCGCGTCACGCACGTGTCGCTGTTCGACGGCACGCTGCAGGGCTTCGAGCTCACCGACCGCCCGGCCTTCTGCTTCCAGGGTCACCCCGAAGCCAGCCCGGGTCCGCACGACATCCTTGAACTGTTCGACAAGTTCATCGCCCTGATGTCCGGCCAAAAGTAAAGATTGCATCATGCCCAAGCGTACAGACCTAAAAAGCATACTCATCATCGGCGCCGGCCCCATCATCATCGGGCAGGCCTGCGAATTCGACTATTCCGGCGCACAGGCGTGCAAGGCGCTCAAGGCCGAGGGTTACCGCACCATCCTGGTGAACAGCAACCCCGCCACGATCATGACGGACCCGGAAACGGCCGACGTCACCTACATCGAGCCCATCACCTGGCAAGCGGTTGAAAAAATCATCGAGCGTGAAAAGCCCGATGCGCTGCTGCCCACCATGGGCGGCCAGACCGCGCTGAACTGCGCACTGGACCTGGCCCACCACGGCGTGCTGAAAAAGCACAACGTGGAACTGATCGGCGCCAACGAGCACGCCATCGAAAAGGCCGAAGACCGCCAGAAGTTCAAGCAGGCCATGACCGACATCGGCCTGGAATCGGCCAAGTCGGGCGTCGCCCACAGCATGGACGAAGCCTGGGAAGTGCAGCGCCGCATCGCTTCCGAAGTTGGCACCTCGGGTTTCCCGGCCGTCATTCGCCCCAGCTTCACCATGGGTGGCTCGGGCGGTGGTATCGCCTACAACGCCGAAGAATTCGAAACCATCTGCCGCCGCGGCCTGGAAGCCTCGCCGACCAGCGAACTGCTGATCGAAGAATCCTTGCTGGGCTGGAAGGAATTCGAGATGGAAGTGGTCCGCGACAAGGCGGACAACTGCATCATCGTCTGCTCGATCGAAAACCTGGACCCGATGGGCGTGCACACCGGTGACTCGATCACCGTGGCGCCGGCCCAGACGCTGACCGACAAGGAATACCAGATCATGCGTAACGCATCGATCGCGGTATTGCGCGAGATCGGTGTGGATACGGGTGGCTCGAACGTGCAGTTCGCGGTCAACCCGCGTGACGGCCGCATGATCGTCATCGAGATGAACCCGCGCGTGTCGCGTTCGTCGGCGTTGGCATCCAAGGCCACCGGCTTTCCCATCGCCAAGGTCGCCGCGCGCCTGGCCGTGGGCTACACGCTGGACGAGCTCAAGAACGAAATCACCGGCGGCGCCACGCCTGCCTCGTTTGAACCGTCGATCGACTACGTCGTCACCAAGGTGCCGCGTTTTGCCTTCGAAAAATTCCCCACCGCCGACGCGCGCCTTACCACCCAGATGAAGTCCGTGGGTGAAGTCATGGCCATCGGCCGCACCTTCCAGGAATCGTTCCAGAAGGCGCTGCGTGGCCTGGAAGTCGGCGTCGACGGCCTGAATCAGAAAACCACCGACCGCGAAAAGCTGCAAGTCGAACTGGGCGAGCCCGGTCCCGAACGCATCTGGTACGTGGGCGACGCCTTTGCGCAAGGCTTCACGCTGGACGAAGTGCACAACATCACGCACATCGACCCGTGGTTCCTGTCGCAGATCAAGGAAATCGTCGACATCGAACTGGCGTTGGAACAAAAGACGCTGGCCGACCTGGACTACGCCACGCTGTGGGAACTGAAGCGCCGTGGTTTTTCCGACCGCCGCCTGGCTTTCCTGCTGGATTCCGCTGAATCCGAAGTGCGCAAGCTGCGTCACCAGTTGAACGTGCGCCCGGTCTACAAGCGCGTGGACACCTGCGCCGCCGAATTCGCCACCCGCACCGCGTACATGTACTCCACGTACGAAGAAGAGTGCGAATCCGCCCCCACCGATCGCAAGAAGATCATCGTGCTGGGCGGTGGCCCGAACCGTATCGGCCAGGGCATCGAGTTCGACTACTGCTGCGTGCATGCCGCGCTGGCGCTGCGCGACGACGGGTACGAGACCATCATGGTCAACTGCAACCCGGAAACCGTGTCCACCGACTACGACACGTCCGACCGCCTGTACTTCGAACCGCTGACCTTGGAAGACGTGCTGGAAATCGTCCACAAGGAAAACCCGGTCGGCATGATCGTCCAGTACGGCGGCCAGACCCCGTTGAAGCTGGCGCGTGCCCTGGAAGCCAACGGCGTGCCCATCATCGGCACCAGCCCGGAATCCATCGACGTTGCCGAAGACCGCGAACGCTTCCAGAAGCTGCTGAACAAGCTGGGTCTGCGTCAGCCGCCCAACCGCACCGCGCGCACCGAAGGCGAGGCCCTGGCCCACGCCACCGAGATCGGCTACCCGCTGGTCGTGCGCCCCAGCTACGTGCTGGGCGGCCGCGCCATGGAAATCGTGCACGAGCAGCAAGACCTCGAGCGCTACATGCGTGAGGCCGTGAAGGTCAGCAATGACTCACCCGTGCTGCTGGACCGCTTCCTGAACAACGCCACCGAAGTCGACGTGGACTGCCTGGCCGATGGCGAAACCGTCTTCATCGGCGGCGTCATGGAACACATCGAGCAGGCCGGCGTGCACTCGGGCGACTCGGCTTGCAGCCTGCCGCCTTACTCGCTGTCGGCGGAAGTCATCGCCGAGATCAAGCGCCAGACCACGATGATGGCCAAGGCCTTGAACGTCAGCGGCCTGATGAACGTGCAATTCGCCATCCAGGGTGGCGACGTCTACGTGCTGGAAGTGAACCCGCGCGCCTCGCGTACGGTGCCCTACGTGTCCAAGGCCACCGGCCTGCAACTGGCCAAGATCGCCGCGCGCGCCATGGCCGGCCAGACGCTGGCGGCGCAAGGCATCACCAAGGAAGTCGTGCCGCCTTACTTCTCGGTCAAGGAAGCCGTGTTCCCGTTCGTGAAGTTCCCGGGCGTGGACACCATCCTGGGTCCGGAAATGAAGTCGACCGGCGAAGTGATGGGCGTGGGCATGAGCTTCGGCGAAGCCTTCGTGAAGTCGCAATTGGCTGCTGGCGTGCGCCTGCCGGAATCCGGCACGGTGTTCATCAGCGTGAAGAACCAGGACAAGCCCCGCGCCGTGGAAGTGGCGCGCGGCCTGCATGCCATGGGCTTCAAGCTGGTTGCCACGCGCGGCACGGCGGCCGAAATTGAAACCGCGGGCATTCCGGTGCAAGTGGTCAACAAGGTCACCGAAGGCCGTCCGCACATCGTCGACATGGTGAAGAACGGCGAAATCGCGCTGGTCATCAACACCGTCGAAGAACGCCGCAACGCCATCGTTGATTCGCGCACGATCCGTACGCAATCGCTGGCTGCCCGCGTCACCTTCTTCACCACTATCGCCGGCGCCCGCGCCGCGGTCGAAGGCATGCAGTATCTGCGCCAGGGCCTGGGCCTGCAGGTGTATCCGTTGCAGGAACTGCACGCATCGCTTAGCGGTCAAGGCTGACGCGACAGCGCCAAGCCTACGGGCTTGAGGTAGGATGCCGGGGCGGCCCTTGAACAGGGCCGCCCTTTTTCTTTTCTATCTTCCTATCCGCTTACGACGATCCCATGAACAGAGTCTTCATCACCGGCGCCAGCAGTGGCCTGGGTCGCGCCCTGGCGCAGCAGTACGCCGCATCGGGCGCCACGCTGGGTCTCTTGGGCCGGCGCGAAGACGCGCTGCGTGAATTGGCCGACAGCCTGCCGGGCGAGCATCGTTGCTACGCCGTGGACGTGCGCGACCGCGCCGCGCTGCATGCGGCGGCGGCCGATTTCATTGCGTTTTGCCAGGGCAGGGTGGATGTCGTCATCGCCAGCGCCGGCATCAGCGCGGGCACCTTGACCGAGCACGGCGAGGACTACGACGTCTTCAAGGCTATCGTGGACACCAACTTGCTGGCCACCGTGGCCACCTTCGAGCCCTTCGTGGGTGCCATGCGCGCCGCCGGATCGGGCCGCCTGGTGGGCATTGCCAGCGTGGCGGGCGTGCGCGGACTGCCGGGCGCGGGCGCCTACAGCGCCTCTAAATCGGCGGTGGTGACCTATTGCGAAAGCCTGCGTCTGGAATTGGCGGCTGACGGTATCCGGGTGGTGACAATTGCCCCGGGCTACATCAAGACCGCCATGACCGCGAAGAACCCGTACTCGATGCCCTTCCTGATGGAAGCGGATGCCTTTGCGCAACGCGCGCATGCGGCGATTGCACGCGGCACGTCGTATACGGTGATTCCGTGGCAGATGGGCGTGGTGGCCAAGCTGATGCGCCTGCTGCCCAACGCGGTCTATGACAAGCTGGCGCGCAACGCGCCACGCAAGCCGCGCAGAGTGGGGTGATGCGTGTTGCGTGCGTTACGGCACCACATCGTCGCCGACCTCATCGGCCACGTGGCCCACGTCGCCCCAATCCAGCACTTCCCATTTACGCCCCTGCACGCCGACGCGGTTGATGCTGACGTTCAGCAGCGCGGCATCGCGCGCGCCGTTTAGCGGCACGCCCGACGCATGGCGCCAGATGATGTCCAGCACGCCGCCGTGCGTGAACATCAGGATGCGCTCGCCGTCGTGGCGGCTGGCGATGTCGTCCACGGTGGAAATGACGCGCGACTGGAACTGGCCCAGCGTTTCGCCGCCATCCAGCGGCCGCAAGGGGTCGCGGCTTTTCCAGGCGGCGGCGGCTTCGGGCGCCTGCACGTCGATGTGTTCGTGGTCCAGCCCTTCCAGCACGCCGAAGCCGCGCTCGCGGATGCCGGGCTCTACCCGCACGCGCAAACCCAGTTGTTCGGATACCGGCACCGCCGTGGCGTGGGCGCGTTGCAGGTCGCTGCTGTAGATGGCGTGGATGGGCGTTTCGCGGGCCTCGTCGCGCAGGCGCGCGGCAAGCAGGCTGGCCTGGTTGACGCCGAATTCGTTCAGGGGGATGTCTTTCCAGCCTTGCAGGCGGCGCTGGCGGTTCCAGTCGGTTTCGCCATGGCGGATGAACCAGATTTCAGTCATTACGGTCGTAGTGGGGAATAAGGCAGGGAGTGGGGCAAAGCGTGGTGATCAACGCTTGTTAATCAACGCTTGGTCATCAAAGCTGGGCCGGCGCGATCACCGCGCGCGGCTTCCAAATGGCGTGAATGATCGAGCTTAACGCGACGAGCGCGGGCTCGCTAGCGCGCTCATAAGGCAGGATGAAGCCTAGCATGGCGTCAGCGCGGGCTTGGCCCCACACGATGAAATCATTGGACGCGGCGCCCGCCAGCGCGGTCTCTTCGCGCAACAGCGCGCAGCCCGCGCCGGCGCGTACCAGCGCCTCCAGGTTGGCCTGGTCATCGTTTTGCATGACGATGCGCGGTGTCAGGCCATGGCGTTCGAACATGTCGCGCAGCAGCAGATGCGTATGGCTGCCCGACGGCCCGTCCAGCCACGGCAACTGGGCCACTTCGCGCCAGCCGCCGCGCTTGAGCGCCGTGGCGTGTTCTTTCGGCAAGGCAATGCGATAGCGCACGCTGCGCAACGGCAGCCACAGCACCCCGCGCGGCGGGTTGGCGGCGATGGTCAGCGCGGCCGGCAGCCGGCCGGTGCTGACCTGTTCGGCCAGCGTGGCGGTGGGCAACGTCTGGGTCTTCAATTCCACCAGAGGCAGGCGCTGCGTCACGGCCGAGGCCAGCTCACCCAGGCGCAGGAAGTCCGGCTTTTCGCTGGGCACACCCAGTTCCACGACCCCGTGCAGGCTGCCCTGCAACTGCTGCGCTTCCGACTTGAACTGCGCGCCCAGCACCAGCAGCGATTCCGCCGTGGGCAGCAGCACCTCGCCCGCCTTGGCCAGCGCCAGCCGTCCGCCGCTGCGGTCGAACAAAGCCACGCCCAGGCTTTGTTCCAGCGCCTTGATCTGCGCGGTCACGGCGGGCTGGGTCAAGGACAGCGCTTCGGCCGCCTTGGTCAGGTTGCCCAGTCGGGCAACCGTGACGAAAGCGCGGATCTGATAGATTTCCATGGCGGCAAGTTTAGGCCGCCAACAGCCGTACCTGGGTGGGCTCCAGTCCAATGGAAACCGGCGCGCCGGCAGGAAAGGGCGACAGCCCCGCCAGATGTGACTGGTCGGCCGTCAGGCGCTGCTCACCGATCAACACCTGATAGCGCGTGAATTCGCCCAGGAACTCGCTGCTTTCCACAATGCCCGGCAGCCACACATAGCGCGCATCGCCCAGGCCATCCGCCATTTCAATCTGCACGGTGTGCGGCCGGAAGCTGGCGGCCAGGCGGCTTGCGGCGGGCGCTTCGGCCGTCAGCGGCAGATGCAGGTCACCCACGCCCGGCACCGCCAGCACGACGCTGCCGCTGGTGCGTTCGCGCACATCGCCTTCCAGCACGTTCATCGTGCCCACGAAGTTGGCCACGAAGCGGTTCACCGGATAGTCGAACAGCGTGCTGGGCGCGCCAATCTGCTGCACCACCCCATGGTCCAGCACCGCCATGCGGTCAGCCGTGGTCATGGCTTCTTCCTGGTCGTGCGTGACGAAGATGGTGGTGATGCCCAGCCGGCGTTGCAGGCTGAGCAGGTCTTGGCGCATCTGCACGCGCAGCTTCTTGTCCAGGTTTGATAGCGGTTCATCCAGCAGCAGCACCTGCGGTTCGATGACGATGGTTCGGGCCAGCGCCACACGCTGCTGCTGCCCGCCCGACAACTGATTGGGTCGGCGCTTGCCAAACTGCGACAGCCCCACCAGTTCGAGCGCGGCTTCAACCTTGGCGCGGATCTCGGCGCGGGGCAGCTTGCGTTCGACCAGGCCGAACGCCACGTTGTCCCAGACCGACATGTGCGGCCACAACGCATAGTTCTGGAACACCATGCCGATGTTGCGGTTCCAGGGCGGCGTGCCGCTGATGTCCTTGCCATCCACCAGCAACTGGCCCGCGCTGTGCCGGTTGAAACCGGCAATCAGCCGCAACAGCGTCGATTTGCCCGAACCGGACGGCCCCAGCAACGCGAAGAACTCCCCCGGCTCGACGTGGATGTTCACATCCTTCAGCACTTCGGTCGTGCCATACGACAGTCGGATGTTGCGGCACTCTACGCTGACTTTCTTCATGCGGATTCCCCTTCAGTGCGTGCCGGACGCTGGCGCGACTGCGCGCGCTCCACCAGCAGGTGCGATACATACGTGCCGATGGCCACCGCGGCCACCGCCAGCACGCCCAGCGCGGCCCCCGGCCCCCGGCCCGCCGCGCTTTGCATATACAGATAGATGCCGTAGCTCATGGGCGCCTGGCTGTCCTTGGTGACCAGCATGATGGTGGCCGATAGCTCGACCGCCGCCGTCACGAAGCTGGTCACGAAGCCCGCCAGCATGCCGCCCGCCATCAACGGCACCACCACGCGGCGGATCGTGCTCATGCGCGTGGCGCCCAACGATTGCGCGGCTTCCTCCAGTGATACGTTGATCTGCTGCAAGGACGCCACGCAAGATCGCAGCGCGTACGGCAAGCGCCTGACCGAATACGCAATCATGATGATGATCCACGACGAGGTCAGCAGCGTGCCGGTTCCGGGAAGCTCGACCCCGCGGAACGTGCGCAAGAAGCCGATGGCCAGCACGATGCCGGGTATCGCCAGGGCGGCGGAGGCCATGAAATCCAGCCACTGGCGCGCCGGCAGCCGGGTGCGCAGCATCAGGTAGGCGATGGCGGTGCCGATGATGACATCCAGGCCCGCCGCCAGCCCGCAATAAAGCAGCGTGTTGGCGATCATGCCCTGCGACTCGGAAAACACCGCCGAATAATGCGCCAGCGTGTAGCCGTCGGGCAGCGGCGCATAGCTCCAGACGCTGGCTAGCGACAGCAGCAGCACGCCCATGTGCGGCGACAGCACCAACATCAGCACCAGGATGATCCAGCCGTAGGCCAGCACGCTTTCCATCGGCCCCAGCTTGCGCTTCTGGATCGAATTGCCGCCCTTTTGCAGCGTGGAGTAATCACGCCCCTTGAGCACGCGCGCCGACAGCCACAACGCCAGGATCGAAAACGCAATCATGATCACGCTGATCACATAGCCCAGCGGGTCTTCCAGGCCCACCTGCGTAATGCGCAGGTACGCTTGCGGCGCCAGCATGTTGGTGGTGCCCAGCACCAGCGGCGTGCCCAGGTCGTCGAACACCTTGACGAACACCAGCGACGCGCCCGCCACATAGCCGGGCAGGGCCAACGGAAAGATCACACGGCGGAACAGGCGGAACCCGCGCGAACCCAGGTTGAACGCGGCTTCCTCCATGGCGCCGTCTATGTTGCGCAGCGCCACCACCAGGTTCATCAGGATGAAGGGGAAGTAGTGCAGGGCTTCAACGAAGATGACGCCGTTCAAGCCTTCCATGAACGGAATCGTGAAGCCGAACCAGTCGTTCAGCAACAGGTTGACGCTACCCGATCGTCCGAAGATCAGCTGCATCGCCACCGCGCCCACGAAAGGCGGCATGATCAGCGGCAGCACGCCCAGCGTCTGGATGATCAGCGCGCCCCGGAAATCGAAGCGCACCGTGAAGTACGCCAGCGGCACCGCGATCAGGGACGCCAGCAGGGCAGACCAGCCCGCCACGTACAGGCTGTTGAAGAACGCTTCCTGCATCAATGGCTGGTTGAAGAACGCGCCGAAGTGGCCCATCGTGAAGCTGCCGTCGGCGTTCACGAAAGCGCTGTAGAACACCGTGCCCACGGGCACGGCAAGAAAAAGCAGCAGAAAGCCGAACACCAGCAGCGCCGTCAATACGGGGCCGGCGGGCAGGCGTGAGTGGCCCGAAGAAGTCATCGAGATTCCCGAATGTGTTGCCAGGGGATTGCCCGCGCGGCGGGGGCATGTTGTCGTGCCCACCGCACGCGCCTTGCGACGTGTGGCTTAGAGTGACGCAGCCTCTCTGGCCAGCTTCACGGCTTCTTCGTAGTTCGCCCGAGCGCGGCCGTTCCACTCGCCTTCCAACTGGGTGATCTGCTGGTTCACCGAGGCGTCTTTCTTGTTGCCCGCGAAGACCGCCAGGAACGCCGGGTCGGCGGCCTTCTTGCCATCGATAAGCGGCGCCCACGCCAGCTTGCGCGCCTGCCCCAGCAGCTCGGCGGCGCGCCCGCTATTGGCTTTGTCGCCCAGCTTGGCCTCGGCGTCGTAGATTGCCTTGGTGGCAGCTTGCAATTCCTTCAGGCGGAACGTGATGGTCTGGTCGTACAGCGATTGCACGACGTAATAGCGGCTTTGCGACAGGTCGGCGTTGAACTGCACCTTGCTGCGCTTGGCGATGTCGGCGGGGTCCGGGTAGCCGGGCGGAATCTTGCCGGCCAAGGCCGAGTACGGCAGCACGGGCAGGCGCGAGATCTTGGGTTGCAGCAGCAGTTCCTGGCCCGCCTGGCTAAGCGTGAACGCAATGAACTTCTTGCCTTCCTCGCTGTTCTTCGCGCCATCGATCAGCGCGATGTTGGCCGGCACGATGGCCGTCTCGGAGGGGTAGACGAATTCCACCGGGAACTTGGAATACTTGCTGGACAGGCCAAAGAAGTCGATGACCGGGCCGGCGCCGAACTGGCCGTTGTTCACGCCGTCGGGCACGCCGAAGGACCGTTCCGTAATGGCGCTGCTGTTGCCCGACATGCGCAGCAGCGTGTTCCAGCCATCATCCCAGCCTTCGCCTTGCAAAATGGTTTCGACCGTCAGGTGCATCGTGCCCGACCGCGAGGGCGAGGTGATGCCGACATGCCCAAACCACTTGGGCGACAGCAAATCCTTCCATTCCACCGGCGCGGCAAGCTTGTGCGCGGCAATGTAGCGCGTGTTGTAGACGATGCCGTAACCCGCCAACGCCTGGCCCAGGTACATGCCGGACGGATCATTGATGGGGTAGTTGCCGATCTTGTCCGGCACGTCCTTGTTGGCCACGTCGGAAGACTTGGCCAGCAGTTTGTCGCGGCCCAGCACTTCGAAGGCGTCGGGCGCGCTGGCCCAGAACACCTCGGGGCGTTGGCCCGCGGGGGTTTCGCGCACATAGGCAATGCCGGACACGGTGTTCTTGTTCAGGATTTCCAGCGTGATGCCGGGGTTGGCCTTTTCGAACGCGGTCTTGTAGGCCTGGGTCAGGTCTTTCGGGAACGACGTGATCACCGTGACGGTGCCGGCCAGGGCAGGGGCCGAGCAAACGGCCAGCAGGGCTCCTGCAAGGGCTGTGCGCATTGCATGCATGGTTTGTCTCCGTAGTTTTAATTTGTCTGGAGACAGTAATGTCAGGTCTGCTATGCGTCCAATCAGAAATTTTGATGCGCCTCATCAGCGCGGGCGCCCTGGTGGCGGCGCCCGGCCGGCGGGGCGTGGCGCTTATGCCGTGGCGGACACGCCGCTGGCCATGGCCGCCTTGGCCTGCTGGATCAATACCTGCTGGATCTGGCCTTGAATCTGCATGGCCTGGGCGTTCAGCGACTGCAACTGCTGCGCCTTCATCTCGTCCGACATGCCGCTGGCCTGCACCTTGGCAATCTGGTCCATGATGCGCTTGAGCTGCTTTTGCAGCATTTTGATCTGGCGGGTGAACTCGTCGTCGTTGTCGGTCTCTTCGCTAGCCGTGGCGCCGCCAATGCCCGCCGCCCCAGGGTTGTTGACCCGGATCTTGCCGTCGGGCGTCACGGTCGTCGCCTCCGCACCGGCGGATTCCTTCGCTTCTTTGTTGGCCTGAATCTTCTGGGCCCACAGCTCGGCCAAGCTGCCGATTCGGGATGTGCCGCCGATGGAATTGATAGCCATGATGTCTCCTGCTGCCGGGTGGTACTTCGGGGTCCCCTTGGATTTCCGGGGTTTCCCTAAGTACGGCATCGCGCGAGCCATACTTAAACGTTGCCGCCCCTTCGCAGCCCCCTTTACACTGGCGCCCGCTCACCCAACCCCTTATTTGGGATATTTATGTCGAATTCGTACTTTCCGCGTTGGCGCCTGGCGGACGATGCCGAACCCGGCGTCATCATCGCGCCTGATGAAAGGTTGTCCTGGCCCAAGAATGTGGCGATGGGCGCGCAGCACGTGGTGGCCATGTTCGGCTCGACGGTGCTGGCGCCGCTGCTGATGGGCTTCGATCCCAACGTGGCGATCCTCATGTCCGGCATCGGCACGCTGATCTTCTTCTTGTTTGTCGGCGGTCGGGTGCCCAGCTACCTGGGATCCAGCTTCGCCTTCATCGGCGGCGTGATCGCGGTGACCGGGTATGCGGGGGGCGGGGCAAACGCCAATATTGGCGTGGCGCTGGGCGCCATCATCGCCTGCGGCCTGGCCTATACCTTGATCGGCGTGATCGTCTGGATCGCCAACGCCCGTTCGGGTAGCGGCGCCAATTGGATCGATGCGCTGATGCCGCCCGTCGTCACGGGCGCCGTGGTGGCGGTGATCGGCCTGAACCTGGCGCCCATCGCGGCCAAGGGCGCCATGGGCGCGTCGGGCTTCGACACCTTCATGGCGTTGGTCACCATCGTCTGCGTCGGCGGCATCGCCGTCTACACGAAAGGCATGGTCCAACGCTTGCTGATCCTGGTCGGCCTGATCCTCGCCTGCGTGGTCTACGCGGTGCTGGCCAATGGCATGGGCCTGGGCAAGCCCATCGATTTTTCGGGCGTGGCCACCGCCGCCTGGATCGGCCTGCCGCATTTCGCGGCACCCGTCTTCAAGGCCGAGGCCATGGGCTTGATCGTGCCGGTCGCCATCATCCTGGTCGCGGAAAACCTGGGCCACGTGAAGGCGGTCAGCGCCATGACGGGCCGGGACCTGGACCGCTACCTGGGTCGCGCCTTCGTCGGCGACGGCGTGGCGACCATGGTGTCGGGCGCGGTCGGCGGCACGGGCGTCACCACCTACGCCGAGAACATCGGCGTGATGGCGGTGACACGCATCTATTCCACGCTGGTCTTCGTGGTGGCTGCGTTGATCGCCATCGTGCTGGGCTTTTCGCCCAAGTTCGGTGCGCTGATCCAGACGATTCCCGGCCCGGTTCTGGGCGGCATGTCGGTCGTGGTGTTTGGTTTGATCGCGATTGCGGGTGCGCGCATCTGGGTGGTGAACCAGGTCGACTTCAGCGATAACCGCAACCTGATCGTGGCCGCGGTCACGTTGGTGATGGGGGCGGGCGACTTCACCATCAAGATCGGTGACTTCATGCTGGGCGGCATCGGCACCGCTACATTCGGGGCCATCATCTTGTACGCCTTGTTGCGTCGCAGGAAGCCTGTTTCGGCATGAATCGGGCCGTTTTGGCCTCCGCCACTGGTCAAAATGACAAAATACTATTGAAAAGTATCTTTTCAGCAACGCGGGGTGGGCGTCCCTTGCCGGGGGCCGCCGCCGTATCTGGAAATTGTTGAGGAAATAGCCGGTTTTCGCGGGTTACAGCAGCGAAAACCGTGCAAAAGCACGTTTTCCGCGGTGGCTTGCAATTCCGAGGGACTTTGCCCACAATATGACTTTGATTGCCCCGGTTCCGACCCGAGCCGGGGTTTTGTTTTGGTCGACCGCGCCGCTTGCCTCGCTTTGATTCTTGTTCCGATGGCAGGTGCGCGCCCCGGTAACGACCTTCACCGAGAACGCTCCCTTCGGGGCGTTTTCTACTTTTTGTTTGGGAAACGACATGTCTGCCATTCCTTTGACCGTGCGCGGGGCCGAGCGCTTGCAAGAAGAGCTCCAGCGGCTGAAAACCGTGGAACGCCCTGCCGTTATCAATGCCATCGCCGAAGCGCGAGCGCAGGGTGATCTGTCGGAAAACGCCGAATATGACGCTGCTCGCGAGCGCCAAGGCTTTATCGAAGGCCGGATTGCCGAACTTGAAGGCACGCTTTCCAATGCCCACCTGATCGACCCCACCTCTTTGGACGCCGAAGGCCGTGCCGTGTTCGGCGCAACCGTCGACATCGAAGACCTGGATTCCGGTGACCGCGTCACGTACCAGATCGTGGGCGACGTCGAGGCCGACATCAAGGCCAACCTGATTTCCGTGTCCAGTCCGGTGGCGCGCGCGCTGATCGGCAAGAGCGAAGGCGATGTGGTCGAGGTCAAGGCCCCGGCCGGCGTTCGCGAATACGAAGTTCTGGGCGTGCGTTACATCTAACGCGCTCGCCTTAGCGGTAAACTGTCAAAACGCCATAGCTCGAAGCCTGATTCAGGCTGAGTGTCCGCGGAAACCGCGCGGATCGCTATGGTGGACCGGGCGCGTCAGGCGCCCGTTTTTGTGCCCGGCCTTAGCTTTTCGACGTCTTGCGGCTGGTGCCGCTGCGTGCACCGGCGCGCAGGCTGAGCGCGCTGCCGGCGCGGCGCGGAATACCGTGGCCGCTGGCGGTAGCCCGCTTGTTGCTGGGGCGCATCGGTTTGCCGTTCTTGTTCAGTTGGTCTTGCGGCACGAAGCGCGCCTTGGCCGGCTTGGGCTCTTCGGACTCGCTGCGGCGCGGACGCTTGGACAGGGTCTTGCCTTCGGCGGCCAGCTTCTTCGGCGTGTACGGCTCGGAAGCGCGGCGCTTGGCGGGAGCCTCGGGCTCCATCGCTGCCAGGGCGGCGGGCTTGATGTTGCCGGCCAGCGGGCGGAAAAGAATCAGGGTCTTGCCCAGATGGTGCACCGGGGCGCAAGACAGGGTGTCGCAAATGGTCGACAACATGGTCTCGCGGGCCTCGCGGTCATCGCCGCCGGCGCGCACCTTGATGAGGCCGTGGGAAGCCAGTGCCAGGTCAATTTCCTTGAGCACGGCTTCGGTCAGGCCATTGTCGCCAATCA
Source organism: Achromobacter sp. JUb104 (assembly GCF_024806975.1). NCBI lineage: Bacteria > Pseudomonadati > Pseudomonadota > Betaproteobacteria > Burkholderiales > Alcaligenaceae > Achromobacter > Achromobacter sp. JUb104. Next base: position 82,257 of record NZ_JANUEY010000002.1, on the reverse strand, counting down.
GGACGACGGGGCGCAGAGGGTGAGCGGCGGAGCGAAGGTCGCTGCGCTCACGAGAGGTAAGTTCTAATATAGGCATGCGTGGAATTGTACGGTAATGGCCAAGAATAAATTCTCTAAAGACTGGATTCACCAGCACATCAACGATCCCTATGTGAAGCTGGCGCAACAGAAGGGCTATCGCGCCCGCGCCGCCTTCAAGCTGATCGAGATCCTGGACACCGAAAAGCTGATGCGCCGGGGCGACCTGGTCATCGATCTAGGCTCGGCGCCCGGCAGTTGGTCCCAAGTGGCGCGCGAGCGCCTGGCCGGCCCGGGCGGCATCGTGGACGGACGTATTATCGCGCTGGATCTGCTCCCGATGGAGCCGGTGGCCGGGGTGGAATTCATCCAGGGCGACTTTCGCGACGATGACGTTCTGAAACAATTGGAAGACATGGTCGGATCTCGCGCTGTAGACCTTGTAATCTCGGATATGGCCCCCAACTTGTCAGGCGTGGGTAGCGCCGACTCCGCTCGTATTCAGCATGTGTGCGAGCTGGCGATGGAATTTTCCCGCGCCCACCTCAAGCCCAACGGGGCGCTGATCGTCAAGGCCTTCCACGGCAGCGGATTTTCGCAGATCGTGCAGTCCTTCAAACAGCACTTCAAGCGGGTGGTCGAGCGCAAGCCGAAGGCCTCACGGGATAAATCCTCTGAAACCTTTCTGGTGGCGCGCGATCTGAAATAACCCGGGCCGGGGCATGTTGCCCCGAACCCCTGAAAAGCTGACCTGCTTGCCGAGACAACGACCACCATAACGACAAACCAGACGTAACTACACGGACCCCAGGGATCCCAGGACGCAGTTGGGTCCAACAGGGTAGAATGGGCTATTGACATACTTGTGACCGTGCCATACGCGGGTGCGCGGTTGCTGGTCGGAATCAAAAGCAGGAGATCGACCTTGAATAATTCATTTTCGAAAGTCGCTGTTTGGATGGTGATAGCCCTGGTGCTGTTCACCGTCTTCAAACAGTTCGACGGACGCGCTCAGACCCAGGACGGCGTGAGCTACACGCAGTTCATGGACGACGCCAAGGCGGGACGTATCCGCAAGGTCGACGTTCAGGGCGATGTGCTGTACGTCACCCCGGACGCGGGCCGCGCCTATACGCTGACTTCGCCGGGCGACCTCTGGATGGTTTCCGATCTGCTGAAGTATGGCGTCCAGGTTTCGGGCAAGCCGCGCGAAGAGCAGTCGCTGTTGATGAGCATCTTCGTGTCGTGGTTCCCCATGCTGCTGTTGATCGGCGTGTGGGTATTCTTCATGCGACAGATGCAGGGCGGCGGTAAGGGCGGCGCATTCAGCTTCGGCAAATCGCGCGCTCGCATGCTCGACGAAAACACCAATCAAATTACCTTTGCCGACGTCGCTGGCTGCGATGAAGCGAAGGAAGACGTCCAGGAACTGGTCGATTTCCTGCGCGACCCCAGCAAGTTCCAAAAGCTTGGCGGCCGCATTCCGCGCGGCGTGCTGATGGTGGGCTCGCCCGGTACCGGCAAGACGCTGCTGGCCAAGGCCATCGCCGGTGAAGCCAAGGTGCCGTTTTTCAGCATCTCGGGTTCGGACTTCGTTGAAATGTTCGTCGGCGTGGGCGCGGCCCGTGTCCGCGACATGTTCGAAAACGCCAAGAAGCACGCGCCTTGCATCATCTTCATCGATGAAATTGATGCCGTGGGCCGTCAGCGTGGCGCCGGCCTGGGTGGCGGTAACGACGAACGCGAACAGACCCTGAACCAGATGCTGGTTGAAATGGACGGCTTCGAATCCGGCCAGGGAGTCATCGTGATCGCCGCAACCAACCGTCCCGACGTGCTGGACCCGGCGCTGCTGCGTCCCGGCCGTTTCGACCGTCAGGTCGTGGTGCCGCTGCCCGATATACGTGGCCGCGAGCAGATCCTGAAAGTCCATATGCGCAAGGTTCCGCTGTCGCCTAACGTCGACGCGACCATCCTGGCGCGCGGCTGCCCCGGTTTTTCGGGCGCCGACCTGGCCAACCTGGTCAACGAAGCCGCCTTGTTCGCCGCGCGCCGCAATGGCCGCACGGTGGATATGTCCGACTTCGAAAAGGCCAAGGACAAGATCATCATGGGTGCCGAGCGCCGCTCGATCGTCATGCCCGAAGAGGAACGCAAGAACACCGCGTACCACGAATCTGGCCACGCCATCGTTGCCCGCATGCTGCCCAAGACCGACCCGGTCCACAAGGTCACCATCATCCCGCGCGGCCGTGCGCTGGGCGTGACGATGCAGTTGCCCGAGACCGACCGCTACAGCATGGACAAGGGCCGTCTGCTGTCGACCATCGCCGTGCTGTTTGGTGGCCGTATCGCCGAAGAATTGTTCATGGACCAGATGACCACGGGCGCCTCGAACGACTTCGAACGCGCCACCGCCATCGCCCGCGATATCGTCACCCGCTACGGCATGACGGACGAACTGGGCCCCATGGTCTACGCCGAGAACGAAGGCGAAGTCTTCCTGGGCCGCAGCGTCACCAAGACGACGCACATGTCCGAAGCCACCATGCAGAAGGTGGACACCGAGATCCGCCGCATCATCGACGAGCAATACCAAGTCGCGCGCAAGATCCTGGAAAACAACCGCGACAAGGTCGAAGTGATGACGTCCGCGCTGCTCGAATGGGAAACCATCGACGCCGACCAGATCAACGACATCATCGAGGGCCGTCCTCCGCGTCCCCCGAAAACGCCGCAAGGCCCGTCGGATTCCACCGACACGCCGCCCCCCAGCACAGGTCTGGCGGCTGACGGCAGCACGGCTGCAGCAGTCTGAGGTTTTTTGTCCTGAGTTATGGCAAATAACTTCCTTTGCGGGCGCTTCGAGTTTGATCTCGAGCGCCCGCTTGTCATGGGTATCGTCAATGTCACGCCGGATTCGTTTTCCGACGGCGGCCAGCACGACGATACGGATTCCGCGGTGGCGCACGCGCGCCAGTTGATCGAAGAGGGCGCGCAGATCCTGGATCTGGGCGGTGAGTCCACACGCCCCGGCGCCGATCCGGTTTCCGTGGCCGATGAGCTTGACCGTCTGTTGCCCGTGATCGAGGCGTTGCGCGATTGCGGCGTGCCGTTATCCATCGACACCTTCAAGCCGGAAGTCATGCGTGCCACGCTAGACGCGGGCGTCGACATGATCAACGACATCTATGGCTTTCGCCAGCCCGGCGCCATCGAGGCGGTGGCGCAATCGCGCTGCGGGCTGTGCGTAATGCACATGAAAGGCGAGCCTCGTACCATGCAGGCCTTGCCCCCCGAGTACACCGACCTGATCGGTGAAATTGGACTCTTCCTGGGGTCTCGCGCGCAGAAGCTGCGCGCGGCCTGGGTTGACCCTCGCCGCATCGTGCTGGACCCGGGGTTCGGGTTCGGCAAGACGGCGGACCAAAACTTCCAATTGCTGCGCCGCTTGTCCAGCTTGCGCAGCACCGGTTATCCATTGCTGATCGGCCTGTCGCGCAAGAACATGATCGGGCAGGCCACTGGCCGACCGATCGGCGACCGGCTGCCCGGCAGCATCGCCGCAGCGCTTGCCTGCGTGTCCCGGGGCGCCTCCATCGTGCGTGTGCACGATGTTGCCGCCACCGTGGATGCCCTTAAGGTATGGCATGCGGCTGAACAAGGAGCTATCAGTTCATGAGTCAACGCAAGTATTTCGGCACCGATGGGGTGCGTGGTGAAGTCGGCGGTCCGGTGATCAACGCCGAATTCGCGCTGCGCCTGGGTTATGCCGCCGGCCGGGTGCTGGCGCGCGAACACGCCGTGCGCGGTGGCAGCCGCCCGCAGGTCGTCATTGGCAAGGACACGCGCATTTCGGGCTACATGCTGGAATCCGCCCTGGAAGCCGGCTTGTCCGCCGCCGGCATCGACGTGCTGCTGGCCGGCCCCATCCCGACGCCGGCCGTGGCCTATCTGACCCGGGCGTTGCGTTTGGTGGCGGGCATCGTCATCAGCGCCTCGCACAACCCGTATCAGGACAACGGCATCAAGTTCTTCTCGGCGCAGGGCATGAAGCTGCCCGACGACATCGAAGCCGCGATCGAAGCCGCGCTGGACGAGCCGCTGGGCTGCGTCAGTTCCGAAGGCTTGGGCCGCGCCCGCCGCATGTCGGACTCGCAAGGCCGCTATATCGAGTTCTGCAAGAGCACCTTCCCCAACGACCTGGACCTGAACGGGATGAAGATCGTTGTGGACGCCGCGCACGGCGCCGCCTACAACATCGCCCCGCACGTGTTCCGCGAGCTGGGCGCCGAGGTGCATGCCATCGGCGTGCATCCGGACGGCTTCAATATCAACAAGGGCGTGGGCGCGTTGCACCCCGAATCACTGGCCAAGGAAGTGCGGGCCCGTGGTGCGCACCTGGGCATCGCCCTGGACGGCGACGCCGACCGCCTGCAGGTTGTGGACGGCGAAGGCCGCATCTATAACGGCGACGAGTTGCTGTACGCCATCGTGCGCGAGCGCATGCAGCGCGGCAAGGTCGACGGCGTGGTCGGTACGCTGATGACCAATTTCGGCTTCGAGCGCGAGATGAAGCGCCTGGGCGTAGGCTTCGAGCGCGCCAACGTGGGCGACCGCTACGTGCTGGAGCAAATGCAGGCGCACGGCTGGCAGTACGGCGGTGAAAGCTCCGGCCACCTGCTGTGCCTGGATTGCCATTCCACGGGCGACGGCATCATCGCCGCCTTGCAGGTGCTGACCGCCCTGCGCCGCAGCGGCGAGACGATGGCGCAATGGGTGCGCGATCTGCGCATGTATCCGCAGAAAATGATCAACGTGCCGTTGACGCCCGGCCAGGACTGGAAGACTCACGCCGGTCTGACTGCCGCGCGCGAAGCTGTCGAAGCGGAACTGAACGGCCGCGGCCGCATCCTGATCCGCGCTTCGGGTACTGAACCCAAGCTGCGCTTGATGGTCGAAGCGGAAGATGAATCGCTTGCTGTTTCCTGCGCAGAGAAGCTTGCCGCCAGCTTGGCTTAAGCCCGGCCTCCTGACTGTGTACCCGAAAGCCACGCACCGCTTAGCGGTGGGTGGCTTTTGTGCATTTTTAGTAAGTATTGCTTTGTAAAGTTTTGTCGAGATTTGCCCTAAATTGACCTATCTCCTCCGAACTAAACTTCATAGTCACGTAACATATCGGTCAAGTCTTTGACATACAGGGCGTCCAAACTGACTGGACTCTCTAGGAGCTTCGCGCAATGCTTGAATTAGCACGCACCACCCCAAGCCGTAATCCCGCAGAACCCTGGAAGGGCAACGCTCCAAAAGTGTTGGCGGTGGGCCTGGCGCGCACGGCTGAAGAAATCGAGCAGATCCAGCGTCTGCGCTACGACGTCTTCACCGAGGACATGGGCGCGGTGTTTCCCGACGCGCTTGACGGCATTGAGCAGGACCGCTTCGACCCCTTTTGCGAACACCTGATGGTGCGCGAAATGGATACAGGTCGCGTCGTTGGCACGTATCGAATCTTGACTCCTGAAAAGGCGCGAGAAGCGGGCGGCTATTACGCGCAATCAGAGTTTGATCTTTCCGGGCTGGGCCCCATTCGCGACCAGCTGGTTGAAGTGGGCCGGTCGTGCACCCATTCCGACTACCGCAACGGCGGGGTGATCATGCTGTTGTGGTCGGGCCTGACGGAATACCTGCGGCGCGGCGGCTACGAATACGTGTTGGGCTGCGCCAGCGTCAGCCTGCGGGACGATGGCGTTACCGCTGCCGAAGTCTGGCGCACCATCATGCCGAAGCTGCCACAGGCCGGCGAGCCCAGTGTTACCCCGCTGCACCGCTACCCGGTGGAAAAGTTGAACAGTACCTTGCCGGCACGCGTTCCGCCGCTGATCAAGGGCTACTTGAAGCTGGGGGCCAGGGTCTGTGGCGAGCCCGCCTGGGACCCGGATTTCAATGCCGCCGACTTCCCGGTGTTGCTGAAGATGGAGCGGATGGACGAACGCTACCGCCGCCACTTCGGCCTGGACCAACCGACGGCCGTCAACGGCCAGCGCTGATCATCATGCGCCGCTTGCTCCGCCGTATGAAAATCAGGCTGATACGGCGGGCCACGCGGCCTATCCGTCTTGAGCTCAGGCAGTTGCACCGGCAGACAGATCTGTCTCCAGATTAAGCACATAAGAACGTAAAAGCGGGTGAGGGCGTTGCCGCCATCACCCGCTTTTTTTCGTCTGTGCCGTCTGCGCCACGCGCGCCGTCGGCGCCTTGCGTAGGCGCGACGACGCCGGAATCAGAACTCCAGCAGTTCGAACGAAAAGCCCACCTTGTTCCATTCCGCTTCTTCGGCGCGCAGCGTGAAGTCGCTCAAGGGGTGCTGGGTCAGCCAGTCGCGGTTGACGCGCACGACGATGGAGCTTTCGCGTACCGACGCGGTCAGCGGCAAGGGTTCGATTTCGCCACGGCGGCGGAACAGCAGCACGGCCAGGCGCAGGCTCAGGATGGCTTTCCATTGCGCCCGGGTGCGGATCAGCGGTTCCAGCTTGGTCAGCTTGCCCTGGTGGCCCAGCGCCAACAGCGCCAGCAGTTGCTGGTCGGCCCGCGAGAAGCCCGGCATGTCGGCGTTTTCCAGCACGTAGGCGGTGTGCTTGTGATACGCATTGTGCGCAATCGACACGCCCACTTCATGCAGGTCCGCCGCCCAGCCCAGCGCCGGGCGCAGTTCTGCGCGTTCCTGGCCTTCGGGGAACATCGCGTCAAACAGCGTCAGCGCGGCATGGCGCACACGGCGCGCCTGATTCACGTCCACGTGGTAGCGCTTCATGAACTGGCGCACGGATTCGTCGCGCTTGTCGTGTTCGTCGTCGCGGCCCAGCAGGTCATACAGCACGCCAAGGCGCAGCGCGCCGTCGCCGGTGTGCATGACGTCGATGCCCAATTCGTCGAACAGGGCGCTCATGATGGCCAGCCCGCCGGGCAGCACATCGGAACGCTCGATCTTGATGCCGGGCAGCTCGGACGGGATGACGCGGCCCGAGCGCACGATGCGGTCTTTCAGCTTCGCCAGGCCGGCGCGGGTAATACCGCGGTCGGAAAAGCGGCTTTCGGTCAGGATGGCGAACAGCGCCTTGGCGGTGCCGGACGAGCCATAGGCTTCCTTCCAGCCCATCTTGCGGTACTGCTTGGCGATGACTTCAATTTCACGCCGTGCCGCCAATTCAGCCTGCTTCATCTGGTGCGCGTCCACCACGCCGTCAGAGAAGAACTGACGGCTGTAGCTGACGCAACCCATGTACAACGACGACATCAGGCCCGGCTCGTGCCCCTTGCCGATGATGACTTCGGTGGACCCGCCGCCGATGTCGATGACCAGGCGCTTGTTGGGCGACGGGGGCAGCGTGTGAACCACGCCCGAAAAGATCAAGCGGGCTTCTTCGCGGCCCGCGATGACTTCAATGGGAAAGCCCAGCGCCGCTTCGGCGCGAGGCAGGAAGTCTCGCGTGTTGCGCGCCACCCGGAAGGTATTGGTGGCCACCGCGCGCACCCGGTTGGGGTGGAAGCTGCGCAGGCGGTCGCCAAAACGCTCAAGCACGGCGATGGCGCGTTCGATCGCGTCGTCGCCCAGGCGTTTCTCGGCGTCCAGTCCGGCGGCAAGCCGAACGGTTTCCTTGAGACGATCGATCTGGTAGATCTGGGGCGTACCGTCTTGTTGAACGATGCGTCCGATAGAGAGGCGGAAGCTGTTGGACCCGAGGTCCACCGCGGCCAGAAGTTGATCCATGCGGCTCGTAATATAGGCTTTGAGGTGGCCTGATTATAGAGACCCCATGTGACAGTGCCCTTGGATACGGGTTTTCGCTTATGGATCATGGGCTTGGCGAAATCAAGGCATGCGCTATACGTCCCGCTTTTGACGTACGCTACGGTTTTGTCGTTATGTCATAGAACCGTCACTTTTTTGCAGTAAAACTCCACGCTCCTCCCAACGTATGGAATCCGGTATGCCCACACGCCCGCCTGGCGAGCCTTTGCTCATGAATCGTGAATTGTCGCTGCTCAAATTCAACGAGCGCGTGCTGGCGATGGCGGAAAATCCGACGACACCGCTGCTGGAGCGGCTGCGTTACGTGTGTATCGTCAGTTCCAATCTGGATGAGTTCTTCGAAATCCGGATTTCCAGCCTGAAAGAGCAGCAGCTTCAGTCGCCCAACCTGGTGGGGCCCGACGGGATGACGCCGGATCAGGCCTTTGAAAACGTCCAGCATGCCGTGCACGCCCTGGTGGCGCGGCAATACAACCTGCTTAACGACGACATCCTGCCCGCCATGCAGGCAGAAGGCATCACCCTGCATCACGCGTCCGAATGGAACGCCGAGCAGCAGGAGTGGGCGCGCCAGGTGTTCAACCGCGATGTGATGCCGCTGCTGACCCCCATCGGGCTGGACCCGGCGCATCCGTTTCCCCGCGTCTACAACAAGAGCCTGAACTTCATTGTGTCGCTGTCGGGCGCCGACGCCTTCGGCCGGCAGGCCTCGATTGCCGTGGTGCAGGCGCCGCGCGCCCTGCCGCGCCTGATCAAGATGCCGCCCGAGCTGTCCGGCCACCCGGAAGGCTTCATTCTGCTGACGTCCTTGCTGCGTGCCTTTGTGGGCGAACTGTTCCCCGGACTGGAAATGCTGGGCTGCTACCAGTGGCGCGTCACGCGCAACAGCGACCTGTTCGTGGACGAGGAAGAAGTCACCAACCTGCGCCACGCCTTGCAAGGCGAGTTGTCGCAACGTAATTTCGGCGCCGCGGTGCGTCTGGAAATCGACAAGCTCACCCCTGTCGAACTCGAAACTTTCCTTCAGCGCGAATTCTCGCTGAAGGCCGAGGACACCTACCGCGTGCCAGGCCCCGTGAACCTGTCGCGCCTGATGCAGTTGTGCAATTCCGACCTGCGGCCCGATCTGCTGTTTCCGGAATACCGCGCGCCCGTGCCCGCGCCGTTCGACAAGGTGGGCGACAAGCCGCAAGACCTGTTCGAGGCCGTAGCCGCGCAGGACCGCCTGCTGCACCACCCCTACCAGTCGTTCCAGCCCGTTATTGATTTCCTGACCGCCGCGGCGCTGGACCCCGACGTCATGGCCATCAAGCAAACCATCTACCGCACGGGCGAAGATTCCGAGCTGATGAAGATCCTGCTGGCCGCCGCGCGGGCCGGCAAGGAAGTGACGGTGGTGGTGGAGTTGATGGCGCGCTTCGACGAGCAGACCAACATCAACTGGGCGTCCAAGCTGGAAGAGGTGGGCGCGCACGTCGTGTATGGCGTCGTGGCCCACAAGACGCACGCCAAGATGGCCGTGGTGCTGCGCCGCGAAAAAGGGCGTTTGCGCCGCTATGCGCACCTGGGCACCGGCAACTACCACCCCCGCACCGCGCGCCTGTACACCGACTTTGGCCTGCTGACCGCCGACCCGAAGCTGTGCGAGGACATGGACAAGGTGTTCGCGCAGTTGACCGGGCTGGGCGCGCGCCGCTCGCTCAAGGCGCTGATGCAGTCGCCGTTCACCATGCATGACGGCATGGTGGCGCTGATCCGTGCCGAGGCGCGGGCGGCCAAGGCGGGCAAGCGCGCGCGCATCATGGCCAAGATGAATTCGCTGCTGGAAGAGCAGGTGATCGAAGAGCTCTACAAGGCCAGCCAGGCCGGGGTCAAGATCGATCTGATCGTGCGCGGGGTGTGTGCGTTGCGCGCCGGCGTGTCCGGGCTATCCGAAAACATCCGCGTGCGGTCCATCGTGGGCCGTTTCCTGGAGCACTCGCGGGTGTTCTATTTCTATGCGGACGGCGAGGAAACGGTCTATCTGTCTTCGGCCGACTGGATGGACCGGAACTTCTTCCGTCGGGTGGAAATAGCGTTCCCGATCTACGACAAGACCCTGAAAAAGCGGGTGATCGACGAAGCGTTTACCTACGCGCTGCGCGACAACCAACTGGCGTGGCAACAGAAGCCGGATGGCGACTATGCCCGGGTGAAGAGCCGCCGCGAACCCTTCAATTTGCACCAATACCTGATGCAGAAACTGGGCGTATAAGCCGACCGTTTGCTTGTTGGGGTGCGTCCCCAAAATACTGTGGCCGCCTTGGTTCGCCGGGCGGCCACAGGTTTTTCCGGGGTTGGGGACAGGGCAACATGAACCGTATGTGACTGTCACTATCCTGTCACGTTGGGCCCCTAAGATGCGAAGGTCGCTGAAAGACAGGCAGCAAAGAAAAGCCTGATACGACTTCTCCAACAAGCACTGAAGGAACCCAGATGTTCAAACGTGTCTTCAAACAAGTTTCCGTGGGCGTCGCGCTGAGCGCCGCTGTATTTGCCGTGCAAGCCGCCAATGTGACCGGCGCCGGCGCATCGTTCCCGTACCCGGTCTACGCCAAGTGGGCGTCGGACTACAAGGCAGCCACCAACAACGCGATCAACTACCAGTCCATCGGTTCGGGCGGCGGCCAGCAACAGATCATCGCCAAGACCGTCGATTTCGGCGCTTCGGACGATCCCATGAAGGCGGCTGACCTGGAAAAGAACGGTCTGCTGCAGTTCCCCGCCGTGATCGGCGGCACCGTCGCGGTCGTGAACGTCGACGGCATTGAGCCGGGCAAGCTGAAGCTGTCGGGCACCGTGCTGGCCGACATCTTCCTGGGCAAGATCAAGAAGTGGGACGACAGCGCCATCAAGGCACTGAACCCCGACCTGAAGCTGCCTTCGGCCGACATCATCGTTGTTCACCGTTCGGATGGCTCGGGCACGACCTTCGGCTGGACCAACTACCTGTCCAAGGTCTCGGCTGACTGGAAGTCGCAAGTCGGTGAAGGCAAGGCCGTCAAGTGGCCCACCGGCCAAGGCGGTAAGGGCAACGAAGGCGTTGCCGCCTACGTGGGCCAGTTGAAGAACTCGATCGGCTATGTGGAATACGCCTACGCCAAGCAGAACAAGCTGGCCTGGACGCAACTGCAGAACAAGGACGGCAAGTTCGTCCAGCCCGAGCAGAAGGCATTCGCCGCCGCGGCCGCCAACGCCGACTGGAAGAGCGCACCGGGCATGGGCGTGGTCCTTACCAACGAACCGGGCGCCGATTCGTGGCCCGTTACGGCAGCCACCTTCATCCTGATCCACAAGTCGCAAGCCAAGCCGGCGCAAGGCAAGGCCGTGCTGGACTTCTTTGACTGGGCGTTCAAGAACGGCGCCAAGTCGGCCGAGGCCCTGGACTACGTGCCGCTGCCGGAAGCCGTGACCAAGGAAATCCGCGCCGCCTGGGGCGAAGTCAAAGCCGCCGACGGCACCCCCGTCTGGAAGTAGGATGGGTGTAGCGCGAGAGGGCCGCAACAAGAAAGCTGCCCTACGCCGCGCATAACCCATCATGCAGCCGCCCCTGAATTCTGCCCGTCAGAATGAAGGGGCGGCCTGCAGCAAGACCTCCCGTTTTTTTCCCAGGTTACCTAAGGAAAGTCCATCCATGAGCGCGGTAATGGATAATAGTGTGCCGCTTTCGCCCAGCGTGGCGGACTCCGTGACTACCGGCACGCCTTCGCCTATGAAGCAAAATAAAAACGCGCTGATGGATGCGCTATTCAAGAATCTGACCCGCCTGTTCGCCTTCCTGGTGTTCATTTTGCTGGCGGCCATTCTTGTATCCCTGATCTACGGCAGCCGCGAATCGCTGGCCAAGTATGGCCTGTCGTTCCTGTGGCTGAACGACTGGGATCCCGTCAACCAGAACTACGGCGCCGTGGTGCCCATCATCGGCACGCTGCTGACCTCGGCCATCGCCTTGATCATCGCCGTGCCGGTTTCGTTCGGCATCGCCATCTTCCTGACCGAACTGTCGCCGACCTGGCTGCGCCGCCCCTTGGGCACGGCCGTGGAAATGCTGGCGGCGATTCCGTCCATCATCTACGGCATGTGGGGCTTGTTCGTCTTCGTGCCCGTATTCCAGCAGTATGTGCAGCCGTTCCTGATCGCCACCCTGGGCAACGTGCCCATCATCGGCGGCCTGTTCGCGGGGCCGCCGTTTGGCATCGGTATCTTCACCGCCGGCCTGATCCTGTCGATCATGATCATCCCGTTCATCGCCGCCGTGATGCGCGACGTGTTCGAGCTGGTGCCGGCCATGTTGAAGGAATCGGCCTACGGCTTGGGCAGCACAACCTGGGAAGTCATGTGGCGCGTGGTGCTGCCCTTCACCAAGTCGGGCGTCATCGGCGGCATCATGCTGGGCCTGGGCCGGGCATTGGGCGAGACGATGGCCGTCACGTTCGTGATCGGCAACGCCTTCAAGTGGTCGGGGTCGCTGTTTTCACCGGGCAACTCGATCGCCTCGGCGCTGGCCAACGAATTCAATGAAGCGGGCGGCATTCAGAAGTCGGCGTTGCTGGAGCTGGGCTTGATCCTGTTCCTGATCACGACGATCGTGCTGGCCCTGGCCAAAGTGCTGCTGGTTCGCCTGTCCGTCGGCGAAGGCAAGAAATCCTGACGCGCCGCGAGCACAAGGAAAAGATCATGGCTGTATCCGTACTCAATATGCAGAATGGCATTTACCGCCGGCGCCGCGTGGTCAACCGCATCATGCTGGCGGTGTCTCTGACCACGCTGGTGTTCGGGCTGTTCTGGCTGTTCTGGATCATTCTGACCCTGCTGACCCGGGGCGCCCCCGCGCTGTCCTACACGCTGTTCACCGAGATCACCCCGCCGCCCGGCCAAACGGGTGGCCTGATCAACGCCATTTTCGGTAGCGTGGTGATGGCCGGCGTGGGCACGCTGATCGGTACGCCGGTCGGCATCCTGGCGGGCACCTACCTGGCTGAATACGGCCATCGCGGCTGGCTCGCGCCCGCCACGCGGTTTTTGAATGACGTGCTGCTGTCGGCGCCGTCCATCATCATCGGTCTGTTCATCTATGCCGTGTATGTGGCGCAGGTGGGGCATTACTCGGGTTGGGCCGGCGCGCTGGCCTTGTCCATCCTGGTGATTCCGGTGGTGGTGCGCACCACCGACAACATGCTGATGCTGGTGCCCAACAGCCTGCGCGAAGCCGCGGCCGCGCTGGGTTGTCCCAAGTGGCGCATGATCACGCTGGTGTGCTATCGCGCCGCCAAGACCGGCATCATCACCGGCGTGCTGCTGGCCATTGCCCGGATCTCGGGGGAGACCGCGCCGCTGCTGTTCACGGCGCTGTCCAACCAGTTCATGTCGTTCAACATGAACGCGCCGATGGCCAACCTGCCGGTCGTGATCTACCAATATGCCGCCAGCCCCTTCAAGGACTGGAACGACCTGGCCTGGGCCGGGGCCACGCTGATTACGCTGCTGGTGCTGGGTATCAACATCCTTGCCCGCAACATGTTCCGAAACAAGTAAAGATCGCTTTGCCGGCGCGCGTGGCGCGCCGGAGCCAAGGGAAGAGAAATGGAAAACACCGCTACCGCCGTCAAGAACAAGATCGAGGTCAAGAACCTGAACTTCTACTACGGCAAGTTCCATGCGATCCGCAATGTGAACATGTCGATCCAGGAGAAGAAGGTCACCGCCTTCATCGGCCCCTCGGGCTGCGGCAAGTCGACGCTGTTGCGCACGTTCAACCGCATGTTTGAACTCTACCCGGGCCAGCGCGCCGAGGGCGAGATCGTGCTGGACGGCGAGAACCTGCTGACGACCAAGACCGATATCTCTCTGATCCGCGCCAAGATCGGCATGGTGTTCCAGAAGCCCACGCCGTTTCCGATGAGCATCTACGACAACATCGCGTTTGGTGTGCGCCTGTTCGAGCGCCTGTCCAAGGGTGAAATGGACGAGCGCGTGGAATGGGCCTTGAGCAAGGCCGCGCTGTGGAACGAAGTGAAAGACAAGCTGCACCAAAGCGGCAACAGCCTGTCGGGCGGCCAGCAACAGCGCTTGTGCATTGCGCGCGGCGTGGCCATCAAGCCGGAAGTGCTGCTGCTGGACGAGCCGTGTTCCGCGCTGGACCCGATTTCCACCGCCAAGATCGAAGAGCTGATCGCCGAGCTGAAGAACGACTACACCGTCGTCATCGTGACGCACAACATGCAACAGGCCGCGCGCTGCTCGGACTACACCGCCTACATGTACCTGGGCGAGCTCATGGAATTCGGCCAGACCGACCAGATCTTCGTGAAGCCGTCGCGCAAGGAAACCGAGGACTACATCACGGGCCGCTTCGGCTGATTTCCGTGCTGGGTTGACCTGGTGATGCAAGAAAGCGGCGCGCCCGGAATGGCGCGCCCCAGAAACACAGCCTGGCGCGCAGCGCCCCGGGCGGCCTGGATTCTGGTATAGTTGCCACCCTTCGGGGCGTAGCGCAGCCTGGTAGCGCATCTGCTTTGGGAGCAGAGGGTCGTGAGTTCGAATCCCACCGCCCCGACCAAAAAAATCAAGACCTTACGGTGATGTCCCGCAGTTCTGCTTTGTTTTAGTGGACTAGCTAGTGGACTAGTTGCAAAAGCCCTTCCTACGCGCCGCATAGGAGGGGCTTTTTTATGCTGTCTCACCCGGCAAGAGAGTTGCGAACCGGATTAATCGACCGTAAGCACTGAGAAAAGCGTGCTACAGCCTTTAGCCTAGTGTGTGCTCAGCGTCTAGTCTCGGCGTATCGAGGAGTCGCGCTTTAAAATCGAGTAATTCTTCGTCCGCGACATCGAAGCGTTGGATCCAGGCTTCTCCCTTGAGGCCAGTCAGACGGGGCTCGCCAGCGGCACTGGCGATCAGATGCAACCAGAATGCTGAACTGCGTAGAGGCTTGAGTACCGCGTTGGGAAGAACGTACTGCGGCGGTTTGCCATCAATTGCGGTCGGGGCAAGGTCCGGCTCATTGCCCGCTTGAATAACGATGCCGCTGTCGTAGTCATAGAAGGCGAACCAGTCAGGTGGCAACTCTGAGCGCAGCGTGGGTAGCCCCCCGGCTTGCGCCACCATGTCGCGGTTGATGGCAGTCAACCAAGAAACCGTTTTGAATGCATTCCGCTTGAGCTTGGCGGCTGAGAATGCAGGTGCGCCGACATCCACCCCACGCGCTTGTTCGGAGGTAAATGCCTCGGTAGGCTGGTTACTATTCCATTCGGAAGGGGACAATACAAAGCCGAAGCCTCCATGGCCGTGAAATGCTTGGAGCCGACGCGCAAATTCAACGAACATGGCCTGAAAGGCGGTGGGCCGCTCGATTATGTCGACGAAGGGTAGCGCGAACTGCAAGACATCCAGCTGACCGGTCTTCTTGGCGATCCAGGCTGGTTCAGCGTTGACATAGAAGGAATACGGCCCGGCATCCTCGCGCTTGGAACCGCTCGTGTACTGCAGGGCTATCTGCTCGTTCTGATCAAGCGCCTTGAAGAAGTCACGTATTGGTGCGGCCTTGGCGTAGGGCATGCATGGCGGGCCTGACGCGGGCTCCTCACGCCACAGCCACGTTAGCGCCTCACCTACATGAGCCCGGTATTCGTCAAAGCACTGGGCGATCGCCTCCCGCTTGGACTGCGTGTAGCCACCCTCAAAATATAAGGTGCCGGTGATGGCAATGACCGCGCCCACATAGTCGTGACGACTCTTCGGCATGAGCATCGCCCCGGGAAACTGCTGAGCTTGCGTGGTCTCGCGAAGTACGGCCGCGAAGGCTTCGTCGCTCATGTTGGGATCAAGGTCTGGCATAGGTCATCTCAGGGTATAGCGGGTGCGGGCACCGGGGTTCCACCGGGCAGGGGCGGCAAGCGGCCGCGCAAATACAGTCGCAGCAAAGTGTAGAGTGCCTGGCTGGCTGGCAACGCGTACTTGTCTAACTCCTCGGCCTGGCGTTCGCGCTCCTCCACCCGGTTGCAGTCGCATTGGGACGATTCGAGAAGAACGACCTTAGCTTCGCTACCGGCGATGCGCTCGTAGGCTTTCATCTGACCGGCTCCGGGATCATCGTTTGGGAACTTGATTTCCACCACCATGCGGATGTTGTCTTGGGTCGGCAAGCTCGTCGGATCGTTCACGATCACTACATCAGGGCGCCGGACGTAGCCGCGGTTGGCCTTCCACTCTGGCCGCTCCTTGTCTGGATCGCCCCAGTATTTGTCAATCCAGCCACGTAGCCACCCATGAGGCTGCGTGGCATCTTCGCTACTCATGATAGGTTCGGGCGGCTCTTGGGTCATGTCGTAGTTGACTTCGGGCTTGTAAGGACTGCGCCCCTGCAGAAGCTTGTCCAGTTCCTTGAGCCGGCTGGACACACAAACCTGGTTGAGCTTGCGGCCGTCCTTGCCGATACCAGGAGTGGCTTGGCACTTGCAGATCGCCGAGCACAACACAGATTGGTCTGGGGGCGCCAATCGGCTCAGTCCGGAACTCACAGGTGTTGTAGTGCCGGTGTCCGGGGACATTCCACCGCTCGTGGTGGGGGCTCCGTCGCTCATGACGCTTCTTCCTGCTCATGGGCAAGCAGTTCGAGCGACAGCATGTCCGGAGATTGACTTTCGATCCAGGCGGTATAACCATCGGAGTCCGTTGTGCCTTCCGATGGTGTGCCGTCGATGGTGCTTACTCGGTACTGCTGACCTGAGACGGGTTCTCGTGTAGCTTCATCGAACACCTGGAATCGGCCCCTGTAGGCCTGTGCCTTGGTATCGTTCGTTGTCATAGTGTTGGCGCCGGCAGCATCGTCCTCACGCCAAAAATGCTGGCTGGCGATGAGCGCAGCGCCACACGCGGTACGCATACCTTCAAGCGCGAGCCACTGCGAGCTACCCGTGGAACGAGTGCCCTCAACGATGGGGTATTCCCCTTTGCATCTCGGGCAAGTTGTCATATCGCCCTTGCGGGCCGCTGGCTTGCCAAAGACATTGAGGGTTTGGTCACCGGTGACGACAACACCACCATGGTTAGTCCGGTCACCAAGTCGTATGACGGCTCTTTGCATAGCTCCACGGTACAAGTCGGGGACTTCAACTTTACCAGTTGTATGGTGATGCCTGCAGCGGGTGGGGTGATAATCGAATTTCCACACCACTTAGCCAACGCATAAAAAAGGTCGGAGGTCCATGGCGCGCCCGCCCGAACGACGGAGTGTGGGCTCTGGGCCGCCAGCGCTACGGCTGTTCTTTGGGGGAGTGTTATTCCCGGACATGTTAAGAGGGCTCTTCCGATGGCACCCTGGCGGTAAAAAAAATAACTCTGCACTGCTCCGTGCCGTTGTAAAGGAGCCGTTGGACATTCAGACTGGAGTTGATTAATTAACTGGGAGCAGAGGGGCGTGAGTTCGAATCCCACCGCCCCGACCAAAAAATGAAAGGCCGTTAGTGAGCATTCTCACTAACGGCCTTTTTCATTTCAGAAAGCCTTTACTCAGTTAGCCGTGATCTTCGCGGCCTTGACTACCTTGCCCCAGCGGTCCAGTTCCGACTGCGTATACGCACCCAGTTCCTTCGGCCCCATGAAGATGGCTTCCGCCCCTTGTTCGGCGGCTTTCTGGCGGAAGGCGTCGGTCTTCATGATTTTCTGGATTTCACCGGCGATCTTGTCCACGACCGGGGCGGGCGTGTCCTTGGGGGCGTACATGGCGAACCACGACGACACGATCAGGTCGGGATAGCCGGCCTCGGCGGCGGTGGGCACGTTGGGCAGGGACGGCAGGCGGGTGTTGCCGGTGACGGCCAGCGCGCGCAGCTTGCCGGCGGCGATCTGGCCCAGCAGCGGCGGGGGCGTGGTGATGGTCATGTCCACGGCGCCGCCCAGCAGGTCGTTCAGCGCGGGGCCGGTGCCCTTGTAGGGGATGTGCGTGATCTGCGTGCCGGCCATCTGGTTCAGCAGTTCGGTGGCCACTTGTTGCAGCGAGCCGTTGCCGGACGATGCGTAGTTCAGCTTGCCCGGGTTGGCCTTGGCGTAGGCCACCAGTTCCTTGAGCGAATTGATGGGCAGGTCCGGGCGCACCACCACGACTTGCGGCGCCGACAGCACGTTGGCGACGGGGGCGAAGTCCTTGATCGGGTCCCAGCCGGCGGTGGGCGTGACGTGGGGCGTGATGACCTGGAAGCCGGAGTATTGCAGCAGCAGCGTGTAGCCGTCGGCCTTGGCGCGGGCCACCGTCTGCGCGGCGATGCCGCCCGAGGCGCCCGGCTTGTTCTCGACGACGACGCTCTGGCCCAGCGCCGCGCCCAGGGGCTGGGCGATCAGGCGGGCGGCGATGTCGGTGGTGCCGCCGGGCGCGGCGGACACGATCAGCGTGACCGGACGATTGGGAAAGTCGGCTTGGGCGCTGGCGGCGCTGGCGCCGAGGGTCAGGGCGGCGGCGATACCGGCGCGCAGGATGGTGGGCAGGCAGGGGAATGCCATGGAATGTCTCCTTGGTTTTTTATAGGTGTGGTCAAAACAAAAAACGGATAAACGGCTGCACTACATCGGTACTTCACTACATCGGTACTTCACTACATCGGTACTTCAGTGCATCGGTACTGCACTACATCGCGACTATTGCGGAAATCTCTCGGCCAGCCAGGCGGGCGCGGCGTGGGTCGCCAGGCGGGGCCCTGCTTGCAGCAAGGCGTTGCTCAGATCGCGCTGGACCAGCGCGGGCAAGCCGCGCACGATAGCCAGCAGCGGCGCAAGCGACACGCCGGTATCCACGCCCATGCAGGCGAACATGTGCACCAGTTCTTCGGTGTTGACGTTGCCGCTGGCGCCGGGCGCGTACGGGCATCCGCCCAGGCCGCCGGCCGCCGCGTCAAAGCGGGTGATGCCGGTTTGCCAGGCGGCCATCGCATTGGCCAGCGCCATGCCGCGCGTATTGTGCAGGTGCACGGTCAGCGCCATGCCGGGCAGCCGTGCGGACGCCTGCTCACACAAGGCGGCCACTTGCGTCGGGTACGCCATGCCGGTGGTGTCGCACAGGGTGATGCCGGTGGCGCCCGCATCCGCCAGCCGTGCGGCCAGGTCCAGCACCTGGTCGGCCGCCACGTCGCCGTCAAACGGGCAACCGAAGGCGGTGGACAGGGACACATTGCACGGCGTGCCGCTGCGGCCCGCTGCGGCCAGCACCTGCGACAGTTCCGCATACGACTGCTCGCGCGTCATGCGCAGGTTGGCGCGGTTATGCGTCTCGCTACAGGACATGACCAGGTTCATCTCGTCTGTGCCGGCTTCCAGCGCGCGTTCCAACCCGCGGATGTTGGGCACCAGCGCGGTATAGATCACGCCCGGTCGGCGGCGAATGCGGCGCATTACGTCGGCCGCGTCGGCCAGCGCTGGGATGGCCTTAGGCGACGTGAAACTGGTGACTTCGATGCGCGCAAAGCCACAGTCGGACAAAGCGTCCACGAAGGCGACCTTGTCGTCGGTGGCGACCAGGGTTTTTTCTATTTGCAGGCCGTCGCGGGGGCCGACTTCGTTGATCTCGATCTTGGTGGGGCCGGCGTTCATGCAATCACTCCCTTGGCGCGCAGCGCGTCGCGTTGTTCGTCCGACAAGCCCGCCTGCGCCAGCACGGCATCGGTGTGCTCGCCCAGCGTGGGCGCGCGTTCGCGGACCGCGCCGGGGTTGGCCGACAGATACGGAAAGACGGCCGGCATTTCCACTTGCACGCCGGCGGCGGACTCTACGGTGGTGATGGCATTGCGCGCACGGTAGTGCGGGTCGGCGGCAATATCCGCCACCGAATAGATGCGGCCAGCCGGCACGTCGGCTTCGCGCATCGCGGCCAACACGTCGTCGATCAGCCGGGTTTGCGTCCAAGCGCCGATGGCGGCGTCGATCTCGGCCACTCGTCGGGCACGGCCGTCGTTGTGCGCCAAGGCCGGGTCCTGGCCCAGATCGTCGCGGCCGATGCGTGCCATCAGGCGGGTGTAGATGGCGTCGCCGTTGCCGGCGATGAGCACGTAGCCGTCCTGGCACGGATAGGCGTTGGACGGCGCAATGCCCGGCAGCGCAGCACCGGCCGGTTCGCGCACGGCGCCGAACACGGAGTATTCCGGCAACAGGCTTTCGCTCAGGTTGAACAGGCTTTCGTAGAGGGCCGCGTCGATCACTTGGCCCACGCCGCCACGCGCATCGCGTTGGTACAGCGCCATCATCACGCCCAGCGCGCCATGCAGGCCGGCGATGGTGTCGCCCAGCGACAAGCCTGCCCGCACCGGCGCGCGGCCGGGTTCACCGTTCAGGTAGCGCAGCCCGGCCATGGCTTCGCCAATGGCGGCAAAGCCCGGCTCGCGCGCCTTGGGGCCGGTCTGGCCGTAGCCCGAGATGCGCAGCATGATCAAGCGCGGGTTCAGCGCATGCAGGGCTTCCCACGACAAGCCCCATTTTTCCAGGGTGCCGGGGCGAAAGTTTTCGATCAGCACGTCGGCCTGCTGGGCCAAGAGGCGCACGATGTCCTGGCCTTCCTGCTGGCGCAGGTCCACACACACCGACTGCTTGTTGCGCGACTGCGCTTCCCACCACACGGACGTGCCTTCGTGCAGCAAACGCCATTTGCGCAGCGGATCGCCTTGCCCGGGGGGCTCGATCTTGATGACCTGAGCGCCAAAATCCGCCAGGGTCTTGGCGGCGAACGGCCCTGCTATCAGTTGACCCAGCTCCAGCACGCGGATGCCAGCAAGAATCTGCCCAGCCATTTCGCCTCCCTGGCGACACTCGATATTGATAGGCGGCAGTGTGCGCGCAAAGCGGTGCCCGGCGGAATGGACAATCGGGGAAAGGGGTGTTCCCAGAACGAGAAACCCCGGGCAAACCCGCAGCGGCTTCGCCTTAGTTATCGCCGCGCAGATGGGCCAGCAACAGGCGCGCGCCTACGGTCAGCGTGTCGGCATCGCGCACGCCCAGCAGCAGCCAGCGGCGCGCCCATTCGTCGGTCAGGGGAATGAGCTTGATCGGCATCGACCGCGCGTGCGGCTCGGCCGCGATGCGCGGAAGGATGCCAACGCCACGGGTCGCCGCGACCATGCGGCAGATCGCGTCAAAGCTGCGCACCTGGATGCGCAAGCGCATCGCTCGCCCCAGACGCCCGCTTTCGTCGGACAAACGGGTAGCCAGCGACGTGGCCGGCGGCAGGCCCACGTAGTCGTAGGCCAAGGTGTCCGCAAACGCCACTTGCGCCTCAGAAGCCAAGGGGTGGCGCTGTGGCACGATCACCACCAGTTCATCCAAGCGGTAGGGGAAGGTCGACAAGCCGTCGGCGGGCGTACGGTCGGCGAATACGCCGATATCGGCGCGGTTCTCAAGCACGGCGGTGACGATGTCGCTGCTGTTCTGTTCTTCCAGGTCGATGCGCACGGCCGGGTGGCCATCCATGAAGGCGGCCAGGTCTTCGGGCAGGAACTGCGTCAGCGACGAGGTATTGGCGGCAATGCGCACCTGCCCGCGCACGCCTTGCGCGAAATCCGACAGCGCGCCCGTCATCTGCTCCACTTCCTGCAACACGCGCAGCGCATGGACCAGGCAGGCCTGGCCGGCGTCGGTCAGCTCCACCCCGGCGGCGTTGCGGTACAGCAGCGCGGTGCCCAGGGCGGTTTCCAGGTCGGAGATCCGCTTGCTGGCCGCCCCCACCGCCAGATGCGATTGGCGCGCGCCAGCCGAGATGCTGCCCTGGCGCGCAACGGCAACAAACAGGGCGAGTGTGACGAGGTCGATACGGGCAAGGTTCATGGAAAAATCCGGCGCGGGGTATGCCAAGGCGGTGGCGGGCTGAATGCTGTAGCCGGGCCGCCAGGGCAATAATTATGTCCGAATTTTTCCTTTGGTCCTTGAGGGGGGAGGCGCGCTACTCGCTGATGTGATGGAACTGAACCGAGTCCGGGTCGATGCCGCCCAAGCGAAGGCGGCCATCCAGATCTTCCTGCGCTTCATCGGCATCATCCCTTGCAGGCAATTCCAGCCAGTTCGCCAGCTCGCGCTTTGCCTGGGTAGCGTCTGAAATACTGCCATTGACCAAGGCGACGCCGTCGCCGCCGTGCAGTTTTCGATAGCTGATCTGCGTTTTCATTTGTGTCTCCTGTTGAGTCGGCACGATCCGCTATTGCCCAGCAAGTATTGTTCCTTGAACGACCTCCATGCGCCGCTTGAAGGTGGCCACACAGTCGCGAAGATCACGCTCGCCGGTTTTTGAAGGTCAGTTGTCCAGCGTAACCCCGGTTTCTTGCACGATGGCTTTCCACTTCAGGCTTTCCTGCTGCAGTTCGCGTTCGAACGCAGCCGGATCGCCGGTGCGTGCCACGAAGCCGTTTTGCAGGAATGCCTTCTGGATCGCCGGGTCGGCCAGCACCGTGTTCAAGGCTCGCGACCAACGGTCCACGACCTCGGGCGGAACACCACGCGGCGCCGCCAAGCCCCACCAGTTGCTCAACACCACGTCGGGCGCACCGGCTTCGCGCAGGGTCGGCACATCGGGCATGGATGCAAAGCGTTCGGGCGCGGCCACGGCCAGCGCGCGGATTCGGTTCTGCGGGGCGTAGGCCGCCCCGACGCTATACCCGCCCAGGTACATCTGCACTTCGTTGGCCAACAGCGCCTGTACGCCCGGCGCCGATCCCCGGTAGGGAATGTGCGTCATGCGCGCTTGCATGGCTTGCGACAACATGAAGGCCGACAGATGTGGCGACGTGCCCGAGCCGGGTGATCCATAGTTCAATTTGCCGGCGTTGGCCTGCGCATACTGCTTGAATTGCGCAAAGGTGGTGGCGGGTACCGCCGCGCTGATATAGATGAACGAAGGCACGTCGGCCAGTTTCGCGATGGGCTGCAGGTCGGACAGCGGGTCGAAGCCCAGCTTGCGGTACAGGAATTGATTGATGACGAAGTTATTTGCCGCGCCCAGCACCAGCGTGTAGCCGTCGGGCTTGGCGCGCACCACTTCCTGCACGCCGATGTTGCCGCCCGCGCCGCTGCGGTAATCCACGATCAGGTGTTGCCCCAGCTCCTGTTCCAGCCGGGGTTGCAGTTGGCGCAGCGCGATGTCACCCGCGGCGCCGGGCGCGTAGGGCAGGACGATGCGCACGGGGCGGTCGGGGTATTGCGCGGCAGCTGGCGAAGCAAGGCTCAGGCCCAGCGCCATGGCTGCGGTCATTACCGTTGACAACGTAGCGGAGAGCATCGGTAGCGTGCGGTTCATCGTGGTTCCCTTGAGTTCGCCCGTGCGCAGCATGCCGTAAGGCCTTATGCCACGCCGGGACGTTGTTAGGTAAGACAAGCCGCGTTCTACGCGCGGTCGTAATAGCCCCCTGCCACTGAACTCCCTACAGATCAATGCGCATCAGGTCGTGCGCCAGGCGTAGCGGACCCGAGTAGTTCTTGCGTATGTCGGCGGCGATGTCGTCCATCAAGTGCGGCCCCATCAATTCCACCGGCAGATGCTTGGCAGCCGCGCGTTTCAACACGGGGCTGCAGGAATCAAAGTGACCGAAGTGGGTGGCGACCAGGCTTTTTACGCCGGCCTCGCTTGCGATCTTGCCCAGGTCGGTCGGGCTGGTGTGGGCGTAAGTGCCTACGCCCGTCTTGGCCCGATGGGCGATGAAGGATTCTGGGAAAGTGCATTCGTGGATCAGCAAGTCGGCGTCCCGCGCCAGGTTGACCATGGCCGGGCAGGGCGCTGTGTCGCCGCTGAACGACACAACCTTGCCTTCGGCCTCGATGCGCACGCCAAAGCACTCGCAGATGTCGCGTGGGATGTGCTCAACCCAATCCACGCTGATGCGCACGTCGTCATCCTCGAACACCACGCCCGGCGCCACCTCGCGCACGATGGGCCGCACCGCTTCAATGTTTGCCTGGCGCACGGGATACGAACTGCGTGCCTGGAAATCTGCATGGAAGGCGCCGTTCTCGAATAAGTGGTCCACGAATTTCTGGGTGCCGCGCGGGCCCAGCAGCAGTGGGCTGCCTGTTTTGTTCAGCATCCAGCTGGAGATCACGAAGTACGGATAGTCGCAGATGTGGTCGTGATGCAGATGGGTCAGGAATACGAACCCGACATCGGCCGGGTTCACATTGGCGCGCACCATTTGGCGGGTGGCGCCTTCGCCACAGTCGAACAGATAGTGCTTGCCGTTATTCAGCGTCAGCAAGATGGCCGATTGGCCTCGGTCTGGATCGGGCAACGCTGCCCCCGTCCCCAACATCGTGATCTTCATGGGATTGCCCTCTGCGCTTGGCGCTGGTGATGGAAGAGTCAGTGTAGGCAGCGTGTAATTCGGGAATAATCAGAATTCATGATCTAGTGAAAACCAATTGGAATCACTGAAATGACACCCGAACCGCGTATTCCGACCATTCGCCAGATTCGTTCACGCTTGCGCGTTCGCCATCTGGACCTGCTGCAGGCGCTGGACAGCACGCGCAGCGTGCACAAGGCGGCCGCGCAGTTGGGCATGACCCAGCCGGCGGCCAGCAAGCTGCTGGTGGAACTTGAGACGACGTTTGGCGTGCCCTTGTTCATCCGCTCGCGCCGTGGCATCTCGCCTACGGTCTATGGCCAGGCGCTGGTTCACAAGGCAGCCGTCCTGCTGTCGGACCTGGACGGCGCGCGCAGCGAACTTGATGCGATGACGCGGGGCGCCTCGGGGCGCGTGCGGGTCGGTGTATTGCAGGCGGTGCTGCCGGTGCTGATTCCGCGCGCGTTGACGCAACTGCGCGAGCAGTCCGCGGGCGTGACGGTCATGCTGCAGGAAGGGTCATACGACGCCTTGCTCAACAGCTTGGCGCGGGGTGAACTGGACTGCGTGATCGGACGGCTGATGGTGGGCAAGGGCCAGGCGGAGTTCCATACCGAAGTCCTGTACGACGAACCCATCCATATCGTGGCGCGAGTCGGGCATCCGCTGGTGCGCTCGTCGCGCGTGAACGCGGCGACCTTGGCGCGCCAGTCCTGGATTCTGCCGCCACCACAGGCGCCGCTACGTGAACGCATCGACGCCTACTTCGCCGAGCAGAATCTGTCGTTGATGGATCCCGTGGTGGAATCCGTCAGCCTGCTTGCCAACGAGGTGCTGCTGCGCCATTCCGACGTGCTGGCGGCCATGCCGCGCGGGGTCGCGCTGCATTACGCCCGGCTGGGCGTGCTGGCGATCTTGAAGTTCCAGCCCGGATGGACGCTGCCGCCGGTGGGCGTCGTCACGCGCAGTGACGCCGAAATCTCACCCTCGCTGCACGTATTCCTGCAGGCGGTCCGGGCTGAGGCGGCGGCGTTGGATCAAAGCGACGGCAGGGGAAAATGAGTGGCCTCCCAGACGCTTGCCGGGTGGCCGGGATCGCGCATGGCGGCCCGTGCTTACTTCGCGGTGTCTTTACCGGCTTTGCGCAGCGCGCGGCCCATGTCCAGGTGGCGCTTCAACATAGGCAGCGTGTCGGCGGCAAAGCGCTTCAGGTCATCGTCCGTGGCCCGCTTGGCCGCTTCCTCAAACAATTCAATGGCGTCCTCATGCGCCGCTACGGCGATCTCGTCGCCATAAGCCTCGTCAAAGCCGTCGCCGCGTAGTTCCAGCGCTTTCAACCGGGCGCTTTGCACCAGCGATGGCTGCGTGGGCGTTTCGTATCCCTTTTGTTTGGCCAGGTGCTGTAGTTGCCGTCCCAGTGCGGTGTGGTCGTCGATCATCTTCTGGGCGAATTGCTTGACTTGCGTGTCGCGGGACTTTTCCAGGGCAAGCTTGCCAGCCGCGATTTCCAGGTAGCCGGATTCCGCGGCTTTGGTCAGAAAGCCGCGGTCTTCGCTATTCAATTTGGTGATCGCGGCGGAAGAGTCCGCAGCGCCAGGAGCGGCGGTGGGTTGGGCCAAGGCGTAGCTTGGCGCGCCCAGCGCAAAGGCAATGCAAAGGGCGGCGTTCAATAGGGGCTGGTTCATGCTGATCTCCTGGGTGACACCCGCAGGCAGACGGAGGCCGGTCATTCCGGCAGGCCTTGCAGGCGTCGCCAGTTTGCGGAGCAAGCCGCATGCCCACCGCACCGGGCGTGCGCAAACCCTTTTTTTTGGCGAACCGCTAGGGCGCGGACGGCAGCAATTGCATCCCCGTGCGGCGGACGAATTCGTCGTAGCTGATCGGGGCGCTTGCTTTTGCGCTGGCGTTGTTGGCCTGCCAGTGCACCCATGAGCGGCGCGTGGTGGCGTCGTACACCACCTTGTAGACGTGGCTGGGCACCGCCACGCCGAAGCCGATGGATGCAGGCTTGCCGGCGTAGTAGGGGCCGGTATAGACATACACATCGCCCGCCGCGCGCATGACGTATTTGCGGGTGTCTTGCTCGATGCGGCTCCAGGGGCCGGCGTTTTGCGTCTGGTCTTGCGGCACCATGTTGGCAAGCGAAAAGCTCTGCGCCATGGCGTCCCGGGAATACATGTCGCCGGCGGGCGCCATGTGGCCGCGCGAGTAGCCGGACCCCTTGTAGTCGTCCAGGCTGGCGCGTTCGCCGCTGGGCAGGCGGGCTTCGGCGTAGAACTTGTCGGTGCGCTGCAAGCCCTGCGCCTGCGTCAGCAGCTTGCGGTTCAGGCGTTCGGCGACAAACACCGGCGTTTTGGTCTGGCCGTTGTGCAGGACGGCAAACGCTGAAAAGCACAGCTCGCGCAGCGCGGGGGCCGAGGGCACGACGGGCAGGTTGCCGGATGGGAAAAACTGCGGGCAGTCGGCGAAGCGAGTGTGGGTCAACGCCCCGGAAGGGATGGCAGCCGGGGCAAACTTTTCCTGGGCTGGCCACCCCAAGCGCGCCAGGATGGCATCCGGCGAGAACTGCGCGGGCCATTGCGGCTTCAAGACATAGGTGGTGGCGCCGAAGCTGGCCAGTGACGAAACCAGAAGCGCCCTGAAGAACCGATAGGCACGGCTTGCCGATTTGCTATTGCCCCGAGCTACCGGGCGTTTTCTTGTCGATGCTGTTTTCTTCGCGCGCGTCATGCTACCTGTGTGTTGCGGGCTGGGCCACCGTAGGGCCAGCGTCGCCGAATTGTAGATGACTGACTGCGGGCGACCGCAAGCTCAGTCCGCTACAACAACAGTTCGTCACAACACCAGTTTCAATCCGATCGCAAACATCGCCACGCCCACGCAGCCGTCCAGCACCCGCCAGGCGTTGGGGTTCGCAAACAGCGGTCGCAGCAGCCGGGCGCCATAGCCCAGCGTGAAGAAAAACGTGAACGACGCGCACATGGCGCCCAGCGCGAAGGCGGTTTTGGCGCCGTCGTACTGGCTGGATATCGACCCCAGCAGCACCACGGTGTCCAGGTACACATGCGGGTTGAGCCAGGTGAACGCCAGGCAGGCGGCCAGGGTGGCGGCAAGCCCGGTTGTCTGCCGGGCGGAAGGCGCCAGGCTGTCGTGCTGGGCGCGCAAGGCCGAGCGCAAGCTGCGCGCGGCGTAGATAAAGAGGAACAACGCGCCGCCGTAGCGCATGGCGGGTTCCAGCCAGGGCAGTGTGTTGGCCGCCAGCCCAAAGCCCGCCACCCCCGCCGCAATCAGGATGGCGTCTGAGGCGGCGCAGGTCAGGCAGACCGCGAACACGTATTCCTGGCGCAAGCCTTGTCGCAGGACGAAAGCGTTTTGCGCGCCGATGGCGACGATCAAGCTAAGGCCGAGCAGGAACCCGGGAATGAATGCGGTCGTCATGGCAACTCTCGTGGCAACCCTTATGGAAAGGCCGACAGACTAGCCGCTGACAGGGGATTAGAAAAACTAAATAATCTAAATCAACATTAGTTCGTCTAAACAACATGGTGGCCAGGTGTCACGCCGACGCCCGGCCCGCCGCGACCAGATGGTCCAGCAACAGGCTGGCCGCCGCCGACAGCGAATGCGCGTCGCGCATGCAGATGGCAAAGCGGCGATGGCTCCAGGGGTCATGCAAGGGCAACACGCGCAGGCCATGGGCCAGGGCATAGGGCGTGGCCACCTCGATGGGCGCCACGCTGATGGCCAGGCCTGCCAGCACGACGCGGAACGCGGAGTCGAAATTACTGACGGTGACGCGGTGGCGCAAAGACTTGCCGCTTTGGTTGGCGGCGGTTTGCAACATGCGCAAGACCGCACTAGCGGCGGGCATGTTGACGTGCTCGTAGTCCAAGGCCTCGTCGAACCAGACCGCGTCGCGTTCGGCCAGCGGATGATCGGGCGCCGTGACGACAGCCAGGCGGTCGCCCCGGTATGGCCGGGTGTCCAGCCCATGAAAGTCGGCCGCGTCCCAGCAGATGCCCAGGCTGGCGATGCCGCCCTTGACCTCTCGCACGACGTCCTGGCTGACGCGCTCTTCCATGTCTACGCGGATGTTGCGGTGGGGGGCGGCTTGCAGGAATGCCGCGATGTCCTCGGCCAGGGATTCAGCCAGAATGGACGCGGTGGCCAGGATGCGCACCTGCCCCTTCACGCCGCTGGCGTAGGCCGACATGTCGCGTTCAATGCGTTGCGAACTGGCCAGTATCGCGCGCGCGTGTTCCAGCAGGGTTTCGCCGGCCTCGGTGGGTTCGACGCCCCGACGCTTGCGCGTCAACAGCTTGGCGCCCACGGTGTCTTCCAACTGCGCCAGGCGTTTGCTGATGGCCGAGCCGACGATGTTGGCGTGTTGGCCGGCGCGGGCGATGTTGCCGGTTTCACAGACGGAGATGAACAGGCGCAGGGTGGTGATGTCCAGGTCGCGCATGACGGGGCCGCCTTATTTAGAAGTTCCAAAATGGAATATTAGTCGTTCCGGAATACCGCTTGTGCGTGAATCGAGAATATCTAAACTGGCTTGGTCGCTTGATGAAGCCTTACTGGATAACGCCGCTGCCATGCCGATCGCCCCGTCCTCCTGTTTTCCGAACCGCGCCACGGTGCGCGAAGTGGGGCTGCGCGACGGCTTGCAAAGCCTGTCCGTCGTGATGCCCACGCAAACCAAGCTTGAATGGATCGATGCGGCCTACGCGGCCGGCCAGCGCGAGATTGAAGTGGGGTCATTCGTACCCGCCCGCTTGTTGCCCCAGTTGGCGGATACCGAGACCTTGGTGGCCCACGCCAAACGCCTGGATGGACTAACGGTGTCGGTCTTGGTGCCCAACTTGAAAGGCGCCGAACGCGCGCTGGCCAGCGGCGCGGACCTGATGCTGGTGCCCTTGTCGGCCAGCCATGCCCATAGCTTGGCCAACCTGCGCAAGACCCCGGATGAGGTGGTGACGATGGTGGGCCAGATGCGCGCGGCGCGCGATGCGGCCGGGTCGTCGATGCTGATTGAAGGCGGGGTGGGCACGGCGTTCGGCTGCACCTTGCAGGGCCATGTTCCGCCGCAGGAAGTATTGCGGCTGATGCAGGCCTTGCTGGATGCGGGCGCCGACCGCGTCAGCCTGGCCGATACGGTGGGCTACGCCGACCCCGCTGCGGTGCGGCGGCTTTTTGACGAGGCGCGCCGCCTGGCGGGCGACCGCCTGTGCTGCGCGCACTTTCATGACACGCGGGGCTTGGGGCTGGCCAATGTGCTGGCCGCGTTGGAAACGGGCGTGTCGCGTTTTGACGCTTGCCTGGCGGGCATCGGCGGCTGCCCGCATGCCCCCGGCGCCAGCGGCAATGTCAGCACGGAAGACCTGGTTTTCATGCTGGAAAGCATGGGCATCGCCACCGGCGTGGACATCAGCCGATTGCTGGCGCTGCGTCAGAAGGTTGGCGTCTGGCTGCCGGACCAGCCCTTGCACGGCGCGCTGTGGCAGGCCGGCCTGCCCAAGACGTTCCATTCCCTATCCGGCGCGGCTGCCTGATTGCGCCCGCCCAATATCTTTCGAGCTTACCCATGCCACAACCGATTCAAGATACTGCTACGCCCCCGTCTCCCCGAGCATTGCCGCTGGCCGGCTTGCGCGTGGTCGAATTCACGCACATGGTGATGGGCCCGACCTGCGGCATGGTGCTGGCGGACCTGGGCGCCGAAGTCATCAAGGTGGAACCGGTGCGGGGGGATCGCACCCGGCATCTGCTGGGTGTGGGCGCGGGTTTCTTCCCGATGTTCAACCGCAACAAGAAGAGCATCGCGCTGGATATCCAAAGCCCCGAAGGCGTCGCCGCCGCGCGCAAACTGGCGGCCAGCGCCGACGTGGTGGCCGAGAACTTTCGCCCCGGCACGATGGCCAAGTACGGGCTGGACTACGCCTCGCTGTCGCAAGACAACCCCCGGCTGATCTACGTCAGCCACAAGGGCTTTCTGCCCGGCCCCTACGAGATGCGCACCGCCCTGGACGAAGTCGTGCAAATGATGGGCGGGCTGGCCTACATGACCGGCCGGCCTGGCGACCCGGTGCGCGCGGGCACCAGCGTCAACGACATCATGGGCGGCATGTTCGGCGCCATCGGCGCCATGGCCGCGCTGATCCAGCGGGGCATTACGGGCCGGGGGCAGGAAGTGCAGTCGGCCCTGTTCGAGAACAACGTCTTCCTGGTGGGGCAGCACATGCTGCAGTACGCCATTACCGGCCAGCCGTCCGCGCCGATGCCTGATCGCGTATCCGCCTGGGCGCTGTACGACGTATTCACCGTGAAGGATGGCGAGCAGATCTTCCTGGCGGCCGTCAGCGATGCGCAGTGGATCACCTTCTGCGACGCCTTCGGATTCGATGACTTGAAGCGCGATCCGGCCATGGCCACCAACAATGACCGGGTGCGTCTGCGCCCCACCTTGTTGGCCGACCTGCGCGAGCGTTTGGCCGGCTACAGCGCGGCGGAACTCTCAAGCGTGTTCGAACGCATCGGCTTGCCGTTTGCGCCCATCGTGAAGCCCGAAGCGCTTTATGACGACCCGCATCTGCGCGCCACGGGCGGGCTGGCCGACATCCGGCTGCCCGACGGCGAACGCGCCGGCCAGACCGCGGGCGCGGCGTTGTTCCCCTTGATGATGGACGGACACCGGCTGGGGGTGCGGCTGCACCCGCCGACCTTGGGCGTGGACACGGACGCCGTGCTGGCGGACCTGGGTTATGACGCAACGCAGATTGCGGCGCTGCGGGAGCAGGGCGCGGTAGCGTGATGGGAAACAAAAAACCAACAGGAGACAAACATGAGCAATCAACGCGCGGGGTGGAGCCGCCGACAACTACTGGGAGCGCTGGGCGTGACGTTGTTGGGCGCGCCAGCCCTGGCCAGGGCGCAGTCGGACCGGCCCATCAAGTTCATTCTGCCCGTGGGGGTGGGTTCAGGCGTGGACACGATCACGCGGTCGGTCGGCCCGGCGCTGTCCGCTGCGCTGGGCCATACGGTCGTGGTCGAAAACCAGCCGGGCGCCGGCGGCATCGTGGGCACGTCCGCGTTGGTGCGGTCGGCGCCGGACGGCTACACGCTAAGCATGCTGTCGAACAACCATGTGATTTTTCCCAGCGTCTATAAGTCTTTGCCGTTCGACCCGCTGACCGACATTACGCCGATCAGCATGGTGGGCATGACGCCGTTTCTGATCGTGGCCAACCCGAAGCAGATCGCGGCGGGCAACCTAAAGGAGCTGACCGCTTTGCTGTCGGCTGAACCCGGCCGCTATAACTACGCCTCGTCGGGCAACGGCACCATCCTGCATCTGGCCGCCGAGATGTACGTGCAGCAGGCGGGCGTCAAGGCGCGCCACATTCCCTATAAGGGCGTGGGCCCCATGATGGCGGACCTGATAGGCGGGCAGGTGGATTTCGGCGTCTTGTCGCTGCCTTCGGTGCTGCCGCAGATAAAAAGCGGTGCGCTCAAGGCATTGGCGGCTTGTGGTGGCGAACGGATGGCGGCCTTGCCTGATTTGCCCACGGCGCGCGAGCAGGGGCTGGAGAATTACGAGATCGGTGGCTGGTTCGCCGCGGTGGGGCCGGCCAAATTGCCGGCGGCCGATGTGCGCCGCATTTACGACGCATTGGGTCGGGCGTTCAATTCGCCCGAGGTCAAACAGGCCATGGCGGCGCAGAACACCCGGATTCTGCTGATGCCCCCCGACCAGACGGCAGCGTACTTTCGTTCTGAAATGGCGAAGTACGCGGTCGTGGTGCGGGGGGCGGGGCTGGAGCTGATGTAGGGCAGGTAGCCGGTGGCGGACAGGCTGGGGCTTAGCCGGTGTTCTGGTCGGCCGCCCTTAGCAGGCCGTAGAGCTTGTCCTTGAGCAGCAGTTTTTCTTTTTTCAGCACCTCGATGTGGGCGCTTGAGGACGGCACCTTGCCGTCCTCCATATTTTGGATTTCCTGGTCCAGGTCGTTGTGACGCTGGAACAGGGCCGAGAAATGCGCGTTCTCGGATTTCAGCTGCGTAATGAGTTGGCGATATTCAGGGAACATTAGGGCCTCTCTCTTGGGAACCCGTTGACGGGACCGGCACGCGCCAAGCGCGGCGAGCGTCGGCGTCCCCATGACACGCCAACGACTGTTCATTGTCAACCCGCCCCCTGCCAGGGCGGGGCAAGCGGGTTGAGCGCGCGCAAGGGCAATGCGACCGTGCGCTGAATTTGTCGTTGATATTCACGTTTGATTACATGACCGGGGTTGCGCGGGGATACACTCTGGCCCCCGTGGTCAGTCATATCGCAGACATGAAACAGCGCGCCTCCGGTGTTCGGCAAGTTCTAGATCTTTTCAGTAAGGACGGGCGCATCAACCCGGGCACCGGCATGATCAGCGGCGTGATTGCGCTGTTCCTGGCCATTCTGGCCGTGCTGGGGGTGCTGGCTTTTCACTTTCCCGCCTATCTCACCACGCCGGAACTGCGCGCCTTCTACTCCGTGGAAGCGATGCGCACGCTGCTGTTTTCCGCGCTGCTGGTGTCGGGCTCCATTGCGCTTGCCAATACCGTGCTGGGGCGTCAGCGCTGGCTGAACATCTCGGCCTTCGCGCTCGTTTGCTGCGCGGTGGCGGCGGGCGGCAGCCAGGTGGTGGTGACGTCGTCCAACACCGGCAACCACCCGTACCTGGGCCTGGACTGGTTCATCCTGGACCTGCTGGCGTCCAGCATGGTCTTCATCATTGTCGAGAAGCTGACGCCGCTGTATCCCGGCCAGCCCGTGTTTCGCGGGGAATGGCAGGTGGACATGAAGCATTTCCTGTTTAATCACCTGTCGGTGGGCGCGGTGCTGCTGTGCATCAACTTTTTCATCCACCGGCTGTTTTCCTGGGCGGCGTATGAGCCCTTGCAGGCGGCCATCCAGTCGATGCCTTATGTGCTGGAACTGTTCGTGGCGGTGCTGGTGGCGGACCTGGCGCAGTACGCGGCGCATCGGGTCTATCACGAGGTGCCGTTCATGTGGCGCTTTCATGCGGTGCATCACAGCACGCGCACGCTGGACTGGCTGGCCGGTTCGCGCCTGCACATCGTTGAACTGCTGATCACGCGCGTGGCCGTGTTGGGCGTGCTGTTCGTGCTGGGGTTTTCGAAGGCGGTGCTGGACGCCTACATCATCATCGTCGGGTTCCAGGCTGTATTGATCCATTCCAACGTGAAGCTGCCGTGGGGCTGGCTGCGCTACATCATCGTGACGCCGGATTTTCATCATTGGCATCACTCGTCAGACACCGAAGCCATCGACAAGAACTACGCCGCGCACTTCTCGTTCATTGATTACGCCTTTGGCACCGCCGTGCGCGGCGTGGGCAAGCGCTTGCCCGAGAACTACGGGATTCTGGACAACGACATGCCGGGGACGTTCCTGGCGCAGCAGGTGTATCCCTTCGCGCGCAAGCGCTAAGGCTTCCGCGCAAGGCCTCACCCGCTACAGCATCTTGACCGCGCGCCCGATGAATTGAATCGGGCCGGTGGGCTTGCCGATGGGCGAGCCGGTCTTGGGTTCCAGCGTCAGCTCGAAAAGCTGGTTGGGTTCCAGCGGCGGCAGCTTGTCCAGCGGGATCAGGACCGGTTCGCCGGGCTTGACCAGGCCCAGCGATACGGGGCCGGCCCAGCCGTCGGCCTTGGTCCAGAATTCCAGCGCACGATCCGGCGGCACTTCCGTTGCGGTGATCGGCACCAGTTGCACGGCGCTTTGGCCGGCCTGCGCCTGCACCACCCAGCCGGGCGCCTGCGATTGCGGCGCCACCAACACCACCACGTACTGCGGCGCATCGGGCGTGGCCACCGGGCGTAGCGCCAGCGTGCTGCCCAGGATCAGCACCGCTGCCATGCCGCCCACGGCCAGGCTGCGCCAGAAGGCCAGGCTGTCCCAGAGGCCGGGCTTGGGCGCGCTGCTCGACTTGAGGCTGACAGCGGGCCGCGCCTGCGCCTGTGCCGAATCCAGCGTGCGGGTAATGCGAGGCCAAAGGCTGGTGGATGGTTCGATCGGTTCGGACAGGTTCGTCAAGGGCAAGAGCCTGGCTTCCCAGCGTGCAACCGCCGCGCGCAGGTCGGCGTCATGCGTCATGCGCGCTTGCGCGTCGCGGCGTTGGGTGGCCGACAAGGTGCCCAGCACATATTCGCCGGCGAGCTCGTCGATGTCGTCGTGGGAGGAGTGCGGAGCGCTCATGCCAGGCACTCCTTGAGCGCTTGCAGGCTGCGCTTGATCCAGGCCTTGACGGTGCCCAGCGGCGCGCCCAGTCGCTGGGCGATTTCGCTGTGCGTCAGCCCCTCTACGTAGGCATGCAGCACGCAGTTGCGGCGTACCGGTTCCAGTTCTTCCAGGCAGGGGCCGATGCGTCCGGCGCTGGCGCGCCAGTCGAAGGCGTCGCGGGTGTCGTGCCAGGCTTCGATGGCGTCGCGCGCGTCCAGGGCGGCGGCCGCGTCGTCGTCAACGTCGGTTTCGCGGGCGGTGTCGCGCAGCGCATTCAACGCCAGATTGCGGGTGATACTGTACACCCAGCCGCGTCCCGATCCGCGCGATGCGTCGAACGTGTCGGCCTGGTTCCAGATCTTGACGAAGGCGTCATGCACGATGTCCTCTGCCCAAGCGCGATCGCGCAGGAGTCGTTGGGCCACGCCCAGCAGGCGCGGGCCTTCTTGCCGATACAGCGCTTCCAGCGCGGGCCGGCGACCCGCCGCGCACGCCTGCAGGGCAGCTTCGTAATCGAAATCCGGGGTCAGGCGGTTCGGCATGCGAGAGCAGGGACGGTAAGGGAGCGGCCGCGCGAATCCGCCATGCGCGGTTGAAGGTTGCGCCATCTTACCGGACTCTCCCACCGCTGGCCCGCCGATGGGGGCGGCGGGCCGGCGGGCTTAGTTCGCCTTCCAGAAAATGTAGTCAGCTTGGTACTTCACCACGCTTTTCTGGCCCAGCATCGCCGTGGTGCAAGGCGTCTTCGGCGCCACGCCGCCCTTGAGCGCGACGCGCTGGATGTAGGTCACGCCCGTCATCGCGCCCGCGCCCATGGCCGGATTCGCCTGCACCAGTTGGTAGGGGATGTTGCCGTCGCCGGCGGGCGCCACGGCGAGTTGCTTGCCGGTGACTTTCGAGCCGTCCATGGCTTCCCAGGTGGCGGGCGGGCCGTAGTATTTGCCGACTTGCTTGCCCATGCGGTCATTCAGCGCGGCGTTGGGACCGGCGAACACCCATTCGGCCTGGTCTTTCATGTCGGCCTTGGCGCGGCATTCGTAGGTGATTTCGCCCACGCCCACGGTTTCCCAGGCCACCTTGTTGCCGGCCGGCACCTGGATGCTGGCGGGCAGGTTGGCTTGGGAATAGGCCATGGATTTGGAACTCATCGAGCCGCAGGCGGCCAGGAGCGACACGGCGAACAGGCCGGTAACGACGGGGATGCGGTGCGAACGTTGGGTCTTCATGAGCGGTCTCCAGCGACGTGAAAGGTCTGTAGACGACGCGCACCATGCGCGCCGGTACAGGTACTACACGCGGGAGGCCGAATTGGATGCAGGCCGGATGCAAATATTTCTGCATCCGGCCTGCGGGGGAAAAGCGCGGCTTAGTTGGCCTTGCGGTTGGCCGAGTACGACGCCATCAAGTTGCGGTAATCCGGAATGTGGTTGGCGAAGAGGGTGCCCAGGCCTTCCACATCGTTGCGCCAGTCGCGATGCAGTTCGCAGGCCACGCCGAACCACGACATCAGTTGCGCGCCGGCTTGTTCCATGCGGCTCCAGGCGGCGTTGCGGGTGACTTCGTTGAAGGTGCCCGACGCATCGGTCACGACGAACACGTCAAAGCCTTCTTCCAGCGCCGACAGGGCGGGGAAGGCGACGCACACTTCGGTGACCACGCCGGCGATGATCAGTTGCTTCTTGCCGGTGGCCTTGACGGCCTTGACGAAGTCTTCGTTATCCCAGGCGTTGATGTTGCCGGGGCGGGCGATGTAGGGGGCGGTGGGGAATTTGTCTTTCAGTTCCTGGACCAGCGGGCCGTTGGGGCCGTCTTCGAAGCTGGTGGTCAGGATAGTGGGCAGCTTGAAATATTCGGCCAGGTCGGCCAGGGCCAGCACGTTGTTCTTGAATTGGTCCGGTTGAAAATCGCGCACCAGGGAAAGCAGGCCGGCCTGGTGGTCAACCAGCAGGACGGCGGCTTCGTTCTTGTCCAGTTTCACGTAGGGCTTGGTCATGATTTTTGCTCCGTTATGTCTTCAAGGTGGTGCGCGGTGTTGCGCGTTGAGTGCATGAACAGAATTCTAGATATCAGCCTATAACCCCGGTAGTCGGTCAAATTGCGCTTCAGCGTTCTATTTATCGGACGATTGGGTGGGCGATGGAAGGGAGATTGCGAGGGATTTGTGGCCGGTAATGCCATGGCGCTGCTGCGTATCGCATTCGCGCCGGGCCGTTTCACCATACTCCGCCGCCATGAAATCCAATAGCTCCCGTACCGCCGGCAGCAGGCCGCGCCGCGACGGGAAGACGGCATGGACGGCGCCTGGTTCAGGCACCCAGGGCGCGCCCACCGGCACCAGCGTGCCGGCGTCCAGTTCGTCGCGGATCATCATCAGCGGCAAGGCGGCTACTCCCACGCCGCGCAGGGTGGCTTGCTTAAGCGCCAGCATGTCGTCGGTGACCAGGCGCGGCGTGAAGGGCACGTTCAGTCGGGCGCCGTCGGGTCCGTCCAGCCGCCACTGGCATTCACGTTGCTCGGTGCCCAGCGCCAAGGTGGGCAATTGGGCGAATTGGGCCACATCGGCGTTGGGCGGCAGCGAGCGCGCCAGCGCGGGGCTGGCAACCAGGCTCTGGCAGCTCATGCCCAGGTGCTTCATCACCAGGTCGCTGCTTTCCATGGGGCCGAAACGTACGCGCACGGCCAGGTCGAACCCTTCGCGCAGCACGTCCACCGAGCGTGAAAAGCTCTTCAGGTAGACGTGTACCTTGGGGCAGCGTTCCATGAAGCGCGCCACCACATCGCCCAGAAAGTAGTAGATGAGCGCGGGCGGCGCGCTCATGCGGATGGTGCCCTGCGGTTCGGCGTGCGTGCGGTCGATCACGTCTTGCGCGGCTTCGGCCCCGGCCAGCATCGACAGGCATTGGTCGAAATATTCCTGACCCAGTTCGGTCACGGCAAAGCTGCGGGTGGAACGCTGGATCAGGCGTACGCCCAGCCGTTCCTCAAGCAGGGCGATGCGGCGGCTCAGGCGGGATTTGGGAATGTCCAGCGCGCGGCCGGCGGGTGCGAAGCCGCCGTTCTTGACCACCTGGACAAAATAATAGAGATCATTCAAGTCATGCATGACCGTTTCCGCGATTTCCGATTTCTAGACGTAGCGGCGAGCATATAACGCCGCCGGTGCGTGCCAGAAGACGGAAAGCGAATGGCCGCGCGGAAATCCTGTCAGGCGGCCGCGCCCAGCGATTCTTCTTTCCAGCGCTGCTTGTCGCGCAGCGGCGGGGTGCCGAACAAACGGCTGTATTCGCGGCTGAACTGCGATGAACTTTCATAGCCCACGGCATGCGCGGCCAGCGCCACGCCCGCGTCATCGCTCAGCATCAGGCGACGCGCTTCCTGCAAGCGCAGGTGCTTCTGGTATTGCAGCGGGCTCATGGCCGTGGCCTGCTTGAAATGGTGGTGCAGGGACGACACGCTCATGTGTACGTCGCGGGCGATTTCCTCCACGCGCAGCGGCTGGGCGTAGTTGTCGCGCAGAATGCGGATGGCCTTGGCCACGCGGTTCAACTGGCTGTCTTGCAGCACCGACTGGCGCAGCACCACGCCCTGGCCGTTCATCAACAACCGGTACAGCAGCTCGCGCTTGACCATGGGCGCCAGGATGGGGATGTCGCGCGGGCTGTCCAACAGGCGCAGCAAGCGCAGCACCACGTCCAGCAGCGAGCCGCCCAGCGGATTTACGCTCAGCGCGCGTGACGCTTCCGCGGGGACCAGCGGCGGCAGGTTCTCGTCGCTGATCAGCTCGGCGATTTCCTCGGGGTTCAGATCCAGCCGCAGGCCCAGGTAGGGCAGCGTCGGGCTGGCCACCGACACCTTGGCCACCACGGGCAGGTCCACCGAGGAAATCAGGTAATGGAAGGGGTCGTACTCAAAACTCTCATCGCCGATCAGCAGGCGCTTGGAACCCTGCGCGATGACCGCCAGCGCGGCTTTTTGCAAGCCCGGCTTGGCGCCGGTGGGCTGCGACAGCCGGTGCAGGTACAGGCCTTCGATGGGCGTGTCCAGCGATCCTTCCAGATCGCCCGTCATCCGGTCCAGCGTGCAAAGCAGCTCTCGACGGGCCGGTTCGTACGCGATGTCCAGAGAAGCGACGTTGACGGCATCGTCGGATCGATCGGTAGCGGATCGATCGGGGGCGGGGCGAACGGTACTGGACTGAGCGGTAGTAATAGGCATGGGAGCTCCGGAAGGCGCGCCGTCCGCGGGGTAAGCCGGCGGCGCCGCAGAGGGTAGGACGGTTTTCAGTGTATGCGCGGTCTTGCTGCGGTGCACAGCCCACTTTTTCGGTCTGGAGAAATGGGCAAAAAATCAGGAGGATCGGGCGCATGCCTGATTCTCCGAAGGTCGTGCCAGAGAATCAGGCAAAAAAAGGGCAGGATCAAGCAGCGTGCGCCGCCGCTAGTCGACGCATACTGTTCCCACCCCGGCAAGCAAGCGTCCGGCGTCCCATCCCGGGGCGCGTGGACCCCGCGACGCCGCTGACAGGAGCTCAACCATGCGATACAAGAAATTCGGCAGCACAGGCCTTTTCGTCTCGGAACTCTGCCTGGGCACCATGACCTTCGGCGGCGAGGGCGAGCTGTGGAGCAAGATCGGCAACCTGCAACAAGAAGACGCCAACCGGCTGGTGGGCCGGGCGTTGGAGGCGGGCGTCAACTTCATTGACACGGCGGATGTTTATTCGGAAGGCCGTTCCGAAATCATCACCGGCCAGGCGCTGCGCGATTTGAAAGTGGCGCGCGACGACGTGGTCATCGCCACGAAGGTGTTCGGCCCGACCGGCGCGGGCGTGAATGCGCGTGGCAATTCGCGCGTGCACATTCTGGATGGCGTGAAGAAGAGCCTGGCGCGCTTGCAGTTGGATCACATCGACCTTTATCAGATCCACGGCTTTGATCCGGCAACGCCTATCGAGGAAACCGTGCGCGCGCTGGATACCTTGGTCCAACACGGTCACGTGCGTTATGTGGGCGTGTCCAACTGGGCGGCCTGGCAAATCATGAAGGCGCTGGGCATTGCCGAACGCCTGGGGCTGGCGCGCTTTGAATCGCTACAGGCCTACTACACGATCGCGGGCCGCGACCTGGAACGCGAACTCGTGCCCATGCTGCAAAGCGAAGGTGTCGGGCTGATGGTGTGGAGTCCGCTGGCCGGTGGCTTGCTCAGTGGCAAGTACGGTCGCGATGGCTCCGTTGAAGCCGGCAGCCGCCGCGCCGCCTTCGACTTCCCGCCCGTGGACCGCGACCGCGCCTACGACAGCATCGACGCGCTCAAGTCGGTGGCCGATGCGCGCGGCGTATCCGTGGCGCAAGTGGCGCTGGCGTGGCTGCTGCATCAGCAAGTGGTCACCAGCGTCATCATCGGCGCCAAGCGGGTGGACCAGTTGGACGACAACCTGGCGGCAACCGCCATCAAGTTGACGCAGGACGAGCTCGCAGCCTTGGACAAAGTCAGCGCGCTGCCGCCGGAGTATCCCGGCTGGATGCACGTGCGCCAGGGCGAATTCCGCCGCCAGCAGTTGATGGAGTCTGGCGCGGTGTAAGCACGAGGGGGCAGGGCCGGGCCGGCGCGCGCGCGTCAACAATGATCGCCGGCCCGGCGGCAGCGCATGTGGATGGCGCGGGCGCTAGTAGAATCCTGGCAGCTTTAACGAATGAAGACGCCAGATGACCCACCCGTTTTCCCCCGACGATGTGCGCATCTTGCGCGAACACGGTATTGCGCTGTTCGCCGACCGCGTGCTGATCGCGGTGCAGCCGCCCTTGTCCGACGCGCGGATCGCGGAGATTGAATCCGCCTGCGCCGGCCCCTTGCCACAAGCCTTGCGCGACCTGTGGCGCCTGACCGCCGGCGGCGAACTGGCCTACGACTTGCACGCGCGGATGAACGGCAATGAAGAGGCCTTGAGCTGGGCCGAACTGTTCTACGACGGCAGCGACCACTATCGCGATCTGCAAGGCTGGATCGAACACGAACAAGAGTGCGCCGAAACCGCCGCCACCGAAGACGGCGAGACCTGGAACGGCACGCTGCGCTATCTGCCCATAGGCGGCTTTGAATACTGCGACCGCATCTACGTGGCGGTGGAACCTGGCCCTCGCGCCGGCAGCATCGTGGCGTGGAAGCAGGGCCTTCCCGGCTGGACGCATGCCTTGCAACAGGATGGCATTGCAACGATTGCGCCGGATCTGCACGCCGCCTTCGCCTCGTTGTGCCTGGAGTCAGACCCGGAAGACGACCTGGATAGCCCCGGCGTGCGCGTGCTGGAATATCTGGACGAACGGGTGTCGGATCACGGCATGCCGCAAGCGCTGGCCGACGCGCTCGTCGCGTTCTACCGGCGCGCGCGGGTGGACTGGCGCGGCCCGCTGGCGGCCGGCACGCTGATGCAATCGCCGCGGCTGGCCGGCCTGGCCTTGCAGCACGCCATCAGCAAGGATGACGCGGCGCTGGTGCGGCAATTGGCAGAGCAGGGCATGCGTTTCGACGAGCCCTTGCGTGGCAGCGCCACGCCGGTGGACGTGGCCTTGATGCAGCACGCTTGCGCCGCCGCCCACGCCTTGTTGCAAGCGGGTGCGGCGGCCAGCCCGACGGCCATTCATCTCTTTGATCGCAAGCCTCCGGCGGAACTCGTCGAGCGGCTGCTGGCGCAAGGCGCCCAAGCCGATGCCCTGGGCGTGGCCCGCTGCGTGGCCTGCGGCGCGCCCGAGGCCGCGCGCCGCGTCGCGGCAGCCTGCGGTGACGGGATTGCCGCCGCTTACGCAGAGGTGCGCGACGCCATGGCCAACAGCTACCAGGAGGACCTGCGCAAGGTGCGCGCGGGCAAATTGAGCCACTACCTGGGCGCGGACGGCCTGGCCGAACGCGTAGCCAATCTGCGGGAATTCTTGCTATGACGTTGCGGGTGTCTATCCAGCTTGGGTGATGCCCGCATTGCCCTCGTCCACGGCACGTCGTCCCCGACTAGAATGTGCTTCGCGTTTCCGTGAGCGCTCTTGTTTTGAAGCGACGTTTCGACGGGACGTTTTGAAGGGAAAAGCGTGGCCATTCCGTATCTGCGCAGACTGACGGCGGTCAGCCGTAGCCCGCAAGCCAACAGGCATCTTGCCTACTTCCTGACCTTTACCGCCGGCGCGGTCAACGCGGGCGGTTTTTTGGCCGTGCAGCAATACACCTCGCACATGTCGGGCATCGTTTCCATGATGGCCGACCACATGGCGCTGGGCGGCCTGGTGGTGGTGTTGCAGGGGGTGGCGGCCTTGCTGTCGTTCCTGGCGGGGGCGGCCAGCTCCGCGTTCCTGATCAACTTCGGGCGGCGTTCCCACCTGGCCAGCGAATACGCCTTGCCGCTGCTGCTGGAAGCCGTGCTGCTACTGGTTTTTGGCCTGTTGGGCGCCAACCTGGAAACGCTGCGCTGGTTCTATGTGCCCGGCACCGTGATGCTGCTGTGCTACATCATGGGCCTGCAAAACGCGATGATCACCAAGGTGTCGCGCTCCGAGATCCGCACGACGCACGTCACCGGCATGGTGACCGACATCGGCATCGAACTGGGCAAGCTGTTTTACTGGAACGTGGCCAAGAGCGACACGCAACACAAGCCGCCCGTGTTCGCCGACCGGGGCAAGCTGATTGTGCTGAGCCTGATGGTTACCCTGTTCTTCGCGGGGGGCGTGACTGGCGCGTACTCGTTCTTTCACTTCGGCTTCGGTTCCACCTGGCCGCTGGCGCTGCTGCTGACCTTGCTGGCCGCGGTGCCGGTCATGGACGACATCCGCAGCTTCATTCGCCGCGCCTAGCGCGGCGGCCTCACCGTTTGGCTTTGCGCGCGACGGCGTGGCCCAGGAAGACCTGCAGCGCGGCCAAGGTTTCGTAATGCAGCTTTTCCAGCCGGGCGTCCTTGGCCGGTTCCGTGATGGCGTAGCCCTTGGCGTCCAGGGGGTAGGGCTCACCCAGCAGGCGCGCCATGTCGACCTGGTAGTAGCTGGCGTCGCCATACGGCCGCTTGCCGTCGATCAGGGGCGCCGGCCAGAACTGATCCCCTTCGCGTAATACGGCTTCCAGTTGTTGCGGGCCTGCCTCGCGCCAGACGGCCGCGCGCAACAAAACCAGGTGTTCGGCGCGCAGCGTGAAGCCGCCTAGCGCGTCCATGCCGCTTTGCGGAAAGTCGAACGCTGCTTTCATCTCGGTCGGCAACGGATAATGGCCGGGCGCGAGTTTTCCCACGGACGCCACGAAGTCGGGCAGCACGCGGCACACTTCGGCCAGGCGCCGGATGGCCAGCGCATCGTCCGACGTCTTCAACGCGCGGCGCGCGATGGCCAGTGTGTCGGGCCCGCCCAGCAGCGGCTGTTCGAAATCAATACCCGGCGCGCCGGATTCGATCGGCATCCATTGCACACGCAGCAAGCGGATCAAAGCGGCGTGCTGGGACGAGATCGGAATCGCGCCGGGCGGCAGGGCGAACACTTGCCGA
Organism: Achromobacter sp. JUb104; assembly: GCF_024806975.1. Classification (NCBI taxonomy): domain Bacteria; kingdom Pseudomonadati; phylum Pseudomonadota; class Betaproteobacteria; order Burkholderiales; family Alcaligenaceae; genus Achromobacter; species Achromobacter sp. JUb104. Next base: position 39,298 of record NZ_JANUEY010000002.1, on the reverse strand, counting down.
ATGATTGGCTTGCGGTCGGTGGCGGCCAAGGCGCGCAAGGGCGCCATCATCAGGCCGCCCAAGCCCAAACGCAGGCCCACCCCCAGACCCACCCCCAAACTCCCACCCAGACCCAGGCTCTTCAGCAGCGCACGGCGTTTCATCATGGCTACCGGATTACTTGCGCAGATCGGCCAGCGCCGATTCGGCCAGCGGGTAGCCCGGCTGGATTCGCAATGCGTCTTCGTAAGACAGGCGAGCGTCGGCTTGCCGCCCCAGGCGCCGCAGCAAATTACCCTGATTGGTCAGAATCAACGCACTGGCGGGTTTGGCGCGCACCGCTTTTTGGTAGGCAGCCAGCGCCTCGTCTTCGCGGTCCATGGCATCCAATAGCGAGGCCTGCAGGTTGTAGCCGATGCTCCAGTCCGGAAAGCGATTCGTCAGCGCTTGGGTCGTGGCCAAGGCATTGGGCAAATCCCCGCGCTGCGCCTGCGCGCCGGCTTTGTTGACGTATGCCCACTTATGGTCCGGATTCAGCTTGATGGCCTCGTCGAACAGATCTTGGGCGGCGGGCAGCTTGCCTTGCTGCGCTTGCAGCTTGCCCAGGAACAGCCGAACGTCGGCGTTGCGCGGATCTTGCTTGGCCATTTCTTCGGCTACGCGCTGCGCCTCCTGCGGATCGTTCGCGCGCAAGGCGGCCGAGATCCGCGTGTTCAGCGTTTGCATGGCGGGCGGCAGTTGCTTGATGCGGGTTTGCAGCGCCTCGTTTTCCGCGCGCAGTTCGGATTGGTACGCGTGGTCCAGTGGCGCGGCGGGTTGCGCATTGGCGGCCGACACGGCAAGGCCGATGCAGCAGGCAAGGGCCGGCCCGAGCAGGCAGGCACGCACACGGCGGCTCAGTGTTGCAAGCATGGCGGTCGATGGTTCCTTGAAAGAGGGATGTGCTGGCGTCAGGGCGGGGACGGGTGCCTACGATACCGGAAGCGCGGCGCGCCGTAAAAAACAAAGGCGCCAAACGTAGAAAGTCCAACGCAAAAAGCCCGGCGCGCAGGCCGGGCTGGAACGCTGGCCCTGTGGGGCCGCTTTTAATCAAACGATCAGTTCGGCATCAACACGGTGTCGATCACGTGGATCACGCCGTTGGACTGATAGACGTCATAGGTGCTGATGGTGGACACGCCGCCCTTTTCGTCCTTCAGGGTCAGGTTGTGCTTGCCGTTCATCATCACCCACAGCTTGCCGCCGCTGGCGGTCGTCAACTCGGTCTTGCCGCCGCCCTTCTTGATACGTGCTGCCAGCGCGTCGAAATCCATCTTGCCGGGCACCACGTGGTAGGTCAGGATCTTGGTCAGCGTGGCCTTGTTTTCTGGTTTGACCAGTGTATCCACGGTGCCCGCGGGCAGCTTGCCGAAGGCGGCGTTCGTCGGCGCGAACACCGTGAACGGGCCCTTGCCTTGCAGCGTATCCACCAGGCCCGCCGCCTTCACCGCCGCCACCAGCGTGGTGTGGTCCGCGGAATTAACCGCGTTGGCGACGATATTCTTGGCGGGCATCATCGGCTGGCCGCCCACCATGACGTCCGCCGCGAACGTGGGCGACAGGGTCAGGGCCGAGCAAGCGATGGCAATCGAGGCTAGCAATTTCATGACGATCTCCTTTTGTGTGGCCGTCATGAGGAGATACGGGGCAAGCCTGCGATTAGATGCGTGTTTAGCCTAAGGACTAACCCTGGTCAGATGACCTTGCCGCTCAAGACGACCGGGCCGGTGGGGATGCCGCCGGGCGCGCCGCCCGCCGGTTCCAGCGTAATGGCGACCGTGTCGCCCTGTTGCGGCAGCAGGCTGGGGGCCAGCACCGTGGTCTGGCCGGGCAGTACCAGGCCCAGCGAGCGAGGCGCCTGTCCGGGCGTGATGGACCACAATTCCAGCGCGCGGCCATCGGCCAGCGCCACCAGGTCTTGCATGGGCTGCACGGCCAGGCGGTTGTCCGGCAACGTATTCACGACCATGGCGCCGGGCGCCTTCTCGCCGGACAGCACGGCAACGGTACGTACCTCGGTCGGTGTGGGGGCCGGCTTGAGCATCAGGAAGGCCAGCACCACCACGGCGGTCGCCAAGCCGGCCGACAAGGCGCGCCACCAGGACAGGCCACGCGGCGCGGAAGGCGTGCGCGCCGCGGCGGAGGTAGGTACAGACTTGGGCATCGCTGCAATGCGGGCGGCAATTGCCTGCCAGACATGCGCGGGTGGCGTCTCGGGCGGCAGGGCCATCGCCAGCGGCAACAGCCGGTCTTCCCATTCAGTAACCGCGCGCCGCAGGCCGGCGTCATCGCGCATCAGGGTAATGAAGCGCTGCCGCGCACCCGCGCGCAAGCCACCCAGCACGTACTCGGCGGCCAGGCGGTCCTGCAGTTCGGGGTGGCGGTAATTCATTCCAGGCACCTTTTCAGCCGTTGCAAGCCACGGCGTATCCAGCTCTTGATCGTTCCCAGCGGCGTCTCCAGGCGAGCCGCGATATCGGGATGCGCCAGGTCATCGAAAAACGCCATGGCGATGGCAACCCGTTGCGGCCCTTCCAACTGGCCCATGCAGTCGGCCAGGCGGCGACCTTCCTGGCTGGCTTCCAGACGGGCAAGCGGGCCGGGGCCGTCGTCGGCCATTGCCAGCGTCAGCGTGTCGTCCGGGTCCGGCACCACGACGTCGGGCCGCCTCAGGCGGTCGATGCAGCGGTTCCGGACGATGCGGGTCATCCACGTCATGGGTTGGCTCTGCTCGGCCTGGTATTGGCCGGCCTGGCGCCAGATCGATACGAAACACTCTTGCAGCACGTCTTCCGCGGCGGCCTGGTCTCTCAACATACGTCTGGCCAGGGCAAACAGATGCGGGGACGCAAGGCGATAAAGCTCAGCCAGTGCGGATTCGCGTTTTTCCGCGCACTGGACAAGCAGGGCCTGCAGGTGTTGAGCGTCGGGCATCGGTTCCTAAGAGGGAAGGGCGCGCTGGTGCAGAGCATACCGGGCCAGGGCGCCGGCGTCACTATTGAACGGGGCCCTGATCAGCGCACTACAATGCCCGGCACACTTGGCAGCGTCAGGCAAACCGGGAAACCCCGGCAAACTCGGCATGCCGCGTGCACACCCCCCCGGGCCCCGGCTGGCCCGGACAAAAGCGTAGAGCTTGCAATCGACACACAGGAGGAGCAGACAGGACATGGACGCAGAATTCTGGTTGGAACGCTGGCGCGAAGGGCGCACGCACTTTCATCAGACCCGGATTACGCCGCTCTTGCAGAAGTACTGGCCCACGTTGGCCGTACCGCAGGGTGGACGGGTACTGGTGCCGCTGTGCGGCAAATCGCTGGACATGGTGTGGCTGGCGGCGCAGGGGCACTCGGTGCTGGGCATCGAGCTTTCCCAGCTTGCGGTGGAACAGTTCTTCACCGAAAACGAGCTGCGGCCCGTCACGCATGAATCCGTCTACGGCAAGCACTACGTGGCGGGCAACATTGAAATCATCTGTGGCGACATCTTCAAGCTGGATTCGCAACTGCTGTCGCACTGCGTGGGCGCTTACGACCGCGCGGCGTTGGTCGCGCTGCCCGAAGACATGCGGGCAGACTACGTGCGTCACGTCTACGGGCAGCTATCGCCCGCCAGCCGGGGCCTGCTGATCACGCTGGACTATCCGCAGGAAGAGATGGCGGGGCCGCCATTCTCGGTGGTGGACAGCGAAGTGCAGGCCATCTTCACCGGGGTGGCCCCGGCCGTCATCATCGACCGCCGCGGCATCCTGGACAAGGAGCCCAAGTTCCAGAGCGCGGGCGTCAGCCGGCTGGATACCGTGGTGTACCGGCTGGGCGTGCAAGACGCCTGATCCCGGAACCCGGATGTGGCGGCGCGGTGCGAAGTGGGCGAAGGCCTTTCAGGTCATCAGCCAGCCGCCCGCCACATCCAGTACCTGGCCGGTAACGAAGCGGGCCTGATCGGACGCGAAGAACAGGCAGGCGTCGGCCACCTCTTCCGGGGTGCCCAGGCGGCGCAGCGCCGTCACCCGCGCCACGGCGTCGTTGATTTCCTGAGGCACGCTTTTCAGCAGCGGCGTACTGATGCGTCCGGGCGCCAGCCCATTGACCGTGACGTCGAACTCGCCCAGTTCGGCGGCCCAATGCCGGGTCAGGCCGATCAGCCCGGCCTTGGTGGCCGCGTAATGCGCCGCCACGATGTCGCAGTACGCCTTGCCCGCCACCGACGACATATTGATCACGCGCCCCTGGCGCTGCTTGACCATGTGCGGCGTGGCCAGGTGCGTCATGTAGAACACGCTGTTCAGGTTCACCGACACGACCTTATCCCATTCGCCCGGCGGCATCTCCCAGACCTTCAGCGCGCGGCCGTCGGTCTTGGGGGAAATGCCTACGTTGTTCACCAGGATCGTGGCCGCGCCCAGTTCGGCCGTGATGCGGTCGTAGGCGGCCTGGCACTGCTCGTAGTGCGCCACGTCGGCCGGCACGAACACCACGTCATGGCCGCGCTTTCTAAGCGCCTGTTCGTAGGCCGCGCCTGCCTGCGCATTGAAATCAATCAAGCCCACGCGCCCGCCTTCGGCCAGAAAGCCTTCGACGATGGCCGAGCCGATGCCGCCTACCGCGCCCGTCACGATGGCGACCTGGCCATCGAAGCGAGCCTTCATGTCTGCACTCATGCACCCACCTTCAACATGATCTTGCCGATGTGCTGGCTGCTTTCCATCAGGGCGTGCGCGCGGGGCGCATCCGCCAGCGGGAATACCTCGTGGATCAGCGGCAGGCATTGCCCTTGTTCCATCAGCGGCACCACCTTCGCGGCCAGCGCCTGGGCGATGGCGCCTTTGTCGTCATCGGAGCGCGGGCGCAGCGTGGACCCTGTGAATTGCAGCCGCTTGGTCATGATGGGCAGGGCATCGATTTCGGCCTTGCTGCCTTCCAGGAAAGCAATCTGCACCAGCCGCCCGTTCACGGCCAGCAGCTTGATGTTCTTGTTGATGTAAGACCCGCCCACCATATCCAGGATGACGTCCACGCCCACGCCTTGGGTAGCCTGGCGCACCTCGGCTTCGAAGTCGGTGTCGCGATACAGCACGGCGTGATGCGCGCCGGCTTTCAGGCAGGCCTCGGCCTTGGCGGCGTTGCCCACGGTGGTCCAGACTTCGGCGCCAAACGCGCGGGCCAATTGAATGGCGGTCAGCCCGATGCCGCTGGAGCCGCCATGCACCAGGAATTTTTCGCCGGACGCCAGGCGCGCGCGGTCGAACACATTGGTCCAGACCGTGAAGTAGTTTTCGGGAATGGCCGCGGCGGTCAGCAGGTCCATGCCGCGCGGCACGGGCAGGCAGTGGCGTTCGTCGGCCAGGCAATACTGGGCGTAGCCGCCACCGGGCGTCAGCGCGCAGACGGTGTCGCCCACCTTCCACGCGGTGACGTCGGGGCCGACGCCGATGATGGTGCCGGACACTTCCAGCCCCAGATACGGCGACGCGCCGGGCGGCGGCGGATACGAGCCCGAACGTTGCAGCACGTCGGGGCGGTTGACCCCGGCGTAGGCCACTTCGATCTGCACCTGCCGGCCGGTGGGGGCTTCCATGTCGCGTTGGGCAACCTGCATGCAATCAGGCGTGCCGCCCTTGCCATGGTCGATGAATGTGCAGCGTAGGGTCATAAGCGGAAGATCCTGGTTTCAATGGCCCAGATAGGCCTTCTTTACATGCGGGTCGCTAAGCAATTCGGCGCCCGTGCCGGTGCGCACGATGGCGCCGTTTTCCAGCACGTAGCCACGGTCGGCCAGGCGCAGGGTGCGGAATACGTTTTGCTCGACCAGCAGCACCGTCACGCCATGCGAGGTGACGTCGCGGATGATGTCGAACATCTGCTGCACCAGCAGGGGCGACAAGCCCAGCGACGGCTCGTCGAACACCAGCAGCTTCGGGTCGGCCATCATGCCGCGCGCGATGGCCACCATTTGCTGTTCACCGCCCGACAATGACCCGGCGTATTGCGACAGGCGTTCTTTCACGCGCGGGAAAATGCGCAGCACCTCGTCCATCTTCTGCTGCACGATGGGGCGCGCGGCGCGCTTGTATGAACCCATCAGCAGGTTGTCTTTCACCGTGAAGTGCGGAAACAGTTGGCGCCCTTCTGGAATCATCGTGATGCCGGCGTCCACGATGTCGTAGGGGTTGTGGTTGGTGAGGTCGCGGCCTTCGAATTCCACCTTGCCTTGCAGCGTGGGAATGACGCCGCACAGCGTTTTCAGGGTGGTGGTCTTGCCCGCCCCGTTCGCGCCGATCAGGGTCACGATTTCGCCCGCGTTGACCTCGAAGTTCAAGCCGTTCAGCACTTGGCTCTTGCCATAGCCCGACGTCAGATTCGACACCTTAAGCATCCTGGTACTCCTTGCCCAAATACGCCTCGATGACGGCGGGGTTCTCGACCACGTCCTTCGGCGCGCCGCTGACCAGCACGCCACCTTCGTTCAGGACGATGATGCGATCAGACAGTGCCATCGTGGCCTGCATCATGTGTTCGATCAGCAGCACCGACACGCCGGAATCGCGGATGCGCCGGATCATCTGGATGGACTTCTCGATGTCGGTCGGGTTCAGCCCAGCCATCACTTCGTCCAGCAGCAGGATGCGCGGCTTGATGGCCAGCGCGCGGGCGATTTCCAGACGCTTCATGCCGCCCACCGTCAGGCTGCGCGCCTCGGTGTTCAGGTACTTGGTCAAGTCCGTCTGCTCTGCCACCTTCAGCGCAATCTGCTCGGCCTCGTCACGGTTCGACGTGCGGATGAACGCGCCCAGCATGATGTTTTCCAACACCGTCAAGCCAGTGAAAGGCTTGGCGATCTGGAACGTGCGGCCCAGCCCCTTGTGCGCAAACTCGTCCGGCGTCTTGCAGGTGACCCAGTTGCCGTCCGCGTCCAGCATCGAAATATCGCCCTTGTCTGGCGACAGAAACCCGGACAGCAGGTTGAACACCGTGGTCTTGCCCGCGCCGTTCGGCCCGATCATGCCCAGGATTTCGTTCTGGTTCAGCGTCAGCGACACGTCGTTGGTGGCGCGCAGGCCGCCAAAGCTCTTGAACAGCTTGTCTGCCTTCAACACCGGCTGCTCGGAGCGGGTGGCGCTGTGCAGGCGCAGTTCGTCAGCCAATTGCCGCTTCTTGCGAGGCGTGCCCAGATACGGCAAGCGCGCCAGTCCGCGTTCGATGGCGGGGCCGAACGCACCGGCGAGCCCGCGCGGAATGGTCAGCACCACGGCCACCAGGATCAGGCCGTAGATCAGCCCGTGCATGCCGTTGCCCACGCTGGACAGCCAGCCGCGCGCCAGTTCCGCGATGGGCAGCACCAGGAAGGTGCCCGCGATGGGGCCGGCCACGGTGCCCAGGCCGCCGATCAACGCGAACATGGCCACCTGAATCGACAGTTCCAACGAGAACGCCGAGCTAGGGTCCACGAAGGTCAGGTAGGTGATGTGGAAGGTGCCGATGATGCTGGTCAGCATGGCGGACACCACGGCCGCGATGATCTTCACCCGCACGGTATGGATGCCCACGGCCAGCGCGGCGTCTTCGCGTTCGCGGATGGCGATCAGGTAATGGCCCAGGCGTGACTTGCGTATCGCCCACGACACCCAGGTCACGAACAGGAACAGCCCGAACGCGATGATCACGTAGTTGAGCTTTTCGCGGAACACAATCCACGCCCAGCCGATATTCAACGGCAGGCTGATGCCGCTGGAGCCGCCCGTCCAGCTTTCCTCGTGGATGACCAGCAGGCGCACCACTTCAAGAATGGCGATGGTGGCCAGCGCGAAGAACGGGCCGCGCAGCCGCAAGGTGGGATAGCTGATCAGGATGGCCACGGCCGCTGAAATCGCCGCGCCGGCCAGCATGCCGATCCACGGCGAGATGCCGAAGTTTTGCGTCAGCAGCGTGGCGGTGTAGCCGCCGATGCCGTAGAACACTGCATGGCCCAGCGAAAGCTGGCCCGCATAGCCGCCCACGATATTCCACGCCACGGACAGCGACGCGAAGACGAACAGCAAGACAAACAGGTTGGTCCAGAAAGGCGTGCCCATGATGACGGGCACGAGGAACATCACAATCAGCAGAATCAGGCTGACGTAGGCTTTGGGGCTTCGAAAGTCGGGAAACACGTCTCGCTCCTTGTGGCTCTGATCACTCTGTACCGACGCCGAACAGGCCGTTCGGTCGCAAGACAAGGATCAAGAGGAAGATCCCGAAATACACGACCTCTTTCAGGTCGGGGGCGATGTAATAACCGGCCAGCGTATCCACGATGCCGATGATCATGGAGCCGGCCACGGCGCCGTACAGGCTGCCCAGTCCGCCCAGCACCACGATCACGAAGGCGGTCAGCACGAAGTACGTGCCCACTGTCGGAAACACCGGATACTGCGGCGCCAGCAAGCCCGCCGCGATGCCGACAAACGCCGTGCCCAGGCCGAAGGCGATGGCGTAGACGTTGTTGACGTTCACGCCCATCAGCGTGGCGGCATAGCGATGCTGGGCCACCGCGCGCAGCGCACGGCCCAGATAGGTGCGATGCATGAACAGATGCAGCAATATCGCCAGGCTGATGCCGATGACGAAGGTGATCAGTTGGCCCGTCACCATCGAGAAATTGCCCACATCGATGGCGTTCGTGCCCAGCTCCACCGGCGCGCGATACACGTTGGCGCCGAAGATCACCAGCGCCAGGTTCAGCAAGATGGTGGACACGCCCACTGTGGCGAAAATCTGGATGTGCTGGTCGGCGTTCAACAGCGGCTGGATGATGCCCTTTTGCGTCAGCGCACCCAGCGCGAACAGAATCACCGCTACCGGCACCAGGCCCACATAAGGGTGGACGCCGAATTGCGCGGCAATCAAATAAACCAGGTACATGCCAACCATCAGGAACTCGCCATGCGCGAAGTTCACGACGCGCACGACGCCGAAGATCAACGTCAGCCCCAGGCTGATGATGGTGTATGCGCCGCCCAGCAACAGGCCGTTGATGACCAGTTGAATGAAAATATCCATGGTGCAACCTCTTAGAGCGGGACGCGGCCCCGGCGTGGCCGCTGTGAAGTCGGCCGCGCCGGGACGCGACAATCCCGGGAAACGTCAGGCGCCCCCGAGCGCCTGATCACTGGCGTCGCGCTTACTTCTTGAAGATGGGCTTGCCAAGTGCGAGGTTGCTGGGCGCAATGGTGACGAGCTTGCCGTCCTGCCACTGCATGACGTAGAACGTCGACGCGTTGTTCTGGCCGTCTTCGCCGAAGTCGAACGCCCAGCCGTTGGCCGTTTGGCCGGCCGGCTTCTTGTAGGCCAGGACAGCTTCGCGGATCTTGTCCTTGTCGGTGGACTTGGCGTTGCCGATGGCTTCGAAGAAGGCCTTGGCGCCCACGTAGTTCGTCAGGCTGTGGCCGGACTGGGGGTCACTCTTGTAGGTGGCTTTGTAGGCGGCCAGGAATTTATCCAGGCCCGGTGCGCCGGCCGGGTTGATGGACGATTGGGGAAAGTCCAGGTCGAACACGCCGTTCATGTCGGCGCCCACGGCCTTGGCCGTGTCGGCCAGGGAGTAGCCGCCGCCCGCGCCAATCACGACCTTGGGCTTGAAGCCCGCCGCGCGTGCCTGGCTGAAGTACAGGATGGCGTCGTTCTGGTAGGCCGTTTGCAGCACGACGTCGACCTTGGCGCCTTTCAAGCGCAGGATCAACGACGACAAGTCCACCGTCTTGGCCGAATAAGGCAGTACTTCGGCCACGGTGTAACCCAGTTCCTGCGCGCGTTTTTTCTCGGTGGCCGCCACGTCGGTGCCATACGGCCCGTCTTCGTGGATGATGCCGATCTTGATGTCCTTGGGGTTCAGGCCCATGCCCGGGGCGATGGTGTCATGCAGCGCGTTGACCACCGACACGCCGTACAGCGCCGTGTTGGGGTTGCTGCGGAACAGGTACTTGTAGCCGCGCGTGGTGATCTTGTGGGCGGTGGCGCCCAGTTCGAAATAGGGCACGCCGGCCAGTTCGGTTACGGGCGTGGCCGCGTACGAGATGCCCGACGCGTAGCTGCCGAACACGCCCACCACGTTGGACGAGATCAGGCGCTTGGTTTCCGACACGGCTTGCGTCGGGTCCACGGCGTCCGCCTTGATGAGTTCGATCTTTTCTCCGTTGACGCCGCCCGCGGCGTTGATTTCGTTGACGGCAAGCTCCAGCCCGCGATAGCTCTCTTGTCCCAGAAGCGCAAGCGCGCCGCTGAACGGGAAGAGGGCGCCCACTTTCATGTCGGCCGCCGCGGTGCCGCTTGCCAGTGCGCCGCACACGCCCAGCGCCAAAATAATCTTGTTGAACTTGAACACTGTCTACGCTCCTTTGTCGGTATGGGATGCGGACTGTTTTGAGTGTTGTCCGTCTTTTTTAAATATATGATATATGTGCCGGCCAGGTACAAAAACCCCGAATTGGATTCTAGTGGGGGCCGCTTCAAGCCGAATCGGGGAATTCCCTAAAGCCGCATGAATAAAGCCTTAGCGGCCGATAGTATGGGAAATAAAGCGCAAAATTCCGCCAGGCGGACGGTGCCCTTCCGGGGCTGTTGGTGCGCGTCATCATGCCAGAAAATATTGCGCTACGTCATATATCGTATATGATCAAACGCGCGCTTTTCCATAAGAACCAGGAGACAACAGCATGTTCGAGGAAGTCGATTTCGCCGGAAAACGGGTCTTGATCACCGCTGGCGCGGATGGTCTGGGCTTGGAAATGGCCAAGGTTTTCCGCCACGCCGGCGCAACGGTTTTCGTGTGCGATGTGAACGAGGCGCGCGTGGCCGCCATCCCGTCCGAACTGCCCGGCGTGCAGGCCATGGTGGCGGACGTGTCGGACGAAGACAGCGTGGGCGCGCTCTTTGCCGCCGTCAAGCAGAAACTGGGCGGGCTGGATATTCTGATCAACAACGCCGGCGTGGCGGGCCCGACGGGCTATGTCGAAACGCTATCGAAGGCCGATTGGGACCGCACCTTGGCCGTCAACATCACCGGCCAATTCCTGTGCGCGCGCCAGGCCATCCCCCTGCTGAAAGAATCCAAAGCCGGCGTGATGATCAACCTGTCGTCCGCCGCCGGCCATCTGGGCTTTGCCGGGCGCTCGGTGTATTCGGCGTCCAAGTGGGCGGTGATCGGATTCACCAAGTCGTTGGCCATCGAATTGGGTCCGCACGGGATCCGGGTGAACGCGATCTTGCCGGGCGCCGTCGAAGGCCCGCGCATCCGCGCCGTGATCGCCGCCAAGGCCAACACGCTGGGCCGTCCCGTGGATGAGATCGCCGCGCAGTACGAAGGCCAGGCCGTGCTGGGTCGCATGGTCACCGCGCGCGACATCGCCAACACGGTGTTGTTCAACGCCAGCGAGGCGGCCCGCAGCGTGACGGGCCAGGCGCTGGTGATCGACGGCTTTACGCAGAAGCTCTACTGATGGGCGCCGATTTCGCAGTCCAATCTGCTCCCCACACCGCCGCCATTATCGGAACGGGCCTGATCGGCCAGGGCTGGGCCATCGTGTTCGCCCGCCAGGGCTGGCAAGTGCGCCTGCACGACGTCAACGCAACCATGCTGGCCGAAGCCCGCGCGCTGATCTTGCAGCAATTGCGCGAGCTGCAAGCTCAGGGTTTGCTGACGGACGCCGACGCCATCATCGGCCGCGTCCACATTGCCGACAGCCTGGCCGATGCCGTCAAGGGCGCGTGCTACATCCAGGAAAATTCGCCCGAAAAGCTTGAGATCAAGCGTGCGCTGTTCTCGGCGTTGGATGCGGTGGCTGAGCCTGACGCCGTCATCGGCAGTTCCACGTCCAGCATTCCCGCCAGCCAGTTCACCGACCATCTGCCGGGCCGCCATCGCTGCCTGGTCGCGCATCCGGTCAACCCGCCGTATCTGATTCCCGTCGTGGAGCTTTGCCCCGCGCCGTGGACCAGTGCGGACGCGCTGCAACGCGCCAGCGACATCATGACGGCCATCGGGCAAAAGCCCGTGCGGCTGCGCCGTGAAATCGAAGGCTTCATCTTGAACCGCCTGCAAGGCGCCTTGCTGCACGAGGCCTTCCGGCTGGCCAAGGAAGGCATCGCCAGCGCCGAAGACATCGACACGACGGTCAAGGATGGCTTGGGATTGCGCTGGTCGTTCATGGGGCCGTTCGAAACCATCGACCTGAACGCGCCCGGCGGCATCGCGGACTATTGCGCGCGCTACGGCGGGCTGTACCAGTCCATTGGCGCGGACCAAACCGAATGCGTGGCCTGGGACGAACCGCTGGTGCAGGCGCTGGCGGACGAACGCCGCCGCTTGCTTCCGCAACAAGACCTTGCCAAGCGCCGCTTCTGGCGCGACGAAAAACTGATGCGCTTGATGCGCCACAAACAACAGGATGGAGACAAGCATGGCTAAGCCCAAACAGAAAGTCGTCATTACCTGCGCCGTGACGGGCGCGATCCACACGCCCAGCATGTCGCCGCACCTGCCGGTCACGGCCGACGAGATTGCCGACGCCGCCATCGGCGCGGCCCAGGCGGGCGCGGCCGTGCTGCACCTGCATGCGCGCGACCCCGAAACGGGCAAACCGTCGCAAGACCCGGCACTGTTCAAGCCGTTTCTTGAGCGCATCAAGAACGAGACCGACGCCATCATCAACATCACCACCGGCGGCAGCCCCCACATGACGGTGGAAGAGCGCATGCGCCCGGCCACGACGTTCAAGCCGGAGTTGGCGTCGCTGAACATGGGGTCGATGAACTTCGGTTTATTCCCGATGCTGGATCGCTTCAAAGAGCTGAAGCACGACTGGGAACGCGAACACCTGGAGAACAGCCGTTCGCTGATCTTCCGCAACACCTACCAGGACATTGAATCCATCCTGACGTTGGGCAACGCCAACGGCACGCGCTTTGAGTTCGAGTGCTACGACATCAGCCACCTCTACAACCTGGCGCATTTCGTTGACCGTGGGCTGGTCAAGTCGCCGCCCTTCATTCAATCCGTGTTCGGCATCCTGGGCGGCATTGGCCCGCACCCGGAAGACCTGATGCACATGAAGCGCACGGCCGACCGGCTGTTCGGCGACGATTACGAATGGTCCATTCTGGGCGCCGGCCGCAATCAAATGCCGCTGGCCACCATCGGTGCGGCGATGGGTTCTAACGTGCGGGTGGGGTTGGAAGATTCGCTGTGGATCGGGCCGGGTCAGTTGGCCGAGTCCAACCGCTTGCAGGTCGAACGCATCCGCACCATCGTCGAAGCGCTGAGCCTGGAAGTGGCCACGCCTGACGAAGCGCGCGCCAAGCTCGGCCTGAAAGGCCGGGACAACGTGGCGTTCTGAGTTGGAGTTCTGATCAGGCAGGCGCCTCGCCGCCGCGTTCAGGCGTGGCGGCGCAGCGCGTCGGCAAGCGTGGCGACATCCAGCGGGCGATCGAAGTTGGCGGCGTGGCGGGCGTTCAGCGTCAGTTCGGCCGCCAACGTCAAGTCCGCATCGCTGGGCATGTCGGCCGCGCCGAGTTCGCGCAGCGTGGTGGGCAGGCCGACCTGGGCGTACCACTGGGTCAAGTACGCCAACATGCCGTCGTTGCGCTGTTCCAGATCCAGTTGCACGAGCAGGCCGACCGCGACTTGCAAGCCATGCAGCGCGGTGGCCACGCCGCCGATCTTGGGTAGCCCGCGCGTCAGCGCATGCGCGATGGACAGGCCGCCGCTTTCAAAACCGAGACCGCTCATGAGGATCATCGCTTCCACCACGCGCTCGAAGGCGGGCGTGGGTTGGCCCGTGCCGGCAGCCGCCACGGCGTCCACGCCGTCGGCCAGCAGCGTGCGCAAGCAGCCGTCGGCGATCAGTTGCGCCGTCAGCAGCGGGGCGCCGTCGTACATGTTCTTGCCGCCGTTGCGCTGGCATTGCTCGGCTTCGAATTTCTTCGACACGGCGTCGCCCAGGCCGGCGCGGAAAAAATGCACGGGCGCGGTGGCGATGATGGCCGTATCCACCAGCACGATCGTGGGGTTGAACAACATGTGCTCCACCGCCAGGAGGCTGTGATGCGCGTCGTACAGCACGTAGTTCTTGCTGGTGGGCGCGTCGTTGGACGCCACCGTCGGCACCGTGATCAGGTGGCAGTGCGACGACTTCGCCACCGCCTTGCCCGCGTCCAGCGACTTGCCGCCGCCCACCGCGATTACGAAGTCGATGCCCGCGGAGTCGGCCTGCGCGCGCAGGTTGGCGATCAGCTCGGGCGTCAGGTCGCCTTCAACGATCAGTGGCGTCAGCGCCACGTGGTGCTCGGCGCACAGGGCTTCGATTCTTGGTCCCAGCACGCCATGGACGTAGCGGTCGATGACCAGCGCCGCGCGGCGCCCGAACAGGGCGGCGGTTTGGCCCAGGCTGTCCAGGGCGCCCGCGCCTTGTATGTAGCGGCCGGGCGCGCCAAAAATCTTCAGCATGACGTCTTCCTATTTGCGTGGCACGGGAGGGCGGTAGTCGAGCTCTTTTTCGCGTTCGACCAGCCAGTCGATCATGATCTTGCCGCCCCAGACCAGGTCGGCCTGAATGGCGTTGCGCGCGGCCTCGGAGTCGCGCGCTTCCAGCGCTTGCAACACGGCTTCGTGGCGGTGTTCGTTTTCGGAATAGTCCAGCCCGGCAGTCTTGACGTGGAACACCTTCAGGATGGGGCCGGTGATGACCCAGAACGATTCCACGGTGGCGCGCAAGATGGGTTTGTTGCTGGCTTCCAGGATGGCGAAGTGGAACTTGCGATTCAGGTAGCTGGCACGCTTGGGGTCGGTCGACGTGCAGGAAATGAAGTCCTTCTGCAGGGCGATCAGGTTGTCCAACTGTTTGCGCGTGATGTGCTGCGCGGCCTCGGCCGCGCCCATGCCTTCCAGATGGAAACGAATCTGCTGAATTTCACGCAGCTTTTCCGAATTCACGTAAGGCACGTAGACGGCCGTGGCCGCCTGCATTTCCAGGCCCTGTTCGCTGATAAGCCGGAAGATGGCTTCGCGCACGGGCGT
Organism: Achromobacter sp. JUb104; assembly: GCF_024806975.1. Lineage (NCBI taxonomy): Bacteria > Pseudomonadati > Pseudomonadota > Betaproteobacteria > Burkholderiales > Alcaligenaceae > Achromobacter > Achromobacter sp. JUb104. The sequence goes on along the minus strand of NZ_JANUEY010000002.1, from coordinate 24,232 downwards.
GATCGACACGCCCATCTCTTGGGCCAATTCGCCAATGATCAGGCGTTCGCCGGGTTCGTACTGCCCATTGATCAGGGCATTGCGGATTTCGTTGTAGACCCTGACGGAGAGGTTCTCTTTCTTTACCGGTTTAAGGCTGGGCATGACGTTTCGGGCTTGCTGAAATGAAGGGAACGGGTTGAATCCGGGTGAATTCTAGCCCGCGATAGCCAATCCGAGCGCAATGGGTATATTATATATCATATATCCTAACGAAGAAAGGACGCGCCATGCGCCATCACCAGGAGGCCCCCACCGAGGGGGAGGTCGCGATGCTGCGGGAAAAGGCCCGCCACATCCGGCTGGAGACAATCAGGTTGATTGAAATTGCCAAGGTCGGGCATTACAGCTCGGTCTTTTCTTGCGCCGAAATATTCGCGTCGCTGTACTACGACGTGATGCGGCTGCGCCCGGGCGAGCCGCATTGGCCGGACCGCGACCGCTTCCTGATGGGCAAGGGCCACGCGGCGGTCGGCCTGTTTCCGGTGCTGGCCGACCACGGCTTCATTGACCACGCGCTGCTGGATGGCTATACCCGGCTGGGCAGCCCGCTGGGCGACCACCCCGACATGAGCAAGGTGCCGGGCGTCGATTTCAGCTCGGGTTCGATCGGGCACGCGCTGTCCAACGGCGTCGGCATGGCGATGGGCGGTCGCATAAGCCAGCGCGATTTCAATGTCTTCGTGATGCTGGGCGATGGCGAAATGCAGGAAGGCCAGGTGTGGGAAGCAGCGCTGTTTGCCGCGCACAACCGGCTGTCGCGCCTGGTGGCCATCATCGACCGCAACGGTTATCAGTTGGATGGCAAGGTGGATGACGTGATGGGCGTCGAATCGCTCAAGGAAAAGTGGCTGGCGTTCGGTTGGGAGGTGCATGAGGTGGACGGCCACAATCTGCACGACCTGACCGCGTTGCTGCGCCGCCTGCGCGCGGACGACGCGCGCGACAAGCCGGCTTGCGTGATCGCCAAGACCATCAAGGGCAAAGGCGTGTCCTACATGGAAACCGAGCCCGGCTGGCACCTGGGCTACCTGGCGCCGCAAGACGCGCAAAGCGCCGTCGACGAAATTCTTTCCCGCGAGATCTGAATGGCACAGGCACAAGTTCTTTCTTCTGACTCCTGGCAGTACCGCGCCCTGAACGCGGTCAACCCTGGGCTGTCGTATCTATCCGACGCGTTGATCGAATTGGCTCAGGCCGGGCACCCGGTCGTGGCGGGTTCGGCCGACCTGCAATATTCCAACGGCCTGAACCGCTTTGCGCAGGCCTACCCTGACCGCTACATCCAGTTCGGCATTTCAGAGCAGAACATGGTGTCGGCGGCAGCGGGCCTGGCCACCACCGGCATGATGCCGTTCGTGGCCACGTTCGCATCCTTTCTAGGCTTGTTGTGCTGCGAGCAGATCCGCATGGACGTGGCCTACACCAAGCTGCCCGTGCGCCTGATCGGCCACCACACCGGCATCAGCCTGGGGTTTTACGGCACCTCGCACCACGCCACCGAAGACATCTCCACCATGCGCGCGCTGGCGGGCCTGACGGTCGTGTCGCCCGCCGACGGCCCGCAACTGGCCTCGGCCATCAAGGCGTCGGTGAACTGGCCGGAACCGATCTACTTCCGCATCGGCCGTGGCCGCGACCCGCAGGTCTATGAAGACGGCGCGCCATTCGAATTCGGCCGTGCCATCGTGCATTCCCAAGGCAGCGACCTGAACATCATCGCCTGCGGCATCACCCTGCATGCCGCGCTAGCGGCCGCCGAGCAATTGCGTGAAGACGGCCTGTCGGTAGGCGTAATCGATATGCCCACCATCAAGCCCCTGGACCGCGACGCCGTGTTGACGGCCGCCGGCCAGGCGCGCTTGATGATGACGGTGGAAGAGCACAATGTGCTGGGCGGGCTGGGGTCGGCCGTGGCCGAAGTGCTGGCGGACGCCGGTACGGGCACGCGCTTGCGTCGCCACGGCATCTACGACGAATACAGCCTGATTGCACCGCCCACCACGCTCTACGCGCACTACAAACTGGACGCGGCCGGCATCGGTGAAGTGGCCCGCGAACTGCTCGCATCCTGAAGATAATGCTTGAAACCTTGGAGACCCCCATGAAGGAAATCACCGGCAACACCCGTCTGTTCGGCATCCTGGCCGACCCCATCCATCACGTGAAGACGCCGCAGCGCATGAACGAGCTGTTCGCGCAATTGGGCTACGACGGCGTCTGCGTGCCGTTTCACGCGCGGCCCGATAACCTGCCCGCCGTCGTCGAAGGCCTGCGCCGCCTGGAGAACCTGGGCGGCGTCATCGTCACCATGCCGCACAAGACCGCCATCCTGGAGCTGGTGGACGAGGTAACGCCGGTGGCGCAAAAGATCGGCGCGGCCAACGTCGTGCGCCGCGATGCCGACGGCAAGCTCACCGCCCATATGCTGGATGGCGAAGGCTTTGTGCGCGGTTTGCAGACCGCAGGGGTGGACCTGAAGGGAAAAAGCGCCTATCTGGCGGGCGCAGGCGGCGCGGCCAACGCGATCGGCTTTGCGCTGGTGCAGGCCGGCGTGTCGCGGCTGACCATCGCCAACCGCACACCCGCCAAGGCCGAAGACCTGAAGGCGCGCATTCTGTCGCTGCATCCCGAGGCCAACATCGCCGTCGGCACGCCAGACCCGTCGGGGCATGATCTTGTCGTCAACGGTACGTCGCTGGGCATGAAGGAAGGCGACGCGCTGCCGCTGGATACCGCACGCCTGACGCCCGACCAACTTGTCTGCGAAGTCATCATGCAGCCCAAGGACACCGCGCTGTTGCTGGCCGCGCAAGCGAAAGGCTGCAAGGTGCACTACGGCGCGCCGATGCTGGTTTGCCAGATTGCGCTGATGGCCGAGATGCTGGGCGTGGCGTCCGCCAAATAAGGCCGGGCAACTAAGAGCAGGCGACTAAGACCCGGCAACCCAGACCAGGCAACCAACATCAGGACGTGGCGAGAAACGATGGGCGATTACGATTTCATCATTGCGGGCGGCGGCACGGCGGGCTGCATCCTGGCCAACCGGCTCAGTGCCGACGGCAAGCATCGGGTCTTGATGCTGGAGGCCGGGCAAGAAGCACGCAGCATGTGGATTTCCATCCCGGCGGGCTTCTCGAAACTGCTGGTGAACCCCGACTACAACTGGCGCTTTGCCACCGAGCCTGAAGACAACGTCTATGGTCGGACCATCGCGGTGCCGCGCGGCAAGGGCGTGGGGGGATCCACGCTGATCAACGGCATGATCTACGTGCGCGGCCAGCCCCAGGATTACGACGGCTGGGAAGCGGCGGGCGCAACGGGGTGGGGCCATGCGCAGGCCGAGCGCGTCTTCCGCAAGATCGAGCATTACGAAGCCGGGGGCGACACGCGCGGAAAGAACGGCCCCATGCACCTGGAAGAAGTGGCCGAACGGTTTCCCGTGTCCGACGCCTTTCTGCGCGCCGCGCAGGAAGACGGCCAGCCCTTGAACGCCGACTACAACAGCGGCAACCAGGAAGGCGTGGGCTACTACCAAGTGCTGCAGCGCCGCGGCCGTCGTTGGAGCGTGGTGGACGGCTACCTGAAGCCGGCAGCCACACGCAAGAACCTGCGTGTGGAATGCGGGGCACACGTGACGCGGCTGGTGTTCGAAGGCAAGCGCTGCGTAGGCGTCACCTACCGCAAGAACGGGCAGGAACACACGGTACGTGCCGGCCGCGAAACCATTCTGTGCATGGGCGCGGTGCAGTCGCCGCAGTTGCTGGAGTTGTCGGGCATCGGCAACCCCGCCTTGCTGCAATCGTTCAACATTCCGCTGGTGCACGCGCAGCCGCAGGTAGGTGAAAACTATATCGACCACTTCGCCACGCGCATGAACTGGCGGGTGAAGGGCACGGTGACCTTGAACGAGATGTCGCGAGGCTGGCGGCTGGCGCAGCAGGTGGCGCGCTACTACACGCGCCATACCGGCATCTTGACCTTGGGTACGGGCCTGGTGCACGGCTTTGTGAAAAGCGCGCCGGATCTGCCTACGCCCGATGTGCAGTTTTTCTTCGTGCACGCCAGCTATGCCAATGCCGCCGAACGCATCCTGGACCGGCAGCCGGGCATGACGATCGGCGTGGCGCAACTGCGTCCGGAATCGCTGGGTTCGATCCACCTTAAGTCGGCGGACCCTACCGCCGGCCCCGCAATCCGGCCCAACTTCCTGTCGGCGCAGATCGACCGTGACAGCCTGGTGGGCGGCATGAAGGTGGCGCGCCGTATCGTGGGGCAGCCCGCCATGCAACGCTACGTGGAATCCGAAATCAGCCCTGGCGCCGCCGTCGAAAGCGATGAGCAATGGCTGGACTTCGCGCGGCGCAATGGCCAGACCATCTATCACCCCATCGGTACCTGCCGCATGGGTTCAGACGCCGCCGCCGTGACCGACGTCAGGCTGCGTGTGAACGGCGTGACGGGCTTGCGCGTGGTGGATGCATCGGTGATGCCGAAGATGGTGTCCGGCAACACGCAGGCCGCCGTCATGATGGTGGCCGAACGCGGCGCGGAACTGATCCTGGAAGACGCGGCAACGGCGTGACGCGTCGTGGAAAGGGCGTGCAAGGCAGTAGCGCCTTGCACGCCTTCTTGCGAGCCGATCAGTAGATCAGCTAGATCAACCAATCGACGGATCAACGAATCAGCGGATCAAGAACCCCGCGCCCACCGGGTCGTTGCGGTCAATCACCCAGCGCGCGGTGCCCAGGATGCTGGCCGTGCCCTTCACCGTGGGGCGCACGGCGCGCGTACCGTTCAAATCCACTTCGCCCAGCAGGCAGCCTTCAAAGGTGCCGCTGCCCAACAAGCCTTCGGACTTGATCGCTTGGTTCAAGCCCATCTTTCCACGCGCCTCGAACATCGCCATCATGGCGCTGGTGCCCGTGCCGCCCGGCGAACGGTCCAACTGACCCGCGCTGAACACGTGCACGTTCTTGTAAAACGCGCCTTCGATCGTGGGCTGGTGCCAGAACGTGATGAAGTTCAGGTTGTTGATGTGCGCTTCGGTGGGATGCTGGATGCGATGGCGCGCGTTCAACTGGTCGCGCACGATCAAGCCCATGCGCGACAGCTCGGTGCCGTTGTCCGGCGAGATCCGCAGGTCGCACCCCGACAGGTCGACGATGCCGAAGTAGTTGCCGCCCCACACGATATCGGCGTGCAGCTTGCCGTAGCCAGGCAGTTCAACGGGGATGTCTTGCGCGGCCACATAGGCGGGCACGTTTTCAAAGCGCGTCCACAGTACGTTGTCGCCTTCGGACGCCACTTCCGACACGACCAGGCCCGCCGTGGTTTCAAAGCGGATCTTGGTGATGCCGTCCTTGCCGCGCGCGACCAGGCCGTTGGCCACCATCGCCATGCTGACCGCGATGGTGCCGTGGCCGCACATGTGCGAATACTCGGTGCCGTCGATGTAGATCAGGCCGGCGTCGAATTCGGGGCTGGACGGCGGCGTGAGGAACACGCCGAACATGTCTTTGTGGCCGCGCGGCTCGCGCATCAGCGCTTGGCGCAACCAGTCGTAGTTCTGCTCCAGAAAGGCCCGCTTTTCCAGGATGCTGGATCCGGCGGGGTAGGGGATGCCGCTATGCACGATGCACAGGGGCTCGCCTTCGGTATGGGTATAGATGACATCGAACGCGTCTTGCTTGCGCATGACTGTGGCTCCAGACTAAGTAGGATGAAGGGGAACTGCGGAAGGTGGGAAACTATTTGCCGCGTTCGGACAGCATGTCCAGGCCGACGGTCAAATCCAGAATGACGATAGCGATCACCGCAACCACAATCGTGGCGCCCGATACGGCTGCGATGGTCGGATCGATCGTGTACTGCACATAGTTGAAGAGCTTGACGGGAATGGTGTTCAGGTCCGCCGTGGTGTTGAAGATGGAAAGCTCCACGTTGATCCATGACGAGATGAACGCGAAGATCGAACCGGTGACGATGCCCGGCCGGATCTGCGGCAGCACCACCAGGAAAAACGTGGTCCAGGGGTTGGCGCCCAAGTCCGCCGACGCCTCCTCCAGCGCGCGCTGCTCCGGCGTCAGCAGGGTCAGCGTGGACCGCAACACGAAGGGCGCAATGATGACGATGTGCCCGATCAACAAAGACAGGAAGCTGCGCGTCAGGCCGAAGTACGCGCCGTACTGCAGCAGCGCCGCGCCCAGCACGATGTGCGGCAGCACCAGCGGTGACATCAGCACCGACGCCAGCGCCGCCTTGCCTGGAAACTCGTACCGGGCCAGGGCCAGCGCGGCCGGCACCGTCAGCAGCACCGCCGCGGCGGTTGCCGCCAGCGCCAGCACCGTGCTGGTGGTGAACGCGGCCATATAGCCGGCTTCCACCAGCAGCGTGCGATACCACTCCAGCGTCCACCCTTGCGGCGGAAACGCCAGATACGGCGTGGCCGTGAACGACGAGCCCAGGATCACGATCAGGGGCAGCGCCAAGTACGCCAGCACGGCCAGCGCGATCAGGCGGATCAGGTGGCGGGCGATCATCGCGCGGCTCCGGGTAAGGTGGCGGCGCGGTTGGCCAGCGCCACCAGGATCAGGGTGAAGACCAGCAGCACCATGCTCAACGCGCCGCCGTAATGGAAGTCGAACACCGAGCTGTATTGCTGGAAGATCAGCATCGACAGCACCGATATCCGCCCGCCGGACAGCAGCGCCGGCGTCACGTAGGCGCTGACCGCCAAGGTGAAGACGATGATGGCGCCTGACATCACGCCGGGCAGCGTCAGCGGCCAGGTGATATGAAAGAACGTTGCCGTGGGGCTGGCGCCCAAGTCGGCGGAGGCGTGCTCGCAAGCCGGATCCACCCGTGCCAGCGCATTGCCCACCGCCAGCACCACGAAGGGCAGCAGCACATAAACCATGCCGATCAGGATGCCCAGTTCGGTGCCGATAAAGCGCACGGGGCGGTCCGCCGCGCCCATGCCCACCAGGGCCTGGTTGACGAGCCCATTGCGGCCCAGCAGCACCATCCAGCCGAACGCGCGCACGATGTTGCTGGTGAACAGCGGCACCACCAGCAAGATCACGCAAAAGCGCCGCCATGCCTGCCAGCGCACGACGCGCACCAGATACCAAGCCAGCGGATACCCCAGGATCACGCAGACGATGGTGGTGAAGACGGCCAGGCGGAAGGTCGTCAGGATCACGTCCCAGTGGTACTGGTCGGCCAGCACGCGCAGGTACTGCTGGGTGGTCAACGACAGACCTGGTTCGCTACTGGTGACGCTGGCCAGCGCCACCACGGCCAGCGGGGCCAGGAAGAACGCCGCGAAGAACAGCACGGGCGCGGCCAGCAGCAGGCCGGGTGAGAGCCAGGCGCGCCGGTTCATGGCTGTTCACCGATCAAGTGCAGGTGTTCGGGCGCGAACGTCAGGCTGACGGGCGCGCCGGGACGCAAGCCGGATGGCGCGATGCCGCCATGGCGCGAAACGACGGTCTGCCCGTCGACGTCCACGTGAATCATGCTGTGGCTGCCCACATTGATGACGTCGGCGACCGTGCCGGTCAGCATGCCTGCCGCTTGGCCCTCGGCAAGACGCAGGTCTTCGGGACGCAGCACCGCCACGCCGCGCGGGGGAAGGGTCTTTACCGCGCTGTTGACGGTGTTGTTGCCCGGCAGCGGCACGCGCAGGTTTTGCAGGTCCAGTTGCAGCGTGTCGCCGGCGGCCGACGTGGCAAGCGTGAACGCCAGGAAGTTCGCGTCGCCGATGAACTCCGCCACGAAGCGGGTGGCGGGCTGGCGATAGATGTCCGTGCCCGCGCCCACTTGCTCGATGCGCCCGTCGTGCATGACGACCACGCGGTCGGCCATGGTCATGGCTTCTTCCTGGTCATGCGTGACGAAGATGAAGGCGATGCCGAGCTTGGCTTGCAGGTGCTTGAGTTCCAGTTGCATGCGCTTGCGCAGCTTCAGGTCCAGCGCCGAAAGCGGTTCGTCCAGCAGCAACAGCTTGGGCTGGTTCACGATGGCGCGCGCCAGCGCCACGCGCTGCTGCTGTCCACCGGACATCTCGCGCGGGTAACGCGGGCCGAAATCCGCCAGCCCCACCATGTCGAGCGCGGCGCGGGCGCGGTCGGCGGCGTCAGCCTTCGACGCGCCTTGGCGTCGCGGGCCGTACGCCACGTTTTCCAGCACGGTCATGTGCGGAAACAGCGCGTAGTTCTGAAACACCGTGTTCAAGGGGCGGTGGTGCGCGGGCAGGCGGCTGATGTCCTGGCCGTCGATCAGGATGCGGCCCGATTCCGGCTTCAGAAACCCGGCTATCGCGCGCAGCAACGTCGTCTTGCCGCAGCCGCTGGGGCCCAGCAGGGCCACGAATTCCCCCTGCTGGATGTCCAGGTCGATGCGGTCAAGCGCCTGGTAGGCGCCAAAGCGCATCGACACGTCTTCGATGGTGAGCAAAACGGACATGTTCAACCCCGGCCTAGCGCTTGCGAGCGACTTGGCGGTTCCAGGCGTCGGTAACCTCGGCGCGGCGGCTGTTGATGAGGTTCCAGTCGAACAGGCTCAGGTTCTCCACCGAGCCTTCGGCGCCCCACGGCAACTTGCGCGCCACATCCTTGGGCACCTGCACGCCCTTGACGGCTGGCCCCAGGTACAAGCGCGTGGCCAGGCACGCGGCGGCGTCCGGCGTCAGGGCGGTGTCGATGAACTTCTTGGCGGCGGCCGCGTTGGGCGCGCCCTTGACCAGATGCAGGCGGGCGTCGGTGGCCCAGGCGCCTTCCTTGGGCACGGCGAAGCCAATGGGCAGGCCCTTGTCGATCAAGTCCCACGCACCCACGTTGAAGTGCGCGCCGATGATGGCCTCGCCGCTTTGGTAGGCGTTGCTGGCCGCGCCCGAGCTATCGAAATAGAGCGCCGTGTCCAGCGAGGACAGCTTGGTGTATAGCGGCGCCAGATTCGACGGGTCTACCCCCCAGACGCGCGCCAGGAAGAACACGAAGGGCACGCCGGATGAATTCGCGGGCGAGGGCACGGCCACCGCGCCGGCGTACTCGGGCTTCCACAAGTCTTTCCAACTGGTGGGCGCCTGCGGCACTTCCTTGGTGTTGTAGGTGATGCCCAGCGAGTAGTAGCCGGTGCTGACGGCGTAGGCCGCGTTGCCATGGCGGTACACGCCCTGGTCGATCACGTTTTTCAGGTTCGGGATGGCGGCGGGGTCCAGCGTGTCCAGCACGCCGGCCTGCTGGGCCAGCTCACTGATGCCGCCGTCCATCCAGGCCACGTCGATGGTGGGCGCGTTCTTCTGCTGTTGCAGCTTGGCCAGCGTGGTGGTGGATGTGCCCACTTCCGGCACCACGGTCACACCCGTGGCCTTGGTGTAGGGGTCGGCCACGCAGGTGCGGAAGGCGTCGCCCCAGTTTCCGCCGTACCAGGCGACGGTGATCTTCTTGTCCTGCGCGCCTGCCGTGCCGGCCATCAATAGCCCGGCGCCCAGCAAGGCGGCGCTGAGTGCGCTGCGGGTAAGTGTTGCCATGTTGGATTCCCCTTGTCGATTTGTCGGCGTGTCTTGCAGTCTGACGCAATGGAAGCGGCACAGGACATCGCCATGGATGCATCTTGGGTGATCCGCGGGAAAACGAGCTTGAAGACGCGGGACAAAAACTTGAATAATTGCGTCATGAACACCGTCGTCTTCCCGCCCGCTGCGTCGTCCTCCTATGACGAGGATGCCGACGCCCTGCCTCGGGAGAAACCCGCACTGAACGTCGGCATTGTGCTGATGGACCAGTTCACGCTGGCCGCTTTCGCCGGTCTGGTGGATGTGTTGCGCCTGGCGGGCGACCACGGCGGGCGCAGCCGGCAGATCCATACGTCGTGGCGTGTCATGAGCTGGGATGGCAAACCGCGCTGCGCAAGCGCCGGGCTGACCATAGATGTGGCCGCCGCGCTGCCCGCGGACCCCGCCGAGTTCGACTACGTGGCGGTGTGCGGCGGCAACGACTATCACAACGGCCGTATGCCGGAACCCCTGCGCGACTGGCTGCGGCTGGCGGCGGCGCGGCGCGTGCGCTTGCTGGGCATTTGCACGGGCACCTTCGCCTTGGCGCAGGCCGGGGTGGTGGGCCCGCGCACCGTCTGCGTGCATTGGAATGTGCTGGACGCCTTCCGCGAACGCTTTCCGCAGACGCGCGCCGTGGTGGACCGCTTGTTCGTGGACGAAGGCGACCTGATTTCCTGCGCGGGGTCCACGGCGGCCATCGACCTGGCCTTGTACCTGGTGGCCAGGCATTGCGGGCGCGACAAGGCCCAGCAGGCCATGCGGCACATGATGTTGCAAGGCGTGCGCCCGGGGCGTGTGCCGCAAGCGCATTTCCGCACCGATCTATCCGGCATTCAAGACCTGCGGGTGCGGCAGGCCGCGCACTTTATCGAACAACGCATCGACAACCCGCCACCGCTGGACGCCATTGCGCGCTATGTCGGGGTGGGGCGCCGCCAATTGGAGCGGGCATTCCGGCTGGCCACGGGCAAGTCGCCCATGGCGTTTCAGCGGCAACTGCGCCTGGAATACGGAAGCTGGTTGTTGCTGAATAATCCTTGCAGCATCACGCAGATTGCGTTGGACTGCGGCTTTGCGGATGGCGCGCACTTCTCGCGTGACTTCCGCGCGCACTTTGGTTTGTCCCCACGGCAGTATCAACAGGCTCGCGGCTTGCTGGCCGTGGGCCAAGAGGGCGGCGCCGACGATTTTCCCGCCTGACCCTCGCCCTGACGCAAGGAGACGGCATGACGTATGACCTTTGGTATTGGGAAAGCATTCCCGGACGCGGCGAATTCGTGCGCCTGGCGCTTGAAGCAGGCGGCATTCCGTACCGCGAGCGGGTGCGCGAACCGGACGCCTCGGACGAGGCCCTGATCGAAGACATGCGCGCCCCGCGTGCGCATCCCCCGTTCGCGCCGCCGTATCTGGTGGCTGGCAAGATCACGCTGGGGCAAACCGCCAATATCCTGCTATTCCTGGGGGAAAAGCACGGCCTGGCGCCGGAATCCCTGGAAGGTCGGTTGTGGGTGAACCAGTTGCAATTGACCATTGCCGATATGGTGACCGAGGCGCACGACACCCATCACCCCATTTCGGCAAACGATTACTACGAAGACCAGAAAGAGGAAGCGGCACGGCGCGCCCGGGGCTTCCGGGAAGAGCGCATTCCAAAATTCCTGGCCTATTTCGAGCGCGTGCTCGCCGGGCCGTCCGCGTGGCTCGCGGGGGGAGACGGCTGGACCTACGTTGACCTTTCGCTTTTCCATTTGGTGGACGGGCTGCTGTACGCATTTCCGAAGCGCATGGGCACGGTGGCGGCGCATTATCCGAACGTCATGGCATTGCATGCGCGGGTCGCGGTGTTGCCGGCGTTGCAGCCCTATTTTTCGAGCGGAAGGCGGCTGCCATTCGGCGAATGCATATTCCGCCAGTATCGCGAACTGGATGCGCCATGAACTAAGCAGCGCCTGTTTGGTATTAATAATTAGGGCCAGTTCCGGTATCGGAGCTGGCCCTTTTGATTAATGCGATGGGGTCTAAACGTGACTTTGCGGTAACCCGATTGCACCTCAGGTGATACCGGGTTTATACGGAGAGAGCTACTCCCTATAAATGACTTTTGTGTCGTGATTTTCAAGTTTTTTTCACGGCACACGAGTCAATAGGTTGAGAAACGTACATTTATAGGATTAATATTTTCGACTGGATACATTCTGCAGGGTTTATCTTCTTTGTAGGTTTCGTCGCCGTTGGGGCGACGGACAAACGGGGTAGTGCATGCGGCGCGGCTTGCATTGCTTGGCTTGGGTTGGGACGCGCCAGTCAGTTCTGCTTTGAAAAACCTTTTGGTCATTGTCAGCAACTTTGTCCCATCCCTGGCAGGAGACGCCACTATGCAATGGACTACATTCAGCCGGTTGTTCCGTGGAAATCGCGGTATGCAAAAGGCGGACCTATACGGTCAGATATCCGCCATTCACAAGGCGCAGGCCGTGATCGAATTCGATCTCCAGGGCCATGTGCTGATGGCAAATCAAAATTTTCTGAACACCATGGGATATTCCCTGGACGAAGTGCTGGGCCAGCATCACGCCATGTTCATCGACCCGACTGAGCGCGAATCCGCGGAATACGCGGCGTTTTGGCACAAGCTGGGGCAGGGCGCCTACGACGCCGGACGTTATCGCCGTGTTCGCAAAGACGGCAGCGATGTCTGGCTGCAAGCCTCCTACAACCCCATCTTCGATAAGCGCGGACAACCGCTGAAGGTGGTGAAGTACGCCACCGACATTACCGACCAGCAACATCGACAGGCCGACACCGAAGGGCAATTGGCGGCGATATCCAAAGTGCAGGCGATTATCGAATTTGAACTCGACGGCACCATCATCCGCGCCAATGAGCTGTTTTTGAAAACCGTGGGCTATCAAGCCTCGGAAGTGGAAGGCCGCCACCACAGCATGTTTGTGCGCCCGGAAGAGGCACGCGGCGCGGCCTATAAGGAATTCTGGCGCAAGCTGCGTGCCGGCGAATACGACACCGGGCAATATCTGCGTATCGGCAAGAATGGCCGCCAGGTGTGGATCGAAGCCAGCTATAACCCGATCTTCGACGCCGAGGGCCGGCCGTTCAAAGTGGTGAAATTCGCCACCGACATCACCACGCGCTTTACCGCCGCGCAGACGCTGAGGGTGGCGGTGCAGGGCTTGACGGAAAACGCCGAGCGCGCGAGCCAGGCCAATGCCCTGGCGCTGGACGCAAGCCAGATTGCCGAGCAGGGCGGCAAGACCGTGCAGGGCGTGGTGCGCACCATGAGCGCCATCACCGAAAGCTCGCGCCGTATTTCCGAGATCATCGGCGTGATGGACGGCGTTGCCTTTCAAACCAACATCCTGGCGTTGAATGCCGCCGTGGAAGCGGCGCGGGCCGGCGCGCACGGCAAGGGGTTTGCCGTGGTCGCGGCCGAGGTGCGCAGCCTGGCGCAAAGCAGCGCCGCGGCCGCCAAGGAAATCAAAGGCCTGATCACCACGTCGGTCGAGCAGATTGAAAGCGGGGCGGGTCAGGTTCAATCGGCGGGCGCCACGATGGAAGACATCGTGGCGTCGTCGCGCCGGGTTACCGAGATCATGGCGGAAGTGGTGAATGTGTCGCTTGCCCAGTCGGCCAAGCTGGGCGGCGTGACGGAAGACATCACCAAGATGACCGCCGAGGCCGAGCAGACGTTGCGGGCCACCCAGGCTGCGGCCGATGCGCTGGAGGCGCGCCAAGCCCGCCAGCATCCCGTGGTCAAGCCAGTAACGGCCTCGGTGCGCGCCAGGCAGGCGGCCAATACCCCGCTGCCCCCGCCGCCGGTTTTGGAATATGTGCGGTATTGAGCGTGCGGTACTGAGCATGCGGTGTTGAGCGTGCCGCGCTGAGCCCCACGCGAGTGCGCTATAAAGACGGTTCTGTTTGAATCCCAGGCCTGGGCCGGACCCTTACCCGCCCAGGCCGATTATTTTTGCGGCCACCGTCCATGACTGAATCCGAAGCCCTGGCTCTTGCCTCGCACCGCCACTACAAAGGCGGCCTTTACCTGTATGTGGGCACGGCCCGCCACTCTGAAACCGAAGAGTCGATGGTGGTGTACGAACATTTGTGGCCGCACGAGCGTGGCCTGTGGGTGCGGCCCGCGTCGTTGTTCTTCGGTCAATTGGCCGACGGCTCGCCGCGCTTCGCGCCCTTGCGCGCGGGGGCAGTGACGCCGTGACGTTCTATAACCGGCGCCCGCGCACGGGCACTGCGACGTCACGCACGGCAGGCAAGCCCACCCAAGCGTCGGCGGCGTTGACGTCGGCCTTGCAGGCGCTGCGTGGTCCCTTCATCGTGGCCGACTTGGAAACCACCGGGCTGTCCACCGCCACGTGCGAGATCCTGGAATTCGCGGCGGTCCGCGTCGAGACCTGCGGCACGTTGGCGCGCGAGTACACGCAGGTGGTGCGCACGGCCTCGCCCGTGCCGTCCTTCATCACCCGGCTGACCGGCATCACGCAGGCCGAAGTCGACCGACATGGGGTGCCGGTGATGCAGGCGTTTTCGTCTTTCCTGGCGTTTGTCGAAGACTTGCCGGTGTTCTTCCACAATGCGTCGTTCGACCGGCGCTTCCTGGGGGCGGCGGCGGATCGGACGGGGTTGCCGTTTCTGAATCCAACGCATTGCACCCTGGCGCTGGCGCGGCGCGCCTGGCCGGAATTGCCCTCGCACAAGCTGGATATCCTGGCCCGCCACGTGGGCGCTTCGAACCCCACGCACCGGGCGCTGGCCGATGTGCGCACCACGGTCGCCGTGGCGCTGGCCGCCAATGCGCGCCTGGCCTTGGGGCAAGCCGCGCCGGCGTAGGCCTCAGATCACTTGCTGTTCGTGATGCACCAGGGGCGGCTCGACGAAGAACCCCCCGACCAGCTTGCGCCACTCTTGAAAGTCAGGCGATTCGCGGAAATCCACCATGTGGTTTTCAACCGTTTCCCAGGCGACGACCAGGGTGTAGCGCTGCGGTTGTTCGATGCTGCGGTGCAGTTCCATCCCGTGGCAGCCACGGGCACGCAGGAACAGGGGCTTGGCTTGCGCGACGCCTGCCTCGAACAGCGCTTCCTGTCCTTCACGCACATGGATGCTGGCAATTTCCTGGATCATGACGGGGTCTCCAATGAATTGGGGCCAGGTGGGTCCTGGCCGGCCGGAGTAGTATGGCGGAAATTTCTTATATCAGCCTGACCGATGAATTCCCGAGCCGCCGTCCTGACTCGCCTTGTTGCCCTTCGCCTGCTTTGGTATGTGGCGATCGGCGCCATTGCGCTGATGGCCCTGGTGCTGCACACCCAGTTCAGTGTGGCCGTGGTGCTCTCCGCGATTGCCATCTACATTCCTTTGTCGATGCTGTGCCTGCCGCTGATGGCATGGCTGTGCGTTGGCCGCGTGACGCCGCCAGCCGGGCCTGGGTTGCCGCCCGTGTGGCCGGCGTGGCTGGCAGGCGCGCTGGGCATGTCGCTGCTGGCCAGCTACCACGTGCTGGCCGATCCAGTCTTGGCGGAGTGCGGTTTCCTGCTGCTGTTGGTGGGGGTTGATCTTGCATTGGCCCGCCGCGAGGCGGGGCTGTTCATCCAGGCGCAGTTCCTCCGCGTGTAGTCAACACGTGCCTGTCGATACGCGCGTAGTGAGTCCGGGCGTAGTTAATCCACGCCATGCGACATTCGCAAACTTCTCAGTAATCCTAAAGGCCATCAGCGCCTGACCACCCCGGCGTGCGCGCTAGGCGCCTTGCCTGAGCCGCTCGCGCCTTTTGCCATCCTTAGAGTTGAACCCGCGTCCGCGCGCGTCGACATCGACTGCGCCTTTCATCGGCCATATGCATGGTTTGATGCGGCGCTGTTCGTCATTTTTGCGCTTCGTTTCATGCGTTGCGCTCGTCCACAAAGACGCGATCGACCGTTTAGCCGATATCGACATGCCTAGGACGGAGCAATCATTCCGTACCAATACGAAAGTCCCACGCCCAGCCTTGTTGCCAGGCGCATGGCAGGACGTAGCGGTCCGCGCCGGTCGGCCACCGGCACCTGTGTATCCGCATGAAGCGGGTCAGGAGGAGCTCAAATGAAAAAGCTCGCAGCAGTCGCAGCCCTGTCATTGTTTGCCGCATCGGCTTATGCCAGTGGGCCGAACATCTCGTCCGTGTCGATCACCGGCCATGCCGGCACGATCAACGGCACGGCCTCATCCATCTCGAACGGCAGTTCGGTGGTGGCCACCCAAGTCAACGGCTATGGCTCTTCCAGCCAGACGTCGTTCGGCGAAACGGGTGGCGTCGCGCAAGTGGGCGGGTCGTTCAACCATGAGGGCACGACGGTGGTGACCAGTACGCGCCAGTACGCCACCAGCGAAACCTACGGCAGCGTGTCGGGCAACGCGCCGATCATGGTCGGCGACAGCATCGCCAACGGCGGCGCCACGTTCGGGCAGACGGAAACCGTGGCGTCGGCCGCGGGCACCTTCAAGGCCGCCAACATCGGCGCGTTTGGGGCGATTGGTGGGGTTGGATCGATGGGCCACGTTGGTGGCTTCAATCGCTGACCCAATTATCCGGACGGCTTCGGCCGTCCGGTCGAGGGGACATCATGAAGAAAATCGTGTTTGCAATCACGCTGTCGCTGGTGGCCGGCTCGGCCTTCGCGCAGACCAGCAATTCAAGTTCCACGACCTCTGCAACGTCGGGGTCGACCAACGCCGGCAATAACCAGGGCATTACGTTCAACTCAAGCAACAACGGCTCCAGCTCGGTGAAGACGGTGCCCCCGGTGGGCGGTCAGAGCTTCTACGGATCGTTTTCGTCGGATAGCTGCATGGTGTCCGCCGGCGGCGGCGGTTCGGTCATTGGCTTCGGCATGAACGTGGCGGTGCCGATCGAAGATCAGAAGTGCAGTTTGCGGCGCAATTTCGAACGCACCATGCAGGCAGCGGCCTCCACCAAGGATGCCGACCGTTCGCGACGCCTGGAAACGGCGGCCATCGACATCCTGTGCCAGACGGACGACCGCACCAAGGCCGCGCTGGTGGCGCAAGGCCTGTGCACCAACCCTGCCTTGACGACGGCGGACCATCGCTTCGATAACACGGCCGTGGCGCAAGCCGCACCGACGTCGACGGCAGCCACCGTGCCAGCCGTGCCAGCGCAGAACCGGGTGCAGACCCGGGTTCAGGCGCCGCCACTGGCAACCGTGGCCGCGATGCAGCCGTATCCGGTGCAAACCGCGCAGACCACCGCGCTGGCGTCGCCGCCCTTGCGCAACCCGCGGCTAGAGCGCCAGCAGTTCGCCGACCTGTATTCGCCCGGTTGAAGAGAAGGGGGGCGGCGCCTACGCCGTGGGCGGCGGCGCCACTCCCTTGGTCTCTTGCTCCGCGCTGAACGGCGAGGGCGATGACAGCAACATCGTCGGCGGCGACGACACTTCCAGCCCGGCGTCGTGCAAGCGCTTGAGGACGGTGAACAGCAGGGCGCTGCGTACCCCGTAGGCGGCGCGCGGCGACGACACGTAGCCCCTGGCGTTGAAAATCAGATGCCCGTTATCAATGCCGTCCAAAAACACGTTGGGGGCGGGGGTCTCCAGTACGTCCTCATGGTCCGTGAAGGCTTGCAGGATCAGTTCGCGCACCGCTTCGGCGTCGGTCGACAGCGGCATCGGCAGCTTGATCTGCACCAGCCCCAGCGGATTCGAGTGTGTCACGTTGCGCACGGTTTTCGTCACGAATTCCGAGTTCGGCACGATCACGGTAGAACGGTCGCCCATCTGGATTTCGGTGGCGCGCACGTTGATGCGCAGGATGTCGCCTTCGACGCCGCCCAGCGACACCCAGTCGCCCACTTTCACCGGCCGTTCGGCCAGCAGGATCAGGCCCGACACGAAGTTCTGCACCACGGCTTGCAAGCCGAAACCGATACCCACCGACAGCGCGCTGGCGATCCATGCCACGCGCTCCAGGCCGATGCCGGCGGCTGACAACGACAGCGCAAACGCAATCACAAAGCCCGCATAGCCGAACAAGGTGGCGGCGGACAGCTGCATGCCCGGGTCCAGTTCCGTGGTGGGCAGATAGCGGTTCGACAACCAGCGCTTGAGCAATTTGACGCTGAGCAGCGACAAGGCCAACACCACCAGTGCTTGCAACACCGCACCCGGGCGGATCTGCGCTTCGCCGATCGACAAGCCCTTGTGCAGTTGGTCAAAGCGCTGCACCAGGTCCATCGGACCTTCGCCGAACGGGGCCAGCAGCAAGATGATGGCCAGCAACGCGACCAACACGCGCCCCAAGCCGGACAGCAGCACGGCCGCCTGGTCGCGCAGGCTGGCGCCTTCACGTTCACCCTCGCGGTGCGTCGTGCCCAGCAGCGTGCTGAATCCATCTTCGATCAGGATCGCCACCAGGTAGGCGGAGGCCAGTACGATCAAGACCCACAGCGCCTGCTTGGCCAGGAATGCGCCGAACGCGACATAGCCCGCCAGCAAGCAGGCCAGGCTCAGGACCAGCACTGCCCAGAGGATGCCCAGCAGCAGCGAAATCCAGAAGGGCGCGGGCGCCTCGGTTTCCTGGATCAGCTTCTGCCGCAGGCGACGGCCGATCACCAGCACGGCGCTCATGGTCGCCATGATCAACGCGGCCACGATGCCGGTCAACGTGATCGTCGTGGTCAGGCTGGCGTTGAGCAACACCGGCAGGCGTTCAGCCAGCCAGATCATCACCACCAGCGTGCCCAGCAGATTCGGCAGCCATTGCAAGCGCGTGGCGGCGGCATTGCTGATGGGCGGCAAGCGCCACGAGGGGCGTTTCCGGGACAGCAGCGCGTTGCCAAGCCCCGAGACATAACCGCCGAAACAGACGGTGGCCACCAAGGTTGCCAGCAACGAGACCGTGTTGTCGGACAGTTGCGAATCCCAATCCAGGCCGGTGTGGATCAGCAAGGCGATGATGCCGGGCGTCGCCACCGACAGCACCACTTGCGCTACGGCCAGGAACGAGCGGCGCAGCCGGCCGGGCGGCACGCGGGTGGCGGTCAGGCGAAGGATCAGCCGGCCGATCCAGATGCGCAGCGCGATGGTCAGCGCGGCGGCGCCGGCTAGCAACAGCCAGCCCCACTTCGGCGTTTGGACGACGGCGGTCGCCAGGTCATCGCCCAAGGCTTCCAGGCGCTGGAGGTCTCGCGGAAACTCTTCCTGGAATTCGGTCCAGAACTGGCCCGACAAGAATGAATCGCGGCGTTCACCCAGGCGCGCCTGAAATTGCTTGCGCCGCTGTGCCGAAATCTGTTCGGCGGTCTGGCCCGCGTCCACCGACAACAGCCGGGCCAGCTTGATCTGCGCATCCAGCGCACGGCTGTTCTTTTCCAACTGCGCGCGCTGGGCCGCGACGTCGGGCGCCTCCTTGGCGCCTTCCGGTGGCACGCCCAGTTCGCTCAAGCGGGCAGTCACGCTGGCCAGTTGCGGCGTCAACGCCTCGCTGACCGCGTCGGCCTTGGACTGGATGTCGAGCGCGTCGCCACGTTGCTTGACCAGTGTGGCGTCATCGGTTTCGTCGGCGACACGCTTGCGCATGTCGTCGATCTGCTTGCGGGCAGCGGCCAACTGCGTTTCGAATTCCGCCGGGTTCTGGGGTGGCGCCGCAAAGGCGGGCATCAGGCAAAACGTCAGCAGCATTGCCGCGATCAGCGCCGCGAAAGCGGGCATGCGCGAACGGCGCTTGCACAAGAGCAGGAGGGGAGCGGTGTAGTTCATATTCCGGGGGCGAGTCACTCGCGTCGAGGCGGCAGCATACCAAGGCCTTGCTTTGCCCGTTGCAACAAAAATAGTGCTGTGTCCCCGGTATATCGAGCACGGTTCGACAGCCGATAATCGGACCGCTGTCAGGGCCATAAACAGGGGCGGATCAGTTTCAGCGGTTTAGTGGCGCTTTGCCTGGCGTGTGGCGCGCAATCCCTCTTTACGAGGCCAACGTTTGGAATCAACTCGGTCGCGCTGGCGTACCCCGTGGCACGACTTTTTTCGGCTTGCCCAGCACCGCATCGCAGACGTCCAGCCACGCCCGCGCAGCGTACGACAGGTAGCCCGATTGCAGCCAGATATGCCCCACCTCCCATTGCATGCCCGACTTCGCCAGCTTGGCGGTGCTTAGGCCGCGCGTCTTCATGCGCTGCATCAGGGGTTCGGGCAGCAGCGCCACGCCCAGGCCGGCGGACGCCATCGCGACCAGAAAGTCCCAGTGCGCGCTTTGCGCGGCGATGCCGGGTTGAAAGCCCGCGTCGGCAAAGGCTTGGCGCAAGCGGCGGGTGATGGCAAA
Source organism: Achromobacter sp. JUb104 (assembly GCF_024806975.1). NCBI lineage: Bacteria > Pseudomonadati > Pseudomonadota > Betaproteobacteria > Burkholderiales > Alcaligenaceae > Achromobacter > Achromobacter sp. JUb104. The sequence goes on along the minus strand of NZ_JANUEY010000002.1, from coordinate 4,287 downwards.
GTCGTCGGTGGGAATCAGCAGGCGCGCGTCGCGCAGGGCGCTCAGGGGCAGCGACGTTTTGCCGGCCCATGGCGCGTCGGGCGGCCCGATTACCCAGATGGGGTAGTTGCCGAACGGCTGCGCGGCCAATCCGCCGTCGGGCGCAATGGGCAGGATGGTGGCGCCTACCTCGAGTTCACCGCTGGCGACCAGGCCTTCAACCGCTTGGCCGGTGCCCTCGCGCAACGTCAGATGAATACCGGGATGCAGTTCGCGAAAGCGCTTCACCACCGGCGTGAACAGCAGGTTGATCATTGGCGGAATGCCGACCTCCAGCGCCCCGCGCCGCAAGTCGGCCGTCTGCCGCATTTCTTCGCTCAGTTGGCGCATGGTCTCCAGCACCTGTAGCCCACGCTGGTACATGACGCGCCCGGTGTCTGTGGGCCGGGCGGTGTGGCCGTCGCGAATCAGCAGCGGTGTACCGGCCTCGTCTTCCAACTGGCGAATCATTTTGCTGACCGTCGATTGCGTCACGAACAGCGTCTTGGCCGCCTGCGTGAAGCTGGCATGCCTGACGGTTTCAACGAAATAACGCAATGCGCGCACGTCCATGGCGGCGGGTTCCTGTGGCGCAATGCGCGTGAAGGCAATTCAAACTATGAAAAAAACGACTGGATTGAATGATTTTAAGTCATTACGAGATTCAAGCGTGCGTTTCTATACTGCGGAAAATTCTTCCGGCGCGGGCGTAATCCGTCCTCGTCGGGATATCGGGAAACGCCGCGTCAGACGGTGTCCGGGCGCTTGCGCGGTATCGCCACGCCCGGCCGCGAGCCGTTGGCCTTTAAATCTGGAGACACCATGCATCTCGACCGTATTCGCCATCCTGGCCTGCTCGCCAAGATCACGTCCGCCGACCAGGCGGCATTGTTGATTCAGGACGGCATGACCGTTGGCATGAGCGGGTTCACCCGTGCGGGCGACTGTAAGTCCGTGCCGGCGGCGCTGGCCAGCCGCGCGGAACGCGAGCCGCTGTCGATCACGCTGATCACCGGCGCGTCGCTGGGTCACGATACGGACAAGATGCTGGCCCAGGCGAATGCACTGGCGCGCCGCATGCCGTTCCAGGTCGACACGACTTTACGGCGCAAGATCAACCAGGGCGAGATCGCTTTCATTGATCAGCACCTGTCTGAAACGGTGGAGCAATTGCGGGCCGGCCATATCGGACCGATCAACGTGGCAATCATCGAAGCCGCCGCCATCACGGAAACCGGCGCGATTGTGCCCACGATGTCCGTGGGCAATTCGGCGTCGTTCGCGCAACAGGCCGACAAGATCATCATCGAGCTGAACGTCGGCGTGCCCGCCGCCATCGAAGGGCTGCACGACATTTATGTGCCGGCCGAGCGCCCGGCGCGACAGCCCATCGGCCTGATGTCGGTGGACCAGCGTATCGGCCAGCCCTTCATTCAGGTCGACGCGGACAAGATTGCCGCGATCGTCATCACGCACGAACCCGACAGCCCGTCCAACGCCCTGCCGCCGGACGAAGACACCAACGCCATTGCCGGCCACATCAATACGTTTTTGCGGGGCGAAGTGGATGCCGGTCGCCTGACCAATGCGCTGCTGCCGCTGCAGGCAGGCATTGGCACCATCGCCAACGCCGTGCTGCATGGTTTTGAATCGTCAGACTTCGACGCGCTGACCATGTATTCCGAAGTGCTGCAAGACAGCGCCATCGAATTGCTGGACCAAGGCAAGCTGGCGTTCGCGTCGGCCTCGTCCATCACCGTGTCCAAACCGGTGTACGACAAGATCCTGGCCAACATGGAGCACTACCGCGAACGCATCGTGCTGCGCCCGCAGGAAATCAGCAACGCGCCTGAAGTCGTCCGTCGCCTGGGGGTCATCGCGATCAATACGGCTTTGGAATTCGATATCTACGGCAACGTGAATTCCACGCATGTGGGCGGCACGCACATGATGAACGGCATCGGCGGCTCCGGCGATTTTGCGCGCAACGCTCATCTGGCAATCTTCGTTTCCAAGTCCATGGCCAAGAACGGCGACATTTCCAGCGTGGTGCCGATGGTGTCCCATGTGGACCATACCGAGCACGACGTGGACGTGCTGGTCACCGAGTGCGGTCTGGCGGACCTGCGTGGGCTGGCGCCCCGGGAGCGCGCGCGCGCCATCATCCAGCATTGCGTGCATCCGTCCTACCGCGCCGCCTTGCAAGATTATTTTGACCGCGCGTGCGAACGTGGCGGGCAAACGCCGCATCTTCTGGAAGAGGCGTTTTCGTGGCATCAGCGTTTCAACGAAACGGATTCCATGCTGCCGGCCAAGCCCTCGGCCCGCAAGGCGGCCTGAGCGCGCGTTAGTCGGTGGGCTGTTGCTGCTGCGGCGTGACAAGCGCGCAGCGCGACAGCTCCAACTCGTCATGCAGCCACTGCTTCAGCGCAACCAGCGGCGCCCAGTCCCGGAGGCTTGGCGGGTAAACCAGGTGGTAGGTCTGCGCTTGCTCGTAGTGCACGCTCATGGGCGACACGCGCACCAGACGCCCGGCGCACAGTGCGTCGGCGGCAAGTAGCTCGCGGCCCAGCGTAATGCCCAGTCCTTGCTCGGCGGCTTGCAGCATCATGCCGGCGTCGTTGAACGTCGCGACCGGCGTAACGGGCGTGCGCAACCCCGCCGCGTTGAACCAGTGTTGCCACATTTCCCGCTCGCCCAGCAGCGGCTGGCGAGCCAATGTTTCAGCACTATCGTCTTCAAGCTGGGCCGCGGTCTCCGGCGAGGCTAAAGCGATCAGCGGCAAGGGCATGTCGAACAGCGGTTCAGACTCCACCCCCGCCCAGGGGCCGCGCCCAAATCGCAAGGCGGCATGAAAGCCGTCGCGTACCAGATCGACAACTTGCTGAGACGTTTCTATCTCTAGCGAAAGCCCCGGATTTCGCGCGCGCCAGCGTGCCATGCGAGGCAACAGCCAACGCTGCGCGAACGAGGGCAACACCGACACCCGCAGCCGCTGCTCACTGCCCGTGGCTGACGCCGCCGCAGCCATAACGCCCTCATCCAACAGCGCCAGTGCGCTCTGCACGCTGCACAGCAGCGCCGCGCCTGCGCTGTTCAAGACAATGCCACGTCCGCTGCGCTCAAACAGCGGAAAGCCCAACTGCTCTTCCAACCCTTTGATCTGCTGGCTGACCGCGCTGTGCGTCAAGTGCAGCCTTTCGGCAGCCGCGCGCAAGTTCTGCAGTTCGGCCACCGCCCGAAAGGCGGGCAAGGTATTCAGGGGCAGGCGCATGGTGAGCTATCCAGGCAATAAAACGTTCGGTTAGCGTAACTGACCAATAAGCGGAAAACAATTGGATTTTCAGGGTTGGTTTGGGCGATTACGCTTACCAAAACGTCGAACGTCACAAGGAGGCGCTCATGTCTGCCCAAATTTCTACTCCCTATTCCTTCCCCGCCGCCGCTTCAGCCCAGCAGCATGTCATGGCTGCCCCGCGCCAGGCCGGACTGCTTAGCCTGTTGTGGGCGGCGTATTGCCAATGGCGTCTCCAGTCTCGCCTGCGCAATCTCGCCGCTGACATGGATCCGCACATCATGAAAGACATGGGCGTGCCAGAGTGGCTGGTCCACGAAAGCACGGTTCAACGCCAACTGGAACGCATGCGCAATGCCGACTACCTGCGCTGGTAGCGGTGTAGCGGTTCCTCGATGGTCATCGGCTCCTCTGGCTCTCTCTATATATAGAAGGCGTTTTGATGACGCGCGCCTTCTCTATATAGAGGGGAAGGGTGAAAGAGGGCGTTAGATGCAGGCTTAGCCCAGAGTTTTGCTTCCCCGCCATGACGGGCGCAAAACTTGTGCTATAGTCTCGCTCCTTCGCAGTTCAGGCAGTTTTTGAGCCGCGAAGCCAAGCAAGCGCAACAGGCCACCCGGCAGGCGATCCGCAAGGAAACCTAACCCGGCCTGCCGCAAAGCAGCCAGTAAGTAGTTAAGCTGGCAGCCAAGCGGTTATTGCAAGGATTGCAGCAAATCAGGCAAAAGCCAGTTGCGCAATCTGCAAAAATCGTGCTATAGTCTTGGGCTTGGCTGGTGATGGCGATTCAGGGTTTACCCGGATCAATATTGCGAGCCACCTGGTTCAGTAACCAACCTCTGGATTCCAGAGCCAACGCAAAGCGTAAGCGAGCGGCGGGGTTGCAAGATAGGATGCAAATTAGGCAAGAGCCGGTTGCATAATCTGCAAAAGTTGTGTTATAGTTTCAGGCTTGGCAGTTGCCGAAAACTTAG